>UCIT01000031.1 GCA_900472625.1 Hyphomicrobiales bacterium | reverse complement strand
TGGTCTTCCCGGCCAGCCCTGGCAGCTATGCCTCGGAGCGCATGGGCTGAATGATGGCGACAGTAATCGATGGCAAACAGGTTGCGGCTTCGGTGATCGACACGGTGAAGGCGGCAACGGTTTCGCTGCAAAAGCAAAGCGGCGTTCAGACGGGTCTGGCCGTCATCATCGTCGGCGACGATCCGGCAAGTCACGCCTATGTCGGCTCCAAGAGCAAGATGGCCAAGGAGTGCGGCTTCAAGTCCATCCAGCACACGCTGCCGCTCGAGACAAACCAGGAAGAGCTGGCCGCTCTCGTCGCCTCGCTTAACGCCGATCCATCCATCCACGGCATCCTCGTGCAGCTGCCGCTGCCCAAGCACCTGATCTCCGAAGCGATCATCCAGTCGATCCTGCCGGAAAAGGATGTCGATGGTCTCCACGTCATCAACGCCGGCAAGCTGGCGATCGGCGATCTCGAAACCGGTCTGGTCTCCTGCACACCGGCCGGCGCCATGGTCTTCGTCCGCCGCACCCATGGTGAGGACCTCTCCGGTCTCAACGCCGTGGTGATCGGCCGCTCCAACCTGTTCGGAAAGCCGATGGCGCAGCTCTTGCTCAATGCCAACGCAACGGTCACCATCGCGCACTCGCGGACAAAGGATCTGGCCGCCGTCTGCCGCAACGCTGACATTCTGGTCGCCGCTGTCGGTCGTCCCGAGATGGTCAAGGCCGATTGGGTCAAGCCGGGCGCCACGGTTATCGACGTCGGCATCAACCGCATCGCAGCCCCCGAAAAGGGTGAAGGCAAGACCCGCCTCGTCGGCGATGTCGCCTTTGCGGAAGCGTCTGAAGTTGCCAGCGTCATCACCCCGGTTCCGGGTGGGGTCGGCCCGATGACCATCGCCATGCTGATGGCCAATACTGTGAGAGCCGCGTCTATCGCCGTCGGAGGCGCAACAGCAACGCCGTCCTATACAACGCTGAAACTGTAGTTGCGATAATAGCTACGACGATCGCCGGCAGCGGTCCTCCGCCACTTCCATATCGCATTCAACGCATCGCCGTTCGCAATACGAGTGGCATTATTCAATTTTACTAACTTTTGCGTGCAAGGCAACGGAGCGGGAAGACCCGCGCGACGGAAACAGAACAGCGTGACGTTTCATCAACAACAGCGATGATTTGAGGCGATCGCTCCTTAGAAGTCGGTTCGTCGGCGCTGCCTACTGCTCTTTGAACGCGCGGCTGAACTGATCGGCCAATGGCTTGGCCAAGAATGAAAACGCCGTTCTCTCCTCCGTGGAGATAAAAACCTCAACCGGCATGCCCGGAAGAAGGCTGTTCCCCCCCAGCTTTGCCAGCTCATCGTCCGATACAGTCACATCTGCTAAATAATAGACATCGCCCGACGTCGGATCGCTGCTCGTAGCAGGCGACACGTATGCGATTTTCCCGAAAAGCTCGGGGGTGGTCCGTTGATTGAATGCCGAGAAGCGCATACGCGCTGGTTGACCGTAGAAGACCTGATCAATGTCGGTCGGTGACAGCTTCGCTTGTATCTTCAACGCGGCTCGCGCAGGAACAATCGTTGCCAGCTTTTCCGCAGGCGTGATGACACCGCCGATCGTATGAATGAAAAGTTCGTTGATGGTTCCGGTAAGAGGCGCCCGGATGTCGGTTCTCCGCAGGCGATCTTCGATCGCTACCTTCTTCTCTTTCAGCTCAGAGATTTTCGGGTCGACCGTGCTTAACTCGCGTTGCGCCTCGGTTCGTGCCGCCTCATCAATTGCGATGATCTGTAGTCCGATCTCGCTCATCCGAGCTTTCGCTCGTGCGATGCTTGCGTAAATCTCGCTCCCCTCCCCCTTCAGCTTGGCCATCTCGCGATCGATGACGTACTTGCGAGACGTCTCCATCAGCTTTTTATCGGTGAGCCCCTTTATCTTCTTGTGCTCAAACTCGACCAAAACGAGTTCATCCAGTTTTGCATCACGTTGCGCAGACAATCCATTTATCTCCTCCTCAAGCTGTGCAATGCCAAGTTTTAGCTGCTGCTTCTGGCTTTCCCTGTTTTGAAGATTTCCAACGAAGAGGCGCGTCTCGCCGATGAATGCGGCAGGGTTGGCACTTAGAAGGTCGCGCTGACCGGAACCAAAGTCGATTTTCAACAGGTTGTCGCGCTCTGCAACGAGGCGACTTTGCCGCGCCAGGAGTTCGACGAGCTGATGCTTCACGATCGATAGTTCAGCGCGCGTCTCGGCATCATCAAGTCGGAACATGATCTGCCCTTCGTTTACGAAGTCGCCCTCTCTCACGGCAATCTCGCTGACAATGCCACCGTCGCGGTGCTGAATCGCCTTGAGGTTCTGATCGACTTTGACCATCCCAGAGGCGATGATAGCGCCGGTAAGCTGCGTCGTGGCTGCCCACCCGCCAGCACCCGCAAATAACAATACGCCAAGCACAGCTCCGGCAATGACCCTTAGGGTCACCGGGAACGCCGTATCTCCATCCTCGTCCCTTGGCTCGGCGATCGGTCGGTCTGACATGCGCATTGCCTCCGGGTTAAGCTGCCGCGTCGATGACCACAAGCATGTGGTGTCCGCTCAGATTGATTGTCATCTCATATGAATTGTTGTTGTCAGTATCGATTTCGATCAACGTCTGGCTGAGTTCGTGCGTGCCTTCGTGACGCACCCTGATCGGAAGGCCATCGTCATCGCCCGTATCCCCGTAAACGGCCTCGAAATGGCTCTCGAGATCATCGGCGATCTGTTCGAAGATGCGATAGCTTGAGGTCTCGATCCGGTCTCCGACCATGAAGTCCAAAATATGATGGACCATTTCGCTGCTGGACGAACCGATCGGCAACGTGAATTGGAAGATGTCATCGCCAGCACCGCCATGAAGCACGGTCGCCGAAAGGCCAACGGTGAAAACATCTCCTTGCCCGCTGCCAACGACGTGCTCAATGCTATCGAGAACATCCCTACCGATGTCCAGGCCTGTCGCTATGCCGCTCGAAAAGTCCACATATATGCCGTGTGCCGCCTGAGAGTAATCAACGGTGTCCAATCCAGACTGCCCGTCGTACCGATCATTTGCGTGGTCGTTTGCAGCAATGACGACATCATCACCGGCGCCGCAGAAAACAATGTCATCGCCATCCCCGTCGTGAACGATGTCGTCGCCAGCGCCGACAAGAATCGTCTCCCCGCGATCCGAGCCGATAACCGTGTCGTCACCACTCCCCAGTCTGACGACCTCAAAGCCGGCAACCGTGTCTGAGCCGATTTCGTCGCCGCTGGCGACGGACTCGACAAGGTCCACAACGATTGACAACAGCGCCGTGGAATAATCGAGTTCATCGACGCCTTCGCCGCCATCGTAGCGGTCGTCAGACCGGTCCAGATCTCCAATCACCATGTCGGCGCCAGCGCCCCCCGTAACAATATCCGTGCCCGCGCCGCCTGCAAGGACATCTTTTCCGCTGTCGCCCGAAAGCGTATCACTACCCTCCTGCCCCATTATGGTGTCATTGCCCTCTCCGCCGGAAAGAGCGTCGCGTCCTGCCCCGCCATCAAGCACATCGTCGCCCGCGTCACCGGCAATCAAATCGTCACCGTCGTTTCCGAACAGCAGATCATTGCCCGCGCCACCGCTGATGAAATCGTCGTCTTCTTCGCCGAATACGATGTCGTTGCCCTCATCACCCCAGATACGATCACGACCGGCGCCGCCGTAGATTTGATCGTTTCCCGCGCCACCGAACACGATATCGTTCCCCAAACCGGCGAAGATCACATCGTCACCAGCGCCAGCCACGATATTGTCGTTTCCTCCGCCAGCATGGACAGTATCCGCACCGCCGCGTGCATCGATGCTATCGTCGCCAAGCATGGCGTCGATCGTGTCTCCGCAATCCGTACCCAACAGAACATCTTCGGCAGCGGTGCCGACTATCGGCGGCGCTTTGACAACGTTGAAATGTGCCGTCTGATTGATCGAAAACTCTCCGTCTGAGATAGTATAATTCACCGTCACAGCGCCAAGTTCGGTCCAATCGAACAGCCATCCTGTAGCGATTTTGACGATAGTTCCTGACGACACCAGGACATTTGAAACCTGCAACACGTCACCGTCAGGATCCGAGGCTTCGCGCAGAAAATCCGACAAACCGATGAGAACTGCGGCACAGCCCGACACGTCCAGGAGCGTTACAGGACCAGATACCCGCGGTGCCCGATTGGGCGGGGTGGCGTCATCCTCGTCGATCTCGACGTCTTCGGCTTCGATTTCATCACTGTCCACATCGTCTCGTGGCACGGTGGGCCGCGAGCTATTTCCCGATGCGCTGTAGGTTCCGTTGTCATTGGACGCGCGGAGGGAGAACGCGCGCATGGTTTGTATCCGCTGCAACACCGGCGTACCCAGATCGACCCGCTGAAACATGAATGGCGGCCAGTCGATGGTCTCGGGGTCGTCGTTGAAACGGTGGCCGTCTTGCCTGTCGCTGGAGGTCCGTTCTCGCGGACGTCCTTCAAGTCCGCCCTCCACCAACCTGAAGGAACTGGTCCCTTGCGTGGAGGATGTGTGCTGCGGGCTCGGTGGCTCCTGCTCTGGTGGCGGCTCGTTCCGGCTCGCATCGGCCGCGCTGCTGGACAACGCGCTCTTCAGATAGAGCGCGAAACCTGTCAGCATCGCGGTCACCAATGCCGGCGCCTTCGACCGAACGTCCTCGCTCTTGAGGATATATCTTGCCCGAGGATCGTCTTCCTTGGCAGACTTTGTTCCCTTTGCCTCAATCATTCCGACACCCTTGATGTCATGCGCGCAGTTACCGGGGATCTGCCATTGGCATCTCCAACCGCGGCCGGTTTCAGGATTTCATGCTTCGGTCCAAAGGCGATCATCTTGCCGTTTTGTACGACAGCGATGAGATCGACCGCGGTTAGAGCACTTGGTCGATGAGCGATGACGATCGCGATACCTTGCCGCGCCTTTATTGCGTGGATCGCCTCCGTTAGAGCTGATTCTCCTTCGCCGTCGAGATTCGAGTTAGGCTCGTCCATCACAACCACAAACGGGTTCCGGTAGAGCGCGCGGGCGAGCGCGATCCGTTGTCGTTGGCCAGCAGATAGCGATGCACCCTGTGGTCCGAGCGCCGTCCTATAGCCTTCGGGCAAACGGACGATCATCTCGTGGACTCCGGTGGTTTGCGCCGCCTCGACGATGGCCCTGGCGTCACTTTGCTGTTCGAGCCTTGAGATGTTTTCTTCAACCGAGGCGTCGAGCAACGCCACGTCCTGCGGCAAGTAGCCAATATGTTGCCCAATGATGCTATCCGCCCACTGGGTTAGCTCCGCGTCGTCCAACCGAACGCTACCGCGCAACGGGGGCCAGATACCCGTCAAGGCGCGGGCAAGCGTCGTCTTGCCTCCTCCGCTTGATCCGATGATCCCGAGCGCCTGCCCGGCAGCGATTTCGAAACTGACGTCGCTGAGGAGAATACGTCCGGAACCAGGCGCCGCCACGGTTAGCTTCTCTACCTTCAGGCTCTTCTTTGGCGCCGGAAGTCCCATTAGCGGCTCCGCACCCGCGAGCGCGACAACGGTTTCCTTCAGCCTCGCAAATGCCGTTCGGGCCGCCACGAAGCTTTTCCAATTGCCCACCGCAAGGTCGACAGGAGCAAGAGCGCGGGCCGAAGCAACGGAGGCCGCGATGATGGCGCCTGCCGAAAGCTCTCCGATGATCGTGAGCCAAGCCCCGAGCCCCAGGACCGCGGATTGCAAGATCATACGGAGGACGCGAGACACCGCACCGAAGGTGCCACTGATGTCGTTCGTACGAGTCTGCAGGGCAAGATGCTCCTGGTTCGCACGATTGAAACGCTTTACCGCGCGATCGGCGAACCCCATGGCCTTCAGCACTTCGGCATTACGCGTGTTGGATTCCGCGATGGCATTGCGATCAATGCCGGACTTATGCGTTGCCGCGGCCCACCTACGTGTCATCAATTCCGTTACGATGGTCAGGATTGATAGAACGAAAGCCCCGCCGAAGGTCAGCGCCCCGAGATAGGGATGCAACATGTAGACGAAGACGACGTAAAGCGGCATCCAGGGCAAATCGAAGAAGGCCAACGGGCCTTGGCTACCCAGGAACCCTCTGACCGTGTCTACATCCCTACCCCGCTCGAGCGCCTCGGCGGTCGAGAAACCGAAGCGCGGCATATCGATGGCGACCTGATGTGCCATCGGTGCGATCTTTGCGTCAAGACGCGCGCCCACTCGCACCAGCACCTGCGAGCGAATGACGTCAAAGAAACCCTGGAACAGATAAAGACCGATCGCCAGGGCGGAAAGACCAAGCAATGTCGGCACACTACCACTGGTCAGAGCGCGATCGTAGATCTGCAGCATGTAGAAAGACCCGGTAAGGGCCAGAATGTTGATGATCCCCGAGGCAAGAAAGAGGAAGAAGAAAATCCCCCTGAATCGTTGCGTCAGCTTTTCGACATTTCTTCGTTTCGTGCCGGTCAAAGGAGTCTTCGGACGCATCATGTCACCAGTTCCTGGCTGTTACAGACAGGTCCTGCGCGGTCTTTCAGGATCGCGCAGGACGCTTGTGGCTAGAGGTTGAAGTCCGTCGTCGTCAGATTATGATTGCCCTTGATGTTCAGACGGAACTCTGCGGTCGCATCACCATCGACGCTGCCGGAAACGACGGTGTAGTCGCCATCGTCCCTGGTTTCGTGGGTGATCGCGATTTGGGCAGCTCCGCTGAGTGTCGATCCCGCGATCAGCGTGAACGCCTGATTTCCAACCACACCATTGTTAGCGTCGGTACCGCTCAGGTCGATCTTGTCGCCTGTCTGGAAGCTGGTGATTGTATCGCCGTTTGCGGCCGCTTCCGACACGAACCGGAAGGTATCGTTGCCAGCACCACCTTCGATGATGTTCACAGCCGAGTTTGCTGTAATCGTGTCGTTGCCGGAGCCGGTCACGACATTCTCAAAGCCCCACAGCGTATCGTGGCCCGACTGACTGCTTGACGCGCTGCCTTGCCCCATGAAGCCACTGCCGATATCGACAGTGAGATTCGCGGTGATGGACGACATGTCGAGCGTATCGATATCGGCATCGCCGTAGTAGATATCGTCCCCATCATTGACGCCTGCGACGAACAGATCGTTTCCGCTTCCGCCATATGCGATGTCATTACCGGCACCAGCGTGGATCATGTCATTGCCAGCATCGCCGAAGATGCGATCCGCACCGCCATCTCCGTAGAGCATGTCGTTACCCTCGCCGCCGAACAGGTCGTCATTGCCATCCCCGCCGAAGACCATGTCGTTGCCGCCTCCAGCGGAAACAAAGTCGTCGCCTTCATCAGCGCGAACCACATCCGCGCCGCCATCTCCGATGACGGTATCGTTGCCCGCTAGGGCTACGATCGTTTCTCCGTTTGCCGTGCCGATCAGCACGTTTGCGGCTGCCGTACCGGCGATCGGCGTACCTGCAGCCGGGACAGGGGTGACCGGAACTGTCGGCGTGTCATCGCCATCATCTGGACCTTCAGCGTCATCTGCACCGACGATCTGAGGTGTCCCACCGGCTTGGGCAGTGTAAGTTACCGAATCCGCGCCGTTGCTGATGGTGACGCTCCCATTCGCTTCGGTTGTCTCGTAGTCAGACAGCACCGCACCGGAAGGCAGCTCGATGATATCCTGCGGACGGAGCTGACCGATGATCGTGTCGTTTCCTCCGTTGGAGCGGAACACGATGCGATGGGCCGAACCGAGCGAACTGATGTCGACAGTGTCGTCGCCGGCATTTCCGTCGATGGTGATCGTGTTGAAGTTCAGGCTCGTCGCAGGCGCATTGAAATTTCCGATGACTTGAATTGTATCGCCACTGCTCGATCCGCCGTCCGGTGTGTTGGGGTTGTTGCCGTTATTGGCTGTCGTATTGAGGGTATTGACGGTGATCTCCTCGATATTGTCGAGCTCGGCGATCACTGATGTCGCACCCGCGACTGTGCGGGTGATGACAATTTCGGTATCCGCGCCGATCACCTGGATGCCTGCGGTGATCGCCGCTGCTCTGGCATAAATGATGAACGTCTCGGCAGTGCCTGCGCGCCCGTTCACGACAAATGTGTCGGTTCCGCCTGCTTCGCCATTGACCATATCGAAACCGTCGGTGTCACCGGCAGCATTCGCGTTCCAGGTGATGGTATCATTGCCTGTCCCCGCAAGGATGATGTCGTTGCCGACGCCGCCACTGATGGTGTCGCCTCCGTCGCCGGCGCTGATGTGATCGTTTCCAGCAGCACCATTGATCGCATTTGCTCCCGTGTTGCCGACGATGATGTCGTTTGCAGCCGTGCCGGTTATGCCTGCGGTTGTCACGCGGTTGATCGTCACCGTGGCAGGATCGGTCAGAGCGCCGTCGCTGCCGGTGTAAGTAAACGACCCACCTGCCGTCGCGTTATCCGAGACCGTGACAATCCCTGCTCCCAAGGCTGGTCCCGTTGCGAGACCTGTGGCACCGCCCACTGCGGTCATGGTGACCGGAGAGCCTTCCGGATCCACATCGTTAGCAAGCAACGCCGCTTGTGAGATTGCAAACGCGGTGTTCGCGGCCACGTTGGTGATCACCGTGTCGTTGTTTGCCGCAGGCGCGTCATTGGTCGCGGTCACATGAATCGTCGTTGTCGCGACCGGACTGTTCAGCAAGCCGTCATTGACCGTAACTTGAAGAAGACGATCGGTCGTTGCGGGGTTGTCCGAGGTATTCACAAATCGGATCTGGCCAATTGCCGTCTGATAATTGGCCATCGTTGTACTACCAGTTAGCGTCAGAACGACCTGCCCGGGCACGCTGGTGTCAACCGAGGACGTGATACCTCCGGGCAAGCCACCGGCCACCGACAGTGCGTCGCCGGCGCTGGCATTAATAAGGACGACGCGGGCCGACGCCATTGTTGTGCCGTCATCGGTGATGCGAGCATTGGCGGCGATGGCAACCGCCGGGCCATTTTCGGCGAAGTTTGCCTCGAAGTTGTTGCCTGGCGTGCCTGGCGTGGTGGTTGTCGTGGTGGTCGTCGTAGCGATGTTGACGTTGTCGATGAACAAACTGTCGTTTGCCTCGTTCCAATTGCCGACCGCCGTAAGGCGGATCGCCGACGTCGCTCCTATCTGAGCAGGCGAAAGTGCCAGTGAGAATGTGCCGTTGGTGTTGTTCCCGCCGCCCGTGTTCGAGCCAAGCAATGTGCCCAGCGTCTGCCAGGTCGAAGTCACCGTATTAAACGCCTCGACGACGAGATTTTTTCCCGCTTCGAGGTCAGTCATGTCGTATGTAAAGCTAACAGTAGCGCCGGTGCGTCCGGTGAGATCGAGAGCGCGCGTTATCGTTGCCCCGTCGCCGGTGAGGAACCGCAACTGGTTGCTTCCGCCAAAGCCACCAGCATCGAGTTGAATCTGACCACCGGTAACCACGTTACCAGTCGTCAAGTCGTTGGTCTCGACCCAAGGTCTCGTGGCCCAAGCCACCGTGCCGTTGCTGTTGCTATGCGACGCGGCTGTGAATTCGTCACGATAGGCCTGCGCGACCGTCGTGGTAATCGTCGTCGTCACATCGGCATTGAGGTCCAGTGTCGGCGCCTGTAGCGAGATAGTCTGGTCCGTGAACTGGAGACGCTCCACATTGCGTATCGTGTCAGTCCCATCAATGGCTAGACCCCCTGTATGAGCCACAATCACCGTACCGTCGGGATTGAACGAGATATCGTATTCGGCTCGTGCACCAGAGAATATCGCAGTATCGATGTCCGCCACGCCGTCGCTATCGACCTGATCGTTGCTGTTTCTGATCGTGCGAACGATCGACAACTGGCCCGGATTGATCGACCCGTTGAACATGCTCGCGGCCAGAGTGGTCATGGAATTATGCAGCGCAATCGGAGGACCGACGTGCTCGGTGTCCCCCGGAGCGAACACTCCGATCTGGACGTCGAGCCATTTGTCACCGTCGATGATATCATCGCCCGCCTGGCCGGTCATACGGTCGCTACCGTCACCTCCAAGGATGATGTCACCGGCACTATACTCAGTCACGCCAGCACCCAGGATTTCCTGAAGGCCAGCAATGAGCGCGATGCCTTCGGCGTCAAGCGCACTGCCTTGATATCCCTCGGTGCCGCCTTGCGACGCGGGAAGACGCTCCGCCGCAAGCACGTTGGTTCCGGTCAGAATGTCGTTGAACCGCGTACCCGACAGACCCTCGACGGACTCGTACTCATCCAGCGCCGCGTTCTGAGGCAGCGTCGGCGCCTCATCGAACACGATCGGTATCGACAGGTCGGCATTCACGAAGTTTGGGTTATCCTTATAGGTTGCCCAGTCAAAGCCGGACATGCCGACCATCTTGCCGCGACCGGCACTTCCTACAAAAATCTCGTTTCCACCCTCGCCGATGAATTCGTCGAACCCACCGTCTCCGAGAAAGACGTCGTGGCCGTTGATTTCGTCATGCGAGAACACTTCATCGAAGTTGTCGCCGGGAGCGCCGTCGAAGGTTCCTGTCTCGATCCAGTCATTGCCTTCGTTCCCGAGGATGCGCTCGGCGTTCTTGTTGCCGTAGATAAAGTCGTTGCCTGTACCGGCGAACACTTCCGACCCCATGTCGGTGCCCAGGAAGATAAAGTCCTGGCCGTCATTGCCCATCACCAGATCAAGGCCGGGACCGGCGTGGACAACGTCGTTGCCCTTGCCAGCCTTGATGTTGTCGTCACCGCCGCTGTCAACGATGATATCGTCCCCGTCGCCGCCATTGATGATATCGTTGCCGAAGCCGCCTTCAAGCCGGTCATTGCCGGCGTCACCAAAGAGCGTATCGTCTCCAATGCCGGCGATGATGATATCGTTGCCGTCGGTGCCGCCCATCACGACGTGATCGCCGCCCGTGTAACGCAGGTAGTTGGCATCCGCGCCTGGAGTTGCGGGGTTGTTGCGGATGACAAGTTGCGTGAGAATGCCGTCGCCGACCGGGTCGGTACTTTCAAGCACTCCGTCGCCATCCAGGTCGTTGAACTGCCGCGCGGCGTCGACCTCAAGAATGAGACCGGGGGTCGAGAAGACGTCTGAAGGCAGATGCGTCGCATCGGTGTTTCGCATGATCATCGCGGCGAACGAGTTATTCTCCATTTCACCGAACAGGTGCAGGCCGTCCAGGCGCTGCAGATAATAGAAGCGGTCGCCGTTCTGCAGCTTTTCCATCTGCATCTCGAAGACGAAATTGAACGTGGAGCCGAGCATGCCGCCGAACGGCATGATCTCTTCCGCCAGGCCGCCAATCCAGAGATCGACATTGTTTAGGCCGCCAAGCGACCCGCCAGCGTACAGCCCGCTTGCATTCAGGAAATCGAGCCGGTCCGCGGGCACAGCGATCCCGCCAACCGAGACGCCCGAGATGATCGTGAGCGCGGCGTCTCGCTTGCCTTCGAGTGTCGCTTGACCTGTGATCAGCGTGTGGGTGCCATAGGCCGCGATGAAGTTGATGATGGACGCTTCATGCTTGAGATGTCCGGCAAAATCGACCCAACTATCGTACGGTTTCAGTAGTATGTCCTGGTTGGTGGCGTTGAAGAACTGTGAGCGCGCTTCGTTCAGCGACGGCACGCCGGTATCGCGACCACGCGCCAGGTTGATGGTGGCAAGGTCAAGCGGGAGACCCAACAGGTTGTTGCGCAAGGCGCTGGTGACGAATTCGTCGATCTCGTTGCCGGCCTGGCGTGTCATGCCACGGACGATCGCCCCGGCCGAGATGTCGGCGTCGACCGTCGTTGAGCCTCCATTGTTTTCAAACTGGAGGGGATTGAGGAAGCCTTCAATGAGCCCGATGTGATCGGCGTTGAAGGTCGGATCGAAGCGATCGATCGATTCAGTCAACATGGAGTGGCCGAAGCGGTAGACCACATGCGCAAACTCGGCGACGATGGACGGATCGATCGTGACGTCGAAGCCATCTGGCACCAGGAACACGTTGATGTTGGGCTGTATCTTCCGAGCGAATTCCTCGAAGACCAGATGCTGATACTGCATCTCCGTGCCGAATTTCGCGGCCTGAAACAGGCGCTCTCCGTCCCATACGAGCCCAGTCGCATTCGCTGGAACCGCGGCGACGTCATTGATGAGCCACTCGTTGAGGAAAGCCACGGCCTCGGCCTGGGATGAGCCGCCGTCAAGCATCGCGACGGCATCCAGGAATACCGTTTCTTTGGTGTGCTCCACCAATCGATTATGTTCGGAATGGAAGACGTGGTGGACGGCAGTCAGGCCGATATTCTCGTTGGCACGACCATCGCCAGCGACGTAGTGGGCGTCCAGGAGCTCATTGTCGTACTGCCCATCGGTGGGCGACTGGTCGGGATTACCGAGACCAATCTCGATATCGCCATCGGCCAGCCCGTCCGGCACCGCGTTGTGGGCGATGTCGGCGAGGAAAGCATGTCCGGTGAGCAGTGCGTTCGAGGGAACGAGAACGCCTAGTCCGCCATTTGCCGCGGGATTTCCCTCGACCAGACCGGTCGCCGTTACCATCTGTGGGTAGCCATTGGGGCCGCGAATGAACTCGCCATACGGATCGGTGGCGAGCAGTGGTACGTTGCCGACATTGGCGTCTACGAGCTGTATCCCCAACAGGCCAGCGGCTTGCGCCTTGAGATCAGCCCATGTGGCCATGCCGCCGTTGCCGCCCTCGATGAGCTTCCCGGTGGAGACGGGATCGCCTGCCGCGTTCAGGACATAAGCCCGCAAAAACACCTGATGCGACGGGTGAGAAGTATAGGTCTGGTTCTGGTCGACGAAAGACGTTGTCGTGTTGACGGGGCGGTCGGTGTTATCCGCTGCTTCGTTGACCGCTGTAGCGGGGTTATCGACCAAGATGCCATCCGCTCCGGGCCCTGCTAGAGTGGCACGGGTTAGCACCATGAAATTGGTCGAGCCGCCGGGCACATATAGCGGGTCGTCGGGCATAAGCGGGATGAACACGGTGCCGTTTCCACCCTTGGCGACGAGGTCGAGGCCGTGATCGAAGAACTGACCGAAAAGCGTGAACCAGGAATTGAAAGGCGCAGACAGCCCCTCGTCGGGAGCAGCATTGGTGATAACGATGTTGACGCCGTCAAGCTCGACACCGTTTGCCTCCAGCAAGACCATGAGATCATCGTCGGCAAGCGCAAGTGCCGCCTCCGCTGCAGCAAGACTGGCCGCCGTCGCCGCTGCAGCATCCTGCAAGACCTGGTTGTTCGGGCTTGCAGACGCGGCAGCCTGTGCCTCGGCGTTCAGACGCTCGGCCACGCCGAGAGCGTTAAATAACGGCTTTAAAGGTTCGTATGCGGCGGTAATCTGTGCAGTCACAGTCATCTGCTGAGCGGTTGGAACGACGCCAGCGCGCTGAAGGGCGGTAAGGATCGCTGACGGATTGCCGAGCGTCTGATCAACGATAAGGTTCGATATTGTTCGGACATAGGGATCGAACACATCGCCTGGGCCGGACGGTCCGGGCCCATCGTTATCCACGGTCGGATTGTAGGAGACTGGGACAAGAGCACCACCTGGGCCGGCGGGTACCATGATCGTTTTAAATTGGGTGCCGAGAGGTTCGGGGAATTCGTTATCGGCGGCGCCCCACTCTGGATGCAAGGGGTTATTGTAGGTGCCGTCGACGGTCCGAAGCCCCCAGGACAGATTGTAGGTTGGGATAGATCCTCCTTCCCCGAAGAGCGGCTTCGCCACATTGTTCGGATCGCCCGTCGATACGCCTTGACGGAACGCAGCATCAGCCTCCGCGATTTTGATCTGCTTCAGTATGAAGTCGAGGTCGGAACGAATGTACGTAACCATTTCTATCTCCACCCATTGATATCAGCCGCTACGCAGCGTTTTTCGGTTTCAAGCAAAGTAACTGCCAGGCATTCACGCACCCCGATCATGTTCGGGTCACGTAGACACGACTGGAAATTTCGTTAAGTCTTCTTGCTGCAATAATATTACTGGGAGTGACGCACGACAGTTGCTGAAGTCCTGCGATATTCCGGGACTTTTTGCCTTGGGACGGAGGACTTTGGGCATGGAGGATGATGGGACTTTAGTCCCTCGCGAAAATGAGCTTGCTTCGGAGAAGCGCGAACACTGTTGGTTCTGGCAGCGTCTTAGCCTTACTGCTCAGTTCGGTGTTTTGTCGGCTGTGATCGTCGTTGGCGCTATGGCAATATTGGGAGAGTGGTTGAGTGCGCGGATCGCCGATAATCAGCTTCGAAGCCGCGCTGAATCGGCGGCTTTATACATGGAAGGTTTCTTGGCGCGCCATGTGGAATTGTCGCCAGAAGGGCCTCTTGTGTCTCAAGAACGACGTGAGGAGCTTGATAACCTGTTGACCAATGCTGATCTGGCCCGGCGCATCGAAAGCCTTCGGGTCTGGCGGCGAGATGGTGAGATCCTTTACAGCACGGACAAGTCGCTTATCGGGAAGTCTTACCCATCGGCCAATCTTGAACGGGCGTTCGCTGGCGACGTGGTGGTTCACCTGGAGTACGGACACGACGACGAAGGCCAGCGAATGTCAGCGTCCACCGAGCCATTGATCGAAATTTACGGTCCGATTTATAGGCCTGGCACCAAAGACATAATCGCCGTTGGCGAGGTGTACGAATCCGCACTCGATTTCATCGAGGAACGCAACAGCGTGCAGCGGCAAACTTGGCTTCTGGTCATTGGCACGACACTTGGCATCCTGGGGCCGCTCTTCATCATCGTGCATCGCGCAGACAAGACGATCGTGAGCCAAAGATCGAGCCTGCGAACGAAGCTCGCTGAAGCACGCGCACTAGCGCAACAGAACGAAGAGTTGCGGAAGGCGGCGGACACGGCCCGTCGGGAAGCTACCGCTTCGAACGAGACATTTCTCAATCGCTTGGGATCCGATCTGCACGACGGTCCGATCCAACTTCTCGGGGTTCTGATCCTGCGTCTCGGTATGGACAGACCACCCCACGCCGGCGAGCGAAAAGCAGTCGCTGATGCCGTGAACAATCTGTCGTCTTCGGCCATCGCCACACAGGTGTTCAACGAGTTGCGGGAGCTTTCAACCGGACTTGTAATGCCGGAGATCGCGCAGCTTTCGTTGGAGAGAGCATTGCAACTCGCGGTAGACAGGCATCAGTTTACGACTGGAACGATCGCCGAGACGGAATATGTCGGCCTACCTCTCGAAGTGCCGCAAGCGCTAAAGATCTGCCTCTATCGCGTGGTTCAGGAGGGGCTGAACAACGCGTTCCGTCATGCCGCAGGGATTGATCAGAGGGTAACCGCTCGCGCTCAGGAAAATGTCATCACAATCGTCGTCAGTGATCGTGGTCCTGGCGTATCAAAGATCACTTCACCTCGCCGGGGCCCTACGCTGGGATTGATCGGCCTTCAAAACAGGGTGCAATCATTTGACGGGACTGTTGAAATGAGAGAACGGTCTGATCAGGGCACAGAACTCATCGTAACTGTTCCACTCACTGAAAATGGCGGCTAATGCCGCACGATAGGCTCGACATCGCCGCCAAGCTTTTGGGCAGCAAGCAGGACCTCCAATCTATTCCGGGCATTTAGCTTGTGCATGAGGATGGTCATGTAGTTCTTGACAGTCTTCTCGCCCAGCTTCAATTCACTGGCGATCTGTCTGTTGGTCCAGCCACGAGCGAGCATTGCCGTGATCTGTGCCTCACGAATGCTGAGCTTGATCTCGGTGCCTCTTGCTTTCCGATAGCTGGCAATTCGCTGCTCTTCGACCAATTTGCAGGCGAGACTTGAAGTGATGAAAATCTCACCGTTGTAAACGGCGTTCAGGCCCTGGATAAGCTCCTGCGGATTGCTGCCCTTGAGAACGTAGCCGCTCGCTCCCGCATCCAGCGTCTTGATGACCAAGTCCGTTCGCGTCATTGCCGTGAAGACCAGAATACGTGTTTTCACAGCGCGCTGAACCAGCTTCCCGATCGTCTCGAACACGTTTCCGGGCATCATCAGATCAACAATGAGAATGTCCGGCTTTTTGCGAACACCTATGTCGAAGGCGTCCTCTGCAGTTGCTCCGGTTGCGATAACCGAAAACCCATCATGCGGCCTGAAGAACTCAACGAGGCCTGCCAGCATTAAAGGATGATCGTCCGCTAAAGCCAACGATATAGACACCATAGAAGCTCCCCCACTTCAGATGTCCGTCATATAATGGAAACAAGTATATGTCCATATACTTCAATTGTCTAAAATAAAAACGAATGTTTAGCTTCTCTTATTCGTTTTTGTGATGTGCCTTTCTGAGTATAGTTCTGCTGACCATCTCGATTTCGTCGTGACCATAATCTCCCGCGATTTGCAGCCAGGCCCCGCTTGCTATCCTTCACCTCGGCAAACTGTGTCAGCCAGCCGCACAGACAAGCTGCCCAAAAGCATCAGGACGGTTCGGTGGCCACCCGCATGCGTGCCTCGCGACGGCCAGAAAAGGCGATGAAACGCTGATCGGGGCCGCAAGGGTGGAAATCACCGATGCACTGAAAAAACACGGGCACTTCGGCGACGTAACAAGCTCCTACAGCGTTGGGCCGCGCCGACCGATATTCGCGCGTGCAGGCATTGTCTCGAAGCCCGCGCAACGATGTATCACCACCAAATCAGTCGCTTCCTAAAGGAAATCGTCGCGCCGTGGCGTGAAGGTGTCAATCAGCATCCCCTTTTCGAGGGCGACAACGCCATGGATGAGATTGGGGGCGACGATGAAGCTGGAGCCGGCATTCAGCCGTGTGGTCACACCATCAACGGTAACGTCGAAGGCGCCCTCGGCGACATAACTCACCTGCGTGTGCGGATGCGAATGCAGCGCGCCAATGGCGCCGGGATCGAAGCTGAAGGCGACGAGCATCATTTCCGGACGGTGCGACAGCACAGCGCGCCGGTTGCCGGGCGCGACTTCGGTCCAGGTGACATCATTGGGAAGCAGGTAATGATCAGCCATTATAATCTCCTATCGGGCGAGCCAGCCACCGTCGACGGGCAGCACTACCCCATGAACATAATCCGAAGCATGCGAAGCGAGATAAACCGCCGCGCCCACCATATCCTCCGCCTTAGCCCAACGGGCAGCGGGGATGCGCTTCAGGATATCGGCGCTTCGTTCCACATCCGCACGCAGGGCCTTCGTATTGTTGGTCTCGACATAGCCGGGCGCAATCGCGTTCACATTGATGCCCTTCGACGCCCATTCATTGGCCATCAGCCTGGTGATGCCGGCGAGCCCGCTCTTCGACGCCGTATAGGACGGAATGCGGATGCCACCCTGAAACGACAGCAGCGAGGCGATGTTGATGATTTTCGCAGGCTTCTGACCGACGAGCGCGGCCTTCGCGAACGCCTGACAGAGGAAGAACACCGATTTCAGGTTGGTGTCCAGCACCGCATCCCAATCTTCTTCCGTAAACTCGAGCGCATCGGCGCGGCGGATGATACCGGCATTGTTGACCAGGATATCCGGCGAGGCGCCGGCGGCAAGGGCACGTTCGACGACAGCCCTCGCCTCCTTCGTATCGGCCAGGTCCGCATTGAGCGATACGAACCGGCGCCCCGTCGATGTGACCGCGTTGGCGGTGTCGTCCATGGCCGACCGTCCGACGCCCACGATGTCGGCACCAGCAGTTGCCATCCCCACGGCGATGGCCTGGCCGATGCCGGTATTGGCGCCGGTGACAATCGCCCAGCGACCAGTAAGATCGAAGAGGCTCATCGCAGCGCGTCCATCGGCACCTTGTCCATGTCGGTGAAGCTCATATTGTCGCCGGCCATCGCCCAGATGAAGGCATAGCGGCCGGTGCCGGCGCCGGAGTGGATGGACCAGCCGGGCGACAACACCGCATCATGGTTCTTCAGGACGACATGCCGGGTCTCGCCGGGTTCCCCCATGAAGTGGAAGATGCGCGTCGTTTCCTGCATGCCGAAGTAGAGATAGACCTCCATCCTTCGATCGTGAACATGCGCCGGCATCGTGTTCCAGACCGAGCCCGGCTCGAACATCGTCAGGCCCACGAGCAATTGGCAGCTCTCGCAGACGTCCGGGTGAACATACTGGTTGATGGTGCGGGCGTTGGATTCTTCCGCGGAACCTACAACCACCTTTTTTGCCATCTCACGCGTGATGTGAACCGTTGGATAAGCACGATGCGCGGGTGCGCTCAGCAAATAGAAGAGCGCCGGCTCGGCCGTATCAACGCTGGCAAAGGTCAGGGCGCCCTCGCCCATCCCGATGTAGAGCGCTTCCTGGAAGCCGAGATCGTAACGCCGTCCGGCGATGTCGATCGTACCAGCCCCGCCGATATTGACGATCGCGGCCTCGCGCCGATCGAGAAAGCGCTCCGTACCGGTTTGCGCGATGGCGGCGATTTCCAGGTGTGCGGCACCGGGCATCACACCGCCGACGATCATCCGATCGAGATGGCTGTAGGTGAGATTGGCTTCCCCTGGACGGAACAGCTTTTCGATCACGAATCCATCGCGCAGGCCCTGCGTGTCTCGCCTTGCGGCATCCTGCGGTCCGACGACCTGGCGTACTGATACTGAAATGGTCACGGGCTATGCCCCTTCTGTCTGTTGGGTGGGATCAGGTGAGCACGACGTATTCGGTCAGCTGGTTGATCGTCGTGTCCGCCTTGTCGACATCGAACACCTTGGTGCCGTGGCTCATGATCACGAAGCGGTCGCAGACCTGATAGGCGTGGTAGATGTTGTGGGTCACGAGCACGCTGGAGACGTTCTCCGCCTTGAGCTTCAGCACCTGGTTCAAGAGCGCCTCCGTCTCGCGCACCGAGAGCGCCGAGGTCGGCTCATCGAGGAGCAGGACCCGCTTCTTGAAATAGACGGCGCGCGCAATGGCGACCGCCTGCTTCTGGCCGCCCGAGAGATTGCCAACCAATGTGTCGGGAGAATCGATACCGGCGATGTGGACCGCATTCTCCAGCACATCCATGGCGATCTCTCGCATGTCGCGCTGTCTCAGGAAACCGAAGCGATCCGTAAGTTCGCGGCCCATAAAGATGTTGCGGGTGATCGACAGGGAATCCACCAGCGCGGTGTGCTGGTAGATGGTTTCAATCCCGGCGTCGGCCGAGTCCGATCGGCAACTGAAGGCGGTCTTCTTGCCATCGACGCTGAGATAGCCTTCCGTCGGCTTGTGAATGCCCGAGATCAGGTTGACGGTGGTCGACTTGCCCGCGCCGTTGTCGCCGAGCAGCCCAACCACTTCGCCTTCGCCGATATGGAAGCTCAGATTGCGCAGCGCGGTCAGCGCGCCGAAGCTTTTGGAGATGTTGTGCAGTTCAAGAAGATTGGGGGCCGACATCACGCAAGACCTCGCCGCTCGATAAGATGGTTGAAGATGGCGGCCAGCACGATCAGCGTCGCGATGAACATGTCGAGATAGAAGCCGGGTGCGCGCAACAACAGAAGCACGTCGGTGATGGTATGGATGAGCAGCACGCCGAGGAAGATGCCGACGATCGACCCGCGACCGCCGCGTAGCGATAGCCCACCGATGACGCAGGCGGCGATCGCCTGGAGTTCCAGACCGGCGCCCTGCCCAGGCTGCACGCTGCCGACACGCGCCGTCGCGATGATGCCGGCCACCGCCGCCATGCCGCCGGCGATGGCGAATGCCACGAGCTTGACGCGGTTTGTGTTGATGCCGATCGCCTCAGCGGCGCCCCGGTTGCCGCCGGTGGCGAACACATGGTTGCCGAAGCGGTGACGGTGGACGAGGTAGTGAAAACCGACGACGAAGAGAACGATCCAGATGAAGGCGGCATTGATCCCGAGAAGCGTGCCGGAAAACAGGCTGGTGAAGACCGGCTCCGGGTCGAAGCGCACCTGGACTGCGCCGTTATAGAGGAGCACGGCGCCGCGCCAGAACAGCAGGCCACCCAGGGTGACGATGAAGGAGGGCAACCCGAAACGGAGCGTTATGTGGCCGTTGAGCAAGCCAATCATGATGCCGGCGAGGATACCGATGGGTGCGGCGACGAAGGCGCTCAACCCGGCACCGACGAGGCTTGCCATCAGAATCGCGGTGAAGGTGTAGACGGAACCGATGGAGAGGTCGAATTCGCCAGCGATCATCAGCACGCCGGCGCCGAGCGCCAGGCAGCCGAGCACGGGGACCGCCTTCATCAGGATTGTCAGGTTCTGCGGCGAGAGATAGCGAAACTGGTCGGGATAAAAAAGCGCGCCTGCGATGCAGACGATCTGCAGCGTCATGAAGACGAGGAAGATCGCGCCTGCCGGCATCGCCATGATCTGCTTGAGGATCGGTTGTTTCTGCGTCCGCGACCGGGGCGCGGCACTGTCTGCGAGAATGGGTGTCACGGTCTGATACTCGATCGATTGGAGACGGAGAACCCGCCGGCATCGCCGGCAGGCTCCCACGAAACGCGGTTAGCGGAAGCTGCCGATCAGCGGCTTGACCGAGCTGATGCGCGACTTGTCGAGGAAGGCGCCCTGCCCCGTATCGACGTCGGTCGGGGTCAGCCCGTACTTCTTTGAGAGTGCGATCTGGGCGATCGGATAGTAGCCCTGCAGATAGGGCTGCTGGTCCATGGTCGCGAACATCGCGCCTGACTCAACCGCGTTGACGATCTCGACCGCCAGGTCGAAGCCGCCGAACGGGATCTTCACGTTCGCATCCTTAATCGCGCCGGCGCCGACGGTCGAGGTGACGGAGCCCGTGCCGAACAGCGCCTTGACGCTGGGATTGGCGATCAGGAATTGCGCCATGATGTTCTGCGCCTCGGCCGGATCGAGACCGGCGCGAACCGTCTCGACCTTGATGCCGTTCTCCTTCATCGCCTTTTCGATGCCGCCGCCGCGGGCGACCGCGAAGCTTGCCTCGGGAATCTCGCGCGGATTGAAAACGACGTCGCCGGACTTCAGGCCGAACTCCTTGATCATCCGGTTGCCGAGCTCGTAGCCCGACGCGAACTCGTCCATACCGACATAGGCCTGACGGCAATTGCCCTTGGCGCCTTCCAGATCGTCATTGTTGAAGCCGATGACGACGATGCCGGCCTTGACCGCCGCGCAGATGCTGTCGTCGAAGGCATCCGACGAGGAGATGGCGACGGCGATTCCGTCGACACCGCTGGCCGTCGCGCTCTCGATCAGGTCGTTCTGGCGAACTGGATCGTTGTTGGCGTATTGCACGTCGAGATCGACACCGAACTGTGCTGCCGCGTCCTTGGCGCCCTTCACCACGGGGTTGAAGAACTGGACACTCGGATCGAGATAGATGATCATCGTTGCCTTGACGTCGGCGGCCAATGCCGTAGATGTCATCATGGTGGCGATACCCGCGGCGAGTGCTGCGGTTTTCAACCTGGTCAATTTCATTTGCGTATCCTCCCTTTGGATGTGCAATGCGGGTCGAAAGACCCAAGTCTCGGCTGGCGGGCTCCGACCAAAGATCACGCCGGCCGAGATTTTCCTCCCGGACGTCCCGCCTTCTCCCAAAAGCGGAAACGCCCTATCCCTTTATTCTCCTGCTAGCCGAACCACGGCGCCGGGCGGCCGAATGTCACGTGCACGCCCTTGAACTGGGAATATTCATCAAAGCCGTAGCGGCCGAGCTCGCGGCCGAGACCGCTCTTCTTGTAACCGCCAATCGGCAGTTCCGGCGTACCGTCGATTACGCTGTTGATCCAGCAGCGGCCGGCGTGAATGCGGCGGATACTCTGCAGTGCGTTTTCGAGATTGGTCGACCAGACCGACGCGGAAAGGCCGAACTCGCTGGCGTTGGCAAGCGCGACGGCCTCGTCGGCGCTCTTGAAGGTCATTGTTGAGAGCACTGGCCCGAAGATTTCCTCGCGCGCGATCGACATGTCGGGCGTCACGCTCGCAAACACGGTCGGCGCGTAATAAATGCCGGCGTCCTTGCCGACGCGTTGACCACCGAGCAACAGCTCGGCACCCGATGCGATACCGGCCTCCACGTAGGAATGAACTTTGGCGATATGCGCTTCGGAGATCATCGCTCCGATCTTGGTGCGATCGTTCAAAGGATCGCCGAACGTCACCTTGCGTGAGATATCAAGCAGGCGCTCCATCAATGCATCGCGGATCCCTTCCTGAACCAGGAGCCGGCTACCTGATATGCAGCACTGGCCGGCATTGTGATACACGCCGTAAGCGATGCCATCGGCCGCCGCTTCGAGGTCCGCGTCGGCAAATACGATCTGCGGCCCCTTGCCGCCAAGCTCGAGGCCGACGCGCTTGACGCTGCGCGCTGCGATCTCGCCAAGCTTTGTGCCGACGCGCACCGAGCCCGTGAAAGCCACCATGTCGACGCCAGGATCCTCGGCAAGCACCTGGCCGGCCGGATCGCCGTAGCCGGTGACGACGTTGAAGACACCATCTGGAATGCCGGCCTCGCGTGCCAGTTCCGCCATGCGGATCGACGTTCCGGAAGTGAATTCGGACGGCTTGAGGACTACGGTGCAGCCCGCCCCGATCGCCCACGGCACGCGCTCGGAGGCGATGATGAAGGGGAAATTCCAGGGCGTGATAATGCCGACGACGCCGACCGCCTCGCGCAACACCAGGCCCAAGCGATCGTCGCCGATGTTGTTGTGCGTCTGTCCTTCCAATGCACGCGCCTGCCCGGCGGCATAGGACCAGAGGTCGGCGCAGAAGCCGATCTCGCCGCGTGCCTGGGCGATCGGCTTGCCGACCTCCAGGCTCTCGGCCAGGGCAAGCTCCTCCTGATGCTTCAGGATCAGGTCTGCGACCTTGAACATCAGGCGGGAGCGCTCCGCGCCCGACATGCGCGGCCAAGGGCCGGTATCGAACGCGCGCCGCGCCGCGGCGATCGCCAGACGCACATCGTCCGCCGAGGCTTCCGGCCAGGTGCCGACGACGACACCGGCGTGACCGGGGCTGACACGGTCAATCGTGCGGCCCGACGCGGCATCCACCGACTTGCCATCGACAAGCATCTGGTAGCGGGATTTAATGTTCAGCCTGGGATTACCGGAATCAGGCGCAATGAAATTGGACAGCACGTTACCCAACAAGCCAGCACCCGGTGCCGGCCCTCCCTATTTATCCGGGGCTAAACCACCGGATTTATGTTGCGTTTGAATTGTATGGTACTGTATGGTGGTTTAAATTGGATGTCAACGCATGATGGCGACGAAAGACATGAACCTGGAATCACTGAAGATTGAGAGCGGCGAAACGGCTGCCGCGCAGGTCGAGCGGGACTTGCGCGAACAGATCATCAAGCTCGATCTGGCACCGGGCACGAGGCTGTCCGAACAGGACATCGCAACGCGAATGGGGGTGTCACGCCAGCCCGTTCGCGAAGCGCTCATCGCGCTCGGAAAATCAAAGCTGGTCGATGTGCGTCCCAACAGAGGGACCGTGGTCGTCAGGATCTCGGCCCGGCAGATGATGGAGGCGCGCTTTGTCCGGGAGGCGCTGGAGACCGCGGTTGCGCGCCGCGCCAGCGAAAGCTTCGACAGCTGGACGCGTCGCCGGATCGACACCATCGTCAGCCGGCAGCGGGCCGCAATGGAGGCGCACGACCACAATGCGTTCCGCCGCGAGGACGAACAGTTTCACATCGCGATCGCCGAAGGCGCCGGCTGCAGTCTTGCCTGGAACGCCATTGCCGACATCAAGGCGCATATGGACCGCGTCTGCAATCTGCAGCTTCGACACCCCGATTCCATGATGCGGCTGATCACCGAGCATGAGGCCATCATCACGGCCATCGACAGCCGCGACGCAGAAGCCGCGGCGTCGGCCATGCGCGCGCACCTGAATGGCATTTTGTCGGACCTGCCGCAGATCGAAGCGAATCACCCCGATTTGTTCGAATGAGCGATGGGATGCAGCGCGTTTCCAGCTTGAGCGTAGACAAGCATTGCTTGCACGGCCGAGCGCCGCACGAGAGAATTGGGTCGGCACGCGGTACGACCTGACGCGGCGATTTTCGCTAACCGAAACGAACCTGCGCGATAAAAACTCGCATCTCGACCGATGGCTTCGAATCCATACTCCTGCCCCGTTGAACAGTATGGAAGTTAGACCCGTACGAATGCACGCGACTCATAGCGCTCTAGAAACTTCGACTTCCGAAAGCAACAACACCAGCGAACTTTCGAGAAGATCGTCTATTTGTGGAAACACCGCCGACACGTGGTCAGATGCGACGTGGCGATCAAAAGCAGCTTGATCCTTCCATTCCTCATTGAACACGAAGCACCGCGGATTTTCTCTGTCTTTATGCAGCGTATAGTGTACCGCGCCTGCCTCGGCTCTGCTGGGTGCGACCAGTGTTCGCAGCGCCCTTTCAACCTTTGCCTCCGCGCCGGGTCTGGCGACAAAGATAGCCACGCCTGGTATGGGTTGTGACATTTCTATCAATCCTTTCTGCAACAGAACTTGGTGAGTTGTCAGGCTATAGGCCCGACATATGCCGGGCCTACCATTCCATTCGGCTCTGCAACTCTAGAAGTTGAACGTTCCGATGTTTTCCTTGGTGAAGACCTTCGGAGCGCCGAGCAGGATCTCGCTCGCCGGCGATCAGGTTCTGATGCAGTGACATTGCGTTTCCAATTTTTCGTGGCGCGTCCCAGGGTCCGCCTCAGACGCCGTAGAAGCGGGACGCGTTGGTTTCGAAGACCTTTTCGAGGCCGGCAGGGCCGAGATGCGGCGCCAGCAGCGTGCGGGCGAGATTGCAGACCTCGGCATGCGTGGCCGCCAGTGTGCAGACAGGCCAGTCGCTGCCGAACATCAGCCGGTCCTCGCCGAAGGCGGAGACGACATGGTCGACATAAGGCCGGAAGTCTTCGGCCGCCCAATCGGCCGATGCTTCGGTGACCATGCCTGAGATCTTGCAGGACACCTCAGGGAACGCCGCCACCTCAGCGATCCTTTCACGCCACGGATCGAGCGTGCCGGCGGCGATCTCCGGCTTGGAGATATGATCGACGACCGCGCGCAGGCTTGGCGTTTCGCGAAGCGCGCGTGCAACGAACGGCAGATGCCGCGTGAAGGTCAGGATGTCGAACGGCAATCCTGACGTTGCGATCGCCTTCAGGCTTCTCAGCACCTGCGGCCGGACGATGTAATCGTCGTCCGCAAGGCCCTGCAGCATCGGCCGGATGCCGACGAACATGGGATTGCGCCGGTAATGCGCAAGACGCTCGGCGAAGCCTTCGGACTCGAGGTCAAGCCAGCCGACGACGCCGGCAACGAAATCCGTCTCGGCCGCCACGCCTAGAAGGAAGTCGGTCTCGGCCTCGGTTTCCGCCGCCTGGACAACGATCGTCCTCGTAACGCCTGCGCGGCGCATCTCGAGCCGGAGATCGTCGGGCATGAAATCGCGGTAGATCGAACCGACGTCGGGCGTAAGCCAGCCGTAGTCGCCGCGGTCCACTTTCCAAAAGTGTTGATGGCTGTCGAGCATGAATTCCTCCCCTTCGATGCCCGCAGCTTCAGCTGCGGACGATACCCTTGCGCAGCAGTATGTTGCCATACAGTCTGCGCTCTCCCAAGGAGATGATGGCATAGGCACTCGCCGCCCGCTCGGAAAATTCGGCAGGCTGGGTGCCGTCGAGTACCAGCTTGCGGCCCTCGCCCTTCTCGACCGAGGCTTCGAACTCGGCATATAGGCAGCGCCTCGCCCGGTGCCTGCATGTAGGCCACCGGCTGCTCGACGAAATCGTCAAGGGGGAACACTGTCAGGACCGCGTCGAGAATGTCCGTCGCGCTGATGCCGGGGATCTCGATCAGGCGTTCTGCATTGGCGGCAGCCGGAAAGTTGGCATCGACGATGGCGATCTCGTTGCCGTGGCCCATGTCATCCAGCACGGCCAGAAGTTCGCTGGTCAGCAGCGGGTGGATGTTCTTCAGCATGGTCTTGTCTCTCAACAGCCTCGCTGAGCGCGGCGTCACCAGCCGCTTCGTGCGCTTCGGCGGTGAATCCACCGATGCCGAGGTCGCGCGATGCGTGGCGGAAGGCCGGGCCGCGGAGGCGGGCGTCGTCATCGGTGTCGGCGGCGTAAAGGCGCTCGACACCGCCAAGATCACCGCCTTCAACATCGGCGCCAGGATCGCGACCGTCCCGACGATCGCCTCGACGGATTCGCCGACCAGTTCGATCGGTGTCATCTCGGCCGAGGGCGTCTATGATCGCGTCGTGCGCTGCGGCCGGAACCCGGATATCACGCTGGTAGATAGCGCCTTGATCATCCGTGCTCCCGTCCCTTTCCTCGTCTCCGGTATCGGCGACGCGCTTTCCACCTGGTACGAGGCACGATCCAACCTCGAATTCCGGTCGAACAATTACATTGGCGACGGCTATGCCGCGACGATCGCCGGCGCGCAGATCGCGCGGGCCTGCCACGAGGTCCTGATGCGGGACGGGCGCGCGGCCTACGCCGCAGCCAAGGGCGGCAAGCTGACCCAGCCCGTGGAGAACATTATCGAGGCCAATACGCTTCTGAGCGGTCTTGGCTTCGAGAACTGTGGCGTCTCGGCTGCACGGCGAGAAGGTTGCCTTTGGCGTCATCTGCCTCTTGGTGCTGGAGAACCGAGGCCCGGCCGAGTTGAACGAGGCCATCGACTTCTGCATCGATCTCGGCCTGCCGACGACATTGTCCGATCTCGGCCTGAAAGACGTGTCGGCCGAAGATCTCGCCAGGGTTGGCGACCTCGCCATGCTGCCAAGCAACGTCATCCACTCAGTGCCGCTGAACCTGACATCACAACTCGTAGCCGATTGCATCTGGACAGCCAGCGCGCTCGCCGAACAACGCAAGTCGGGAAGATAACGAAAGCCTTCACGAGAGAGCGCATTCTATTCAGCAAGCCGCCCGGCCGGCATCACGCGATGGTCTCAAGGTCGCCGAGCGTGACGCCGTACTGGATAGGCCTGCCGCCGAGGAAACGCTCGATCTCATCGATCGCCATCTCACCGAGCCGGGTGCGCTCGAGCCCGACTGCACCGGCGATATGCGGTGTCAGGAAGACGTTCGGCAGATCGTACAAGGCGGATGACGAGTTCGGTATCTCGGGTTCCGTCACATCGATGATCGCGTCGATCCGACCGGTCGATAGCGTCGAAATCAGCGCTGCCTCGTCTATGAGCGCGCCTCGCGCCGTATTGATCAGCGTCGCGCCGTCTTTCAACAATTCAAGATGGGCAGCATCGATCATGTGATGCGTTGATGGCAGCGATGGTGCATGCAAGGAGACAATGTCGGCACGCTGCATGAGCGCTGCAAGGCCGACCTTTTCCACGCCGAGCGATGAAAACTCTTCTACGCTCAAAGTCGGGTCGCACAGGACAACCTCAAAGTTGAACGGTCTGAGCAACTCGATGACACGGCGGCCGATACGGGACGCACCAATAATGCCGATCGTGCGCCCATAGTTTCCGATCACAAGTCCCTGCATCGGATGCGTACGGCGGCGGTCGCGGTCGGCAAAATACAGATCACGAAAGCGGAAGACCTGCTTGCCGGCGAAGAGAATTGCAGCGAGCGTGAATTCGGCAACCGGAACGGAATTGGCCTCAGCCGCGTGGCTTACAGTGACTCCAGCCTTAAACACCTCCTGGCCAATCAGACCTTTCACCGTCCCAGCGGCATGTGCGATCATTCTTAGGTCTGGTGCTGCTGCAAGTACATCTTGGCCGATCGGCGGCGCTCCCCAGCCGGTGATCAGGATTTCAGCCTGAGGAAGAAGCCGCCGGGCGCGCTCATCCTCGAAAGTCTGGAGCGGCGAGCGATCAAGCAGCCTGCCAAGTGTCTCGAGACGATCGAGTAGGCGGTCGGGCAGAACATGCTCAGTGCGATCGGGTTGCATGGCAAGCAGGATTCCGGGTCGTCTCATGACATTTGCCCCGGCGCTTCGATTGCGCTGACTGTGATACCCTCCCTTGCGACCTTGGTTTCGAGTTCGGCAATCTCAGGCGCTGTCGGCCATCTCGTCCACGTATCGGAAACAGCTGCGGGATTATCAAGAGCAAGTACCGCAGTCAGTAGCAGTGTTTCTCCGGCAGGGATTTTGCCGCGCAGTTGCGGAACCAGCGTCTTGGCGACAATCATGTTGGTGTTCGGCATCGCCTTCTGCGCCACGCCGATGCGTTTGACGCTTGAACCAAGATCGGCAATGCCGGAAAAATCTGCTTCGCCGATGACGTAAGCGCCGCGCTCCTCGGCTGCGACAGTATCCAGATCGGAATCTCTCCTGGCAATTGCAAAGCCACCCTCGGCGGTGTGCAAGGCACGCGGCGTCTTAATCCGGTGGACGCGGATATGCCAAGGTGCCATCGGTACCAGCCATGTTTCGACAGAGACATCTTCGAAAGGCGACCATCTGGAATAAAGCATATCGCCGGCAAGCTTTGCCTCCATGTTCGTCTCGCGAACCCGGTAGTGCACGCCGTCTTCGCTGAAGGCGAGCGCCGAATCGAACGCGCCGCCGGAAAAACCCCGCTCATCAGCCTCGACACTGAACCCATAGCGCGTCGAATAGGCGAACTTCGCGTATTTCTCCGATCCGAAGCGCATCTGGAGATTTTCCTGTCCCGACGAGAGCGCCACGACATCGCTTCCTGCCCGCATCAACACCATGCCGGGGTGGCGTTGTGGTGTAACGGTTTCGGGCGGCGCAGGCGTCGTTTCGACTGCGCTCCAGAACGGATGGTCGGCAGGAACTGCCAGCGGCAGGAACGCCTTAAACGCCCAGTAGGGCGAGCCGGCCGAATTGTAGCTCTCCGACATCAACAGGTTTGGATAGCCGAAGCCGATAGACAAGACGCCGTCCCGGTTGGCGATCGGTTTGTCCCGCCACCAGCGCAAATGCTGCAGGCAAAGATGCTTGACCTCTCCCCAGGGCAGTGCCTCTACATTCGCAAAGGCAAGTGCCGACCAGAATCCGGCGCAAGCGAAACGGTAGGTCAGACTACGACCGAAAGGAATCGTAGCGCCATCGACAGCAAACCATGTGCGGAAGTCGCGGGCAAAGAGGACGGCGCGCTCGCGGTATCGTGCAGCATATTCATCATCGACGAGCTTCGAGTAGATCAGCCCGTAGAAATGCATGGCGAAAGGAATGTAGTGGTCGATCCGTCGCACATTGCCATCACGATACCATCCGTCGCCGATGTAGAAAGTCTCGAGTTCGTCGAGATACTGTTTCGTTAGGCTGCGGTCGAAATCCGCACCAACGCGATCGAGTGCGATATCGACAAAAATGCGAAAGAATTTCCAATTGTTGTCGGCGTAGTCGAACTGCCGGGCGTGCTTGAGATAGGCAATGACATTGCTCCGCTGCTTATCGGTAAGCGGATCCCAGATTTTGTTCGGAACAAGCGCAAGCGCGAAACCGAGCGCAGCAAGTTCGACCATGCGTTGATCGCGTCCATTGACGGTGCCCCAATATTCTGGATGCTGCGGGTCAGTGCCGTTAGCAAGACCATCAGCATACTTTTGCCAATGCGCAAAATCACCCTTGCCCGCGCCTAATGGCGCAAGACCCCAGAGTGGGCGGGCAAACCCTTCAAGGTCGGCAGCTGCGCGGTCAAAATGGGCGCCTGCACCGTCAAGGCGGACACGGGCGTTGCCTTCGGAGAAATATGCAAGCAGCGGATCGAACAGGTTATGAAGGCCCCGGCTCATGTCCTCGCGGGTCTTTAGTGGGTTGCCTGCTAACGGATTGGCGGTGGCCGGATCATAAGTCATGTGTATCGCTCATCGTTTACGGGCAGTGTCACCGTTCCGCCCGCAACAGGGACGACGGAATGGCAAACGTGACGGGCAGGCGCCGAGCGGTTCCGAAAGCGGGCGACCATGAGGTCGACTGCCTCGCGGCCGAGCGCTACGCGGTCGACCCGCATGGTCGATAGCGGTGGGTTGGTCATGGTGGCGCACGGCAAGTCGTCGAAACCGACGATCGCAAAGTCTTCCGGCACCCGCAGTCCTGCCTCGGTTACCGCCTCGAGCACGCCGACAGCGATAAAGTCATTCATGCAGAAGGCGGCAGTAAATCCGGCGTTCTCGGCAAGGATTTTGGTCATGAGTTCACGGGCCTCGCGACTCGCGCTGCCATGAAAACTCATCGGAACGATCCGGCTACTGGCACCTTTGATGGAAGCGACAGCGGCATCAAACCCACGGATGCGTTCGCGAATGGTATGGCGATGGATGCCGGTGAAATACAGGATCTTGCGGTGGCCCGCCGCAGTCAAGCGGTCAGCAGCCTGGTAGGCGCCGAAGAAATTTGCGGGAGACACGCCATCCAGACGCAGTTGCGGGTCCGTACCATTGACCAAAACCACAGAGATTCCCTCCGCATCGATCCATTGTCGCAACTGCACGCTGGGATCGATGCCAACAAGAAACAATCCCTCGGCGCTGGCCATTTTCATGCAATTGGCAATCACCTCTGGTGTAGCACGATCTTCGCGGATCAGCCTGACCTCGAAAGGCATTGCCGCTTCCGTGGTTCCAGTCCGCAGACCATCCAATATCGACTCGTAAAACACACTGAGACCGCCCGTCACGCCATCACTGGCGATCAATGCAAGCGTGCCCGGCTTTGCTGCAGCGGCTCCCTTGGTCTCGTAGCCGTACTCGGCCGCCACCCGCAGAATATGCTCCCGGACACTGTCACTGATGCCCGGCTCGTTGGCAAGAACACGCGACACCGTGGCTATCGAGACACCTGCAGAGGCTGCGATATCGGCTTGGCGAGGCCGTTTTGGCTTACTTTCGTTCATGGCCCACAGTCATGCAAATAATGCAAATTTGCAAGACAAAGATAAAATATTGCAAAATATATTTTATTGCGTAAGCTCTGCAGCGGAGGCCTGACAACGTTGGAGGACGTCAAGGGCAATCAAAAGGAGGCTCCGCGTGCAGATCAACCGTCGTTCATTTCTTATTGGTTCAGCCGGAATCGGCGCAGGCTTAGCTTTCGGAGCCGGCAGCACCACGTCCGCTCTTGCCGACACAGCACAGCTGCGTGCCATGTGGTGGGGATCCAACGATCGCGCCAAGCGTACAATTGAGGTCACCAAGCTTTACCAAGGCAGGACACCGGGTGTGACGATCGTCGGTGAATCCCTCAGTGGTGATGGCTATTGGACGAAGCTCGCAACACAGATGGCGGGTCGATCGATTGCCGACGTGTTCCAACTTGAGCCTGGGACAATCTCTGACTACTCCAAGCGCGGAGCCTGCTTGCCGCTCGACGAGTTTGTGCCATCAACACTGAAGGTGGATGCTTTCGGCAAAGATGTGCTGAAACTGACGACCGTTGATCAGAAGCTTTATGGTATTGGCCTTGGCCTCAATTCCTTTGCTCTATTTTTCGATGAGGCCACGTTTGAGAAAGCGGGCATTCCAGTGCCGACGCAGGATTTGACCTGGGACGAGTATGCCAAACTCGCCATCGAGCTTACCAAGGCGGGCGGCAAGAGCAATTTTGCCGGCGGACCCTATGGCGCCCGCTACACTTATGTGTTTGACGCATGGCTGCGGCAGCGTGGAAAGAGCCTGTATAAGGATGGCGCGCTCGGCTTCGACGTTGAGGATGCCGAGGCTTGGTACAATTTCTGGGAGGATCTACGCAAGAAGGGCGGAACCGTGACAGCGGATGTTCAGACGCTGGATCAGAACACCATTGACACCAATTGCCTTGCGCTTGGAACATCGGCGATGGGCATGGCCTACTCCAACCAGTTGGTCGGGTACCAGCTAATTTCCAAGAACAAGCTCGCGATCACCATGTTGCCGCGTGAGAAGAAGGGCGGTCCGTCGGGCCATTATTATCGTCCAGCACTTATCTGGAGCGTCGGAGCAACGACAAAGAACGCCGAGGCTGCTGCCAAATTCATCGACTTCTTCGTTAATGATACCGAGGCAGGTAAAATCCTTGGTGTAGAACGCGGCGTTCCGATGTCGCCGACGGTGCGTGAAGCGATCTTACCAAACCTCAACCCGACAGAGCAGGCTACGGTCAAATACGTAAACCTGCTTAAGGAGCAGGTCGGCGACTATCCGGCCCCAGCGCCGCTCGGCTCAACGGAGTTCGACCAGAATCTCTTCCGGCGGCTTGCTGATGAGCTGGCCTTCGAAAAGACGACGCCGGCGGAAGCCGCGACGCGGCTGGTTAATGAAGGTAAGGCCATGATCCGCAGCTGACGCCTAATTCGTCAGCCCGGCCGCACAATTGATCCGCTTGGCACGGCGGCACTAACGAAGACAAGCGGCACTTGCGCGATCAGACAACGAGAGCGTGCGGTGCCGACGACGGAGAAATCATGCGCAGGGCGATCATCGTTTGGGGCGGCTGGGAAGGTCATGAGCCGGAGCAATGCGCAGGCATTGTCAGCGATATCCTGGCGGAGGATGGATTCCGAACCGAAGTGACCAACGATCTTGGCGTGTTCGGATCCCCTACGCTGGCCACGGCAGATTTGTTGGTGCCCATTATCACGGGTGAAACATTGGACAGGGGGCATGCGAACACGCTCATCGAAGCTGTCCGAGGGGGTCTCGGCCTTGCGGGCGCGCATGGCGCGCTTGCAACCTCTTTCAAGGAAAGCGCTGATTTTCGCTACGTCGCGGGCGTGACCTGGGTTGCCCATCCCGGCAATATCATCGATTTTCGCGTCTCGATCATTCGCCAGGACGACCCACTGATGCAGGGTATCCCAGATTTCGATTATCGCTCGGAACAGTATTATCTCCACTATGACCCGTCGGTCGATATACTCGCGACCACAACCTTCACCGGCGAATATGATCCAGTTTCGCGAAACATCACGATGCCTGTTGTCTTCAAGCGCCATTTTGGTGCCGGCCGCGTGTTTTACTCCGCGCTTGGCCATGCCGCAGCGGAATTCGATCATCCCCAGATGCGGCTCATTCTTCGTCGAGGCCTCGAATGGGCCGCACGACGCTAGCCTGTAGCCTCCGTAGGCCGCATCGGCAATGGACTAAACGATTTCACGCGCGCCAGCCAGAATTGGCCTGCGCCCGTTTCTTCAGCACTAAAATATTTGCTTGATTTTTGAGCTGATCTCCAGCATCCAGTTGACCAGATCTTATAGAGCTTCGAAACGAAATGCTGTCTGCTAGTGGCAACATCCCCCCCTGCTAAGGCCAGCCTGAATGTGCTGGTAATCGACGAGAACAGCATCCGCGCCTCGATCATCGAGGTAGGGCTGAGGGATGCTGGCTACGATCGCGTGACTGTCGTCAACAACATGACTGGACTGGCGCGCCGCATCGAGGAACTCAATCCCGATGTCATCGTCATCGATCTTGAAAACCCGAACCGCGACATGCTGGAGAGCATCTTCCAGATCTCGCGGGCGGTAAAACGGCCGATCGCCATGTTCGTCGACAAGTCGGACGAAGATTCGATCATCGCTGCCGTCGATGCCGGCGTTTCCGCTTACATTGTCGATGGGCTGAAGAAGGAGCGCGTCAAGCCGATCCTGGAGATGGCGGTCAGCCGCTTCAATGCCTTCAGCCGCTTGCAGCGCGAGCTGGCCGACGCCAAATCAGCGCTGGAAGAGCGCAAGATCATCGACCGCGCAAAGGGTATCCTTATGAAGATGCGCGGCGTGTCGGAAGAAGAAGCCTTCACTCTCCTGCGGCAGACGGCGATGAACGAGAAAAAGAAAATCGCTGAGATCGCGCAGAGTGTCGTGACTGCTGCGGGATTGCTGATGTGATGCCGTCCGCGCAACATCGGCTCAATATCCGGAGGAAGCCGGAGTGGATAAAAACATGATCGAGAACGCCACGAATGGGCTAGCCGCCCCCGCACGCGCCCTCAGCGAAGGTTCGAAGACCTTGCGCGCAGGCTTCATTCCACTCGTCGACGCCTCCGTTCTCATCGCCGCGGCGGAATTCGGCTTTGCCGCGAAGGAAGGCCTGACTCTCGATCTCGTCAAGGACGTGTCTTGGGCCAACGTCCGCGACCGCCTCGCCTTCCGGCAGTTCGACATCGCACACATGCTGTCACCCATGCCCGTAGCCTCGATGCTCGGCCTTGGCTCCAATCCGTCGCCGACGATAACGCCCTTCTCGCTCGGTCGCGGCGGCAATGCCATCACCCTGTCGACGCGGTTGTTCGACAGGATGCGCGATACGGTCGGGTTGGCCGAAACCGCAGACGCTCTGGAAAGCGCACGAGCACTCGCCACAGTGCTGCGCGACATGAAGGCGCGCGGCGAGCCGCTACCGACGCTCGCCATGACCTATCCGTTCTCGTCGCATAATTACGAATTCCGTTACTGGCTCGCAGCCGGTGGCATCGATCCGGATAGCGACGTGAAGCTCGTCGTGGTGCCGCCGCCCCTGACGTCGGATGCGCTCGCAGCCGGCGCGATCGACGGCTTCTGTGTCGGGGCACCCTGGAATATGGTTGCGTCCGAGCGCGGCGTCGGCCGTATTGTCGCCGCCAAGCAGGACATCTGGCCATCCGCGCCGGAAAAGGTGATCGGCATGCGTCCGGACTGGGCCGAGAGCCATCCGGAGACGGTTTCCCGACTGATCGTGGCGCTCGATGCCGCCGCGCGCTGGTGCGACCGGGTCGACAATCATGACGCGCTTGCCGAAGCCTTGGCCGATACTCGATACATCGCGGCGCCGGTCCAGATCATCAGGCATGTCCTTGCCGGCGAGTTCAGCCTCGACGCCAGGGGCAACCGGCGCGTGATCGACGACTATTTCCTGTTCCATGGCCGCTTTGCCAACTATCCGCGCCCCAGTCACGCGCTCTGGATTTACAGCCAGATGGTGCGCTGGGGACAGGCGGAGCCATCGCTCAACAATGCCAGGGCCGCGGCATCCGCCTATCGGCCCGACCTCTACCGTGCTGCACTCGGACCGGAAAACACGCCTGACGATGCCGATATCAGGATCGAAGGCAACGAGGATGGCGACCGCTTCATGGATGGCCACGTCTTCGACCCCGGCCATTTCATGGAATACGTTTCCGGCTTTGCGGTTCGCAGCGATAAACTGGCTCATCCTGGCGCCGACGACGTCTGATTGCCATGTTACCATGCACAAATTGGTTGCATACGCGAATGGCGCTGTAAGGGCAATCGCACAAACATGCGGCACGATGGAACCACGGCGCAGAAATAGGCAGCCAGATCAAATAGCCGATTTCACATTGAATTTCATTACATTAGTAGATTCATTCCCAAGTGGCACGTTGCTTGCAAGGTTAAAACCGCACCGGTCAACGGCGACCGGCGCGAGATGAGCGCGCGATAGGCGTTCACAAAAGACATCGACGTCGCAAGGTTTTTGCTGTCCGGGACTCTCCCTCCCGATGACGCATCTACCGAGCGGCGTTTTTTTATTCCCAAAATTCCGGCCAGCACCAGCAGAGGGAACCTCCGCATGAACAAGACAGTCACGACCGGCATCACCCGTCGAAGCATCCTGAAGACGACGGCGACGGCAGCATTGATCACCGCCGTCCGCGGCGCCTTCCCATCCGGCGCGTTCGCTGCGTCAGCAGGCCCCGAGGTCACCGGCGCCAAGCTCGGCTTCATCGCGCTCACCGACGCCGCACCTCTGATCGTTGCGCAGGAAAAGGGCCTCTTCGCAAAGCACGGCCTTCCCGATGTCGAGGTCGCCAAGCAGGCGTCGTGGGGTGCCACGCGGGATAACCTCGTGCTCGGCGGCGCCTCGAACGGCATCGACGGCGCCCACATCCTCTCGCCGCTGCCCTACCTGATGCAGGCCGGCAAGGTGACGCAGAACAACCAGCCGGTGCCGATGACCATCCTCGCGCGGCTGAACTACGACAGCCAAGGGATTTCGGTCGCCAAGGAATATGCCGATACCGGCGTCCAGCTCGACTCTTCCAAGCTGAAGGCCGCCTTTGAGAAGAAGAAGGCCGAGGGCAAGGAGATCAAGGCGGCCATGACCTTCCCGGGCGGCACCCATGACCTCTGGATCCGCTATTGGCTTGCCGCCGGCGGCATCGACCCCGACAAGGACATCTCGACCATCGTCGTGCCGCCGCCGCAGATGGTGGCTAACATGAAGGTCGGCAACATGGACGTCTTCTGTGTCGGCGAACCGTGGAACGAGCAGCTGGTCAACCAGGGGATCGGCTTCACGGCGGCAACGACGGGCGAACTCTGGAAGGGACACCCGGAAAAGGCGCTCGGCATGCGCACCGACTGGGTCGAGAAGAACCCGAATGCCGCCAAGGCACTGCTGATGGCCGTCATGGAAGCCCAGCAATGGTGCGACAGCATGGACAACAAGGAGGAGATGTCGACCATCCTTGGCAAGCGCCAATGGTTCAACGTGCCGCCGAAGGACGTGCTCGGCCGCCTGAAGGGCGACATCAACTACGGCAACGGCCGCATCGCCCAGGGCACCGACCTCTACATGAAGTTCTGGGCCGGCGGTGTTTCCTATCCCTTCAAGAGCCATGACACCTGGTTCCTCGCCGAAAACATCCGCTGGGGCAAGTTCGCGCCGGACACCGACATCAAGGCTCTGGTCGACAAGGTGAACCGCGAAGACATCTGGCGCGCAGCCGCCAAGGATCTCGGCGTCGCCGCGACCGACATTCCGGCATCGGCCTCGCGCGGCAAGGAAACCTTCTTCGACGGCAAGGTCTTCGATCCGGAGAACCCTTCCGCCTATCTCGACAGCCTGGCGATCAAGGCCGCCTCCTGACCCGCCGCCGGCGCGCGGACGGCGCGCCGGTTCTTCCCAAGTTCAAGAGGAGCGTAGAATGCCCGCTTTGGCCAAGAAACAAACGATCGCGACATCAGCAACCGCGCCCAGCACCGCAACAATCCTGCCGCTATCGAAACGGCCCGCCATCAAGTTCGACATCGCCAAGATGGTGGCGACGGTCATACGCAATGTCGTGCCCCCGCTGGTCGTCCTCGCGATCCTGCTTGCCGTCTGGCAGGTGCTCTGTTCCTCGCCCACAGCCTCCCTGCCCTCGCCGCACAAGGTCTGGCAGGAAAGCTATGACCTGATTGCCTACCCCTTCTTCAACTACGGCTCGCAGGATATCGGCCTCGGCTGGCGGGTGCTGATCTCACTCCAGCGCGTCGCCTACGGCTTTGGCCTCGCGGCAATTGCAGGTGTCATCGTCGGCGCAATCATCGGCCAGTCCGTCTGGGCGATGCGCGGCCTCGACCCGATCTTCCAGGTGCTGCGCACAGTGCCGCCGCTCGCCTGGCTGCCGCTGTCGCTCGCGGCATTTCAAGACAGCAATCCCTCGGCGATCTTCGTGATCTTCATCACCTCGATCTGGCCTGTGATCATCAACACCGCCGTCGGCGTGCGCAATATTCCGCAGGATTACCGCAATGTCGCCCGGGTGCTGCGGCTGAACCAGATCGAGTTCTTCTTCAAGATCATGCTGCCGTCAGCCGCCCCCTACATCTTCACCGGTCTGCGCATCGGCGTCGGCCTCTCGTGGCTGGCGATCGTCGCAGCCGAGATGCTGACCGGCGGCGTCGGCATCGGCTTCTTCATCTGGGACGCGTGGAACTCGTCCCGCCTGCCCGACATCATCGTCGCCCTTGCCTACATCGGCGTCGTCGGCTTCGCGCTCGACAAGCTGGTGGCCGCCGTCGGCAAGCTGATCACCCGCGGCGCTTCGGCCAATTAAGGGAAATGACCATGACCGCTTATCTCAAGCTCGACCACATCGACAAATACTTCGACCGGGCAGGCACACGCGCCGAGGTGCTAAAGGGCATCAACCTGACGATCTCGAAAGGTGAATTCGTCTCGATCATCGGTCATTCCGGCTGCGGCAAGTCCACGCTGCTCAACCTGATCGCCGGCTTGACGCCGGTGTCGGCTGGCGCCGTGCTTCTGGAAAACCGGGAGGTCAACGCCCCCGGTCCCGAGCGCGCCGTCGTCTTCCAGAACCACAGCCTGCTGCCGTGGCTGACCGTCTACGAGAACGTCAACCTTGCCGTCTCCAAGGTTTTCAGCGGCTCGAAGAGCAAGGCGGAACGCCATGACTGGGTGATGGCCAATCTCGACCTTGTCCAGATGGCGCACGCCAGGGACAAGCGCCCCTCGGAAATTTCGGGCGGCATGAAGCAGCGCGTCGGCATCGCCCGGGCGCTGTCGATGGAGCCGAAGATCCTGCTGCTGGACGAGCCGTTCGGCGCGCTCGACGCTCTGACCCGTGCCCATCTGCAGGATGCGGTGATGGAGATCCATGCCCGGCTCGGAAACACGATGGTGATGATCACCCATGACGTCGACGAGGCCGTGCTTCTGTCCGACCGGATCGTGATGATGACCAATGGCCCGGCCGCCAGGATCGGCGACGTGCTTGATGTGCCGATCCCGCGTCCGCGTAACCGCATCGAGCTTGCCTCCGACCGAACCTACCTCAAATGCCGCGAAGCCGTGTTGAAGTTCCTCTACGAACGCCACCGCTTCGTCGAAGCCGCGGAGTAACACCATGAGCGAAACGCAGACCGAAAAGCTCGTCATCATCGGCAACGGCATGGCGCCGGGGCGGATGCTGGAACACCTGTTCGAAAAGGCGCCTGGCCGCTACCAGGTGACAATCTTCAACGCCGAGCCGCGCGTCAACTATGACCGCATCATGCTGTCGCCGGTGCTGTCGGGTGAGAAAAGCTACGACCAGATCGTCATCCATGGCGATGGCTGGTACATCGAAAACGGCATCACGCTCTACAAGGGCCACAAGATCGTCGCGATCGACCGCCACGCCAAAACCGTCACATCGGACCACGGCGCCACCGAAAGCTACGACAAGCTGGTGATCGCCACCGGCTCCGTGCCGTTCATCATCCCCGTCCCCGGCAAGGACCTGCCCGGCGTTATCACCTATCGTGATCTCGACGACGTGCAGGCTATGCTGCTCGCCGCCCAGTCGCGGGAAAAGGCGATCGTCATCGGCGGCGGCCTGCTCGGGCTGGAAGCGGCCGCTGGTCTCAGCCTGCGCGGCATGGATGTAACCGTGCTGCACGTCAACCCGACCTTGATGGAGCGCCAGCTCGACCCCGCAGCCGGCTATCTGCTGCAGAAGGCAATCGAGGAGCGCGGCATCAAGGTCATCACCAAGGCCAACACCAAGGCCATTTTCGGCAATGGCAAGGTCGAGGGCATCGAGCTCGACGACGGCCGCATCATCCCTGCAAGCCTTGTGGTCATGGCCGTCGGCATCCGCCCGAATATCGGCCTCGCGAAGGAAGCCGGCCTAGCCGTCAACCGTGGCATCGTCGTTGACGACGGAATGCAGACATCGGATGGCAACATCCTGTCGCTTGGCGAATGTGCCGAGGTCGGCGGCATGGTCTACGGCCTCGTTGCGCCGCTTTACGAGATGGCCCGCGTGGCCGCGTCGCATCTGTCCGGCGACACCGCGCCGGCCTTCGTGCACTCCGATACACCCACCAAACTCAAGGTAACCGGCATCGAGCTCTATTCGCTCGGCGACTTTGCCGATGGAGACGATCGCCAGGAAATCGTGCTGCGCGATGCCACGGCCGGCGTCTACAAGCGGCTGGTGCTGAAGGACAACAGGATCATCGGCACCGTTCTTTACGGCGAAACGGCCGACGGCGCCTGGTTCAACGATCTCAAGAAGAAGCAGACCGATATCTCGGAGATGCGCGAAACGCTGATCTTCGGGCAGGCCTACCAGGGAGGGTCGCCGCTGGACCCTATGGCGGCCGTTGCAGCCTTGCCGGATGATGCGGAAATCTGCGGCTGCAACGGCGTATGCAAGGGCAAGATCACCGGGACGATCACGGCCAAGGGCCTGACGTCTCTCGACGATGTCCGCGCCCACACCAAGGCATCCGCCTCGTGCGGTTCCTGCACCGGCCTTGTCGAGCAATTGATGGCGCTGACGCTGGGCGACGGCTACAATCCCGCCGCCGTCACACCGATGTGCACCTGCACCGAACTCGGCCATGACAACGTCCGCCGCCTGATCAAGGCCAAGGGCCTGAAGACCATTCCGGCCGTGATGCAGGAGCTGGAATGGAAGACCTCCTGCGGCTGCGCCAAATGTCGCCCAGCCCTGAACTATTACCTCGTCTGCGACTGGCCGGATGAGTATGCCGACGACTATCAGTCGCGCTACATCAACGAGCGCGTCCACGCCAACATCCAGAAGGACGGCACATATTCCGTGGTGCCTCGCATGTGGGGCGGCGTCACCAATTCCAACGAGTTGCGCGCCATTGCCGATGTGGTCGACAAGTTCGAGATCCCGATGGTGAAGGTGACAGGCGGCCAGCGCATCGACCTGCTCGGCATCGAGAAGGAAGACTTGCCGGCGGTCTGGGCCGATCTCGGCAGGGCGGGGTTCATCTCCGGACAGGCCTACGCCAAGGGGCTCAGAACCGTGAAGACTTGCGTCGGCTCCGACTGGTGCCGCTTCGGCACGCAGGATTCGACCGGCCTTGGCATCCGCATCGAGAAATTCATGTGGGGCTCGTGGACACCGGCCAAGCTCAAGCTTGCCGTCTCCGGCTGCCCGCGCAACTGCGCCGAAGCCACCTGCAAGGACATCGGCGTCATCTGCGTCGATTCAGGCTTCGAGATCCATTTCGCCGGCGCGGCCGGCCTTGACATCAAGGGCACCGAGGTTCTCGGCCTCGTCAAGACCGAGGATGAAGCCCTAGAGCATATCGTCGCCCTGACGCAGATGTACCGCGAGCAGGCCCGCTATCTCGAGCGCATCTACAAATGGGCCAAGCGCATCGGCCTCGAAGAAATCCGCCGGCAGATCATGGGCGATGCCGAGAAGCGCCAGGCCTATTACCAGCGCTTCGTCTTCAGCCAGACCTTTGCCCAGGTCGATCCCTGGTCGGAACGCGTCTCCGGCAAGGACAAGCACGAGTTCAAGCCGATGGCGACGATCGGCTACCCGCAGGCGGCGGAGTGAGGAGATGGATATGAACTGGCATCCGATCGGCGACATATCCGACATCCCGCTGCGTGGCGCGCGCTGCGTGAAGACGCCCCAGGGCAAGATCGCCGTGTTCCGGACGGCGGAGAACGAGGTCTTCGCCATCGAGGACCACTGCCCGCACAAGGGCGGGCCCTTGAGCCAGGGCATCGTTCACGCCAGAGCCGTCACTTGCCCGCTCCATAACTGGGTGATCTCGCTTGAGACCGGCAAGGCGCTGGGGGCGGATGAAGGCGAGGTTCGCACGATCGCAATCCGCAATGACGACGGCGCCCTTTTCATTGCGCTGGAGAGCCTGATGATGGCGGCGGAGTAGGGAATGATGCGAACAGGGCTACCCCCCCCCCTCCCTCCCGGGCCCCCCCCCCCCCACGGGGGGGGGGGGGCCGGGGTTGGCCCCCCC
>UCIT01000016.1 GCA_900472625.1 Hyphomicrobiales bacterium | reverse complement strand
GACACCGCGTCTGCGCTAGGCTGTGGTGTGACCGTGAAGTGCGTACCCAAGCAATCAAGGCGCGTCAAAAGGTTGCAATCAATACAATAAAATCCATAGGATGTATTTTCATCTAAATTAGCACACTATCGATCGCTCGCGACCAACGATTAAGCGTCAATTAAGCATCGGCGGCTACATCTAGCATATAGCCTATGATTGGGCATGTTGAGCGCAATGTTTTAAGTCTTTTCGATAGTTTTGCGAGTTTCATTGGCGCCGAAGAAACTCCATTTTTTGGGTGCAACAAATGAGCTTTCTCTCCAATACCAAGATTCGAACAAAGATTCTGCGTCTCATACTCCCGATTTGTACAATCGGGATAGGTGGAATTTCCGCCGTAGAATACAACTACAAGGCGTCCGACACCAAATACAACGAGTTCATTGCCCAGGACAACGCAGCCGCTGTCGAAGTCTCGCGTGCCACGACCTCGATGATGTCCGTCTCCTACAGCGTCTACCAGCTGATGACCTATCCCAAGGATGCGCCCTACGCCGCCGAGGTAATGAAGAACTACGAAAGCGGCAAGAAGGCAGCGCTGACCCGTTTTGCCACGGCAAAATCCCTCATACCCGAGCAGACAGCCACACTTGAAGGCTTCGAGGCCCGTGCAAACGCCATTACCGGCGTGACCGACAAGGCCGTTGCCATGATTGCCCAGGGCAACATGGACGCAGCCCACGCGGCGCTGGCTGAGATCGATCCGCAGATCGGCAAGTTCCGGGATGACCTGCGCGATTGGAATATTGCCAACGCGAAGGCTGTACTCGATCAGAGCAATGCAATTTCGAGGGAAACCAGCGCCACCATCGTCACGTCACTGGTCAGCCTCGGCCTTCTCTTCCTCGCCTGCATCGTCATCTCGCTGGTTGTCGCATCACGCGGGATTTCCAGCCCGATCGACCGATTGCGCGCACGGATGATGTCGCTGGCCGACAATGAAACCCAGCAGGAAATTCCCGGTCTCGACCGCCGCGACGAGGTTGGTCAGATGGCAGCTGCCGTGGCGATCTTCCGCGACAACGCCATCGAGCGTCAGCGCCTGGAACAGGAAGCCGATGCCAGCCGCAGCATGTCGGAACGCGAGCGCATCGAGCGTGAAGCGCAGAAGGCCAAGGAAGCATCAGACACACAGTTCGCTGTCGATCAGCTGGCAAAGGGCCTCGACCGCCTCGCCAACGGCGATGTCGCCTACCGTATCGATGCGGCCTTCGTGGCGCAGCTCGACGCACTGCGCACCAACTTCAACAGCTCCGTCGGCAATCTGCAGGACACCCTGCGCGCCGTCGGACAGAACGCCCGTGGCATCGATTCCGGCGCCAACGAAATCCGCTCGGCCGCCGACGACCTGTCGAAGCGCACCGAGCAGCAGGCCGCCTCCGTCGAGGAGACGGCGGCAGCGCTGGAACAGATCACCACAACGGTCAAGGATTCCAGCAAGCGCGCAGAGGAAGTCGGCAACCTCGTCGCCAAGGCCCGCGATGGCGCCGAACGCTCCGGCGCCGTGGTGCGCCAGGCTGTAACCGCAATGAACGAGATCGAGAAGTCATCCGGCGAGATCACCAACATCATCGGTGTCATCGACGAGATCGCCTTCCAGACCAACCTCCTGGCCCTGAATGCCGGTGTCGAGGCAGCCCGCGCCGGTGAAGCCGGCAAGGGCTTCGCAGTCGTCGCGCAGGAAGTCCGCGAACTGGCGCAACGCTCGGCAAAGGCTGCCAAGGAGATCAAGGCCCTGATCACCACGTCAGGCGAGCATGTGCGCTCCGGCGTCAGCCTCGTCGGGGAGACTGGCACGGCGCTCGAGGTCATCGTTACGGAAGTTCGCGAGATCAACCGCCACGTCGACGCGATCGTCGAATCCTCGCGCGAACAGTCGGTCGGCCTGCAGGAGATCAACACTGCGGTCAATACGATGGACCAGGGCACGCAGCAGAACGCCGCCATGGTCGAGCAGTCCACCGCGGCAAGCCATAGCCTCGCCAAGGAAGCCGCCTCGCTGAACGAACTGCTGTCACGGTTCAACCTCGGCCAGGGTGGCGGCAGAAATGCCGCGGCACCGGCACAGATCGCGTCGTCGGCCTCGCGCCCCGCACCATCGCCGGCCCGCGCGCTCGGCCGCAAGATCGCCGGCGCCTTCGGCGGCGGTTCCTCGGCCGCAGCAGCCCAGAGCTGGGAAGAGTTCTGAGACCAGCCTTCAAAGCACGGACAGCGGGCGGATATCGCCGCCCGCTGTCCGGTTCAAACGTGATGACACCGCGTCTGCGCTAG
>UCIT01000141.1 GCA_900472625.1 Hyphomicrobiales bacterium | reverse complement strand
AAACCCGGAAATGCCGAGCGGCTTCACGGTTGCTATGCCCTTCATTCACAAACGCAACGACACGCTCACGCAACTCGATTGGATGCGGCTTGCCCATGGTGCATCTGCTTCCATGGACAAAAAGAATCACGGATCAGCTGATTTGGAAATCCCGAATCTGGTTTGGTGCGACATGCTTTAGCCTTGCGCTGCGACGAATGAGGGAACAGATTGGCCATGACCTCAGTCTCGTGTCTTTATGCCTTCGTGTCGTTCAGTTCACAACCGGTTTTGCTCGATGTCCAATTTACGCTCTTTCCTAAAGCCCAAAGCGGAGGTCATTACCTTCGATTGTTATGGCACGCTCGTCCAGTGGTATGAGGTCCTCCTTCGCGAGATTGATGTGACGCTCGCCAAGCAGCCCACCAGCAATGCAAACGCGTCGTCGATCCTCGACAGCTTCTCCGCGCACGGACGGCGGCTGACGGCGGAACGGCCGCACCGGCTCTATAAGGACATCCTCCGCATCGGCTTCGCGGCCGCCTTTGCCGAGCAGGGCCTAACGCCTAGCGAGGACGAGATCGAACGCATCGCGTCTTCGCCAATGACTATGGGGCCGCACCCTGAAGTGCCGGACGTCCTGCAGCGGCTGCGCGAGCGCTACAAGCTGGCGATCTTCACAAACTCCGACGACAATCTCATTACTCCCACCGTTGCGCGCATCGGCGTGCCCTTCGACTACGTCATCACCGCAGAACAGGCTCAGGCCTACAAACCATCGCGACAACTCTTCGAATATGCCTATCGCAGGATGGACGTCACACCGGACCAAACCGTGCACGTCGCAATGGGCATGTATTGGGATATGAAAGCGCGTCACGAACTGGGCCTAGGGGGTATCTGGGTGAATCGGCGGGGAGAAGCCGGCAATCCAGACTGGCTGCCTTATGCGGAAGTGTCGGATTTGAACGGAGCAGCCGAATTGCTCCTGGCCCGTCAAGACTGATTTACAGATGTCGTTCCCGCACGACAGCAACCATCGTCCCAACAGGTCATGGGGGTCCTCCACCGGTGCCCTGTATTAGGATCGCGAGAGCTGGGTGCCGATTCCGATGAAGCC
>UCIT01000035.1 GCA_900472625.1 Hyphomicrobiales bacterium | reverse complement strand
CCCACAAGGAGGGAGATCGGCAAGTGGCCTGCGCTTCGCAGAACGTTGAGCTTGGAACGAGCGGCGGCGCCAAGCCGATCTCCCCACCTGAGGGGGAGATGCCCGGCAGGGCAGAGGGGGGTATCACGCCCACCAACGCCAGCGAAACCGTGGCCTCACGCACCGATACTGCGGAAGTAACCACGCCCGCCGAACAAGAATCCGCCACCCCCATCCTCCCCAAGGGCTTCGCCACATCAGCCGAGACGCCCGAACCCGCCGTCATCGTCCCGCCGTCGAAACTCTCCTGGTTCCAGCGCCTGCGCGCCGGCCTCGCCCGCACCTCGTCGCAGCTGACAGGCCAGATTTCGGCACTGTTCACCAAGCGCAAGCTTGACGACGAGACGCTGCAGGATCTGGAAGACCTGTTGATCCAGGCCGATCTCGGGCTTGAGACCGCGCTCCGCATCACCGATACGCTGGCGTCCGAACGCTACGGCAAGGATGTCTCCGGCGAGGACGTCAGCAAGATCATGGCGGCCGAGATCACCAAGGTGCTGAAGCCTGTCGCCAAGCCGCTGCAGCTCGATCTCAGCCACAAGCCGCATGTCATTCTCGTCGTCGGCGTCAACGGCACCGGCAAGACCACCACGATCGGCAAGCTGGCGGCCAAGCTGTCGGGCGCCGGGCTGAAGGTAATGGTCGCCGCCGGCGATACGTTCCGTGCCGCAGCAATCGAGCAGCTGAAGATCTGGGCCGACCGCACCAAGTCGGAATTCATCGGCACCAAGTTGGGCGCCGATGCCGCCGGCCTCGCCTACGAGGCGTTCGAGCAGGCCAAGCAGAAGAAATGCGACGTGCTGATCATCGACACTGCCGGTCGGCTGCAGAACAAGACCGAGCTGATGGCGGAACTGGAAAAGATCGTCCGCGTGCTCGGCAAGCTCGATCCGGATGCGCCACACACCGTGCTGCAGACGCTCGACGCCACCACCGGCCAGAATGCGCTGAACCAGGTGGAGATCTTCCGCAACGTCGCCGGCGTCAACGGGCTGATCATGACCAAGCTCGACGGCACGGCGCGCGGCGGCATCCTGGTCGCCATCTCCGCCAAGCACAAGCTGCCGGTCTATTTCATCGGTGTCGGCGAAGGCGTCGATGATCTCGAGCCGTTCGAGGCCGAGGATTTCGCCCATGCCATCGCCGGGCTTGGGGATGCGCGCGGGTGATATTGCCGACCACCGCGATTGATGCCACAGATATGCCCGCAAGCGCGCGCAAGCGTCGCCGCGTAATTTAGAGAGAGAGCGCCTCTTTTGCGTCCGAACGGACGCACGGCGCTCTGGGAACGGATCAGAGAGCGTATGACCACCGAGAGTGACACCACCCCGTCGGCTGCCGACAAGCAAAATCCGATGCTGAAGCTGGGCTTGGAACTCGGGCCGCTGATGATCTTCTTCTTCGCCAATCTGCGCGGCCCCTGGCTGGTCGAGAAGTTTCCGGCGCTGGCGGCGCTGGGCGGGCCGCTGTTCGTGGCAACCGCGCTGTTCATGGCCGCGACGATCATCTCGCTGGTGATATCGAAAATCGTGCTGCGCCACCTGCCGATCATGCCCTTCGTCTCCGGCATCGTCGTGCTGGTGTTCGGTTCGCTGTCGATCTACCTGCAGGACGAAACCTTCATCAAGATGAAGCCCACCATCATCAACGCGCTGTTCGGCTTCACGCTGCTCGGCGGCCTGCTGTTCGGCAAGTCGCTGCTCGGCTACGTCTTCAACGCCGCCTTCCAGCTCGACGCCGAAGGCTGGCGCAAGCTGACCGTTCGCTGGGGCGTCTTCTTCCTGTTTCTCGCCGTGCTCAACGAGATCGTCTGGCGCAACTTCACCGACGACACCTGGGTCGCCTTCAAGGTCTGGGGCACCATGCCGATCACCATCCTGTTCACGCTGGCGCAGATGCCGCTGATCATGAAGCACACGGTAGCGCCCGAGGGAGAGACTGGCGAGGGGAAGGTCAACAAGTGACGGCGCTGGCGACGACGGACAGATCCAGACACCAGGCCTTCTGGTTCGCGGCATGCCTGGCGGTGCTGGTCGCCCAGATCGTCGCCGAATACCTGATGGGTCGCACGCCGATCTGCACCTGCGGCTACGTCAAGCTGTGGGAGGGAACGGTCAATTCCGCCGGTAACTCGCAGCACCTGTCCGACTGGTATACGCCCTCGCACATCATCCACGGCTTCATCTTCTACGGGCTGGCGCATCTCCTGCTGCGCGGCAAGCCGATCGCGATACGGCTGCTGCTGGCGCTGGTGATCGAATCCGGGTGGGAGCTGCTGGAGAACTCGCCGCTCATCATCGACCGCTACCGCACGGCGACGATCTCGCTCGACTATTACGGCGACAGCATCCTGAATTCGGCGATGGACACGGTGTTCATGGTGCTGGGCTTCTTCTTCGCATCCCGCGCCCCGGTGGCCCTGACGGTGGCGATCGCCATCTTCTTCGAGCTCTTCACCGGCTACATGATCCGCGACAACCTGACGCTCAACGTGCTGATGCTGGTCTGGCCGCTGGAGGCGGTGAAGACCTGGCAGGGCGGTCTCTGAGCGCGCCATTGCAGGCGAACTGAACGAGACGGCGCCACACCACGCCTGCGCCAACGCTGTCGCGTCCCTCCGACGTCAGGCATGATTCCCCTTGAACAAAACGCCGATCGGATGTCGGATCGGCGCCACAAAATCCGTCCTTGGGTTTTCGCCGGGGGGTTTCGCCGGTTTCATCGATTGGGAGGATCAAGATCATGCCGAGCACCATACGCCTGCACCGCGTTCTCGCCACCACGCCGAAGAAGGTCTACCGCGCCTTCCTCGAGGCCGACGCCATCGCCAAATGGCTGCCGCCGAACGGCTTTGCCTGCACCGTGCATCATTTCGAGCCCACGGTCGGCGGCACCTTCAGGATGTCGTTCCGTAACTTCACAACAGACAACAGCCACGCCTTCGGCGGCGAATATCTCGAACTCGTGGACAGCGAGCGCCTGCGCTACGTCGACCGCTTCGACGACCCCAACCTGCCGGGCGAGATGGAGGTCACCGTGGTGCTGAAGAAGGTCTCCGTCGGCACCGAAATCGACATCGTCCAGTCCGGCATCCCCGACCTCATCCCGCCGGAAGCCTGCTATCTCGGCTGGCAGGAATCGTTGCACAATCTCGCGCGGCTGGTGGAGCCGGAAATCGAGGGATAGGGACGTTAAAAGTCGATACACGATAGGCGCGCATTCTTAACCAGACACTCGTATTGTGTCCTGAACTGGAACCAGCGCGGAGCCTTCATGACGTCGCCACGATCCGACTTTGCGACCGCCGGCTGGGCCTATGGACCGGCGGAGGCAGCAACAGCGGTAAGCATTCTGCAAGCCGCCGGCATTCGTGTGCTGCCGCACGGCCTTCAGCACGCGTCGGTCGCTTGGCACCATGTGACGGCACTCGGCGGGGTCGAGCTCAGGGTTCCGGTAGCGCAGGCACAGATTGCCCGGGAAATTCTCAACGCCGCTCCATTCACGCGCTCAGGCGGAAATGTCTGGTTGCGGCTCGTCAGCGGCGCCGTGATGTTTCTATGTTTTGGACTGCTGCTACCATTGCCGTCAGGCGGTCTCTATACCGTGCGACCGGCTGTTGCCTTGGCGTAGAGGCTGGAGCGGTAGGCCCCAGACGGAACTCACCCAAAACAAAAAAGGCGACCCGAAGGTCGCCTTTTCCGTCAATCCATGCGGATCGAAACTTATTCTGCTGCCGGCTCGGCTGCAGCTGCAGCAGCGGCGGCTGCTTCTGCAGCAGCCTTGGCTTCTGCGGCTTCCTGTGCTGCCTTTTCGGCTGCCAGCGCCTGAGCTGCTGCGACCTTTTCGGCCTCCAGACGTGCCTTTTCCTGGGCAAGAGCGGCGCGCTCGGCGTCGTTGAGCTTGCGGGCGCGGGTGCCGGTGTCTTCGACGATACGGGCCGACTTGCCGCGACGATCGCGCAGGTAGTACAGCTTGGCGCGACGGACCTTACCGCGGCGAACGACTTCGACGCTTTCGATGGCCGGCGAGTAGATCGGGAACAGACGCTCGACGCCTTCGCCGTAGGAGATCTTGCGGACCGTGAAGTTTTCCTGCAGACCGCCGCCGGAGCGAGCGATGCAAACGCCTTCGTAGGCCTGTACGCGGGTACGGGTGCCTTCCGTGACCTTCACGTTGACGCGGACGGTGTCGCCCGGGGAGAATTCTGGAAGCGTGCGCTTGGCTTCGATCTTGGCGACCTGTTCGGCCTCAAGCTGCTGAATGATGTTCATTGTCTTAACCCTTGGTTCTTCTGAAACAGCCAGAGCGCTCGACACTTCTCCTTTGGTCCATGACCTCCGGATTTAGCCCTTTACGGACGGGAGCGGGTTCGCCATTCTTTGTTGCTGGTAGACAGGGATAACCCCATTTCCGCGTGCGCTACTACACCAGTCAGGCCGGCTTGTCATCCCTCGGGCGCGATATTTCTGCCCAACGGCGCGGTTTTGGGCCGGCGGTGCGCGGTTGTTAGCACCGATCGCAAGCTTGGCAGAGCGCATGGACCGCCATGTCAGCCGGGCACGACGCCGCGGCAGGCCCAGGCGACCGAGGCAAAGGACCTTGGCCCGTCCTGCCTTCCGGCCTCGTAGGCGGCCCGTACTGACGATTTCAGCCGCTCACGCAGCCCCGACTCAAGACCGGCGACATACTGACCAAGCGGCCCGTCTCCACCCGTGAACGGCATCCAGTAATCCTCGAAGGACTGGTAGTCCATGCGGATCAGCAACGAGCTCTGCTCGACGTGTTCAAGCCCCTGGGCGATGAAGCTGTTCTTCATCTCGTCCGGCGCCGTCATCGGACGGAAGCAGTAGTCACGCCGGAAGTCGCGGCTGTTTTCGTCGAGAACGGCGGCGGTATCCAGCAGCATCCGCATGCCGGGCATACCGCCCATATGGTCCCACACGGCGGCGGCGACGCCTCCGCCCGGCCGCACCACACGTCGCATCTCGGCGATCGCCTTGTCCTGGGGAAGGCGCGGAAGCCCAGCCGGGGGCAATGGCCCTAACTCTACTCCTCCAGCAGATCCGGCCGCCGCTCCCGCGTCAGCTTCACCGCCTGCTCGCGCCGCCACTTGTCGATGGCGCCGTGGTTGCCCGAGGTCAGCACGGCGGGGATGTCGCGGCCCTCCCATTCCTGCGGGCGGGTGTAGTGCGGGTGCTCCAGCAGGCCGCCCTCGAAGCTTTCGTGGAGACCCGAGAGATCGTTGCCCATGACGCCGGGAAGGATGCGGACGATCGCGTCGAGCACGGTCAGCGCCGCCGGTTCGCCGCCTGAGAGCACGTAGTCGCCGATCGATACCTCTTCCAACTCGCGGCCATCGATCACCCGCTGGTCGACGCCCTCGAAGCGGCCGCAGACGATGATGACGCCCTCGCCGGCCGCCAGCTCGCGCACGCGCTTCTGGGTCAGCGGCTTGCCGCGCGGGCTCATCAGCAGGCGTGGGCGGGTATCGTTGTCGGAGACGGTGTCGATGGCACGCGCCAGCACATCCGGCTTCAGGACCATGCCGGCGCCGCCGCCGGCGGGCGTGTCGTCAACGGTGCGGTGCTTGTCGGTGGCGAAATCGCGAATCTGTACGGCGTCAAGCGCCCACTGGCCGCGCTCCATCGCCTTGCCGGCCAGCGAATAGCCGAGATGGCCGGGAAACATTTCCGGGTAGAGGGTGAGCACGGTCGCCCGGAAGGCGGGTTTGTCGCTCACTTGTTCTTCTTCGGCTTGTCTGGCGTGAACGACGGGCCTTCGTCGGGATCGTCGACGAGGCCGGCGGCGCGCGGGTCGATGGTGATCTTGCCGGCTTCGAGATCGATCTCCAGCACCGAGGCCTCGGAAAACGGGATCAGCACCGGACGCTTGCCCGGGCCCTTGAGCTCGAGCAGGTCGCCTGCGCCGAAATCGAACACGCCGGTGACGGTGCCGTAGCTGACGCCCTGATCGTCGAGCGCCTCCAGGCCCTCGAGGTCGGCATAGAAGAACTCGTCTTCGTCGAGCTCGTCATCCGGCAGATTGTCGCGGTCGATATAGAGCTCCAGCCCGTTCAGCGCCTCGGCGGCGTTGCGGTCGTTGATGCCACGAAAGCGGATGACCACGACATTCTTCATCTCGCGGATTTCGAGCACTTCGAAGCTGCGGCCATCCATGCTGTGCAGGTGGCCGTAATCGCCGAGTGCCGTCGGATCGGCGCTGTAGGACTTGGCGCGCACTTCGCCGCGCAGTCCCTGCGCCCCGCCGATCGTTGCCATCAGCACCGGATTGTCTAGCTTTGTCATGGCATCCCTAGTCTGAAGCCCGCGTTTGGTTTCTCATAACCGAAGTGGACGGGAATGGAAACGAAAACGGGCGGCATGTTTCCATGCCGCCCGTTCGATCAAGGCCGAAGCCTTCGATTATTCTACGGAAGCAGCAGCTTCGGCAGCGTCGGCAACCTTCTGAGCCTTTTCAGCGGCACGCTCCTGAGCGCGCTTGCCTGGCTTTGCCTTCTCAGGGTTGTTCTTGGCTTCACGCTTTGCGATGCCGGCTTCGTTGAGGAAGCGCAGAACGCGGTCGGTCGGCTGTGCGCCCTGGTCGAGCCAATGCTTGATGCGGTCGGCGTCGAGCTTGACGCGGGCTTCGTTGTCCTTGGCCAGCATCGGGTTCCACGAACCGAGGTTCTCGAGGAAGCGGCCGTCGCGTGGCGAACGGGCGTCAGCGAGAACGACGTGGTAGTAAGGGCGCTTCTTGGAACCACCGCGGGCGAGACGAATTTTCAGTGCCATGTTGTTAACTCCTTGGATGTGTCTGTTGATGTTTCTGCGCCGCTTTTCGGCGGCGTTGGTTACTTTGCGACGGCGCCCTGTTCGGCGTGATCCGCTGCGATCTGCTCATGGTGCCGGATGACTTCCTTGATGACGAAGTTCAGGAACTTCTCGGCGAAATCCGGATCCAGATTGGCATCCCGCGCCAGGTGGCGGAGGCGTTCGATCTGGTATTCCTCGCGCGCCGGATCGGCCGGCGGCAACTTGTACTTGGCCTTGAGAACGCCGACCTCTTTGGTGCAGCGGAACCGTTCGGCCAGGATATGCACCAGCGCCGCGTCGATATTGTCGATCGACTGGCGGTAGCTCAAAAGCTGGGCTTTGATTTCAGGATCAATCATCTTCTACGCGACCCTTTCACTTCTTCTTGGGCAGGCCGGGAAGGCCGGGGAAACCACCGCCGAGGCCCGGCAGCTTGGCGCCGCCCAGACCGGGGAGACCGCCGAGACCGGGCATGCCGCCACCGGGCTTGCCGAGGCCGGCGGCTTCCGCCTGCTTCTGCAGGGCTTCGAGCTGCTTCGGATCGATGTTCGACAGATCGGGCATGCCACCCATGCCGCCGCCAAGGCCACCGAGACCCATCTTGCCGGCCAGGCCGCCCATCATCTGCTTCATCATGCCGCCTTTGCCCTTGCCGCCCATCATCTTCATCATGTCGGCCATCTGCCGGTGCATCTTCAGAAGCTTGTTGATGTCGGAGGCATCGGTGCCGGAGCCGGCGGCGATGCGCTTCTTGCGGGAATGCTTGAGCATGTCTGGATTGGCGCGCTCGGCCTTGGTCATCGAGCCGATGATGGCGAGCTGGCGGCCGAACAGGCTGTCGTTGAGGCCGGCAGACGCCATCTTGTCCTTCATGCCGGACATGCCGGGCATCATCGACATGATGCCGCCCATGCCGCCCATCTTCTGCATCTGGCGCAGCTGGTCGGCGAGGTCGTTGAGGTCGAACTTGCCCTTGGCCATCTTGGCGGCCATGGCAGCCGCCTTTTCGGCGTCGATGTTTTCGGCGGCACGCTCGACGAGGCTGACGATGTCGCCCATGCCGAGAATGCGGTCGGCGATACGGCGGGGATGGAATTCCTCGAGCTCGCCCATGCGCTCGCCGACACCGATCAGCTTGATCGGCTTGCCGGTGACGGCGCGCATCGACAGCGCTGCGCCACCGCGGCCGTCGCCGTCCATGCGGGTCAGCACGAGGCCGGTGATTCCGACGCGTTCGTCGAAGTTGCGGGCAAGGTTGACGGCGTCCTGACCGGTCAGCGAATCCGCGACCAGCAGAATTTCATGCGGGTTCGACTTCTTCTTGATGTCGGCCATTTCGACCATCAAGGGTTCGTCGATATGCGTGCGGCCGGCGGTGTCGAGGATGACGACGTCATGCCCGCCGAGCTTCGCTGCCTGCACGGCGCGCGCGGCGATATCGGTCGGCGACTGGCCTGCGATCACGGGCAGCGTATCGATGCTCGCCTGGACGCCCAGCTGGCGCAACTGCTCCTGCGCGGCCGGACGGCGCGTGTCGAGCGATGCCATCAGCACCTTCTTCTTGTCGCGCGTCGTCAGGCGGTGGGCGATCTTGGCGGATGTCGTGGTCTTGCCCGAGCCCTGCAGACCGACCATCATGATGACGACGGGGGCTGCTGCGTGCAGGTCGACGCCCACGCCCTCGCCGCCGAGCATCTCGATCAGCTCGTCGTGGACGATCTTGACGACCATCTGGCCGGGCTTGATCGACTTCAGGATCTCGGCGCCGACGGCCTTGTCGCGAACGCGATCGGTGAAGGCGCGCACCACGTCGAGCGCGACGTCGGCCTCCAGCAGCGCACGGCGAACCTCGCGCAGCGCCGCGGAAACATCAGCTTCCGAAAGCGCGCCACGGCCTGTCAGTCCATTCAGAATGGCACCAAGACGGTCCTGGAGGTTTTCAAACATCGGCTCTTCCTTGTGTTTCCGGGATAACGGAAACCTCGTGCTTTTCCTTGACGAAAACAAGACGCATAGCCAAAAAGCACCCGAGGGCGCATCGCGCTGTCGGGTGTGGACCTCCGGGATCAGTTTATACCTGTGCGGGTCCCGGTCGGTGGCTCGAGTCTTGAAGCTCGTCGCAGATTGAGCGGCGGTAAACAGGAAAATGGCCGGTGAGTCAAGGCAAACACGGGAAATAAGCCGCTCCGGCCTTTCAAAAGCCGATCGCGCGACCCAAATGCAGTTCCCATCAAGCAAGGCCCCTACCGCATGGCAAACGCCAAGAACCCCTATTACCAAGGCCCGATCACCGACCATTTCGACGGCACCCGCTTCTTCAACCCCAATGGCATCGAACCCCTCGGCTTGCGGGCGCTTCTGCGCTGGCAGTTCAACGGCGAGCGTCAGCGCTGGCAGAAGGAGGTGCCGAGCCCGTTTCCGCCGGCCAAGCCTGCGCCGCGCCTGTCGGGCGATGACCTCAGGGTGACCATGGTCGGCCACGCCTCGATGCTGGTGCAGGTGGCGGGGCTCAACATCCTGACCGATCCCGTCTGGTCCGACCGCGTCAGCCCGTTCTCCTTCGCCGGGCCGAAACGGGTGACGCCACCCGGCATCCGCTTCGAGGATCTGCCCGAGATCGATCTCGTGCTCGTCTCGCACAATCACTACGACCATCTCGACATCGCCACGCTGAAGCGGCTGCAGGCGGCCCACAAGCCGCATTTCGTCACCCCCCTCGGCAACGACACGATGATCCGCCGCGCCGTCCCCGACGCCCGCATCAGCACGCTCGACTGGGGCACTCGCATCGCGATCACCGACGACATCGCCATCGACGCCGAGCCGGCGCATCACTGGTCGGCGCGCGGCACCGGTGACCGCAGCATGGCGCTGTGGGCCGCCTTCGTGGTCTCGACGCCATCAGGCAAGATCTACCATGTCGGCGACACCGGCTTTCACGACGGCATCAACTACCGGGCGGCGGCCGAAAAGCACGGTGGCTTCAGGCTCGCCGTCCTGCCCTTCGGCGCCTACGAACCGCGCTGGTTCATGATCGGCCAGCACCAGAACCCCGACGAGGCGGTACGCGGCATGCAGCTCGCCAACGCCGCCTACGTCGCCGGCCACCACTTCGCGACGTTCCAGCTCACCGACGAGGCGATGGACGCGCCGGTGACGGCATTGGAGGTGGCATTGCGGGCGCATGGCGTGTCGCCGGAGCGCTTCCGGCCACTGAGGGCCGGCGAGGTGTTCGACGTGCCGTTGGTGTGAAGTGGATGGCGAGGTTTGTCGATGACAGCCCTCGTCGCTTCGAGCCATCGCCGTTGCGGCGACGTGAATGGATATCTGGCGCCAGAGACCAACATACTTGGCCGCCATTTTCTTCGCCCCGTCCGTTCCATCCACGCGGCCTTTGCTCTAAAGCCAGTTCATCAGACATGGAAAGGCAGCGGCATGGGTTTCTCGATCACCACCTGGAACATCAATTCGGTGCGGCTGCGCATGCCGATCGTCGAGCAGCTGGTATTGAAGCACAGCCCCGACGTCATCTGCCTGCAGGAAACCAAGGTGCCGAACGAGCTGTTCCCGTTGGCGCCGCTGAAGGCCATGGGCTACGAGCACATCATCATCCACGGCCAGAAGGGCTACCACGGCGTCGCCATCGCCTCACGCTTCCCCCTGGTCGAGGATCACCGGCAGGACTACTGCAAGGTCGGCGATGCCCGCCATATCTCGGCGGTGTTCGAGCGTGGCGGCAAGCGCATCCGGCTGCATAATTTCTACGTGCCGGCCGGTGGCGACGAGCCGGACCGGGCGATCAATCCGAAGTTCGGCCACAAGCTCGATTTCATCGAAGAGATGAAGCTGCTGAGCGCCAATGGCGAGGCCAACACCTCGGCCATTCTCGTGGGCGATCTCAACATCGCGCCGTTCGAGCACGACGTCTGGTCGCACAAGCAGCTGCTGAAGATCGTCAGCCATACGCCCGTCGAGACCGAGGGGCTGATCGAGATCATGAAGCGCGGCGAATGGCTCGACCTGATGCGTCAGAACGTGCCCGACAGCCAGAAGCTCTACACCTGGTGGAGCTACCGCGCCAAGGACTGGGAAGCCGCCGATCGTGGCCGCCGTCTCGACCACATCTGGTCGTCGCAGGATCTCGGACCGCATCTGCAACGCATCGAGATACTCAAAGAGGCGCGCGGCTGGGAGCGGCCGTCCGACCATGTGCCGGTGACGGCGCATTTCGATCTGTAATCGACCTATGGTTCAGGCGAAGCGGTGAAGCTCGGCGGCGGCGCGAGCCGCCAATGCCGCGATGTTGTCGCGGATGCGCTGTTCGATCAGCAGCGCGGCATCCGGATATTCCTCGATCAGCCGGTGAAACAGCGAACGGGTGATGCGGATGATCGCCGTGTCCTCGCGAGCGACGGCGGTGAACTTGCGCTCGACCAGAGTGATCAGCGCAAGCTCTGAGAGTAGTGTGCCGGCGCCGACGACGGCCTGGATCTCAGGCTTGTCGTCCCGCCCGATGCGGCTCAGCTCGACGCTGCCACTGACGATGACATAGGCACTGTCAGCGGGAGAGCTTTCGCGAAACAGCATCTGACCGTTCGATATCACCCGCCGGTCGGCACCGAAGGCGACCAGCCTGAGCTGGTCCTCCGACATGCCGTTGAACAGCGGCAGCTGCGACAGCAGCTGGATATCGTCGTTCAGTGCCATGGTTACGGTACGATCTTGTAGCCGCCGTTTTCCGTCACCAGAATTTCGGCATTCGAGGGATCGCGCTCGATCTTCTGGCGCAGGCGATAGACGTGGGTTTCGAGCGTGTGGGTGGTGACGCCGGAATTGTAGCCCCAGACCTCTTCCAACAGCACGTCGCGGGTCACGACCTTCTGCTCGGCGCGGTAGAGATAGCGGATGATCGCCGCTTCCTTTTCCGTCAGCCGGATCTTCTGGCCGTTTTCTGTGGTCAAGAGCTTTTGGCTCGGCTTGAACACATAGGGGCCGACGCTGAAGGTGGCGTCTTCGCTCTGCTCGTGCTGGCGCAGCTGCACGCGGATGCGGGCCAGCAGCACGGCGAAGCGGAACGGCTTGGTGACATAGTCGTTGGCGCCGGCTTCGAGACCGAGAATGGTGTCGCTGTCGGTGTCGTGGCCGGTCAGCATGATGATCGGCGCCTTGAGGCCGCCCTTGCGCAGCAGCTTGACTGCCTCGCGCCCATCCATGTCAGGCAGGCCGACGTCCATGATCAGCAGGTCGATGGCCGTGGCGCGGGCGCGTTCCACGCCCTTTGCCGCCGTCGCTTCCTGCAGAACCGTGAACTCGTCATAGAGCGAGAGCTGCTCCGTGAGGGTTTCGCGGAGGTCATCGTCATCATCCACCAAAAGAATGGTGCGTGCTGTCATGCGGCTATGTCCCTCGCCATCTGGTTCCCTACTCCTACGCCACTTTCGAACGTTGGCAAAGATCAGGATACCAAGCTGTTGTCGTATATGGTGCTATATGATTTCAATCACTGCCCCGGCAATTGCAAAAACATGCGAGAAACATGGAAAAAACAAGGCGGAGACCGTCTATACAATCATCGATCGTTACCGTTAGACCTGCCCCGGGGCAGAAAAGCCGGGCTTTGCTCCAGTTCGGGACAATCGTGGTACCCGCTGCAGTTGGTCGTTCAGGACGAACTACACGCAAGCGTGAAGGCGATGGCGCCACGCCGATCGGGTCGATGAGGCTGCTGTACGGCTTTCGGCGTAATGAAACGCCGCTCGGTCGCAGCACGCGCCTGCCGATTCGCATCATCCGCAATGACATGCTGTGGTGCGATCAATCCGGCGACGCGAACTACAACCGGCTGGTAAAGGCGCCGTTCGGCCGGAGCCACGAAGAGATGAAGCGCAAGGACGGGCTCTACGACATCTGCCTTGTCATGGACTGGAACGTCACGTCGCGGGCCCGCAATCGCGGTTCGGCGATCTTCTTCCATCTCATCCGCCCCGGCTACCAGCCGACCGAAGGCTGCATCGCCATCCATCCGCGCGACATGAACAGGATCTTGCCCTATCTGCGCAAGGGCACGGTCGTGCGCGTTGTCTGACGGCAAGGTCTTTGCGGCGTCGCGGGGTGATATCGGCGATTGCCTGACCTATATGAAATTCGACCGGCACCCGGGCTGAGCGGTGTCGGCGGGACTCGCGACCCACGCGGGTTCATGGGCCCAGTTCCATTCATTGACTTCCCGGAGAGATATTGTGGCACAGCAATCGATCATCACGTTTCATGACGGACATTCCATTCCCCAGGTCGGCCTCGGCGTCTGGCAGACCCCCGACGACATCGCCGCCCCCACCGTGCGCGCCGCCATCGAGGCGGGCTATCGTCATGTCGATACGGCCGCCGTCTACGAGAACGAAGAGGGTGTCGGCGAGGGCATCGCGTCTTCCGGCATCGACCGCAAGGACATCTTCCTGACCACCAAGCTCTGGAATTCCGACCAGGGCTACGATTCGACGCTGAAGGCCTTCGACAAGAGCCTGAAGCGCCTCGGCACCGACTATGTCGATCTCTACCTCATCCACTGGCCGGCGCCGACCCGCGACCTCTACGTCGACACCTGGAAAGCCTTCGTGACGCTGCGCGAACAGGGCCGCGCCAAATCGATCGGCGTGTCGAATTTCTATCCCGAGCATATCGAGCGGCTGGTGAGCGAGACCGGCGTGGTGCCCGTCATCAACCAGATCGAGCTGCACCCCGATTTCCAGCAGAAGGTCGCGCAGGAAGCCCACAGGAAGCTCAACATCGCCACGCAATCCTGGAGCCCCCTCGGCCAGGGCAAGCTGATCGCCCATCCCGTCATCGCTGACATCGCCGCCAAGCACGGCAAGACGCCGGCGCAGGTGATCATCCGCTGGCACATGGACAGCGGCCTCGTGGTCATCCCGAAGTCGGTGACGCCATCGCGCATCGTCGAAAACTTCCAGGTATTCGATTTCAAGCTCGACGGCGACGACATGGCAAAGATCGCCGCGCTCGACAGCGCATCGGCGCGCATCGGGCCGGATCCGAAGACGGCGACGTTCTGATTGTAGGTTGCCGCTCTCCTCTTCTCCCCAGCGGGGAGAAGAGGCTATTGCTTCAGGGTCCGGGCAAAATTCCATCCCAGCCAGTATAAAAAAACTCACAAAATCAGCTACCTAACCGAAATCGTCATCCCCATTCATCCCCGGACCCGACCGACTGCCGGATAATGGCGGCGTCATCGGACAGGGAGCCGGGTTCGCGAACCGGTAACGCAACGGTCTGACAATCCGGCGTTCGATGATGATTGCAAGAGGTGGATCGAAGCTCGTCAGGGCCTGACATCCATCCGGCAAGGAAAGGCCGAGAGACGCTCCTGTCGGCCCGGACGACCCGGAAGCCTTGAAACAATCGGGCAGGCGGCACGCCTGACGCACTCTCAATACCGCATACCTCGCCTGTCCCCTCCCATCCTGGGAGACGACTGCAGCATACCGTCGCGGAGGAACGCTCCGGCGCGGGATTTCGTGTTGCACGCTCCGCCCTTGACATTGATCGCCAAGTCCGGAACGCCGCGAAATGCGCTGAAAACGAATAGAATCAACGCCACGCAACCTGTCAGAGATTTAAACCGGACAGCACTGGGCTTGTCCCGAGGATCTAAGCACGTCGCCAGGACGTCGACGGTGATGGCTGCGGAAACGGCAACACACCACCCCGCCTCACATCAATCGCGATAAGCCGCTGTTCCCGGGATCACCTCGTAAGGCACCTTGAACACCTTGTCGTCGAACTGCATGCCGGTCTTGACGTTGAACACCATGACGGAGGTGTCCTTGCCCTGGTTGTCGGTGATCGTCCACTGGCGCAGGTCAAAGGTCTTCGGGTCGAACATCATGGTGATGGTCGAGTTGCCGAACACCGTGTTGTTGCCGAGCGCGATGGTGGTGAGGTCAGACTCCTCCTTGACGCTCTTTACCGAGCCCGCAGACAGATCGATCTTTTGCGCCAACAGCAGGCTGAGCGGCGTTTTCGACAGCGGGTAGAGGTCCCAGGTCTTCAGCTTCATGTTGCCGATCGCGACGTTCTTGCCGTCGGCGATGACGCGGATCGGCGACGGATCGTCATAGTTGAAGCGCAGCTTGCCCGGGCGCTGGATGAAGAACTTGCCGCCGGTCTGCTCACCCTTCGGGCCGAACTGCACGAATTCGCCCTGCATGGTGGCGACCGAGGAGAAATGGTCGGCAATCGACTGTGCCGTGGCGCTGTTTCCCGCAGCACCTGCCGCCTGCGCGAAAACATGCAGCGGCAGCGCCGTGGACGCCGCCGCGACTGCCAGCGCGCCCAGCATGTGGCGCCGTGTCAGCGAGATGCGATCCAGGAAGGTATCGGAGTGGGTCATTGAAGTCTCCTTTATGCAGTCTGCATGCTGCCGAAACGCGGCGTCTTCATGGCGTGCTCGCAGGGCCAGCCAATGGTAACGTTTTCGGCGCGATCAGGTTTCCGTGAATTCAGGACTCCTGAAAATAAATCACCAACGCCGGCATTCAAGCTGCCGACGTTAAAGCCGTCAGCGGTCGAGAATGTCGCCTTCGGTCGGCACCAGGATCTCGCGCTTGCCGGCGTGGTTGGCCGGGCCGATGATGCCCTCCTGCTCCATGCGCTCGATCAGCGATGCCGCGCGGTTGTAGCCGATGCCGAGCCGTCGCTGGACGTAGGATGTCGAGGCCTTGCCGTCGCGCAGCACGATTGCCACCGCCTGGTCGTAGGGATCGTCGGATTCCCCGAGATTGGAGGTGCCGGCCGGTCCGCCGCCGTAATCGCCATCTTCGTCGTCATCGGCGGTAATGGCATCGAGATATTGCGGCTGACCCTGCGTCTTCAGATAGGCGACGATGTCTTCGACTTCGCCATCGGCCACGAACGGGCCGTGGACGCGCTGGATACGCCCGCCGCCGGCCATGTAGAGCATGTCGCCCATGCCGAGCAGCTGTTCGGCGCCCTGCTCGCCCAGAATGGTGCGGCTGTCGATCTTCGACGTCACCTGGAAGGAGATGCGGGTCGGGAAGTTGGCCTTGATCGTGCCGGTGATGACGTCGACCGACGGACGCTGCGTTGCCATGATGACGTGAATACCCGCAGCACGCGCCATCTGCGCCAGGCGCTGCACGGCACCTTCGATGTCCTTGCCGGCGACCATCATCAGGTCGGCCATTTCGTCGATGATGACGACGATATAGGGCAGCGGCTTCAGGTCGAATTCTTCGGTCTCGTACATCGCCTCGCCGGTCGCCCGGTCGAAGCCCGTCTGCACCGTGCGCGAGATAGCCTCGCCCTTGGCCAGCGCCTGCTCGACGCGGGAATTGAAGCCGTCGATGTTGCGCACGCCGATCTTCGACATCTTCTTGTAGCGCTCTTCCATCTCGCGGACGGTCCACTTGAGCGCGACGACGGCCTTCTTCGGATCGGTGACGACAGGCGACAGCAGGTGCGGGATACCGTCATAGACGGAGAGTTCGAGCATCTTCGGATCGATCATGATCAGGCGGCACTGTTCCGGCGTCATCCGGTAGAGCAGCGACAGGATCATCGTGTTGATGGCGACGGATTTGCCCGAGCCGGTGGTGCCGGCGACGAGCAGATGCGGCATCTTGGCGAGGTCGGCGATCACGGCTTCGCCGCCGATCGTCTTGCCGAGCGCCATAGCCAGCTTGGCCTTCGACGTCTCGAAATCGCGGCTGGCGATCATCTCGCGCAGATAAACCGTCTCGCGGATGTTGTTCGGCAGTTCGATGCCGATGGCATTGCGGCCGGGCACAACGGCGACGCGGGCGGCGATGGCGCTCATCGAGCGGGCGATATCGTCGGCCAGGCCGATGACACGCGACGACTTGATACCGGGGGCCGGCTCCAGTTCGTAGAGCGTGACGACGGGGCCTGGACGGACATGGATGATCTCGCCCTTGACGCCAAAGTCTTCGAGCACGCCTTCCAGCATGCGGGCATTCTGTTCCAGCGCATCGGCCGACAGCGTCGAATCGCGCACCACGGCCTTCGGCTCGGCGAGAAGATGCATCGACGGCAGCTGGAAGCCCTCGGGGCGGATGAACGAACCCTGCCGCTCACCTTCGATGCGGGCGCCGGGCTTCGGACGGGTGGAGGCCGGGACGACCCGCGGCTCCGGACGGCCGCCGCTCTGCTTGGCAGGCGCGCGCATCATCCAGTCGTTGTCGTCGTCATCGGGCAGGATATCGGCCGGGCGCGGCGGCATGTCGCTGTCGAAGCCGATATCGTCATCATCGTCGTTGAGCGAGATCGACGGCGCCGAGACGACACGACGCGCCGAACCGGCGCGCGCATCCATCGATGGCTCCATCCGCTCGCCACGGGCGGTCGGCGCCTTGGCGCGAACCGGCTCGTTCAGCTTGCCGAACTCGTCATCGTTGAAATCGTAGGGGCTTTCAAAGTCGTCGTGCTTGCGCTTGCGCGGCCCCATGCCGAGCAGGCGGCGCAGGCGGGCCTGACTCATGTACCAGGCATGCGTCAGCGCCCCGAAGGCAAGCCAGCCACCGCCATCGTCGTCTTCCTCGTCGTCATCGCCGACCGAGCGCAGCTTGGAGCGGCTGGCGGCGTAGTTCTCTTCTTCTTCCTCGGCCTCTTCCTCTTCCGTGCGGCCGACGATGCCCGCGGCAAACAACATCATCCATACGGTCGGCACCGCGAAGATGCAGCCGACGGCGGTGGCGAAGGTGCCGGTCGGATAGGCGCCGACGAACAGCGCCGGAAAGCGCAGGATCATGTCGCCGATGACGCCGCCGATGCCGTTGGGGATCGGCCAGGTCAGCGGCGGCGGAAAGCAGCCGAGAACGGCGGACGACAGCACGGAGCCAAGGCCCCAGGCGGCGGCGCGCGCCGGAATGCGGCTGAAGCGGCGGCCGGAGATCAGTGCCAGCGCCCAGGCGACGACAGGCAGCAGCGAAACGACGCTGGCCAGTCCGAAGAACTGCATGAGGATATCGGCAAAGGCCGCACCGCTATAACCCAGCACGTTGGTGGGTTCGTTGCCGGTGGCGTAGGAATAGCTCGGATCGGCGACGTTCCAAGTTGCCAGCGCCGCGACGGCGAGCGCCAGGGCCAAGAAGATCGCAAAGCCCAGAAGGGTTTGCGCCTGCCGAAAGACGAACCCCGAAAGGGAGAAACGGTCCGGCCGGCCATCCATCGATGGCGATGTGCTTCTTGCCATATGTTGTATCCGTCCAATGCCTGAAAGCGTGCGAATCGCCAATGCGCTCCGCGCCCAATGCGTCCGCTCCACCTAACCAAAGGACGGTTAAAGCGGCGTTAACCATGCACGATCCCGGTCGATGCATCCGGAAATAAAAATGCCCGGACCTTGTGGGGTCCGGGCCAGGAGCGGCTTAAACGATAGGATAGGCCGTTAGAAGCAATAGGCAGCGCCTTCGGAAAGGCGCTGCAGTGCCGTCTTAGGAGTGATAGGCGGCTTCGCCGTGCGTTGCGAGGTCGAGACCTTCGCGCTCGGCTTCGACAGGAACGCGCAGACCGATGATCACGTCGACAACCTTGTAGAGGATTGCCGAGCCAACGCCGCACCATACGATGGTGGTGGCGATTGCGGTGATCTGGGTGACGACCTGGCTGCCCATGGTCACGCCTTCTGCGTAACCGACGCCGCCGAGCGAGGCGCTGGCGAAGATACCGGTTGCAACAGCGCCGAACATGCCGCCGATGCCGTGGACGCCGAAGACGTCAGCGGTGTCGTCGTAGCCGAACTTGTTCTTCACCACGGAGACGAAGAAGTAGCAAAGCGGCGAGACGATCAGGCCCATGATGATGGCGCCCATCGGACCGACGATGCCGGCAGCAGGCGTGATCGCGACCAGACCGGCAACCATGCCGGAAGCACCGCCGAGCATGGAGGCCTTGCCGCGGGTGAGCGTTTCGACGGCTGCCCAGGAAACGATGGCGGCAGCGGTGGCGACGAAGGTGTTGACGGTTGCAAGCATTGCGCCGCCGGACGCTTCGAGGTTGGAGCCGGCGTTGAAGCCGAACCAGCCGAACCAGAGCATCGAGGCACCGACCATGGTCAGCGTCATCGAGTGCGGAGCCATCATGTCCTTGCCGTAGCCGGTACGCTTGCCGACCATGATCGCGCCAATCAGACCGGCAACGCCGGCGTTGATGTGAACGACAGTGCCGCCGGCGAAGTCGAGCGCGCCCATCTTGAAGAGCATGCCGTTGGCATCCCAGACCATGTGGGCAATCGGGAAGTAGACGAAGGTTGCCCACAGCGCGCAGAACAGCACGACGGCCGAGAACTTGATGCGTTCGGCGAAGGCGCCGACGATCAGGGCAGGCGTGATGGCAGCGAAGGTCATCTGGAACATCGCGAAGATGAACTCAGGAATGACGACGCCCTGCGAGAAGGTCGCAGCGGTCGAATCCTTGGTCACGCCGGAGAGGAACAGCTTGGCTGTGCCGCCCCAGTACGGGCTGTCGGAGCCGCCGAAGGCGAAGGAGTAGCCGTAGATGACCCAGATGAGCATCAGAACGGCAGCAACCATCGTGCACTGCATCAGCACCGACAGCATGTTCTTGGCGCGCACCAGGCCGCCGTAGAAGAGCGCGAGGCCCGGCAGGATCATGAACAGCACGAGAAGCGTCGAGATGAACATGAAGGCGGTGTCGCCCTTGTCTGGAACAGGTGCCGCGGCAGCAGCCGGTGCAGCCGTGGTGGCGGCATCCTGCGCAAAGGCGACAACCGGCGCGAGAAGCGCGGCCGACGCAGCGGCAAGGCGCGCGAAGGTAGGATTGAACTTCGAAATTGACATTGAAAAAAGCTCCCTCAGCTTACAGCGCTTCTGCGTCGGTTTCGCCGGTACGAATGCGCACCGCGTGGTCGATCGAGTATACGAAGATCTTGCCGTCGCCGATCTGGCCGGTCTTGGCCGACGATGCGATGGCTTCGACAGCCTTGTCGACGATCTCGCTTGCGACGGCGATCTCGATCTTGAGCTTCGGCAGGAAGCTCACGGCGTATTCGGTGCCGCGATAGATTTCGGTATGTCCCTTCTGGCGCCCGTAACCCTTGACTTCGGTCACGGTCAGGCCCTGAATGCCGATCGCTGTGAGGGCTTCGCGCACCTCATCGAGCTTGAACGGCTTGATAATGGCCATCACAATTTTCATCTGGTTTCCCATCCTTCGTTACCCTCGGCACGGAGCCGACTCTCCTTGCCACCGGCGTTTTGCGCACAGCGACTACCTCCTTACATTCAAGGCGCGTGCCAGATTCGAAACACTTTGTTAAGTCTTTGAAAAATAAGCGGTATATTTAAAGACGCCAATAAACAGGCAAATGATTGCCTAATAATCGCTCAAAAAATACACAAACGGACAAAATTGCACCCAATTTACGCATTTGCCCTTTTACGAATCAGACCCTCCTGCGCCACCGACGCAATCAGGACACCATCTCGCGTAAAGAGATTACCGCGGGTCAAACCTCGCGCCCCCGAAGCCGACGGGCTGTCCTGCGTGTAGAGCAACCAGTCGTCGAAACGCACCGGCCGGTGAAACCACATCGAATGATCGAGACTTGCCACCTGCACCGTCGGATCGAAAATCGAGGTTCCATGCGGATAGAGAGACGTATCGATGAGCGTCATATCAGAGAGATAAGCCAGTATCGACGACTGGTAGAGCCGGTCGTCCGGCACCGGCCCCGTCGCCCGCACCCAGACATGCTGGACCGGATCGAGTTTTTCGTCGGAAAAGTAATGCGTCAGCGATACCGGCCGGATCTCGATCGGCCGCTCGCGCTCCCAGTATTTGCGGATCGCCGCTGGCGCATTGGCGAGATACTGCGCGGCGATCTGCTGTTCGTCGAGCAGCGTCTCCGGCATCGGCACCTCGGGCATCGGGATCTGGTGGTCGAAGCCAGGTTCCTCGATCTGGAACGACGCCGACAGCGCGAAGATCGCCTGGCCGTGCTGGATGGCGACGACGCGCCGCGTGTTGAAGCTCGATCCGTCGCGGATACGCTCGGCCTGGTAGATGATCGGCACGCCGGGATCGCCGGGGCGCATGAAATAGGCGTGCAGGGAATGTACGGTGCGATCGGTATCGACGGTGCGCTGCGCCGCCATCAGCGCCTGCGCGATCACCTGCCCGCCGAACACCCGCTGCCAGCCGACCTGCGGGCTCGTGCCGCGAAAGATATCGACCTCCATCGTCTCCAGATCGAGCGTCGAGAGCAGCGTTTCCATGGCGGTCGGTTTTTCAGTGTCGCGCGTCATTTTGTACAGCTCCGGCAGGTAGGAAGTGCAGTGACGATGATCTATATAGATCAACAGGATATTCAAGGAACGGAACCGGGTGCTATGCGGGACATGCTTGTTGTTGGCGGGGGTTATGTCGGGCTTTCCGTAGCCGTCGCGGTCAAGCAGGCCGCGCCTCACCTCGACGTCGCGGTGCTGGAGGCCGCGCCCGAACACGTCTGGCAGAAGGACATGCGCGCTTCCGCCATCATCGCAGCGGCCATCAAAATGCTAGAGGTGTTCGGCATCTGGGGCGAGATCGAGCCGTCGGCCCAACCGATCAACAAGATGATCGTCACCGATTCGAAGACGTCGGATCCAGTGCGGCCGGTGTTCCTGACCTTCGACGGCGAGGCCGAGGACGGCAAGCCGTTCGCCCACATGATCCCCAATGTCGCCATGGTGCGGGCGCTACGCGGCGCCTGCGAGCGGCTCGGCGTCGAGATCCGCCACGGTCTTGGCGCCACCGGCCTGAAGACCCACGATACCCACGCAGAGATCACCCTGTCCGACGGCAGCAGTATCGAGACGAAGCTGGTTGTCGCCTGCGACGGCGCCCGCTCGCACCTGCGCGATCTCGCCGGCATCAAGACGGTGCGCTGGGATTACGGCCAATCCGGCATCGTCACCACGGTCGAGCACGAGCGCCCGCACAATGGCTGCGCCGAGGAACACTTCCTTCCATCAGGCCCCTTCGCCATCCTGCCCTTGAAGAACAACCAGTCGTCGCTGGTCTGGACCGAAACCACCGCCGAGGCCAACCGACTGGTGCGCTCCGACGATCTGGTGTTCGAGGAAGAGCTGGAGCGCCGCTTCGGTCACAAGCTCGGCGCCCTCAAGGTGGTCGGCGACAAGCGCGCCTTCCCGCTCGGCCTGACGCTCGCGCGCGCCTTCGTGGCGCCACGCCTGGCGCTCGCCGGCGACGCCGCCCACGGCATCCACCCGATCTCCGGCCAGGGCCTCAATCTCGGCTTCAAGGACGTGGCGGCGCTGGCCGAAACCATCGTCGACGCCGACCGGCTCGGCCTCGACATCGGTTCGATCAACATTCTCGAACGCTATCAGGCCTGGCGCCGTTTCGACACTTTCCGGATGGGGGTGACCACCGACGTTCTGAACCGGCTGTTCTCCAACGACCTGGCGCCGATCCGCATCGCCCGCGACTTCGGCCTCGGCATCGTCGACCGCCTGCCCGGCCTGAAATCCTACTTCATCGGCCAGGCCGCCGGCACGACGGCAACGGACAATCCGCGCTTGCTGGCGGGGCAGACGATCTAGGGTTCAGGATTTGATAATCAGTCCTCGATCTCGCGTGCTTCCGACACCAGCATGATCGGGATGCCGTCGCGGATCGGGTATGCGAGGCGCGCCTTTTCCGAGACCAGCTCGTTCAGCTCGCGGCTATAGGTGAGCCGCCCCTTGGTGAGCGGGCAGACCAGCAGTTCGAGAAGCTTGGGATCGACGCGGCTGAGTTTTTCGTCCATGCGACCTGTTTACTGCAAAATCGTATCGGAGTCACCGAACACCCGCGCCAGCACGATCTCGGTGATCGCAATCAGCGTTTCCGCCCGCGTCTTCAGATCCGGCGCCTCCAGCAGTGCCTGTTTTTCGGCCGGGCCGAACGGCGACATCATTGCCAGCGAGTTCACCAGCGTCATGTTGCTGGCGCGCTCGACGCTTTCCCAATCGGCCTCCAGCTTGTTGGCCTCGAGATAGGCCTTGAAGGCGGCGAGCAGTGCGACGCGATCGACCGCATCCTCTTCGTTGCGCGCCGACAGGTCGGAGATGAAGGGGGCGATGCGGAAGGTGCGGTACGGCTGGTGTGTTTCCTTCTCGCTCAGGAGCCGGAAACGGCAGACGCCGGTCAACGACACGATGTAACGGCCATCGCCAGTCTCGGCAAAGGAGGTGATGCGGCCGATGCAGCCAACGGCGCTGAGGTTGCCTTCGCCCGGCTTCTCCTCGGTCTCTCCGAGCGCCGGCTGCACCATGCCGATCAGCCGGTTGCCAGAAATCGCCGCGTCGAGCATGGCGAGATAGCGGGGCTCGAAGATATTGAGAGGCAGCTGGCCGGTGGGCAGCAGAAGCGCGCCGGTCAAGGGGAAAACGGCGATCGTGTCGGGCACATCGCCAGCCTTCAGATATCGTGCATTCCCGACTTGCATAGGCACTGTCCCGCATTCGATGGCAGGCCGAAACAACACGCCTGCACCAACGGGAATGTGGGGTCCGCCGTCAAAAACGCAAGTGCCGGTTCTTGCAAACTTGCCGGACGGACCGCGTCATGCGCTTCGGAAACCGGTTCAGGAAAACAGCAGCGCCGAAAGCTTGCGCCGTCCTGAAACACTTGCCGGATCCTTGAAGCCCCATACCTCGAAAAACTGCAGCAGCTGCCGGCGCGCGCCGTCGTCGTCGAAGGTGCGGTCCTTGCGCATGATATAAAGCAGGTGGTCGGCGGCCTCGTCGCGCAAGCCCTCGACGTTGCGAATCTTGGCAAGCTTCAGCCGCGCCTCGTGATCGTCGGGATTGGCGGCAAGCGCCTGTTCCAGCGCCACGGGATCGCCGAGCTTGCGGGCTTCCTCGATCTGCTCGAGCTTCTTCAGCACCGCCTGGATGGCCGGGTCTGTCGCCATTTCCTCCGGCAGTTCACTGAGCGCCTCGCGGGCGCGCTCATGCTGGTTGGCGGCAATCATGCACTGCGCCATGCCGGCCAGCGCCTTGGCGTTGTCGGGATCGGCCTGCATCACGGCGCCATAGAGCTGTGCTGCGCCATCGATGTCGCCCGCAGCCAGCAAGCCGTCGGCCTCGACGATGACAGCCTCGATCTCGGCCGCCTGATCGGCGCCGGCCGGGCCGGCGATGCGGTCGATGAATTCGCGGATCTGGCTCTCCGGCACCGCGCCCATGAAGCCATCGGCGGGACGGCCGCCGACGAAGGCGATGACGGCAGGGATCGACTGGATGCCGAGCTGGCCGGCGATTGACGGATGATCGTCGATGTTCATCTTCACCAGCTTGACGCGCCCCTGCGCCTCGTTGACGACCTTTTCGATGACAGGCGTCAGCTGCTTGCACGGGCCGCACCACGGCGCCCAGAAATCGACCAGAACCGGCTGGTTGCGCGACTCCTCGATGACATCCTTGGTAAAGGTCGCCGTCGTCGTGTCCTTGATGAGGCCACCGGCTGGCGGTGCCGCGGCCGGAGACACCGGCGCGGGCGCGTTGCCATAGCTTGCCGTTGCCGACATCTGGCCGAAGGAATTGCTGTAGGGGTTGTCGTTGCCGCTCATAGGTATCTCCCGCCGTGCCGGTCAGCCGGCTTTATCTAGCGCTAAAATCGTATGTCAGGACGTCACTTTCAAGACAAGCGGCTTGTGACCGGTCGCTTCCATGAAACGAATGAGGTCGGCGCTTGCGATCGATGTCGTGGCGTCGTTGGACAGCGGATGGCAATTGACGATCTCGTCCTGCATCAGGTCGGCATCGAGCACGAAGGTCACCTTGTGCTCGATATCGTTGATCGCGCCGAAGGCCGTGACCGAGCCGGGGATGACGCCGAGATACTCCATCAGCTTCTCCGGCTTGCCGAACGACACCTTGCTGGCCGCGCCGATCAGCGTATGCACCGTCTTCAGGTCGACCGAGGCGTTTTCCTCCACCGTCAGAAGAAAGAACTGGTCCTTCTTGTCCTTCACGAACAGGTTCTTCGTATGACCGCCCGGAATCTCATCCCGCAGCGACACCGATTCGGCCACCGTGAACACCGGCGCGTGCCGCTTTGTGCTGTGCTTGATCTCAAGTCCGTCGAGAAAGGCGAACAGATCATCGGCGGTCTTCGGCGTCTTGTCGGTCATATCGGTATCCAGCACTGCTAAGGAATGAAAGCGCTCCCTGATTACGTCCCCCTCCCCTGTTTTGCAACGTGCGCATTCGCCGCTTTTCCCTGCATTTGCGGCATTTTAGGCGACCCGCGATCAGGATCGCAAATTTTTCTTCGCCTTTCCGTCATTTCCCTGTTGCATTTGAAAATCGTTTGGGCGATATAGCGCCCGTCGCCGCAAGGTGGCGCCAACGGCTTCCAAAACTACCACAGGCCGTCGGATTTATGAGCGGGTGTAGCTCAGTGGTAGAGCACAACCTTGCCAAGGTTGGGGTCGAGGGTTCGAACCCCTTCGCCCGCTCCAAATCTTCTCTCAAGAGCAATATGCGATAGCCGAGCAGACAAACGTTTGTCATGCATCGGAAACTTGCATCCCTCAAAAAGCATTGATTTGCGCCCCGCCCTTGCCCATCTTCCCCCAAGGGCAGGATATCAAACAGAGCGGACGCGCATGCTACAACGGACCGAGGAGACGGATGCCGCGCTGGTCGACAGACTGCAGCGGGCGGCGTTCAATTATTTTCCGAAACATTCCAATCCCGAGACCGGCCTTGTCGCCGACACTTCAGTGGCGGGCGTGCCCTGCAGCATCGCCGCCGTCGGCTTTGCGCTGTCGTCCTATACGGTCGCCGTCGAGCGCGGCTGGATGACGCGGCCGGAGGCGATCGCGCTGACCACGACGACGCTGTGCTTCTTCGCCAACGGCCATCAGGGCCGCGAGCGCCACGCGATCGGCTACAAGGGCTTCTTCTACCATTTCCTGCACATGGACACCGGCCACCGCGCCTGGAACAGCGAGCTTTCGACCATCGACACGACGCTGCTGGTTGCGGGCGTCCTGACGGCGGCCGCCTACTTCGACGCGGACGACGCGGCGGAGACCGAGATCCGCCGCCTGGCGACGCTGATCTACGAGCGCATCGACTGGCAATGGGCGCTGAACAAGGGCGAGACCATCTGCATGGGCTGGAAGCCATCGAGCGGCTTCCTGCGCTGGCGCTGGCAGGGCTATGACGAGGCGGTGTTGCTTTATACGCTGGCGCTGGCCTCGCCGACCCACCCGATCCCGCAATCGAGCTACGACGCTTTCACAGCGAGCTATTCCTGGATGCTGTTCGGCGATCAGGCCTATCTCTATGCCAGTCCGCTGTTCATCCACCTGTTCTCGCATGCCTGGATCGATTTTCGCGGCATCCGCGACCGGCCGATGGCGGCGCGCGATTGGGATTATTTCCGCAACACGCAGGTCTGCATCGAGGTCCAGCGCGACTACGCCGCGCGCAATCCCGGCCATTTCGTCGGTTACAGCAAAGACATATGGGGTTTGTCGGCATCAGACGGGCCGCCGCCGTCGCGCAGCAGGCACGGGGATCGGCGCCCGAACATTCTGGGATACGCCGCCCGTGGTGTACCGCTCGGCCCCGACGACGGGACGCTTGCTCCCTGGGCCGCGCTTGCCTCGCTGCCCTATGACAGGGAGGCGGCGATCTCGGGTACCCGCGCGCTGCTCGAGACCTACCCCCGCATCGTCTACGAGGACCGTTTTCCCGGCGGCTTCAACCCGACGGTTGCGACATCGCAGCCGGAAGGCTGGGTCGATGACCGCTGCGTCGGCATCGATCAGGGGCTGCTGGTGATGTCGATCGAGAACGCCCGCTCCGATTTCATCTGGAGCCTGATGCGCAAGTCCGACGTGATCCGCACCGGACTCGAGCGGGCCGGCTTTACCGGTGGCTGGCTGGAAGAGAGCGCCGAAAGTGCAGAGCGCCGGATCGCCTGATCCCGCTCTGAAACCGACGCAAGCCCGCGTGGCGGATTTCAGCGAACGAAGACGTGCGCCTTGCCCGAGATGTCGAGTCGCACGCGGTCGCCGTGTGCGGGCAGCGCCACGCTCGAGGTCTTGATCAGGATCGGCGGCAGCGCCACGCCGTCGAGCGAGACCGCCACCGTGCAGGTCGCGCCGCCGAAATCCACCTCGACGACGCGGCCGCCCTGCGGCTCGTCGCTGTGGCAGGTGACGACACGAATCTGTTCCGGCCTGAGCATGATCTCGACCTTGCCCTGGTGGTCGCTGTCGACGGTGACGTTCCCCAGCGCACAATCGGCAATGCCGTTGCGGATGATCGCCGGCAGCAGCACGGCATCGCCGAGAAACAGCGCCGTCTCCCGGTCGCGCGGCTGCAGATAGAGCGTCTGCGGCGAGCCGGCCTGGATAAGCCTGCCGTCGCGCAGCACCGCCACCTGATCGGCGAAAGACAGCGCTTCGGCCTGGTCGTGGGTGACGAGGATGGTGGTGATGCCGGCTTCCTGCAGCACCCGGGCGACCACTTTGCGCATGTTTTCGCGCAGGCCCGTGTCGAGCGCCGAGAAGGGCTCGTCGAGCAGCATCAGCCGCGGCTCGCGGCCGAGCGCGCGCGCCAGCGCCACGCGCTGTTGCTGCCCGCCGGAAAGCTGGTGCGGCCGCCGTGTCAGCATGCCGCGATCGAGCTCGACCATGTCGAGCAAAGCAAGGATGCGCTTGTCGCGATCGGCCGCGCCACGGGCAAAGCCGAAGCCGATATTGTCGGCGACGTCGAGATGCGGAAACAGCGCGCCTTCCTGGGCGACGATACCGATGCCGCGCTTGTGCGCCGGCACCGCGGCCGGGCCATCGGCCAGCAACTCGCCGTTTAGCGTCACGCGGCCGCTATCCGGCTGTTCAAAGCCGGCGATGATGCGCAGCAGCGTCGTCTTGCCCGAGCCGGACGGGCCGACGACGGCGGTGCGGCTTCCCGCAGACACATCGAGCGAGATGTCGGCGAGCGCCTGCACCTGGCCATAGCGCTTGCTGGTGCCTTCGATCGTGAGCAGCGTCATTGTCCGGCAGTCCGTTTCGATTGAGCGTGGAGAAGCAGCGTCAGCGGCAGCGACAGCACCACCATCATGAAGGCATAGGGCGCAGCAGCGACGTAGTCGATCTCGCTGGTCAGCGACCAGAATTTCGTAGCCAGCGTCTCGACGCCGTTGGGCGACAGCATCAGCGTCGCCGTCAGCTCGTTGGTGATGCCGAGCGCCACCAGCGCGATGCTGGCCGCCGCCCCCGGTGCCGCGAGCCGCATGGTGATCTGTCGCACAGCCTGCCCCGGCGTGCGCCCCAGCGCCATGGCGGCGCGCTCCAGCTCCACCGGCGCCTGCGCGATGCTGGCGCGAAGACCCACCATCGCGCGCGGCAGGAAGAGCAGGATATAGGCGAGCAGCAGCGTCGCGAAGGTCTGGTAGAGCGGCAGCACCAAGCGCACGGTAATCGTCACCAGCGCCAGCGCCACGACGACGCCCGGCAGCGAGCCGACATAATAATGGCAGGCCTCGAGAATGCGCTGGACGCGCCCCGGCGCGCGCACCGACAGCCAGGCCATCGGCGCGGCGGCGATCGTCGCCAGGATGCCGCCGGCCAGCGCCAGCACGATCGATTGCAGGAAGGCACTGCCCACCTCCGGCCGCCAGATGCCGGCGCCGCCGAGATAAAGCCAGCGCGCCAGCGTCACGAACGGCACGCCAAGCGTCAGCGTTGCGACAACGACCGGCAACAGCACCGCCGGCACCACCCACCAGCCGAGGCGGCGGCGATCGGCCGGCCGCGCCGAGCCGGCGCCGACGCGGGCGTAGCGCTCATTGCCGCGTACGAAAACCTCGATCGCCAGCAGGAGAAGGCAGCAGGAGACCAGCACGCCGCCGAGCATATTGGCGGCGGGGCTGTTATAGGCCGACTGGAACTGGTCGACGATGGCGGTGGCGAAGGTGTCGAAACGGATCATCACGAACAGCCCGTATTCCGACAGTAGGTGCAGCGCGATCAAAAGCGCGCCGCCGCAGATGGCGAGCCGGAGCTGCGGCAAAACGGTGCGGAAGAACACCGCCCACGGCCCAAGCCCCAGCGATGCCGCGGCATCCTCGATGGCCGGATCGAGCCGGCGCAGCGCTGCCGCGACCGGCAGATAGAGAAACGGGTAATAGGCCAGTACCGAGACGAAGACGCCGCTCTGCAGCCCGCGCATGCCCGGCACCAGGCTGACCCATGCGTAGGAGTGTACGAAGGCCGGCACCGCCAGCGGCGCGACCGCAAGCCAGGCCCATAGGCGGGCGAAGGGCACGTCGGTGCGTTCGGTGATCCAGGCAAGCGCTACGGCGAGCACGATCGACAAGGGCACGGTGATGACTTCGAGCAGGACGGTATTGACGAGCAGTTCGCCGACGCGCGGCCGGAACACCAGCTGCTTCACCGTCTCCCAGCCGACATCGACGGTGATCCAGCCGATGAAACCGAGCGGCACCAGGCTGAACAGCGCCACGATGGCGGCAAAGACGACGACGGAGGTGTAGGGCATGCGTCGGCGCGGCCGCGCCAGCCCGGCCGAAGACCGGACCACCGGCATCTTCTGTCCGGAAGCAAGCACTCTGTTGTCCTGCAGCAAGGCCGCCGCCTTTTACACGCCGAAAAAGGAAGGCAACCGCCTTCAGGAAAGCGGTTGCCGTGGATCGTCATGGCCTAGAGTTTTCTTGAGCCAAAAGCAATAGTTTTGGCCGCCGCCATCCGTGGGCGACAGCCGCAGCGGCGGCTCAGATCAGGCCGGCGGCGGTGATCATCTCGACCACCTTCTTGCTGTTGAGGTCAGACGCATCGATCTTGGGTGCCTGCAGGTCCGGCATCGGCACCAGCTTGGCGTTGGAGGCAGCCCCCTTGCCGACGGCATATTCATAGGATGTGCCATCCTTCAGGATCGCCTGCCCGGCCTTGCCGGTGATGAATTTCAGGAAGGCCTGCGCGTCCTTCTGGTGCTGGCTGGACTTCAGGATGCCGCCGCCCGACAGGCTGACAAAGGCGCCCGGGTCCTGGTTCTTGAAATAGTGCAGCGCCACGTTCTTGCTGTTTTCAGCGGTCGCCGCCTGATCGCCGAACCAGTAATAGTGATAGATGATCGCGCCCTCGACTTCGCCGGCATTGACCGCCTTCATCGCCACCGTGTTGCTCTTGTAGGAGGTGCCGTTGTCCTTGAGCGCCTTCAGCCAAGCGGCAGTAACGTCCTCGCCCTTCAGCTGCAGCAGCGCGCTGACGATCGCCTGGAAATCGGCGCCGACGGGCGCAGCACCCCAGCGGCCCTTCCAGGCGGGATCGGCGAGGTCAAGCATCGACTTCGGCAGTTGGTCTTCCGTCAGCTTCGTCTTGTCGTAGGCGAAGACGGTCGAACGCGCCGCGATGCCGGTCCACATCCCGTCCTTCGGGCGGAACTCTTCAGGCAACTGGTCGAGCGTTGCCTTGTCGATCGGCGCGAACAGCCCGGCGGCATCGACCAGCACCATCGCCGGCGAATTCTCGGTGAGAAACACGTCGGCCGGCGACGCCTCGTCTTCCTGGATGATCTGGTTGGCGAACTGCATGTCGCTGCCCTGGCGCATCGTCACCTTGATGCCGGTTTCCTTGGTGAAGGCATCCACCCATTCCTGGCCGAGGCTCTGGTGCTGGGCGTTGTAGACCACGATCCCCTCGGAATCGTCCGCGCGCGCATTCGATGCCAGCGACGTCGCGACCAGCAAAGCCGCCGCAAACGCAACGACGCGGGAAGAATGGTTGTGGGAGATATTCATGATGCCCTCCATGGCATTTTCACCTGCATGACCCTGGATCATGCTGGCGGTATATTTTTGTTGGCCGCCTATTTCAAGTTTAGGCGACCGACCGGCAATCACAAACGATTGAAACAACTGCAGTATTTAGAATCGTTCTAGGCGGCATCGCTGGCTGCTATCGCTTTGCAGCCAAGCCGAAGATATCCGAGCGAACAAAAAAGGGCGGCAACGCCGTCGCGCCACCGCCCCTGTTCTACCCCGCCCTTTATTCTACAACGCCGAAATTACTCGACGTCGAACTTGACGCCCTGTGCCAGCGGCAGTGTCTTGCCGTAGTTGATGGTGTTGGTGGCGCGGCGCATGTAGGCGCGCCATGCATCCGATCCGGACTCGCGGCCGCCGCCGGTTTCCTTTTCGCCGCCGAACGCGCCGCCGATTTCGGCGCCCGAGGGACCGAGGTTGACGTTGGCGATGCCGCAATCCGAACCGCGCGCCGAGAGGAAGCCTTCGGCTTCGCGCATGTCGTTGGTGAAGATCGACGACGAGAGGCCTTGCGGCACGGCGTTGTGCTCTTCGAGAACCGCGTCGAAATCGCTGTACTTCATCACGTAGAGGATCGGCGCGAAAGTCTCATGCTCGACCGGACCGGTCTGCGCGGGCATTTCGACCAGCGCCGGGCGCACGTAGAAGGCATCGGCGGCACCGTTTTCGACGCGCTCACCGCCGGTGATCTTACCACCTGCGGCCTTGGCTTGTTCCAGCGCCGATTGCATGTTGCTGTAAGCTTGGGTATCGATCAACGGACCGACCAGCGTGCCCGCTTCCAGCGGGTTGCCGATGGAGACGGAGCCGTAGGCCTTCTGCAGGCGCGGCACCAGCTTGTCGTAGACGCTCTCGTGCACGAACAGGCGACGCAGTGTGGTGCAGCGCTGGCCGGCGGTACCCATCGCCGAGAAGGCGACGCCGCGCAGGGTCAGGTCGAGATCCGCCGTCGGGCAGATAATCGCGGCATTGTTGCCGCCGAGTTCGAGGATGGCGCGGGCGAAGCGCTGTGACAGGCGCGGGCCGACGGCGCGGCCCATGGCCGTCGAGCCGGTGGCCGACACCAGCGGCACCTTCGGGTGGTCGACCAGCGCCTCGCCGACATCGCGGCCGCCGATCAGAAGCGTCGCCAGATTGGCCGGTGCCGCGCCGCCTTCGGCGACGAAGCGCTTCAGCGCCTTCTCGAACAGCGCCTGCGTGGCAAGCGCCGTCAACGGTGTCTTCTCGGACGGCTTCCAGACGACAGGGTTGCCGCAGACCAGAGCCAGCGCCGCATTCCACGACCAGACGGCGACGGGGAAGTTGAAGGCGGAGATGATGCCGACGACGCCAAGCGGGTGCCAGCTTTCCATCATCCGGTGCTCGGAGCGCTCGGTGGCGATCGTCAGGCCATAGAGCTGGCGGGAGAGACCGACCGCGAAATCGCAGATGTCGATCATTTCCTGCACTTCGCCGAGGCCTTCGGACGTGATCTTGCCGACCTCGATCGACACCAGCCGCCCAAGCTCGCCCTTGGCCGCGCGCAGTTCCTCGCCGAGCAGACGCACCAGTTCGCCGCGCTTCGGGGCCGGTACGGCGCGCCAGTCGAGGAACGCCTTGTGCGCTTCGACGATCGCGGCCTTGGCATCGGCGACCGAATGCTCCTTCAGCGCGCCGATCTCCTTGCCGGTCACGGGCGAGGTGACCTTCAGCGTACCGCCGGTGAAGCGGTCGGCGCTGACGCCGAGCTTGGAAAGCAGTGTCTTGGTCTCTGTCGCGAGATCGAGCGTAGCGATGGTCATTGTCTTGGTTCCAACCTTGTTATTCTTAGAAGCGGGCATCGGCGAAGTGGGCGACCTGGGCGCCGGCTTCGTACCATAGTTCCTTGGCGGCGCGGAAGCGCGGCTCGGCGGGCGAAGTCAGCGGCAGCGGCAGATCGGCCTCGCTCATCTCGCCCGTGATGTGGCGTGCAAGCGTGCGGCCGAACACCGTTCCCGGCGCGATCCCGCGGCCATTATAACCGGAAAAACCGACGACATTGTCGGCGAACTTGTGGAAGCGCGGCAGTGCGTTGTCGGTCATGCCGATCTTGCCGTACCACTCGCATTCGAATTCGACATCGCCAAGCTGCGGGAAGAGCTTCTTCAGCGACCGCCGCGCCCAGCTCTTGTGAACGCCGAGCCCGGTGTTGCGCAGCGCGCCGACGCTGCCGAACACCAGCCGGCCGGCCTGGTCCATGCGATAGGACGAAAGGATTTCCTTGGTGTCCCAGACGCCTTCGCGGCCTGCAAGGATAGACTGACGCAGATTGTCGCCAAGCGGACGGGTGGCCAGGTTGAAATAGGGAAGATGCACCTGCTCGGCACGCACCTGTTCCCAGGGGCCGGTGCTATAGGCATCGGTGGCGACGATGATCCAGTCGGCGGTTACCGAGCCCTTCGGCGTCGTCACCATCCAGCGATTGCCGGTCTTCTCTGTCGAGATGACCGGGCTTGCCGTATGCAAGGACACGCCAGCCTTGACGGCGGCATGCGCGAGGCCGCGTGCATAGGCGAGCGGCTGCAGCGTGCCGGCGCGCATGTCGAGCAGTGATCCGGTATAGGCATGGCTGCCGACCCGGCGCGCCGTCTCGGCGGCATCCAACAATTTCACGTTCGCGCCACGCGCCGCCCACTGCGCCGCGCGGTCAGTGATTTCCTTCAGGCCGTCGGCGCCGACGGCGACATGCAGCGTGCCGTTGCGTTCGAGCTCGCAGGCGATGCCATGCTTTGCGATCAACTCCATCACCAGTTTCGGCGCGTTGCCGAGCAGGTCGAGCAGGCGTTCGCCATGCACGGGGCCGAGCACGCCGGGAAGATCGTCGGGCATGACCCACATGCCGGCATTGATCAGCCCGACGTTGCGCCCGGCACCGCCGAAGCCGACCTCGTGCGCCTCAAGCAGTACCACCGACTTGCCTGCTTCCGCCAGATGCAGGCTGGACGACAGGCCGGTATAGCCGGCGCCGACGACCACGACATCGGCCGTGACCGCGTCCTCGAGAGCGGTGGTCACGGGTGGCAGTGGCGCGGTCTTTTCCCAGAGGCCATGGGAGCGCGGATCATTCAGCATCGGTCAGGTCCAATTGTCGATCAGGTCAGGCAACGGTCTTCAGCTGCAGGCCGGCCAGCCCGAGCAGACCGATCGCCGCGTCGAGCGACCGTGCCTGGCGCTCCGCGTAGAGGTCAAGCTCATCGGTCACCCGGGCGCCCAGCGCCTCTTCGAAGGCCGTGCGGTTGGAGCGCGTCGCATAATTCTGCTGCTGGTCCGTCCCGAGATTGGACTGGAAGATGCCGGCGGCGCTGACCGGCAGAAAATCTTCGTAGACGATCGGATCGAAGCCGAGATAGCCGAGCGCGATCAGTGTTTCGACGTCGTCGGGCAGCGTCTCGCTGACTGCGGCGGCAATGCCCTCCGGCGTTGCCGAATAGTGGAAGAAGGCAAGGTCCTGTGTCCGCAATTCCGACCAGCTGTCCGGCAGTTCGCGGAACTGCTCGGCGAGCTCGCTGTCGTAGTCGCCGGCCTTGGCGCCGGCCGCACCGACCTGCACCTCGCCGCGCACCGACGCCAGCAGCCGATCGTAGAGCGCCCGGCCCTTGGCCGTCAGCGCCACGCCGCGTTGCTCGATCTCGCCGAACCGCGCCGTATGCGTGCCCTTGGTCGCGCCACTCTCTCCGGCAAAGGCAATCGCCTCTTCCAGCGCCTTGAAACTGGTCTGCCTGAGCAGGATATCGCAGGCGCGGCGCGGCGGCCCCTCGATGACGGCCTTCGGCGTGATGCCGCGCTCCGGCATGCGCGCCTGCACGGCATCGATATCGAGCGTGCGTGGCGTCAGATGGTTGATGTGAGGGCCCTTGAACGAGACGACATCGGCGATCAACCGGTGCGCGTCGTGCAGCCGCTTGTAGGTCGCGGCGCTAACGGTGGCCTCGCCATGCCAGCGGAAAGTTTCGAGCGCCTGCGACACGAACTCGCCGGCCTCGGCCTCTGTCAGCCCGCCCGCTTGCTCGTGACGCTCGATCAGCTGAATGGCGCGGTCGGTATAGATGCGCCGCCTGGCGAGGATCTCGGCCGCCTCGGCGCGAAGCTCCTCGTCCTCGATCAGCTCCAGCCGGAGAAGCGAGGTGAATACGCGGAACGGATTGACGCTCAACGCCGCCTGATCGACGGGCCGGAAGCAGGTGGAATGCACGGGAACGCCGGCGACAGAGAGATCGTAGTAGCCAACCGATTCCATCCCCATGACTGCGAACAGCCGGCGGATGGTGAAAAGCTCTTCGGCGGTGCCGAGCCGGATGGCGCCGTGACGCTCGACATCGATGCGGTCGAGCTCGCCGGCGCGTGTCAGCCGGCTGCGCAGCGCAGTGTCCGTCGCCAGCACCTCGGCATTGACGTCGGCGACCAGTTCCAGCAGCGTTCCGTACTGCGGCACCTCGGCGCGATACATCCGCGACATCGCTTCCGTGAACAGCGTGCGGATGCGGTCTGTGGAAACGAAGCCTGCCATCTTAGGAAACTCCCCGTTCATTCCGATTTTGATTGATGACGCTATTTACAAGCGCCGCCAAGCCATAAATATCGACATTTCGGAAATAGCTCATTCTGAAATGGAATGACCATGCTGCCATCCCGGCGTTTTCTACCATCGACATCCCTTCTTGCCGCCTTCGAGGCCGTGGCCCGCACCGGCAGCGTCACCGCCGCCGCCAGCGAGCTCGACTTGACGCAGAGCGCCGTCAGCCGCCAGATCAAGGCGCTGGAGGAGCAGCTCGGCGTCGAGCTGTTCATCCGCGAGCGCCAGACGGTGCGCCTGACGTTGGCAGGCGGCAGCTATGCCCGCGAAATCCGCGAGGCGCTGAGGCGCATCTCCAGCGCGTCGCTCAACCTGCGCGCCAATCCGCACGGCGGCACCCTCAACCTCGCGATATTGCCTACCTTCGGCACCCGCTGGCTGGCACCGCGCCTCGGCCGCTTCCTCTCCGCCAATCCCGGCGTCACGATCAATCTTGTCACCCGGCTTTCCTCCTTCGATTTCCGTCTCGATTCGATCGATGCCGCCATCCACTTCGGCCACCCGCACTGGCCGGGCGCCGAGCTGACCTTCCTGATGTCGGAAAAGACAGTGCCGGCCTGCAGCCCGGATTTCCGCGACCGCCACGCGATCAGCGCGGCATCCGACCTGCGCGACGTTCCGTTGTTGCATCTGACGACCCGCCCCGACGCCTGGGAGCAGTGGTTCGCCGACAATGACGTGGCGCTGCAGAATGTCCACGGCATGCTGTTCGACCAGTTCGCCACCGCGGCACAGGCGGCGATCGCCGGCCTCGGCGTCGCGCTCTTGCCGACCTTTCTCATCCAGGAGGAATTGCAGCGCGGCGATCTCGTCGCCGCTGTAGATCGCGAGATGGAAAGCAAGGAGCGCTATTATCTTGCCTATCCGGCCGAGCGCGCCGACTACGCGCCGCTTGCCGCCTTCCGCGACTGGATCATTCGCGAAGCCGCCGGATGACGGAACGCCTTGCGCCCGACCGGTGATTTCGCGCATGATGGCGCCACAAGAATTCGATGCAGGAAACTCCCATGAAGCCGATTTTCGTCCAGCTCCAGTGCGCCCCCGGCAAGACCTATGAGGTCGCCGACGCCATCTACAAGACCGAACGCGTCTCGGAGCTCTATTCGACCAGCGGCGATTACGACCTGTTGCTGAAGGTCTACATCCAGGAAGGCGAGGACATCGGCAAATTCGTTAACGATCAGATCGCCAGCATTCCGGGCATCGTGCGCTCGCTGACCACGTTGACCTTCCGGGCTTTCTGACACCAAGTGACGGTCGGTTAACTCTTCCACACGGCAAATCCCGTCGGGCGCAGACATTTAACGTGCCCTTAACGCCGGCGGCGTCTTCTTGGCATAGCCCAAGATGCGCGCCCCGACGCTTGTCCTCCAATTTTGGGCCCCCGATGTTTGGCCTGAAGGACCCGTGATGTCAGCCGCCGAAATCTACGCACATGATGCCGAGCCAGCGACGGCCGCCGCGCCGTTGATCGTCCATGTCATCCGCCAGTTCCTGCCCAATCGCGGCGGTCTGGAGGACGTGGTCAGCAATCTTGCCCGCCAGATCATCGACCACGGCTACCGCGTCCGCGTCGTCACGCTCGATTCGCTGTTTACCGACCAGGACACGACGCTGCCGCATCGCGAGATGATCGGCGGCATCGAGGTCGTCCGCATTCCCTGGTCGGGTAGCACCCGCTATCCGATCGCCCCGCAGGTCTTCCGCCACCTTGGCGATGCCGACGTCATTCACGTGCATGCCATCGACTTTTTCTTCGACGCGCTGGCCTGGGGCCGGCTGCTGCACCGCAAGCCGATGGTGGTCACAACCCATGGCGGCTTCTTCCATACTAAAAATTACGCCGCGCTGAAAAAGGTCTGGTTTCAGACCATGACCCGCTTTTCGGCGATGGCCTATCACAAGGTCATCGGCTGCAGCATGTCGGACCTGCGGCAGTTCGCCGAGATCGCCCCGAACCGCACCATCGTCATCGAGAACGGCGCCGACATCGGCAAGTTTGCCGATTGCGCCGCCAAGACGGCGCAGCGCCGCATCCTGACACTCGGCCGGTTCTCGGTGAACAAGCGGCTGGAGAAGCTGATCGATGCCATGGTGCCGCTGACGGCCAGCCACCCGGACTGGCATCTCGATATCGTCGGCGTCGAATACGATCTCAGCCGTCAGGATCTGACCGACCAGATCGACCGGCTCGGCCTGGCCGGCACCGTGACGATCCACGTCTCCCCCGACAACGACACGATCCGCGGCATCATCGCGCAATCGTCGATCTTCGCGTCGGCGTCGGCTTACGAAGGGTTCGGGCTGGTGGCGCTGGAGGCGATGAGCGCCGGCCTGATTCCGGTGCTGAACGGCAACGAGGCCTTCACGACACTGAGTGAGCGACACCGTCAGATCCTGCTGACGGATTTTGGCGACACCGCTGCGGCAGCCAAAGCGATCGAGACCGCTTACGACAGGCTCGAAACCAGCGGACCGACGATCCGCGCCGAGCTTCTCTCCGACGCCCACGCCTATTCCTGGGACGTCGTCGCCGAACGCTACATCGCCGTCTACGACGAGATTATCGGCGCCTGAGATCACTGTCCGGAACGCATCTCGGGTGTCATTTTCCGTTTTTCGTCAACAGGCAAAATCTCCTCCCTTGTCCCGGCCTCGTGCCGGGAACCAGTCAGCCCAAGTCCTCGGCCTGAAGAGACTTTATTCGCGTCGCAGACGCGACGCGGCTGGATCCCGGCTCAAAGCGGGGATGAGGGAAACATGGAACGCCCGCCAGCAAGTCGGACAAATCATACGAGGCAAAACGCAGTTCCGCTCGCTCAGACCTTCGCCAACCGAACAATCTCCGAAAACACCGTTTCGCGTGATTCCGGCGGCGTCAGGTTGTGGTCGGCATTCGCCAGCATCACCAGCCGCACATTGGGATGGCGCGCGAACTTGCGGCCGCCGGGGCCGAAGTGGAAATACATGTGCTCGAGCCCGACGTCGCCCTCGCTGTAGATCAGCGTCAGCGGCACCTTGCGCTTGCCCACCGTCGAAAACGACTTCTTCACCTCGGTCGCCGTGTGGCGGCGGCTCGGGAGATATTCGAGCAGCGGCGCGATGCGCACCGACATGCGCCGGGAGAAGGCGATGACGACGTTGCGGGTCGCCGCCAGCACGTCGATATCGCCTTTCAGCAGCCGCTTGAAGGTGGCGAGGCTCGACAGCCGCTGTCCGTAATCCTCGAAGCTGCGCGGCACCGAGACCACGTGCTTGCGCTCGACCGGCTGGTTCGGATCCCAGTAGTAGACGAAGGGATTGATCGACACCGCAGCCTTGATCCTGTGGTCATCCACGGCGGAGCGGATGGCGAGGAAACCGCCGCTGCAGCGCCCGGCGACCATCAGCGGCCCGGGCACCATCCCCTCGAGCAGGTCGATCGCGGCGCGCGCATCGGCATTCTGGGTGGCGGAATAGAGGATCTGATCCGGCGCATCGAGACGCGGCGCACTGTCGCCGACATTGGCGGAATCGAAGCGCAGCGAGGCCACGCCCTCGCGCGCCAGCCCGCGTGCCATATCGACGATGGCCCGCCCCCAGCCGGACTGCCGGTCATAGGCGGTCGACAGGAACAGCACGCTGTTACCGCTGGGCTTGCCCAGCGGCCGGGTAACGATACCGACCAGATGGTTGAACTCGCCGAAACGCACCGGCACTTCCTCGAACCCGTCGCCGACAATCGACTGCGCATCGAGCGCGGCGACCGACGGCGTTGCGGCCGGATCGATCGTCGTGTTCGCATCCAGCCATTCGGTCAGCGCCTGAACAGTCGCCATCGGCGTGCGGGAGAAGACGGGATCGGAGACCAGCCTGTCGTAGCCCTCGAACGTCCGCTGCTCGACCGTAGCGCCCAGCGCCCTGAGATTGTCGGCGAACGTCGTGTCGTCGGCCCGCTCGGGACGTTCAAGAATGAGGTAGCGAGAGGCGGCCAGGGCATCGGGTACCGCGATCCTGAGCTTCGACAGCTCGGCGGCAATGCCGGCAGGCATCTCCAGTCCGGCGATCACATGCTTGCCCTCGGGCGCGGGATAATCGCCGAGCCCGAGGTGGTAATTGATGAATTTCGACCAGGCGCTGAGTTCGCGCAGATAGGCGCGGCCGTTGACGACGGGGCCGAGCATGGCGATCGCATCGATGCCGCTGATCGATGCCGCGGTCCGCTGCGCCAGCGCGGCGCCGAGACCCTGCGCAACGATGACGATGCGGCTGCAGCCGCTGAGACGTTTCAGCCGTTCGGCGGCATCGCGGATCGCATCTTCCCAGACGGCGAGACCAATGGTGTCATCGATAAGGTCGAGCGCATCGCCGGCACCCGGATAGTCAAAGCGCAGGCTCGACACGCCAAGATCGGCGAAGTGCTCTGCCGTGACGCGGAAGAACCGCCGGCTGCACATTTCCTCGAGTCCCCACGGATTGAGAAACAGGACGGCGGCAGAGCGCTTCTGAGAGCCCGGCGTTTCCGGCTTGAACAAGCCGACGGTGCGATCGAAGGTGAAAGGCAGGGCTGCCTCGCGGCCGGCGCCTTCCGCCGCGCCGGTCACGACGGTGATCTCGATCGGCAAATCGTCATTCGGCGTCTCGCCATGCGACGGCGCGACGAACTCGACGGCTTTCCTGGCTGAATTTTTGACTGAACCCGGCATCTTCTCGACTATCGACAGCATAACTTCGGCATCCTCTCGCGGAATTGCCTTCAAAATTTTAAGCGCAACAATATAGCCGATACCTCCAGCGACTATGGCGAGCAAAACTCCAATAGAACCATTTAAATAATGTAAAACCCACAAGGCTATAATTGCGCACAAAACGGATGCAACCAGCGTTTTGAAGAGACTTACGTACAAACCGGACAGCTGCGAGCCAAAACCGGTATATCCGACCATGATGATACACATCACGGTAAAGACGCCGATGCGAACAAGTGCCGCACCTTCGGCCGCAAAAAAGGGAACGACAGCCAGGCAGCCGACCGTCATCACGACTCCGCCGACAATACTGACCTTCAGCCGGTCGCGCGCCCGGTCCATCGACAGAAGATAGAGGCTGAGCGTCTGCATGAACGTATAGGCAGGCGCCGCCAGCGCCAGCAGCGCCACGACGGTGCCGCTGCGTGCGAAAGCTTCCCCGAACACCGCGCGAACAAGCTCGCTCGAGATCGCCGCCAGCCCCAGGCTCATCGGCAGGATGATATAGGCCATGCTGCGCGTAACGGCGGCGAACACCTCTACCGGCAGCGTGCGATCATCGCTCGAGTGGCGCCGCTCGGAATAATAGGGCAGCAGGCTGCCGGTCATCTGGATCGGCAATTGCAGCGCGATGTTGGCGACAGACAGGCCGACCGCGTAGAAACCGACCATTTCGACCGACCAGAACTGCTGCAGGAACAGCAGCTCCAGCCTGTTGAGGAAGATCGAATCGATGACGAACTGCGCCGACAGCACGACGGAGGACGCCGCCAGATGCTTCATCGGAATGCCGCACCGGTCGCGCGGTGTCATCAGGATCGGGATGGTGGCGACGAAGAACACCATCTGCCCGAGCAGGTAACCGACCAACACGCCTTCGACGCCATAGAACACCGCGCCGGCGCCGACGCCGATCAGCTGCAGCACGCAGACACCGGTGGCGAGCTTGAAGAAATCGGTCAGCCGCCGCTCACCGATGAGATAGAATTTGACGAAGGAGCCGATCGCCTGGACGAAGAACAGCGCGGCCGTGACATAGGCGACCGATGGCGCCGTCGCCGCCCAATGCATTTCTTCCGAGGTGAAGAAGAACAGCGCGTAGAGGCCGAGCAGCACCAGCGTCGAGCACAGCATGACGGTGACCAGCAGCGACGCGAAACCAAGCCGCCGCCTGGCGTCGAAACCTTCGGCTTCGAGCTGTGGCAGGGTCTTGGACAGCGTGATGCTGGAGCCGAGTTCGGCAATCGAGGCGCCGGTCACCACCAGCCAGAGCGAAAAGGCGACGATGCCATTGGCCTCAGGGCCGAGCAATCGCGCCGTGATGATGGAGGACGCGAACCCGGTCACCAGAAGCAGCATTCCCGCCGCCCCGTTCATCACCGAATTCGCAATAATTCCCTTCGACATGCCGTATCCGCTCTAGGTCTCTTTGGACCACGTATATTAGTAGGAAAGTCTTTCGAAATTGATTGCGCCTCAGCTTTTGCCTTCACCGCCCTAGAAGGCAGCGGCGCGCAGGCCGCCGGGGACCAGCACCTCGCCCGAGGGCTTTTCGTCTGCGGCGTGGGCGGATAGCGGATGAAGGCGAACACGCTTGGCGCCGCCCGGTGCCAGGTGAAACCAGTCGTCGTCGGGTCTGTAGCCGTCGATGGCGAAATGCACGGATTGCGCCAGCCGGTCGGTGCTCAGATCGGCAAACCAGTGGCCGCCTTCCTGCACGACGGAGACCTGGATCTCAGCATCGTGGACAGCCTTTGAGCGTCCGAGCGGGAAGTAAAATGCCTCCGCCACCACCGCGCCGCCATCCGGCAGCCGCAGGCGCGCGACGGTGACATCGTGCGACGGCGGGCCGAAACGGAAGGCGTATGTGGTATCGAAGAAGCCGCCGAAAAGATCGGTCGCGGCGAATGTCTGCGTGCTGCGCGCCGGCAGCGTCAGGATGCGGCCGCCGCTGACCGCGTGCTGGCGGCCGTGGCGCAGGCAGACAACCTCGAGATCGAGCGGCAGATCGTTGCCGGTCTCGTTGATGACATGCACGTCGAGGCCGTTGGTTCCTTCGTCCGTCAAGAGCACCTGCACCGGCCGGAAAGCGCGGCGCATAGCGTACCAGATCGGCTTCGGCTCGCCGGTCGAATCGATCACGCCCCAGCCGGCGCCGGGCAAAAGGTCCTGCAACGTCCAGACCAGAGCGCCGTTGCAGCCCGAGCCCTGGCGTCGCCACTCGGCAAAGGTAGCTTCCACGACTTCACCGGTAACGGCACGCGACAGGTCGAGATAAAGGTCGCGGTCCTCGCGCCTGAGCGTCGCCGGATCGACGTCGTAAAGCTTGCCGAGATAGAAATCGCGCACGTCCTCGAAATCCCACGATGCGCCGCGGTCGCGCGGCACCCGCGACTTCCATAGCGGGCTGTGAACCGGCGGCACGTCGAGATGGCGCTGCAGCGTTTTCTGCTGCGGTACGTTGGCGAAGGCGAGGCTCTCGGCGGCAAAGCGCACATTGGCGCGCCTGGCACCCTCGAGCGGACGCATATAGGCCCCGACGCCGTAGTAATGCGTCACACCGGCATTGGGCGAAAACGGCATGGCGCCGCCGGACGGCGAATTCGGAACGTAGGGAACGTCAGGCCGCAGGCGATGCGCGATCGCCGGGATGATTTCCTCGGTGATCGGTCCCGACCAGAAATCCGACGGCAGCCCGAGCATCGCCGCCTGCTGGTAGATCTCGCTGCCACCGCACAGGACGGCAAGCGACGGCGAGCCCTGAACGCCGTGCAGGAATTCCTCCACCTCGGCATGCACATGCGCGGTGAACGCCTTGTCTTTCCCCGGATAGTCGAAATTGGCGAACATGAAGTCCTGCCAGACGAGCAGGCCGAGCTCGTCGCAAAGTGCGAAGAAATCAGGCGTCTCGTAGGCCATGGTGCCGCCGATGCGGATCATGTTCATGCCGGCCTCGGCGGCGAGGCGCAGGAACGGCTCGTAATCGGCGCGTGTGCCCGGCAGCCGCACGATATCGGCCGTCGTCCACACCGCGCCGCGGCAGAACACCCGCGCGCCATTGACGACCAAGGCGAAATCTTGGCCATCGGCGCCGCGATCGGCCTCGACCGTGCGGAAGCCGGTTCGCCCGACCGGATGCTCGGCGCCGTCGACGACGATGGCGTAGTCGTAGAGGTCGGGCGTGCCATGCGTGTGCGGCCACCAAACCCGGACGTCCTTCAGCCGCAGGATGGCGGAATAATGCCCCTCGCCGACCTTCTCGAACGGCTGATCGCGGCCATCGCAGCGAAGCACCACATCCGGCGCATCGGCGTCGGTATGCAGCGATACGCTGAGCCGGCCCGTGCCATCCGGCTCGAGGACCGCGCGAACGGTAACGTTGTCGAGCGACACGACATCGCGGCGGACCAGCGTGATCGGGCGCCAGGGGCCGACTGCATGGATCTCGGGGCACCAGCCTGGCATATGGCCGAGCAGCGTGGTGCGGACGTTCTTCAGCCCTTGCGGCGTGATCATCTGCGGCCGCCAGCGGGCGCGGGCACCGCTTTCGGCAAGCCGCGGCGCCAGCGCCCGGAAGCACAGCGCAAGTTCGTCGCCGCCCGTCAGCGTCACGGGGATTTCGTGCAGCGTGAACATGCTCTCGGAAGAGAGGATTTCCTGGCCATTCAGGAACACATGGCAAAGCGTCGCCAGGCCCGCAAAGCGCAGGATCGCGTCGCCGGGCTCCGCATCAAACAGCCGGCAGACATACCAGGCGTCCTTGCCATCGAGCGGTTCGGGATTTTCACGGTCGAACAGGCCGACCTTTTCCAGCGCGGCGGCAACCGTTCCCGGCACCTCGGCGGCAATCATCTGCGCCGAGAGCGGCAGGTCATGCGGCCCGGCGCAGGCGCCCGCCTCCGTCAGCACCAGGTTCCAGCCCTCGCTGATCAGCGTCTCCTCTGCGGCAACGCTCGCCAATCTCCCACGCATGATCAGGCTCCCGGCTTCTCAGGCATGTCGCGCAAAGGTGTTGAACGGCTTTGCGACAACGACATGCATATAAAAACTCCAAAGCGCGGCGCGCTTCAGAGACGCTCCGCAAGCGAGGCCATCACGGCATCCCATGCATCGGCGGCCGGATCAAGCGCGGTCGAAAGCGGCTCGAACCTCCGGCGGGTAACGGCGCGCGCCAGCTGGAACTGCACCGACTTCGCGGCCTCTGACAGGCGACGGGCATGCTCGGCGGCAGCGCCGAATTCGTCGGCCGAATGCCAGACCAGGTGATCGGCCAGCAGCTCGAAATTGGCGCCGAACTGGCGCAACGTGTTGAAGGCATACTTGTGGAAGAAGCCGAACGGCCGCTCCGCCACCGCCTCGACCTGCTCCGGAAACACGGCGGAAAAGGCCCGGATCGGGTTTTCGCGCGGCCGGCGGCCGAAATGGGCCGACAGCAGCGCGCGCGAGACGGCCCGCGTCTGCGCCGCATCGACCGGCGTTTCGGGAAATTTCGCGAATTCGGTGTAGGGCAGGAACAGCGGATCTTCGTCGGTGAGATGCAGCTGGAACAGCCCGTCGAAATCCTCGCCCTCAAGGCTGAAGAAACCGCCATTGTGGAAATAATCGACCCGCTTGCCGGCCATATCCAGGCGGTTGATGGCAACCGTCGTCTTCCCATGCTCCTGGCGGTAGGCCGTGCCCTGCGTGTCGGGCATGTAGAAGCTGTCCATCTCGATCAGGCAGAGACGGCCGCGCGAAATCTGCGTCTGGATGTGACGCTCGACCTTGTCGAAGATCGCCAGTTCGGTGACGCGGATGCCGTAGAGCGCTTCCAGATCCTCGAGCGGCACCTTGAAGAAGGTGAACTGGTCGCCCTCGAAATCCTGCCCCAGCGTGAAGCCGAGCATGGCTTCAGGCGCCAGGCCGAGCGTGGAAAGCACTTCGATCCATAGATCGATATAGCAATTGGTTTCCGGCCACATGCGCTCCAGCGAGTGCAGCGCATGCGGGGAATAGCTGTCCGGGCGGATGTCCGGGAAGACCGATGACATCGTTTCCCTTAGCCCCAGAGCGCCTGGCGCACGGAGGCCGGCCACAGCTTGACGTCGAGGCCGTGGTGATGGAACAGCGCCAGCGCAATGCGCTCCAGCCCGAAGCCGACGCAGGCGGTAAATGCAACGCTGCCATCAGCAAGGTTCAGGCCCCACTTCTGGCCGAAGGAATCCTGATGGAAATTGAAGCTCATGCAGGCCGTCGGATTGGCCGTCGAGGTGATCGGGATCAAGAGCTCGAACTTCAGGTTCTGGTCACGCTGGTTGTTGACCATCATCTTCCCGGCGCGGCCGAAGAACGGATCGTTGGCGACGTCGATCGTGACATCGAGGCCGACGAGCTTCATCATCTCGAGACCGCGATCCATCCAGTTCTGGCGGAAATCGGTGACGTGCTTTTCGGTGCCCATGCAGACATATTCGCGCATGCGGAACAACTGCTGGCGGGCCGGATCGCGCGACGGCTCATGGCGGAAGCAATAGGACTGCAGGTCGAACAGCGCGCCGTCCTTCGGCAGGTTGCCGCGGCGGGCGACCGTCGGGTAGAGCGGATAGCAGGCGGCCGGCGTCAGCACGATTTCGGTCGCTTCCTGGCCCTTGGTCCAGTCTTCGCCCACTTCCATGCACTGCAGGAGATTCATGTGGTCGAGCTCGTTGCCGCAGAAGCTGTGCACGGTGCCGGCCAGCTGCGGGAAGCTCTTCATGTAGCCGCTCTTCTCGAAGATTTCGCGGTTCATGCCCGGCGGGAAGCGCATCGCCTCCGCTCCATCACCACCACCGAAGCGGTCGATCAGGCGCTCGAAGGCGGCGATCACGTCTTCGAACTGGCCGCTGCGGCCATAAAGGCCGTCAACGCCCATGTCGATCAGAAGGCCGGACTCGAAAAGCCGGTCCAGGAAGGAGGTCTGCATATCCATGTGAGTCACCCCAGTAGGCTAGTGTCCTGCTTGTGGACAAGGAGCATGCTCGACGTGTTGCCAAGGATGCGGTCGTTGGAAATCATCAATTGTGCGGAATGCGCATCGCGCAGATGTCGGCCAAGGCTGAACGGCGTGCCGTTCTTGTAGCCCATGATGCCGCAGATCAGCATCGTGTGGTTGACGATCTCGAGGATCGTCTCCGACGACGCGATCTTGACGTTGTTCATCGCCACGGCAAAGCCCATCGACGACAGCTTGTCGGGATTGGCTTTCGCGTCTTCGTAGGCCTTGAGGCCGGCGACGACGTTCGACTTCACCATCTGCAGAAGATTGGACACTTCGGCAAGACGCAAGGCACCGGGCGGGGGCGCACCCGGGGATTTGCGAGCCGCGGCGCGCACGAAGGCCTGGGCCCGCGAAAACGCGTCGATGGCGATACCGTACCAGACGCCGCTCCACAGAAGATGCGAGGACGCCAGCATCGACTGCGCCGCGATCTCGGCGAACGGTTTAGGAAGGATCTGTTGCGCCGGCGCTTCACCCTTGAACAGGAAGCCGTCGGAGCAGGTGCCGCGCATGCCGAGCGTGTTCCAGACATGCGTCCGCTCAAGCGTGTATTGGTCCTTGAGGAAGGTCGTCAGTACCTGGTCGGATGGCGCGGCGTCCGCATGGGCGCGTGAAGTGATCAGGATGGCGTCGGCGTGGGCGCCGTAGGAAATGACGGTCGCATCCTTCTCGAGCCGGCAGACGCCGTCTTCGACATGAACGGCGCAGATGCTGTTGCGCAGGTTGCCGCCGATGCCGCCTTCCGTCGTCGCCGAGCCGATCAGCAGCTGGTCTGCCGCGATGCGGCGCATGAAATCGGCATGCCAAACGCTGTCGGCGCCGTGCTCGACGAGGCTCGAGAGCTTGATATGATGCATGGCGAAAACCATGGCGCTGGCAGCGCAGGCCTGGCCGAGCATCGAGCAGAGCTCGGCGATCTCGGTCGTGGTGGCGCTCTCGCCACCGAGGTTGCGTGGAATCTGGATGCTGAGCAGGCGCTCGGCCTTCATCGAATCCACGGCCTCCTGTGGAAACCGGCCTTCAAAATCGACGGTGTCCGCGTACTTCGCCGCAATGGCGACGACGCGGGCAGCCCTTGCTGCAAAACTTTCTTCCGTGATTTTGACCGGGAAGTTCATCAGGCAACCTTCCGGGCGTCCTGGATCATGTCGACAGTCTTGGCGATGGCCGAGATGCTGGCGAATGATTTGCGGTTGAGGAGGTTGTCGGGAAACTCGATGTCGAAGGCATCCTCGATGCCGAGCATGAGTTGGACCGAGGCGAAGGAGGTGAGCCCGACCGCATAAAGGTCGGCATCGTCGCCGACCGTTTCGATGGCCACAGGCAGCTTGCCGAATTTCGCAAGCAGTTCGCGGATCGTCGTATTCATCCTCACATCTCCAAGCTTGTCATAACCAGAGCGGGCGCTCATCGCCCTGTACTCGTCACCGTGTCATGACGTGCTTTTAAGGAGGAAAACCCAATATTCCGCTAAAACATGTGGTTAAATCTGGCTCTGACGGAAATCTAAAAATTTATCTGCTTTCGCGCCGCAGTAGAGATAAGCAAATCGCTTCATGAGCTTGCGGAAAGTGCTTAAACGGGAAAACGTTAGATTCTGGATCAGCGACAGTGCTGAAATGAAACGTAAAACGAGACAGTCATTCGCCTTGCGGCGGATAGACATGCTCCTTGCCGTTGTAGTCGGAAACGGAATAGCAACCCTCTGCCGTCTTTCGGATCGCGTTTTCGTTAATCGCTGCTTTGCCATAGCCGCCCGGAATATCCAGAATATAGGTCGGCTGGCACAATCCCGAGATGCGGCCGCGCAGCGCCGAAACGATCGCCTGTCCCTCCTCGACGGACAGCCGGAAGTGGCCGGTGCCCGGCGCGAGATCGGGATGATGCAGGTAATAGGGTTTTACGCGCGTCTCCACGAACGCCTTCATCAGTTCCGCCAGCACACCGGCATCGTCGTTGACACCCTTGAGCAGCACCGACTGGCTGAGCATGACGATCCCAGCATCGACGAGGCGCGCGCAGGCCGCCCGGGCCTCGGCCGTCATCTCGCGCGGATGATTGGCATGCAGCGCCACGTAAACCGTCTTGCCGCTCGCCTTCAGCGCATCGATCAGCGCCGCATCGACCTTCAAGGGGTCAACGACAGGCACGCGCGTGTGAAACCTGATGATCTTGACGTGCTCGATATCGGCCAGCTGAACCAGGATTTCCCGCAGCCGCCGCGGCGACAGCACCAGCGGATCGCCGCCGGTGAGGATCACCTCCCAGATCTCGCCATGCGCGCGGATATAATCGAACGCCGCCTTCATCGCATCTGGATCGAGTGTGCCGAGCCCCTGAGGACCGACCATTTCGCGGCGGAAGCAGAAGCGGCAGTAGACCGGGCACACATGCACCGCCTTCAGGAGCACCCTATCGGGATAGCGATGGACGATCCCTTCGACAGGGCTATGCGCGTGATCGCCGATCGGATCGGCCCGCTCCTCTGGCGTCACCAACAGTTCCGCCGCGTCAGGCACGAACTGGCGGGCGATCGGGTCGTCGGGATCGGTGCGGTCGATCAGCCGTGAAACCGTGGGCGTCAGCGCGATCGCATAGCGTGCCGCAACCTCTTCCAGCGCCGCCCGATCGCGATCGCCGACAAGCCCGGCATCGCCGAGGTCATCCACCGTCTTGATCGGCCTGACGATGTTCATGAGCCATACTCCGCGACCGGTGCCCACAGCACCTGCTCGATCCGCCGCGCGCCCGTCGCCAGCATCACCAGCCGGTCGAAGCCGAGCGCGATACCGCTGGCTTCGGGCATGATGGCAAGCGCCTCAAGCAGATCCTCGTCGATCGGATAGGTCTCGCCATAGACGCGGTTCTTCTCCGCCATCTCGATCTCGAAGCGCCGGCGCTGCTCGACAGGATCGGTAAGTTCGCCGAAGCCATTGGCCAGCTCGACGCCGCAGGCATAGACCTCGAAGCGCTCAGCGACACGCGGATCATTGACGGAAGGCCGGGCAAGCGCTGCCTCCGACACCGGATATTCGTCGAGAATGGTCACCCGCCCCATGCCGAGATGCGGCTCGATCTTCTCGACCAGCACCCGGCTGAACAGATCGGCCCATTGGTCGTCCTTCGAGACGCGCATCTCCACCCTGTTCATCTCGGCGGCGAGATGCCCGCGATCGGTCGAGCCGTCGGCACTGACCGATGCCAAGAGGTCGATATCCGCATGGCGCCTGAACGCGTCCGCCACGCTCAGCCGTTCCGGCCCGGCGAACGGATCGCAGACGGCGTCGCGATAGCTGAGCACATCAGCCTTCGCCGTCTCCGCCGCCAGCGCCAGGATACGAACGCAGTCCATCATCAGGCTCTCGTAGCTTTCGCCGGTGCGATACCACTCGAGCATGGTGAACTCGGGATGATGCAGCGGCCCGCGCTCGCGATTGCGGTAGACATGCGCGAAGCAGGCGATCCGTTGTTCGCCTGATGCCAGCAGTTTCTTGCAGGCGAATTCCGGCGACGTGTGGAGATAGAAGGGCGCGGCCTGGCCGTCGGTCGTCAGCGCCTCGGTGGCAAAGGCATGCAGATGCGCCTCGTTGCCGGGCGACACCTGCAGCGTCGCGGTATCGACCTCGATGAAGTCCTCGCAGGCAAAATAGACGCGCAACGCCGACTGGATCGCATTCCGCCCGATCAGGAACGGCCGGCGATCGGCATGGACGCTGGGCGTCCACCAGGGAGACGCTTTGGCGATCGGGGCTTTCATCGAATGCGGTCCTCGACTGCTTGTCTTGAATACTGGCCTTACGTCGGCCTCATAGGATCGGCCAACGCGAGGGCTGGCTATTTGCCTGATTTTAGGTTAGTTGCGCCCCCAAAGAATACTTAATTGCGTCTCCGGGACCATTTCGAAAGTCCTCTACGACGCCAAAAGCCGAGTTACAAGGAAGTCTTATGGTCAAGGTCATCGCCTCTTCTGTCCGCAAGGGCAACGTCCTCGATGTGGACGGCAAGCTGTACGTCGTTCTGACGGCCAACAATTTCCATCCGGGCAAGGGCACGCCGGTCACTCAGGTCGACATGCGCCGCATCGTCGACGGCGTGAAGGTGTCGGAGCGCTGGCGCACGACGGAACAGGTCGAGCGCGCCTTCGTCGAAGACGTCAACCACCAGTTCCTTTATGAAGATGGCGAAGGCTTCCACTTCATGAACCCTGAGAACTACGACCAGATCGTCGTCGACGTCGAGACGATGGGCGACCAGAAGGCCTACCTCCAGGAAGGCATGGTCTGCATCCTGTCGATGCACGAAGGCATCGCGCTCGCGATCGTCCTTCCGCGCCACGTCACGCTCGAGATCACCGAGACCGAACCGGTCGTCAAGGGCCAGACGGCGTCGTCTTCCTACAAGCCAGCCATCCTGTCGAACGGCATCCGCACCCTGGTCCCGCCGCATATCGACGCCGGCACCCGCGTCGTCATCGCCACCGAAGACAATTCCTACGTCGAGCGCGCCAAGAACTGATTGTTGCTGGTCAGCTTTGTATCGAAGGCCGTATCGCTCCCGCGATGCGGCCTTTTTGTTTGATTCACGGCATTGCCGCCACGCAATCGCGGATGCGATGATGCTCGTTGAGGCGACGACGTGCTGAAATTCCCAATCTGGAAACTTCGGCTTGTTTCCAAATTGGGAACGCGCTATAGAGGAGCGAAACGGGCATGAACGTTATCGCGAAATCCGCTCTCGTCAATTTCTGGACAGCCTTGCCGAAGGGGCGGCCAAGAGACATGGCGCAAGCAGCGATGACGGAGTGGTATGCCACCGCGTCCAAAGCAAGCTGGAGCAATTTCAGCGAATTGAAGAAGACTTTCAACTCCGCCGACCTTGTTGCCGGCAACAAGGTTATCTTTGACGTCGGTGGCAACAAGTACCGCATCGTAGGGTTGGTCGCGTTTCGATCGAAGCGGATCTACGTCCTGTTTGTTGGAACGCATGCGCAATACGACGCGATTGACGTGCATGAACTCTGAGGTGAAAGGGATCGAAATGTTGAATTTGAAGGATTTCCGAACGCTTCGGAGCGAAGAAGAATACAAGGCTGCCCTGGCTGAAGTCAGGCCGTATTTCGAGAATGAACCCGACGAAGGATCCGACGCGGCCGCGCATTTCGACGCGCTCGTCTTGTTGATCGAGCAGTATGAGGCCAAGCACTATCCGATCGCGGCTGCGAGTCCTATCGAGGTGATCAAGTCGGTGATGGCAGCAAACAACTACACCCGCGCCGATCTGATAGGCGTCATCGGCTCGAAGGCGCGAGCGGCCGATCTCCTCAACGGCAAGCGGGAAATCAATCTGGATCAAATCAGAAAGCTGAGCAGGGAATGGAATATTCCCGCAGGCTCGCTGATCGGGGAAATTTCCGCCTGAAGAGAACTCAGCGCGGCGAGACTTCAATCAAGCAAACAAAAAGGCGCCGGAGAACCGACGCCTTTCTTTTTCGGAGCTTGCCTGATCGATCAGGCAGAAATCCTTAACGTGGGCAACGCGCTTCGTAGCGACGACCGTAACGGTCGCGATAGACGCAGTAGCCGCGGCGTTCGACCGACTGGCCGATCAGCGCGCCTGCCAGGCCACCGGCCACGGCGCCGACGGCTGCACCACCCCAGCTATGGCTGATCGCGCCGCCGATGAGGGCTCCGCTGCCTGCGCCGATCGCAGTGCCCTGCTCCGTCGCGGTGCACGAGGCCAGTGCGCCGACCAGGGCACCAATGAGGACAATCTTCTTCATCATGACATTTCTCCCAGGTTATTCGGGCGCTTAGATCCGGCCCATGAGTACAAGAATGATAATAATGACCAGAACTAGCCCCAAGCCGCCCGAAGGTCCATAGCCCCAACCGCGGCTATAGCCCCAATTCGGCAAAGCGCCTAGCAAAAGCAGAATAAGGATAATGAGAAGTATTGTTCCAAGCATATCCGGTGACCTCAGCGCATTACGAGTTTGAATGAGCGAGAAACACGCAAAGGTGATTTTTGTTCCGCAGATATTTTCCAACGGGACAATAATTCTGTAGCCGACATCAAACCGGGTGCCGATTACCCATATCGGCACCAGAGGACGTGCGTGCCAAAGGATGCAATCGTCCCTATGGTTAAAAATTCATTTAAATACAATATATTGGCGTGAACATATCAGGAAAACTGCGCAGTCTCTGATTCGTCTGCTGTTTGTTCCGGCTTTGATCGAGGCGCGAACTGGATAGCCGGCCTGTATCGATAACGCACCAGGCGACCGCGTATCCAAAGAACGGCGCATCTGTGAAGACTATCGGGACCAGGAAAATGCCCACGCAATCTATGCGCGACTCTTCCGATTCAGCATCTGGTGGGAAAAAGTGATTCAAAATCAATACTTAGCCGTGAACAAACACTGAATCATCCAGAGTCAGCGATTCGTCTCCGATTCGTTCCCCAGCTGTTCCGAATCGTTATGCGCGCATTCTGCAAGCTATTCGCGCAGTCGAAAACTGGCCGCCAAATGCACATCGGCCCTTGCGTTTGAGCGATCGGCTGTCCATGTGTTGTCTGCTTCCGATCTGAAGCTTGATTTATCTCCGGGGCTCTCTCGCCCCGTCTGCAGGACAAAGACGCTGACATCGCAGCCCATGATATTGAGCGGCCGCGGCGTGACCGCGGTGCTCGGCCCGACCAACACCGGCAAGACGCATTATGCCATCGAGCGCATGGTTGCGCACGGCACCGGCATCATCGGCCTGCCATTGAGGCTGCTGGCGCGTGAGGTCTACAGCCGCGTCGTCGAGAAGGTCGGCGTGCAGAATGTCGCGCTGGTCACCGGCGAAGAAAAGATCTCGCCGCCCAAGGCCCGCTTCTCGGTCTGCACCGTCGAAGCCATGCCGCGCGAGACCAAGGCCGCTTTCGTCGCCATCGACGAGGTCCAGTTGGCCGGCGATCTCGAGCGCGGCCATATCTTCACCGACCGCATCCTGCATCTGCGCGGCCGCGACGAGACGTTGCTGCTTGGCGCCGGCACGATGCGGCCGATCCTGCAGCACCTGCTTCCCGGCATCACCGTCATCGAGCGGCCGCGCCTGTCGCACCTGCTCTATGCCGGCCAGAAGAAGATCACCCGCCTGCCGCAGCGCTCCGCCATCGTCGCCTTTTCCGCCGACGAGGTCTATTCGATCGCCGAACTGATCCGCCGCCAGCGCGGCGGCGCCGCCGTCGTGCTCGGCGCGCTCAGCCCGCGCACCCGCAATTCGCAGGTGGAACTCTACCAGCAGGGCGACGTCGAATATCTGGTCGCGACGGATGCGATCGGCATGGGGCTGAACCTCGACGTCGATCACGTCGCCTTCGCCCAGGACCGCAAGTTCGACGGCTACCAGTTCCGCAATCTGAACCCCGCCGAACTCGCCCAGATCGGCGGCCGCGCCGGTCGGCATCTGCGCGACGGCACGTTCGGCGTCACCGGCCATGTCGATCCCTTCGACGAAGAGCTGGTGCAGCGGATCGAGGGCCACCACTTCGACAACGTCAAGGTTTTGCAGTGGCGCACCACCGACTTCGACTTCAAATCCATTCAATCATTGCGGGCAAGCCTCGAGACCGCGCCGCGCATCGCCGGCCTTACCCGTGCTTTGCCGGCTGTCGATCAGCAGGCGCTGGAGCAACTGTCGCGCTATCCCGAGATCCGTGATCTCGCCGATACGCCGGCGCGAGTCGAGAAGCTCTGGGAAGCTTGCGCGCTACCGGATTACAGGCGCATTACCCCGGCACAACATGCCGATCTTATTGCCACCCTCTTTTCCGATCTCGTGCGCTATGGCACGGTGAATGAGAACTTTCTTGCCGAGCAGGTACACCGTGCCGACCGAACGGACGGTGAAATTGACACGCTTTCGGCGCGAATCGCGCAGATAAGGACGTGGACCTATGTATCGAATCGGCCCAGTTGGCTTGCCGATCCGACACACTGGCAGGAAAAGACGCGGGAAATCGAAGATCGATTGTCCGATGCGTTACATGAAAGGTTGACGAAACGCTTTGTTGATCGCAGGACATCTGTGCTCATGAAGCGCCTGAGAGAGAATGCGATGCTGGAAGCTGAAATCAGTGTAAATGGCGATGTCTTTGTTGAAGGACATCATGTGGGGCAGTTGTCCGGTTTCCGGTTCACGCCTGTATCGGGAGCGGATGGTCCGGACGCAAAGGCGGTCCAGACTGCTTCGCAAAAGGCGCTTGCTTTGGAATTTGAAGCCCGTGCGGCGCGTATCCATGCGTCCGGCAATAGCGATCTGGTGATCGGCGCCGATGGCGTGATCCGCTGGATCGGTGATCCTGTGGCGCGCCTGCTCGGCACCGAGCACATCATGCGTCCACGCGTGCTTCTGCTTGCCGACGAGCAACTCACCGGCAATGCGCGCGACCACGTCGCCGCCCGTGTCGAGCGCTTCGTCAATCATCATATCAGCACGGTCCTGAAGCCGCTCGACGATTTGTCGCGCGCCGAGGACCTGCAGGGCCTGGCCAAGGGCCTGGCGTTCCAGCTGGTGGAAAATCTCGGCGTTCTGTTCCGTCGCGACGTGACCGAAGAGGTCAAGTCGCTGGATCAGGATGCGCGCGCTTCGATGCGCCGCTACGGCGTGCGCTTCGGCGCTTATCACATCTTCGTACCGGCACTTCTGAAGCCGGCACCGGCCGAGCTCATCACCCTGCTCTGGGCGCTGAAGAACGACGGCCTCGACAAGCCGGGCTATGGCGATCTCATTCCGGTACTGGCCGCCGGCCGCACCTCTGTCGTCACCGATCCGACCTACGAGCGCACATTCTACAAGCTCGCCGGCTTCCGTTTCCTCGGCAAGCGTGCCGTGCGCGTCGATATTCTCGAGCGCCTGGCCGACATCATCCGTCCGCTGCTGCAGTGGAAGCCCGGCCAGCCGAACCGTCCGGAGGGCGCCTACGACGGTCGCCGCTTCACGACCACGACGGCGATGCTCTCCATTCTCGGTGCAACGCTCGAAGACATGGAAGAGATCCTCAAGGGTCTCGGCTATCGCGCCGACGCCGTGAAGCCGGAAGAGGCATCGGCCTATCTGGCCACGCAGGACGCATCGTCCGCTACGGCCGCGGAGACCGTTGTCGCAGCAGCGCCGGAAGAGGGTGCCGATCACGACGACGCCGACAGCGCATCCGAGGAAGCATCGACGGAAGCACCGGCAGCGACTGCAGAGGCGCCTGTCGCCGAAGCCGCCGTTGCCGAGACAGCGGCAACCGAAGCCGCCGCACCGGAAGCCGTTGCCGAAGCAGCACCTGCTGCCGACGCCGCGGAGACGGAAGAGCCGAAGCCGGTTCTGTTGTGGCGCCTTGGCGGGCGCACCGACAGCAACCAGCGCCAGGCACGCGGCCATGGTGATCGCCGTGGCGGCGAGCGCCAGGGTCAAGGTGAACGGGGCCAGGGCGAACGCGCGCAGGGCGAGCGTGGCCAGGGTCAGGAACGTCAGGATCGCGGCCATCGTCGCCAGGGTGGCGAAGGCGAAAACCGCGACGGCAACCGTCCGAACCGTGGCAAGGATGGCGGCAAGCCGCATCAGGGCCGCGGCGGTGAGCGCAACGACCGTGGTGGTGACCGCAAGGATCGCAACGACCGCAACAACAACCGCGGCGGCGCCCAGCCGCTGCGCTTCGAGGCAAAACCGCCGCGCAAGGAGAAGCCGATCGATCCGGATTCGCCCTTCGCCAAGCTCGCTGCCTTGAAGGAGCAAATGAAGAAGTAATCCATGAGCGGGGAGACACAGCCACAAAGCGGTTCGCGCCAGCGCATCGACAAATGGCTGTTCTTCACGCGCATGATCAAGTCGCGCTCGCTGGCGCAGGCACAGATCCAGTCTGGCCACGTCCGCATCAACGGCGAGCGCGTCAATCAGCCCAGCCACCAGATCAAACCCGGCGACAAGATCGAGCTTTCGCTGGATCGCCGGGATATCGTCCTGGTCGTGAGGTCGGGTGGCCACCGGCGCGGTCCCTTCGAGGAGGCGCGACTGCTCTATGACGACGTCAGCCCGACAGCGGAAGACAAGAAGAAGCTGACTCCCTACGAGCAGGCGACCCGCGATGTCGGCACCGGAAGACCGACCAAGAAGGAACGGCGCGCAATCGACAGGCTGATGTCCGACGAGGATTAGAAAACTGTCTCTCTGGCGCCCGGTTTCGCGATCGCTTTATTCTTGAATTCCGGCGACAAAGTCGATACTTCACAAGCAACTTGCCGGATGGTGTGGCAGTATCCCAGACTGATCATGTCGTTTCTCTGGCCAGGGGAAAGGCGCGACGTTCCAGGTTGCCCGGCCCCGTCTGCGTAAAAATCCTGGAGTTCTTCATGACCTATGTCGTGACCGACAACTGCATCAAGTGCAAATACACCGATTGCGTTGAAGTATGCCCCGTCGACTGCTTTTATGAAGGCGAAAATTTCCTCGCCATCAATCCCGATGAGTGCATCGACTGCGGCGTCTGCGAGCCGGAATGTCCCGCCGAGGCGATCAAGCCCGATACGGAGCCGGGCCTCGACAAGTGGCTGAAGATCAATGCCGAGTATGCCAGCCAATGGCCGAACATCACCGTCAAGAAGGACGCGATGGACGAAGCCAAGGAGATGGACGGCGAGACTGGCAAGTTCGAGAAATACTTCTCGGAAAAGCCGGGCGCAGGCGATTGATCTGCCCCTGATACTATAGTCCAACAAGCCGGTTGAAATCCGGTCTGGAGGGCGCGAGATATGCATGACTTATGTGGGCGACCTGTGTTGCCCGCATGACTCACATGCAGTAAATTATTGATTTCCTCATATTTTTGTGGTAAGTTTCCCACACTGTTCCTTTTGCGGCATCACGGATGCCCCAAACCACCACGAAAGCAAACAAATCCAAACGCGATAACCGTGACATATCATTATCTTGAGCTGTCAGGCCCAAGATCGCGTGTCTGAATATGCTTGCTTCTCCCCGGTGGGACCAGAAGTAAAGTCACCCGACGGATCCGACCGTCTCATCCGGGCCTGACTGACCCGGCTCCGGCTCCTGCCGGAAGCGTAACAGGGAGTTTTTGACAAGAATGACGATCCAGCAGAAAAAGCCTTCAGCAGCACGCCATGGTTTCAAGACCGGTGAATCGATCGTGTACCCCGCTCATGGCGTCGGTACCATCAGCACAATCGAAGAGCAAGAAGTCGCCGGCATGAAGCTCGAACTTTTTGTAATCGATTTCGAGAAGGACAAGATGCGCCTGAAAGTGCCGGTCGCAAAGGCCATGAGCATTGGCATGCGCAAGCTTTCCGAAACGGATTTCGTCGAGCGTGCATTGAAGGTTGTGCAAGGCAAGGCGCGCGTCAAGCGCACCATGTGGTCCCGCCGCGCGCAGGAATACGATGCGAAGATCAACTCCGGCGATCTGATCTCGATCGCTGAAGTCGTTCGCGATCTCTACCGTGCCGAAAACCAGCCGGAACAGTCCTACTCCGAGCGTCAATTGTACGAAGCAGCCCTTGACCGCATGGCGCGTGAAATCGCCGCCGTCAACAAGCTGTCGGAAACAGAAGCTGTCCGCCTCGTCGAAACGAACCTGAACAAGGGTCCGAAGCGCGGCAAGGCAGTCGAGGAAGACGAAGCACAGGAAGAAGAAGCGGCCTGATTTCAGGTTTTCTTTTCATCAAAAAACCCGGCCATCGTGCCGGGTTTTTTATTGGAACTTTTTCCGCAATGTCGCGTTATCTGATTGTCACTGCGGACTTCCACGGGAAAGCAATTTCGCTGGAGGTCCGATTTTCATGTCAACATGCGACGAGGAGCGGATCATGCCTTCCCCATCTTGCCACTTCGGCAAAGTGACAAAAATGGTCCGGGCCCACTGCATGACCAACACATAGCAGTAACTAGGGCCTCCTTCTGAGACGTCCAGAGTTCGAGGCCTTCATATCTTCAAGCCATGAAATTTGATCCGGTCGGCAACGTCCGGAAGCAAGCATTGTTTGCCCTTTTTCGGGGGCTAAAAGCCTGAGCTCAGGAGACCGATATGAAAAATATGTCTGCAGATCGGCGCATGATCAAGATCGCCATGGCGGCTCCTTATCTTGCCCGCGAAGAAGAGCATGACCTCGCGGTCCGCTGGAAGCACAATGAAGACCGCGGCGCACGTAACCAGATCGCCATGGCGCATATGCGCCTCGTCATCTCCATGGCCGCGAAATTCCGCAACTTCGGACTACCGATGAGCGACCTGGTGCAGGAAGGCTATGTCGGCCTTCTGGAAGCTGCCGCCCGCTTCGAGCCGGAACGTGATGTGCGTTTCTCGACCTACGCCAGCTGGTGGATCCGCGCTTCCATCCAGGATTATATCCTGCGCAACTGGTCGATCGTTCGCGGCGGCACAAGCTCGGCGCAGAAGGCGCTGTTCTTCAATCTCCGCCGCCTGCGCGCCAAGCTTGCCAAGGGCGACACACAGCTGACACTGCAATCCATTCACCAGGAAATCGCGGCCGCTCTGGGCGTCAGCCTCAATGACGTGCAGACGATGGATGCGCGCCTGTCCGGCAACGACGCCTCGCTCCAGGCGCCCTCCGTATCAGGCGATGCCGACAGTGCCGAGAAGATGGATTTCCTCGTCAGCAACGAGCCTCTGCCCGACGAGCAGGTCACCAACATGATCGACGGCGAACGTCGCCGCGTGTGGCTGGCCTCGGCACTGACCCATCTCAACGAACGCGAAATGAAGATCATCAGCGCCCGTCGTCTGGCAGAAGACGGCGCGACGTTGGAAGAGCTGGGCGCGGACCTTGGCATCTCCAAGGAACGCGTGCGCCAGATCGAAAGCCGCGCCTTGGAAAAGCTCCGCACCGCGCTCGTGACCGCCGATCCCTACATGGGCGTTTCGAATTGAAGACAATTCCGGGAAACCTGCAATCGGCTTCCACCCAGGAATTGCGACAGACACAGGGATAGAGCGGTATCGGTCTATCCAGAGAGATTACTCCCCCAGTGATGTGACTGGCCCGGCGCAAGCCGGGCCTCTTTTTATTCGGAGATGATCTTCACGCGGTCGCCAGGCGCCACCGATGCGCCGGTCGGCAGCGCGTTGATGAGCTTGAACAGATCGAGCTTGCGATCAGTTCCCATCATCCGCGCCGCGAGCGTCGTGATGTTGTCGCCGGGCTGCACCGTCAGGACCCGGATCCGCAGCGGCTTCAGCGACGCGGCTTCGGCCGGCGTCATCCGCCGGAAGCTCGAACGCAGCACGTCGGCGGTCGACTGCAGCGCGGCGCTGCCCTTCGGCACGGCCGTCAGGAAGCGGAAGATCTGCGAATTGTTGCGCACCACGGTGACATCGAAATCCCAGCGATCGGCGCTTGCGCGCGCGGTCGCCGCTTCCATGCCATTGACGGTAATCTGCTGGATGGTCGAGGGATCGAGACCCGTGACCCAGCCGCTGGAGATGTAGTTGGTCAGTGACTGGTTCTGGTTGTCGGCGACACCGTCGAACCGCACGGCGACGTCGCCTGGGCCGGTCGCCATCACCGCTTCGACCTTGTTGTCGATCTTGAAATCCGGCGGCACGTCGAAACGGATGCCGAGCCCGCCGTGCAGGAAGGTCTGGCCGCGCACATAGCCCTCTTCCGGGCTGTCGCCGTAAAGCAGGCCGTCGATGCCGTCGAGATAATAACCGCGCCCGGTGTCGCCGACCTTGCCTTCCTGCCCGAAGGCGCGCGCATGATCGCGCGCCAGCTCGATGCGCTGCGCCGAGTTCGGGTGGCTGGACAGGAAGTCGAGGCTCTGGTCGGCATCGGGATCGACGGACATGAACCGGCTGTAGCCCGCCATCGAATCCAGGAACCGTCCAGCCGCGTAGGGATCGTAGCCGGCCTCGCCGAGCATGCGCACGCCGATCACGTCGGCCTGCAATTCCTGCTGCCGCGAGAAGGCCGCGAGCCTGAGCTTGCCGCGTGCCAACGCCTGCTTGCCGGCAATATCGCTCGACAGCACCTCAGCGACGACGCGGCTGGCGATGACTTCCGCCTCTTCGCGCTTCTGCCGTTCGATGCCGTGGTTGGCGGTGACGTGGCCCATCTCGTGCGACAGCACCGCCGCCACTTCCGAGGCGTCATTGGCAAGCGCCAGCAGGCCGCGCGTGACGTAGAGATAACCACCCGGCAGCGCGAAGGCGTTGATCGCAGGCGAATTCAGGATGGTGATGCGGTAGGACTGGCTCGGATTTTCCGACACCGCCGTCAGCGCCCCGGCAATCCGCGCAACCAGACGTTCGGTCTTCGCATCCTTATACTCGCCGCCATAACTGGCAACGATGCGCGGATGCTCGCGCGCGCCCATGGCCGCACGCGGATCGTTCTTCTGCACCTCGTCGACAATCTGCGGATTGGACGACGGGCCGACACTTGGCTGATAGGATTGTTCGAGCGCCGATTGGCATCCGTAAAGCGCCACGCTCGCAGCAGAGACGATCGACGCCCGCCGTGCCCAGCGGCACGCTGCGAAGAACACATCACTGGAAGGCGCGGTCAGTTTCCACGTCGTCATGCGGTCCAGTCTGGCTCTCCGAGTCATCGCGCTTCTCGGCCGGCGCGCCTTCATGGCGTCCCGGTCGTCTTCATGAATGGTCAACAGGCGTTTGTCCCCGTTTTTGCAGTGCACAATCGAGGACCCAAGTCTCTGCTGTAGCTGATTTCCGCATCGGTTGCATAGCGAAACTCTGCCTAAATATGGTGCCTTTGTACGTTAGCAAGCCCAACGTGGTTAAGGAGTTTCTTGGGTCGCTGCAAATTATGGCGAAAGTGCCGTTGTGCCGTTAAGATTCGTCAATCCGCAGGAATTGCCGCAACGCAGGATCGTTCTCGCCTGTCGAAAACTGCGCGATCGGCGCCGCGACGGCAACCCGGCCGTGATCGATGAAGATTGCATAGTCGGCGATACGCTTGATCTCATCGGCATCGTGCGACACCAGGACGACGGTGTTGCCGCTCTCCCGGTGCATGTCGGACAGCAGCGACGCCATCTCCCGGCGCAGGCTTGGATCCAGCGCCGCGAACGGCTCGTCCAGCAACAGCAGCGGCCGCTTGCGTACCAGCGCCCGGGCAAAGGCCACTCGCTGCCGCTCGCCGCCGGACAATGTCGCCGGCATGCGCTTCTCGAACCCCGACAGACCGACTTTCTCCAGCGCCGAGGCAATCGCCAGCCGATCGGCGGCAGACAGCTTTAGCGCCGGGTGAATGCCGAGACCGACATTGGTGAAGACATCGAGATGCGCGAACAGATTGTTGTCCTGAAACACCAGCGATACCGGCCGCTCCGCCGGATGCCGGTGACTGACATCCTGCCCTTGAAACAGGATGCGGCCGCGCGACGGCGTATCGAAGCCGGCCAATAGGTTGAGAAAGGTCGACTTGCCGGCGCCGGATGGACCTGTCACGCCGATGATCGAACCTGCCGGCAGCCGGCAGTCGAACAGAAATTGATGTCCGCCGAGCCGCAGCCCGACATCCTGCATCTCGATCGCGGCAGGAATTTCGGTGCCATCAATCATGCGCAACCGCCTCCCGACGCGGTCCGCCCATGGTGCCGGCAATGGTCAGCAGCAGGCAGATGATGCCAAGGATCAGGGCGAGCCCATCGGCATCGTTGGTGCGGTAACTCCCGAGGCTGGAATAGACCAGCCAGGGAAGCGTCACGAAGCTGTCGGAGCCGAACAGTGCCACCGCCCCGAGATCGCCGAGCGACAGCGCCATTGCGAAAGACAACGCGGTCAAAACAGGCTTGCGCAGCGCCGGCCAGGCAATCAGCCGCAGACGGGCGAAACCGGTGATGCCGAGGCTGGCGCTCAGCCGCTGCGTCCGACGCTGGTGGATGCCATAGGCCGGCTCCAGCACGCGCATGACGAAGGGTAGCGCCATCAGCGCATTGATCGCAACGACAAGCGCCGGAGCCACGGTCCCGATATCGCCGAACCGGCGCACCGCGAGGAACCAGCCGGTGGCCAGCACGATCGGCGGCACCAGCAGCACCAGCGACGATGCCGCCCCCATGGAGCCAAAAACGGCGTGCGTGGCTACGGAGCGCTTGCCCGCGCTGCTCTTGCCAAGCGACAAGGTATGGCGTGCCCGCACCAGCAGCCCGCAGAGGCCAACTGAAAGCGCAGCGGCCGACAGCGACATGACTGCGCTGGTGGCAAGCGACCGCCAGAAGATCGGCTGCGCCACTAGCTTCGGTAGGTCGGCGCGCAGCCCGGCGACGACCACCGACAACAGCGGCAATCCAAGAAACAGGACCGCCAGCAGCAGCAGGCTGCCATCAACGATCCTGATGTCGGCGAATGCACCATCCGGACGCCGGATCGTCCGCCCCGACGTGAGCCCGGCATCGCCGACTTCAGGCAGAATCGCCAGCACCCCGAGAACCACGGCCGTCAGCCCGATTTGTAGCAGCGACAGCGCCACCGCCCGCCCGGGATCGAAATCGAAGCGCAGCAACTGGTAGATCGCCACCTCGACTGTGGTCGCAGCCGGCCCACCACCGAGCATCAGCACCAGCGTGAAGCTGGTAGCGCACAGCATGAAGATCAGCCCCGCCACACCGGGGATGACCGAGCGCAGCACTGGCCATTCGATGAAGCGGAACACCGAAGCCGGCCGCATGCCGAGACCGCTGGCAACCAGCCAGTATTCTCCCGGCACCCGCTCCAGCGCCGCCAGCATCAGCCGGCAGGCGAGCGGCAGGTTGAAGAACACATGCGCAAGCAGAATGCCTGACAGACCATAGATACTAACGGGTTCGGCTAGGCCGGCGCCCGAGAGCAGCGTGTTGACGATCCCCTGGCGACCCCAGATGCCGATGAGCCCGAGCGCCCCGATCAGCACCGGCAACCCCATCGGCACCGCCATCAGCCGGATGATCCAGATCCGACCGGGAAACCGCGGCTGCCGCGCCAGCGCCTGCGCGATCGGAATGGCCAGCACTACGGACAACAGCGTCGACAGCACCGCCTGCAAAAGCGTGAAACGCAACACCCTCAAGATATAGGGCTCGAACAGGGCTGCCGCGATCGACGTCTCGCCGCTGGCAAGCAGCAGCGCGATGGTGGCAAGCGCCACGAAAGCGACGATGACGGCGAGGCCAAGAGCCCCGCCGGTCAACGCTCGATGTCTTTCGGACGCCGTCTGCAGCATCAGTTGATGCTCATCGCCGCCAGCCACTCATCGATCCACGCCTTGCGGTTCTGCGCGACCTCGTCTGGGCTCATCAGGAAGGTCTTCGACGGGTTGACCAGCTTGCCGAAGGCATCGGGCAGGGGTTCGGAGGTCGCGGCGACCGGCATCATCCAGTTGTTGGTCGGGATCGTGTCCTGGAAGCCCGTGGTCACCATGAACTTCAGGAAATCCTGCGCCAGCGCCTTGTCGGGCGCGTTCTTCAGCAACCCGGCAACCTCGATCTGGATGTAGTGCCCCTCGGAAAAGGCGGCGGCCTGATATCGGTCGGTATTTTCGGAGACCATGTGATAGGCCGGCGATGTCGTGTAGGACAGCACCATCGGCGCCTCGCCCTTGGTGAACAGGCCGTAGGCCTCCGACCAGCCCGGCGTCACCGTCAGCACCCGTTTCTTGAGCTTCGCCCAGGCTTCCGGCGCCTTGTCGCCATAGACCGACTTCACCCAAAGCAGCAGCCCGAGCCCCGGCGTCGAGGTTCTCGGATCCTCGATGACGATCTTCTGCGCGGGATCGCCCTCGACCAGTTCCTTCAGGCTCGCCGGCGGGATCTTGATGGTCTGTGTGTCGTAGATCACGGCGAAATGGCCGTAGTCATAGGGCACGAACACGTCGTCCTTGAAATCGCCAGGCACCTTGAGCGCACTGGTATCGACGCCGCTGGCATCGAACAGGCCGGTCGCCTTCGCCTCGGTGATCAGGTTGGTGTCGAGGCCGAGCACGACATCGGCCTTGGTGCCGGCACCTTCAAGCTTCAGGCGCGACAGCAGCGCCACGCCGTCGGCGACGCTGACGAAATTCACGGTGCAGCCGCAGGTCTTCTCGAACGCCGCCTTCACCTTGGGCCCCGGCCCCCATTCGGAGGTGAAGCTCTCATAGGTGTATATCGTCAGTGACTTGTCGGCCGCCTGCGCGCCGCTGAACGATAGCCCGGCGAACACGGCAAGCGTTGCAACGGTCAATGCGCAGGTCTTGGTATAGGTCTTGAACAGGGTCATGACACCTCTCCTCCAGGTTCGAATTCAAAGGGGAAAAGGGCGGTGCCATATGTCACGCGTCTAATCCCTCCGCCGGTGTTAGCCGGATCAGGTTCCGCGGGTTAGCTTCTGCAAGCCTCTCAGCCACGCATCCTTGCAGACACGCGGCACCCCGTTAGAGCGTGTGAAGATGTATATCCGTAGCCGGCGTCTGGCAAGAGGCGACGCCGGCCGCGTCGCTTGAGCTACTCGGCGGCCTCGGCAACCGCCTTCGACGGTGCGGCACCGGCCCGCGGCAATTGCACCGGCTTCAGCATCAGCGCCGCGACCAGCCCCATCAGCGCGATGCCGCAGGAGGTCATGAACAGCGGCACGAAGGCGCTGGCATAGGCATCGGCTACGGCAACCCGCGCCGCTTCCGGCAGGGCGGCCAGCATCTTCGGCGTCAGCTGCTCGATATCCGCGACACCGGGGATCGAAGACCCCACCCCCGACAACTGCGAGCCGATGATCGCGCCGTAGATCGAGATCGCAATCGACGCGCCGCCCATGCGCGACAGCGTCACCGATCCGGTGGCGGCGCCGATGTCGCGCGCCGGCGCGGCATTCTGCACGCCGATGATCGGCACCTGCTGCGCCAGACCGATCCCCACGCCCTGCAGGGTCATGACCAAGCCGATCAGCACGAGCGGCGTTCCGGCGTGAAACTGCGACAGCAGCGCGAAGGCAAGCGCGTTGCAGCTGAGGCTGGCGATGGCGAACGGCTTGTAGCGTCCGGTCGCCGAAATAACCCGACCCGCCGAGATCGAGCCGCACATCAGGCCGCCGGTGAGGAATATGAAGAACAGCCCTGCGCCGGAGGGCGAAAGCCCGGTCGTGGTCTGCAGGAACAGCGCGAAGTAGTTGACCATGCCGATGGCGATACCGCCGCTCATGATTGACATGATCAAGAGCAGGCTGAAGGTCGAATTGCGAAACAGCGACAGCGGAATGATCGGCTCTGCGGCGCGACGCTCGACGAGCACCCACGAGACCAGGCAGATGATGCCGGCGGCGATGATCGCCAGGTTTTCAGGGGCGACGAGCGAGCCGAACACCTGCGCGCCATCGGCGGCGAGCACGACGCTGGTCGTCGTCAGCGCCAACAGGATGGCGCCGGCATAGTCGATCTTCGGCCGCCGGTTCGGTTTGCGATAGGGAAGCATGAAAATCAGGCCGCCGAGCACGACCATGCCGATCGGAATATTGACGAGGAAGATCGACCGCCAGCCGAACAGATCGCTCATCGTCCCGCCCAGCACCGGCCCGATGGCGCCGGATGCCATCAGCACGAGGCTGACATAGCTCTGGTACTTGGCGCGCTCGCGCGGCTCGAACAGATCGGCGGTAACAGCGAAGATCGACACCATGATGCCGCCGCCGCCGAGGCCCTGCAGCAGCCGCGCCGCGATCAGCGTGTTCATCGACACCGCGAGCCCGCACACCGCCGAGCCGACCGTGAAGATCAGGATCGCCGCCATCATCACATATTTGCGGCCGAACAGATCGCCCAGCTTGCCGTAGAGCGGCATGACGGCGCTGACCGCCAGCAGATAGGCCGAGCCGACCCAGCTGAAGCGCTCGAGATGACCGAACTCGCCAACGATGGTCGGCAGCGCCGTCGCCACGATCTGGTTGTCGAGCATGGCCATGAACATGGCAGTCATCAGGAATAGAAAGAGAATGAGCCGGCGACGGGGATCGGTCACCAGCGGCTGCGCGGCAATTTGCACGTTCATATCGGGATCTTTCAGGTTTCCATGAATTTATGTGCTGTCAGCATACAAATGTCAATGTCACATAAATGACATCGGCATATTTTCTTGGGCGCCGCGCTCTGCTATCTTCGCGATCATGAGCGATAACCTGAAAACATTCGAGATATCGGAAGCGGCAGACGAGGACATCGTCCACATCGGCCAGAGCATGAGCCGCATGCGCGTCATCACCGGCCGGCGGCTGATTGCCCGGCTGGCGATCGAGAAAGTGGCGCCGGATCTGGAGTTGACTCATCTCGACGTTCTCGAATCGGTCAATCGGGCCAGCGAGAGCGGCGAGGTCACCGTTGGCAAGATTGCCGAGGCGATGCGCATCGACCCGTCGCGGGCAAGCCGCATCGTCGCCGACATGGTCGGTCGCGGGGTTCTGGAGCGTGCGGCCTCGCAGCAGGACGCACGGCGCATCCTCGTGGTCATCACACCATTCGGTCAGCGTCTGCTGGGCGAATTGAAGACCCAGAAGCTTGCCATCATCAAGGACGTCGTCTCGGATTGGTCGGCCGCCGACGCCAAGGCCTTCGGTGATCTCTTCGACAGGTACATGACCGGTTTCGAACGGGTGTTCGCGGTACGCGACAAGCACCTGCCGACATCGCCGGGCAAATAAGGCAACAATTCAAAATTAAGGCGATGAATTGATCTGAATCAATTGGTTAGGCCGCATCACTTCCTAAACCTCCCCTGAACCTAAACTCAGGAGAGAATCGATGATGCGCCGCCCCGCCAAACTCAAAGGCATGTTTGCTGCCGTTATTCTAGTTGCCGCTGCACAGCCTGCCCTATCCGCGGACCTGACAGCACCCACGGCAGCGCAGGAAGCAACGCAGAGCCAGAGCCCCTGGATGATCCGCCTGCGCGCGCTTGGCGTCATCACCCAGGATTCCGGCTATGTCGGCGGCGTCGCCGGCTCGGACCTCTCCTATTCGGATACGGTCGTCCCTGAATTCGACGTCACCTATTTCTTCACCAAGAACATTGCCGCCGAACTCATTCTCGGCACGACCTTCGCAAACGTCACCGGTGAAGGCTCGATCGAAAGCCTCGGCAAGGTCGGCAAGACCTGGCTTCTGCCGCCAACGGTGACGCTGCAGTATCACTTCACCGACTTCGGCAACTTCCAGCCTTATGTCGGCGCCGGCATCAACTACACGATCTTCTACAACGAGAAGGGCAAGAGCGCCCAGAGCCTGAATATCGACAACACCTTCGGCGTCGCCCTGCAGGCCGGCTTCGACTACATGTTCGACGAACATTGGGGCCTCAACGTCGACGTCAAGAAGATCTTCCTTCGTCCCGATTTCACCGTCAACGTCGGCGGCACCGACATGACCGGCAAGGCAAAGCTCGATCCCTGGCTGGTCGGCGCCGGCGTCACCTACCGCTTCTAGGCCACAAAGACATCGAGGGCGCGGACAAAGCCATGTCTGCGCCCTTTCCCTTGACCCCCGCTTTGCGCTATGGGCATTGCCCATGAGCCAATCCACCTTCACCATCCTGCTGGGCGGCGAGCTGAGACTGACCGGGCGCCTGCGCGCCACCGTGTCGGGCAGCCGCCTGGTCGCGGCCGATGGTGGCATGCGGCATGCGGCAGCACTCGGTGTCGTGCCGGAATTGTGGGTCGGCGATTTCGATTCCACGCCGGACGATCTGGCCACCGCCTTTTCCGGTGTTCCAAGACAGCCATATCCAGCCGCCAAGGCCGAGACCGATGGCGAGATCGCGGTGTCGGAAGCGATCGCACGCGGCGCCAAGCGGCTGATCCTCGCCGGCGCCCTGGCAGGCGAGCGCTCCGATCACGCGCTCCAGCACCTGCTTTACGCCGTCAGCCTTGCCGAAACCGGGCTCGACGTGCTGCTGACATCGGGCAGCGAGGAGGCCGTGCCGCTGATCCCGGGCACGATCACCCTCGACCTGCCCGAAAACAGCCTGTTTTCCGTTCCCGCCTTCAGCGACCTCAAAGGCCTGACGATCGAGAACGCCCGCTATCCCCTGACGAACTTTCATTTGCCGTTCGGCTCGTCGCGCACCATTTCCAATGTCGCGGAAGGCCCCGTGCGCTTCTCGCTTGAAAGCGGCCGCGCCGTCGTGCTCGCCCGCCCCTACGACCTTTCCGGAGTGTGATTTTTGGCGCCCCCTATCCTTAAACTCGACGACATCTTCCTGAGCTTCGGCGGCGCGCCGCTGCTGAATGGCGCTGCCCTGCAGGTGGAGCCCGGCGACAAGATCTGCCTGGTCGGCCGCAATGGCTCCGGCAAGTCGACGCTCCTGAAGATCGCCGCGGGCATGGTCGAGGCACAGTCCGGCGAGGTGTTCCGTCATCCGTCCTCGACGGTGCGCTATCTCGAGCAGGCGCCCGATTTCGCCGACTTCAAGACGGTGCTGGCCTATGCCGAAGCCGGGCTTGGACCGGGCGACGATCCCTACCGCGTCACCTATCTGCTCTCGCATCTCGGCCTGACCGGCGAGGAAGACCCGAAGAACCTTTCGGGCGGCGAAGCCCGCCGCGCGGCCCTTGCCCGCGTGCTCGCGCCGGAACCGGATATCCTTTTGCTCGACGAGCCGACCAACCACCTCGACCTCCCTACCATTGAATGGCTGGAAGGCGAGTTGCAGAAGACCCGTAGCGCACTCGTCGTCATTTCGCATGACCGTCGCTTTCTCGAAAAGGTCTCGAACGCCACCGTCTGGCTCGACCGCGGCACCTCGCGCCGTCTCAGCCGCGGCTTTGCCCATTTCGAAGCCTGGCGCGACCAGGTTCTCGAGGAAGAAGAAATGGAGCAGCACAAGCTCGGCAAGGCGATCGAGCGCGAGGAGCACTGGCTGCGCTACGGCGTCACCGCGCGCCGCAAGCGCAACATGCGCCGCCTCGGCGAGTTGCAGACCATGCGCTCCAGCTATCGCGGCCACAAGGGACCGCAGGGGTCCGTCCAGGCGACCGTTTCCGACGCGCAGGAATCAGGCAAGCTGGTCATCGAGGCTGACAAGATCACCAAGACCTATGGCGAGCGCCCAATCGTCACGCCGTTTTCGATCCGCGTGCATCGTGGCGACTGCATTGGCCTTGTCGGCCCGAACGGCGCTGGTAAGACCACGCTTCTGAAGATGCTGACCGGCCAGCTGAAGCCCGACAGCGGAAAAATCAAGCTCGGCACCAATCTGGAGATCGCCACGCTCGACCAGAAGCGCGAGGACCTCGATCTCGAGGACACGCTGGCGCACTACCTGACCGACGGACGTGGCGACAACCTGCTGGTCAATGGCGAGCAGCGCCACGTCACCGGCTACATGAAGGAATTCCTGTTTCAGCCGGAACAGGCCCGCACGCCGATCAAGAACCTCTCCGGTGGCGAGCGCGCTCGGCTGATGCTGGCCCGCATGCTGGCGCGTCCGTCGAACCTTCTGATCCTCGACGAACCGACCAACGACCTCGACATCGAGACGCTCGACCTGCTGCAGGAAGTCGTCGCCGGTTTCCCCGGCACCGTCATCCTCGTCAGCCACGATCGTGACTTCCTCGATCGCACCGTGACCTCCACCATCGCCCCTGCCGTTCCCGATGCGCCGGATGGACGCTGGATCGAATATGCCGGCGGCTATTCCGACATGCTGGTGCAGCGCAAGGGCGCGGCCGACGAGCGCAAGAGAGCGGAAAAGGCCGAGAAGGCGAAGACGCCCGATGCATCAGCACCGGCTGTCGAAGCCGCGAAGGGCAAGGGCAAGCTCTCCTTCAAGCAGAAGTTCGCGCTTGAGAACCTGCCGAAGGAAATGGCCAAGGCCGAAGCCGAGATCGCCAAGCGCGAGCAGACGATGGCCGATCCGAAGCTTTTCACCAAGGACCCCGCCACCTTCAACCGCCTGGCCGCCGAAATGGAGAAATTTCGCGATAGTCTGGTTAAGATGGAAGAGGAATGGCTCGAGCTTGAAATGCTCCGCGAGGAACTGGAGGGCTGACAAAGCCCTCCCGAGAAGCAGAGGCTACGCGGTGACGGTCTCCGCGACCGGCTTGCTGAACCGCAGGCCAAGCACAATCGGGATGCTGACCGCGTAGAGGACCACGACCGATAGCCAGATGGCGCCCGGCCACTGCGCCCTGACGACGAAGTAGAAGCTTGAGAAGCCGAGCGGCGTGACGATTGACGCGAGGCTGACGGCGGATGCCAGCACGCCCTGAAACCGACCCTGCTGGCTTTCGTCCACCTGTCGGGTCGCCAGCGATTGCAGCGCCGGCACACCGATGCCGCCGAGCGCGAAAAGCGGCATGATCGCGAAGATCACCCATCCCTCCGTCGCCATGGCCATGACGATCAAAGCCAGGCAGGCGCAGCCGACGCCGGTTAGGATGGCATTCCGCTCGCCAAGCAGCTTCACCGCCGGTCCGGGCAGGAACGCCTGTGCGAGCGTCTGGCACACACCGAAGGTGCCGAGCGACAGGCCGATCCACAAGCCGTTCCACTGGAACGTATCGCTGCCCCACAACGCCCAGCAGGTGCCGTAGACCTCGCCGGTGGCGCTGAACACGAAGAAGATGGTCACCATCGGCAGCAGGCTCTTCATCGAGAATACCCAGCGCAGCGGCCGCAGCGGGTTCAGTGCCGCCAGATCGATCTTTTCGCGGGTGGGTTGGCGCGATTCCGGCAGCACGAAGAAGGCGAGCAGCAGATTCAGGCCGTTGAGCGCGGCAGCGGCGATGAACGGCAGGCGCAGCCAGTAATCGCCCAGTGCTCCGCCGAGCACCGGACCGATAATGAAACCGATGCCGAACATCGCGTTGACGAGACCGAAGCGGCGGGCGCGCGTCTCCTCCGGCGAGATATCGGTGATATAGGCCGAGGCCACGGAGACGTTGGCGCTGGTCAGCCCTGCGATCGCCCGGCCGAGCACCAGCATCCACAGATGCGGCGCAAACGCCAGGAACAGGTAGTTGACGGCAGCGCCGGCAAGCGAGATCAACAGCACCGGCCGTCGCCCCAGCCGGTCGCTGAGTGAACCCAGCACCGGCGCGAAGATGAACTGCATGGTGGCGTAGAGCGCCGTCATGACGCCGATGTAGGGCGCCACGTCAGCGGCATGGGTGACATCCTGAAGCAGCGACGGCAGGATGGGGAAGATGAGGCCGATGCCGACGGCATCGAGGACAATGGCAATGAAGATGACGACGAGGGGTCTGGTCATGGCGGGTTCCGATCGGACGCGAGCGCACGAGCGCGCGTAGCGCCGATGGCTCACGATTGGGCCTGACGATGCAGGCGATTGACAGTTTTGGGAACGCTGGCCGATCGCTGCGGTAAAACGCAGGGATGGCGTGTGCTTGACCGCCTGGACGACAATTCGTCCACCTGTTTACTCCGCGACTGCGCGGATCAAGGGAAGCGGTCGCTTTTCACGATGGCCGTTATTTACGCCTGAAGGCTGCGCCCGGCAAGTCCAATTTACCGATCGCGAATGGGCAGGTGGCTGAGCGGAACACCCGATCAGCCGCTGGAGCCAAAAAGTTCCCCATTTGCGCCTGCGAACCTCTCACATTTCATTGATTAGCCTCCGACGAAACGGCGTGCCTAATCTCCGGTCGCGCCGTCCATGCCCCGGGCGGTAAGGAGAAAATCCATGTCCCGTTTTTTGAAAACATCCGCCGCGGCCGCGCTCGCCGCAGGCATCCTGGCACTCGCATCACAGACGGCATCGGCCGCGGATGCTGAGCGTGTCCGTATCCGTGGCGACATTGCCAGCCTCAGCGGCGATACGCTCGTCGTGAAGACCCGAGAAGGTACCGACCAGACGATCGCACTGAAGCCCGAATGGAAAGTCGGCGGCATCAAGAAGGCGTCGGTCGAGGATATCAAGCCCGGCGATTTCGTCGGCATCGCCTCGCTGCCGAAAGCCGATGGCGGCGACGGCGCGCTGGAAGTACTGATCTTTCCAGCTGCGATGAAAGGCACCGGCGAAGGCAGTCGCCCCTGGGACCTGAAGCCGAACAGCAGCATGACCAACGCCACCGTCGCCAAGGCAGTGAAGTCGGTCGAAGGCCACAGCGTCACGCTGACCTATCAGGGCAAGGAAAAGACGATCTCCATATCGGACGGCACACCGATCGTTACCTTCACATCAGCGGCCAAGACCGACCTGACCGCGGGCGCGCACGTGATCGTCATGGGCGAGAAGGCAGCCGACGGCACGGTGACATCAGGTCAGGTGACCGTCGGCACCAACGGCATCGTTCCGCCGATGTAACTATCGCGGTGTCGCTCAGAGCGCCGGCGCGGTTGCGTTCGGCGCTTTGGCTTCGGCTTTGGCCTCCGGCTTGGCGGCCAGCGCTTCCAGATGCAGCACGCGCGGATGAAAGATCTCCGCATAGGCTTCCGAGCGGCCGATATAGATCATCGTCGCATCGGGCATGGCTTCCAGCACCTTCAGCATCGTCGCCTGCCACTCCGGCTCCATGCCCTCGAGCACTTCGTCGAACACCATCCATTGCGGCCGCACCAGCAGCAGCCGGGCAAAGCCGATCGCCCGCTGCTCGTCGGCATCCAGCAGCTTGTCCCAGCGCGCGCGCGTGTCGAGGCGGGCAACCAGATTGTGCAGCCCGGCCTTCTCCAGCGCCGCCAGCACGTCGTCGTTCTTGTAGGTATCGGCGGGCTCAGGAAAGGCCAGCGCCTCGCGCAACGTGCCGCCGGGGATATACGCCGATTGCGGCACGAACAGCATGTCGTCGGCAGGCGGAAGGCCGATCTTGCCACCGCCGCAGGGCCACAGTTCCGACAGCGCCAGGAACAGCAGCTTGCGGTTCACATTGTGGTCGCCGTTGATCATCACCTTCTCGCCAGCTTTGATCGTGACGCTGCCCTCATGCAGACGGAAGCCGCCGCAAGCATCGATCTCCTCGTCGATCTTGGCGGCGATCGTCACGTTATCGAGCGTCAGCGTGCCCGGCGCGCTGCGCTCGTAGGCGATCTTCTCCTTGAGATCGATATCGTCGCCCATCGTCGTCAGCGCCTGGCGAAAATCGGTGACGCGCATCAGCGTTGCCCGCCATTCGGCGATCGGGCCGAAGTTGGAGACATACCAGCGCAACGCCGTGTTCACCTGGTTGAAGGCGCCAACCGACATCATCAGCTGGCCGAAGGTGAGCCCGCCGGAGAAATAGGCGGGTGCCGCGACGATGATCGGGATGACAACCACCAGCCAGCCATAGCCCGCCGACACCCAGGTCAGGTTGACGTTGGCCATCGCCAGTTTCTTGAGAACGGCCAGAACGGCGCTGATATCGGTATTGATCCGTCCACGCTCGTTCTCTTCGCCACGCGCCGCCGTGATCGCCGGAATATTCTCGTTGGCGTGCATCAGCGCAAAGCGCAGTTCCGCTTCTTTCGAGAAGCGATCGGCATTGAGCTTCACCAGCTTGCGGCCGACCAGCTGGCTGAGAACCGAAGCCGACGCCGCATAGAAGATCGCCGCCCAGACCATATAGCCGGGAATGGAAAAACTGTGTTCGCCGAAGCGGAAGACGAAACCGCTCGACAGCTCCCAGAGAACACCGATGAAGCTGACCAGCAGGATGGTCGACTGCACCAGGCCGATGACGAGACCGGTGGTGCTTTCCGCCAGATTGCGCGCATCCTCATGCAGGCGCTGGTCCGGGTTGACGCCGATCAGGCCGCTGGAGGCGAGCCTGAGCGCCCGCTTGCGCTGCAGCCATTGGCTGACCAGGTCGCGCGTCAGCCCCTCGCGCATGTAGAGCGCCGTCATCTGGTTCAGCCAGGCCTGCACGACATTCAACAGAAGCAGCATGCCGGCAATCAGTGCGAATATCTTCAGCTGGTGGAAGAAGCCCGGCAGGTCTCGACGTGAAATGGCGTCATAGAATGGCGCATTCCACTGGTTGAGGATGACGGTTGCGTAAGCCGTTGCGAGAATGATCCCGATCAACGCAGTCGACAGAACGAGCACCGGTGCACGCACTCTGGAATGCCAGAATGCCGAAAACATGACCTTGAGGCGAAAGGCCAGACTAAGATCGTACCCGACCCTGTCCTGCCCCTGAATGCTCGGCCTGCCTTTGACGTCATCTGCCATCATGCTTCCTTACGCGTCTGTCGAACCTGAATAACACTGTGAGTCAGCCTGTCCAGCAACAGTTTCTAGCGCGCGGTAATGCACGAGTTACCTTGCCCGGAGAGGCCGGATTTTTTCCGTCATTGATTCGCCGCCCGACTGGGTCTATTTAAGTGCTCCGTGGTGATTTGGCCGGCCGGCTTGCAGCCACGTTAAAAAAGTTGCTAAAGGGCCGCGTGCGGACCGATAGCGATATATTCGTATTTTTCATCGAGTGACCGCTATGCCGATCAAGATTCCCGATACCCTGCCCGCCTTTGAAACCCTGGTTCAGGAAGGTGTGCGCGTGATGACCGAGACGGCGGCGATCCGTCAGGACATCCGCCCGCTGCAGATCGGCTTGCTCAATCTCATGCCGAACAAGATCAAGACAGAGATCCAGATGGCGCGGCTGATAGGCGCTTCGCCGCTGCAGGTCGAGCTGTCGCTTGTGCGCGTCGGCAATCACAAGGCAAAGAACACCTCGGAGGAACACCTGTTCTCCTTCTACCAGACCTGGGAGGAAATCAGGCACCGCAAGTTCGACGGTTTCATCATAACTGGGGCGCCAATCGAGACACTTCCATACGAAGACGTCACTTATTGGGAGGAAATGCAGCAGATTTTCGACTGGACGCGCACCAATGTGCATTCGTCGATGAACGTCTGCTGGGGCGCGATGGCCGCGATCTACCATTTCCACGGCATTCCCAAGCACGCCCTGAAGGAGAAGGCCTTCGGCGTCTATCGCCACATGAACCTGAAGCCATCCTCCGTCTATCTCAACGGATTCTCCGACAATTTCGAAGTTCCGGTCTCGCGCTGGACCGAAGTGCGGCGCGCCGACATCGAAAAGTCCGGCGATCTCGAGATCCTGATGGAATCGGCCGAGATGGGCGTTTGCCTCGTGCATGAGAAGAAGGGCAACCGGCTCTATATTTTCAACCACGTCGAATATGACTCGACCTCGCTGGGTGACGAATACTTCCGCGATGTCGATGCTAATATTCCGATCAAGATGCCGCACAACTACTTCCCGCATAACGACCCGGCGATCGCCCCGCAGAACCGCTGGCGCAGCCACGCTCATCTTCTATTCGGCAACTGGATCAACGAGATCTACCAGACGACCTCCTATAATCTGGAAGAGATCGGCGAGGACGGCTGAGGCCTGTTCAAGCCTATGGACATGACGCCGCTGGTGACGACCGGCGGCGTTTCTTTTTTGTGCCGGCGCGGTTGCGGTTTAGGGCGAATGGAGGCAGGTTCGCTGCCGGATTAAGACAAGACTGGGAGGAATTTTGATGACGAATGAATTGCACCGCGAGATATTCGGGCAAACGAAATCGGGCGAGACCGTCCACCGCGTGGTGATATCGGGCGGCGGCCTGACGGCCAAGGTGATCACCTGGGGCGCCGTGATCCAGGACCTGCGCCTCGATGGCCACGATGCGCCGCTGACCCTCGGCTTCGACGATTTCGACAGCTACCCCACCCACTCCGCCTATTTCGGCGCAACGCCCGGCCGCGCCGCCAACCGAACCGCCGGCGGCAGGTTCACCATCGACGGCAACACCTACCAACTCGACCTCAACGAAAACGGCGTTACACACCTGCATGGCGGTTTCGACAATATCGCCGTGCGCAACTGGACCATCGTCGAGCACGCCGCCGACCGCGTCGTGCTGAAGATCGTCGATGCCGACGGCCGTGGCGGCTACCCTGGAAACTGCACCATCCAGGCCACCTACCACGTGCATGGCAGCGGCGAGCTCTCGGTGACCTACGAGACGACAAGCGACCAGCCGACCATCGCCAATATCTGCCAACATGCCTATTTCAATTTGGACGGCCACGAAGATGCGCTCGGCCACGACATCATGATCGCCGCCGACGGCTACCTGCCGACCGACGAGCGCCAGATCCCGACCGGCGAGGTCAGACCGGTTGCGGGCACAGCTTTCGACTTTCGCGAGATGGCGCCGATGAAGCGTCTGGATGGCGGGCAGCAGGCGCTGTACGACCACAATTTCTGCCTCTCGCCGCAGCGGACCGCCAAGCGCTCTGTCGTTCTCGCCCGCAGCCTGCATTCCGGCGTTTCGCTTGAGGTCCGCACCACCGAGCCCGGCGTACAGTTCTACGCCGCCTTCAAGCTCGACGTGCCGGTCCCCGGCCTTGATGGCCGCAAGTATGGCCCATTCGCCGGTTTCTGCCTGGAAACCCAGATCTGGCCGGATGCCATCAACCACGAAGGCTTTCCGGACGCTATCCTGCGCCCCGGCGAAGTGCTGCGCCAGGAGACCGACTACATCTTCTCGAAGAACTGACGACGCCACGCCAACGCCTATCGCGAACAACCTCATCAAACCCTCGCAAAGCGCTGCGAGGGTTTTTCGTGCAGATAGGCCCTTGCAATTGGTTCTAAAGAGGTTCTATTTATACTCTATGGATAGAACCAGTCTGGTAGCCGAGATCGATGCTCGTGGCCTGCGCGATGAAACCCGCAGTGGCCCGCTCTATCGTCGTCTGGCACAGGCGCTGAGCGGTCTGGTGCAGGAAGGCCTGCTGAAACCCGGCGCGGCTCTGCCAAGCGAACGCGATCTTGCCGAAGCGCTGAAGATCGGCCGCGTCACCGTCCGCACCGCCTATCGCGACCTCCTCAATGCGGGCACGCTGGAATCGCGCCACGGCAGCGGCACCTTCGTGTCCGAGACGGTCGAACGCATGGAGCAGTCGCTCTGGCGGCTTTCATCTTTCTCCGAGGACATGCGCTCGCGTGGCCGCGTCCCCGGCGCAAAAATCCTCTCGCGCACCATCAACACCCCTTCGCCCGAGGAGGCCTTCCTGCTCGGTCTCGGTATCGACGAGCGCGTGCTACGCCTCGACCGCCTGCGCTTGGCCGACGGGCTGCCGCTGGCCATCGATCGATCCGTGGTGCCGTTGAAATTCCTCGGCGACAACAACGGCGGCGAGGGCTCTCTCTACGATGCCCTGACTGCTGGCGGCCATCGGCCGGTACGCGCGCTGCAGAAGCTGTCGGCGGTGACGCTGGATCCGTCATCGGCGGCGGCACTGGACGTCAAGCCGGGGGCCCCCGCCCTCCTGATCGAACGAGTCTCGCGCCTGGAAGACCAGCGCGTCGTCGAATACACCCGCTCGCATTATCGGGGTGATTCTTATGATTTTGTTGCAGAATTGAGAATTGGAGACGACTTATGAGTGAAGCCCAGTCGCTGATGTTGCAGGAAGCCGGCCAATCCCCGGAAGTGGTCGCCACGCTGCTCCAGAAGGAAAAGCCTGTTTTCGACGAGATCGCCAGGCTGTTTTCGAAGAACCCGCCCAGCGTCGTCACGACAGCCGCGCGCGGCTCCTCCGACCACGCCGCCACCTTCTTCAAGTACCTGTTCGAGATCACCTGCGGCGTCCCGGTCGCCTCGATCGGCCCGTCGATTGCCTCGGTCTATGGCGCGTCACTGCACCTGAAGGGCGGCATCCACTTCACTGTATCGCAGTCGGGCGCCAGCCCCGATATCGTCGCCCTGCAGGACGCCGCCAAGCGCGGCGGCGCCACCACGATCGCCGTCGTCAACGTCACCGATAGCCCGCTCGCCAAGCAGGCCGACATCGTCCTCGGCCTCAATGCCGGCGACGAGAAGAGCGTTGCCGCCACCAAGTCCTTCATCGCCTCCGTTGCCGCTCTGTCGGGCGTCACCGCCGCGATCGGCGCAAAGGCCGACCTGTGGACTGCGCTCGATAAGCTTCCAGAGGCATTGCAGGCGACATCGGGCATCGACACGGCAGCGGCGGAGGACGTCCTCTTCAATGCCACATCACTCTACACCGGCGGCCGCGGCCCGGCTTTCGCGATCGCGCTCGAGGCGGCCCTGAAGGCCAAGGAAACCTCAGGACTTCACGCCGAGGCCTTTTCGCTGGCCGAACTCATGCACGGCCCGATGCGCCTCGTGCAGCCCGGCTTCCCGATCGTCGCCTTCGCGCCCGATGATGCCGCCTATGCCAACAACATCCAGGCGCTGGAGCGCCTGCAGAAGCTTGGCGCCACAACCGTACCGTTCTCGACGCAGCCGCTCTCCGGCATCAACCTGCGTGTACCGACGACAGGCAACGGCTTGCTCGATCCGCTGGTCTCGCTTCTCGTCTATTACCGCCTGATCGAATCGGTCACCCGCCGCAAGGGGTTCGATCCCGACAAGCCGGCGAACCTGCTGAAGGTCACGGAGACGGTCTGATGGCACGCAAGATCTTCTCGGGCGCCCGCATCTTCGACGGCGAGCGCTTTCACGACGACAAGGCGCTTGTGGTCGCTGACGGTCGCGTCGAGACGATCGCGCCCTTGAACGACCTTCCAGAAGGCGATCCGATCGAGCTGGACGGCGGCATCCTGTCGGCCGGCTTCATCGACGCACAAGTCAATGGCGGCGGCGGTCGCATGTTGAACGACGAGCCGTCTCCGGCATCGATGTACACCATCGCCGCGGGCCATAGGCCCTACGGCACGACATCGCTGCTGCCGACGCTGATCACAGATACGGCGCGGGCGACCGCGGCCGCCATCGACGCCGCCAAGCAGGCGGTGCACGAGAACCGCGGCGTTGCCGGCCTGCACCTCGAAGGCCCGCATCTGGCGCCCGCCCGCAAGGGCGCGCACCTGGCTGAGCTGATGCGCCCGGTCGAAGACAGCGACGTCAGCGCGCTTACCAAGGCCGCACAGGCGATCGGCACGCTGCTGGTGACCATGGCCGCCGAGCAGGTGACCGAAAAGCAGGTGCGCGCGCTGTCGGAGGCAGGCGTCATCGTCAGCATCGGCCATTCCGATTGCACCAGCGAGGCGGCGGAAGCCCGCTTCGATGCCGGCGCTCGCGGCGTCACCCACCTGTTCAACGCCATGAGCCAGCTCGGCCATCGCACGCCGGGCCTGGTGGGGGCGGCACTCGACCACCCCGCCGTCTGGTGCGGCATCATCGCCGACGGCCACCATGTCGATCCCAAGGCGCTGCGCACAGCGCTGCGAGCCAAGCGCGGCGAAGGCAAGCTGTTCTTCGTGACCGACGCGATGTCGCTGGTCGGCTCGAAGGAAAACAGCTTTAGGCTCAACGGCCGCACCGTTCGTCGCGAGACTGGCGGCTTCTGCTCGAAGCTGGTTCTGTCGGATGGCACGCTGGCTGGTTCCGACGTCGATATGGCCTCGGCGATCCGCTACGGCATAACCTATCTCGACCTGTCGTTGGCCGAAGCCCTGCGTATGGCGACGCTGTATCCGGCGCGCTTCCTCGGTATCGCCGATCGCGGCCGCCTCGCCCCCGGCCTGCGCGCCGATCTCGTGCACATGACCGATGGCATTGAGGTAAAGCAGACCTGGATAAGCGGCGAGCCTGCGTGACCGCAATACTCCGATCGTCAACACGACGTTGACGATCGGTCGCCTAAGCACGGCCTAGCTACACGGCGACCGCAGGCGCATATTGCTTTCAAGAACAGCGCAATCGACATTTCGACCGCGCCCTTGAGAGGACAAGTCCATGGCTCAGATCATCCTGAATTCGGCCGCCGCTATCCTGATCGCGTCGGCCTTTATCACCATCGCGACGGCAGCACTGCGCATGCAAAACCAGGCCATCCGCAAGGTGCCGGTCAAGGTCAGGAACCGGCATTATCCGAACGGTTGAATGACCGAATAATTCCCAGAATTTGCCCCAATTCAGACACCGGTCGGGAGCAGAAATGCGCCGATCGGCCCTGGGAGAAGAGAAATGACCAGAATTATCGGCGCGGCAGCGATCCTGACGATTGCGCTCGCCACCTACGCAGCCTCGCTCAATCCTTACGACGCCGGCAAGACGCCGCATGAGCAGTCGCAGCGGATCGATGGTCGCGACGGCCAGCTCACCGGTTCGATCCGCTAAGCTGATGCCGCTCTCCTTAGGCGCGACCTAGACGAACAGCTGCCCGCCATTGGCGCTCAGCGTCGAGCCGGTGATGAAGCCGGCGTCGTCGGACACCAGAAACACCACGCAGCGCGCGATCTCCTGGGGCTCGCCAAGACGTCCGACCGGGATCTGTGGAATGATCCGCTCGTTCAGCACCTTCTCCGGCACTGCCAGCACCATTTCGGTGCCGATATAGCCCGGGCAGATGGCGTTGACCGTGATATTCTTGGCGGCGCCCTCCTGCGCCAGTGCCTTGGTGAAACCGAGATCGCCGGCCTTGGCCGCGGAATAATTCACCTGTCCCATCTGGCCCTTCTGACCGTTGATCGATGAGATGTTGACGATCCGCCCGAAGCTGCGCTCACGCATGCCGGTCCATACCTGATGGGTCATGTTGAACAGGCCGGTGAGATTGGTGTTGATCACGTCGTGCCACTGTTGTGGCGTCATCTTGTGGAACATCGTGTCACGGGTGATGCCGGCATTGTTCACCAGCACATCGACCGGACCGATCTCTGCCGCCACTCGCGCAAGCCCCTCGGTGCAGGCGGAATAGTCCGAAACGTCCCATTTGAACACCGGGATGCCGGTTTCCTCGTGGAAAGCCTTGGCGGCTTCGTCGTTGCCGGCATAGTTCGCGGCAACCTGATAGCCGGCATTCTTCAACGCCAGCGATATCGCCGCACCAATGCCGCGCGTACCGCCGGTGACAACAGCAACTCTGCTCATGTTCCGCTCCCCTTGTGTAAGGCCCCGCTATTCCTCGGAGCTCGATCAAGACATGAAATGCAGGCTATTAAAGTGCCTCGAAGCACATGGCGACTCCCATACCGCCACCGATGCACAATGTCGCAAGTCCCTTCTTCGCGCCGCGGCGCTTCATCTCGAACAGCAGCGTGTTGAGCACGCGCGCGCCGGAAGCACCGATCGGGTGACCGATGGCGATTGCCCCGCCATTGACGTTGACGATATCAGGGTTCCAGCCGAGATCGCGGTTGACGGCGCAAGCCTGCGCCGCGAAAGCCTCGTTGGCCTCCACCAGATCAAGATCGCCGACCGACCACCCAGCCTTCTCCAGCGCCTTGCGCGAGGCCGGGATCGGCCCCGTGCCCATGATCTGCGGATCGACGCCCGCGGTTGCCCAGGAAACGATGCGTGCCAGCGGCTGGATGCCACGACGCGAGGCTTCAGCTTCCGTCATCAGCACGGCCGCCGCAGCACCATCGTTGAGCCCGGATGCGTTGGCCGCCGTCACCGTGCCCTCCTTGTCGAAGGCCGGCCGCAGCTTCGTCATCGCCTCCATGGTCGCGCCATGGCGGATATACTCGTCGGCATCGACGGTGACGTCGCCCTTGCGGCCCTGAATGACGTAGGGAATGATTTCGTCGGCGAAGCGCCCCGCCTTCTGCGCCGCTTCGGCCTTGTTCTGCGAGGACACCGCGAACATGTCCTGATCCTCGCGCGAAAGCTGCCACTGACGCGCGATATTTTCGGCCGTGACACCCATGTGGTACCCGTAGAAGGCGTCGGTCAGACCGTCCTTGATCATCGTATCGATCATCTTCATGTCGCCCATCTTGGTGCCGCCACGCAGATGCGCGGCATGCGGCGCCATCGACATCGATTCCTGGCCGCCGGCAACGATGATCTTGGCGTCGCCGAGCGCGATCTGCTGCATGCCGAGCGCAACCGCACGAAGGCCCGAGCCGCAGAGCTGATTGATGCCCCAGGCGGTCGCCTCCTTCGGCACGCCGGCCTTCATCGCCGCCTGTCGCGCCGGGTTCTGTCCCTCGCCTGCCGGCAGCACCTGGCCAAGAATCACCTCGTCCACTTCGGCCGCATCCACGCCCGCTCGCTCCAGCGCACCCTTGACCGCAGCCGCGCCCAATTCATGTGCGGGAACAGTGGCGAAAGCGCCATTGAAAGAGCCGACGGCCGTGCGGCCCGCACTGGCGATGACGATAGATGGGCTGGACATGAAGACCTCCTCATTAGCTCCACGACATATGGGTTGAAACTGACAAAGCTTCATCCCCGAGTCAAACGGCAAGCGCGTATCCGCGAATTTTCGAAAACACGCACATCCGCCAATTATGCACGTTGCAAAAGCGGCTTGCCGCATCGCACAAAGAGATTGTCACCGGGCTTCTTTTGCGTCTACACTCCCAAGTGGAGGAATTTCAATGACAATCAGACGGACTTTGGGAGATTCGTATGGCGAAGAATGAGGGTCAGATCGCGATCAAGAAATACGCCAATCGCCGCCTCTACAACACGGGCACCAGCACCTACGTGACCTTGGAAGACCTGGCGGAGATGGTGAAGAAGGGGGAGGATTTTACCGTACAGGACGCCAAGAGTGGCGACGATATTACCCATTCCGTACTGACGCAGATCATCTTCGAGCAGGAATCGAAGACGGGCAATACGCTGCTGCCGATCTCGTTTCTCCGCCAGCTGATCACCTACTACGGCGACCAGATGCAGATGGTGGTTCCAAGCTTTCTCGAACACTCCATGCGCGCCTTTACCGAACAGCAGGTGCAGATGCGCGAACAGGTGACCCGCGCCTTCGGTGAGACGCCGCTGACCAAGAACCTGGCGTTGCCGATGCAGATGGTCGAAGACCAGGTGCGCCGCAACACTGAGATGTTCCAGCAGGCGATGCAGATGTTCTCGCCGTTCAAGGCGCCGACGGCAGCCAAGGAAGGCCGTAAGGCCGAAGCCAAGGACATCGATGAGCTCAAGGAACAGCTGCGCGCCCTTCAGAGCAAGCTCGACAGCCTCTAAGCGATCCTTCGCATCCAGACACCCCTCCGGCCCGGCGGCCCGAGGGGATTTGCCTTAACTTCACAGCCCGATCGACACATCGCGCCCGGCACTTCGGATCGACACGGCGAAGCCGCCGATCACGTCGATCAGGGCGATCGTCAGCAAAATGAAGAACACTTGCGTCGCAGCGTCCTGGACAAGCAGGAATTCCACGAGGAATGCGATGAAAACGATCATCGACAGCATGTGATTGACGAGACTGCCACGCGAACTGGTGGTTGCCCGCAAGATCTCGAAAAACAGCACCACCAGCGCCACGACGATGAACAGATCGCCGAGCGACATGCTCCAGATCGCACCCGAGATCATCGATAGAACGAAAAGGTCGTTGTGAAGCGCGGGAAGCCCGCCGCTGCCCATCAATCCGACCATTGCAAGATTATAGAGAATAAAAGGAACGACCATCAGCGGAATAGCATTGAACATCTGGCAGAATTCTCCCTCGGTGGAAGAATAGTGCCGCAAACCGCGGGGTCACATCAAGTCGTCAGACAATATATTGTCGCTGAAACGAAAAAGGCCGGCACATAGCCGACCTTGTGATGTCTGCTGAAGCAGGACGCATAAAGAAATTATGCGCTTTCCTTCGGCGTCAGAACCTGACGGCCGCGATACATACCGGTCTTCAGATCGATATGGTGCGGACGGCGCAGTTCGCCGGAGTTCTTGTCTTCAACGTAGGTAGCAGTCTTGAGCGCGTCAGCAGAGCGGCGCATACCGCGCTTGGACGGGCTTGTTTTTCTCTTCGGTACAGCCATTTTAATTACTCCACTTCACAGGCGAACACATCCAACGGCCAGAATGGCGGCCGAAACGACGTGTCGCGATTTCGGAAATTTTGCGCGCTTATACATGCCTCTGCGGGGCTTGACCAGTCCCCAGCTTTATTTTTTGAGATTCAGATGAATCTCGGATCAGACCTCGTCTTCCTCGACGATCCAGGGCTCGGCAAGCGCCGCCTCCTCCCAGGGCTTCCACGCAGGATGGGCCTTCATCGCGCTCATATAGCTCAATGTATCGCTTGATGTCACGAGATCATATGTCTCGAAGCGATTGACGACAGGCGCGAACATGGCATCGACGCCGGAGAACCCACCGAACAGGAACGGCCCGCCGGAATGCGCCCGCAGGTCGCGCCAGATCGTCTCGATCCGAGCCACGTCGGCCATCACGCCGTCCGCCAGCACGATTTTTCCCTTCGGCCGGCGGATGTTCATCGGGCAGGCATTGCGCAGTGCCCGGAAACCCGAAAGCATTTCCATCGATACGGCACGCGCCACGGCCCGCTTGTCGCGCTCTTTCGGCCAGAGACCGGCCTGCGGAAACAGTTCGGCCACATATTCGATGATCGCCAAGGACTGCCAGACCTTGACGTCGCCATGCTGCAGCAACGGCACCTGGCCGGTCGGCGAGAATTCCTTGAAGCGTGGATTGCCAGCGGCATTGTCGAAGGGGACGAGCACCGCCTCGAACGGAATGCCTGCTGCCGTCAGCGCGATCCATGGACGAAATGACCACGACGAATAGTTCTTGTTGCCGATGTAGAGCGTCAGTTTGTCCATTGGTTCTCTCCTGTCCGTCAAACATGTCAGATCAGATCAGATCGAAGGCGACCAACCACATCTTCTGATGTCAGTCATAAATACATCTGACGTAATCGCCAGAGCCCCGCGCCCGCCGCTCGATCACGGCGGCAAGCCGGCGCAAGCCGCGGCCCGGCTTGCCGGCGTTGCGGTCGATCGGATTGGGCAGTGACACCGCCAGCAGTGCCGCCTGCCGGCTGCTCAGCTTCGAGGCCGGAACCTTGAAGTGGTAGCGCGCAGCGGCTTCGATGCCGTAGATTCCCGGCCCCCATTCGGCGATGTTGAGATAGATCTCCATCAGCCGCCGCTTCGACCAGACGAAATCGCCGGCCACCGCCAGCGGCAGTTCCATCGCCTTGCGCACGAAGGAGCGGCTGTTCCACAGGAACAGGTTCTTCGCCGTCTGCATCGGGATCGTGCTGCCGCCGCGCGTCGACTGACCGCGCAGCGTGTCGGTGACCAGCATCCGCATCTCGCCCCAGTCGACACCGCCGTGAAAACAGTATTGGCCATCTTCCGACATCATCACCGATTGTACGAGTACAGGCGAGATATCGTCGATCGACACCCATTGCCGGTCATAGCCGCGCAACGAGGCCAGATCGCGCAGCATCAACGTCGAGACCGGATGGATAAAGGGCAGCAGATAGAGGAAGATCAGCACATAGGGCAAAACCAGCAGGGCGGCGACACCAAGAACGATACGCATCATGATCGAGCGGCCCTTCAGCCAAAGAAAGGCACGCCGGTAGAACGGCTCCGCCTCGCTGTCGTCTCTCTCCGGCGCTATGTCCAATTCCCCTGACCCATTGTCGTTCCCCCATCCTCCATACCGCCTGAAAACTGCCTTTGCCAGACACAAAGGAAATCTTCACCGCTCCATCGACAATTCCGTTGCAAGCGGCGCGCCGCTCATGCCAAACAACGCCGCATGGACGCGCATTCTGAAACATTCGAGAGCCGACTGGCCGGCAACGCCCGCGAGATTGAAGCCGTGCTCGACATGCTGCTTTCGCGAGACGTGCTGGACGACGAGACGGCACGGCCGGAGCATCTGCGCGCAGCGATGCACTATGCTGTATTAAACGGCGGCAAGCGGCTACGGCCATTCCTGGTGGTCGAGACGGCGGCGATGCTCGGCGGCGACAGGGATGTGGCAATGCGGGTCGGCGCCGCGCTCGAATGCGTCCATTGCTATTCCCTCGTCCACGACGACCTTCCTGCCATGGATGACGACGACCTGCGCCGCGGCAAGCCGACCGTGCACATCGCCTTCGACGAGGCGACCGCCATCCTTGCCGGCGACAGCCTGCTAACCTACGCCTTCGACATCATCGCCGCGACGGAAGGCCTCCCTGAAGCCGGCAAGCTGGCGCTGATCCTGGCGCTGGCCAGGGCCTCCGGCATCGGCGGCATGGCCGGCGGACAGGCGCTTGATCTCGCAGCCGAAAAGCAGGCGCCGGATGAAGCCGGTATCGTGACGCTGCAGGCGATGAAAACAGGCGCGCTCATCCGCTTCGCCTGCGAGGCCGGCGCCATCGTGGCCGGCGCCTCCGCCGAGGATCGCGCGACGCTTCGCCGCTTCGGCGAGCGCATCGGTCTCGCATTCCAGCTGGCCGACGACATTCTCGACCTGACGGCCGACAGCGCCACCATGGGCAAGGCAACAGGCAAGGACGCCGGGCGCGGCAAGGGCACGCTGGTGGGGCTGCACGGCATGGCCTGGGCGGAAGCGACACTGTCGGGCCATGTGCGGGAAGCCGAAGCGCTCCTGCGCCCCTATGGCGACGCTGCGTCGGTTCTGGCCAAGGCCGCCCGCTTCATCGCCGAACGCAAGAGCTGAAAAGCGTCACGGAGACAAGATTCCGACCCCCACGGAGGCTGCGCGCTCTTGTGGCACGCGGGATCGCAGGCTTAGGATAGCGCTTGGGCGCCGCATTCCACCGAGCGGCCGGCCGAACAGAGACGCGCCATGCACGACACCCTCAGCTACCTCCCGCAGATCCTTCCCGCCTATCTCGCTTACATCATCGCGGTCATCAGTCCCGGTCCGGCCATCATGGCGATCGTCTCGACCTCGATGATGCATGGGCGCAAGGCCGGGATGACGATCTCGCTCGGCATTTTCGCCGGATCGTTCACATGGGCCTGCGCCGCGGCGCTTGGGCTCGCCACCCTTCTCAACACCTACGCGATCGCGCTTGAGATCCTGAAGATTTTCGGTGGCCTCTATCTGCTCTATCTCGCCTACAAGGCATTCAGGGCCGTTCGCTCTGGCGATGACATGCCGCAGGCGAGCGCGCCGAAAAACCTCTCTACCCGCGCACTGCTGCTGCGCGGCTACGGCATCCACGTCACCAATCCGAAGGCGATCTTTGCCTGGCTGGCGATCATCGCGCTCGGCATGCCGCAGGGCGCGCCGGCGTCGGTTGCCGGGCTGATCATCGCCATCTGCACGACAACCGGCTTCATCGTCTTCATGGGATATGCCGTGCTGTTCTCGACACCACAGGCACTGAGAATCTATCGCGGTCTTCGCCGCTGGATCGAAGGCGCGATGGCGGCGTCCTACTGCTTTGCCGGCCTGAAGCTTCTGACCAGCCGCATCTGACGGGATATGATTTTGGGCGCGGCGCGGATTACTCCGCCGCTGTCCTGCTCTGGCCGAAGCGCTTTTCGATGTAATCGGCGACCAGCGCCTCGAAATCGCCGGCGATGTTCGGACCGCGCAGCGTCATCGCCTTCTGCCCGTCGATATAGACAGGCGCCGACGGGCTCTCACCCGTTCCCGGCAGCGAAATACCGATATCGGCATGCTTGCTCTCGCCCGGACCGTTGACGATGCAGCCCATGACCGCGACGTTGAGCGCCTCAACACCCGGATACTTGTCGCGCCACACCGGCATGTTCTTGCGCAGGTCGTTCTGGATGTTCTGCGCCAGCTCCTGGAACACCGTCGACGTCGTACGCCCACAGCCGGGACAAGCAGCGACGACCGGAATGAACTGGCGGAACCCCATGACCTGCAGGATTTCCTGTGCGACCTGCACTTCGCGGGTGCGGTCGCCATTCGGCTCCGGTGTCAGCGACACGCGGATCGTATCGCCGATGCCATGCTGCAGCACATAGCTCATGGCCGCCGACGAGGCGACGATGCCCTTCGAGCCCATGCCGGCTTCGGTGAGGCCGAGATGCAGCGCGTGGTCGGAGCGCTCAGACAGCATCGAATAGACGGCGATCAGGTCCTGCACCTGGCTGACCTTGGCCGACAGGATGATGCGATTGCGCGGCAGACCGATCTCTTCGGCCAGATTGGCCGAGATCAACGCCGACTGCACGATCGCCTCGCGGGTCACCTGCCGCGCCGACAGAGGCGAGCCGGCAGCCGAGTTCTGGTCCATCAGCGCCGTCAGCAGTTTCTGATCGAGCGAACCCCAGTTGACGCCTATACGCACCGGCTTGTCGTGACGGATCGCCATCTCGATGATGTCGCCGAACTGCTTGTCCTTCTTGTCCTTGAAGCCGACATTGCCGGGATTGATGCGGTACTTCGCCAGCGCCTCGGCGCAATCGGGATGATCGGCAAGCAGCTTGTGGCCGATATAGTGGAAGTCGCCGACCAAAGGCACATCCATGCCAAGGCGCAGCAACCGGTCGCGAATGCGCGGCACGGCGGCAGCACTTTCGTCGCGATCGACGGTAATGCGCACGAGCTCGGATCCGGCCTTGAACAGGGCGGCCACCTGGGCCACCGTCGCGTCGATATCGGCCGTATCCGTATTGGTCATCGACTGGACGACGACGGGCGCGCCGCCGCCGACGATGACGCCGCCGACATCGACGGCTACAGATGCGCGGCGCGGTTTCGGATCAAAATCCGTAGCTGAAGACATGGATAGAGCTCTTGAACCCTTAAATTTCGTGTCTTTCAGGTGGATCATGCCCGCCCGCTTGTCAACCCGCGGCATCCATCACTTTGTTTGACGTCTGTCAGTGACCGCCACCGGAAATGCCGTCGGCGTAGCGCGCCAGGTTGGAGAGCGCCAGCACGACGAGGAGAAGCGCCGGCAGCGCGATGAACACGACGGAAAAGCCGACATGCTCCGCCACGAAGCCGATCGCCGACGGCGCCACCAGCATGCCGGAATAGCCCATGGTTGTGACGACCGAGATACCGATACCCGCCTTCAGATGCGGAATATTGCCGGCTGCCGAGAACGCGATCGGTACCATGTTGGAGATACCGATGCCGCAAAAGGCAAAACCGAGGATGGCGATCTCCGCATTCGGCGCAAAGCCGGCAAGCAGCATGCCCGCGATCGCGAACAAGGTGCAGATACGGAGCGTCCTGACGCCGCCCAGGCGATCGCGAAC
>UCIT01000138.1 GCA_900472625.1 Hyphomicrobiales bacterium | reverse complement strand
GGTCTGGCGCGCTCGATCGCTATCTGATCGCGGCGGCGCTCGTCTTCGGCCCGCTCGAATAGCTGCTCGGCCTCACGGCGCAGGATCGACATCTCGGTGAGGAATGGCAGCACCACGGAACGGGCATGGCGGGCGAACTCGGCACACGTCGGCATGAACTGACCCGTGTGATTTGCGACCCTACCGGCGAGGAAATCGTTCGTGGCTTCGGAGACAGCCCATTCGGGCAGGTCTTCGCAGGCTACCCGAAACTCAGTGCCGAATGCCTCGTGGTCGGTTTCAGGCTGCCAACGGAGCTGGCCTTGAAGCCTTGTTGCCGCATCGACGATGGCGATCAGGTCGCACCGCTTGAGCAACAGCTTCAGTTCTGAAACACGGGTGGCAATGTCGCGCGCTCGGCGCTGGTACCGCTCTGGAAGGCGTTCGAAGATATCGTTCGGGACTAGATCAGCCATTGTGGATCCCTTCCAACATTTTTTGACGAGGAGTTTTTTTCGGCGCGTGAGCGCCCTGAGAAAAACCTTTTGTAGGTTTTTCGATAGGTTCAGGATTAGGTTCAGGGTAGCATTGCGTTCGCAATGCGTTCGCATCACCCTTTTCTCTGTCTTTCCAACGGCTTGCGGCGCTATCGCGTGCTTTAGCCTTTTTGACTGTCGCTTTTTCGCGCTCAATTTTGAGCCGCTTCTGCACCCATCTTTTCCGACGCTTATCGAGCCTCCAGAAGGACATGATGATCGGCTTCATCACCTTCCACTTGGCGATGGAAACGCCTGCCTGACGTGACAGCATGTCGTCGTCGTCGGCTAGGGAGCAGTCATGCGAGCGCCATGCCTGAAAGAGAAGCAGCAGATAGGCGCCATGCTCTTCGGTCGTGAGGTGCTGGGTGTCGGCCAGATAGGCGTCGGTCCAGAACGGCATGCAAGGGAGATCGGCCACTATGCAGCCCTCCTGACGAGCCCAAGCTCTTCGAGCAGTTGAATAGGCTGGTCTCGGCCGTAGGTGACGTAGAACGGAATCCCTCTGGCGATGCAGATGGACTGAAAGTCGCGCTGCGGTCCCGTGAGCTTCCCGGTCTCTGTCTTGAGTTCCAGATAGCCGTGAAGTGACGGACCAATCAGGATAAGGTCTGGCAACCCTTTGGTCAGCCCGTGCTGACCCATGGCTCCCATGTTCGGGATGGTGGCAACGAGTGTCCCAGGCAGGGCAAGAGCCTTCCAGTGCGCGACGACAGCCTTGTGGATCTGGCTTTCCTTCATGCGGACCTCCCGGCGCG
>UCIT01000076.1 GCA_900472625.1 Hyphomicrobiales bacterium | reverse complement strand
GCGGCGTTGGGAGTGGACGCTTTGGTTTTCTCCCCGGTCTGCCCCTTCCCGCCCATCCCAGCGCTTTCACGCAGCGCCTTGAGTAGGTCGTTCGGCTTCGAAACCTGTACGGGCTTGGGTTTGGGCAAAGATCGGCCTTCCGCCTTGGCCTTCACCAGATCTGCGAGAGCCTTTTCGTACCGGTCATCGAAGGTGGCCGGGTCGAAGTCGCCCTTCTTCGTGCCGATGATGTGCTTGGCGAGCTCGAGCATTTCGCCTTCCACCTTGATCTGGGGAACAGCCTTGAATGCTTCCTTCGATGAGCGCACCTCGTAATCGAAATTGAGTGTTGTTGCGATCAACCCGCGGCCGTGGGCGCGGATCAGGACTGTGCGCATGCGCCGGAACAGCACGGTCCTTGCAATGGCAGTGACGTTGGCCTTACGCATGGCGTCGCGCAGACCAGCAAAAGAGTCTTCGGCGACATCGTCGGTAGGAACGAGATAATAGGGCTTGTCGAAGTAGACGTCGTCAACCTCTGAACTGGGAAGGAAAGCTTCGATATCCAGCATCTTATCGGATTCCGGAATGACGGCTGTCACCTCCTCGGGGTCGATCATGATGTACTCACCACTTTCGATTTCAAATCCTTTGACCTGCTTTTCGCGCTCGACTGTCTCTTCGGTTTCGCTATCCACAAATTCGCGTCTGACGGGGTTACCCGTCGCCTTGTTGATCGTCCGGAACGAGATGCGGTCGGATGTCGACGCGGCAGTGTAAAGCCCCACGCCGCAGCTAATCTCACCGATCTTGATGTGACCTTTCCACTGAGCACGGTGTGCCGCCATGATCATGCCTCCCTGGGAACTTTCCGACTAACTGTTGGTCAAAGCTTTCGTTCCAGATAAGCATGGGAAATCGTGTCTCGATGCCCCACTTGGGTCCATCTCGAAACCTTGAGACCGATGCCGCTCGTCTCTATCGCCGCTTCTACCGTGACGCCGAGAGCGCAAAAAGGTATCCAGGTTCGGCCTGCGAGTCGGAGTGACTCAGGCTGTGACGGTGTCCAGCTGTCTTATCCGCACCCTGCGGTACCGCCGTGGCGCACCTGCTGTGCGTTGCCTGAAGGCATGGTACGTTCGGTAGAGCCAAAACCGCTATCATGCGCTATCTCCACGACCAGATCGTCTGTTTCAGCCAGCCGGCGCCGTGTTGATTGGCGTCCAAACCTGTCGGTGACAGGCTCGCTCACGACAATCCCTTGGCTGTCTGTCTAGATACGCGAGCGTATCACGGTTAGCGCGACGGCCGTTTTTAAGCTCGGGGTTGTCGTGATGGCGCCTGCGCCGCTGTTATCACTGACGACGCTCTATTGTCTTTGATGGCATCTCGCCTCTCAGCCTATCGAGCTGGATCAGAGAACGCGCCGCTTCGGTAAAACCGACTTTCGCAGCCGAGCCCAAATCACGTTTCGCAGTCAATTCAACTGCCCAGTCGGCTAGAGACATTGCAACACGAAACTGAAGATCGTGACGTCCATCCTGACGCGCAGCGCCCCAGCACGATGCAAGTCAAGATCTAACCAAACGAGGAAACGGCAAAATTACTCTTGTATTTATTAATTTACATCTGTATCGATAGATGTGGGCTTTGCGTTTGGGGGAGTGAGCCAAGCAAAGACCGTCGTACGATCAATATAGGCGGGAGGATTTCGCCTATTCCAAGGGAGGTTTTCATGAAGAAGCTTGCTATCATGCTGGCATGTGCGACTGCGCTTGCACTGCCGGCCGTCGGCCATACACAGGACGCGGAAGGGACGACGAAGAAGGACGCCTACCGCTTTGTAATCGTGCCGAAGGTCGTGCACCCGTGGTTCGACAAGGTCAACGAGGGCGCGAAAGCCGCTGCCGCCGCCATCAAGGCACAGACAGGGTCCAACGTCGAAGTCATCTATTCCGCGCCACAGTCAGCTGATGTCGTCCAGCAGAACCAAATCATCGACAGCGCCCTTGCCACCCAGCCCGATGGGTTGGCGCTGGACCTCCTCGACCCCTCAGGAAACCGCGCGTCGCTTGAAGAAGCCCAAGGCCAGAAAGTCCCGCTGGTAATCTTCGATTCCGTTCCACCGGAAGGCATGGCGATCCCCTATATCGGTTCAGATTTCTGCGAACAGGCGAAGATTGCGGCCCGCCGCCTCGTCGAGGTTCTGGGCGGCAAGGGCGAAGTTGCGATCATGCAGGGTGTGCCGACTGCGCCGAACCATTCGATCCGCGCTGAGTGCCACCGCAAGGTCTTCGCCGAACACCCTGAAATCAAGGTTGTTGCCGAAGGCATCGACAACGACAGCATCGAGACGGCACAGCAGCAGGCATCCGCCATCATGCAGGCCAACCCGAACTTGAAGGGATGGGTCGCCTCTGACGCAGCCGGCCCGATCGGCATTGGCCAGGCGATTGTTGAAGCCGGCAAACAAGGCAAGGTTACTCTCGTGGGTCTCGACAACCTGCCCGAAATGCTGGAGATGATCCGTAACGGCGTCGCCGACAGTTCATCCGCCTCGCAGCCGGAACTCCAGGGGTACTGGTCCGTCATGCTGCTCTGGGCACAGGCGACCGGCGCCAAGGTCCCCGGCTACCTCGACACCGGCAATGCCTTCCTCACCAAGGAAAACGTCGGCGGCTGAGGTGGCCAAAGCAAACCGGCACGCGGCGCGGGGCCACCCCGCGCCACTTTCATCTTATCACGGCGCTGAGGTGCCCCATGGCCTATCTTGAAACGCGTGGCCTCGGCCGGGATTTTCCTGGCGTGACCGCGCTCAACAATGTCGACCTCTCGATCGAACTCGGCCGCACACATGTTCTCGCTGGAGAAAATGGCGCCGGCAAGTCTACGCTCGTCAAGATCCTGACGGGTACAGACCGTGCGACACGGGGTGAAATCGTGATCGACGGTCGCAATCCGCTCACCGAGCCGACGCTTTATAAGAACATAGCCTACGTACCGCAGGAACTTAACCTTTTCGCGCAAATGAGCGTTGCCGAGAACCTTTTCATGCCGTTCGACAGGACGGGCCATGGCGGTTTTCTCGTCGACCGTGCAGCACTGATCAAAGAAGCAAGGATTTATTTGCAGCGTTTTGGCATTGAAGCCGACCCGCGCGATCTTGTCGCGAACATCTCTGTCTCCGACCAGCAACTATTGCAGATCGCACGCGCCTGCACCAATGGCGACATGAAGGTCCTGATCCTCGATGAGCCGACATCATCCTTGACCCGCGTAGAGGTGGAACGCGTTTTCAAGGTGATCCGTGGTCTGCTTGACCGGAACCATGCCATCGTGTTCATCAGTCATAAGATGGACGAAGTCTTCGCAATCGGCGACGACTACACTGTGTTGCGTAACGGCGAGAAGATTGAAAGCGGCAAGACTGCGGACATATCCGAAACTGATCTGATCCGGTCCATGTCTGGACGCGACGTCGCTTTCGAGGAACATTTCAGGCCGGATGTTCCGACCGCGGAAACGATCATGAATGTAAGCGGGCTTTCCGGAGCTCGCTTCCAGGATGTCAGTTTCGAGCTTCGCCACGGCGAGATCCTCGGATTTGCTGGACTGGTAGGCGCAGGACGGTCCGAAGTCATGCAGACGATATTCGGCTTCCTCAAAGCAAAGAGCGGTGCCGTTACGGTCGACGGTGCACATTGGAAGCTCAACGACACGTCAGCCTCTGTTGACAACGGCATGCTCTATCTCTCGGAGGAGCGCAAGCATCACGGCATCTTCCCGCTTCTGTCACTGAGGGAGAATATCGGGATCTCGATCCTTTCCCTGACAAAGGGGACGTTTGGAATCAGTAGCGGGCGTGAACGCGAGGCGGTCCAGAAAATCATCGACGAATACGGCATTCGCACTGCCGGCATGGGCAAGCGCATTTCCCAACTGTCTGGCGGCAATCAGCAAAAAGCCATCATCGGTCGCGCCATGTCAACAAGGCCGCGCGTGCTGATATTCGACGAGCCGACCAAGGGCATCGACATCCGCACCAAGACCGAGATCTACCGGATCATGAAGGGTCTGGCAGAAGAGGGTGTAGGTGTCATCCTGGTCTCCTCCGAGCTCGATGAACTGAAAAAATGCGCAAGTCGCATCATCACCATGCACCATGGCCGCGTAACTGGGCTGTTCGACACGGCCGGTACGAACAATGAAACACTCGTAGGCGCCATCTTCGGCACGGAGGCGAAAGCCAATGCAAACTAAATCCCTCGCGCTTCTGACACGCAGCCCTCTCGCCGGCGTCTTCGTCGCGCTGGCGGTGATTTTCGTGCTGTCAGCGCTAGCGTCTCCTTATTTCCTCACACCCTATAACCTTTCTGTCATCGCGCGCGGGCTGGCCTTCGTTGGGCTCATCACGATCGCCCAGTCCATGCTGATGGTGCTTGGCGAACTTGACTTGTCCCTCGGCGTGATCGGCGGCCTCTGCGGCGTCATCGCCGGCATCCTGATGATGCGACTGGGCATCGAACCCTACACCGCCATGCTGCTCGCCATTATCCTCGGCGCGTGCTTGGGGCTTCTAAACGGCCTTCTGGTGACCATCTTGCGGCTGCATTCGCTGGTTCTCACCATTGGTACCGCGGGGATTTTCGGTGGCGCCAATCTGGTTCTGACCCGCGGCGTCGCCATTACCGGCATCCCCCGTGAGGTACAGTACCTCGGTCGTGGCGACGTTTTCGGCGTCCCTGTGCCCTTTGTTATCATGATCGTAGCATTGGCCATTGCTACGTTTGTCATGTTGAAGACGCCGTTTGGTCGCTACATGTATGCGATTGGCAACAATCAGGCCGGTGCACGCATGCTCGGCATCAAGGTCGACAAGGTCCGTCAGTTGGTTTTCACCACCGCCGGCGCAATTGCCGCGCTTGCCGGCGTCCTGATGGTCACCCGCCTTGGCACAGCCCAGCCTTCCATTGGCGAGACCTGGGTGCTTGCCCCGATCGCGGCGTCGGTCATCGGCGGCGTTGCCACGACAGGGGGCATCGGTAGTCCGATCGGCGCAATCTTCGGTGCTGGCATCATCGCCATCATCGAGAATATCATCGTGCTCTTCGGCGTGTCGCCCTATTGGCAAGGGATTGTCTCGGGTGTGATCGTCGTTCTCGCCATTTCCTTCGACGCCATCTCCCGACGCTATCTTCGCCGCGACGCTTGACGTGCGCAGACTGCATCGATCTGACGAAAGAAAATAGAATGAACCAAGACGTGAAAACCAAAAAGCTGATCAATGCGCCGGAAAACATCATTGCCGAGATGATCGAGGGAATGGTGGGCGCGCACCCAGACATACTCCGCGTCGAAGGCGAAACCGGGCGCGCCGTCGTAGCTGTTGATGGCCCGCGTGACGGCAAGGTGGGCATCGTTGTCGGTGGCGGGTCTGGCCACGAGCCAGCTTTCGCCGGGTATGTGGGCCGCGGCCTCGCCGATGCCGCCGCCGTCGGCAACGTTTTTGCGTCGCCCTCCCCGTCGCATATTGTCGAGGCCTCGCGCGCAGCTGATGGCGGCGTCGGGATCCTCATGCTTTACGGTAACTACACCGGTGACGTCCTGAATTTTACAATGGCTGCAGAGGAGCTTGAGCAGGCAGGTATCGCGATACGCCATGTGGCAGTCGCCGATGATATTGCCTCCGCCACGTTCGAGCGAAAATCAGAGCGCCGTGGCATCGCCGGCGACTTTTTCGTCTTCAAGATTGCCGGCGCTGCTGCTGATTTGGGCGAGCCTCTCGTGCGTGTTGAGGCATTGGCCCGCGCGGCAAACGACGCCACGCGCTCAATGGGCGTCGCGCTCAGCCCATGCTCGCTGCCACAAACCGGCAAGCCAAACTTCACCATCGGCGACGACGAGATGGAGATTGGCATGGGACTCCATGGGGAACCCGGCATCCGCCGCCAGAAGCTTGCGACAGCCGATGAGGTCACGGACGAGCTCCTGGATACAATCCTGAAGGAGCTTGAGATCGCGGCCGGCGACCGCGTCGCAGTACTGGTCAACGGCCTTGGCGCCACGTCGCAGATCGAGCTTTACGTCATCTTCCGGCGCGTCAAGCAGCGGCTCGATGCGCTTGATATCCAGATCCATACCTCGTGGGTCGGTGAGTACGCGACATCCCTGGAGATGGCTGGGGCATCGGTAACCCTGATCAAGCTCGACGATACGCTGCAGGCGCTGCTTGATCACCCTTGCCGCACGCCTGCACTCGTTGTCGGTGCACTTGAAAAGCCAGACGGCGTGGCTTCGCGCAGCCGCAAAGCCGTCAAGACGACGGAAACAACAGTGGCCGCGCAGGAGAAGATGCGCGAGATGATCACCGAGGGCGATATAACGCCCACTGTTTTTAAAGCCATGATGCATGCCGTCGGCGAACAGATCATCGCCGAAAAGAACTGGCTGTCTGAACTCGATGGCGTCATCGGCGACGGCGATCATGGTGTGACCATGGAGATCGGTTGGAAGGCCGTGCAGCTTGCGCTGGAGGATGCACCAGAGGACGAAACAATCGAGTCCGTTTGTAAACGTATGGCCAAGGCTTTTCTTGACGCTGTCGGGGCCTCTTCAGGCCCGCTTTATGCCACCGCATTCCTTCGCGCCGGTACCGCTGTCGGCGCGCGACTCAATCTCGACGGAACTGGCATGGCAGAATGGCTCGCCGCCGCCTGCCAGGGCATTCGTGATCGCGGTCGCGCCGAGCCGGGCGACAAGACGATGGTTGACGCTTGGGTGCCAGCTGTCGATGCCGCTATGAAAGTTGCAAAGGACGGTGGTTCCTCGATCGACGTACTGAGGGCAGCAAGGGATGGTGCCGAATCCGGTATGAAAGCAACCGCCGCCTTGGAGTCGCGTCGCGGGCGCTCCGCCAAGCTCGGCGCGCGGTCTGTCGGTCATATCGATCCCGGCGCGGCTTCGACCTTTGTCACGTTGCGAGCAATGACGGCCGCACTTGAAGAGGCACGCCGCTGATATATGTCATCAACGCGGTCCCTGTAACAGGGCCCGCGCCACTCCTTCATTTGTGACAAGCCGGTTGACGTAGCCGGCGCGAAGAACGGCCCTGATGATCGGGATCTTGCGGATACCACCCGACACCAGAACCGACATGGGCTTGAGTTTCAGTTTGTCCGGCGGCAGCGCGATTATCGATTCGTTCAGAAAATGGTCAATCGGATCGCCGCGCGCGTCAAGGAACCAGCCCATGAACTCACCGACAGCCCCGCCCTTCAGCACAGTGTCCAGGTTGTCCTTCACAACGCGGATCTGGGTCAGTGAAGTGTCTTGCGCCAAAGACCCGCAGGACACGATCCCGATATCGGCGATTTCTGTCCGAGCCAGTACGTCTGTCAGCTCGTCGTTCAGCAAGAGGGCGTTACGACTTTCCGGATTGGCACAATAAATCGGTGCTGTCAGGTAGTGGCATTCAACGCCGAGTGCACGTGCGAATGCCGTTGCCACCTCGAAAGTGTTGGTGGCAGAGCCGCTTGTCACGCCACCGGTTAGACTGACGACCCAGCTTTCAGGCTTGGGCCTGGAATTCAGACTGCGAACCGCAAAACTCAAGGTGCGTCCAGAGCCAATCCCCACGCCCATGCCGCGACCTTCGATGAGTTGGCTCACAACCGTTCCAGCCGCCTCGCCGATGACCCGCTTCTGGTCAAGATAGTCGTTCAGGTCAGGTACGACCACGGCATCCGCAAGACCGTAACGTTGAGAGACTTTTTCCGCGAGCTCAACACAATCAGTTAACGGCAGGCTTACATTGACTTGAACAGCACCAGTTTCACGCACCTCTCCAATGATCCTGTTGACCTTCAGCCGCGTAATGTTCATTCGCTGGGCAATTTCCTGCTGAGTTTGCCCTCCGATGAAATACAGCCAAGCTACCCTAGCGCGCTCCAGTTCATCATCAAAAGGTAGATTCTCACTCATTGTCTAAGGTCACTCCAGCCGAACGATCTGGATATCTCCCCTCTTCACCATGAGCAACCGTTGTTTTGCCACCCTTTTCGATAGGAGGGTTACGCTTGTTTAAGCGGTGAGGATCACGCCCGCCGTTCCGCAGATGCGGTAGCAAGACGCGTGTTGTAAACCTCCCTTCAGCGTTGCGACGAGAGCCACACGAAGACCGGCGTTGCGAGACCTCTTTTGAAAAACCTGCCGGCTCGCAATGAGCTGTGCTTGAAAGAGGATCCAGCCGGAAGCTCGACCGCCTGGATCCGGTTCATAATTACATATTACCGAGGTTTTTCATGGCGTTGTCCATGTGCATCTTACAGTCGTCCATCTTCTTGGCCTTCATGGAATCATGGGCCATCATCATCTCCTTTGATGCCATTTCCTTCTTTTCCTTCATCATCGGATCCTTCATGTCGTCGACCTGCGCCTGCATTTTCATCATCGATGCATTGTCGCATTTCGACATCATCATCGTCTCCGCCGCGAGGACCGGCATTGCCGATACCGACGCCAGAACGATGGCAGCCAGAGTGCACTTCAACATGGTCTTCTCCTCCACTGGGGCTTGATTGCCCAAGAGCTCGTCAAATTCCCGCGTACCATTCGTAGCCACGATCTTCCCAGAACCCGCCCTTGCCGCCCCACAGACCGGCAAAGCTGTCCTTGATCTCGATCCGCATCAGGTACTTCGCGTGTTTGTAGCCAAGATGCCGCTCGACCCTGAGCCGCAGCGGCGCACCGTGCGCGACCTCGAGGTCCTTGTCGTTCATCTGATAGGCAAGGATTGTCTGCGGGTGGAAGGCATCGATCAGGTCGATGCTCTCGTAGTAGGTTCCGCTACCGTCCATCGTCTGCTCGAGTTCGTCAGCGCAATGAAATACAGCATAGCGCGCCCCGGGCTTCAGCCCGACACTCTGCAACAGCGGCCCCAACGGCGTGCCTGTCCACTTGCCGATGGCGCTCCACCCCTCAACGCAGTCATGGCGGGTGATCTGCGTGCGAGACGGGAGACGCCTAAGGTCAGCGAGCGACAGTTCGACAGGGCGCTGGACCAGACCATCGACTTTCAGCCGCCAGTCGGCGAATTCGGTCTCGATCATCCGCGCATATTCGTCACTGTCTGGGGCGGTCGAGCCATTCGGCTTGAACGTCGGCGAGATCTCGGCCTCGGCAAATTCCCGCGCCAGCTTGTCCCTGGAGACCAGCAGTCGCTGACCACCCATCGTCAGGCGCTCGGCCATCTCGAGCACGTTCTGGACGTTCGAATTCTGGGCGATGTCATCGCAGCCGGTAAGGCCGATGGCGCCGAGGCTTGCTGCTGAGCCGATCAGCAGGCGTCGGCGGGTGATAGAGAAGGTCATCCCTTGCCTCCCTCGGTGTAGATCGCATATCGACCGGTGATCATCGAGCGCATGTTGTTCCAGAGGCCGGAGAGGATCACCATGACGATGTGGACGACCACAAACGCGACGATCGACCACGCGCAGATGAAGTGAATGGACCGCGCCGTCTGGCGTCCGCCGAAGAGATCGAGCAGGAACGGATAACCAGCATCGATCGCAGGAGACATGGTCAGCCCCGTCGCCAGCATCAGCGGCAGCATGATGAAGATGACGATCAGGTAGGTGAGCTTCTGCAGCATTGTAACGGCGCGCTTTCTCGCCCTTTGGAAAACGCAGTCGCGCGTGATCGGCGATCTCCTGGCGCAGATGTCGTGGCGACACTTCCTCGACGCTCGGAGCAAGATCTCGCCGGAAGTGCCCAAGCGCGAAGCCGTAGAGCATGTAGACCATGCCGTTGATGACGAAGAGCCACGCAAAGAAGAAATGCCAGCGGCGGCCTGTGGCAAGATCCTGGTAGCTCGGCATGGTCGCCCAGGCGGGAAAGCCACGCTCGGCAGCGTCATCGCCAGTGCCCGAGATCCCAAGAATGCCCGTGGTCGTGATGGTGAGATCTCCGATACGCAGGATGCCGCGCGTGTTGTCTCCTTCGCTGACCGCGTCGATCGACAACCAGGACGGATCAGCATCGGCACCATACTGGCCCCAGTATAGCGACGGATGTGCATTGAAGATCTGCAGGCCGCTCATCAGCAACAAGCTGAGACAGAGCAAGTTGATCCAGTGCGTGATGCGGGTCACGACGGAGTGGCGGCGAATGAATGTCTTCCTAAGTGGTGAAGGCGGTGTTTCGCTGTAATCGTCAAAGGTCGCCATGATCGTGCTCAATCTCCCGGTTGTGCAGCGTCAGCAGTAGCTACGGCGTCCCGGGCGAGTTTGTTACAAGATCCAGCGAACTATTTTGCGCGGTTCATCAATCTCGTTGGCGGCTGCCTTCAACGCGATCCGACGGAACCGAGGGGACAACGCGTTGATTTGATTGGCCAATATGCCGAAAATTCCATTGGATTTTCACCGGCCTGAGATATGTGAGAGCCAGGCAGCTGAAATTGATCCGGTGTGTCTAGGCATCGCTCCCTTCAGCTGAATTCGCAGATTTCGGCTGTCATTGCTGACCCGAGACAAGTCGGGTAGCGTCAGGGAGCGGCAAGCAGCAGGAACTGCCCGCTCCGACGGCCGGCACGGTGGCCCTTGTCGATCAGACGCCTTAGGTGCTGGAACAGATCGGGTAGCCTGTGGACTTCGTCAAGAATGACAAGTTCATCCCGATGCTGGGTGAGATAAAGTTTTGGCTCTGAAAGCTTGGAGCGATTGGCATCCGAAGGTGCTGTCCGGCCGGAGAATGCAATGGTCGCTATGGTCTGCATTTTGGAGCGGGCCAACATAACTAATTCGGCTGGCAGCTATCTGCGACATCTCACGAAAACAACGGCGTGCGGCGAGTTCTTTCTTGAGCCACTCATCATGGCCGCGCAGGAGGCGACCGCGGGAGAAACTTTGAGGGCAGGATAATCGTGGACAGCTGTCTACACTGCAAGCAAATGAAAAACCGCCGCTTTTATGAATGGCTATTTTCGAGGTCTCCAAATTGTAAAAAAAGGTGGAGCGATTAGAGGCCCCCTGCTCGCTTTGCTACTCTCTGGCTCGCCTGTTGGTCCGCGCTGAATGCGCGGCTCCTGACTGATCCCGTCGATCTCGACCGTGAAGTCGTTGACGCTCTTGGGAGCACGTTCCCGACTTCCGCCGCATGCTTCACAGCGACGCTATGTTCCTTGGCTGCGGAATGCTCTTTCCGCTTGCGCTATTTGTCGGATGGCCGCAAAGCGATGGTGCTTCCGCTGTCCTGGCCCAAGGACGACATCGACGTGTTCAATTCGGAAAACGAAGGTTTACTCATGACCGCCAAGCTTTCTCTCTCGCGCGAACGAATTTCCGTACTTCTTCTCGAAGGCATCAGCCAGCACGCCGTGGACTATTTTTCCTCGTGTGGATACACCAACCTCGTCCATCTGCCGAAGGCACTCGATGACAAGGATCTCAAGCGCCACATCGCCGACGCCCATATCATCGGCATTCGTTCCCGAACACATCTGACGGACGAGATTTTCGAAAGCGCCAAGAAGCTGATCGCCGTCGGTTGCTTCTCTGTGGGTACGAACCAGGTCGATCTAGATGCTGCGCGGCGACGCGGTATTCCGGTCTTCAACGCGCCCTATTCGAATACGCGCTCGGTGGCGGAACTGGTGATCGGCGAAATCATCATGCTGACGCGGCAAATCTTCCCGCGTTCGGCCTCCGCCCATGACGGCGGCTGGGAGAAGTCGGCTGTCGGTAGCCGGGAAGTTCGTGGCAAAACGCTCGGCATTGTCGGCTATGGCAATATCGGATCGCAGCTCAGCGCGCTTGCCGAGAGTATGGGCATGGTTGTGCGGTATTTCGATCTCTCCGACCGACTCCGCCGCGGCAACTCGGAATCCATGGCTTCGCTCGGCGAACTTCTTGAAATCTCCGACTATGTGACGATGCACGTCCCCGAAACGCCTTCGACGCATAACATGATCACTAAAACCGAGCTGCGCCGTATGAAGAAGGGGGCCATCTTCATCAACAATTCCCGTGGCACCGTCGTTGATCTCGACGCGCTTGCGAAAGTTTTGAAGGAAGGCCATCTGGCGGGCGCTGCCGTCGATGTGTTTCCCAAGGAGCCGGCATCGAATAACGAGCGTTTTGTCACGCCGTTGCAGGGCTTGAGCAATGTCATCCTGACGCCGCATATCGGCGGCTCGACGGAAGAAGCGCAGGAGCGTATCGGCGGAGAAGTCTCGAGGAAGCTGGTTGAATACTCCGACATTGGATCAACCATGGGGGCGGTCAACTTTCCACAAGTTCAACTGCCCGAGCGCCCGAACGGCACGCGTTTCATCCACGTGCATGAAAACCGCCCTGGAATGCTAATCAAGCTCAACGAGATTTTCTCGTCTCGAGGTCTGAACATCGTCGCCGAATTTCTTCAGACCCATGGCGATACCGGTTACGTTGTGATCGAGGCCGAAGGAATTTCCGCAAATGCCGACGAAATCCTTCAGGCACTGCGCGAAATACCAGGAACGATACGCACACGATTGGTCTACTGACACCTGAAAGGGGTCCGCGTGCGTGACGACAACCACCTCGGACGACCGGGGGCGTGCGTGCCGTTTCCCGATGACCGTTTCGTAACAGAGTGTTAGCTCGCTGGAGTAGCGGATACTGCCTTGAGCTCTGCAAGGTAACGGTGTCTGGCGACGGCTGCGGTTAAGGAGCTGCGGGTGTCATTTCCTTCGCGGAAGAGATTGATCACGGCCGCGGCGGCAAGCTCTGCTTCCGGCATCTCTTTTGTGATTCCACTTTCCGTTAGCCACGCTGTAAAGACACCGTCGACGACTGATAGCTCGGCTGGCCCGAACGTCTTCTCGAAAAATCCGCGCATGCACTCCTCACTGGTCTTGCGGCGAGGGATGTGGGGCATGAGACAACGGTATTCAAGAGCCGACACCACAAGTGTGCCCGCGCGCCAAACCGATCCGCCTTTGTGCGCGTCGATTGACGCGAAAGCGTTTGAGGGAGCAAGCGCCCTGCCCTCCCCCNNCCCCCGAAATATCCAGCTCTCGTCGAGCATGGCGGCTGTCATCTCTGCGCTCATGGCGCTTTAGCGCTTCGAAGATCTCGTAGCGACCCACCAGAGACGCGATCGCCTTTGCGTGGAAAGAGGCACGGTATCGGGGCGAAGCAATGGAGACGAGCCATCACGAAAGGTCCTGCAAGGCTGCCGCCAACGAGGTTGAGAGCCCTTGGCAACAATCGGCCCCCGTGCCGGAGACGCATCATGACATCGGCCATTTCCGCAACCAGCCGAGAGAGATGACATACGTTCAGAGAGATATCCCTGGCAAAGACAATAGAACCGGCTGTTGCGACCGTCCGTTTCCCGCGCAGGTCTTCACTGGCGTGAGCGCAATCCTCAAAGACCGGAAATGCTTCAAGACACGAACACTCGTCGTCTGGCACTTTCAGAAGGCTTTCAACCTCCATCGACAGCGCTCGCGTTGTCACAGAGGGCAGGGGATGACGTTTGCGCCTGTGCCTCGGGGCGCTAGCGTCTGAAAGGATGCCAAGTTTTGCGGCTCAAAAAGCAAAGCTCAGAACGTCGGAAGTCGAAATCGTTCAAGATTGCAATGGCTTAGCTTTGTGGTCAGCTGACCATGCCGTAAGATGTCCGCTCGTTTAACCGGAACGCCGCCAAGCCAAGGAGACCTGTTGTGCTCTTGGCTGCTGAAGCTTCTTCTCGGAATAGCAAACGAAATCAACGGGTTAAATCTGTGGTCAGCTGACCACAGCTGCGTTTCCGATTGGTTGCGTAAGGAATTCCTTTGAGCTCTGGAGTCTCGCCACCTTTTGTTAGTCAGGTATTAGGTCGTCCGACCGGGATCAGCTGACGACATGGCGTCGAGGACTGGGTGGCAGCTTTCTTCTGCCTGGGTGGAGATGGCGAAGGTCTGCGTGAGATCCGCGCCACCACTCTGTATTGTTGCGACGGTAGTCGACCGAGCATTCTTGTTTGGGTGTAAATTGCCGGTGGTCCGATCGGGATAGCCGCAGCCCAAACGGTCCGGCCTCCCCGCGGGCCTTTGGGATGTTCAAATATACCCCGTTTTGCCGGCGCGACGACGACGCATATCCGCGCCCGGAACCCATCGTTGACCTTGTTGTTTGGTCTGTTTGGTCTGGACCCGTGCTGCGATTTTCGTATTGTTGTGCGGGCCGACCAGACGGATATCGTAGCCGTCCTGCAACATAAAACCTTGCGCCGTTGGAATGCGCCCGCGCCTTTTCGTCGTTGGTTTTTTCACTCTAGATGGCCAAACTTCATTCTCCGCGTCCGCAGGACCAAGACCGTCAGTCAAGATTTAGTCTCGGCTGTGGCTGGTTCCCGCGCTCCAGGGCTTCCCACTTACGCGGGAGGGCGTCGACCCGGTGCCGTTGCTGCGTAAACCGTATGTGTCTGCACGAGACGCAACTTCTACTGCCATCAGGCGACAGTCGAAGAGCCCACGGAGCGCATTTTCGCCGACCCGAGATAGGCACAGAACATCGACACGATCTGGGCGCTGAATTCGTATTCCAACAGATCCGACATGTTTCTGTCGAAGAAGCTCCTCACTGTGCCAAAAAGCACATTGAGAATGGTCAGATTGAGGGTCGAGAGGTTCTCGAACGGACCGTCGGACGCCGTGGCGAACATTGCCTCGCTAGCAGCCTCGATGCGCCGTGTCATCATTTCCACAGGCCCGGCGACGTTGATCTCGCCGGCGGCGAGGTAAAGAACGCGCGTCATGTCCCGTCGCTCCGTCTTCACCTTCACATACGTCTCGACAAGCGCGGCTGCCATTTCGGTGTACGGTTTTCCGTGTTGATCGCGACATACTGCCTCAACGCGGCTCGCCAGCATATCCAGGTAATTCTCGTTCACCGCGAAAAACAGCGACTGCTTGTTGGGATAGTATTGGTAGAGCGTCCCGACGGAGACACCAGCCCGGTTTGCCACGCTTGTTGTCGTGAGCCGGGCAGTACCATCGGCGAGCAAAACCTGAATCGTTGCTTCGAGAATGGCATCCACCGTCATCGTCGAACGCGCTTGACGCGGCTCTTTCCGGGCATTGTAGGCTGCCGAAATGGCGGTGTTCATATGCGAATTCAAAACCTGAAGATCCTTTTGTATTCTCAGATTGATCCAAACCGCAAGAATTTCAAGGAGTTTCACCATGTTGAACGCGAATGGACGCATTGCACTCGTCACCGGTGCGAACAAAGGCATTGGGCTTGAGATTGCGCGCCAGCTTGCAACCTCCGGCGTGCACGTTCTTCTCGGTGCCCGGGACGAGAACCGGGGAGCCATCTCAGCCGACCAGCTATCTAAAGAAGGTCTCGACGTTTCATGCGTCCGGATCGACGTCTGCGATGAGGAAAGCATCCTGAAAGCTGCTCGCAAGATCGAAAGCGAGTACGGGAAACTCGATATTCTCGTCAATAATGCGGGGATCGTCGTCCGGGGCGACACCGCGCCAAGCGCTGCGCCGCTTAATGTCGTGCGGAAGGTCTTCGATACGAATTTCTTCGGCGCGGTATCGGTCGTCCAGGCAATGCTGCCTTTGCTTCGCAATGCACGGGCGGGTCGCATCATCAACATATCCAGCAGCCTCGGATCGCTGACACTCAACGGTGACCCGAACTACCCGGGATACGATGTACGCCTGCTTGGCTACAACACGTCGAAAGCTGCACTGAACATGCTGACCGTGCAACTCAGTTCAGAACTGAAAGACACGAATATCAAGGTTGTCTCCGTCTGCCCCGGCCTTACCAAGACCGACCTTAATGGCCACATGGGTGACAGGCTTCCATCTGAGGGTGCCGCAGAGCCTGTGCGCGTTGCACTCAGCGATTCCAACGAGCTGTCCTCGTTGTTTCGGGATGAAAACGGCGAGCTGCCGTGGTGATGTCCTCGTCCGGCTTGGGTCGAAAGCAATTGCTCTCGGCCGACAGCGCTTTCATCACGGCGTCTTCCCGGTGTCATTTCCGGAGAGAGCCAAATGATTTGCAACGACTGATCGTGGTTAAGCCGCCACCTCGCCACGTGTGATCGTCGAATGCATAGGCTCGGAAGCCCTCATGCGATGAGCAGGCGTGCACGAAGGGGGACATCCGGCCGATTGTTTCTCCTGTCCCTCAATGACGGATGAGGCCAAATCGATGCGCCTCATCCAGCAAATGACGAACGGAGGATGGCTGCCATTTGCGTCCACCCCGCGCCGGCCGCTCTCCCATCTGATCCAATTGGCCGGCAATGTCACGCAGCGACAGACCGGGATCCGCGATGGCAATTGCTGCAACAAGCTTCATCAGGTGATCTTCTGGCGCACGGCGGGGAGAGCGAGCCAGTAGCTCGGGTTCGGCCAGTTTCTCACGGACCATACGATGCACCGCACGGCGCAGTCTTTCGACCGTCCAGTTGTGGCCCCGGCGTTTGAGGACCCGCACCACATTGTCCCAGCTATGTTGGGGCCGAAGTTGCCGCACAGTTGGCAGCCAGGTTTGGGCGGACGAGATCAGTTCGTCGAGATAGAGTTTTTCTCGTGCCTTCGACACCGCCTGGATCGCCTCTGGCCGCCGTTCGCGAAGTCCTGGATTGCCCGGTAACTTGCCACGTGCCTTTGCCGCCTTGATGCCGGCTTTGGTCCGTTCGGAGATTAATGCGCGTTCGAGCTGTGCGACCGCGCCAAGAACCTGAAGAGAAAGTATGCCCTGCGGTGTGGAGGTATCGATCGGATCGCGGATCGATCTGAAATGGACGCCGCGCTCGTCAAGATCCTCGATGACCTGTAACAGATGACTCACAGATCGAGCGAGCCGATCGAGACGAACGACGACAAGCACATCGCCGGCGATCAAATCACCGAGCACCCTCGTCAAAACAGGCCGGGCCCGCGACGCACCCGATCCATGCTCCTGAAAGATTCGCTCGCAACCGGCGGCGCGCAACTCGTCCATCTGCGCATCATGGACCTGATCGTCGTTTGAGACGCGTGCATAGCCTATAAGCCGCCTGGGCGCCGGCGATGAATCGGCTGCGTCACGTTTTACCATGGTTTTCTCGCGCGCTTGACAGTTGCTGTGTACAGATAATGAATGCGTGAGAAAACGTGAAGTTGCAAGCGTGTTTTATGACCTAAATGCAGCCCGCTCAGAGCCGACAAGAGATGCGCGGCGCATATCCGGGCATCACAGACGTGAAACGCGCTCTGGCGGCCATCTGTGGCGGAAATTGCTTGAAGCAGAGCGTTCGAGGGAGGGGATGTGTTGGTCTCCAAGCGGAACGCCCTGACATCGCGCCGGCTATCGTTCGAGCAAGTGGCGATGAGCCTTGCCAAGACATCGCCGGTCACCGCTTTGGCGCTCTTTCGCTTCCGGGGCCGCGGGACCGCGCGCACGGCGAGACGAATGGCGGATTTGAGGGCAGGGGAGGTGAAGGCGCCATCGAGGCCGCGCCATTTGGTCAGCGTCGACCAGTTGGCCAGCCGGCGACTCACGGTCGGCGGCAACACCGGGCCTGACGATTTCAAAAAGCCTTGGGCGCGCAGATTGTGGGCGACATCGGCCGGTATGCCATGATCGGGATTGGTGGCGCGCTTTTCCGGATCCCACAGATGCTGCGCGACGAATTTGAGCAGCAGCGCCTCGGGCGCCGGCCAGGGCAGGGAACTGCCTGTGGCTGCTAATCCCCAGGCTTCGAGATAGGGGAGGTCAGAGGCGAGTGCCCTAAGCGTGTCGCCCATGCCCTGGTTGACGAGACGGCGCAGTGCTTCGACGTCCTGGTCACGTCAGCAGTTCGGCAAGCTCGTCGCGGCGTTCCATCGGCAGGACGGACGCGATGGTATCGAGCTCCTCGGCCCGGCGACCGACGGAAGTCAGCGATTTCCTCGGTTTGGCCACGGACGCTCAAAAAAACGGATCTACCTGGCCTCCAGGACCGTGTTCTGCTGTGATTCTGGGTGATTTGCGACTCGAAATCGACTACCATCGACGAGAGATACTTATTGATGGTTTAAATGCCGAACAACATTCGCAGAGATGACGGAAGCAAGAAGCAGTATCGCTTCTGGTTAATGGCATGTTTACCATGATTTCAATGCATTACGATCTCGCCCAATTGCCCATCCAGCGCCTGCTGCGGCCGATTTCGGACGCCGGCGTCATGATGGCCCGTCTCGACGATCGCATCGCCCGCTCAACCGTCGGCGAAGGGTGGATCGAACGATCGCATTTCGCCGATGCCTGCTTCTCGCTGTGGATCGACGACTAGCTGGTCGATCTCGAGGACCTCGTCCTCCACGACGCCACCGTTACAACGTATTAGCTCCAATAACAGGGTCGCGGGTCCACATCCTTTCAAGGCGACCTTAATCCTCTCTGAGTTCATTTTTTCAGGCCAGCCTTCGGTTTCGGTTGATAAAGGCGCCGTTTGACGTTCGACCGCAGAGCATTGCGGACATCTTTATCTGTCATCGAAATGTCAAACCATTCGGGATCAAAGTGGCCACCGCACCATCGAATGGTTTCGGCATATTCAGGATCCTCCCGGTCGGCGATGATCTCCAGGAACCGTTCATATCCCGGCACGCCGCCAACGTCCTCGGGCGGTCGGGCTCTCTCGCCGGCAATGCACGTCCCTTGTTTGGGCGAAGCAGCGAGCGTCAAGAACTCCTCGACCGCTACGGTATGTCGCCAGCCATCTCCGAAATCGTAGAGGTAGCTGAACACAGCACCTTGTTCGATGTCCAGCAAGCGAACCTCGCTCTGATCGAAGACCCGCGGATCGTCATCACTTGCATCCTCAGTCAGGATCTCGACGTCCCCATAGCGGAGGCCACCGATGCGGAATTCGTAGAGATGATAGTTCCACCAGTTGAACGCGGCCTGAATTCCGAGATGCAGATGCTCCAGGTTCCAATGGACCGGCAGGACCAGACGGCGCCAGACGTCCGGTTCGATCTCATCGATGGAAACTCTGACCTGTACAGCGTTTGCGTTGAACATCGCTCGAATGATAAGGTTGGTGACTGATCATTGAGATTAGCCACGAAAGGCGCCCTGTTTCAAGCAACGGCGGTTCCGCCCTTGCTAGTTGGTCTGCATGTTATTTCAGCGTCATAGTTCGGTCCAGATCAACAGAACCCGTTCATCCCAAACTGCCTGCAAACCGCTCCGGGTAGCGCTCCCGCTGAAACCACTCGACAACGAAATCGATGAACACGCGCGTTTTTGCCGGAAGCAGGTTCTTGCTGGCATAGTAGACCGATATCGGCCCGGCATCCACCCACCAGCGAGGTAAGAGTCGCTCGAGCTCCCCACTTTCTAGGTGGGGCAAGACGTCAGGTTTCGCGAGAAGCGTAACACCCAGCCCCAGGACTGCGGCGGCTCGCATGGCGGCTGGATCGTTAACGACAATCGTTTCTCTGAGAGAGACTGCTTGCTCATCCCCTGTAGCGTTGCGCATCTGCCTTGGGGTAACGCGACCGGTGCGCAGCGATCGCATGACGATCCCGTCCATCTCAGCAAGGTCGCTTGGAGCAGCGACCCGCAGCCGGCCCTCGAGATAGGCAGGGGAGGCGACCGCGATCAAATGGGCAGGTGCAAGCGTTCTGGCGACGACGCCCTGAGCAAGTTCGAAGCCACCGCCGATCGCGGCGTCATACCCCTCGGCGATCAGATCGACTTGCCGGTTTTCGAACGTCCATTCGGGGCGAATGAGAGGATAGCGTTGCCTGAACGCGGGCAGCATCGGCAGGATATAACCGATCCCGAAGGTCGGCCCCATGCTGACCTTGAGGTTGCCTGCAGGTTGCCCGTCCGTCTGTGAGACCTCCGCGATCGCACCTTGCAGGTTCTCAAGATGATCGCGAATGGAAACGAGAAATCGTTCGCCAGCTTCCGTGAGCGTCAAGCTACGAGTGCTGCGGTGAAACAGTCGCAGCGCCAGGTTTTTTTCGAGCGCCGCGACGTTGCGGCTAACGCCCGCTGGCGTTAATCCGAGGCGCCGTGCTGCAGCCGAGAAGCTCCCAAGTTCGGCGCTGCGCACGAATGACTCCAGGTTCGCCAGGCTTTCCATCTTCTTTCACCTTCAACAATTGCTTGAAACGGATAATGCCTATTCGCCGCTAATTAAAATGAATTCAATAGGCCATCTTCACGTCATCGAAGAAACAGGAATGAAGATGATGACCCAAGCAAATCAACCACTCGCCGGCAAGGTCGCGCTCGTGACGGGGGGATCACGCGGCATCGGCGCCGCCATTGTTCGGCGCCTTGCCCGTGACGGTGCCGATGTCGTATTCAGCTATGCCGCTTCGGCCAAAATTGCCGATGAGCTTGTCAAGGAGATTGAAGGCACCGGCCGTCGTGCGCTCGCCGTCAAGGCAGATCAGGCGATTCAGGCTGAGGTCGCGGCACTGGTCCGCACAGCTCATGAGGCTTTTGGCAAGCTCGACATCTTGGTCAACTCCGCCGGAGTTTTCGTCACCGGATTGGTCAACGATGCGCAGGCGGATGTTGCGGCTTTCGATCGCCAGATCGACATCAATGTGAAGGGAGTGGTCGCAGCCGTTCGCGCCGCAGTTCCGCTGATGACCGATGGCGGCAGGATCGTCTCGATCGGCACCACCGGCGCCGTCCACATCCCCTTTGCCGGCGCGGCCGATTACGTTGCCACCAAAGCTGCAGTGGCTGCTTATACCCGCGGGTGGTCCCGCGACCTTGGCGCGCGGAACATCACCGTCAACATCATCCAGCCAGGCGCAATCAATACCGACATGAACCCGCAGGACGGCCCCTTCGCAGAAAGCCTTAACAAGCTGGCTGCGCTTGGTCGATACGGACAGCCCGAAGACATTGCTGCGGCTGTCGCATTCCTCGTGAGCCCGGACGCCGGCTACATCACCGGCGCCACCCTCAACGTCGATGGCGGCCAGTCCGCTTAACCCTCACTCAATCCCACAGGAGAACAGACATGACCACCATTGGCATCATCGGCGCTGGAAACATCGGCTCAGCATTCTCGAGGATTCTTGCGCGAAACGGGATCGCGGCAACCATCGCCAACAGCCGCGGGCCGGAGACGCTCGATAACTTGGCACAGGAGCTTGCCCCTCACATCACAGCAGGCACCATCAAGGCTGCAGCAAAAGCCGAGATCGTCCTCATCGCCGTTCCGTGGTCGAAGCTCCCTTTGGCTCTTGCTGGCTTGCCGAACTGGAATGGTCGTATCGTCATCGACGCGAATAACCCGATCGAGGCACCGCTCTTCAAGCCCGCGAACCTGAATGGACGGCTTTCGACCGAGATCGTTGCCGGCCTGGTGCCAGGGGCACGGGTGGTGAAGGCGTTCAATCATCTTCTTGCTGCTCTTCTGACCAAAGACCCGCACGCGGAAGGTGGGAGCCGTGTCCTCTTCTACTCGGGAGACGACGAGACCGCGAAGGCGGAGGTCGCGGCTCTGATTGAAAAACTCGGTTTTGCGGGCGTTGATCTTGGACCCATCTCAATCGGTGGCCGGCTCGCGCAGTTCCCTGGCGGACCGTTACCGGCCAACAATTTCGTCAAGTTCGCCTAAACCCTCTCTGGAGAGCAACCATGTCCACCAAACCTATCGATATCGCCACCACTTTCTTCGGTCACTGGACGGCCAATCGCATCGAGGACGCCCTTGCTATACTGTCTGATGATGTCCTCTACGACAACGTGCCCCTGCCCAAGATCACCGGCCGGGACAACGTCCGTAAGTTTCATCAAGACTTCGGGGTTGGGACGGCGTTCAGGGTAGACTGGACGGTGACCAACATCGCGGCATCCGGAAACGTCGTCCTCAACGAGCGCATCGATGTATTCACGCATGAAAGCGGCGGAACGATCACGTTGCCGGTCATGGGTACGGTAACCGTGGAGAACGGGGCCATCACCATCTGGCGCGACTATTTCGATCTGGGCGACTTCGAGAGGCAGGTTTCACTTCTCAAGAAATAACCAGACCGCAAACTCTCCAGCGTCTCCGGTGAACATCTCGGGGCTACCGCGACAGTTGCACTATTTGTCCCCGAGGATTTGCCGCCTGATCGGCCTGTCACGATGAATGGTTACGATTCATTAACCATGATCTGTCACTGTCATCTTCTCGGCGTGGTTCTCCTCCCTCCGCTGCGAAGAAAAAACTGGGCCGCGAGAAACTGTCTCCGGCCCTTTTTTACGTGCTTCGGCGCCGATCATTGGGCGCGTCAGGTCGCCAGTCAACTGAAGCGGTGATGTTTACACAGGGCGATAGCGGAGCGCTCTATCTCTACGTCACGCTACCTTTACCGTGGTCGGAACACCGCGATTGAGGGAATTGGCCACTGTGCACACTGACCATGCATGATCGATCAAGTCCTTTGGATCGGAGCCGTCCGACATTTCGCACTTGACCAATAGCACTGCGTTGGTGGCAACCAACGGTGCACCTTCCAGATCAAGCGTAACGGTAACGGCGATCTCTTCAATTTCCACGCCACGCTCGTGCGCGACATAGCGAAGGTCATTGCAGTAGCAGCCTCCAATCGCGAGTGCGAGCAATTGGCCTCCGTTGAAACCAAGCCCTAAGCCTCCGGCCTTGCCTTCCGGCCGATCGATGATCACCGTATGGCTGCCAGCCCAACCCATCGCCGCCTCTGTGCCCGCGACATTCCGCAATTCGACAACCGACTGTACCAAGGCAAGACTCCATCTGTCTCTCTGCGCGGCAGGTTCGCTGTAGACTTTGGCTTCGTCAACCGTATCCCGCGAACTGTTCTCCGGAATATTGATGTCTGGAAAATGCTTTGATGGCGCCGCTTTGGCCGCCCTTATGTATAGCCATGGCAGCCTAAAGCTGCCCTTGCATTTACATGATCACGCCTTCTTGAGCGGCTCAGTTCGAACGGTCTCGAAAAGAGCGCAACATGCCTCTTTCATTTTGCGCAACTCTGGTTGTTGGGGCTCGACTGACGGGCGTTCTGATATCGTTTCAAAACGGGGACTGCTTTCCGTGATCCGCCTAAAGCGTGTCGCATCTATTCAGCCTCATATCCTGCTGCCTTGAAGAAGTTTCGGCATTCGTTGACGGAGAAGAGGGTGATGATCTCGCCGAGCGCTTTGGTGATTGTATCGAAGCTTCGAGCGGCACGCTTTCGCAAGAGTGACTTGAGTTTCGAGAATGCCATTTCGATGGGGTCCAGGTCGGGCGAATAGGGCGGCAGGAAGAGAAGCCTTGCGCCTTTCGCATTGAGCAACGGTTCTGCCCTTTCGCTCTTGTGGAAGCCAACATTGTCGAGGATGACGACATCGCCGGGTGATAGTGTCGGCACAAGTTGTGTCTCGATCCAGGTTTCGAAGATGCGACTGTTCATTGGAGCATCGACGATCCATGGTGCGGTCAGGCCATGGCAGCGTAGACCGGCAATGAAGGTCTGCGTCTTCCATTTCCCGAAGGGAGCATAGGCGGCAAAGCGACTGCCTTTGGCAGACCACCCGGTGCGTTTTGTCAGGCGCGTGTTGGTCGACGTCTC
>UCIT01000085.1 GCA_900472625.1 Hyphomicrobiales bacterium | reverse complement strand
CCATCTTCCCCTCTCCCCGCCGGGGAGAGGGTAGGGTGAGGGGGCCTCGGGGACGACGCCTGCTTTCCTTTCTGGAAAAGCGAGCCCCCGCCGTCTCAAGCAGCCTTCGCGACATCCCCATGCGGGTCGAGCACGAATTTCGTCGCCGCGCCGTGATCGAAGCTCTCGTAGCCCTGCACGGCCTCCTCGAGCGGGATCACCTTGGCATTGACGATGTCGGCGATCGGCAGGCGATCGTGCAGGATCGCCTGCATCAGCTGCCTGTTGTACTTCAAGACCGGCGTCTGCCCTGTGTGGAACGACTGCGCCTTCGCCCAGCCGAGCCCGAAGCGCAGCGACAGGTTGCCGGATTTGGCGGCGCTGTCGACGGCGCCCGGATCCTCGGTGACGTACAGGCCGGGAATGCCGATCGAGCCGGCGGCGCGGGTGATGTCCATCATCTGGTTCAACACGATCGCCGGCTGCTCGCCGCCCGAATGGCCGCGCGCCTCGAAGCCGACGGCGTCGATGGCGCTGTCCACCTCGTTGCTGCCGGTCACCTGCGCGATCATCTCGCCCAGCCGGTCGCTCTTCGACAGGTCGATCGGCTCGAAGCCGACGCGGGCCGCGTGCGCCAGCCGGTCCTTGTTGAAGTCGCCGATCATGACGACGGCGGCGCCCAGGATGCGGGCGGAAGCGGCTGCTGCCAAGCCCACCGGCCCGGCACCGGCGACATAGACGGTCGAGCCGACACCGACGCCGGCGCGCACCGCGCCATGGAAGCCGGTCGGCAGGATGTCGGAGAGCATGGTGAGGTCGCGGATCTTCTCCATCGCCCGGTCGCGGTCGGGAAATTTCAGCAGGTTGAAGTCGGCATAGGGGATCGTCACGTAGCGGGCCTGCCCGCCGATCCAGCCGCCCATGTCGACATAGCCATAGGCGCCGCCGGCGCGCGACGGGTTGACGGTGAGGCAGACGCCGGTGTCCTGCGACTTGCAGCAGCGGCATCGGCCGCAGGCGACGTTGAACGGCACGGAGACGATGTCGCCGACCTCGAGCATTTCCACGTCAATGCCCTTCTCGATGATCTGGCCGGTGATCTCGTGGCCGAGCACCAGCCCGGGCATCGCGGTCGTGCGGCCGCGCACCATGTGCTGGTCGGAGCCGCAGATATTGGTCGAGATCACCTTCAGGATCACGCCATGCTCGATGCGGCGCCCATCGGGGGCCTCGAGCTTGGGATCGTCGATATCGTGGATCTCGACGACGCCGGGCCGCATGTAGACGACGCCACGGTTCTTGCTCATTTTCATCTCCTCCGTTGAAAATGTGGCCGCCCGCTCGGGCTCCTCTCCACGCGCGGTCGTTGCCTGCAGCTTAGAGCAGAATGGCTTGGGTGTCGTTCCGTTTACGACGGTTTGTTCGCTGGAAAGGGACGGAAGGGAAGAAGGCAGCTGTCGGATGTGGCGATCTTTGCATCTTGCCCGCCGGCGCTTTCCCTCTATGCTCGGCGGATAATAATCATCAGGGAGGCCACCATATGATCCTGCACTCGGTGCTGATGCGGCTGAAGGCCGCGATCACGGGCGAAGAAAAGCAATCCCTGTTCGAATCGATCGTCGCGCTGAAGCAGGTCATTCCCGGTATCATCGATATCAAGTACGGCCCGAATGTCTCGCCTGAGGGGCTGCATGCCGGCTTCGTCGATGGCTTTGCGGTGACGTTCGAGAGTCCGGAGGCGCGCGACGCCTATCTCGTCCATCCCGATCATGTCGTCGTCGGCGAGCGGATCGTCTCGTCGCTGGATGGGGGACTTGGCGGCCTCATCGTCTTTGACCTGCAGGTTTGACCCCGCAGGCCGAAGAGTGTCGTCCGGCTATCAGCTGCTCTTCGCCATCGCGGCGGAGATCTGGTTGACGTTGTAGCGGAACATCTTCTCGTAGGTCGAAGCCGGTCCCTTCTTGTCGGAGAGCGACTCGACATAGAGCTCGCCGCCCGGCTCGGCGCCGGTCGCCTTGGCGATCTGCTTGACCAGGCGCGGGTCGTTGGAGTTCTCGAAGAAATAGGTCTTCACGTGCTCGGCCTTGATCTGCTCGATCAGCTTGGCGACGTCGGCGGCCGAGGCTTCGCTCTCGGTGGAGACGCCAAGTGGTGCCAGAAAGCCGACATGGTACTCACGGCCGAAATAGCCGAAGGCGTCATGGCTGGTCAGCACCTTGCGGTGGTCTTCGGGGATCTTCTCGAACTTCGACTTGGCATAAGCGTCCATCTCGTCGAGCTTCCTGGTGTAGGTTTGCGCATTGGCCTTGAAGGCGGCGGCGTCGGCCGGATCGGCTTCCGACAGCGCCTTCTCGATGTTGGCAACCCAGACCTTCACGTTGACGGGGCTGTTCCACACATGCGGATCGGTCACGGTCTTGCCGTCCTCTTCCATCGTGCGGGTGTTGACCCCCTCGGACGCGACAACCGGCTTGCCCTTGTAGCCGGAGGCGGTGATCAGCCGGTCCATCCAGCCTTCCAGGCCTTCGCCGCTGACAAAGGTGACCTTGGCAGCGTTGAGGTTCTTGGCATCGGTGGGCGAGGGCTCGAATTCATGGGGGTCGCCGTTCGGGCCGACGAGGCTCTTCACGTCGACATGGTCGCCGCCGACCTGTTTGACGACGTCGGCCAGGACGGTGAAGGAGGCGACGACCTTGAGCGTCTCCGCCGATGCTGGCATCGCCGAAATTGCCATCAGCGTCGGAAGTGCTGCGGAGAGAAGCAGTCTGCGCGAAATCATCGAGATATCCTTTGTATCAGCCCTTGAGATGCGGGCGTGGGAAGAGGCGTCGGAGAAGGCCCGACGGTGCGAAGAAGATGGAAAAGCCGTAGATCAGCGCCGCCGTCATGATGATCGTCGGTCCGGAGGCGAGTTCGAGATGGTAGGAGGCGATCAGTCCGAAATAGCCGGACGCCGCGGCACTTGCCGCCGCCACCATCAGCATCGCAGGCAGGCTGCGCGCCCAAAGCTGCGCGATCGCCGCCGGCAGCATCATCAGGCCGACGGCCATCAGCGTGCCGAGCGCCTGGAAACTGGCAACGAGGTTGAGCACGACGAGCAGCAGGAACAGGAAGTGATAGACCGGACCGCGTCCGCCGATCGCCCTGAGGAAACTCGGATCGAAGCATTCGACGATCAACGGCCGGTAGATGATGGCGAGCGCCACCAGCGTCAGCGTCGTGATCGCGCCGATCTGGTAGAGGGCAGGGGGATCAATGGCAAGAATGGTGCCGAACAGCACATGCAGCAGGTCGATATTGGAGCCGCGCAACGACACGATCAGCACGCCGAGCGCCAGCGACGCCAGATAGAAGCTGGCAAAGCTTGCATCCTCCTGCAGCACTGTCACCCGGCTGACCGCGCCCGACAGCAGCGCCACCGCCAGCCCAGCCACCAGCCCGCCGGTCCCCATCGCCGTCAGCGACAGCGAGCCGGCCACCAGATAGCCGATTGCCGCGCCCGGCAGGATGGCATGGCTCATCGCGTCGCCGACGAGGCTCATCCGCCGCAGCATCAGGAACACCCCGATCGGCCCGGACCCGAGCCCGAGGCACAGGCACGCGACCAGCGCCCGGCGCATGAAACCGTAGTCGATGAAGGGTGCGAAAAGGAGATCGTAGATCGTCATGCTGCCGGCACGCAGGTGTCTGCGTCCTCGTCCCAGCGCTCGGCCATGGCACGTGCCTTCATGAGGTTTTCGGCCGACATCGCGGTTGCCGTCGGCCCCCAGTCGATCATCTCGCGGGCGATCAGCAGCGTCTCGGGAAAGTGCGCACGGATCTGCTCGAAGTCATGCAGCACGGCGATGATCGTCCGGCCGTCGCCATGCCAGCGCCGGATGATGTCGATCAGGTCGCGGGTGGTGCGCGCATCGATCGCCGTGAACGGCTCGTCGAGCAGGATCACCTTGGCATCCTGCAAGAGCAGCCGGGCAAACAGCACGCGCTGCAGCTGGCCGGACGACAGGGCGCCGATCAGCCGCGTCTCGAACCCTTCCAGCCCGACGGCCGACACCGCGGCGCGCGCCTTGGCCATCTCGTCCCGCGAAACTCGCCCGAACGCACCCATCTGCCGCCAAGCGCCCATCATAACCGTGTCGAGCACAGTGACGGGAAAACGACGGTTGATATCGGCCGCCTGCGGCAGGTATCCGAAGTCGGTGCGCTGCAGCTGGTGCTCGATCTGGCCGCCTGAAGGCCGCATCTCGCCCATGATCGCCTTCAACAGCGTCGATTTTCCCGCGCCGTTCGGCCCGGCGATCGCCGTGAGGCTGCCGGATGCAATGCTGCCGGACACGTGATGGACCGCCGGGTGCCGGTCGTAGGCAACCGTCAGGTTGGAGAGCCGGATGAGGGGGGCGCTCATGGCAGGCGGACCGCCCATGCGATGGCGGCCCACAACAGGCCGGCAAGCACGATGGCGCCGAGCACCCGGTTGGCGGCCGATAGTCCAATGGCGCCGATAGCGGCCGAGCGTCGTTTCATAAAGTGCCTCAAATGTAATAACATTACTGTTATGTTATAACAAATATGGCGAGATTGTGGCGAGAGGCATGGGAGGTGGGGATAACAGTAGAGAGGTAATGGCGACGGTTGGTGGCCCCACCGCAAATGCTCGGCAAGGGACAGAGGCGGTGTCGATATGGGCGGCGCCGAAACGCGAAGCGCTGAAAATGTCGCCTGGCTTTGCCTCAGGACCCAATTGCGTCGGGAAATTCGAACCCTTAGCAGATCCTCGGCACAAGGCCGAGGATGACGTTGAACGAGATGAAACCTCGTTATTTCAAAAGGTTAGAGACGCCGGCAACAAACTGCGCCGTCATCCTCGGGCTCGCCCCGAGGATGTAATCACGCCGCCACGATTACGACGTTTCGGCTCTCGGCAAACAGCCAAGACGGGGGCATTACCCCGGCCATAGCATACTGCCAGCGCGTCGCCTCAGAGCTGCTCGATCATCGTAGCAGCGCTCGAGACCGTCGCCTGGCCGGGATTGTCCTCGACGTTCAGCGACTTGACCACGCCGTCCTCGACCAGCATCGAATAGCGCTTCGAGCGCACGCCGAGGCCGCCGCCGGAGAGGTCGGCGTCAAGGCCGAGTGCCTTGGTGAAGGAGGCGTCCCAGTCGGCGAGGAAGTGGATCTTGCCGGCGCCGCCGGATGATTGCGCCCAGGCGCCCATCACATGCCAGTCGTTGACGGCGATCACCGCGATATCGTCGACGCCCTTGCCGAGAATGGTGTCGCGGTTTTCGAGGTAGCCGGGCAGGTGGTTCAGCGAGCAGGTTGGCGTGAAGGCGCCCGGCACGGCGAACAGCACCACGCGCTTGCCTTTGAACAGGCTGTCCGTCGTTGTCTCGACCGGGCCGTCGCTGGTCTTTTCCTTGAAGGTTGCCGCCGGAAGCGTGTCACCGATTGCGATTGTCATGAAGGTCTCCTATGGCGTTGAGCGGCATGCTGCCGCGGGAATTGGACTTTTCTATTCACTTATTCAAATACAAGCGGACTTTCGATGGCGCGCGACCCGTCGATCACCAGCGCGCTCCAGCTCTTGCCGTGGATGTCGTAGCTCTTCGGCAACTTGCCGATAGCGATGGTTGTCGTCAGCGTTTTGCCGTCACGCTTGCTCATCAGCTGCTTCGGAAAGACATAGCCGCTGGGGCCGGCGACGATGACATCGGGCGCTGTCTCGCCGCTTTCCGGCAGGGTGATTTCGAGCGTCAGCTGTTTTCGGTCGTCGGACAGCCTGTGCTTGTTGACCTCGAACGCTGACGAGGGCGCCTCGGGCAGGCTTGCCTTTGCGGCAGCGAGAATGGCCTCCTCTTCAGGGCGCGATTGTGCCGAACCGGAAAATCGCAGCGAGAGATCGGCCTGGAACGGCACGCAGATCTCCTTGCAGATGCCGATGAAGGCCTGCGCCTTGATCTCGTTCACCGTCCCGCTCGCGGCCGAAAGCGTCAACGGCAGCGTCACCGCTCCGTCGTAGCCGATATCGTCGAGCGTGCCGTTGGCGATGTGCTTGGGCGTGGGATAATCGACCCTTTCAAGAGTCACGCCACTTCCCGGCGCCATGGTGATCTGCGGTGGGATGCCGCTATTGCCCGGCTCTCGCCAGTAGGTGATCCAGCCGGGGTTCGGCTCGATCTGCAGCCCGGCCCGGATCTTGCCGTTCTTGTCGGGCGCCAGCGCCACCAGCCGCATCCGCCCACCGGCATTATCGACCCAGTCGCTGGTCTCGGCGCGGGCCGGACAAAATACCGGCAGCGACAGGCCAAGGGCGGCGGCGGCGACAAGGAGCAGACGATGGAAGCGATGGCTGGCGATCATGACGGCAATCGTTACCCAAAGCACCGTCTCTTCGCCAGAAGCTGCTTCCGATTAAATTGTCATTTTCGGTTGATTGATCTGTGACATTGCCCCATGTTTCTCTTGTCGGGGCCTCGGGCGGTCTGGCATCAGGAGGTATCATGTCCCTGTCGACCCTGAAAAACAGACGCGAACGCGGTTTCTTCGATGGCCAGTTCCTGATCGCCATGCCCGGCATGGCCGACAGCAACTTTGCCCGCTCGGTCATCTTCATCTGCGCCCATTCCGATGCCGGCGCCATGGGGTTCATCATCAATCGCCCGCAGGATCTGACCTTCACCGATGTTCTCCTGCATCTCGACATGATCAAGGATGACGAGGCGATCGTGCTGCCGCCGCCCGCCCGTGAACTGCCGATCCAGACCGGCGGCCCGGTTGAGAGCGGCCGCGGCTTCGTGCTGCACTCCGACGATTATCTCTGCGATGCCAGCATTCCCGTCAGCGACGATATCTGCATGACGGCGACGCTCGACATCATCCGGGCGATCTCCAAGGGCAAGGGTCCGAAGCGCGCCACCATGATGCTCGGCTATGCCGGCTGGGGCGCCGGCCAGCTGGAGGCGGAGATTTCAAGCAATGGCTGGCTCAACTGCCCGGCCAACGATGCGCTGATCTTCGATCGCAACCTCGACGACAAGTATGAACGCGCCCTGGCCGGCATGGGCGTGACCGCCGCCATGCTGTCTCCGGAAGCAGGCCACGCCTGAAGACCGGATCGTCAGAACATGATCTTTTCGGCAAATAATTCTCGGAACGAATAGCAGGAAGCGACGTTCTCTTTTCGCAACGGGCAACAGGCTCGTCCTAAAAGGAGAATTTCAGATGGGTAGCACCACCGACAAGATTTCCGGCAAGACCAATGAACTCGCCGGCAAGGCAAAGCAGGCAATCGGCAAGGCTTCGGGCGACGACTCCATGCGCGTCAAGGGTGCCGTTCAGGAAGCCAAGGGCAAGTCCCAGGTTGCCGAAGGCAATGCCAAGGACAAGATCAAGGGCGTCGTCGATCGTCTCTGATCGATCACGCTCCTTCAATGGCCCGTTGCGCTTCCGCGCTGCGGGTCGTTTTTATATCAACGCCGGTTAATGGGGGATTCGATGCGGCTTTTTGCCTGCGATAATTGCGATCAGGTCGTGCATTTCGATAACCGGCAGTGTGTCCGGTGCAATCATCGCCTCGGTTTCCTCCCCGACGACCTGTCGATGCGCTCGCTCGAGCCGCGCGATGGCGATCTCTGGCAATTGACCGAGGAGCCGGAACGATCGGTGCGCTTCTGCGCCAATGCCGGTCTCGACATCTGCAACTGGCTGGTGGGACCGAACTACGACCACGAATTCTGCATTGCCTGTCGCCACAACCGGCTGGTGCCCAACACCGACACGCAGGACGGCATCGACCGCTGGCGCCGCATCAGTCAGGCGCAACGCCATCTCTTCTATTCGTTGCTGCGTTGGCGCCTGCCGCCGCCTGATCGCAACGAGGATCCGCAAGGCGGTCTCGTCTTCGATTTTCTCGAGGACGAGGTGCAGATGGACGGCCACATCATACCGGCAATCACCGGCCATGACGAAGGCGTCATCGCCATCCGCGCCGCCGAAGCCGACGACATCACCCGCGAACTGGCCCGTGCCTCGATGAACGAGCCGTACCGCACTCTTCTCGGTCATTTCCGCCACGAGGTCGGGCATTTCGTCTGGAACAAGCTCGTCCGCGACCGCAATGCCTTCGACGGTTTCCGCGCCGTATTCGGCGACGAGCGCCAGGACTACGGCGTCGCGCTTCAGAACCACTACCAGAACGGCGCGCCGGCCGGCTGGCAGCAGAGCTATATCAGCGCTTACGCCACCGCCCACCCGTGGGAAGATTTCGCCGAGTGCTTCGCGCACTACCTGCACATCGTCGACACGCTCGAAACCGCACGCGGCTTCGGCATCGCGATCGATCCGCGCGGGCATGAGGAAATGGCGTCAGAGGTGGATTTCGATCCCTACCGGGCCGCCAATGCCGAGCAGTTGGTGAGCGCCTGGGTGCCGCTGTCGGTTGCCATCAATGCCATCCAACGCAGTATGGGCCAGCCCGATTCCTATCCATTCGTGCTGTCGAACCCTGTCGTCGACAAGCTCGAATATCTGCACCAGTTGATTCAGAACCGGGTGACCGAGCCTCGTCAGGCCGCGGCCTGACGCTCCAAACGGGGGTATTAGGCCCGCTTGGTCAGCGGAAAGCGTTCCTTCAGCAGCCGCAGAACGGATTCGGCCGCCATCGGCGGTCCGAACAGGTAGCTCTGGCCGTAGGTGCAGCCCATCTTAGCCAGTTCGATCGCATCCTCGTTGGATTCGATCCCCTCGGCGACGACTTTCATCTCAAGTTCGCGCGCCATGGAGATGACCGAGCGCAGCACCGTCGATTTCCGGTCGCTGGTGTCGCAAACCAACGACTTGTCGAGCTTGATCGTGTCGAACGGGAAACGCGTCAGGTAGGACAGCGACGAATAGCCAGTGCCGAAATCGTCGAGCGCTAGGCCAAGGCCGATATCGCGGAGCTTCTCCAGCACAAGGCGCGCCTGTTCCGGGTTCTCCATCACCATCGTCTCGGTCAGTTCAAGCTTCAGCCGTGCCGGATCGCAATGCGTCTTGGCCAGCACCGAGCGAACATCGTCGTAGAGATCATTGTTCAACAGCTGCGCGCTGGACAGATTGATCGATACGAAGATCGGCAGCTCACCGGTCTGGTTTTCCCAGGCCATCAGGTCGTTGGTCGCCTGTTCGAGCGCGAAGATCCCCAACATGTTGATGATGTCCGATGCCTCGGCGATCGGGATGAATTCCGACGGCGGGATATTGCCGCGCTTCGGATGCTCCCACCGCATCAGGGCCTCGAAGCCGGCGATCTCGACATCCTCCAGACCGGCGATCGGCTGGTAGACCATCGATAGTTCCTTGCGCTCCAGCGCGCGGCGCAGATCGCTCTCGAGCTGCAGCCGGTCGGCGCCGAAGTCGCGGAAGGCGGGCTGGAACGGCTCGACACGGTTGCCGCCGGCGCGTTTGGCCCGGTACATGGCAAGCTCCGAATCGCTGAGCATCCCCGTCGCGTTTTCCTGCTGGTCGACGAAGGAGGCGAGCCCGATCGATGCCGTCAGGATGATCTCGCGATTGGCGAAGTTGATCGGCACCATGATCGCCTTGCTGATCGCATCGGCAAAATCGGCAATCTTGGCCGGATCGCGTTCCGAAACGAGGATCAGGCCGAACTGGTCGCCGGAAAGCCGGGCAAGCGTATCCTGTGGCTTCAACAGGCGGCGCAGGCGTCGCGTCAGCGCGATCAGGATATTGTCGCCGGCCGCAATGCCCAGCGCGTCGTTGACCAGCTTGTAGCGGTCGATGTCGATCACCATCACGGTCGGGCGAAGCGTATCGCTGCCCGGTGCCAGCGCCAGCACACCCTGCAACCGGTCGAGGAACAGCTGCCGGTTCGGCAGGCCGGTCAGGTTGTCGTGCAGCGCGTCCTGCAGAAGGCGATCCGTCGAATTCTTCTGTTCGGTAACGTCGATGATCGTCCCGACGCAGCGGATCACTTCGCCGTTCGAGCCGAGCACCGGTCGTGCGCGGATCAGCAGCCAGTGGAAATGGCCGTCCTCGGCGCGGATGCGGAATTCGTGGTTCAGGCGGCCGCGGCGATGCTCGAGCAGCACATCGAGCGTGGCGCGGAAACGGTCGCGGTCGTCGGGGTGCAGACGCGGCAGCCAGTTGCGGGCCGCACCATGCATCACGCCAGGTGAAAGGCCGAGCTTGACGGAAACATCGGGGATGGTGACGACGCGGTCGCGCGCCACGTCCCAGTCCCACACCATGTCGCCGGAGCCCGTGAGCGCCAGCGATTGCCGCTCGAGATCGGAAAACAGCCCCTGCTGGAAAGCGCCGCCGGCAAACGCATGCTGCATCACCGTGAAGCCGATCAGGAGAACGATCAGCACGAGACCGCCGCCGAGCGCCGGCTGGATGATGTCGTTGTCGAGTTGGCCGGTGATGGTCAGCCAGCCGCCGAAGATCCACACCAGGATCAGCGCCCAGGCGGGCACGAGCAGGATGGCGCGGTCGTAGCGGTTGAGGCCGAGATAGATGATCAGCAGCAGCCCCATCGTCGCTGTCAATGCAAACGACAGGCGGGCGACGCCGGCGGCGATCGACGGATCGTAGATCGCCACCCCGAACAGCAGCGCCAGTCCGAGCACCCAGGCCAGCGTCACGTAGCCGAGATGCGTATGCCATCGGTTGAGGTTGAGATAGGTGAACAGGAAGATGACGAAACTCGATGCCAGCGCCACCTCCGCGCAGGCGCGCCATATTCGCTGGTCCGCCGAGGCGATACTGACGAGCTTTCCGAGAAAGCCGAAGTCGACGCAGATATAGCCGAGTACAGCCCAGGCAAGCGCAGCCGTCGCCGGCAGCATCGAGGTGCCCTTGACGACGAACAGGATGGTCAGGAACACCGCCAGCAGGCCGGCGATGCCGAGCACGATGCCGCGATAGAGCGTAAAGGCGTTGATCGTGTCCTTGTAGGCATCCGGCTCCCATAGATAGATCTGTGGCAGCTCTGGTGTCGCCAGCTCGGCGACGAAGGTGATGACGGAACCCGGGTTGAGCGTGATGCGGAACACGTCGGAATCATCGCTCGGCTGCCGGTCGAGCGCAAAGCCTTCGCTCGGCGTGATCGCGATGATGCGCTGCGCGCCGAGATCCGGCCAGAACAGCTTGGAATTCACCAGACGGAAATGCGGTGCGACAATGACGCGCTCCAGCTGTTCGTCCGACACGTTGGCGAGCGCAAACACCGCCCAGTCGCCCTGGTGGTTGCCTGAGCTCGAGCGCACCTCGATGCGGCGGCGGATGCCGTCGGCGCCGGCGGCGGTGGAGACCTGAAAGGCCTCGCCCTGGTTGGCGTAGATCTCGGTGGTCTTGGTCAGGTCGAGCGCGGTATCGTCGCGTGAAATCTTGACGGGTTCGGCTGCCTGCGCGGCGCCCGATGCAAGCGTCAACACCGACAGGAAAAGCGCTGCAATCACCGCGACGAAGCGTCCGGTCGGTGATGAGGGCAGCATGCGTTTGTTGGTCATCGGCTGTCGGTTATCCTGCCTTTATCCGTATCGGTGGCGAGCAGTGAAAACATCACGTGATCATGCCACTGACCGTTGATCTTCAAGTATCCGCGCAGATAGCCTTCCCGCTGAAACCCGGCTTTTTCAAGCAGGCGGATGCTCCGAGCATTGTCTGGAATACAGGCTGCTTCGATACGGTGCAACTCAAGCCCTGCGAAGATGTAGGGTATAACCAACCGAAGTGCGGCGAACATATGACCCTGGCCGGCATGCGCCTCGCCCATCCAGTAGCCGATCATGCAGCTTTGTGCCGCCCCGCGCCTGATGTAGCCGATGGTGATGCCGCCGAGCAGCGTCATGTTATCCCGGTGAAACAACAGCAGCGGCACGGCCTGGCCGGACGCGTATTCCTGCTTGCCGCGAATGACGCGCGCCCGATAGGAACCCTCGGTCAGCTCGTCGCGCCGCCATGTCGGTTCCCAGCGTTCGAGAAAGCCCCGGCTGGCAGACCGGAGCTTGTGCCACTGGTTGAAATCCTGATAGCGCGGCAGCCGCAGCACATAGTTGTCGTCTTCGATCTCCACCGCTTCCGGCTGCCGAGATAGGAATCGAAACACCGATTTTGGCATCGATCACTCCCGGCAGCGCGACGACAAAATCAAAGCACGGCTTGCTTGCCCATCGGGGCAGGCGAAGACAGGGACGCGGCGATGTCTTCCATCGGTGCGAGATGCTCGAGCGGGCCGATCGCAGACAATGTCGGCACGGTGTCGAAAAACAGCCGGCCGGCAAGATCGGTCAGTCGGTCGATCGTGATGCCCTCGAGCCGTTCCATCATCTCCGGATTCGAGATCGGACGGCCGTAAAGCATCATTTGCCGCGCAACCTGGCCGGCGCGCGCCGCCGGGCTTTCTTGGCCCATCAGAAGCTGCGCGCGGATCTGCGCCCGGGCGCGTTCGATTTCCTTCTGGTCGATCGATGTCGCCGACTTGTGCAGCTCGTCGATGATGACGGGCACCAGCTCCGGCAGGTTCTCGCCGCCGGTCGCGGCATGAATGCCGAAGATGCCGGTGTCGGAGAAGCCCCAGTGGAAGGCATAGATCGAGTAGCAGAGGCCGCGGATTTCGCGCACTTCCTGGAACAGCCGGGACGACATGCCGCCGCCGAGAATGTTGGCGAGGATCTGCGAACAGTAGAAATCACGCGCGTGATAAGCCTTGCCCTCGAAGCCGAGCAGGATCTGCGCATCCATCAGGTCGCGCGTCTCGCGAATGTTGCCGCCGATATAGTGGGCGGCATCCATGACAGGTGGCGCGCTCGGCGCTGTCGGAAGCGACGAGAACCGGTCCTCGACCATGCGCACGAACTCATCATGCTGCACGGCGCCGGCGGCGACCACGAACATGCGGTCGGTCGTATAGTTGCGGCTGAGATAGCCGCGAATTTGTTGCGGTGTGAAGGAAACGACCGTCTGAGGCGTGCCGAGAATGGCGCGGCCGAGCGTCTGGTCGCGATAGGCGACTTCGGAGAACCGGTCGAACACCACGTCGTCGGGCGTGTCGTTGGCGGCGTTGATCTCCTGCAGGATGACCTGCTTTTCACGCTCCAGCTCTTCCTCGTCGAACGCCGATTCGGTCAGAATATCGGCCAGGATATCGACGGCGAGCGGCACGTGGTCCTTCAGGACGCGCGCATAGTAGGATGTCGTCTCGGTGGAGGTCGCGGCGTTGACCTCGCCACCTACATCCTCGATCTCCTCGGCGATCTCGCGAGCGCTGCGTCGTGCCGTTCCCTTGAAGGCCATGTGCTCGAGCAGGTGGGCAATACCGTGCTCGTCTGTCGTCTCGTTGCGCGAACCTGATTTGATCCAGACACCGAGTGCTGCACTTTCGAGATGCGGCATCGTCTGTGTCACTACTGTCAGCCCGGACTTTAGCCGGGTGCACTCAACTGTCATTGGCTATCTTTCTGCGCCTGCCGCCGATTAGGCCCGGGAATGCTTGCCGATAAACGTTTCTACGGCTTTAAGCTCGGGCTTAACGATCTGAAAGCGCTCCTCCTTGTCCATCAAATCAGCAAGCCACGTCGGGAGCGCGGGGTCAATACCGGAAGCCGATTTTACGGCGGCGGGGAACTTGGCGGGGTGCGCAGTCGCCAGCGCAACCATCGGCGTATTCGGCTTTTCGTGCTTGTCGGCAACGAACACGCCGATCGCCGAATGCGGATCGAGAAGGTAGCCGGTCTTGGCCAGTGTCGACTTGATCGTCTCCGCCACCTGCTTCTCGCTGGCGCGGCCGGCGCGGAAATCCTTCTTGATGAAGGCGAGCGCCTTCGATGATATCTCGAAGCCGTTCGACTGCTTCAGGCTGTCCATGGCGGCGCGCACCTTCGAGGCGTCGCGGTCGTAGGCCTCGAACAGCAGCCGTTCGAAGTTCGACGAGATCTGAATGTCCATCGACGGCGAGGTCGTGGCCTTGACCTCCTTCATCTCGTAGCGACCGGTTTTCAGCGTCCGGGCGATGATGTCGTTCTCGTTGGTGGCGACGACGAGCTTGCCGATCGGCAGGCCCATGCGCTTGGCGCAATAGCCGGCGAAGATGTCGCCGAAATTGCCCGTCGGAACGGTGAACGAGATCTTCCGGTCCGGTCCGCCGAGTGCCACGGCAGTCGTGAAGTAATAGACGATCTGGGCCATGATGCGCGCCCAGTTGATCGAGTTGACACCCGAGAGCTTGACCTTGTCGCGGAACAAGCCGTCGTTGAACATCGCCTTCACCAGGTTCTGGCAATCGTCGAAATTGCCCTCGACGGCGAGCGCATGCACGTTGGCGGATGTCGAAGTCGTCATCTGCCGCTGCTGCACCGGCGAAACCTTGCCGTGCGGGAAGAGAATGAAGATGTCGGTGCGCTCGCGGCCCGCGAAGGCATCGATCGCCGCGCCGCCGGTATCACCCGAGGTGGCGCCGACGATGGTGGCGCGCTCGCCGCGCTTTTCCAGCGCGTAATCCATCATCCGCGCCAGAAGCTGCATGGCGACATCCTTGAACGCCAGCGTCGTACCGTGGAACAGCTCCATCACGAAGCTGTTCGGACCGGTCTGCACCAGCGGCGCGATCGCTGGATGGCGGAAGGTGCCATAGGCTTCGTCTATCATCGCCCGGAAGGTGTCGGCTGGGATTTCGCCGTTGGTGAACGGCGAGAGAATGGTGAAGGCGATGTCCTGATAGCTCTTGCCGCGCAGCGCCCGGATATCTTTCTTCGAGAACTGCGGCCATTCGCGCGGCACATACAGGCCGCCGTCGCGCGCCAGACCAGCCAGCAATGCATCGCAGAAACCGAGGGCAGGGGCTTCGCCGCGGGTCGAGATATAGTCCACTGTCGTCATCCTTGATCTGCCGGCCGGAGGAAATCCGGGTTGGAGAGAAAACCTGCTCCACGTCGCATCTCGCCTGTCGCGCCGGCCAAGGTCGGCTGCAATCCCGAAATGTGCATCAAAACAGTGCTTGCCCAATCGATTTTTGTTTGCGCCGCTGATATAGACCATCGCAAACTGTCACGAAAGGCCCTGTTTTCACTGATCGGGGCTGACAAAAAACTTTGTGAAAAGGGTCGTATATCGTGCTCGGCAAGATCTCTCGTCTTATCGTTTCCGCATCTGTCGCGGCTATCCTGGTCGGTTGCAACTCGCTCGGCATGGGCGGTGGAGACAGCAAGACGTCGACCTCGGCACAGCCGAGCGGCAACGCGCAGGTCATGCCGCTGGCCCCCGCCAACCCTTCCTCAAGCGACCCCTCCATCGGCACGGCGACGACCGCATCCGGCACCACGGCTCCAGTCGTTCAGGGCGCATGCCCGACGATCTACATGAAGGACGCCGAGGCGATCTACCACAGTTATGCAGGCGGCGCCAAAACCGGTGCGCCCGAAAAGCTCTCCTTCCAGGCCACGATCGGCAACTACACCCGCCAGTGCACGCTCAATGAGCAGAACTTGACGATGACGGTCGTCGCCCAGTTGCGCGTCATTGCCGGCCCGGCGGGTGGCCCCGCCAGCGTCACGCTGCCGATCCGCATCACCGTGCTTGACGGCGAAGACTCGCTCTATTCCGAGGTGACGAATTTCCCGGCCACGGTCGATCCGAGCGGCGCCACCCAGGTTCTGTTCCGCAAGGACAACATCAAGCTGCCGGTCGGCTCCGGTGCGCTTGTCCGCGTCAATATCGGCTTCGACCAGGGCGCGCCGGCCAAGGGCAAGAAAAAGAAGTAAGCCCGGCATCGCTGCGGTGGCGGCAAGGGTTTCCGCATTCGCTCCGGGGGCAAGATTGCATTGAAGGTCGGCATGATCCTCAATCCCGCGTCCGGGCGGCGCGGGCTCGAAGCACTCCGCTCGACGCTGCGGCGGGCGTTCGAAACGCATGGCGCTGGGCTCACCTTGCTTGAGACCGAGCGTGCGGGCGACGCCGAGCGTCTGGCGCGCGGCTTAGCCGATGATGGCGCCGATCTGGTCGTCGCCGTCGGCGGCGATGGAACGATCGGCGAGGTCGCCGGTGGCGTCCTGAAATCGGGGCGCCCGGACACCGCCTTTTCCTTCATCGCGACTGGCACCGGCTGCGATTTCCAGCGCAATTTTTCTCTGCCCGTCGATCCGGTTTCCGCCGTCGCGCATGTCATGGCGTCAGCGATCCGGCGGATCGATGCCGGTGTTCTCGCCTGCCACGACGAAAACGGCAATCCGATCACCCGGCACTTTGCGAACATCGCCAGCTTCGGCGTATCAGGTCAGATCGTGCGCGCCGTCAACGCCGCGCGAAACGGCAGGCGGCTGCCAGGCCCGGCGGTGTTCCTGTTTCACAGCATGTGGCAGATCCTGCGCTATCGCCCCTGCAGCGTGCGGCTGCGGCTTGATGGCGAGGATGTCTACGAGGGGCCGATCACGGCGGTCGCGGTTGCCAACGGCGCATGGTTCGGAGGCGGCATGCAGGTTGCGCCCGGCGCCGACCTGTCCGATGGCTTCTTCGATGTGGTGATCATGCGCGGCGCACCGCGCTTCAAGGTTCTCGCCTTGCTGAACAGCATCTACAGCGGCGCCCATTTGAAAAGCCCGCTGGTCACCACCCACCGCGCAAGATGCGTCGAGGCATGGCCGATCGGCAAGGATGCGGCGCTGATCGACAGCGACGGCGAAGCGCCCGGCCAATTGCCGGCACGCTTCGATATTCTGCCTTCCGCCCTGTCGATCGGGATCTGAACGGCCCGAGCGGGATCAGAGAACGCCGTCCCATTCGGCAAGTGCCGCAACCACGCCGGGCAGATCGATCATCCGCGAAATCACCGTCTCGGCGCCGGCATCCGTCAGCTTGTCGGCATGCGAGGGATAGGTGTGCGACGCGCCGGTAAAGCCGATGACGCGCATGCCGGCGGCACGCGCCGCATGAACGCCATGCACCGAATCCTCGACCACGACGGCGCGCGACGGCGAAACGCCCATCTGCTTGGCGCCGTGCAGGAAGATGTCAGGCTTCGGCTTGACGCGGTCGGCCCCGAGATCCTTGGCCGAGAAGATGTTGGGCGCAAACAACGGCTTCAGCCCGACCTTGCCGAGCATCATATCGAGGCGGGCGCTCGACGAGTTCGAGCAGATGCAGCGCTTCAGCTCGATCCGCTTCAGCGCAGCCTCGACGCCCGATATTGCCTGCACGTCCTGCTCCAGCCGCAGGTCGAGAAGCTTTTCGGACTTGTCCAGCAGCGAGGCCGAGATCGGAATGCTTGCCTCGCGCTCGACCTGCAGCAGGATGTTCTGCCAGGTCATGCCGGCAAAGCGCTCGCCCATTTCCTCGATGCCGATCGGATAACCGGCTTCCGTCAGGAGCCTGGACTCGACGTCGGCGGCGATGATTTCGGAATCGACCAGAACGCCGTCGCAGTCGAAAATGATGAGGTCGAAGCCGTTCATGTAAGTCACGCCTTGTTTGGGAATGAGGCGGCTTTACACGATGCCACGCCCGATCTCAACCGGCAGTGCGTCATGGCTGGCCTGTGGCGACCGGGAGGCTTGCTTTGTCCGCAATCGAATTGCCTGCGAATGCTGGCCCAGTCGCCTCGACAAGCCCCTGTCCTGTGTCTAAGGGATGGATATGGCCAAGGAACCGGAAGACACAATCGCAAGCCGCATCAGCCGCGTGCTCGCTGACCGCATCGTTCGCGGCGAACTGTCGGCCGGCCTACGCCTGCGCCAGGATCACATCGCCGAGGAATTCGGCACCAGCCATGTCCCGGTCCGCGAGGCGTTTCGCCGGCTGGAGGCGCAGGGGCTGGCGATCAGCGAGCCCCGCCGCGGCGTTCGTGTCGCCTCCTTCGATCTGAAGGAGGTGCGTGAGGTTGCCGAGATGCGCGCTGCTCTCGAAGTGCTTGCCCTGCGCCACGCCGCCAAGCATCTGACGCCGGCCATTCTGGACGCGGCCGAGGAGGCGACCCGCGAGGGCGATGCCGCCGCCGACGTCCACGCCTGGGAAGAGGCCAACCGGCGTTTCCACACATTGATCCTCGCGCCCTGCAACATGAGCCGCCTGCTGGCCTCGATCGACGATCTGCACGCCGCCTGCGCCCGCTTCCTGTTTTCCGCTTGGCGCTCCGGCTGGGAAAAGCGCACCGATCACGACCACCGCGCCATCCTGCTGGCCTTGCGCCAGGGCAGGGCCGACGAGGCGGCGTCGATCCTCGAACGGCATGTTCAGTGGATCGGACGCGCGCCGAAATCCACGCAAAAGGGCGCCGTCGCCCCAGACGCATTCGCCATCGTCGGCTGATTTCCACAAATTATAGATAATTTTATCTGGCCGTTTTCCTATGAAAATTGCCAAAATATCGCGATATTTGCACCATAATGGCTGCAAACGAATGGACATGGTACTTGGTCACCGTGATCATCCGCTTGCGTTCGCAAAAATTCTCTTTCATAAAATAGATGGAATTAAAAATTATCTATAATTTGGAGAAGGAGAAACTCATGTCCCTGTTCGATCACTCGGCCAAGCTCGTTTTCGACCCGCTGCGCCTGTCCGCCCGCCCGGCGGCCATCAAGGCCGTCTTCGTGCTGGCCGGCACGCTGGTGCTGGCGCTCGCCTCGCAGATCGCAGTGCCGATGGTGCCGGTGCCCATTACCATGCAGACCTTTGCCGTCACCGTGATCGGCGCGCTGTACGGCTGGCGCCTCGGTGCGTTGACGGTTCTCGCCTGGCTCGCCGAGGCCGCTGTGGGCTTCCCGGTGCTCGCCAACGGCGCCGGTGGTCTCGCGCCTTTCGCGGGCGCCACGGCCGGCTACCTCGTCTCCTTCCCGCTCATTGCCGCTCTCACCGGCTGGCTGGCCGAACGCGGCTGGACCGGCGACAAGGTGATCCGCAGCTTCGGCGCGCACCTGCTGGCCAATCTCCTGTGCCTGGCGATCGGCGGCCTGTGGCTGGCAAGCCTGCTCGGCATGGAAAAGGCATGGCTGCTCGGCGTCGCCCCGTTCATTCTGGGCGCCGTGCTGAAGTCGGCGCTTGCCGCAGCGGCCCTCAAAGGCGTGAGGATCTATACCGGACGTTGATATGACGGTTCGCCTGCGCGCCCACCATCTGCTCTGCATGCTGACCTTTGTCGGTGAGGGCTATACGCCAGCCTTCACCGCCAACTACATCAGGATCGCCGAACGTCTGTCGTCGGGGGAGGAGATCGAGATCGTCTCCGGCCCCGACGATATCTGCGCGCCCTTGCTTTCGGGCAGGTCGGCGCACTGTCACAACGCCAGTGTCTGCACGCGTGATGCGGCCGCTGCTGAAGCGGTCAGCTGTCTGCTCGGCATGCCCGCGGGCGACGGCACGCGGATCGTTCCGGATGGCAAGCTGCTGGCAAGACTTCGCCGCAACTTCGCCGCCGGCACCATCCGCAGGGCCTGCACGGATTGCGAATGGAGCGAGCTCTGCGACACCGTTGCCGGCCATGGCTTCAAAGGTGTGCTGGTTGCCGCGCGGTAGCATCCGACACATGGGTAAGGTTCACACCGGCAGGTTCAGCGTCTTTTCAAGCGCCAGATAATCGCGCTGCCTGTCGGTGATGTAATCGCGTACGACGGGCGCGGCATCGCGCGAGCGCGACAGCTGCATGTGGAAGACCAGCTGGCTGCCGGTGCGAAACATCATCTCGGCGCTGATCAGGTAGAATTCCCACATCCGTGCAAAACGCTCATCATAGAGCGCGATGACCTTGTCGCGGTTATGCTCGAAGCGCTCGGCCCAGTGAGCAAGCGTCGTCGCATAATGCACACGCAGGAATTCGAGATCCGTGACCCACAGGCTGTTTTGCTCGACGACCGCAAACACTTCCGACAGCGCCGGCGAATAGGCGCCGGGGAAAATGTATTTCCGCAGCCAGGCGCTGGCCATGCCCGGCGGGCTCATGTGGCCGATCGAATGCAGCACCGCAAGACCGTCGTCGGGCATCAGCGCGTTCAGCTTCTTGAAGAACTCGTCGTAATGCTGGACGCCGACATGTTCGAACATGCCGACGGAAACGATGCGATCGAACCGTCCCTCGACCTCCCGGTAGTCCCTCAGTTCAAAGCGGACGCGATCGGCAAGTCCAGCCTCCCTGGCGCGTTCGGTGGCAAGCGCCTGCTGCTCGACGGACAGCGTCACGCCGAGAACCTCGACATCCTCGAGTGCCGCCAGATAAAGCGCCAGATCGCCCCAGCCACAGCCGATATCCAGAACCTTCATCCCCGGCTTGAGCCCGAGCTTGCTGGCGAGAAGCCGCAGCTTGTTGCGTTGCGCCTCTTCCAGCGTTTCGCCGGGCTCGCGGAAATAGGCACACGAGTAGAGCATGTTCCGGTCGAGAAACAGCTTGTAGAAATCATTGCCGAGATCGTAGTGATGGGCAACGTTCTGCTGCACCTCGCCCTTGCGGTTCGACTGCTGGCGCTTGCGAAACCGCATCTTGATGGCGCGCAGCACCTTCTGGATCGGGTAGGATCCCAGCGACAGGCGGTTGATCGAGAAAAGGGTCAGGAAGTCGCGCAGCGTCGAACCCTCCTCGAACCGCATCGTTCCATCCATATAGGCTTCACCCGCCGCAAGCTCGGCCTTGAACACCAGCGTCCGGTAGAGCCTCTTGTCGGTCAGCCGCATCGTGACGTGAGGACCGGCGGAGCCTTCGAAAATGTGGCGCTTACCGTCGGCATCGATGACGGTCAGGCGGCCCTTGCGTATGAACGATTTCATCATGTGGGAAAGCGGAAACATCAAGGCCTCGATCGCTTTGCAATACCGACAAACCGGCGGCATATACTCATCCGATCGATTAGAATTTGCAATGCCCGCTCGCACGCCTGTGAATTGCGCGCCTGGCGCGCATGCGACCCGCATGGCTTGCGCCCCGCGCCCTCAAGCGCCGATCGGAAACAGCGCCAGAAACTGCCGCTCTCCATCCGGTGAAAAGATTACCGAGCGGCTGCCGGCCGTCCTCCGCGCCCAGCCCTTGTCGAAGAAGTTCGAGAGCAGCGCCTTTCCGAGACTGCCGGCCAGGTGCGCGCGCCGTTCGCTCCAGTCGAGACAGGATCGACAAAGCGGCCGCCTGGACGCTTTGAGATCGCCGACATCGATACCGATGCATTTCAGCGTGCTCTCGCCCTTGCCGGTCAGCGCCAGCCCGTCGCCGATGGCATCGATCGCGCCCTTGGCGACCAGACTATCCAGCATCCGCACCCCAAAATCGCCGGCCAGGTGGTCATAGCAGATCCGCGCCTTGCGGAGCGCCGGCTCCTTCGGCCCCGGCTGGTGGCGCAGGTGGCCGCGCCCGGCCGCAAATCCCATGATGTTTTCGAGCAGCTTGCCGACCGCATCGTCGGCCAGCGTGAAATAGCGATGCCGCCCCTGCTTGCGCTGCGCCAGCAACTGCCCGGCCTCGAGCTTGGCCAGATGCGTGCTTGCCGTCTGCACGGTGATGCCGCCGGCCGCCGCAAGCTCCGTCGCCGTCAGCGCCTTGCCGCCCATCAGTGCCGTCAGCATGTTGGCGCGCGCCGGGTCGCCGATCAGCGCGCCGATCTGCGCGATATCAGGTCCTTCTTTCATGGGTGCGTCTCCTGCATAGTTCGATCGTAACCGAAGCATGTATGCGCGGCAATATGGCAAAACCGTCTCACCGACAAAAGGAGACGACGATGATTACCTGCTTCATCCGCTACGAGATCGACCCGTTCAAGAAGGACCAATTCGCCGAGTACAGCAGCAACTGGGGCCAGGCAATCCCGCGCAACGGCGCCGAGCTGATCGGCTATTTCGCCCCGCACGAGGGCTCCACCACCACCGCCTACGGCGTCTACAACATCGAAAACCTTGCCGCCTACGAAGTCTACCGCGCCCGTCTCGCCGCCGACCCGCTCGGCCGCGAGAACTACGCTTTCGCCAAACGCGAGCGCTTCATCCTCAGGGAAGACCGCCTCTTCCTGAAGAATGTCTCGCTTCCGCATGGCGCACGGGTGCAGCCATGATCGCCGTCATCTTCGAAGTCCTGCCCTATCTCGGCGAGCGCCACACCTATCTCGACCTCGCGGGAGAACTGCGCGCCGAGCTGGAAAAGATGGACGGCTTCATCTCCATCGAACGCTTCGAAAGCCTGACGATGCGCGGCAAGCTCCTCTCGCTCTCCTTCTGGCGCGACGAGGATGCGGTCAAGCGCTGGCGCAACCTCGAATGCCACCGCGCCGCCCAATCGGCCGGCCGCAACGGCATCTTCGCCGATTACCGGCTGCGGATCGGAAATGTGGTGCGCGATTACGGGATGACCGAGAGAGCGGAGGCGCCTAGTGATAGCCGGGCGGTGCATGAGGCGATGGGGTAGTTACGTGCGCTTGATAACTTTCAGCTTCTGCAGGCGACAGCTTTCGTCGAGATGTTGCAGCAGATCGTGGAACCATCCTGTTGGCAGGGCCCCAATCACGCAGCTGTCGAGATGTGGTTTCTCCGACAGCCATGACGCAGGGCGCAAATCGGCGCCCGCCCAGACGAAGACATTTAGCTGATCGGTGTAGATCCAGGAAGGGATTTCATCGAGTCCCAAATGCCTCTTGAGTTTCCTCGGCACTTCCACGGCTCTCTGCAACGCGCTCGGCTGGCTGTGCGACGTTCCCAGCGCGTACGTGGTGATGGCGCCGTCACCGGTACCGCGGGCGAAAACGACCGCGGCCGGATAAACCTTGAAGCCATCGTCTCGATATTGGCTTTGAGAACGCCACAGGAACTCGTAGGCCACCAAGCATCCAACCGGCGGATGAGGTGGTATCTTCACGGATTAGCTCGGCCGTTTCGAAGGTTTGAGCTTTCCATTCTCGTCGAGATCATCAAGTTCGTAAGGCTCATCAGTCTCAACGCGCGCGTTGCGGATCAGCCGCATTTCGTCGTCGGTGAGATCGCCCGCAAGAATGTTTTTCCGGGACGGCTGTTTTCTGGAGATTTCGGCGGCCTTGGTCGAACGCATCGCGTGTTCACTCCTGACATTTCAATCTTAAGCAATGAGCGGCAAACCGGCAAGTAGGTCGCGGATGACGCAACGCCCTCATTTATTTCCCGAAATCGCACGCCGGTTCAGGCTTTGGTAACCAAGATGAGTAACCATAACAGACAGTAAAGAGCGTAACGTGTATGAGCGAGTTTAAAGATGGCGTCAGTATTTCCGCTTGCCGATCTCAAGGCCTCTGCAAGGCCGGGTTCCTGGATCGACACGATCATCAAGGGCGATTGCGTTTCGGCTCTTGAGGCCCTCCCGACCCACTCCGTCGATGTCATCTTCGCCGACCCGCCCTACAACCTCCAGCTCGGCGGTTCCCTGCATCGCCCCGACCAGTCGCTGGTCGACGCCGTCGATGACGAGTGGGACCAGTTCGCCTCATTCGAAGCCTACGATGCCTTCACCCGCGCCTGGCTGCTGGCCTGCCGCCGCGTGCTGAAACCATCAGGCACGCTCTGGGTCATCGGTTCCTACCACAACATCTTCCGCGTCGGCGCCACGTTGCAGGATCTCAACTTCTGGATCCTCAACGACATCGTCTGGCGCAAGACCAACCCGATGCCGAACTTCAAGGGCCGCCGGTTCCAGAACGCCCACGAGACGATGATCTGGGCAAGCCCGAACGCCAAGGCCAAGGGCTATACCTTCAACTACGATGCGCTGAAGGCCTCCAACGACGACGTGCAGATGCGCTCCGACTGGCTGTTCCCGATCTGCAGCGGCGGCGAGCGCCTCAAGGGCGACGACGGCAAGAAGGTGCATCCGACGCAGAAGCCGGAAGCGCTGCTCGCCCGCGTCATCATGGCGTCCTCGAAGCCGGGCGACATCATCCTCGACCCGTTCTTCGGCTCCGGCACCACCGGCGCCGTCGCCAAGCGCCTCGGCCGCCACTTCGTCGGCATCGAGCGCGAACAGGATTACATCGACGCGGCATCGGCCCGCATCGAGGCGGTCGAGCCGCTCGGCAAGGCCGAACTGACTGTCATGACCGGCAAGAAGCAAGAAGTGCGCGTCGCCTTCAACGTTCTGGTCGAGAGCGGCCTGATCAAGCCCGGCCAGGTGCTGAGCGATGCCAAGCGCCGCTACAGTGCCATCGTTCGCGCCGACGGCACGATCGCATCCGGCGGCGACGCCGGCTCCATTCATCGCCTTGGGGCAAAGGTCCAGGGTCTTGATGCATGCAACGGATGGACCTTCTGGCACTTCGACGACGGGCAATCCCTGCGCCCGATCGACGATCTCAGGGCCGTCATCCGCAGTGATCTGGCTGCCGCGGGTTGATCCACGAGGCCTGATCGAGACTGCCGCGTTCCGGTTTTTGTACCTCCAGTTGCGGAACACGGCAAAAGGCGCCCGGGATCATACCCCGGGCGTCTTCACGTCTGCGGGCTAGAAACGTGGAAGCTTGGGGCACCAAACGCAAAAGACGCCCGGATCTCTCCGAGCGTCTCCGATTTCATAGGCCTTTGAAGCACTCAGCGCTGCAGCAGCGCCAGCCGTTCTTCGTCCTCGTCGCGCTGGCGACCGCCGATCGCGGCGGAAACACTGGCGATGAACGCGCCGACGAACAGCGACAGCGCACCGAACAGCGCCACGGCCGAGGCCGTCTTGCGGGCGGTATCCGCCGCCTTCTGCGCTGCAACCTTCGTTTCGTCGATCCGCTTCAGCACGGCATCGACGCGGGCCTTGGCATCGGTTGACGACAGCCCGGTGCGCGCTGCAACGACCTGCTCCACATAGGCCTGGTCATCGGCCGAAAGCTTGCCGTCGACGAAACCGTTGACCAGTACGCGGGTGACCTGCGCGCTGACCGCTTCATCGCTCTGGTTGCCGGCAGCTGGAGCCGTATTCGCCGGGCGCAGAAGCGCGTCGGTGAAATAGGCTGGCGAGAAGCCGCCGGTCGCACCATCGCTGGCGCTTGCCGCACCGGCAGCGCCGACGGCACCAACGGCTGCTGCAGTCGCCTGCGTTCCGGTGCTGACGATCGACGACAGCGCTGAGCCAAGCACGCCGGCAACGATGACCGTTGCTAGCGCCCATGCAAGAAAGCCATGCGCTGTGTCGCGGAAGAACACCTCGTAGGTGTGGACGCCAACCCATTTGGTCCGCAGCCGGCCGGTGAGATAACCGCCAAGACCGGCGGAAACCCATTGAACGACGATCAGCCAGATGGCAGCCGTCGCGCCGACCGTGGTCAGCGAGGCGCTGTCATGCGACCACGGCGACACCATGGTCAGACCGAGGCCAGAGCCAATCAGCAGGAAGACCAGCGAGATCGCGGTGGCGGCCAGCGTGCCCGCAATGATCGGTCCCCAGCTGACGGCCGAGGACGAGGATTCCAGTGGCGCATCGGCCACCGTGGGGGAGGTAAACGACATCGCCACCCCCTAGTGCCAGAACAGCAGAATGAGAAGGATCAGCGGAATCGGAACGCCCAGAAACCACAGCAAGATACCTCTACCCATCGTAACCTCCTGTCAGCACGGCTGACTTATCGTTTTGCTCGAAGCCGCGTCATGCGCGGGTCATCACAAAACCGTCAACGGCGCTGATTGTTCCTAACGCGATGAGAAATTTGCGTTTCTCGTCGCGTCAGGGCGGAGGGCAGGGATTAGAACGCCTGGTAATCCTTGACATCGACGCGGGTGACGCGGCCATCCTCGTTGAAGGTGATCGTCTCCTCGCCCTCGCGCACCAGCGGCTTGCCGGTCTTGCTGTGGGTGGCCCGCACCGACCATACGGCGCGGCCAGCCTTCGGGCTAACGCGCTCGATGAGCGTGTTGAATGCCGTCTGGTCCGGATAATCGTCGAAATATTTGCGGAAGGCTGTCATGATCGCGTCGCGCCCCGCAAGACTGCCGACGCCGTTCGACACGTAGGTCGCGTCTTCGGCGAAATAGTCCTCGATCATCTGGTAGTCGAGCCTGTTGATGGCATCGTGGAAGAGGGTGATTTCCTTGACCGGATCGAATGCCATGATCAGACCCTCACGCCGCGTTCGGCCAGATCGGCGCGCAGCTGCTCGGCGCCGGTAAACAGCACAGCATCCCATCCGGCCTTCTTGGCGCCTTCGACGTTGGGCGCTGAATCGTCGATGAAGATCGTCGTCGCCGGATTGAGGCCGAAGCTTTTCACATGCGTCTCGTAGATCGCGATATCGGGCTTGATCAGGCCGATATCGCCTGACACGGTGACGCCGCGCGGCTTGGTGAGAAACGGAAAGCGCACCTGCGCCTCGCGGAACGTGTCGGAGGCGAAATTGGTTAGCATCGTGACGTCGCGCCCCTCGGCGATCAGCGCTTCCATGATGGCGACGCTGTCGTCGTAGGAATGCGAGACCATCTCGTGCCAATGCTTGCGGAAGGCGCGGATGTTCACCTCATGCGCGGGGTGCGTCTCGGTCAAGAGGGCCTCGGCTTCGTCCCATGTGCGACCGCGGTCCTGCTCTATGTTCCAGTCGTGGGTGCAGACGTTGTCGAAGAACCACTTCCGTTCGGTCTCGTCGGGGATCAGGCGGCTGAAGGGGATATCAGGATCGTAGTGGATCAGAACTTTTCCGATATCGAAGACAATATGATCGATGGGCATTGATCAGTCCTTGGAATGGTTGAATGCGAGGGGAATAGCTGAGGTGATCGCTTTTTTCATGACGGTTGGCAGCGCCTGTGCGTGAAGATTTGTAACCGCCTCCCACCATCCGTCAACCGACGGGAGAGCGGAAGGAATGGCGACGCGCCAGATCGACAGCCGCAGCTCGAAGTGGGTGAACACATGCACGACCGTGCCGCAAGGCTCCCAATCCGCCGCAAACGGCGCCGCATCCGCCGACGTTTCGCCGTCGACGCGCGCCGTCCAGCCGGTCGTCGGCACCTCGGTCATGCCGCCGAGAAGCCCGGTCTCGATCCGCCGCCGCAGCAGGATGTCGCCATCCGATGTAACCGCCACGAATGCGGCACCCTTGCGCACGGGTTTCGCCTTCTTGGCGGCCTTGACCGGAAAGTGCTCGGGATCATGCAGCGCCAAGGCTTGGCATGATCCGTTGAACGGACAGAGCGCGCAGGCCGGTCGCTTCGGCGTACAGATCGTCGCGCCAAGATCCATCATCGCCTGCGCAAAATCGCCGGGCCGGTCAGCCGGCGTCAGGGCACCCACCTTCTGCTTCATCAGCGGTTTGGCCGCCGGCAGGGGCGTCGAAATCGCATAAAGCCGCGAGATAACCCGCTCGATATTGCCGTCCATGACGGACGCCTGTCGGTTGAACGCGATCGCTGCCACGGCGGCGGCCGTATAGTCGCCGATCCCCGGCAGCGCCTTCAGCCCTTCCTCGGTGTCGGGAAACACGCCGCCATGCTCGCGCGCCACCGCCTCGGCGCATTTCTTCAGATTGCGGGCGCGCGCGTAATATCCAAGCCCTGCCCAGGCCGCCATCACATCCTCGTTCGGCGCATCGGCGAGATCGCCCACCGTCGGCCAGCGCGCCAGGAAATTGAGGAAGTACGGCTTCACCGCCGGCACCGTGGTCTGCTGCAGCATCACCTCCGACAGCCAGACATGATAGGGTTCGGCCGTGATCCCGCGCTTGGCCATCGGCGGCGAAACGCGCCAGGGCAGGTCGCGGTGGTGGCGATCGTACCAGTCGAGCAGGGGCTTTGCGGAGGGTGCGGTGAGGGTTGCTAAGGTCATCATTTGCCGTGGCGAGGGGAAGTGCCCTATACTTGGCGAAGCAATGCTGCCCGATCAAGGCAAGCGTGCCTGATCGCGGCGGCATCCGAAGGTTTCGATGAGTTATCCACGCAAAGGTGAAAAACAGATATCCGAACTGGCCAACGGCCTGATCGATCCCGTGCTCGCCAAGCGCGCCGGTATCAACACGGCGTTGCTTGGCTCGTGGGACGAGATCGCCGGTGAGGATTTCGCCGACTGCACCCGGCCGGAAAAGATCGCCTGGGCGAGGGGCGGCGATGAAGGCAGCTTCCGTCCAGGCGTGCTGACCATTGCCTGCGAGGGCGCGCGCGCGCTGTTTCTCACCCACGCCCAAGGCGAGCTCATCCAGCGCATCAACAGCTTCTTCGGCTTTTCCGCCGTCCACCAGATCCGCATTGTCCAGAAGCCGGTCTCGCAGGCCCACAAGCGCTCCCGCACCCCGCTGCCGCTGAAGGGCGAGGCGGCGAGAAGGCTCGAGGACATGATGGAGGGGATCGAGGACGGCAAGCTGCGCGATGCGGTCAAGCGGCTGGGGACCGTTATGCTGGGGAAGCGGCGGTACTAGGCGAAACAGACGATTTCTCTATGCTGGAAGAAACACCCCAGCGGCCTTCCGCACCAAATAAAATCCAAAGTTGCTTGCCAGTCCCGCACCTTCGTCCCATCAAGGTCACAATTGTTTGAAGAAACTGCCTCACGCGTGCCTTGTTCGCGGCCTCGCGCCGTTATATCGCAGTCACAGCCGCTACTCTCGCTTATGAGGAATTTATGCAGATGTCCGAAATGCAACTGACCAAACGCCAGCTTCTGGGCGGCGCTGCTGCCGCAACGGCAAGTTTGGCGGTTTTCAGCAACGCCAACGCGGCTGTTGAAATTCCAACTGCCGACGGCGACGTCGACATGGCTGCCGTGCTGAAGCCGGGCGCTCTTCCGGAAATGTCGCTGGGCAAGGAAGATGCCAAGGTCACCATCGTCGAATACATGTCGATGACCTGCCCGCATTGCGCTCACTTCCACAACACCACCTTCGACGAGATCAAGAAGAAGTATGTCGATACCGGCAAGGCACGCTTCGTCATCCGCGAATTCCCCTTCGACCCACGCGCCGCCGCCGCCTTCATGCTGGCCCGCTGCAACCCGTCGAAGCCGGATGATCTGAGCACGCCGGAACAGTATTTCCCGATGGTCTCCATGCTCTTCAAGCAGCAGCAGACCTGGGCCGCCGCTGAAGACGGCCGCGCCGCACTGCTGCAGATGTCGAAACTCGCTGGATTTAGTGAGGATAGCTTCACGAAGTGCTTGACGAACCAGAAGCTGCTGGATGAAGTGAACGCGACGCGGGAACGGGGTTCCAAGGAATTCGGCGTCAATGCCACGCCGACTTTCCTGATCAATGGAAAGCGCTACTCTGGAGACATGTCGGTTGACACCCTGTCGGCCCTTATCGACAGCCTGCTCTAAGCTGAACCGTTTCCACAAGACGGGCGACGGCGGAAGCCGTGCGCCCGTTTTTTCGTTGATTGAACCTTTGCGCCTGTGGCCCGCTCATCCGCCTGCCGGCACCTTCTCCCCGCTGGGGAGAAGAGACGTGTGGCGCGCCGCTCGCTCCATCTTCCCTTCTACCCCACGGGGAGAAGGTGGCCCGAAGCGTCGGATGAGGGGGCCACACGCACTGCCCCCGAGGCAGATCACATGAAGTTCAACAAGCTTCGCGTCGTCGGTTTCAAGTCTTTCGTCGAACCCTCCGAATTCATCATCGAGCGCGGCCTGACCGGGGTCGTCGGTCCCAACGGCTGCGGCAAGTCCAATCTCGTCGAAGCGCTGCGCTGGGTGATGGGCGAGAACTCCTACAAGAACATGCGCGCGTCTGGCATGGACGACGTCATCTTCTCCGGCTCCGGCAATCGACCCGCCCGCAACACCGCCGAAGTGGCACTCTATCTCGACAATTCCGACCGCACCGCGCCCGCCGCCTTCAACGACAGCGACGAGATCCAGGTCACCCGCCGCATCGAACGCGAGCAGGGCTCGGTCTACCGCATCAACGGCAAGGAAAGCCGCGCCAAGGATGTGCAACTGCTCTTCGCCGATGCCTCGACGGGCGCCCGCTCGCCGTCGATGGTCGGGCAGGGCCGCATCGGCGAGTTGATCTCGGCCAAGCCGCAGGCCCGCCGCCAGCTGCTGGAAGAGGCCGCCGGCATTTCCGGCCTGCATTCGCGGCGCCACGAGGCTGAGCTGCGTCTGCGCGCCGCCGAAGGCAATCTCGAACGCCTCGATGATGTCACCTCGCAGCTTGAAAGCCAGATCGAGAGCCTGAAGCGCCAAGCCCGCCAGGCCAACCGCTTCAAGTCGCTCTCCGCCGATATCCGCGCCCGCGAGGCGATGCTTCTGCATATCCGCTGGGTCCAGGCCAAGGAGGCCGAGGCCGAGGCCGACAGCGCCCTCAACCAGGCCACCTCGATCGTCGCCGAAAAGGCGCAGATGCAGATGGAGGCCGCCAAGGCGCAGGCCATATCGAGCCTGAAGCTGCCGGAACTGCGCGAAGGCGAGGCCCGCGCCGCCGCCGCCCTGCAGCGCCTGCAGATCGCCAAGACCCAGCTCGAAGAGGATGCCAACCGCATCCTGCGCCGCCGCGACGAGCTGACCCGCCGGCTGGCTCAGCTTGCCGAAGATATCAGGCGCGAGGAGCGTCTCGTTGCCGACAACGCCGAGATTCTGGCGCGGCTCGATGTCGAAGAGGCCGAGATCAACGAGATCCTCGCCGATTCCGGCCGCTATGCTGAAGAGACCCGCGAGGCGTTCGAGGAGGCGGCCGCCAGGCTCGCCGACAGCGAGCGCATCTTCACTGGCCTGACCGCCGAGCGCGCTGAGGCCGCCGCCGGTCGCAACCAGCTGGAGCGCGCCATCCGCGATCTCGCTGATCGGAAGATGCGCCTTGAGCGGCAGATGGACGAGGCCAACCGCGAGCTCTCGTCGGTCGGCGAGCGTATCGCCACGCTGCCGGATCCCGACGAGAAGCGCAGGGTGGTCGACGACGGCGAAAGCGCTGTCGCCGACGCCGAAGCGGCCATCCAGACGGTTGAGCAGGCGCTGGCCGCCGCCCGCCAGACCGAAGCGCTGTCGCGCGCGCCGGTGGATCAGGCCCGCTCGCAGCTGAACGCTATCGAGACCGAGGCGCGCACCATTTTCCGCATGCTGGCATCAGGTGCCACCGCGGGCGAATTCGCACCTGTTGCCGATGATCTGCGCGTCGACCGCGGCTTTGAAACGGCACTGGGTGCGGCGCTCGGCGACGATCTGGAATCGCCGCTCGATCCGCAGGCCCCCGCCCACTGGTCCGACAATGGCGATGGTACGTCTGACCCCGCGTTGCCCGGCGGCGTCACGCCGCTGCTCGACCACATCAACGCACCGGCCGCCCTGACGCGCAGCCTGAAGCAGATCGGCCTCGTCTCGGATGCCGACGCGCGGCGCCTGATGCCCAGCCTCAAGCCTGGCCAGCGTCTGGTGACGAGGGACGGCGCCGTCTATCGCTGGGATGGCCACGTCACCGGCGCCGATGCGCCGAGCGCCGCCGCCCTGCGTCTTGCCCAAAAGAACCGGCTGGCGGAACTGGAGAGCGAAACCGCGCTCGCCCGCGATGTGCTTGAGGAAGCCGAGGAGCGGCTTGCTGTCGCCGCCGAGGCCATTGCGCATGAGGAACAGCGCCTTGCCGCCGCCCGCGACGTCAGCCGCACGGCCGCCCGGCATCTGGCCGAAGCGCGCGAGGCACTCGCTGCCGCCGAGCGGGCCTCCGGCGATCTCATCCGCCGCCGCGACGTCATCGCCGAGGCCGTCAGCCAGCTGCAAAGCCAGCTCGAAGATATCGCCATTCAGGAGGAGAACGCCCGCATCGAGCTCGACGATGCGCCGGATCTGACCGCCATCGACGAGAAATTGCGCCTGCAGCAGGCCGACGTCGCCACCGATCGCGGCGCGCTGGCCGAAGCCCGCGCCCGTCACGAGAGCCTGAACCGCGAAAACGATGCCCGCCAGCGCCGCATACTGGCGATCGGCCAGGAGCGCGAGACTTGGCGCCAGCGCGCGTCCAGCGCCGAGGACCACATCGCGACACTGCGCGACCGCGAGGAGGAGGCCCGCGAGGAGGCCGCCGATCTCGAGATGGCGCCCGACGAATTCGACGACAAGCGCCGCGGCCTGCTCAACGAATTGCAGAAGGCCGATGATAGCAGACGCGCCGCTGCAGATCTCCTGGCGCAGGCCGAGCTGGTCCAACGGGATATCGACCACAAGGCGGCGACCGCGCTGTCGGAACTCGCCGAAAGCCGCGAACGCCGCGGCCGTGCCGAGGAACGCCTCGTGTCCGCTCGAGAGAAGCGTCTTGAGACCGAAGCCCGCATCCGCGAGGCGCTCAACGTCGCCCCGCACGAGGCGCTGCGGCTGGCAGGACTTGAAGCCATGCAATCGATGCCTGACCTGCGCGAGGTCGAGCGTGAGCTTGAGCGGCTGAAGATGGAGCGCGAGCGCCTTGGCGCCGTCAATCTGCGCGCCGAGGAAGAGCAGAAGGAATTGAGCGATCGGCTGGCGGCGCTGATCAAGGAGCGCGATGACGTCATCGACGCCATCCGCAAGCTGCGCGGCGCCATCCAGAGTCTCAACCGCGAAGGCCGCGAGCGCCTGATCGCCGCTTTCGATGTCGTCAACACCCAATTCCAGCGGCTGTTCACCCACCTGTTCGGCGGCGGCACTGCCGAACTGCAACTGATCGAATCAGACGACCCGCTCGAAGCCGGCCTTGAAATCTTGGCCCGACCGCCCGGCAAGAAGCCGCAAACCATGACGCTGCTGTCCGGCGGCGAGCAGGCGCTGACGGCAATGGCGCTGATCTTCGCGGTGTTCCTGACCAATCCGGCCCCGATCTGCGTGCTCGACGAAGTGGACGCCCCGCTCGACGATCACAACGTCGAGCGCTATTGCAACCTGATGGACGAGATGGCGGCCTCGACCGAAACCCGCTTCGTTATCATCACCCACAACCCGATCACCATGGCGCGGATGAACCGCCTTTTCGGCGTGACGATGGCGGAACAGGGCGTGTCGCAACTGGTGTCCGTCGACCTGCAGACCGCCGAGCAATTGCGCGAGATCGCCTGAGTCATAGGCGAAACGCCCAAAAAAAGTCAGATTCCGACGGGCTTTTAACCCGATAAGGTGATGCCTTTTTACCCATCTTGTATTAGAAGAAACTGTATGTGCGGTCCCCGCGGATCGCGCCACCTGTTTTGCGTACAGATTGCCGTGCGCATGTGGTGAGGTTTCCTCCTCGTCGTGTCGGCATGCTGAACCCCCCGTCCGGTTTTCCTGGCCGGACGGAAATAAGGCTTTGCGGGACTTTGTTGCGGTCCCGCAAAGCTTTATTACTTTTCCCGACAATCAGAACGGTGCATGCGGCGGTGATTTTGTGCGCTGCAACATTTTGGCCGCATTTGTCCGATTTTCATTTTAACACCAAGGGATTAAGCTGATCCTGAATTGGGTGTCGGGGAGATCATGACCAAGTGGGTCTACACATTCGGTAACGGGGCTGCCGAAGGGCGTGCGCTTGACCATGAGATATTGGGTGGCAAGGGTGCCAACCTCGCGGAAATGTGCAGCCTCGGCCTGCCCGTTCCACCGGGATTGACCATCATCGCCGATGCCTGCGCCGCCTATAACAAGGCCGGGCGACGGCTTGCCGATGAGATGATGGCCCAGGTGCTGGTCGGCATAGGCGGCATCGAGGCGATTACCGGCCGCCGCTTCGGCGCCGGTGCGAATCCTTTGCTGCTCTCTGTCCGTTCCGGTGCGCGCGCGTCGATGCCCGGGATGATGGATACGGTGCTCAATCTCGGCCTCAACGACGAGACCGTCCAGGCGCTTGGCCACGATGCCGGCGATGCCCGTTTTGCCTGGGACAGCTATCGCCGCTTCATCCAGATGTACGCCGATGTCGTCATGGGCGTCGACAACGAGGTGTTCGAGGAAATCCTCGAGGATGAGAAGGCCCGCCTCGGCTACGAATACGATACCGAGATGACAGCGAGCGAGTGGCAGCGTGTGGTGTCGCTCTACAAGACCGTTCTGGAAGAGGAACTGGGCGAGGAATTTCCCCAGGATCCGCAGGTGCAGCTCTGGGGCGCCGTCGGTGCCGTGTTCTCCAGCTGGATGAGCGCCCGTGCGGTCACCTATCGCCACCTGCACAACATTCCCGAAAGCTGGGGCACCGCCGTCAATATCCAGGCCATGGTGTTCGGCAATCTCGGCAATTCTTCCGCCACCGGCGTTGCCTTCACCCGCAATCCATCGACCGGTGAGAAGTCGCTTTATGGCGAATTCCTGGTCAACGCGCAGGGCGAGGATGTCGTGGCCGGCATCCGGACGCCACAGAGCATCACCGAGCAGGCCCGCATCGATTCCGGCTCCGATCGTCCGTCGATGGAAAAGCTGATGCCGGAGGCGTTCCGGGAGTTCTCCACCATTTGCGATAGGCTGGAATCGCATTATCGCGACATGCAGGACATCGAGTTCACCATCGAGCGCGGCACGCTATGGATGCTGCAAACCCGCTCCGGCAAGCGCTCGACCCGCGCCGCGATGAAGATCGCCGTCGACATGGTGGACGAGAAGGTGATCACCGAGGAAGAAGCCGTGCTGCGCATCGAGCCGTCCTCGCTTGATCAGTTGCTGCATCCGACGATCGATCCACGGGTGCCGCGCGAAGTCATCGGCACCGGGCTTCCGGCCTCGCCGGGCGCCGCATCGGGCGAGATCGTATTCACCGCCGAAGAAGCGGTGATCGCCGAGGAAGAGGGGCGCAAGGTTATCCTTTTGCGCGTCGAGACCAGTCCCGAAGACATTCACGGCATGCACGCCGCCGAAGGCATCCTGACCACCCGTGGCGGCATGACGAGCCATGCGGCCGTTGTTGCCCGCGGCATGGGCATTCCCTGCGTCGTCGGGGCCGGCACCATGCGCATCGACCTGCGCAACGAGCGCCTGATCGGCATGGGTGTGACGCTGAAGAAGGGCGACGTCATCACCATCGATGGCTCGGCCGGCCAAGTGCTGAAGGGCGAGGTGCAGATGGTGCAGCCGGCGCTCTCCGGCGATTTCGGCCGCATCATGGAATGGGCCGACCGCGTTCGCCGCATGACGGTCCGCACCAACGCCGATACCCCCGCCGATGCGCGCGCCGCGCGCTCCTTCGGCGCCGAAGGGATCGGCCTTTGTCGAACCGAACACATGTTCTTCGAGGGCGAGCGCATCCACGTCATGCGCGAGATGATCCTCGCGGAGAACGAAGCCGGCCGCCGCGCTGCGCTCGACAAGCTCTTGCCGATGCAACGGCTCGATTTCGCCAGCCTGTTTCACGTCATGCACGGATTGCCTGTCACCATTCGCCTGCTTGATCCGCCGCTGCACGAATTCCTGCCGAAGACCGACGCGGAAATCACCGACGTTGCCGCCGCCATGGGCATGGAGCCGACGGCGCTGCGCCAGCGTGTCGATGCGCTGCATGAGTTTAACCCCATGCTCGGCCATCGCGGCTGCCGGCTGGCCATTTCCTATCCTGAGATCGTCGAGATGCAGGCCCGCGCCATCTTCGAGGCGGCTGTGGAAGCGGCGCACGAAACCGGCGCCGCTGTCGTCCCCGAGATCATGGTGCCGCTGGTCGGCCTTCGCTCGGAGCTCGACTACGTCAAGGAGCGCATCGACGCCATCGCCGGTGAGGTGATGACGGAAGCGAAGATGAAGATCGATTATCTGGTCGGCACGATGATCGAGCTGCCGCGTGCAGCGCTACGCGCCCACATCATCGCCGAAGCCGCTGAGTTCTTCTCTTTCGGCACCAACGATCTGACGCAGACCACCTTCGGAATCTCGCGCGACGACGCCTCGGCCTTCATCCCGACATATCAACGCAAGGGCATCATCGAGCATGACCCCTTCATCTCGCTCGATTTCGATGGTGTGGGAGAATTGATCCGCATCGCCACCGAGCGCGGCAGGCGCACCCGCAACGACATGAAGCTCGGCATCTGCGGCGAACATGGCGGTGATCCCGCCTCGATTCACTTCTGCGAGGAAATTGGCTTGGACTACGTATCGTGCTCGCCGTTCCGCGTGCCCATTGCCAGGCTGGCGGCGGCGCAGGCAGCGATCAAGCAGCGGCTGCTTCTATAGAGATCACCGCCAGCGGTGATAATAATAGGGCCCGCCATAATACGGGCCGCCGACCCGCCATGACAAATCCGACATCACGTAGTCGCTGTTGGCGCGAAGCTGCGCCTGGCGGCTGAGGTCGATGCGCTGCAGGCAGGTCGCAAACCCTTCGGTGCCACGCTTGAAGCCGTAGCTCATGCACTGCCTGTCGTCAGCCGCTCGCCGCTCTTCCGGCGTCATCGTCTGGCAGGCGGAAAGACCGATCGCAACGGCGGTGATGACGAGTGTGGGAGCGAAAGGGCGCATCGACGTATCTTCGTGTTATTGATCTTGCACATCCAGAAGACGCCAAGCCTCGGCGTCCGTCAACCGCAAATCCATGATCGAAAAACACCGTTGCGTTATGCCGCGCCAGCCGGATCGCCGATCGGCAGCAAGGCGGGATCAAGCGTCGGGTCCTGCGGGTTCTTGGTATCACCGGGATCCTGCGCCGGCGTCAGAGGCGGTTTTTCCTGCACACGATCGGGGATGCCGGGTGTCGGCGTCGGGCCACGCGGCGTATCGGGATTGGGAACTGGGATCGGTTCTCTGTTGGGCATGATTGTCTCCTTCAATGGGAAAACGATGCCGCCAGCCTTTGGTTCCAGCTTTCGCCGCGGGACGAACCTCTGTAAGAAGACGCCTGCGACACAACGGAAGAGACTGATGGCACTGCGTGATCGATTTTCGAAGAAGCTGACCTGCCCGCAATGCGGCAACAGCGGTTTTGCCGAGGCCTCGGAGACGGATGATGCCAAGCGCAAGCATCCGGGTTTCAACGTCGACCACCTGCCGCGCGGTCTTTTCATCCAGCGACAGACCAATTTTCAGGAAACGAGCGTGATCAAATGCGAATGCGGTCGCAAGTTTCCGTTCCGCACGCTCGCGGAAGCCGAATCCGGCCGCGATTAATTTCAGAAGCGCTCGAGTACCTCGATAAAGGCATCTGCGAACTGCACCAGATGCGCTGTCTCCGGCGCCGGGCTTTCCATCCGGATATCGGTGCCGTTATGGTCGAGCACCGCAAGCACGATGCGCATGTCCGACGTCGCCGTCGGGATACGCAACACGGCAATCCGCTTGCAATCGTCCATCAGCCCTTCGGCAGGAAGGTCGAACAGCAGTTCACCGCCGCTTTGTTCCGCCGCAATGCGAACGGCGTCGCAGAAATCGGCATCGCCATCGTAGCTTTCCAGCGAAAGCTCGAGTTCCAGCAGATCCATCGGCAGCAGGGGGTCGCTTGCGTCCGTGCCGCCCAGTGCGGGCAGGGGACTGTCTACTGCAAGCTCGGATGCAATCATTGCCATTCTCCTGTTCTTGCTTGTGCGATGAACATGCTGCAAGTGCGATCGGCGGGCAAAATATCAGAAAACTCTTACATAGGCTATGCCCTGCCTTGTCGGTCGCCAAGCCCTCTTCGCCGTGGATTGCGTGCTCGATCGTGACACAACAGTTTCAATTTAGGCGAATCTTGCACTAAACAAGTGTCTGGGCGATTTGCGCGTTCATGCGGGACGCGCCGCTTGCGAGTAACCGGTAAGTTTGATGGCAATCCGTTTCGACCGCCCTGTATCCAATGCCGCCCGCTTTTCGCGGCGCTTTGCGGCGTTCGCGCTGGTACTTTGCCTGGCGGCGCTGGTCGGCCATCGCTTTGCCGGCCTTGCGACGCCCTATCTTATCCTGCTTCTGATCGTGTCGTCGGGCTTTGCGATCCTCGCCGTTGCGCTCGCCATCGCCGGGCTGCGCAGCCTCTGGCTGACAGGCGCCGAAGGCGGCCATGACGCCCTGAAGGCGCTGATCTTCGCCGCCCTGCCGCTCGTCATCGGTGGCTTGGCCACCGAGCGTTATGTCAGCCTTCCAAGGCTCTACGACGTCTCCACCGATCCCGTCTCCGTGCCGGACTGGCTGAAAGCGCCGAATGCCGACCAGATCTGGCTTAAACGCACGCCTGTGACCCCTGAGGATCGGGAAAAGCAACTCGAAGCCTATCCCGAACTGACCGGCCGCCGATACGATGGCGCTATCGACCGCGTGCTCGAAGCGGTGAAGAAGGTGGCCAAGCTCAACGGCATCCGCATCACCCGCGCCGAGGGCGATACGCTGCCGACGCGCGATCCCGAGGACAAGCCGCCCGTCGCCGCCGCTCCCCAGCCCGATGACTCCGCCGTGCCCGATGCGCCGGACGCCGTCGTGCCCGTTCCCATCCCGCGCCCCTTCGATGACGACGTCGCCCAGCTGATCCGCCGCGCTAACGGCGTGACGCTGCAGGGCGAGACCCGCACGCTGGTGCTTGGCCTGCGCTTCGATGTGATGATCCGCCTGCGCGAAGAGGCGGAAACCACCTTCGTCGACATCCGTGTCGCCTCCCGCTACGGCCCATCCGATCTCGGCTTCAGCGACGATATCGCCGAAAGCTACCTCAAGGCGCTCGATTCCGAACTGCTCGGCATCGCCGGCAGCTGAACCCTGTCGGGTGTCTCGACCGGCACCAGCCAGCCGGTGTAGCGAACGATCGGCCCGATCAGCGGCGCCATCACCTCGACGTGGAAATGAAACCTCCCGTCGCGCTCCTCCTCGTAGACCTCGCCGTCCGGCGCCAGCGCAAGCGGTAAAGGCAGACCAAGGAACTGCCAGCCACGCACCGCAAGCTTGAGCCTCCCGTCTTCGAGGGCAAGCGACATCAGGATGCGAAACGGCCCGAGATCCTCCGCCAGCAGATCGGCATTGCGCCCACGCCCGGCCGATTGCCGGCTGCGGAACACCTTGTCCCCGAAGCGTCGTGTCCAGATCTCGATACCGTCGCGCGCCTCAAACCGCATCTCGATCTCGCCCGCATCGGCGGCGTCGGGAAAGCCCGCAAGCGTCGCGGCAAGGCGCGCCAGCGCACCGCGGCCACGCTCGACATCGACCCACCCGCGCGCCACCCGTTCGCCGGTGTCAGCAACGTCATGCATCTCAGCCACGGCAGCCGGCAGCTGGGCCCACGCCGGTCCGAGCAGTCTGCGATAGAGTGAACACGAAGAGCTCTGCTCCCCACGGGCCCACGCGCCATCCTGCCTGCCGCTCATCCGAGGAAACGGCCGCGCTGTGCAGCTGTCGGCACGAAGCAGGTGGCACGGCGCCCGGCGATCCGCAGCCGGTTGCGCGCCACGAATTCATAGAGACGGTCGGCAAGCCCGCGTGGCAGCAGCCGCAACATCTTCACCGCCGACCACGGCGCGCCAAGCCCCGCCACCATGCGGATCGAACCATCGGACTTGAAGAAGGCGCGGCCGTCCTCGATCAGGATGTTGGTCTCGTAATCGCGATCATCGAGCCCGTAATGCCGATAGAGCGCCTCGCCGAGCGGCGTCTGCGCGGCGAGGAAGCGGTAGCGTTCCGCCTTGTCGTGCTTCAGCGCGAACTGTACCCAGGCGGAGCAGAACACGCATTCGCCGTCGAACACGATCAGCGGCCGGTCGTCGGCGAAATCGGGAACATCAGCATCCTGGCGATAGCTATACTGTGCTTGCATCCGTCACCCCCGCCCGGCCGGCCGATAGGAGCCCAGCAGCGCCGGCGGCCCGTCGGTCTCGATCTCGCCGCGCTCGATCAGATCCTCGATATGGGCAAACACCGAAAGTGCGGCCGCCCCATGCAGTCGCGGATCGGTCTCGCGGTAGATCACCTTCACCATCTCGGGGATCGACCGATCGCCCGCCTTGATCCGCCCGAGCACGGCGCGCTCGCGCATCCGCCGGTGCGTCTTCAGCGCCCGCATGAAGGATAGAGGTTTGCGCACCGGGCCGCCATGGCCGGGAAACAACAGCCGGTCGCGTCGCGCGATCAATTTGTCGAGCGAGACCATGTAGTCGGCCATCGAACCATCCGGCGGCGCCACGATCGACGTCGCCCACGCCATCACGTGATCGGCCGAAAACAGGATGCCGCTATCCTCGAGCGCAAATGCCATGTGGTTGGCGGCATGTCCCGGCGTGTGCACGCCTGTCAGACGCCAGCCATCGCCCGCGATCGTCTCGCCGTCGCCCAGCGCGATATCCGGCCGGAACGCCATGTCGGCGCTTTCCGAAAAGGGATTGGTCTCGCCGTCATGCAGCGGCCGCGCCGCCCGGTGCGGTCCTTCGGCGACGATCCTGGCGCCCGTCGCCTCCTGCAGCCGCCGCGCCAGCGGAGAGTGGTCGCGATGCGTGTGGCTGACGAGGATATGCGTGACCTCGCGGCCGGCAAGCGCCGCCAGCAGGGCCGCAAGATGCGCCTCGTCCTCCGGCCCCGGATCGATCACCGCAACAGAGCGGTTGCCGACGATATAGCTGTTGGTGCCGTGAAAGGTGAAAGGGCTGGGATTGTTGACGGTGATGCGCTGCACACCGTTCGCAACCGGCACCGGCTGCCCGTAGTGGGGTGCGAAATCCAGGTTGAATTCGGGGTTCGTCATATCGCCTTGGATGTCGCCGTTTGTATCGTTCGAAACGCTGTCCGCTACTCGCGGCAGACCGCAGTCGCGCGCGACCTTACTTATACTCGATCTCGATGAACGACATAGGCTGATCGCCGGCATTGACGACATTGTGCTCGGTGCCGGCATCGCGCCGGTAGGCCGCGCCCTTGGCGATATCGACGCGCCGGCTGCCGTCCTTCTCCTCGATAAGGAACTGGCAATCGGTCATCGGCACGACCACATAGCCCATCCCGTGCGTGTGCACGCCGGTATCGGCGCCCGGCTCGAAATCCCAGCGGGTGATGCGCGTCACGGCGTCGTCGAGCAGAAGGGTTGCGAGGGCAGGCGGGCGGGCACGATACTGGCTCATCTTCACTCCGTCGGGGCTTTGTCATCAAAAGACGTAGCACGCCGCCTCTGCCGCGCAAGAACGATGCGCACAGAAATCTGCCCGACCCGAAACTTAATGATTGTGACCGCCACCGACCTTTGCTAATCAGGCGACGAATTGGCAGGCGCACTGCGCCGCCAAGCTCTGGTGGGGCGTCGCCAAGCGGTAAGGCACCGGTTTTTGGTACCGGCATTCCCAGGTTCGAATCCTGGCGCCCCAGCCATCGAGACAAATCGATCATTCTCGCGCATCATCGGCCTTTGACAGAGCGCTGCGGCCAGCACCCATGTCGCCAAGACCCAAACAAAAAAGGCGGAACTCGCGTCCCGCCTCTCACATCTCGATCTCTCAATCGTGCTTACTTCGCGGCCGGCTGTGCAGGCACCAGGAATTCGGCGCAGTAGGACGGACCGCCGTTGACGCCGGGGACGTCACCGGACACCTTGATGGTGCGGATCGTGTAGTCCGAATTGGTGGTGATCTCGGCCTTGCAGCGCAGGTACTGCTTGCGAGCTGCGGAAATCTGCTTGCCGCGCTTGCCGTCGGCGCCATCAGCATACTTCGCCGGGATCGTTATGGTCTTGTAGCCGCCCTGCCAGGTGTAGATGTTGCCGCTGCCATTGTCGGCATCGGTGAGCGGCGGGCCGAAGGCGGCGAAGAACTTGCCGGCCGACTGGCCGACCCAGTGGCTGGAGATCGGATCGGCGGCCATCGGAATGGTCGTGCAACCGGCCAGCAGAATAGCCAGCCCGGCGGCTGCGTAAGTGCGGATTGTCATTGTGTCGTCCCTGAATCTGTCGCGCATTCGGCGGCGGGAATCACTGCCCCTGCAGCGTTTCAGCCTGTCCTGAAGAGCGCTTTAGCGCGGAACCCGGCAAAAGAAAATCGGCTCTCTCTCGCAATTGCAAAATTTGCCGCGGGTGTTGCTTTTTACCCGCTCGCGCCAACCCGCGCTCGCCTCCGATCCGTGTCATAAAAATGCATTCTCTTTTGGATTTTGCCGCTTGCGCAGCCCGTTTGGCCGGTCTATAGAGGCGCCGCTGGTCACGGAGTGTAGCGCAGTCTGGTAGCGCACGTCGTTCGGGACGACGGGGTCGGAGGTTCGAATCCTCTCACTCCGACCAGCTCGATATTTTCCCATTCTCGATACACAATCGCGTGCTGCAGCTGGTCTGTGGTGACCATCACCCGTTGCTGCCATTTCGCGCGCGCCATTTCCGCGAAATCCCGCCTCCATAGACAATTGAGGTACTTATTAGTTCTTTTAATTTTAGCAGCGATCTGCTATCTGGTTGCTGGGTCGCGCGGGAGTCGCCCCTCGTGCCGAGACACCACTCTCAGCAAACTGTGCGGTCCGATCGGCCGCCTCTCCTAACCGGGAGGCGGCTACTGTTGAGCGTTTGTCGATGGCCGTATGCTGCCAGTAGCGCTTCCGCCAATCTCCGTATTGCCTCTCGCAGGCCGCGCGCTTAAACCTGCTGCCATTGGCGTGTCATGAAAAGTGGACCGATGAGCAGCGATTTCTATTCCAGCATGGGCGGCCTGCCGCCACAGACCGAGCTTCTCTCCAGCAAGGCGGTCTTCACGACGGCCTATGCGGTGATTCCCCGCACCGTGATGACCGATATCGTCACCAGCCCGTTGCCCCACTGGTCCGGTACCCGCGCCTGGGTGATTGCCCGGCCGATGACCGGTTTTTCCGAAACCTTCTCGCAGTACATCATGGAAGTACAGCCAGGCGGCGGCAGCGATCGGCCGGAGCCGGAAAAGCGCGCCGAAGGCGTGCTTTTCGTCGTCGAGGGCGAGATGACCGTCCAATTCGAGGGCACTGCCCATCCGTTGCGTGCAGGCTCTTTCGCCTATCTGCCGGCAGGCTCGGCGTGGACGCTGTGGAACAGGAGTGCGGAGCCGGTGAAATTCCATTGGGTGCGCAAGGCGTTCCAGGCCGTCGACGGCCTGGAGCCGCCGCCCGCGCTCTTCACCCATGAAGATAACCACCCGATCTCGCCGATGCCCGATACCGACGGCCGCTGGGGCACGACGCGCTTCATCGATCATAACGACGTGCGCTACGACATGCATGTCAACATCGTCACGCTCGAACCCGGTGCCGTCATCCCGTTCATGGAAACCCATGTCATGGAGCACGGGCTTTATGTGCTTGAGGGCAGGGCGGTCTATCGATTGAACAAGGACTGGGTCGAAGTCGAGGCCGGCGATTTCATGTGGCTGCGCGCCTTCTGCCCGCAGGCCTGCTACGCCGGCGGCCCCGGCCGTTTCCGCTATCTGCTCTACAAGGACGTCAACCGGCACATGCCGCTGTTCTAAACAGCATTGCAGGGCGTGCGCGACAGGCGAGAAGCAAGAGATGACAGACCCTTTCGACATCAGGCGCGCCGTCGCCTCGGACGCCGCCGCGCTCGCCGCCTTTGCGACGCGGCTGTTCCGCGCCACCTACAGCGATGATACCGCTGCCGCCGATTTAGACCTCTATATCGCCAAGGCGTTCACGCCCGATATGCAGGCCGCCGAAATCGCCGATCCCTCGGGCGCCGTCTTCGTCGCGACGACCGGCGGCACTCTCGCCGGATATGCCCAACTCGTTGTGCCTGCGTCGCAACCCGGGACTGCCGTGCTCAGCCGGATCTACATCGATGCGGATTGGAGAGGCAGGGGACTTGCGAAGAATCTGCTCGACACCGTCGTCGCCGAGTGCGCGGCTCGAGGTGTGCAGCACCTGCAATTGACCGTTTACGAGAAGAATGCCCGGGCGATCGCGTTCTACACCAAGGTCGGTTTTGTGGTGACCGGCAGCACGACATTCACGGTAGGCGACGACGTCCAGAAAGACGTCGTCATGGAACTGGACCTCAGCGTCGGCCAGAGGCCCTGATCCCCGTTTCCCGGTGATGATGCCGATCTTTCAGATGTCGCTCGCTGCATTCTGCCACCGGTCTGCGGCCTGCGCTGCGGTCATGTGTTCCAGCCGCGTCGCGCGCGCGTGTTCGTCGGTGATCTCCCTCGAGCCCGATCGAAGCAACCGATGCGCGCGTTGCAGCAGCCTCCCGTCGATGATGATCAGGCTGGAGATGATCAGCGCCATTCCCGCCAATTCGAACCCATGCAATCTTTCGCCAAGGGCCAGCGCACCCAGCGCCGCCGCGCTGAGCGGCACCAGAAGTGTCACCAGCGATGCGTTCGTCGCTCCGGCGGATGCAATAAGGCCGAAATAGAGGATGAAAGCGAAGGCTGTGCAAACTAGACCGAGAGTGACGATTGCCAGCCATGCCGACGCGCTTGTCGCCATCAGGTGCTGCGGCCCGGAGATGAAGGCAACAATCGGCAGCATCAGCAAGCTCGACGCGGTCAACTGTCCGGTTGCGACCAAGTCGGCGCGAATGTGACTGAAGCGTTTGGCGTAGACCACTCCGAAAGCATAGGAGATCGAAGCGCCGATGACAGCAAGCTTCGCCCAGACAGGGCCGTCGAGACCGGAAGACAGGTCGGGGCCGATGACGACGGCCGCACCGCCTATGCCGAGGCCGATGCCTGACAACACCGTCCCCGACAGCTTCTCGTCAGACGTGAGCATATTGGCGACCAGGATCGTCCAGAGCGGCGTCGTCGCATAGAAAATGGCGGCGAGCCCGGCACCGATCTGCGTCTGACCGGTAAAGATCAAAGAGAATGGGATGACGTTGTTGAGCAGTGCCAGAACCAGAAAGGCGCCGGGGCGCGCGAGCACGGGCTGCAATGAGATACCACGAACCCGCAGCCAGACATGCAGCGCCAGCGCGGCAATCGAGACACGATAGAGAACAAGCGCGAGTGGAGCGATCTCGGCGACAGCGATACGGCCAAGAAAGAACGACCCGCCCCACAGGACACCAAGCAACAGCAGACGGCTCCAGTCGCGTGTGGACATGGAGTGCGCTGGCATCACGCGGATCGGTGTCGCGGTGTTTCGCACCTCGTTCCCACCCTTTCAAAAGAAAACGGGACCGATCCGGCCCCGTTTCCGCTTCACCATGTCAGATGTCGCTTGCCGCATGCGACCACAGGTCGGATGCCTCGGCTGCCGTCATCCGGCGGACCTCCGCCTCGTCGCGGCGGTTGGAGAACAGTTCGCTCGCCATGATCTGGTCGGCAAGGTCGGCCGGCAGCGACAGGATCACCCGGCCGCCGTCACTGTGAATGCCGCTCAGTTCCGAGCGCTTGCCCGAAATCATGCCGCCGGCCACCGTGTTGTTGGTGTCCGGGTCGATCAGGATGAAGGCGCCGGAGGAGCGGTTCTGCTCATAGGGATCGAAGATCGCCGCCTCGTCGAAGGAGAGCTGAACCTTGCCGATGGCATTCATGTAGAGCGTCTCGGCCGAGGTCCAGGTTCCAGTCTTCAGCTGCAGCTGCGCCACGGGCTGTACCTGCACCCGCTGGCGGCGGCTGCCGCTCTTCAGCCAGTAGCGCTTGCCGGCCTCGATGCCCTCAGGCTGCAGCGCCACGATCTGGGCGTCGAAAGACAGGCCGACCTGCGGCTGTGCATCGATCGACACGATCATGTCGCCACGCGCCACGTCGACCTGCCGGTCGAGCACCAGCGTGATCGCATCGCCGGCGACCGCCGCATTGCGCACGAGGTCGAAGGTGACGATCTTGGAAACGTTGGCAACCATGCCCGACGGCAGGATCATGACGCTGTCGCCCGGCTTCACCGAGCCACCGGCGACGGTGCCCTGATAGCCCCGAAAACTTTCGCCCGGACGCGACACGCGCTGCACCGACAGCCGGAAGCCGACCGTCTGCGACGAGCGCACCGTGGCCAGCTCAAGCGTTTCCACCAGCGTCGGACCGCCGTACCACGGCATCGAAGCCTCGCCGGAATAGACGACGTTTTCGCCCTTCAGCGCCGACATCGGGATCGCGGTGATCTGCTTGACGCCGAGCGACAGCGCGAATTCGCGAAACTCCTGGGTGATCTTCTCGAAGCCGGCGCGGTCGTAGTTCGTCAGGTCGATCTTGTTGATGGCAAGCACGAACTGCTTGATGCCGAGCAGCGAGGCGATCGTCGCGTGACGGCGGGTCTGTTCGAGAATGCCGGCGCGGGCATCGACGAGCAGGATGGCGAGATCGGCGGTCGAGGCGCCGGTCGCCATGTTGCGGGTGTACTGCTCGTGGCCGGGCGTATCCGCAACGATAAAGGAACGCTTGTCGGTGGCGAAGTAGCGATAGGCGACGTCGATGGTGATACCCTGTTCGCGTTCCGCCTGCAGGCCGTCGAGAAGCAGCGCGAAGTCGGGAAGACCGAGGTCGTTCTGCTTGCCGGTCGAATCCCGGCGCAAGGTCGCTGCCTGGTCTTCCTTCACCGCCTTGGTGTCCCAGAGCAGACGGCCGATCAGTGTGGACTTTCCGTCATCGACGCTGCCGCAGGTGATGAGGCGCAAGGGTCGCGTGTCGCGCACGGCCTGGACAGGCTCGAGGGCGGGAGCGGCGATGGCGCTGGCTGTTGCTGCTGCAGTCATCTCAGAAATACCCTTCACGCTTCTTCTTCTCCATGGAGCCGGACTGGTCGCGATCGATGGCGCGGCCCTGGCGTTCGGAGACAGTGGCAATTTCAAGTTCCGCGATCACCTCTTCGAGGGTGGTCGCCTGCGATGGAATGGCACCGGTCAGCGGGAAGTCGCCGAGCGTGCGGAAGCGGATCATGCCTTCCTGCTTCACTTCGCCCGGCAGCAGTTCAAGCCGTGGATCCTCGGCCAGGATCATCATTCCGTCGCGTTCCACATAGGGGCGCTTCTTGGCGTAGTAGAGCGGCACAAGCGGGATGTCCTCGGCCTGGATGTAGCGCCAGATATCGACTTCCGTCCAGTTCGACAGCGGGAAGGCGCGCACGCTTTCGCCCTTGCGGATCTGGCCGTTGTAGATGTTCCAGAGCTCCGGGCGCTGGTTGCGCGGATCCCAGCGATGGTCGGGTGTGCGGAACGAGTAGATGCGCTCCTTGGCACGGCTCGCCTCCTCGTCGCGGCGCGCGCCGCCGAAGGCCGCATCATACTGACCGGCGTCCAGCGCCATGCGCAGGCTCTCGGTCTTCATGATGTCGGTAAAAGTCGCCGAGCCATGCGTGAACGGCGTGATGTTTTCGGCGGCGCCGCGCGGATTGATATGCTCGATCAGGTCGAGATCGTATTTCTTCGCGGTGGCGTCGCGAAACGCGATCATCTCGCGAAACTTCCAGCCGGTATTGACGTGCAGCAGCGGGAAGGGGACGCGGCCGGGGTAGAAGGCCTTGCGCGCCAGATGCAGAAGGACGGACGAGTCCTTGCCGATTGAATAGAGCATCACAGGCCGTTCGAACTCGGCGGCGACTTCACGGAAAATGTGGATGGATTCGTTTTCGAGCGCCTTCAGATGCGGGTCGAGTGGCGGCTTGACGCTCTGCGGGTTGCTGAGTTCCGTATCCGGACGGTTATCGGACATGTCGTGTTCTACTCCAGACTTCGATCATTCGCAGGAACGAAGCGCCTGGAATGCAATAAGTGTGTGCACCGGGGAGCGCTGGCGATGGCCGCGCTCGGATCCCGATGCCGGTGGGTCTACTGCTGAATGGAAATGGCGGCGGCTTCCTCGGCCACGTGCAGGCCGCATTCGCGCGTTTCGTCCTGTTCCCACCACCAGCGGCCGGCGCGCTCGGGCTCGCCGGGCTTGATGGCGCGGGTACACGGCTCGCAGCCGATGGAGGGATAGCCGCGCGCGTGCATCGGGTTGACCGGCACGCTGTTGACGGAAACGTAAGCCTTGATGACGTCGATGTCCCAGTCGGCCAGAGGATTGACCTTCAGCAGGTGGCGCTCGGCGTCATATTCGGCAAATGGCGTTTCTGCCCGGTTCGCCGATTGGCCACGGCGCAGGCCGGTGATCCAGATCGTCGCCCCAGAGAGTGCACGCGCAAGCGGCTTCAGCTTGCGCACGCCACAACAGGCATGCCGGGCTTCGACGCTCTCGTAAAAGCCATTGAGGCCGTACTGCGCCGCATAGGCATCGATGTCGGCCTGCTCGGGCTCGTAGCGGTGGATGCGGATGTCGTATTGCTTTTCCGTCTCGTCGAGCAGCGTGAGCGTCTCGGGAAAAAGTCGACCGGTCTGCAGCGTCACCACGTCGATCGGCAGGCGGTGATTGCCGATTTCGGCGGTGATCACCTGGTCCTCGATGCCGAGCGAGGTCGTGAAGACCACGCGCCCGCCGAGGCCGGCGACGAACGACAGGCGTTCGGCCAGATTGAGGCTGGCAAGCTTCGCGTTCAGCGTTTCCGCTTCTTCGATTGTATGGGCAACAGTCATGGGAATCCTGTCCTGATAGTGACAGGAGTATCGCAGCTTGCCATCGGGCAGGACAGAAAAAGGGATTTCGAAAGCAGGCGGTAAAAGAGCAAATATCTCTCCCCGGCCGCTGCAATGCAGAAAAGCCGCCGCGCAGGCGATGAATACCGCCTGTTCGCCTCAATCTCTAGTGATTTAGTAGTGTAACACGACGTCTGTCAACTGGAAATCTGATTTGATGATTGTTTGGTGCCGTTTTGGCGTAAATTCACATTTGCTGATTTTATCAGGAAGACACACACGAAAGCCTTGTCTCCCAAGGGTTTCCACACCTTTGTTCAAACTCCGTTCATCCGGCGTATGGCATAGAAGATTTTGGAAGATTGCGACCGGGCATTTTATCGCGCCCGCCGTGTGTACCGATGGTTCGAGATGATCACGCAGAAGGCGAAATATGCGCTCCGGGCGCTTACCGTTCTGGCCGAGGCCGATGACGGCGCACCCGTGATGATCTCCGACATTGCAGCGCAGCAGCGAATTCCGAAAAAGTTCCTTGAGCAGATCCTCCTCGACCTCAAACACCAGGGCATCGTGATCAGCCGTCGCGGCAAGCAGGGCGGTTACCTGCTGCTGAAGCCGGCCCACATGATCACCTTCGGCGAGGTCCTGCGCATCATCGACGGCCCCATCGCCCCGCTTCCCTGCCTGTCGCTCACCGCTTACCGCAAGTGCGACGATTGTGACGGCGAACAGAACTGTCAGATCCGCCACGTCTTTGCCAAGGTGGCAGACGCCACCCGCAAGGTGCTGTTCTCGACGACGATCGCCGACGCCGTTGCGCCTGCCAGGGGCGCTCAGGTGACGCGACTGCTGGCGTAGAGCATTCCGCGCAAGAGTGCGCAGCGGTTTTGCGGCGACGACATACGATAAAACAAAGGCTTAAAGCGCACCCGAAGGATCGCGACACGCTTCAGGGCCCCGCGCCAAGGCGGCGTCTCAGTGCGCCGGCTCTTGCTGATGTGACGCCTTGTCCGCTGCCCGTCTTGCCCGGATCGCCGCGGCGATGAACACCCGCGAAAGCCCATGATAGAGTGGTTCGCGCGACAGGATACGCGAGGTGACATAGCCGATCATCGACACCGCCATGATCGGGATCACGGCTTCGTGGTCCCCGGTCATTTCGAGGATGATGACGAAAGCCGTCATCGGCGCCTGCACGACGCCGGCGAAATAGCCGGCCATGCCGAGAATGGCGGAAAGCGCAATGCTGCTGCCGATCAGCGTGCCCACGCTGCTGCCGAAGCCCGCGCCGACGGCAAGCGACGGCGCGAAGATGCCGCCGGGGATGCCGGAGACCATCGACAGGAAACTGGCCGCGAACTTTTCGGCGAAGAACAGCAGCGGCAGCGCATGCCCCTCGACGGCGCCGCGCGCCTGCTGGTAGCCGGTGCCGAACGTGTTGCCGCCGGATGCGACGCCGATGACGGCGATCGCAAGCCCGCAGCCGCCGGCGAGCCACAGCATCCGCTTCAGCGGCTGCGGTTGCGCCCAGCGGCGCACGCGCTGGCCGACATTGAGCGCCAGGCCGCTGAAGCCGGCGCCCAGCGCCCCGCCGCCGATGCCGCAGATCAGCACCAGCCCCCAATCGGCTAGGTGCATCGGCGCGACCGAGGTCGAGCCGAAATAATTGTAGCTGCCGGAAAGTCCGAGCGCTGCGAGACCCGACAGGATCACCGCCGTCAGCACCAGCCCGTTGGAGCGTGATTCATAGGTACGGCTCATCTCTTCGATGGCGAAGACGATGCCGGCGAGCGGCGTGTTGAAGGCTGCGGCGATGCCGGCCGCCGACCCGGCCAGGATCAGCCCGCGCGCCTGCGCCATGCCGCCGAAGCGGGCGACGCCAAGCATGATCGAGGCGCCGACCTGCACCGTCGGCCCCTCGCGGCCGATCGAGGCGCCGGAGAATAGCCCGAGCACCGTCAGCAGGATCTTGCCGAAGGCGATCCTGAGCGACAACAGCCGCGACCGGTCCTCATACTCATGCAGATGACGTGCCGCGATCGCCTGCGGAATGCCGCTGCCCTGCGAATTCGGAAACAACTTCGCCGCCAGATAGGCTGAAACGACGAAGCCAATCGGCGTGATCAGAAGCGGAAGCAGGAAGGACCATCGCCCCGATGTCGTCACCGACGCAAACGTCTTCTGCGCGAGATCGGCAAGCTCGGCAAAGCCGACGCTGATCACCCCGATCGCCAGCGCCCCGCACCAGAAGACGAGGCGAGGCTTCCAGAGAGAAAACGAACCACGAAAGACGCGAGAGCGGCGGATGAGCTTGGACTTGCGGTAAAGCGGGGGCATGTCGGTTACTTGGGGTGAAGGCAGGATTGGGGGCACCGGTCTTATCTGCCCCGCAGACGGTGTTTGCAAGCCCTGTCGAATAGGTGGGAGAGGTTGTCATTGACCGATATATGATATATATAGATGATATCTATCCGGCCTAGTTTTAGGAGGGCGCAATGAGGATCCTTGTGGATGTCGGTGAAGATGATCTTAGGGCTCTTGACGTGATTGCTGCGGCCAAGAACGTCTCCCGTGCCTCGCTTATTCGCAAGGCCGTCAGTGAGTTGCTTGAGCAAGACGCGCCTCGCGATCGGAGCGAGGCCTTTGGATTGTGGGGCGACCGGAAAGTCGATGGTCTTGCCTATCAGGAGGAGATAAGGGACGAATGGTGAAGCCGCTGTTCGACACCAATATCCTCATCGACCACCTGAACGCCATTCCGCAAGCCGCCCAAGAATTTGATCGCTACGACAGCGCAGCGATCAGCGTAATAACTTGGATGGAGGTGTTGGCGGGTGCCCGCAACGATGTTGCCGACGCCACTCGACGCTTCCTGGCCGGATTTCAAGTGATTCCGCTTGAGGCATCCATCGCGGAAAGAGCCGTCGAATTCAGGCGGAAATACCGCATCAAGCTTCCCGACGCGATAATCTGGGCGACCGCCGATACGAATGCGATGCTGCTCGTCACGCGCAACAGCAAGGACTTTCCGGCAGACGTACCCGGGGTGCGGCTGCCCTATGTGATTTGATCCCTACCGATCGCTCACTTCCCAGCGCGGATTGATCCACGGCTCCTGGTTCGAGCGCGGCAGCGGCTGCTTGCCGAGGATGTGGTCGGCTGCCTTCTCGCCGGTCATGATCGACGGACCGTTGAGGTTGCCGTAGGTCACGTGAGGGAAGATCGACGAGTCGGCGACGCGCAGGCCATCGACGCCGATCACCCGCGTCTCCGGGTCGACCACCGCCATCGGATCGTCCTTGGCGCCCATCTTGCAGGTGCCGCAGGGGTGGTAGGCGCTCTCCAGATGCTCGCGCAGGAAAGCGTCGATTTCCTCGTCCGTCTGGACCGCTTCGCCCGGCTGGATCTCGGCGCCGCGATAGTGATCGAAGGCCTGCTGGCCGAAGATCTCGCGAGTGAGGCGCACGCAATGGCGAAACTTCTCCCAGTCCTCCGGGTGGCTCATGTAGTTGAAGCGCAGCACCGGATCGTCCTTCGGGTCGGCTGAACGCAGCGTGACGTCGCCGCGCGATTTCGTCAGGTTGAAGCCGACGTGGACCTGGAACCCATGGCTCTTGGCCGCCGCCTTGCCGTCATAGCTGATGGCCACGGGCAGGAAGTGATACTGTATATCTGGCTGCTTGACCCCAGGCGCCGAACGCAGGAAGGCGCAGGCCTCGAACTGGTTGGATGTACCGAGACCTGACCGGGTGAACATCCACTGCGCACCCGCTACCCCCTGCCAGAACCACGGGAGCCAGGAATAAAGCGACACCGGCTTGGTCGAGACCTGCTGGAAGTAGAACTCCAGATGGTCGTGCAGGTTGGCGCCGACGCCGGGACGATCGACCTTCACCTCGATGCCCATCTCCTTCAGATGGTCGGCCGGGCCGATACCCGAGAGCATCAGGAGCTTCGGAGAATTGAACGACGAGGCTGATACGATTACCTCGCGGTTGGCTTTGATCACCTCGACCTTGCCGCCGCGTTCGATCTCGACGCCGGTCGCCCGGCCGTTCTCGATCACCACCTTGCGGGCAAGACCATAGACGAGCGATACATTCGGCCGCTTCAACGCCGGCTTAAGATAGGCATTGGCGGCCGACCAGCGCCGCCCTTGGAAGATCGTCTGCTCCATCAGCCCGAAGCCTTCCTGCTTCGAACCGTTGTAATCGTCCGTCGCCTCGAACCCGGCCTGCTTGCCCGCCTCGATGAAGGCGTGAAACAACGGGTTCTTCATGCCGCCGCGCTGCACGTGCAGCGGCCCGTCGGTGCCGCGCCATCCCTCTTCGCCGCCATGGCTGTTTTCCATCCGCTTGAAATAGGGCAGCACGTCGGCATAAGCCCAGCCATTGGCGCCGAGCGCCTCCCAGCGGTTGTAGTCCTCGGCGTGCCCGCGCACATAGACCATGCCGTTAATCGACGACGACCCACCGATAACCTTGCCGCGCGGCGCGGTGATGCGGCGGTTGTTGAGGTTCGGCTCGGGCTCGGAGAGATAGCCCCAGTTGTAGCGCTTCATGCTCATCGGCCAGGCCAACGCCGCCGGCATCTGGATAAAAGGCCCAAAATCAGACCCGCCGGCCTCTATGACGATGACGCTATGCTTGCCGTCCTCAGACAGCCGGTAGGCAAGCGCAGAGCCGGCCGAGCCGGAACCGATTATGACGAAGTCTGCCTGCATGGTCATTCCCATATCCTTGAAGCTTTGCTACTAGTGGGTGTATATCTCATTGCTATTTTTATCGTGGCCAAAACTATCGCTGAAAGCTATACTTTCATGAAAGTCATTGTTGTCACACGCGAGGCGCAGAAGAGCCTGGATCGGATGCAGCCAAAGCGGCGGGCCGCCATATACGCGAAGCTCGATGCCTATGCGCTGGGGCAGCCGGTCGACATCAAGAAGATGAAAGGCAAGAACTACTATCGCATCCGTGTTGGTCAGGATCGCGTCATCATCGACGATCAGGGGAGGATGGTCATGGTCGTCGAGGCCGGCCCACGCGGTAGCATCTACAAGGAGTAAGACGGGATGGGCGATATCCAGAAGCTGACGATTGACGGGAAAAACTATGTCCTTCTGAGCGAGGATGACTATGAGGACCTGGTCGATGGGCTGCGCGCCGATGCCATCATGGCGCGCGTTGCCGTCGGCGAGGAGACCTGGCCCTATGAGTTCGTCAAGGAGCTCACGGAGAGCGACAACCGCATCCGCACGTTTCGAACCTATCGCAAGATGACTGTTTCCGAACTTGCGGCAGCGGCGGCCATTTCTCAGCCCTATCTCTCCGAAATCGAGACCGGCAAGAAGACCGGCTCCTTCGATGTGCTGAAGCGCATCGCGTCCGCTCTCAAGGTCGATCTCGACGATCTCGTGGTGGACTGACCCTATCGTCAATACGGCGCCTCGACCTTGCCCATGCCGACATAAACCGTCTTCAGCTCGGAATAATGCTCCAGCGCGGCAAGCGAGTTCTCGCGCCCGAAGCCTGACTGCTTGGAGCCGCCAAAGGGGATCTCCACCGGGCATAGATTGTAGGTGTTGATCCACAGCGTCCCAGCGTCGAGCTGGTCGACCACGCGATGGCCGCGCGAAAGATCCGACGTGAATACACCGGCCGCCAAGCCGAATTCGGTGGCGTTGCCGCGGGCGATCACCTCGGCCTCGTCGTCGAAATCGAGCACGCACATCACAGGTCCGAAGATCTCCTCGCGGGCGATCGTCATCTCGTCGGTCACATCGGCGAAGACGGTCGGCTGCACGTAATAGCCTTCGCCGGCGACGTTGTTCGGAATGCCGCCTCCGGCGATGAGCGTGGCGCCCTGCGCCTTGCCCTTCTCGATATACTCCAGCACCTTTTCGCGCTGTGCCCAGGAGACCATCGGCCCGACCTGCGTCGCCTCGTCCATCGGGTCGCCGATCACCATCGCGTCGGTGCGCGCCTTCAGCCGATTCAGGAATTCGCCCTTGATGGCTTTCTGCACGAAGACACGGGTGCCATTCGAGCAGACCTGGCCGGTCGAGTAGAAGTTGCCGAGCATGGCGCCGCCGATGGCGCTGTCGATATCGGCGTCGTCGAAGACGATCAGCGGCGACTTGCCCCCGAGCTCCATCGTCACATGCTTGAGATTGCCGGCGGCGGCGGCCGCCACCTTGCGGCCCGTCGGCACCGAGCCGGTCAGCGACACCTTGGCGACATCGGGGTGGTTGACGAGCAGCGGCCCGGTATCGCGGTCACCCTGGATGACGTTGAAAAGTCCCTTCGGCAGGCCGGCCTCGATCAGGATCTCGGCGATCTTCAATGCGCCAAGCGGCGTGTTTTCAGACGGCTTGAACACCATGGCGTTGCCGGCGGCGAGCGCCGGCGCGCCCTTCCAGCAGGCGATCTGCTGCGGATAGTTCCAGGCGCCGATGCCGACGCAGACGCCGAGCGGCACCCGCTTGGTATAGGCAAAGTCGCCGCCAAGCGGGATGTATTGACCATTCAGTCCGGCCGCAATCACGCCGCCGAAGAACTCGAAGCTGTCGGCGCCCGACGTTGGATCGGCGACGATGGTTTCCTGGATCGGCTTGCCGGTATCGAGCGTCTCGAGCTCGGAAAGTTCGCGGTTGCGCTGGCGCATGATCTCGGCGGCGCGCTTCAGGATACGACCCCGTGCCGTGGGGCTCATCGCCGCCCATTCCGGCTGCGCCCGCTTCGCCGCGGCGATTGCCTTTTCGACGATGGCGGGCGTCGCCGCGTGCAGCCGGGCGATCACCTCGCCGGTCGCCGGATAGAGGCTCTCGATCACGCTGCCGGCGTCGTCCTCGACATACTCGCCGTCGATGAAGTGCGATGCTTTCGGCTGGGCTTTCATGGATCTATCCTTTGAAGTTCGATATGACGGAAACGAGACGGCAAATTTAGCACTCCCTCATTCCTGTGCTTGTCACAGGAATCCAGCCACCGCGCGTCTGCGCGGTGAATGAACCCTCGTCGAGAAAATTGGACTTCTGAGCCCAAGGACTTGGGCTCGCTGGATTCCTGTGACAAGCACAGGAATGAGGGAGTTTGAGTGATATGTCATATCCCCACTCTCCCAAGCTGCATGCTCACATAATCCTCCGTCAACGCAATCGATGCCTCGATGCTCACAGGCGCGGAGCGCAGACTTTGCCTGATGTAGAGCCCGTCGATCATCGCAGCCGCGCCCTCGGCGATATGTTCCGCGGCATCCGCCGGGCAAAGCGGCTTCAGGTTGGCCACAAGGTTCGATCGCAACCGCCGCGCATAGATCATCAGGAAGCGCCGCGTTTCCTCCGAGCGCTGCGCCTCGGCATAGAACGCGAGCCATGCGGCAATGGTCTGCGGCGCGAACTGGTCGGCCTGGAAGCTGACGCGGATCAGCGCCGACAGTTTTTCCCGTGGTGTCCGCGCAGCCTTTAGCGCCGTCACCGCGTCGTCGCGCAATTGCTTTAGAAGCGATCGGATCGTCTCGATCAGCAACTGCTCCTTGCTGCCGAAATAGTGGTGGGCGAGGGCCGGCGAAACGCCGGCCTGTTTGGCGATTTCGGACATGGTGACGCTGAGCGAGCCGTGATCGCCGATCACCCGCAGCGCTGCATCGACAAGCGCCTTGCGGCGCACTGGCTCCATTCCGACTTTCGGCACAAAATCTCTCCGGTAAGGACCCAAGCATAATTTTGATTGACTGATCAATCAATAAAAATCTGAGCGATCGTGCGTGAGATAATTCTTTCCATCCGCTGCATCTGGTTCATAGTCATGGAGCAACTGGGAGGTGCAAAATGACAGACCTGTCCAATGAAATCTCTTCGTCCTCGACGTCGGAGCTTCGGTCGAAGTGGCTTTGGTTTGCGATCCTCGGCGCGCTCTTGATCGCCTGCGGTATCATCGCTGCCGCCAACGTATTTCTGGCCACCGTCGTCTCCGTCTATTACGTCGGCCTTTTCATGCTGATCGGCGGCATCGTCTACCTCGTTCATGCCTTTCAGGTGCGAGGCTGGGATCAACTGCTGTTCTGGGCGCTGAGCGGGGTGCTCTATGTGCTGGCCGGCATCTTCGCCTTCATCAATCCCATTTTGGCATCGGCGGCTCTCACACTGTTTCTGGCCATGGCGTTGCTGATCGCCGGAATTTTTCGCGTCTGGGTCGGCCTGCGCATGCGGCCGTTGAAGGGATGGCAGTGGGTGGTCGCAAGCGGCGTGATCACAGCGCTTGCAGGCTTTGTCATTGTGCTCGGCTGGCCGGTCAACAGCCTGTGGATTCTCGGCCTCTTCCTCGCCTGCGACCTGTTTATCCAGGGCTGGACGATGCTGGCTTTCGGCTTTGCCGTCAGGCGCTAGTTGTGCCCGCTATTCACAGCCTGTTTATCACGGACTGTTTCTTTTTTGACAGGAATGTGAGCGAGGTCTAAAATTGGAGTGTAAGGCAGTCGCGGAAACGGCGGTGTCCGGCGGTCTGCTTCCATGCGTATCCGTCCCCCGACGGGCAGTTTTGCCCGGCGAGGAAATGGGAGGAATGACATGCCAATGGTAACTGTTTCCATCTCGCCCCTGCAGGCAGCCGATATCCGCGCAGCGATCGACGATGGCACCTATGTCTCCAGCAGCGAGGTTGTACGCGAGGCGCTACGCCTGTGGGACGCGACCCGCAAGCTCGGCGGCGCAACCGATGCCCGCAACAGCGTATCGGCGGACGGCAAATGCGTTGCAGACATGTTTGCCGAACACAGGCGCTCCGCCTGATCGATCCCCGCGACGGACCGCAACGGTCCGCCCGCAGCTCCAACGTTTCACAAAACCGTCACACTGGCGAAAGCCTTCGTTGACTCTTGCCCGCTAGTCTCCCCGCGAAAAACAACAAAAGAAATTTATCACAGTGGAGAATGGCATGTCTTTGGCTGCCACCGTCGAACCCGCGCTGATCCGTCGATACGCCAGCGACCAGATCATCACCCTCGCCAAGCTTGTCATCGAAAACGCCTTTCAGCCTATCGTCGAGGCCGGCACCGGCGTCGTCTTCGGCTATGAATCGTTGATGCGCGGCCAGGAGCGGCTTGGCTTCAACTCGCCGGTCGAGATCCTCGACGAAGCCCACCGCGGCGATCAGCTGCTGCAGCTGGAGCAGATGGTGGCAAGCCGGGCGCTGGCCAAATTCGCCACCATGTCGAACTTCGCCAGCGCGACGCTGTTCATCAATCTCGATGTCCGCCTCATTCCGCATGGCGAACGGCTGGTCGAAAATCTGCTGCAGCATCTGAAGCTGGCCAATATCCCGCCGTCGTCCATCTGCTTCGAGTTCTCCGAGCGTTTCGACAACACCAGCGTCCCGGAATTCGCCGCGCTGGTGTCGCTGCTGCGCAAGCGTGGCTTCAAGCTGGCGATCGATGATTTCGGCGTCGGTCACGGTGAGATGAAGCTGCTGTGCGACCATCCGGTGGATTATCTGAAGATCGACCGCTATTTCGTCGCCGATATCGACAGCAATCCGCGCAAGCGTCATCTGCTGAAGAACATCGTCCACATCGCCCATGTTCTCGGCACCCGCGTCATCGCTGAAGGCATCGAGACCGAAGCCGAGTTCGTCACTTGCCGCGAATATGGCGTCGATCTCGTCCAGGGCTGGTTCATCTCGCGGCCGACCACGCATCTCAGCGAGTTGCAGCCGTCCTTTCCGCATCTTGTCGATCTTGGCAAGACCACGCGCGCCACGCAGTCGCTCGACGAAATCCTCATCCGCAAGCAGATCGAAGTGCTGCCGACGGTGTTCGAGAACGACACGATCGATAGCGTTTTCGAGGTTTTCCGCCGCCATCCGCAGAACGCCTTCTTCCCGGTGCTGAACGCCAACGGCGAGCCGCGCGGCATCCTGCACGAGCGCCATCTGAAGGAATATATTTATCACCCCTTCGGCCGCGATCTCCTGAAGAACAAGCTCTATGAGCGCACCATCTCGCATTTCGTCGAGATGGCGCCGATCGTCGGCCTCGATTCCGATGCCGAGCAGCTGATGGCGATCTTCGCCAATATGGAAGGCGCCAACTGCCTGCTCCTGACCGAAAACATGCGCTACGCTGGTGTCGTCTCCGCCGCCTCGCTGATCAAGGTGATGAACGAGAAGAAGCTGAAGACGGCACAGGACCAGAACCCGCTGACCGGGCTTCCCGGCAACCATGCCATCCGCGATTTCATGCGCGAGGCAAGCCGCGACGACGACCGGACGCGACACTTTTGCTATTGCGACTTCGACAACTTCAAGCCCTTCAACGATGCCTATGGCTTCCATCTCGGCGACCACGCGATCTCGCTGTTCGCGGCCCTGATGCGCCGATACTTCTTTGCCGAGCGGCATTTCCTCGGCCATGTCGGCGGCGATGATTTCTTCATCGGCGTCCGGGGCTGGACCAAGGAGGAGCTGACCGAGATTCTCGATCGGCTGATCGGCGATTTCCACGACGATGCGCAGGACCTCTACTCCGACATCGACCGCGCCGCCGGTCGCATCCGCGGCCATGACCGCGCCGGTGTCGAGGCATTTTTCCCGCTGATGCGCTGCTCGATCGGGGTGCTGGAACTGCCCGAAGGCCTCGTTATCGACGATATCAGCCGCGTCTCGGCCGCCATCGCCCAGATCAAGGCGCATGCGAAGGAGAGCACGGAAGGGTTGGTGTTCCACCAGCTGGGCGAGGCGAATTGACGCTCTGCCGTTTCCGCCCTTCTCAATGAAGGGGGGCTGAACTATCTCACTGGTGACCGAATGAGGAGACCAGTGATGTCATTGCCTGCGCATATGCGTTTCGTCGACCTGCCGCACTTCGGCGCCCCTGATGTGATGACCATCGCCAACGGGCCGGTGCCCGTCGCCGGGGAGGGCCAGATCCTCGTCAAGACCCAGTCCATCGGCGTCAACCGCCCGGATGTCGCGCAGCGCCAGGGCACCTATCCGCCACCGAGGGACGCAAGCCCGATTCTCGGCCTCGAGATCGCGGGCGAAGTCGTCGCCATCGGCGCCGGCGTCAGCGGCTATGCCATCGGCGACAAGGTCTGCGGCCTCACCAATGGCGGCGCCTATGCCGAATATTGCCTCATCCCCGCAGGCCAGGCGCTGCGTTTCCCCAACGGCTACGATGCTGTAAAGGCGGCGGCGCTGCCGGAAAACTATTTCACCGTCTGGGCCAACATGTTCCAGATGGCTGGCCTCACCGAAGGCGAGACCGTTCTCGTCCATGGCGGCTCCAGCGGTATCGGCACCACGGCGATCCAGCTTGCCACCGCCTTCGGCGCCAGGGTCTACGCCACGGCTGGATCGCAGGAAAAGTGCGATGCCTGCGTCAAGCTCGGTGCCGTCAGGGCCATCAACTACAAGACAGAGGATTTTGCCGAGGTCATCAAGGCTGAGACGGAGAATGGCGTCGACATGATCCTCGACATGATCGGCGCTGCCTATTTCGAGAAGAACCTTGCGTCGCTCACGAGGGATGGCTGCCTGTCGATCATCGCCTTCCTCGGTGGCGCCATCGCCGAAAAGGTCAGCCTCGCGCCGATCATGGTCAAGCGCCTCACTGTCACCGGCTCGACGCTGCGTCCCCGCACGCCTGAAGAAAAGCGCGCCATCCGCGACGATCTCCTGTCGCAGGTCTGGCCGCTGCTCGACGAGGGCAAGCTCGCTCCCGTCATCCACAAGACCTTCGCCTTTGAGGACGTCGCCGAAGCGCACCGGCTGATGGAAACCAGCAGCCATATCGGCAAGATCATGCTGGCGGTCTGACGCTCAGGCCGCCGCCGCTTGCTCCTCGGTCCGGTCGCCCGTCGCCCGGATCGACAGCGAGATGGCGATCGTCAGCAGGCCGGGCAGCGCCATCAAGACATAGAGCCAGTGCGCAGCCGAAACGCTGCCGGAAATCCCGCCGGGCGACACCAGCCCGGTGCTGTTGACGATCACGCCCGCCAGCGCCGCGCCGAAAGCACTTCCCAAAGATTGCACGGTGGTGATTGCGGCCGACGCCTTGTCCTGTTCGGCATTCTCGACGATGTGCAGAATCTTGGTGGTCAGGTGCGCCCAGGCCATGCCGACGCCGAAACCCATCAGAAACATGCCGATGACCGCCGGCGTCAGCACCGACAGCGCGCCAGCTTGGTTGTCGCGCGCCAGAAACAGCGCCAGCGACGCCGCCGCGATGGTTTCGAGCACGCAGCCGACAACGATCGCCTGGCTCGCCCGTCGGCCGGAGAGCGTGCTGCTGATAAAGGCGGCAATCGTCCAGCCGAGCGCCACCAGCGCCGTCAGGTAACCCGATTCCAGCGGCGTGATATTGTGCAGCGTCTGCAGGAAATAGGGAATGTAGATATCGCTGGTCAGCACCAGCATCAGCAGGAAGACGATCAGATAGACCCGCGCCAGCGGATTGACGAGGGTGACGGCGCCGGATGGCAGCAGCCGGTTGTCGCTGCGCTTTTCGATGGCGAGCATCGCGATGACGGCAGCGATCGACAAGGCGATCAAAAGCGCCTTGGCCTGCGTCGCCTCGATCGTCCCAGCCAGGCTGACCAGCAATACGGCGGCGAGCAACAGGCCGATCTGCGGCATCGGCACCTTGCCAGCGCCACGGTCGTCGTCGGCCTTCGGCAACAGCAGCGGCCCGAGCACGGCCATCAGCGCGCTGACCGGAACAATCAGCAGAAAGGCATGGCGCCAGTCGCTGCCATCGGAAAACACGCCGCCAAGGCTGGGGCCAAGCAACGTTGAGACGCCCCAGATAGCCGCATACAGCGTCGATGCCTTTCGCCACAGCGCCTCGGGGTAGGCGAAGCGGATGAAGGCATAGGCAAGCGCCGCCAGCACACCGGCGCCAAACCCCTGGACGGCGCGGCCGACCAGCACCACCGGCATCGACGGCGCCAGCCCGCACACCAGACTGCCGAGCGCAAACATCACCGCGCCTGCCACATAGACCGTGCGCAAACCGGTGCCGCGCGGCCGCATGGCGACGAAGATTGACCCGAGCACGGCTGCCGCGACATACAGCGTCGTCACCCAGAACAGCAGAGACAACCCGCCGATATCACGCACGATCGACGGCGCGATCGTCGCCATGATGTAGGTCTCAACCGCATAAAGCGTCACGCCACCCCCCAGCATCAGCGTCGCCGGCAGCACTGGTCTGGAAAACAGCTGAAACACGGAGGCTTTGTCAGGAGAAGGGGCTGCGGTGCTGGTCATGCGGTACGCCTTGAGTCATTCCCCGAGTGGGTATCGTTTTCTTGCAAGTAACATATTCTCCCAATTGCCTAACGCATCGGCACGCTTTCACGCAAATGCAATGGCGCGACGAGGTCCTACCAACCGCATCGCATGAACCACACGCTACGCCGGCAACCGCACCGCGCGCGGGTTTCGCTCGAGAAATAGCAGCAGCCCGATCGATACAAGGCCGATGGCAGCCGCAAACTGTGCTGTGCCGGAATAACTGGTGAAGCTGGTGCCAGTTGCAAAGATGGCTGCGCTAAGCCCATTGGCGACGAAGGTGTTGACCGAGATCAGCGAACTGCCGAGTCCCGGCCGATCGGCGATCAGGTCCTGCATGTAGCTGATGGGAATGCTGAGGATCGCAGCGGTGCCGCAGGCGTTGATCGGTACCAGCGCGTAGATGTGCCACGGCACCGAGGCAAAGCCGAGAAGTGCAAGGTACACACAATAGATCAGCGTTCCCAGGGCAAGCAGGTGAGCGCTGCGGAACCGCCGCTGCAGCGCGCCCCACATCATCATGAACGGCATTTCCAGGAATGCGACGAGACCGGCCATGAACCCGACATCGACGACGCTGCCGCCGGCGGCATGGGTGATGATCAGCGGCGAGACCACGCTGTTTGACCGCTGCATCCCGATCAACAGCGCCATTACGCCGATGCGCGACAGCACAGAGGGCGAAATGATCCGGCCGAGCGACGGGAGAAAGCCAACGTGCTGGATGGGTGCGCCCTCGCGTTTTGGTGCCGGTCGGACAAGGAACAGGTATAGGCAGAAGCAGGTCAGGCTGGCGAGGCCGGCAATACCGTAGGCCGGCGTCATTGACTGCGAATTGAGGAGATAGAGGCCGATCAGGCCCGGTGCCAGGGCCCAGGAGCCGGAAAACAGGGCGCGCACCGTGGCGGTGATCGCCGCGCCGCGCCCGCGCTCCATCGTGTTGGTCGTTGCCCGGATGCTGGCAAGGAGGATCGAATAGGTGGAGTTGCTGATCGGAATCAGCACCAGCGTCGCGAAGATGAAAACGGCAGCCGTACGGAACTCGTAGATCATGCCGAAGCCGAGCATGCCGCAGACCGACAACGCCAGCACCAGCGGTCGGCGATCGTTCAGCCTGTCCGACCAGATGCCAAGCGTCAGGCTAGTGGTAACATTGACCAGCGCCGCAACAAAAATGAGTCCGGAATAGGCGCCATCCGACAGGCCGAGTTCGCTGATGCCGATCATCGATTGATACGGCATGGTCGAGGCATAGGTGAAGGCAAGCGCCACCAGCGTCAGCGTCGGGACGCGGATCCGGTGATCGCGGATGATGGAAGACAAGGCTGATGGCATGGCGTGATTCCCTACGCCAAAGCTATAAACCGTTAGTGTGCTTTTGAATAACCAGTGTTTGTGATGCCAGCAGTCAAATCAGGTGATGCGTCGCCGGAATCCGCGACCTCGGTTCTCACTCACAGCCCGATCCGCCCGAAGGCCGGAATCTTCAGTCCCGGGTTGGCGATGTCGATCCCGGCCACCAGTCCCATGAAATGCACCTCGAAACCGCTGCGCGCGCCGGCGGCGATGCCGACGAGGCCGTAGAGGGTGGCGTGCATGTCGCGGCCGTCGGCGTCGATCGCGAACAGGCGGCCGTCGGTCAGGAAGTCGCGGCCCACGGCGTCGGGCGGCAGTACCGTGCCGAGGTCGGGCACCGCACGCAGCACATGCGCGACGAAGCTGTTTGAGTTCGGGCCGGGATAGATGCGGTAGTCGCCGACGCCGGCATAGGGATAGGACTGGATCGCCGCTTCGACCTCGGGAATGAGCCTTGATGCCTCGGCGCCTTTGATCGCGCGCACGATCTTTGGCGTGTTCGAATACCAGTAGGCGTCGGCGACATAGTTGTTGCGCCGGATCGGCGCCCCCCAGCCCACCTTGTCGTAGCGATTGTAGCTGGTGTCGCCGGCGGCCTTGGTGACGATCCAGGAATGGCTGGCGACGGCACCCTTCAGGCCGCCTGTGCTGGCCGACATGATGTAGATCGCCGCATCGCGCCCGGCGTCGGCCTGCGGCAGCACGCCCGACGTGCCCCAGTTCGCCTCCCGCCAGGAGGTCGGATGGTTCTGCATCGACCACCAGCCGGCCGATGCCAGCGCCGGCAGCAGATAGACGACGAGGATGAGAAGAAGGAGCCGTTTGACATGACGCATGAAACGCCGGTGACCTTTTCTGACGTGCGTTGGTGGCCAAGTCCATGCCCGGCACGCCAATGTGCGCTTGGCAAGATGGCGCAATTTGGTCGCTTTTTTCGTGTCAGAGCCGATTGCTTTATCGCGCTCATCATTTATGCGTGACAGCCTCACCAGAAGATCAGGATACCCCTCGCATGACCAATCCCGTCACCGTTGAAGTTACCCGCGGCGCCCGCGTCGAAAGCTGGCATCGCGGCGCCGTCATTGCCGTCGATGGCGATGGCAAGATCATCTTCTCGGTCGGCGATGTCGATGCTCCGACCTTTCCGCGCTCCGCCTGCAAGGCCATGCAGGCGTTGCCGCTGGTTGAGAGCGGCGCGGCGGACGCTTATGGATTCGGAGACAAGGAACTGGCGCTCGCCTGCTCCTCGCACAATGGCGAAGACGAACACGTGGCGCTGGCCGCCTCGATGCTGGCGCGCGCCGGCCGCGATGTCGAGACGCTCGAATGCGGCGGTCACTGGTCGTCGAGCCAGAAGGTGCTGATCCATCAGGCCCGCACCATGGACAAGCCGACGGCGCTCCACAACAACTGCTCCGGCAAGCATTCCGGCTTCGTCTGCACCTGCGTCCACCAGGGCGTCGATCCCAAGGGCTATGTTGGCTATGATCATCCGCTGCAGCGCGAAATCCGCGCCACGATGGAGAGCCTGACGGGCGCCCTCGTCGGTCGCGACAACTGCGGCACCGATGGCTGCTCGATCCCGACCTATGCGGTTCCGCTCAAAGGCCTCGCCCACGGCTTTGCCAGGATGGCGACCGGCACCGGTCTCGAGCCCTTGCGTGCACAGGCCGCGCGCCGGCTGTTTGATGCCTGCATGGCCGAACCCTTCTATGTCGCCGGCACAGGCCGCGCCTGCACATCGCTAATGCAGATCGCCCCAGGCCAAATATTCGCCAAGACGGGTGCCGAGGGCGTCTTCTGCGCCGCCATTCCCGAGCAGGGCGTCAGCATAGCGGTCAAGTGTGACGACGGCCACGGCCGCGCTGCCGAGGCCATGGTGGCCGCAGCGCTTGCTCGCTTCTTCGAGAAGGACACGGCTGTTCGCGCCGGTCTGGACGCCATGACGACCGTCAGCATGCGCAACTGGAATGGTATCCACGTCGGCGATGTTCGCGCGGTGGAAGGTGTTTGCTAACGAAGTCGTATCAGAACGATACAGCCATACTATAAGAGATAGCATGATCTAATATATGTGAAACTAAACCAGGCGAGAGCGCGTGCGCTTTTGCCGGGTTAAGCTACTCTCGGCGCAGTACATCGAACGCCATGAGGGCAGGATATGTTTGCAGGCCGCTATCTTTGGTGGATGCTGATCGCTTTGGCGGTCTTCCTGTTCTTTGCGATGAGCTTCGATTACGTCACCTGGGCCACGGTCGCCACATCCGGTTGCGCCCGTATTGCCGGCTCCTGCAGCCCGCTGATCCTGACGATGACCGGCACGATCAAGCCGGCCGGCTACTATCTCGCCGGCGGTATCATCCTCGCCGTCACCTTTGCCCGCATCCACTATATCGGCCTCGGCTGGCTGTGGTGCCTGTTCGCCTTCGCCCTCTTCGTTGCTTCCGCGCCGTTTCCGCTGCTGCTCGCCAATGCCTGGACGGGGCAGCTCAACTCGGAAAAGGTGCTGGAGAACATTCCGCTGGCGTTCCCGTTCCTGGTGGCATTTTGCACCTATATCGGCTGGTCCTTCGAGGAGGCGGACGATGCGCCGCTCGGTCCGTGGCGCTGGCTGCGAACAACGATCCGTCTGTCGGCCGTCTATGGCGGACTGGTTGCCGTGGCGCAGACCCCCGATCTCGCCTGGATGCCCGGCCGCCTGCTGAACACACCGTCGCTTTCAGCCCATCTCGCCGCCTTGCAACCCATGCTTCACGATGCGCTGAGCCTTGGCGGCGCCGGTGATGTGCCGGCCTATATTGCCTTGGCGGTCTTCACGATCGGTCTCGCCGCCAGCCTGCTGCCGGCGACGCTCGGCGACCTCAGGACACGGCTGCTGACGCACACCATGCCACGCTTATCGCGCCGTTGAGGGCTAGGCCGCGAGGATCGCAGGGTTGAGGCTGCGATAGGCGGAAAGCTGTGTCTCCGTCATCCCCTCGGAAACAATCAACCCGGAAACCTCAGCGACGGGCAGGACCTGGCACGCCGATGCCCGATCGAATTTCTCCTCTGTCAGCAGTACGTAGGTCTCCGCCGAACATCCGGCGATATGCCGCTTGATCGCCGCTTCCTCGAAATCCCCCGTCGACAGCCCGTGCACCGGATGGGCGGCGGTGACGCCGAGGAAGAAGATATCGGGCCTGATCTGCGAAATCGCCGCCATCGCCACCGCGCCGGTGGCCACCATCGAATGCTTGTAGATCCGCCCGCCGATCAGGATCACCTCGACGCTCGGGTGATGCTCCAGCTCGGCGGCGATCGTCGGGCTGTGCGTGACAACGGTGAAGCCAAAACTCCGAGGCAGGCTCCGCACGATCTCCGCCGTCGTCGTGCCGCCGTCGAGAAAGACCATCTGGCCGGGCCTGATCAGGCCGGCGGCCTTGGCGCCCAGCCGCTGCTTGGCCTCCAGCGACACGTCCTTGCGCGTCGAGAAATCCGGCAGGTCTGGCGAAAGCGGCATCGCCCCGCCATGCACGCGTTTCAACAGCCCTTCGGCCGCCATCTCGCGAAGGTCGCGACGGATCGTGTCTTCCGACAGCGACAGCTGTTCCGCCACCTGCTTGGCAATCACCTGGCCGTCGCGGCGGAGGATGTCGAGGATCAGCGATTTGCGTTGAGACGTCAGCATCGGGCTCACGAAGTTGAATGAAGCCTCACGATAATGCACGAAAAGAGTCGACAATCAAGAAATACCATGCATTTTTACGCAATCCCGTGCATGAAGCCGGGAGTTGAGGAGATCGACATGTTGATTTTGATTGCAGGCCCGTACCGCTCGGGCACCGGCGACGACCCGGCAAAGATGGCGGCCAATCTGAAGCGCCTGGAAGAGCCGTCGCATGCGCTGTTCCTTGCCGGCCATGTGCCGATGATCGGCGAATGGGTGGCGCTGCCGATCTGGCACGCCGCCGGCGGCAAGACGGTGGGCGACGATCTCTACGAGCAGATATTCCATCCCGTCGCCGGCCGATTGCTGCAGCTCTGCGAGGGTGTGCTGCGTCTCGACGGTGAATCGAAGGGCGCCGACAACGACGTCCGTATTGCAAGGGAAAGAGGCATTCCCGTTTGGTACCGCCTGGAAGACGTTCCCGGATACTCCAGGGCGGCCTAAGGTGGAGGCGAGGGCAGGGCACGCGGAGCAGGCCAGCCCCTAGCTGCGCTTTCGGCTGGCAATCCTCTGCCCTCGCTCTATGCTCTCGGCAACAAGGAGTCGTTTATGCTGACACTGTATTTTTCGCCGGGCAGCTGCTCGCTGGCAAGCCTGATCGCGCTCGAGGAGTCCGGTCTTCCGTTCGACGCAAGGCGGGTGAATTTCGCGGAGGGCGAGCAGCGCTCGGAGGCGTTCCTGAAGATCAATCCGAAGGGCCGGGTGCCGGCGCTGGTGACGGAGCAGGGCGTCATCACCGAAACGCCCGCCATCCTCGCCTACATCGCCGCGATGGCGCCTGCGGCAAAGCTGGCGCCGCTCGACGATCCGTTCGAATTCGCTAGCCTGCAATCCTTCAACAACTACATCTGCTCGACCGTGCACGTGAACCACGCCCACGGTCGCCGGGCCATCCGCTGGGCAGACGACCCCGCCGCCCACGAAGCGATGAAGGCCAAGGTGCCGCAGACCATGCGCGACAGCTTCACGCTGATCGAGGAGAAGCTGTTCGCTGGCCCCTGGGTGATGGGCGAGCGCTATTCCGTCGCCGATCCCTACCTCTTCGTCATGACTGATTGGCTGCCAAGCGACAGCGTCGATCCCACTGAGTTTCCCAAGGCGGCGGAACACCACGCCCGCATGCTGGAGCGTCCGGCGGTACAGCGCGCTCTTGCCCGGGAGAAGGCATCGCTGCGTTAGCGGATCAAAGCCGCCGCCAGCTTTTTCGGCGCGCGCAGCAGCCATGCGCCGACCAGCCGGTCTTTCAGCTCCTCGTCGTCGATCACGTCGACGCGCACCGGCACATACGGCCAGCCGCCATAATGCGGCGTCTGGAAATAGATATGAGGCGCCAGCGACAGCAGCGCCTCCTTTTCGTCGAGCCCGATCGAGATCACCAGTGTCACGTGGTTCTTGACCGTGGCAAACGACTTTCCGCCGACTTTGAGCGCCGGGTTTCCATAGGACGTGCCTTCCTCGACACCGGGCAACCCGGCTTCGGCGGCCAGCCGCAGGATTCGCTGGAATATGCTGTCGACGCTATCAGCCATGCCGCGCGCCTCCTCTCCGTATCAGGAAGAGAATAGCCGATTTCAGCCGTCCGTGCACCGCGCCTCGGTCGCAGCCATGGGCGGTCGCATCGACCATTGATCCCGATCGATCGGCAGGTCCGCCAGCTCGGTCAGCGACATCCTGGCAAGATCGGGATGATCGAACGGATCCGCCTTTCTATGCATCGAATGCGTGGCATCCACATCACAGAAGTTGAAGAAAAACTTGAGCAATCGCATGTCGCTTCCTCGCTTTTCTCTTTGATATTTTCATTCATGCTGTCATTTTTCGTCCCGTTAGCCATGCATTTCAATTGAGAATAACAACGCGGCGGTATAGAAAAACTGCATGAGAAATCTGAATTCGGTGCATCTGAACGGTCTGCGTGCGCTCGAAGCCGTCGGGCGGCTCGGCTCGTTGCAGGCGGCGGCCGAAGAGCTCGGGGTGTCGATCGGTGCCGTCAGCCAGCAGGTGATCAAGGCCGAGGCGCAGCTCGACCACCTTGTCTTCGAGCGCACGCCGAAGGGCATGGTTCCGACGGAAGCCGGTGCGCGGCTGGTCGCCGGACTGACCGAAGGCTTTGCCCGCCTGTCACAGACGGTTGCCGCGACGAAGCGGCGCGACGACAGCATATTGACGGTGTCGGTGGCGCCGGTCTTCGCGGCCCGCTGGCTGGTCTACCGGCTCGACCGCTTCGCCGAACGCCATCCCGATATCAACCTGCGCATGGACGCCACCATCAAACTGGTCAATCCGGCGCTCTGCGATGTCGATATCGGCATCCGCGTCGGCACCGGCACATGGCCGGACGTGAAGGCTGAGCTTCTGCTGCCGCAGGAGGTGTTTCCGGTCTGCTCGCCTGCAATGGCGCAGCGTTTGAAGCAGCCTGCCGACCTGTTGCAGTTGCCGGCCATCCTCGATGCCAATGCAATGTTTACGTGGGACGTGTGGACGCACGAGGCCGACCTGTCGGGCGCTACGCTCGAAACCCGCCACGTCTTCAACGACGCCTCGCTCTGTCTCGATGCAGCGATCGCCGGGCAGGGGGTCATGCTGGCATGGCAGACACTTGCCGGCCACGCGCTAAAGCAGGGCCAGCTGGTCGCTCCCTTCGGCATCCGCGCAAGGACAGGCTTCGGCCATTATTTCGTGACGTCAGAAGGGGTGCGCGAGCCGAAGAAGGTCAGGGATTTCAAGGCCTGGATCCGCGCCGAGATGGCGGAGACCCTCAAGCTGTTTCCCTGACCGGACGCGGATCGGCTCAGACCGGTTCCTGCGAGCGTGTCTTCTGCATGGCGATATAGGCCGGACGCGACTGGCAACGCGTGATCCAGGCGGCGACATTCGGGTGCGCGTCGAACAGCGCCTGTTCCGATTGTGCGTAGCGCAGCACCTCGGCGAGGTTAAGGTCGGCGGCCGTGAAGCGGTTTCCGACGAGATAGTCGGTGTTGGCGAGATGCTGGTCCAGTACCGCCAGCGGCCGCTTCAGCGAACGGCCGGCTACGGCGATCGTCGCCTTGCCCTCATCGGTGTTGTCCTGCTCGTTGTCGTAGACCATGACGATCTTGATCGTATGGACCTCGACCTCGGTCGCCGTCCAGACGGTCCACATGGTCAGCAGCCCGTCTTCCGCAACGCTCTGGCCGGCAAGCGACCCGCCGTGCTTGCGGGCGAGATACAGCGTGATCGCCAGCGATTCGTGCATGACGAGGTCGTCATCCTTGATGCTCGGGATCAGCCCCATCGGATTGAGCGTCACGAAATCGGGCGACAGCGTGTTGATCGGCGCGTCCGCCGCCAGCGGATTGTCCAGCCGCCGTGCCTGCAGCACCGGCACCGAGGTAAACGTCAGCCCCAGCTCTTCCGCCATCCAGTAGACGCGCGATGCGCGCGAACGGTAGACCCCATAGATAGTCAGCATAGCGATGTCCCCTGCTTGCGTTTGCGCGGACCCTAGAGGCAAGCGACGGCTGGCGGAAGCATCCGCGGTTTATGGATCAATCAAAGCTTTTGATGATCCGGCCGTGAACGGTCACGACACCCGATTGCGCTCGATGGTCAGCTGCGGGTAGCCGCCCGCGCCGGTCGCCAGCTCGCCCGACACCTTCTTGTCCCACTTGAAGCCGAGAACCGCGCCTTCGGGCGTATCCTGGAACACGTTGTCGGTGATGACGGTTGTCCCGATGCCGTCGACCACCGAGACGACGCAGCCGATTTTCGATGCGCGGACGACATTGCCCGTCACGACAAGGTTGCGCAGATAAGGCCCCCAGCCGAGCTGCATGCCCCAGCGCGGCGCGCCTTCGATGACATTGCCCGAGATGAGCGTGTCGGCCTCCGCCGCGATGCCGATCCCGAAGCCGAGTTCATGCTCGTACGGGCCCTTGAGCGTCAGGTTGCGCACCACGTTTCCGGTGACGCTGGCAAGCCGGCCGCCCTTGTCGAAATTGGCGATCGAGATGCCGTTGGCGGCTCCGTCGATCATGTTTCCCGAAACCACGGCGGCCTCGAATTCGAACTCGACATAGATGGCCGTTTCACCGGAGCGCCGGCATTGGTTGCCTGATATCTGCACATCGGAAGCAGAGTTGGCGCGGATCGCCGTGAAGGCGCAGTCGGAGATGTGGTTGTTCATCACCATGACGTTGTCGGCGCGAAACAGGTTGATGCCGTTGCCGTTCTCGCCGGTGCCGCCGTCATTGGCCTTGATCCGGTAGACCCGGTTGCCGCTGACGACGCTGTCGTCGGCTGCCTTCTTCCAACGGTGAATCAGGATGCCGCCATTGCCGCAGTCGAACACCTCGTTGCCTGTCACCGACAATCCGGTGGACTCGACGGCATAGATGCCCGATTGCGCCGCGCCGGAGACCTTGCTGCGCTCGATCCGCCCGCCACAGCGCTCCAGTTGCAGCGCGTGCTTGCGGCTGCCGGATATCTCGCAATTGTCGATCAGCACCTCGTCGACGCCGGTAAACTGCACCAGCGCGCCGGTATCGTCGCCAAGCCAGCGGTTCTGCCCGTCGATGACGATGTTGGAAAGCTCGATGCGCCTGGCATTGTCGGCGGAAAACAGACGACCGTCGCCGGTATAGACGATCCGCGACGCGCCCGGCACGCCGGTGATGCGGGTATTATCGGGTAGCGTCAGGTTCGATACCTTGTAGACGCCGGGCGGCAGGAACACCGGCACGTTGGCGGCAGACGCATCGTCGATCATCTTCTGCAGGCTGGCGCTCTTGCGGTCGCCGGCATCAGGTGCCCCCTTGTAGGTCACAGCGTCGATTGAGCCGCGCAAATCCGGCTGCCGACTGGCCGCGAAAGTGCGTGGCGCCAGCATTGTTGCGGCGGTAACGGCAGCAAGTCCAAGTAACGTCCGACGGGATGTTATGAGCGATGATCTCTTCATCCTTGGCGCCATGCAGGAACCGTGCCGCAATGAAGGTGTCATTTTGATACAGTTGCGATAGCCGAGAGTATGATTTCTCAATCACAGATATCATATCGGAATGTTGTTCTATCGTTCACCTTTCCATTCAAATGTGTCGAAAGAAATCGACGCGAAAAATGAAGTATTTTTGCGCAGGCGTATTCGTTGGTGCGGCCGTCGTTCCGGCTGATCTCAGGAGTAAACATGAACGACGTTTCTGCAGGCCGACGCAATACCGATGTGACCGACATCGCCACAAGACGGATAGTGGCAGCAACAGAGGCATTTCTTGCCGAAAAAACCCACACGATGGCGACAGGCATTGAAGATCTCGGGCTGAAGGCGATCATCGATGAGCTGCCTGATTTCTTTTACGTCAAGGATCGCGACAGCCGGTTCGTGTTCGCCAATACCATGGTCGCTCGCGCTTTCGGCATCGATGATCCCGAGCATCTCAAGGGTAGACGCGATTTCGATTTCTTCGACTTCGAGACGGCACGCCGCTATTTCGAGCTCGAACAGGAAATCATGTCGATGGGGGAGCCTTCGCTCGATGTGGAAGAGCTGGTAAGCTCGCCCGTGGGAGATGTCATCACCTGCAGGCTGACCTCCAAGATCCCGCTGCGCAACGAAAAGGGCATCGTGGTCGGCTTGATCGGCGTGTCGCGCGATATCACCGAGCGCAAACGCCAGGACGATTTCCGCCGTGGCCAGGCACAAATCCTCGAAATGATCGCTCGCAACGAGTCGTTGGAAATGATTCTGGAAGCGCTGGTGCTGCTGGTCGAGGCGGAGGTCGAACGCACGTCGGGCGCCATCATGCTGCTCGATCGCGATGGCCGCCGGCTCCACCACGGCGCGGGGCCAAATCTGCCCGGTGCCTACCGGCGGATCGTCGATGGCGTGGCGATCGGCCCGAGTGTCGGGTCTTGCGGTACCGCGGCCTGGCGCGGCGTGCCCGTGATCGTCGATGACGTGATGACGGATCCGCTTTGGGCCGATTTTAGCACTGTTGCGCAACGATACGGCCTGCGTTCCTGCTGGTCGACGCCGATCCTGACGGCTCAAAACAACGTGCTCGGAACATTCGCGCTTTACAGCCCCGAAGTGCGTCAGCCGACGCCGCGCGAGATGGAACTCGTTGCCATGGCAACCCACATCGCCGGCATCGCCATCGAGCGCAAGCGCGGCGATGAACGCATCCATTTCATGGCCCATCACGACGAACTGACTGGTCTGCCCAACCGCGCCTTCTTCAAGGAGCGCATGGCCAAGACCCTGCATCATGCACGGCGCAACGGTCGCAAGGTGACGGTCGCCTATCTCGATCTCGATAACTTCAAGGATATCAACGATAGCCTCGGGCACGGCGCTGGCGACGAGGTGCTGAAGGAAATGGCGGCCCGCATGGCCGATGGCGTCCGCGCCTCCGACATGGTCGTTCGCCTCGGCGGTGATGAGTTTGTGGTGGTGCTTGTGCACCAGTCCAACCATGACACCGGCATCACGCGCCGGTTGCGCGAACTGCACAAGGCCGTCCGCAAGCCCATTCCCTATCATGACAAGCAGATCGCGGTGACCTGCAGCATCGGCGTCGCCGCTTTCCCGAGCGATGGCGGAACGGCCGAAGAACTGCTCGCCAATGCAGACACTGCCATGTACCGGGCCAAGCAGCTCGGGCGCGACAAGCTGCACCATCATCACGGCGCGCGCGATGCGGAGATCGATCTGCCCGTCAGTGAGCAGGAAGAATTGCGCCAGGCGATCATTTCGCATCAGCTCGTGCTTTACTATCAGCCGCAGGTCGATGTCGCGACGCTGGAGGTCACTGGTCTTGAAGCCCTGGTGCGTTGGAACCACCCGACGCGCGGGATGGTGCCGCCCTGCGACTTCATTCCGATGGCGGAGGAGAGCGGCCTGATCATTCCACTCGGTCTCTGGGTTTTGAACGAGGCCTGCCGTCAGGCCTGCGTCTGGCAGGACATGGGGTTGCCGCCGATCCGCATCGCCGTCAACGTGTCGGCCAAGCAGTTCACCGACAACGATTTCGCCCGCCATGTCGAGGAAGCGATCGAGCGCGTCGATCTCGCTCCGCGATGGCTGGAGCTGGAACTGACCGAAAGCGTGCTGATGCAGAACGCCGACCGCGCGCTGGCGACGATGAATGCGCTGCGACAACTCGGCGTTGGCTTTTCGATCGACGATTTCGGTACGGGTTACTCCAGCCTCGCGTCGCTGAAGATGTTCCCCTTCGATCGCCTGAAGATGGACCGGTCGCTGATCGAGGCGGTGCCATCAGACAAGACTGCGGTTGCCATCAGCCTTGCCGTCATGTCGTTGGCGCAGACGCTGAAGCTTGGCGTCGTCGCCGAGGGTGTTGAGACGGATGCGCAATGCGAGTTTCTCCGCTTCGCCAAGTGCGAGGAAGCGCAGGGCTATCGTTTCTCCAAGCCGCTGCCCGCCGATCAGGTTCCCACATTTCTTCGGCGATAGCCGAACGCGATTCACAGGTGGTCGGGCAGGGTAAAAACTTGTGTGCCTGTTGCGACGCCCGACCTCTGGTCCTCGCGCCATTTGCCGCTATCTTGAAGCGTCATGAGATTTGATGCGCTGCTCTATCCCGCACCCGAGGGACTGTATTGCCCGCTCGGACAATTCTATGTCGATCCTGTCAGGCCCGTCGAGCGCGCGCTGATCACCCACGGCCATTCCGATCACGCTCGCTCCGGCCATGCCCATGTACTGGCCACTCGCCAGACGCTCGACATCATGCGCATCCGTTACGGTGACGATTTCTGCGGCTCGGAGCAGGCGGCCGCCTTCGGCGAGGAAATATCAGTCAACGGCGTCAAGGTCAGCTTCCACCCGGCCGGCCACGTGCTCGGCTCCGCCCAGATCGCCATCGAGAAGGACGCCACCCGCATCGTCGTATCGGGCGATTACAAGCGCCGCCCGGACCCGACATGCGCCCCCTACGAGCCAGTCGCCTGCGACGTCTTCATCACCGAGGCGACCTTCGGCCTGCCGGTTTTCCATCACCCCGATCCGGCGGGCGAGATGGCCAAGCTTTATTCCTCGCTGCGGCAGTTTCCGGAGCGCACCCACATGATTGGCGCCTACGCGCTCGGCAAGGCCCAGCGCGTCATCCGGCTGCTGCGCGATACCGGCTATGACCAACCGATCTACATCCACGGCGCCATGGAACGGCTCTGCGACTACTACGTCAGCCAAGGCATAGAGCTTGGCGAATTGCGCCCGGCCACGGTCGAGGGAAAAGACAAGTCGGCCTTCAAGGGCGCCGTCGTCGTCGGCCCGTCGTCGGCCTTTGCCGACCGCTGGGCACGGCGCTTCAACGAGCCGCTCGCAGCCTTCGCCTCCGGCTGGATGATGGTGCGCCAGCGCGCCAAGCAGGGCGGCGTCGAGCTGCCGCTCGTCATCTCCGACCATTGCGACTGGCCCGAACTGACCGACACCATCACCGAGCTGCACCCGGCAGAAGTCTGGGTGACGCACGGCCGCGAGGAGGCGCTGGTGCGCTGGTGCGAGTTGCAGGGCATCAAGGCCAAGCCGCTGCATCTGGTGGGGTATGAGGATGAGGCGGAGTGATGGTGGTATTGGCTCACTGCGCAAAAAATGCCCCCCTCTGCCCTGCCGGGCATCTCCCCCTCAAGGGGGGAGATCGACTTGCGGCGGGCTTTTCGCCAAGCAATGAGATTGGAACGAGCGGGTGCGCCGATCAGATCTCCCCCCTTGAGGGGGAGATGCCCGGCAGGGCAGAGGGGGGTGAAACCACACCCGCAGACATGGGAGGCAGTCACCCATGAAAGCCTTCGCCAATCTCCTCGACCGCCTCGTCCTCACGCCATCACGCAACGGCAAGCTGAAGCTGCTGACGGACTACTTCCGCGACACGCCCGATCCCGATCGTGGCTACGGCCTCGCCGCCATCGCCGGCACCCTTGACATCAGAAACGTCAAGCCGGCGATGCTGCGCGAGCTGGCGCTGGAGCGCATCGACGAGGTGCTGTTCCGCTATTCCTACGACTACGTCGGTGATCTCGCCGAAACCATCTCGCTGGTCTGGGACAATGAACGCGACATCGAGCGTTCGGCCTTGGCCCAGCCGCGGCTCGGCGCGGTGATCGCCGAGATGAACGGTCTCGGCCGCACCGAGGTGCGCGGATACGTCCGCGATCTTCTCGACCGGCTCGACGCCTCCGGCCGCTTCGCCTTCATCAAGCTGGCGACCGGCGCGCTGCGCATCGGCGTCTCCGCAAGGCTCGCCAAGCAGGCGCTCGCCGAACTTGGCGGCCCTGACGTGACCGAGATCGAGACCTTGTGGCACGGGCTGCAGCCGCCCTACGAAAGCCTGTTTGCCTGGCTCGAGGGCAAGGGCGGCAAGCCGGCGCTGGCGACACCGGCGATCTTCCATTCCGTCATGCTCGCCAATCCGGTCGAGGAGGGCGATCTGGCAGGGCTCGATCCGGTCGATTACGCCGCCGAGTGGAAATGGGACGGCATCCGTGTGCAGCTGTCGCGCGCCGGCGACGTGAGCAAGATCTACTCGCGCTCCGGCGACGACATCTCGGCCGCCTTTCCCGATATCGTCGATGCCATCAGCTTCGAGGGCGTCATCGACGGCGAGCTCCTGGTCGGCGGCACCGCCCGCTCCAACAGCCCCACCCGCACCTTCTCCGACCTGCAGCAGCGCCTCAACCGCAAGACCGTAACGCCGAAGATGCAGGAGGAGTATCCGGCCTTCATCCGCGCCTACGATCTCCTGTTCGACGGCGAGGAGGATGTTCGCGCCCGCACCTATCTCCAGCGCCGAGAGCGTTTGTCCGAGATCGTCGAGCAGGCGCCGCACGAGCGCTTCGACCTCTCGGCGCTGGTGCCGTTCACTTCCTGGGAGGAACTCGACGACCGGCGCTCGACGCCACCCGATCCCGTCATCGAAGGCGTGATGATCAAGCGCCGCGACAGCGTCTACCAGGCAGGCCGTCTGAAAGGTCCGTGGTTCAAGTGGAAGCGCAACCCTTATAACGTCGATGCCGTTTTGATGTACGCGCAGCGCGGCCACGGCAAGCGCTCGAGCTATTATTCCGATTTCACCTTCGGTGTCTGGGCCGAAACGCCTGACGGAGAGCAACTGGTCCCCGTCGGCAAGGCCTATTTCGGCTTCACCGACGCCGAACTCGAAATCCTCGACAAGTTCGTGCGCAACAATACCACCGAGCGCTTCGGCCCGGTCCGCGCCCTCAAGGCCGACAAGGACGTAGGCTTCGTCGTTGAAGTCGCCTTCGAAGGCATCAACCGCTCGAACCGCCACAAATCAGGCGTCGCCATGCGCTTCCCCCGGATCTCGCGGCTAAGGCAGGACAAGCCACCGTATGAAGCCGACCGGCTGAGCACGCTAGTGGCAATGATCGATGCCAAGGCGGGGTAGGGTTCGCTGCTCCTAAAGGCGAATTGGATCGCCGTCTTCGTCAATGATAGATCGTTGCGTGAGGCCGGTGGAAATAAACTGCGTACGAGCTTTTAATCCTTAGCTAGGCCGAGTGGCGTACGGCCGGACATCTTGATTTTATATCTTTAAGTATATATATTTTTAGGTGGCACGATGGCGTACAAAGTCCATTTCCATCCGCAGTTCGTTTCGGAATGGAAAGCGTTAGAGATCGGGCTGAAGGAACTCGTTGGCGAGGTGCTGGACCATCTTGAGGATGACGGCCCATTTCTGGGTCGTCCCGAGGTCGATACACTTTCAGGTTCTGATCATGCCAATATGAAGGAGATCAGGGTCAAGTTCGGAAGGCAACTATGGCGCTTTGCCTTCGCTTTTGACCCCGCGCAGAATGCCATAGTTCTTTGCGGTGGCGATAAGCAGGGTATGAATCAGGCTCTGTTTTACAAGCAGCTGATCAGGAAGGCCGACCTGCGGTTTGCCTCTTGGCTGAAGGAGAAGAAAGATGAGCACTGAGTGGAAGACGCTGCGCGACGAACTCCCCGAAGATGTTAGGGCAAGGCTTGACGCCAAGCGCCAGGAACGACGTCTGGGCAGGGCTTTGGCGGAGGTCCGTAAAGCGATGCATGCGACACAGCAGGACGTAGCCTCGGGAGCCGGCATGACGCAAAACACCGTATCGAAAATCGAGAGCGCCGATGACGTCCTGTTGTCGTCGATCGTTCGATACATGCATTCCATCGGAGGCAGCGTCGAACTCGTGTTGAAGACCCCCGACGGGAAGACAAGGCGCGTCGACTTTGATCCCGAGATCTACGCAAAGCAGATTGCGTAGAGGAAGCCCCACAAACTCAAGTTGACGGACGCCTAACCGATAGAGCAACATGCCTGCTCACGGTTTTGCGGATTTCAGCCACAACGATCTCCGCTGACAATTTCGGACAAGATATTTTTAGGCACGCACAGGTGGGCTGACACCCCGCGTCTGCGCGATTTCCAGATTCGGGACGCAATTTGACAATGACGACAGCGACATTTGATGAGGACGGCGCGGCAGGTGGCAATCCCGAGGACACGACCGGCGACGGCAAAAGCAGGGCGAGGTGGGATGCGGTCGCGGCCTTGACGATTGGCGTGTTTGGCCTGGTGACATCAGAGCTTTTGCCCGTCAGCCTGCTCACCCCGATTTCCGCCGACATGGGCATCTCGCCCGGTGCAGCCGGCCAGACCGTGACGGTCACGGCCGTCGTCGCGGCGATCGCGGGTCCTGCCGTCGTCGTTGGAAGCCATCGGTTTGACCGGCGCTGGGTGCTGCTCAGCCTCACCGCGCTGCTGATCGTGTCCAGCCTGATTGCGGCGGTTGCCACCAGCCTGCCGGTTCTGCTTCTGTCGCGTTTGCTGCTCGGCATCGGGCTGGGCGGCTTCTGGGCCATGTCGGCGGCGCTGGCGATGCGTCTGGTTCCGATGCATATGCTGCCCCGCGCCATGGCACTGATCTTCGGCGGCGTCACGATCGCCACCGTCATGGCGGCACCGCTCGGCGCCTATATCGGATCAACGCTGGGATGGCGGGCGGCCTTCGTCCTGTCGGCGGTGCTTGGTGGTGTCGCGCTGCTTGCCCAGGCGCTCACCATCCCCTCGCTGCCGCCGACCGGAAGCGCCGGGCTCGGCGGTTTCGCAACCATTCTTGCGCGACCCAGGGTCCGGGTCGGGCTGATCACCACGCTGCTGATCATCGCCGGGCATTTTGCCGGCTTCACCTATATCCGGCCGTATCTGGAGGATAGCGCGCATCTCGGCGTCGAGATGATCTCGCTGACGCTGCTCGCATATGGGGTTGCCGGGTTCTTCGGAAATATCGCCGGTGGCCTCGTGACCGAGCGCAGTTCGCAACTCGGCGTCGTCTTCTCATCCGGCCTCATCACGCTTGCTGCAATAGCGCTGGTCGCCGCTGGCGGATCGGGCGTGGTTGCGATCGCTGCGGTCGCGCTCTGGGGCTTCGCATTCGGCGCTGTGCCGGTCAGCGTCCAGAGCTACATGGCCAAAGCCGCAAGCGATGAAGCCGAAAGCGCCGGCGCGCTTGGTGTCGCCACCTTTCAGATCGCCATTTCAGGCGGCGCGGTTCTTGGCGGCTTGCTGATCGACTTGAACGGGCCGGTGGCGGTGATGCTTTTCCTGGGTGTTGCCAGCCTGCTCGGCGCCTTGATCATGGCGGTCCGCGGCGGCCGGGAGGCTTAGGTTGAAACGGGATCCGGCCGTTGCCGCAGCGTTCGTTCGTTGGCAAACCGTGGGCGACTCGCTGTTGCCAATTTGGATTCCGCGCTATCCCGCATTTTACTGATGCAAAATGTCGCGGATTGTGGATGCTCAACACAATGTGTGTTGGCGTCGGCTCAACTCCGGTGCAACCATCTGAATTGCCGGGAATGATGCCAGGACGGACGGAAGAGTGACATGACAAAAGACAGCGACCAAACCTTTTCGCGCCAGCGCCGCCTGCTCCTGGGTGCCATGGCCGGAGCTCTCGTTCTTCCCACGGTGGTCCCCAGCGCGGCCAATGCCTTCGATGTCCCGGCCGAACCGCGCCTGATCACCCGCGATTACGCCAAGGTCCGCAACCGCTTCCGCACCAAGCTGCTGCAGAAGGGTCCGGCACCAGACAAGTACGAGACGCTCGATGCGCCTGCCAATGCCGAGAAGATCTTTTATCGCTCCGGCTATGGTGGCGAACTGGAGCTTGCCGCCTGGGTGTCCAAGTACAAGCGCGATCGCAAGCCCAGGCCCGGCGTTCTGTTCCTGCATGGCGGCAATGCCATGGGTCTCGGCCACTGGAACCTGATGGGTCCCTATGTCGATGCCGGCTTCGTCGTGCTGATGCCGTCGGTGCGCGGGGAAAACGGCCAGCTCGGCAATTTCTCCGGCTTTTACGACGAAGTCGACGACGTGCTCGCTGCCGCCGACCGCTTGGCGCATCTGCCGGGGGTCGATCCGAACCGTCTGTTCATCGCCGGCCACAGCATCGGCGGAACGCTGACCATGCTGGCGTCGATGTCGACCCACAAGTTCCGCGCCGCAGCCCCGATCTCCGGCAATCCCGACGCCTTCCGCTTCTTCAACCGCTACCCGCAGGATATCCGCTTCGACGACGACAACAACCACGAGTTCGAGGTGCGTACCGCGCTCTGCTATGCGCAGAGCTTCAAGTGCCCTGTGCGCGTCGTTCACGGCACCGACGAATCGCATTTCAACGATCGCGCCGGCCTGCTTGCCAGCCGGGCCCGCTCGGCCGGCGTCAGGATCGAGACGGATCTGGCCAAGGGCGGCCACACCTCGGCGCTTCCCGCGGAGATCGAACAGAGCATCCGCTTCTTCCACGGCGTCGCTGCCTAATTCGCTCCGTTGATACGGTCTGGCGGCAACCGATGGCAGCCCGCCGCCAGCTTCGCGCCAGCCGCGCGTGCCATCCTCGTCGCAGCTATGGATGTCGCTGTTACGATGAGGGTGGTTTCATGAATGGTCTAAGCCGGTTGTCGGCCATGTCTGCGCTGGTGGTCGCGGGGCTGTCGCTCAGTGGCTGCAACATTCTCATCCCTGATACCGGTGCGACCGACCCCGCGCGCTTCACCCAGGAAACCTATCCTGTGTTCTACAAGCCGGCGGGCATCGATCCGGATCGCGTCCGGCCGATCGACGCGCCTGTGCCGCAGCGGCCGGGCGTCCCGGCAACGATCTACAACCAGACCTACGGCATCCCGGGCGCCACCCAGACCCGCACCTACGGTCTGCCGATCGTCAACCCGGTCAGTGCGGCGATGTATGGCGAGGTCAGGGACAACGATTTCACGCTGCCGGCCATCCCCGTCAGCCGCGTCGATCCCGAGTACATGCGCCAGGAAGTGTCCTACCCCTCCAACGAGAAGCCCGGCACCATCGTCGTCGATACCCGCACCAAGCATCTCTATTTCATCGAGCCCGATGGCAAGGCGATGCGCTATGGCGTCGGTCTCGGCCGCGAGGGCTATGCCTGGTCCGGCCGCGGCGTCATCCAGTGGAAGCAGAAGTGGCCGCGCTGGACGCCACCCGACGAGATGGTACAGCGCCAGCCCGATGTGCGCTCTTTCTCGGCCGCCAATGGCGGCATGAATCCGGGCCTCGGCAATCCGCTCGGCGCCCGCGCCATGTATATCTTCAAGAACGGCGAAGATACGCTCTACCGCATCCACGGCACGCCAGACTGGCAATCGATTGGAAAGTCAACCTCATCGGGTTGTGTTCGCATGATGAATCAGGATGTTGTCGACCTTTACGACCGCGTTTCCGCCAAGTCCGAGATCGTGGTGATGTAGCTTCGCAACAGGTGGCGTGAGAACGTTGCCCGAAGCGGCCACACGTCTTCGTGAGGTTCTGGTTTATTTAGCATAACGGGATAGTTTCCTTGTGTTGTCACAAGTGTTGAACAACCCTCCAGGAAGCGACGTTCGCCGTTTCCGCGCCAAAGGAAAACAGACCCGCGTTATGAGCTTTGAAAACACGATATCCCGCCGCAGCTTTCTATCGCTCTCGGCGATGACTGCGGCTTCGGCGCTGGCAGGGTGCGCCTCCACCTCCGGCAGCGGCCAGATGGGTGGGCAGCCGATGTCATTCCCCAATCCGATTCGCGCCTTCCAGACCACCCCGGCGCCGACGGATGCCGAGCTGGCCGTCATGTACGGCCCGATCGAGGATGGCGGTTTCCTGATCCCGCCGGTTCCCTACCAGCAGATCGATCCGCGCTATTATCGCCAGCAGGTCCTTGACCCGACTGGCGAGGCACCCGGCACCATCGTCGTCGACACCCCCTCGCGCTTCCTCTACCTGGTCCAGCCGGGCGGCACCGCGATGCGCTATGGCGTCGGCATCGGCCGCGAGGGCTTCGCCTGGCAGGGCGACGGCGTCATCCAGTGGCGTCAGAAATGGCCGCGCTGGAAGCCACCGAACGAGATGGTCGCGCGTCAGCCGGAACTGGTGAAGTATTCGATCGAGAACGGCGGTATGGAGCCGGGCCTGAAAAACCCGCTCGGCGCCCGCGCGCTCTACATCTTCTCCGGCGGCCAGGACACGCTCTATCGTCTGCACGGCAATCCGGACTGGCGCTCGATCGGCAAGGCCGTCTCGTCGGGCTGCGTCCGCCTGCTCAACCAGGACATCATCGACCTCTACGACCGCGTGCCGACCAAGGCGCCGATCGTCGTCAAGCAGTAATAGATTGCTTTCGTCTCTCCCCGGTCAGGGGAGAGACAGTCTATTCGGCGGTCCTCGAAGCTTGGATCATCTCCAGAACGCCGATTTCGCCGCCTCCGTCATCGCTTCGGAGCGCGATACGCCGATATCCCGCAGTTCGTCATCCGTCAGCTCGCTCAGTGCCAGCCTTCCGCGGCGCTTTCTGCAAAATTTCTCAACGTCCTCAATAAGACGGCGAAGCATCTCCGTAAGGGTTGCCAGCATCGCCTGCATGCGCTGCCGCTCCGGTCTTTCTTCCGATGTGTCGGTTGCCATCGTGTGTGTGTCTCCATATTGGCCTGTCCCGACAATGCGCTGGATAATTTCCTTAATGAAGCTTATGCATCTTATGCAAAGCATAAGGGAAACTTCGCATGGCATTCGGCTTCGACCAGATGCAAACCTTCGTTCACGTCACTGAACTCGGAAGCTTCACAGCTGCGGCGGACAAGGCGGGAATAACCCAGCCTGCCGTCAGTCTGCAGATCAAGCTGCTGGAACAGCGCCTCGGCGTGCGCCTCATCGAACGCGTCGGAAGGCGGGCGCAGCCGACGGCGGCGGGCCTCGAGTTTCTTGCGCATGCGCGGCGCATGATCCAGGAAATGGCCGATGCCGAGGAGGCGATGACGCCGCACAGGAACGGTGAGAGCGGCCGCGTGCGCATCGGCAGCGGCGCGACCGCCTGCATCCATCTGCTGCCTTTGGCGATCTCCCAAGCCCGAAAGAAAATGCCGGGGTTGGAAATCATTGTCCGCATCGGCAACACAGACGACATCCTGCACGACCTGGAAGCGAACGCGCTTGATCTAGCGGTCGTGACGCTGCCGGCGCCCGGCCGATCGTTCGAGATCGAGGAATTCTACGACGACGAGCTGATGGTGGTGGCGCCGCGCGGCTCGGTCATCCCGGATGGTGGTCCGGATGCCGCCTTCATCAACGAACAGACGCTGCTGCTTTACGATGGTGGCAACACTCGGCGGACCATCGATGAATGGATGGGGCAGGCCGGTCTGGTCGCCAGGCCGGCGATGGAGTTCGGCAGCGTCGAAGCCATCAAGGAGCTGGTGGCGGCAGGCCTCGGCTGGTCGATCCTGCCAGGGCTGGCGCTGAAGCGCGACCGTGCAGATTTCCTGGAAACCGCGCCGGTCAATCCGCCGCTCGTGCGCAAGCTCGGCATGGTCGTCCGCCGCGACAAGCATCTGAGCCGCGGCCTGCGGGAAATGATGAAGTCACTCCGCGAAGTCGGGTCCTGAAACCGGCATCGCCGGGCCTCAGCAAGCGCCTGACGGCTGGCGGATGCCGTGGATCTCACGGATTTCTTCGGCGACAAGCTGCTGCAGACGCCAGAGGTTGCGGTCGTGAATGCCGAAATGCTCGAGGTGCGTCACCGTGTTGTAGAGATACTCGGCGCAGGAGCCGACATAACCGCAGGCCCGCGCCAGCGTCGCTGCCACGGAGGGGAGGGGCTCTCTCGGGCAAATCCTGTCGCCCGTCGGCCCGACCCAGAAGCCCAGCGACCGCACCGGACCATCCGCCGTCTTCACCGGCAGCCAGCGCACGCTTTTGACGTGGTCGTGATCGCTGATCTCGCGCCTCAGCAATCGTGCGATCTGCGCCGTCCGGTCGCCCTCGGGCAACCGGTAGATCATCCCGTCGCACTGACCGCCACGCTCGAGCGCCATCATCAGCCCGGCCTGTTCAGGAGAGCCGCGCCAGCTCTTGATCTCAAGACAGAAGGAACGATGCCAGCCCATCGCCGTTGCCCGCCGTTGCTCGACGAATTCGAATTCCGGCTTCCAGATCAGCGAGCCATAGGCGAACACCCACAGCGGCTCGTTGCCGCTCTCGCCCGCCAGCTGGTCGGTGAGCGCGACGAAATCCTCGTCCGCAAGTGAATTCCGCCTCGGGTCCGGGCCGGGATCGACCTCATCGCGGTAGCAGAGTTGAACAAGATCGGCGGTAAGGCACATGGTGCGTGTTTTGGGCATCTCATCTCGCAATTCCTCCCAGGTGAACTGCACGAACAGCGTTCGCAGCCATAGAATTCGCAAACAAACGGGAAGAGTCAACCACTTGCGCGCGCCGGTCCGTCGCTTTGCTGGTTGCCCGGTCTAGGGATGAACGGCTCACACCGCCGTCAGGTTGGTGCGCAGACCCTGCAGCATCTCGCGGATCTTGCCCATGTCTTCCAGCGTGCAGCCGATCGACTGGCCGATCGCGGTCATGATCGCATCGACCTCGGCGCGCATCCGGTCGCCGTCCGGCGTCAGCGACACGATCACCTGGCGCTCATCCTTCGGATCGCGCGTGCGGGTGATCAGCCCGCTCTGCTCCAAGCGCTTCAGAAGCGGCGAAAGCGTGCCCGAATCGAGATCGAGCTGTTCGCCGATGCTCTTCACCGGCAGCGCCGCCTTTTCCCACAGAACCAGCATGACGAGATATTGCGGATAGGTGAGGCCCACCTTGTCGAGGATCGGCTTGTAGGCGCGTGTGAAGGCATGCGCCGTCGAATAGACCGCGAAGCACAGCTGCCGCTCCAGCCGCTTTTCCTCTTCCGGAATTTTCATCGTCTCTGTTTTCTGCGCTTTCATCACCGCCGTTCCTTCAAGTCGCATTCTCCTCCTTTCGGATAATGAATGCAATTTGCAAAATTCACTTGCGTACAATTTAATTGCGCATTATAGAAAATGCAACATCACAGACCGACCCGACGAAAAGGAGACTGACATGCCTATCCTGTACACAACCAAAGCTTCTGCCACCGGCGGCCGCGCAGGCCGCGCCGTTTCCGAAAACGGCGTTCTCGACGTCACGCTGACCGTTCCCAAGGAACTCGGCGGCGACGGCGCCACCGGCACCAATCCCGAACAGCTCTTCGCTGCCGGCTACTCGGCATGCTTCCTCGGTGCCCTGAAATTTGTTGCAGGCCAGCAGAAGGTCAAGATTCCCGAGGACACGACCGTGTCCGCCACCGTCGGCATCGGCCCGCGTGAAGATGGCGGCGGCTTCGGTATCGAAGTGGCGCTGACGGTGAACATCCCGGGTCTCGACAAGGCCGAAGCCGAAAAGCTCGCCGCCGCCGCCCACATCGTTTGCCCGTACAGCCACGCGATGCGCACCTCGACGGAAGTGCCGGTCACCGTCGCCTGAGGCGGATCCAACCCATTATCAAAGCGTCGTGCTCCCCGTAGCGCGGCGCTTTTTGCGTTCAGACACTGTGGCCGCTGGCTTGCACGATAATCTGATCAACCGTTAAAGAATGCTGACTATCTCATCATACCAGTTGACGAGTGACGTTCAGTTTGCAAGAACTGTCGCGCTCGCTAGGGGAGGAGACATGTCCTTTGGGGCGCGTGCGGCAAAGCGCAATCTGTAACCAATCGCGATCATTGCCCAGGTGTCGGACATCGCATCCACCTTCCGAAGTGGGGTAGAGATCAACATTCGGCGTCCCGCGTCAGTGGGGCGGCATAGCGCAAGGCGCACTCGTCGGCCGGACCAGGCCGTTGCGGTCTTGTCGGGGAGGACTATGTGAACGCGACGTTTAAAGTATCGGACCAGGAGCAGCAGGTCGAAGCATCGGCGATCAGGAAGATCTCGATTCGCCTTGTCCCATTTATTGCCCTGATGTTCTTCATCAATTTCCTGGACCGCACGGCGATTTCCTTCGCCGGTCCGAACGGTATGACCCAGGATCTCGGCATGACCGCCGCCCAGTTCGGGTTTGCGGCCGGCATCTTCTTCTTCGGCTATATCGTTCTTGAAATCCCAAGCAACCTTGCGCTCCACAAGTATGGCGCCCGCCGCTGGCTCGCCCGCATCATGGTGACCTGGGGCGTCGTTGCCATGCTCTTCACCTGGGTCAGCAGCGTCAACGGCCTTTACGCGCTGCGCTTCCTGCTCGGCGTTGCCGAGGCCGGCTTCTTCCCTGGTGCCATTCTTTATCTCAGCACCTGGGTCCCCGGCCGTCACCGTGCCAAGATCCTCGCACTCTTCTATCTCGCCCAGCCGCTGACCACGGTCATCGGCGCGCCGATCGCTTCGATGCTGATCCAGGCGCACGGTCTCTTCGGCTACGAAGGCTGGCGCGTGATGTTCTTCGGCGTTTCCGTCCCGGCGATCATTGTCGGCATCATCACCTGGTTCTACCTGCCCGACACCCCAACGGCCGCCAAGTGGCTGAAGCCCGACGAGCGCGATTGGCTGAACCGTGAACTGGCCAAGGAAGAACACGGCAAGCTGTCCGGCCATGGCGGCATGACGCTCGCAGCCCTCAAGGACAAGCGTGTCTGGCTTCTGTCGGTCATCTACTTCGGCCTGATCTACGGTCTGTATGCGCTGGCTTTCTTCCTGCCGACCATCATCGGCGGTTTCGAAGCCAAGTTCGGCACCAAGTTCGGCGTGTTCGAAAAGGGCCTGATCACCGCTATCCCATACCTGCCGGCCGCCTTCGCGCTGTTCTTCTGGAGCCGCGATGCGTCCAAGCGTGGCGTCCGCGCCTGGCATGTCGGCATTCCGGCGCTGGTCGGCGCCATCAGCATTCCGCTGGCATTGCTGATGTCCTCGCCTGAGGCAACCGTGTTGGCCATCACGCTGACGGCATGTGCGATCTTCTCGGCCCTGCCGAACTTCTGGTCGTTCCCCTCGCGCTTCCTGACGGGCGCCGCGGCTGCGGCCGGCATCGCGCTGATCAACACGGTCGGCAACATCGCCGGCTTCGCCGCCCCCTACATCACCGGCGCCGTCAAGGATGCGACCGGCCTCTACGAGATGCCGATGTTCATCGTCGGCGCCCTGATGCTGGTCTCCGCACTGCTGGCCTTCTCCATCGGCCGGTTCATCAAGGAACCGGTATCGAAGTAGGCTTCACGCTTCGAATGATGCAACCCGGTCTGCCAAGCAGGCCGGGTTGTTTTGTTTTGGGATAGGTTCTGCAGTGCCACCCACTCGACGCCGAATATTCCGCAGCCGAAACACTGACATCAAAACAACCCAACCACCTTTTCTTCCGAAATAAATACGCTATATTATTTCCAAGGAAAGGATATCGTCATGCCCGCTCCAAGCCTCGCAGCCGACCCGCGTCCCGCCGAAGCCGCCGTCATCACCAAGGCCGCGGTCAACGCGGCCGAGCGGCTCAACCTCAGCGCCCGTACGCTGTCGGCGGTCCTCGGCCTGTCTGAAGCCACCGTGTCGCGCATGAAGCGGCAGGACTACCGGCTCGAGCGTGGCTCCAAGTCCTTCGAACTCGCCATCCTTCTCGTGCGCCTGTTCCGCTCGCTCGATGCCATCGTCGGCGGCGACGAGGCGGTGGCACGGGCGTGGCTGCGCAATGCCAACACGGCGCTGGGCGCGGCCCCCGTCGAAAAGATCGTCAGCATATCAGGATTGACCGATGTCCTTGCCTATCTGGACGCCCGCCGCGCTGTTATCTGAAGCGCGCCGCGTCTCCGGCCGTTTTTGGCGGCTGGTCGAGGCACAGCATCAGATCTCGACGCTGAAGATCATCGATACGCTGGAGGAGCAGGCCCTGCTCGAAGCGCTGCTGGAAGACAGCAAGCCGGCACCGCCGCCGGAATGCGAAGGCCTGGATTACCTGCTCGCCACACCCTTTCGCTATGGAGCCGTCTACCCGCACGGATCGCGCTTTCGCCGCGCCGGGCGCACGCTCGGCGTGTATTGTGCATCCGAAAAGGTCGAGACGGCGCTCGCCGAGATGGCCTTTTACCGTCTGCTGTTCTTCGCCGATTCGCCCGCCACGCCGCTGCCCTCGAACGCCGCGGAATACACTGCTTTCTCGGCCGTGATCGACACCGCCACCGCCATCGACCTCACCACGCCGCCACTCGATCGCGACCGTGCTGCATGGACCAATCCCCTGCGCTACGAGCCCTGCCAGGCGTTGGCCGATGCCGCCCGCGAGGCCGGCTGTCAGGCGATCCTCTACGCATCCGTCCGCGACCCGCGGCATGGCCGCAACATCGCCCTGCTGACGGCGAACGGATTTGCCGCTCGCGAACCGGTCGAGCGCCAGACATGGCGCATCCGCCTCGCAGCCACGGGTGTTCAGGCACTTTGCGAATTTCCACGCATCAGGATCGGCTTTTCGCGCGAGGATTTCGCCGGCGATCCGCGTGTTGCTGAAAAAATCTAGGCCAGCGCCTGCAGATCCTGCCGCAACCGGGTAGCATTGCCCTTCGGCAGTGACTGCTCCAGCGCCGCATGCGTGCTCTCCCAGATCGGCAGCGCGGCGGAAAGAACGAGCAGGCCGTCGGCCGTCAGCCGCAAAAGCCGTCCGCGCCGGTCTTTGGGGTTGGCGATCACCTCCACCCAGCCGCGCCGCTGCAGCGGTTTCAGCGCCGCCGTCAGCGTCGTCTGGTCCATGGCGAGCAGCTTCGCCACGGGACCCATCGGCGGCGGCTCCGGCCGGTTCAGCGACATCATCAGCGAAAACTGTCCGTTGGTCAGCCCGGCCGGCCGCAGCGCGTCGTCGAAAAGCCTTGCAAGTGCGCGCGCCGCCCGCTGCGCGTGCAGGCAAAGGCAAGTGTCGCGCACCAGGAGCGTTGTTGTGAACGGGATATCTGCAGAGTTTGACATATGCAATATATATTGATATCAATGTATCTAGTCAAGGAAAAGCACAATGGACCGTTTCGGTCGCGCCGGAGGAGGGCGTACACGATGCAGAACCCAGTCGTTTCCCGCGAAGAATGGCTCGAAGCCCGCCGCGCCCTGTTGCTTCAGGAGAAGGAAGCAACCCACCTCAGGGACAAGGTCAATGCCGCCCGCATGGCGATGCCGTGGGTGAAGGTCGACAAGGACTACATGTTCGACACGACGGCCGGCCGCAAGAGCCTCTCGGACCTGTTCGACGGTCGCAGCCAGCTGATCATCTATCACTTCATGCTCGGCCCCGATTGGGAGGCCGGCTGCCCCGGCTGTTCCTTCCTGTCGGACCATGTCGATGGCGCCCTGCCGCATCTGAACAACCACGACGTCACCTGGGTCGCGGTCTCCCGCGCGCCGGTCGACAAGATCGAGGCCTACAAGAGCCGCATGGGATGGAGCTTCCCCTGGGTGTCGTCGGTCAACAGCGATTTCAACTTCGACTATCACGTCTCCTTCACGCCGGAGGATCTGAAGAAGGACAGGGTCTTCTACAATTTCTCGATGATCGAGCCGGCCCACGCCAACGACGAACTGCCCGGCCTCAGCGCCTTCATCAGGAACGATGAAGGCGAGGTCTTCCACACCTATTCGAGCTATGCCCGCGGCCCGGAAGAACTGATCGGCACGCTGATGATCCTTGACCGCGCACCGAAAGGCCGCAACGAGGATTCGACGATGAATTTCGTCAAGCGCCATGACGAGTACGTCGAGGCGCCGAAGGCGTCATCCTGCTGCCACTGACGGCTGGGATGATCGCTGACCGGAGACGGAACACGAAAAGTGAAAGGGAGATCACGATGTCCGAGACCCACGGCAAGTTCATCTGGTGCGAGTTGATGACGCCCGACCCATCCGGCGCCAAGGAGTTCTATGGCAAGGTCGTCGGCTGGAGTAACAGCGAGATGACTGTCCCCGGCCAGCCGCCCTACACGATCTTCGAGGCGGATCGCGTCGGCCGGGCAGGGATGATGCAGTTTCCGGCCGAACTGGAAGGCACCGGCATCCCGCCGAACTGGACCGGCTACGTCGCCGTCGATGACGTCGCCCGGAGCGCCGGGGATTTTGCTGCCAACGGCGGTTCGGTTCGCCGCCCGCCGCAGGATATTCCGGGTGTGGGCCGCTTTGCCGTGGTCGCCGATCCGCATGGCGCCGTGATCTGCATCATGACGCCGGCGCCGATGGAAAACCCGCCGCCGGAACCGCCCCTGGCGGCTCCCGGCACGCTCGGTTGGAGCGAACTCTATGCCGGTGACGGCGGCGAGGCCTTCACGTTCTACGAACAACTGTTCGGCTGGACCAAGGATCACGACTTCGACATGGGCGCGATGGGCGTCTACCGGATCTTCGCCGAGCACGGCACGCCGGTCGGCGGCATCATGACCAAGCCTCCGAGCGTGCCGATGCCCGCCTGGGCCTATTATTTCAACGTTCCATCAATCGATTCCGCCGTCGAGCGGATCAATGCGGCCGGCGGCCAGGTCGTCAACGGCCCGATGGAGGTTCCCGGCGGCAGCTGGGTCGTCCAGGCGCTTGATCCGCAGGGCGCCTTTTTCTGCCTCGTGGCACCGGTGCGATAAGCGCCGGAACCCACGCCGGAAAGCCCGGAAACACCATGAAAAGCACACGAATCGGCTCCTCCCAGAGGGGCCGTTTCGCTGTGGCGCAATAGCCTCTATCATTCTATTTTTATTCAAATTTTATCGGCTAAAGCCCTTTGCGGTTAACCGTTCCTAAACATTTCTGGGTGGATGCATAACCGGCTATATCGGCGCCCATTGGGTAGTATTGCTTTTGTATCTCCGGCAGAATTATTTGGCCCCAGTTTCTCATTGGGGTATTTTGTATGTCTATCGAAGATTCTCGCATCTCTGCCGTTGAACATGAAAACGCATCGCATGACTTGATCTCCGATATTCATGAGGATGGCCGCCTGCAGACTTCCGCCGGAAAGGGCGTCGAGGTCGCACAGGCCAGCAACATTCAGCCGACCGACCAGCAGCCCGCGCCAGCCGCCGAAACAACCGGCCGCCTTCCGGCCGCGCCTGAGGTCACCGCGACCGCGCCTGAGGTCACCGCGACCGCGCCCACCGGCCAGGTTGTCCCGGATCAGAACAACGTTGCCCATCTGCCGGCCGGCACCTCGATCGACGATATCCATGTCGAAGGCAACAATCTCGTGCTCGTTCAGGCCGACGGCACCGAGATCGTCATCGTCAACGGCGCACTGCACGTTCCGACCTTCCTGCTCGGCGAAGTCGAACTGCCGCAGCAGGCCGTGATCGCCGCCCTCGAACAGAGCAACATCAACGTCGCCGCCGGCCCCGACGGCTCCTACTCCGCCAGCGCCTCGCCCTCGAGCTCCGGCGCCGACTTCCAGGACGGCCTGCAGCCGAACGCCAACGACCCGACCCAGCTGGCTTCGCTGCTGGCCGACACGAACCAGGCGGATGCGGCACCGGACGGCGCCCGCGAGAACATCAACGATGTACCCGTCACCTTCCTGAACGCCGAAGTGCAGCTTGACGACGGCTCGCTTCCGGGCGGCAACGGTGTACCTGCTCTGCTGAACACAACGGGCACGCTCGGCTTTGCCTACGGCGCCGACCGTGGCGGCACTGTCCTGCTGACGGGCGCTGGCCTGGGCACGACTGCCGCAGGCGAGGGATCCTTCTTCCAGACCGTGTCCGGCGATGGCCGCAGCGTCGTCATCTCGCAGGTCCAGCACGGGACCGTCGTCACGGTGCTGACGGTAACGTTGAGCGATACAAGGTCCGGCCAGTATACGGTCATGGAAAACAACGCGATTCAGCATGCCGCCGGCCAGGGCGAAAACAACCAGGCATTCACCATCGGATACCAGGTCACCGACCGCAACGGCGATTTCGCTGACGGTACGCTGACGCTGAACGTCAAGGACGATACCATCGTCTGGACGGGGTCCGAGAGCAAATCCGTCGATGAGGACGATCTGAGCTTCGGCAACGATTTCCCGCGCGAATCGACAAGCGTTGTCGGCAAACTCAATATCTCCTGGGGTGCAGACAGCTACGATGTGGAAGGCGCGCACGACGGTGCCGGCCGCTCGCTGGTCTTCGCTTCGGCGAACCTCGCCGTGACATCGGATGTCCCGTTGACATCGAACGGCATAGCGCTGACCTATGCGCTTTCGGAAGACGGCACCACGCTCAACGCCTATGCGGGCGAACGGCCGATCTTCACCGTCGAACTCAACGACGACGGCACAGGCACCTACACCTTCACCCTGCAGGGACCGCTGGATCACAGCGAGGCAGGCCAGGACTCGCTGGGCATTTCCTTCCACACGATCGCCACCGATTCCGACGGTGATCCGGCCGCTGTCGATTTCTCCGTTTCCGTGACTGACGATGTGCCTCTGGCGATCGGCCAGCTGGTCACGCACTACGTTGAGGAAGAGGAGCTCAAGGGCGGCAATGAAGACGATCTTCCGGGCGGCATTGCACCGGACGCCGATGGCAACTATCCGTTCCTCGGCCACGTCAACGCTACGACCAACAGCACCAGCGGCTCGCTGCTAATCTCCTGGGGCTCCGACAACGGCAATGCCGTGGCAAACGGCGGCGTTGGTGGCCTTGGCGATCGTTCGGTCGTATTTGCCGGCGTGACGGCTGTCCTGGATGCTCCGCAGGTTCTAACAGCCGAGCAGGCAGCAGACATCATTTCCGTCAAGAGCGGCAGCACGGCGATCGATCTCAGCACGCTGAAATCCTCTGGCGTGCCGCTGACATACACGCTGTCCGGCAACGGAACGGTCCTTACCGCAACCGCCGACGGCAAGCCTGTGTTCACCGTGACGCTGACCGACACCGGCGCCGGTGGCTACAAATTCGTCCTCGATGGTGTTCTTGATCATCCGGTCAAGGCCTCGGGCGCAGCGCTCGAAGATGTTCTGTCGTTCTCCTTCAACGCCACTGTACGTGACGCCGACGGCGACCAGGTCAAGACGAGCTTCACCATCGGCGTCATCGACGACAGCCCGATCGTATCCAAGAATGATGTCGTCCACCTCGACGACGGTGCGATGACGGGTGGCAACGGCGCCGCCGTTGTAGACCACACCACCGGTACGCTGGCGCATTCCTACGGCGCCGACGGCGTGGGTGCGCTTATCCTGACCGGCGCAAGTGCGGGCAGTACGGTTCTTGCATCAACTGCAACTGCAGAGGGATCGTTCTTCCAGACGGTGTCGGAAGACAGCGGCATCATCGTCATTTCGCAGATTCAGCACGGCGTCGCCGTGAATGTCCTGAGCATCACACTTGCCGAGGACAAGACCTCGGGCGATTACGAGGTCAAGCAGCTTGCTGCGATCCAGCACGTTGCCGGCAACGGTGAGAACAACCAGTCCTTCACCATCGGCTATCAGGTGACGGACGGCGACGGCGACACCGCCAACGGCACGCTGACCATCAACGTCAAGGACGATGTGATCGCCTGGACCGCATCTGACAGCGCATCTGTCAACGAAGACGATCTTAGCGGTGGCAATGACCTCCTGAAGGAATCGACGACGGCAACAGGCAAGCTCAACATCTCCTGGGGCGCCGACAATTACGACGTCAATAACCGCAATGACGGCGCCGGCCGCTCGCTGGTGTTCTCGACCGCGACATCCTCCAGCGCGATTTCGGCGGTCGACAGCCTTGGAAATGCCATTGCCCTGACCTCGAACGGCCAGGCACTGACCTATGTCCTGTCGGATAACGGCACCAAGCTGGTCGCATCCGCACACGGCGAAACCATCTTCACGGTTACCGTCAATGACGACAGCACCGGCTCCTACAGCTTCAAGCTCCAAGGTTCGCTCGATCAGAACGTTCAGGGCGAAGATGCGCTCAAGCTGACCTTCCATACCGTTGCCACCGATTCCGATGGCGACAAGGCCAACGTCGACTTTGCGGTCTCCGTAACCGACGACGTGCCGCTGGCGATCGGTCAGATCATCACCCGCTATGTCGAGGAAGAAGAACTCAAGGGCGGAAACGAGGACAATTCCCCTGGCGTCGATGGCGACTTCTCCTTCCTTGGCCACCAAGTCGATGTGACCACGAAGTCTGCGGGCGGCGCGCTCAACATTCTCTGGGGTTCGGACGACGCCAATGCCGTCGTCAACGGCGGCGTCGGCGCGCTCGGCGACCGCTCGGTCGTCTTCGCGACAGTTACCGGTTCCATGGATATTTCGGCGACGGACGCGGCAGCGTTTATCTCCGTTAAGAGTGGTAACCAGACGATTGCGCTTGCCGATCTCACTTCCGGCGGTGATCACCTGACCTACACTCTGTCGGCCAACGGCACGGTTCTTACGGCGCATGTCGGCAACGAAACCATCTTCACGGTCACGCTGAGCGACACCGGAACGGGCGGCTACAACTTCGTTCTGTCGGGCGCTCTCGATCATCCGGTCAAGGCTTCTGGTGCGGCGAACGAGGATGTGCTCTCGTTGACCTTCAACGCCACTGTCCGGGATTCCGACGGCGACCAGATCAAGACCAGCTTCACCATCGGCGTCATCGACGACAGCCCGGTCATCAGCACTCCGGCATCCGCCACCGTAAGCGAAGCCGGCTCTCTCGATCCGCTCGCCAACGGCAGCTTCGAGCAGGACAACCTAGCCACCGGTCAGAACGGCGTGCAAGCAGACAGCCGAGGCAACTACACCTACACCGCTCCGTCGGGCTGGACGATCACCGGCGGAACCGGCGGCGTCTTCGCACCGAGCAGCGACATCATCGATCCGGCCGGCCATAACGGCAGCAATGTTGTATGGCTGCACAGCGGTGCTGTCCTCGCAAAGGACACCGGCACCACGCTCGTCGCCGGACAGGTCTACTCCGTCCACTTCGACGTCGGTGATCGTACCGACCAGACATTCGGCGGCGGTATCGTCAAGCTGTTCGCGACGAACGGTATCACGACAGTGGAGCTGTCGAGCCTCGCGCTGCCAGTTCCAGCCGATGGCAAGTGGGCTTCGGTTGATCTGAATTCGCCGCTGATCGGCAGCGAATACGCGGGTTGGCAGTTGCGCGTGGAGATAACGCAGACCAGCGGAACCGGCAACCAGATCCTGATCGACGACGTCGAGCTTCAGCATTTCACGGCGCAGGTCGCCCAAGGTTCTCTCGGCGTGCAGTGGGGCGCGGACTCAACCGGTTCGGTCGTCTTCAACACGACCCAGAACACCACCGGTCTTGTCTCCAACGGCCAGGCGATCCACTACGAATTCTCGCCGGACAACACCGGCTTGAAGGCAATCTCTGCAGACGGTCGACTGATCTTTACGGTCGAGTTGTCGAAGGACACCGGCCAGTACAAGTTCACGCTGCTCGACAGCCTTGATCAGCAGGGCGCATCTCAGACAATCAGCTTCAACTTCACGGCAACCGACGGCGATGGCGACACGGCCTCGAGCCAGTTCACTGTCACCGTCAACGACACTGTCCCGTCATTGTCGAGCACGCTCCCGGTCGGCGCCATCTCCGAAGACGGCGTCACCTCGATCAGCGGCCAGTCGCTCGGCATCACCTGGGGTGCGGACGATAACAATGGCGGCACCGCGAATCGCTCGGTAGCGTTCGGAAACTTCCAGGCTCCGCAAGGCCTGTCGTCGAACGGCAATACGATCACCTATGCCTTCAATGCCGACCATACCATTTTGACGGCAACGGCGGCCGGCGTCGCGGTCTTCATCGTCACGCTCACCGACCAGGCAACTGGCGCTTATGCCTTCCAGCTGCTGCAACCGCTCGACCACGCTGCACCGGTCAACGGCACGCAGTATCTCGATCTCGGCTTTGGCTTCACCGCCACCGACAGCGACGGCGACCCCGCATCCGGCAGCTTCACTATCCGTGTCGATGCCGCAGGCTCGATCGGCTCGATCCACTACGACAACCTGACCACAGGCGTGTTCGTCAACCTCAGCGGTTCCGCGCAGACCGTCGGCGACCAAACGGTTGCGGCTCATTCTGCGGCCGACCGGACCGGCATCAACGGCGGCAATGTCGTCGGCCATGACGCGCTGGGCGCGACTGTCGATGCCTATGGTTCGAGCGGCAACGACATCCTGATCGGCGGCGACGAGAACAACCATCTGGTTGGCGGCGCCGGCAACGACCTGCTCGTCGGCGGCAAGGGCGCCGATACGCTCGAGGGCGGCGAAGGTGACGACACCTTCAAGCTCGGCGCCGACCTCGCCGAAGCCGGGCCATACGGCCCGCGCGTCATCGATCTCGGAAACGGACACCTTGAAGAACTGAGCCTGGCCGGCCTTGCCGGATCGAGCGACACTGTCATCGGCGGTGCCGGCACCGACACCATCGTGCTGGACCGTGAAGGGTCCGCGGGCTTCGTGTTCGACTCATACAACGCCGACAGCCCGACGCTGTCAGGCATCGAAAAGATCGTCGGCACCGACGGAAACGACATCATCCTGCTGAAGAACGACTACACCAGCGACAATGGCGGCGGCGTCACGATCGACGGCGGTGCCGGCAACGACGCCATCGGCGGCGGCAAGGGCAACGACTACCTGATCGGCGGCGATGGCGATGACCTGATCTCGGGCCTTGACGGCGACGACACCATCCTCGGCGGTGCCGGCAATGACAGACTCTACGGCGGTGCCGGCAACGACACGATCGACGGCGGCGATGGCGATGACGTCATCGAAGGCGGCGGCGGCGCTGACAAACTAACCGGTGGAATCGGCAATGACCGGATCACCGCCAATACCGAGCTGCTGGTCAACGGCGGTTTCAAGGGACCTGGCGAGCGGATGGTCAGCGGCGGTTCGGATACCACCGAACTCGGTGGTGGCTGGACCGTGAATAGCGGTACCGTGGATCTGTTGGTGACCCCGGGTTCGCTCGGCGCCAAGTTCCCGGCCGGCGTGAACGCAATCGATATGCAGGGCGTCTCGGCCGGTGTGATCGAACAGAGCTTTGCCACCGTGGCAGGGCAGACTTATACCGTCAGCTTCTTGCAGGCGACCAATCCGGACCTGCTCGGCCATACCAACCTGACGACCTCCTCGGTAACGGTCATCGTCGGTGGCGTGACGCAGACCTTCGTCGACAATGCAGAAGCAGGCGTGACATGGGGAACGGTGGCAGGCACATTCGTTGAGCGCACCATCACCTTTACCGCAACCGGATCGTCCACGACGCTCCAGTTCGCGGCTGGCGGTGACACGGCTTACGGATCGCTGATCGCCGAGGTTTCGGTCACCCCATCCGCTCCGGGCGTGGCTGGTGCCACGATCGACGGCGGCGAAGGCAACGATGTCATCACCGGCGGCGCCGGCAACGACATCCTCGACGGCGGCATTGGTGACGATCTCATCCGCGGCGGTGCCGGCAACGACACCATCACCGGCGGTGCCGGCGACGACTTCATCTCGGGTAGTGCGGGCAACGACGTTCTCTCGGGCGGTGCCGGCAACGACACCTTCTCCTATAGCGTCGGCGATGGCTCGGACACGGTTGACGGCGGCGCCGACAACGACACGCTTCACATCGTCGGTGGCGATACGGCGGCAACGTTCAACATCAATGCCGTAACGATCGATGGCGCCAACAATCTGGGCGTCAACATCGAGGCCGGCGGGGACACGGTGGTAGCTGCGAACGCGCAGAACTACGAAGTCGTCACCAAGAATGTCGAGGAATGGACGATCGATGGTGGCGCTGCGGGCGATAAGTTCGTCGTCACAGGCAGCCTGTCCGGCACCGGCCTTTCGACATCGACGTTGACGATCAACGGCGGCGCCGGCAACGACGTCCTTGACGTCTCCAAGCTGACTTCCAACGAGCACGTCGTCTTCCACGGCGGTGCCGGCGATCAGGACACGATCATCTTCGCGGCGGACTGGAAGGATGCGGCGGTCACCCAGACGCAGACCGGCTTCCAAATCAAGATCGGCGGCCAGACCTACGACGTTGACGGAACCGAAAAGTTCGTCTTCAGCAATGGCACCGCAACAATCCAGACCTTGCTCGAAGCGGCACCGACCGGTGTGACCGGGACGCTTGCCGTCGCCGAGAACGCCGCGGCGGGTACCGTCGTCGGCACGCTTGCGGGTGTTGACGTCAACGGCGGGCTGGACAAGCTGACATACGCTTTTGTCGACGCTCAGGGCCATGCGTCGCAGACGTCGGCGGATGGCAGGTTCGTCATCGACGCCAACAGCGGCCTCGTGACTGTGGCGGCCAACGCCGTGATAAACTTCGAGGCGACACCGACGCTGACGGAAACCGTCCGCGTCACCGACGTCCACAACAACTCGAAAGATCAGTCGGTTTCGATTGGTGTGACGGATGTCAACGAGGCGCCGCATGTTCAGGGTAGCCTGACCGCGGTTGTCGCCGAAGGCGGACAGCACGTTCTGACTTGGGCCGAACTCGGCGCAAACGATCCGGATGCCGCAGATACCAAGGCGAACCTGACATTCACGGCATCGTCGTTGACCAACGGTAAGCTGCTGGTGAACGGTCACGAAGCCTCTTCCTTCACCGCGGCCGACGTTGACGGCGGCAAGGTCGTCTTCGTGCACAATGGCAGCGAGACGAGCTCTGCCGGCTTCAATATCTCGCTGGCAGATGGCGGCGAGAACGGTGTCGGCCCGGATACCGGCCACATCAGCTTCATGGTCACGCCTGTTGATGATGGGAAGGCGACCTTGTCGATTATCGACAGGACGCAGCAGTCTGATGCGCCGAAGGTCGGCGACCTGATACAGGCCGGCATCGCGACGCATGACCCGGACAATGGCGAAGGCACGGTGACCTATCACTGGTTGCGTGACTCGACCGAAATCAGCAATGCGAGTGGCGCGACCTATACTCTGACGACGGCCGATGTCGGTTCGAAGATCTCGGTTTATGCGACCTATACCGACGGTCAGGGCTTCGCGACCACGACCAGCACCGTTGGGCTCACGACAGCTGTCGTGTCGCCAAATCATGCGCCCGTTGCCGTCGACGACATCGTCATTACCAACGTGTCCAACATCTCGATCCCTGATTGGGCCTTGTTGCTGAACGACACCGATCAGGATGGGAATAGCCTTCAGATTACGAAGGCTGCGAGCACATCTCGGGATAGCGTCACGCATGGCACTGATGCAGTTTCATTTACCGATGACGTTTGGGGTATCGCTTGGCCGTTCCCAATCCCTTATCCAAACGGAGGCTCATTCGAATACACGGTAACGGACGGTATCGTTTCGAAGACGGCCGACGTTGTCGTTCAACGTCAGTCGAATCTTACGGGCACCGAAGCAAATGAAATCCTTATTAGTGGTAGTGACGGCGACTTCTTGGATGGGGCCGGCGGTAATGATGTGCTGCTCGGAAACGGCGGCGACGATACGCTGAAGGGCGGCGCTGGTGCCGACCGGATGTACGGGGGATCTGGCAACGATAGCCTTTACGGCGACCAGAGTGACATCGTCCTGGACGGCGGTACCGGCACCGATACGCTGTATGTTGCAGGCGGCTTCAACAGCACCAGCGACGACCAGATCGTGTCCATTGAAAGGGTCGTTCTGACCGCGGCAGGCACGCTCGATCTATCGAAGCAGACTGAAGGCTTTGTCATCACCGGTTCCTCCGGGTCTGATACAATCATGGCTGGCAGTGGCAACGATACGATCAACTACGACATCGGCGATGGTGCCGATAATGTGGATGGCGGCGCTGGAAACAATACGCTTGCAATCCTCGGAGGCAGTGCCAATGAAACGCTGTCTGTCACGGTTAGCGGCAGCAAGATCACCACCGTCGCAGGCGGTAATATCGTCAATGTCGAGCATGTGACGCTGAACATGGACGGCGGATCGGACGATGTGTTGACCTACGCGGCGACGTCGCAGGATATCGTTGTCAACCTATCGAACGGCACGGCGACTGGCTTCGACTCGATCGCTGGTGTGGATGACGTCACGGGCGGCTCCGGCAACGACAGCCTGACGGGGAACAGCGGTGCCAACACCCTGATTGGCGGTGCAGGCGACGATACGCTCACTGGCGGTGGCGGAAGCGACACGCTGACGGGCGGCGTGGGCAACGACACGTTCAACATTGACAGCGGCACCGACACAGTGACGGATCTGTCTGGCGGCGACATCCTGAAGGTCTCGTCAAACGCCGCAGCCAATGCAACCGCGACCGGCGACTGGACGGCCGCGATCTCGACTGTAAACAACGGCAGCGCGACGGTCTTTGCCAATGGCAACGACATCAACCTTGCCCTGGCAACCGGCAACAGCGGATGGACACTAACGAACAGCGGCAACTCGACCGGCGTCACCCTGACGGGTTCGGCGAAGGCCGACGTAATCATCGGTGGCAGCGGCAATGACATCGTCAACTACGTGGTGGGGTCTGGCGCAGACAGCGTCAATGGCGGCAATGGCACCGACAAACTCGTCGTTGCCGGCACTGCAGGCAACGATACGCTTTCGGTTATCGTCTCCGGCGACAAGATCACGCAGCTCGCTGGTGGCTCTATCACCAACATCGAGCAGGTAACCGCAGATCTGGGCGCAGGCACAGGCGATACCCTGAGCTACACTGGCAGCAACCAGGCAGTTACGATCGATTTGTCCGCGGGCACGGCGACCGGGTTTACGTCGATCGCCGGTATCGAGAACTTCGTCGGCGGTTTGAGTTCGGGTGACACGTTGAAGGTGACAGGTGGGTTCGTCAGCACTGGTGACAGCCAGCTGTCCAGCATCGAAAATGTCACTCTGACATCCACGGGTGCCGTCAACCTGTCGAACCAGACGGAAAGCATCAATATCAACGGCACATCCGGCGCCGACACCATCACGGCCAGCACCGGCGGTGGCGACATCAATGCCGGTGCGGGTGCGGACCGGGTTGTCATCGATGCTGGCAATGTCACGAGCAAATCGTGGAGTGTTGATCTTGGCTCGGATGCGGTGTCTGACACGCTCGTGTTCAAACACGATGCGATCAACTCCAATAACAACACCGTCGTTACGGTAGACAATTTTGGATCCACCGACAAAATCGCCGTTCTTCTCAATGGCACCAACGTTGCCGACGGTGGCTACCTAACGATCATGTCTTCGGGCGCCACCGTGTCAAGTGCCGTCGAGGTGATTGAACTGCAGAGCTCTTCGCTGACGAATTCATCGCTCAGCAGCGACGCCAGCAACGGCACGATCGCTGGCGTGATTGCAAGCGCAATTGGCAGCATCAAAGCCGGCGACTACACTGTTGTCGTCTATGCCTCTCAGTCCAGTTTAGCTGATGCTGGCATTTATAGCGTGCATGTGACGAACGACGCCGCTAACCTAGCTGTGGGTGGGTTCACGCTTGAGCATATCATGACGTTGGACAATGTCGGTTACGGCGCTCTGACGGCGGCCAATTTCACGAGCTCCGCCATCGACCCCATCATCCTCGACCTCGACCACAACGGCATTGCCCTGACCACACTCGACAACGGTGTCTCCTTCGACATCAACGCCGACGGTCACCAGGACAAGATCGCATGGACGGCGGGCAGCGATGGCATCCTGGCCTATGACGTGGATGGCAACGGGACGATCGACAATGGCAGCGAGATCTTCTCGCCACACTTTGCCGGCGGCACCTATGTCGATGGCCTGGCCGCGCTGGCAACGCTCGACAGCAACCATGACGGCAAGATCGATGCCAACGACGAGGCCTTCTCGAAGCTCACTATCTGGCAGGACCTGAACCACAACGGCATCAGCGATGCCGGCGAGCTTTCGAGCCTGTCGGATCACCAGATCGCCAGCCTGTCGCTTGATGCTCACGCTTCCGACAGCACGATCAACGGTCAGTCGATCCTCTCGGACGGCAGCTACACGCTGGACGATGGTTCGATCGGTCACTTCGTCGAGGTCGCCTTCGATACGACGCTGGGCGGCAGCACCGACAGCCATGCCTACTCGCTGATCGGCAGCGATGGCGACGATGTGCTCTCGGGTGCCGGCGGCATGGTGACGATGACGGGCGGGGCAGGGGCCGATACCTTCGTGCTCGACACCGAAGCACTGGCCGACGTCAAGCTCGCCGACGTGATCACCGACTACAAGGCCAGCGAAGGCGACACGCTCGACGTGTCGAAGCTTCTCGACAGCCTGCTCGGCCACCAGGCCACCGAAGCCGAGGCGCTCTCCAGCGTCAAGACGACGGTTTCGGGTGCCGACACCGTGGTCAGCGTCAATGCAAACGGCGGCTGGCACGACGTTGCGGTGCTTCAGAACAACACCGAAGCGGTCAAGATTCTGTTCGACGACAAGCACGAGGCGGTCACCGCGCCGCACGTCGGCTAACGGATCGGCTGAGGCCGCGCATTGCGGCAAACGACATCAGGAAAGGCGCGTAAGCGCCTTTTCGCGTTTCTGACGAGTGGGACTGGTGAGCCAGGCGAGGCGAGGGCGCATGGTGGGGTGGCTATCTATGGTTTGTAGCGGCTGTCACAGGAGCGTTTCTCACCGACACCACGTGGCGTTGAAGCGTGGATGTCGCGCTGTCCGGCGCACCCTGCCTTCGTCACGAAAACGGGTGCATTCAGGTTTCTGGCTGCAAGCTTTGTTCTTGGGAAGCAAACGCGCGCAGTTAGGCTTCTGTCGCTGGCGCCTGAGCGGCATCGACATGATCGCCGGATGCTTCCAGAGTGCGAACGCGCCCACAAACGGAAAGAGGCGCCATCGGCGCCCCCACAAAAATCCACTTCCTGAAACACAAGTCCTGCCCTCAGGCAGCCGGCAGCCTCGAAATCGGCAGGGCGTCCTCCGCGTCGGCGCCGCCACGTTCCATCGCCATTTCGTCGGCCAGTTGGCGGATATGGTTGAAGTCGGCGGGGCCGTCGAACACCGCGCCGCCGAGCTTGATGTTGAGTGACAGCGGCGCGTCGCCGGCGCTGAAGGCTGCCTGTTCGCAGCGGCGGCGGATGCGCATACCGACGTCCTGGGCGTTCTCGATCGTCGCTCCCGGAAGGAACACGCCGAGCTCGTTGCTGGCAAGCCGCGCCACCAGATCGTTGGAGCGGACGGACGACTGGGTGATCGATGCCAGCGACTGCATCACCGTGTCTGCCCACTGCGGTCCGTAGCGGCGGCTGATGGCGTCGAGCGTGTCGACGACGACGGCAATCATCACGCCGCCGGCGTCGGTGGCGATTCGTTTGCGGCGGTCGATATAGTGTTCGATGGCGGCAGCGAAAGCAGTTCCGTTCAGGGTTTTGGTAACGCTGTCGTGCCGTTGTGAATAATTCACAACTTCCTGTAGTTTTTTCAGCTCGTTATTCTTCGTTTGCAGCAGCATTAGCAGCGGAAATGCAACAAATACCGAAATTGCAGCAGCCCCCGCAAACCCTACCAAAAATGGTCGCTCCGGAAGCAGAAGGTTTAAGATAAGTAAAAGCCCGACTGCACCTGCAGCAAAGCATATCGATACGATCGTAGCTGTGCGCAGGGCGGAAAGATTTGTTGCGGATTGATAATGCTGACGGAATTTCATCGCGGGGCAGGTCCCTGTGGAAGTACTGCCAGATAAACACACGCCGGAAAAGTTGACGTTAAAAAACCCTATAAAATTCTAGCTTTAGCTGGATACACAGGCGAATTAACCGTCTCCACAGGAAAGCGCTCGACTGCAATTGGAATGTGAAAAAATTGGTGTTACTTGTCTGCCGAATTAAATTCCCCGGTAGACTGTTTCGCCCGGTGAATTTAGATGTTGAGGGGCATCCGTCTTGTTGAATAGCAAAAGAATATTTGCAGCTTTGTCTGCCACTGTTGCTCTGAGTTTCGTTTCCTTCGTCGATGCCAATGCCATGTCTCTGCAACAGGCCATCGAAAAAACGATGAAGACCAATCCGCAGATACTACAGGCTGCAAAAGATCGCGAAGCAATCGAGTTTGAATTGCGCCAGGCGCGCGGTTTGTACTTGCCATCCGTCGATCTGGAAGCCGGTATCGGTCGCCGCAGGCTGTCGAATTCCACGACGGGCACCCTGTCGTCGGACCATGATTACCTGTCGCCCGGCGATGTCGGTGTCACGGTCACGCAGACCCTGTTCGATGGCGGTGCGCGCAAGTCGCAGGTCGATCAGCAGGCCTCGCGCGTCGACGGCGCCTCCTTCCGCGTTCTTGAGCGCTCCGAAGCGCTGGCGCTTGAAGTGACCCAGGATTACCTGGAATACATGCTGCAAAATCAGATCGTTGCTGCTGCCAAGGAAAACGTCTCCTTCCATTCGAACATGGTCGGCGACATCAACGAGAGCATCAAGGGCGGCGCCCTGACCGATGCCGATCGTCTCCAGGGCAGCGAACGTCTGCAGGCTGCCAAGGCCCGCCTGCGCGAAGCGCTGGAAGAGCTGGAAGCCACCAAGATCCGCTTCATCAAGGCTGTCGGCGAGCCGATCGTCAATCCGGTCACGCCGCCGTCTGTTGCCAAGTATATCCCCAAGACGCTTGACGATGCACTGTTCGTTGCCAACAAGAACAGCCCGCGCATCTTCTCCGCCAATGCGGATATCGATGCGGCCGATGCCGGCGTTCGCGGTGCGCGCGCCAATTATCTGCCGAAGGTCAATCTCGAGGGTACGGCCCGCGTCGGCGACGATATCGACGGCGATGACGGCAACACCAACGATTACCAGGTGCGCGTCGTCGCCCGCTGGAACCTCTATCGCGGCGGCATCGATATCGCCCGCGAACAGGAACAGATCCGCCGCTCCGGCGAGCAGCGCTATGCGCTTGCCCAGGTGCAGCGCGAAGTGAAGGAATCGGTCAGTTCCGCATGGAACGAGCGTGCCAGCCGCGGCGAGCTTTCGGGCATCCTCGGCAAGCAGTCGTCGATCAACAACCAGCTCGTCGGCTCCTACCGCGAGCAGTTCAAGGTCGGTCAGCGCTCGCTGCTCGACGTGCTCGACGCCCAGAACACCCGCTTCAACACCAAGGTCCTGGCCGACACGGCGCGCGTTGCCTCGCTGTTTGCCGAGTACAAGATCCTGGCTGCTTCGGGCAATCTGCTGCAGACCATGAAGCTGAAGCCGCTCGACGAGACCAAGCCTTACGCACGCCAGGAGTTTGCGGTCCCCGCGGCCGCTCAGAACCCCGGCTATGTCGAAGTCGACTCTCATCAGAAGGCTGGTCTGCCGATGGACCTGCTGGCGCCGATCCGCCAGCAGTAATCGCCAAGTGGCCATAGAACAATGCTGGACGTAGCACCGGAGACGAAGGGCAGCATGCCGCTTCAAACATTCAAGGCCGCGTTCAAATCCGTGGCAGCGTTCTATGGTCGACCAAGCTCCGATACGGTCCTTTTTTCCGGTCTTCCGGATGAAGTGACCGAATCGCTGGAGGCTGACGACATCGAGCAGATGGCCGAGCGTATCGGCCTGCAGGTCATCAAGCATTCCGAGCGTGAATGTCGCCTGGGCAATTTCGATTGCCCAGCGATCGTTGCCTTCGCCGATGGCGGCGTTCTGCCTTTGCTTGAAGTGGCCGAGGACGGCTCTTACGTCACAGACATCGTGCCCGCTGCCGGCAGCCAGGCCCGCCTGACGCGCGACCAGTTGATCGCCCTCAAGCCACAAACGGCCTTCGCCTTTACGCTCTACTACCAGAACGCCTCGGAAGAAGCGCTGGTGGGCAATGCCGTGGAGATCGAGAAACGCCACTGGCTGGCAACGACGCTGGCGCCTTACTGGCGCACCTATGTGCGCGTCATGGTGGCAGCACTCTTCATCAACCTGATCGCGCTCGGCTCGCCGCTGTTTACGATGAACGTCTACGACCGGGTGCTGCCGAACAAGGCGATCCCGACGCTATGGGTTCTCGCCGCCGGCATCACGCTCGCCTATCTCTTCGATTTCCTCTTGAAGACCGCGCGTTCCTCGCTGATCGATTATGCCGGTCGCAAGGCTGACTTGCGCCTCTCACAGATGCTGTTCGACAAAGTGTTGAACTCGACGCTCGCTTCGCGGCCGATGTCGACCGGCGAATACGCCAACCGCGTCACGCAGTATGAGTTCGTCCGCGAATTCTTCACCTCGAACACCATCGGCGTCATCATCGACAGCCTGTTCGTCTTCATCTTCCTGGCGGTGATCTATCTCATCGCCGGCTGGCTGGTGGTCATCCCCGCCGTTGCCTTCGTGCTCTCGGTCGTCATCGGCCTTTATGCCCAGGCCGCGATCGGCAAGCGCATGGCCACCGCCGCCAACGAGGCCTCGCGCCGCCAGTCGCTGCTGGTCGAGACTATCTCCACCATCGAGACCCTGAAAAGCCTGCGCGCCGAATCCACCATGCTGCGCCGCTGGCAGGAACTCACCAAGTATTCCAGCCGCACCAGCGAAGAGATCAAGCACGTCTCGACCAACGCCATCAACATGACGATGTTCGTCCAGCAGATGGTCAGCGTTCTGATTGTCATCGCCGGCACCTACGAATTCTCCGAGGGCCGCATTGCCATGGGCGCGATCGTCGCCACCGTCATGCTGGCGAGCCGCGCCGGGGCGCCGCTCGGGCAGATCGCCATGACGCTGGCCCGTTTCCGCCAGGCCACCATGTCGCTGCGCATCCTTGACAAAATCATGGAGCAGCCGGACGACCGCCCCTCGACGGTCGGCTTCGTCAACCGCGAGATCACCCGCGGCGCCTTCAGCTTCCAGGACGTGTCGTTCAACTATCCGGGCTCCGATTATCCCGTCATCAACAAGCTGTCCTTCACCGTGAAGCCCGGCGAGCGCATCGGCATCATCGGCCGCATCGGCTCCGGCAAGACCACGCTCGGCCGCCTGCTCGATGGTCTGTTCGCCCCATCGGGTGGCCGCGTGATGATCGACGGTGTCGATATCCGTCAATATCACATGGCCGAAGTTCGCTCGGCGGTGGCCGTCGCCGGCCAGTCGTCCGATCTGTTCTCCGGCACCGTCAAGGAAAACCTGCTGATCGGCCGTGCCGACGCCACGGATGAGGAACTGCTCGAAGTCGCCCGCATGACTGGTGTCGACGAGTTCGTCGGCAACCATCCGCGCGGCTTCGACATGCCCGTCGGCGAGCGCGGCACGAATCTCTCCAGCGGCCAGAAGCAGGCGCTGACCATCGCCCGCCTGCTGCTCACCCGCCCGAAGATCGTCTTCCTCGACGAGCCGTCGGGCGCCATGGATCTGGCCACTGAGCGTCACCTGATCTCGCGCCTGTCGAAGGCCTTCGACCGCAACACCACGCTTCTGATCGCCACGCACCGCTACAGCATGCTCGATCTGGTCGATCGCCTGATCGTCATCGATAAGGGCCGCATCATCGCCGACGGTCCGAAGCATGCCGTCATCGAGGCCATGCAGCGCAAGCCGGGGGCGCCTGCAGCCGTGCCGCCTGCACCGGCTGCGCGTCCGGCTCCAGCCGCTGTCGCTCCGACATCTGCGCCGGTTTCGCGTCCTGCTCCGGTCACGCCCGTCGCCATGTCTGTCGCTCCCGTCACCTCGGTTGCGCCGACGCCTGCCGGTTCGACGGCGATGCCGGTCGCACAAGTGGACACGTCATCACCGAACATGCAGCCGATCCCGATGGCGTCCGTGGCAACCGGCGCGCAGATCGCGCCGTCGGCACCCGTGGACAACGTCACGCCGATCAACCCCGCGGTGAAGGTGTCATGAGCAACCAGCACGACAACCCACCGTTTCTCGCCCGCGGCATTCTTGGCCTCGTCGCGCTTGTGATCGCCAGTTTCGTCGCCTGGGCGGCAATCGCCAAGATCAACGAGATCGCCCGCGGCGAAGGCAAGGTCATTCCCGTCTCGAAGACGCAGATCATCCAGTCGTCGGAACCCGGCGTCGTCCAGCAGATCGCCGTCGTCCTCGGCCAGGTCGTGCGCAAGGGCCAGCTTCTGGTCCAGCTCGACAACACCACGACGACCTCGACGCTCGGCGAATCCGTCGCCAAGGCCCGCGCGCTCGGCGCCAAGGTCGCGCGCTTGAAGCTCGAGGAAGAGGGCAAGTACGACGTTCCCTACGTCTGCCCGGATGATGTTCTCGCTGTCGCCAAGGACGTCTGCGCCAACGAGGCGCAGCTCTTCGCCGCTGACCGCGCCAGCTACAACAACAAGCTCGGCGTGCTGCAGGAGCGTGTTCGCCAGCGCGAGAACGAACTCAGCGAAGCACACGCCAATATCGACCGGCTGGTGCAGAACATCGACGGCGCCCAGCGCCAGTACAATCTCATCAGCCCGCTCGCCAAGAAGAAGCTGGTGGCCGAGACCGAGGTGCTGAAGACCGAACGCGATCTCACCGATCAGCAAGGCCAGCTCAAGGTCTATCAAGAGAGCATCGACCGCCTGCAGGCCGCCGTTCAGGAAGCGACGCTGCAGCTCGGCGATCTGGCGCTGGAGCTGCGCCAGCAGGCGCTGACCGAAAAGGCGCAGGCGCTCGCCGAACTGTCCGTCGTCGGCGAAACCGTCCGCGGCGCCTCCGATCGCGTCAAGCGCACCGACATCCGTTCTCCGGTCGATGGCATCGTCAACACGCTCGAGGTCAACACCATCGGCGCCTATGTCGATCCCGGCCGCGTCATCGCCGGCATCGTTCCAACGGCCGACGTGCTGCTCGTCGAAGCCAAGATCTCGCCGCGCGACGTCGCCTTCATTCGCCGCGGCCAGCCGGCCATCGTCAAGGTCACGGCCTACGACTTCTCGATCTTCGGGGGCCTTGAAGGTGTGGTTGAAAACATATCGGCCGACAGCCTGGTCGAGAAGGAAAAGGGCGAGACCTACTATCTCGTGCAGGTCAAGACCGACAAGTCCGAGCTGGAACGCGACGGCAAGACCTATCCGATCATTCCTGGCATGGTCGCCTCGGTCGAGATCATGACCGGCAGCAAGACCGTGCTCAGCTACCTGATGAAGCCTATCAACAAGGCGCGCACCGAAGCGCTGACGGAGCGGTGACCATGCTGATCGTCAAGCCGGGCATGACAGACGCGAGCGATCTCGAACCGACCGACGAGCAGCTGCCCGGCATCGACGCCGAGGAGATCGAGCCCCGCTTCCGTGCCGTCATGGGCCGCGGCGGCGAGCGTCGCGGCATCCGCCTCGAGCGGATCTACTGGGACGGCCTCAGCCGCATGTCGACTTCGGGCAAGATGTCGACGGCCGACCTCGTGCACTACACCGCCGCGCAGATGCCGGAATCGGGCAATCTCGCCTCGCTGTTGCGTGTCTTGAGCCTGAAGTGGGCGCTGCGCCGGCTGGATACCGTCGAGGACATTTCCTCGCTCGCCAATGTCAACGCCATCATCCAGGCCTCGCCGTCGCCGACCATTCTTCTGACGCACGAGAAGAAGGTGCAGCTTTTCAACGAGGCCTTTCTATCGATGTTGCGCCAGCGCCTGCCGCTCGGCGACCTCGCGCAACTGACGAAGAGCCTGCGCTTCTCGATCGACACCCACATCGAAGAAGCCATCGCCACCTTGACCCGCAACAAGGGCAAGACGCTCAACACCGGCTTCACCATCGCCGTCGGCACGCAGACCATGAAGGGCCAGATCAACCTGGCGCTGGCGCCGACGCACGAGAAGTCGATGCTGATCGGCTATATCTCTCGCTATTGACGGTTCAACTCTAATCCTCTGAACGGCTCGTGGCGTCGCGATCGCGGCTGTATCGCCGCGTCACCGGAAACGCCGGCAGCCAGGATTCACGGCGGACGGTCCATAGCTCGTAGGTCGGACCGAACTGGTCGGGCGCGTCCAGCGACCCGAGATTGACCTCGACCTCGTCCTCACTGCGCCCGAAGACCGGCGAGCCGCAGCGCGGGCAGAAGTAGCGGCCGTTATAATTGCGCGTTTCCCCATCGACCGTCACCGCATCCTCGGGGAAGATCGCCGAGGCGTGGAACAGCGCCCCGTGGTGCTTGCGGCAGTCGAGACAATGACAGACGCCGACCCTGTAGGGCTTGCCCGACGCCACGAAGCGCACCTTGCCGCACAGGCAGCCGCCAGTGAACCGTTCCATCCCGTATCTCCTTCTGCGGTGTCTCATCAAATAGCTAGGGCAGCAAAAGTTTCAGGGGAGGGCGCGAATTGCCTCTGTAAAGATATTCACCCATATGGTTGACTAATGCTTGGACATGATTATATTCAACCATACGGGTGAATGATATGGATGATGATGCACTGTCACAGATTCTGAAGGCCGCGGGGGATACCACGCGGCGGCAGATCCTGACGCTTCTCGTACAGGAGGGGCCGATGCGGGTGACGGCGCTGGCCGCCCATTTCGACATGTCCCTGAACTCCGTCTCCAAGCACATCAAGGTGCTGGAGGAGGCAGGGCTGGTCACCCGGCGTACTTTGGGCCGCGAGCACTTCATTGCCGCGGAGCTTGAACCGCTGAAGCTGACGGAAGACTGGTTCGCGCAACTGAAGTCGATATGGGAGCTGCGTCTCACGGCGCTGGAAGAGTTACTCGTTTCAAAGGAGTGAAGTCATGTCCGAACTTGAACTGACAGTAAGCCGCAAGATCGCCGCCTCGCGCGAGAAGATATTCAATGCCTGGCTATCGCCGATAACGCTGGCGAAATTCATGAAGGTGCCGTCAGGCGGCGCCGACGCCAAGGATGTCACCACCGATCCGGTCAAGGGCGGCCGGTTCATGATCGTCATGGTCACGCCCGAGCGCGAGATCCCACATTCCGGCACCTATCTCGAAGTCGATCCCTATTCCCGCCTGTCCTTCACCTGGGAATCGCCGCACTCGCTGGACGATAGCGTTGTTACCATCGACCTGAAAGAGATCGACGCTGGAACCACGGAGCTGACGCTGAAGCAGGTGAAGTTCCGCAGCGAAGGCGCGCGCGACGGCCATATCCAGGGCTGGACTGCGATCATCGGCGAACTCGAGCGCTATTTGGCTTGAGCCGCCGGACATGAAAAAGCCGCCAGCAATGCAGTGCTGGCGGCTGGGGCTTCGGTATCGAAGCGGGATGCGGGAGGTGCAACCCTCGCGCCATTGCTCTTCTTCTCAGAAGGCAACACCTTCGCCCGGGGCGACCTTTTCGATCGGCATGGCCGAAGCCATCTGGCTGCCGCCGACGCGCGAGCCATGGATGTAACCCTTGCCACCGGCAATCGAGTAGAGCGGCATGTAGTCGGGCAGTCTGCTGTCGGCGAGAACCTCGTCGCGCATGTTGTCGAGGATGAAGTGGTTGCCGCCAGCGGAGACAGACAGGACCGCATGGTAGAACTTGCGCTTCTGGTCGAACAGGACGACCACGGCCATGTCCTTCAGATCGACGCCTTCGGCATGCAGTGCAGCCATCTTCAGGATTGCGAAATCCTCGCAATCGCCCTGCTGGCGCTTCAGCGTTTCCGAAGGGCTCGCCCAGTAATCGGCAACCTTGTAGGTGTCGATGTCGCGGGCATAGCGGATCGTGTGGTTGATGGTGCTGTTGACCCCGTTCATCTTGTCACGCAGCGAAGCGCCGGAGGTCTTGCCGAAAGCAGCCTTGACCGCGACGGCAGCGGCCGAGCACTTGCCCGCAGCGCAGCTGATCGCCGTACCGTCGGTCATCTCCTCCAGCGACGGCGCCAGCCTCTTCAGCGCGGCGAGACGCTTGAACGGGATCGCCACTGATCCGAACACGCCGCCATCACTTGGATTTGACGAAATCGATGGGCGCGTTGCCGGCTTGACCGAGGCGGTTGTTTCCGGGCTCCAGGCGGCGACGGCCGGCTGTGCGGATGGCTTCAGGGCGGCGAGGTCGATCGAGCCGAGGGCGCTGACGATGCTGCGTCCTGCAAGGCCGATGAGATCGGCGATGCCGCCGACAGTCGACATCTTTGCCATCTCTGGAATGGCAACGGTTGAAATAGTATTGGAGTAAGTCGAACAGAGAAGTTCTGTATTATATAGTACAGATGCAGATGCGCGATCGATTGAAAAAGAAGAGATTGCCGAGATCAATGCGATGAAAGCGATTTTATTTGTTTTTGTTCTTTCGGTCACGGGATTTAATTTCTCCACTTGTTGAGAGAAATGTACCGATCAGCCATAAACATCGGGTTTGGAAGCGTAGGTAACTTTGAACGAAGTTATCCGCTCAAAAAAGCATAAAATTTTAGCGTCGCCGTCAACCAAGTTTGGGGGAAGGGTTTGCTTTCGCACGACCACCATGCAGATATGCGATCGACAGAATGGCCGCTTGAGACGGCCTTTAGCGTGTGGGGGAAGCAGTGACAGTGCAGTGCAACGAGCAGGCGCCCGGCGCGTATGGTTTACACCGCGTCCTCAGGACATTCGGCGCAGGTGCCAGAACGCTGAGAACCCTGCTGCTCATTTCCGCCGTAGCCTCCTGCAGCGCGCTGGCAGGCTGTCAGTCCGACGTCGATGGCATTGCCAAGAACGTCAAGACCAATGACATCAAGCCACCGTCGAGCGACGTCGATGAAACCTTCGGCGAGAATGGCGCGGAAATCACGTTGCTGATGCAGAAGGGCTCCACCGGTCTCTACGAGGGGCCGTCGCGCGATGTCAGGGATGCCGCGGCGCTCGGCATCGGCGAGCTCGGCGCCAACCAGGCTTTCGTCAAGGTCGTCGATATCTCGGGCGCGTCGGCGGTGCCGGCAGCCGTCGCTGCGGCCAAGGCCAGGAACTCTTCCCTGTTGGTCAGCTACCTGCCGCCGGCCACGACGTCGGCCGTTGCCGCCATGCCGTCGGACCAGCGTCCGCCTCTGATCAATCTCGGTGCCGCTGTCCCGGCGACGTCGGGCAACGTCTACAATCTTGCATCGGGTGAAATCGATAGCGCGCTCGAAGGCGTGCGCGCCGCCTTCGCCAGCGGCCACAAGAAGGTGATCGTCTTTGCCCAGCGCGATCTGCCGCAGACGGCGGATCTTGCGCTCGCCGATGCCATTCGCGCCGCCGGCGGCACCTTCATCGGCATCGCCCGCTATGACCTCACCGACGCCGCGGCCGCCGCCGCCGTTCAGGCCGCCAAGCCGCAGTTGCAGACGGCCGATACCGTCCTGATCCTCGGCCGCACCGCCATCACCACCACGATCGAGGGGGCCATCAAATCGGGCGGCCAGAGCACGCTCAATTTCATCGGCACCAGCGCCTGGCCGCCGCAGACCTATCGCGAGCCGACCGCCAACGGCACGCTGATCGCCATGGTCGAGCCGGAAGGCGCATCGCTGATTGCAGACCGCTACCAGCGACACTACAAGCGCCCGCTGTCCACCGATGCCGCCTATGGCTACGACGCCATCGCCATCGCCGCCGGCATCATCCGCACCAAGGGTGCCACCGGCCTCAATGCCGAGGCGCTGACCAGCAAGGTCGGCTTCCGCGGTGTCACCGGCCTATTCCGCTTCGCACCATCCGGCCATGTCGAGCGCCGCCTGAGCCTCTACGCCATATCAGGCGGAAAGCTCAACGTTCTCGCCCAGGCCCCGGCGTCGTTCTAGGCTGCATCCTTGATGCGTGGGTCGCAATGACCCGAAGGATGGTCGCACCGTTGCATGATTGTGAGGTGCTTAGATCCTCGCGACGAGCCCGAGGATGACGCAGAGAGTGGGGCGGGCCGCCGGTAACCTTCTGAAATTCAGAGGCTATCATCCCTACAGCCGTCATCCTCGGCCTTGTGCCGAGGATCTAGCCACGTCAATAAAATCTCAACGTGGCAGCTGCCCTGAAACAGACCCACGCATGACGACAGGAGGGCGTCGGCCCAATCTCACCCCACCATCGCCGCCTTGGCAAAGAACCCCTCCGGGCTCTCTACCTCCACCAGCTTCCGCCCCTCGATCAGCCAGAAGCGGTTGCCGACATTGCGGATGAAGCGGCGGTCGTGCGACACCAGCAGGCAGCTCGCCTGCTGCATCATTAGTTCGTTCTCCAGCGCCTCCTGTCCCTCGATGTCGAGATGGTTGGTCGGTTCGTCCAGCAGGTAGAAGTTCGGATTGGTCAGCCGCAGCGCCAGCATCCCCAGCCGCGCTTTCTGGCCGCCCGACAGTCTGCCAATCGGCTTGCCCTGCATCTCGATCGTCATGCCGGCACCGGCGAGCAGCGACCGCGCCCTGGCGTCGCCGACGTCGAAGCGGCGGATGATCATCCGCATCGGCGTCTCCGCGTCGTCGAGATCGCCCAGCGCCTGATCGCCATAGCCGAGCACCAGCGACGGCGTCGCCTTGATGCCCTCGACGGCGCCGTCTGCCGCCATCACCGCCCGCCGCAGCCCGTCGACCATCCGGCTCTTGCCGACGCCGTTGGCGCCAAGCAGCACGATCCGGTCGCCCTGGCAGATGAACTGCTTGCCGGTCCTGAAAAGCGGCGTCCCATCCGGCGTGGTAACCACGGCATCGTCGAGCGTCACCAGCACCTTCGCATGCGTGCCGCGATTGGCGAGCCGGATCGCCCCGGATGATCGCTCCAGATGCGCCGGCTTGGCCGCATCCTCCAGCTTGTCGGCCCGCTGCTTCAACTGCTTGGTCTTGACCACGAGCAGATCGCTGCCGGAGTTGATGCCGATATTGTTGAGCTTGGCTGCCTGTTGCCGCAGCTGCTGCGCTGTCTTCATGTCGCGCTGGTAGCGGCGCTCGTCGGCGGCATCATTTTCGTCGAGCACGTCCCGCGCCGCGCTGTAGGGCAGGGCGAAGACGACGGATTGCTCCGGCCGCAGAAACAGCGTCCGATTGGTCGTCGCATCCAGAAAGGCGCGGTCGTGGCTGGAGACGATGACAGGCATGTCGCGCGGCAAAGCCTGCAGCCAGCTCTCCAGCCGGGCGATCTTGCCGAGATCGAGGTGGTTGGTCGGCTCATCCAGCATCAGCACATCAGGCTCGGTCACCCACACCCGCGCCAACATCGCCAGCCGCTGCCAGCCGCCGCTCAACTGTCCGACAGGCCGCTCGCGCATGTCATCAGGCACCTCAAGGTCGTCGAGCACGATATCCACCCGCCAGCTCTCGTTGAGTTGCTGGTCATCGCTGAGCGCCCGCAGCACCGCTTCATGGAACGAAAGCGGCATCAGGGCAGGCGGCACGTCCTGCTCGACATGGCCGACCGTCAGCCCGCGCGAGCGCGTCACGTCGCCCTCGCTGGCTTCGAGCGTGCCGGCAAGGCAGCGCAGCAGCGTCGATTTTCCGTGCCCGTTGGCGGCCACAAGCCCGAGCCGGTCGCCGGCGCCGATGGTGAGATTGAGATTGGCAAACAGCGGCTTGCCGAGGGTGATGCCGAGGTTGCGAATATTGATTGTCGTCATGATCTTGCTCTGGTCTGGCGAGCAGGCAAACGCGCGGCGAGGGGCATGCAGCCATCATCGCGCGCGTATGCTTGTGCTCGGGGGATCTAGAAACGGGCAGGCAAGCCAGGGCTCGCATCTGCCGTGCCACGAGGGGCGGACCAGGAAGAGAGTGTCGAGAAACGGTCTCTGGTCAGCCCTGCAAACGCATCTGCAGGGCGTAGACGGGGCCACGCTGGCGATTGAATCGGAAATGTATCGTCACGCGCAACCCTCCTTTCTCGGTTGTTCACCAGATAGCATTGCGTCGAGGAAAACTCAACCGTGCGACGCGTGTGAGGTAATCAGGAAGATCGCGTCCGCTTCGACAGGGCGCAAGATGGCGCCGCCGTCGCTGCGATAGATCTGCAGTTCGCAGAGCAGTCCCGCTGCCGAAAACAGGATGACATCGACCAGCGGTCCGTAGGGATCGGCAACCTCCTTGTCGTCGAAATAGCCTGAGGCCACGGGCTGTGTCGGCAGATCGACGGCAAGATCCGTCTTGTCGCGCAGCCTGAGCCGCAGCGAGCCGAAATCGTCGATCTCGGCCGCGCGATAATGTTCGCAGTCCCATGCCGGCGGAATGTCGCCGGGCGAGCCATGCCGCACCAGCCGCTGGATGATCTGCTTCTCAGCAGTGCTCAACTCTCTCCAAATCAACGTCACGGGGTCGCTTCCGAAAAGAATAGAGGAGGGGAGATTACCGTTTGAGGCTGCCGAGAATGCCGCGCACCAGCGCCCGGCCGACCTGCGTCGCCACCGTGCGCGCCACGCTCTTCATCGCCGCCTCCACCACCGTCTCGCGCTGGTATCCGGCCGAGCGCGTCCGGCCCTGCGCCGGCTTCTCGTCCTTGTCGTCGTCGCCGAAGCCCGGCAGCGTCCAGCGGCCGGAAGCGCTGCCTTCTGTCGGCTGTGTCGGCTGCGCCTGCTTGGCGGCATCGGCATCGGATGCCTTCTGCGCCCGCGCCGCGAGAATCTCGAAGGCGGATTCGCGGTCGAGGTCTTCGTCGTAGACGCCGAGCACCGGGCTCTTGTCCATCACCTGCTGGCGCTCCGCATCCGTCAACGGCCCGACGCGGCCCGATGGTGGCCGGATCAGCGTGCGCTCGACGATCGAAGGCGCGCCCTTGGCCTCAAGCGTCGAGACCAGCGCCTCGCCGGTGCCGAGCGTGGTGATCACGGTGGCGCAGTCGAAGGCAGGGTTGGGGCGGAACGTGTCGGCGGCCGTCTTTACCGCCTTCTGCTCGCGCGGCGTATAGGCGCGCAGCGCATGCTGCACCCGGTTGCCGAGCTGCGCCAGTACCGTCTCAGGCACGTCGAGCGGGTTCTGGGTGACGAAATAGACGCCGACGCCCTTGGAGCGGATCAGGCGCACCACCTGTTCGACGCGCTCGGTCAGCACCTTCGGCGCGTCGTTGAAGAGAAGATGCGCTTCGTCGAAGAACAACACCAGGTTCGGCTTTTCCGGATCGCCCACTTCGGGCAGTTCCTCGAACAGCTCCGACAGGAGCCAGAGCAGGAACGTCGCGTAGAGGCGCGGGTTCATCATCAGCTTGTCGGCGGCCAGCACCGAGATCTGGCCGTAACCGCGATTGTCCTTGCGCATGATGTCGGTGATCTTCAGCGCCGGCTCGCCGAAGAAGTGCTCGGCGCCCTGCTGCTCGAGCACCAGCAGCGCTCGCTGGATCGAGCCGACGGAGGCCTTGGAGATCAGCCCGTACTGGCTGGAAAGCTCGGTGGCGTTCTCGCCCATGTAGTTCAGCAGCGAGGAGAAATCCTTGAGATCGAGCAGCGGCAGGCCGCCCTTGTCGGCGATCTTGAAGGCGATGTTGATCACACCTTCCTGCGGCTCGGAAGCATCCATCAGCCGGGCGAGCAGGAGAGGCCCCATCTCGGCGATGGTGGTGCGCACCCGGTGGCCCTTCTCGCCAAACAGGTCCCAGAAGATCACGGGGAATTGGTCCGCCTCGTAATCGTCGAAGCCGATCTGCTCGGCGCGCTTGGTCATCCACTCCTGCGGCTGGCCTTTCAACGCGATGCCCGACAGATCGCCCTTGATGTCCGCGCAGAAGACCGGCACGCCCGCCCTCGCAAACCCCTCGGCCATCACCTGCAGCGTCACCGTCTTACCGGTGCCGGTGGCGCCGGTGACCAGCCCGTGGCGGTTGCCGAACTTCAGCTCGAGATATTCGGGCGTGTTGATGCTGTCATCCGGATTGCGGCTGGTGCCGATATAGATCTTGCCATCCTCGAGCATGCAATAGTCTCCCTGCCGGCGCCGGACGCCGATTGCGTCAAAATGCGGAGAGCAGAATCCGCACAATCATTGTAATATGATTTGACTGTTATAAGCAGGGACTTCAATGCGGACAACTGTCTGTGTTCAAAGGAAAACCGGTCAAATGAAAACCGGGGCGACGCATAGCGGGAATAGGGCGCCGCCCTATCCCAAGTGGCTTGAGTTGCCGGATAAAGTCGATTAACGTTGACGTTAACGTCAATAAAATGGAGGACGATGATGAACGAAATCGTAGATCAGGTTGCCGCGCGTGTGGGCATTCCGCCCGAGGTGGCTGAAAAGGCCGTCGGCATGATGCTCGGCTTCCTCCAGCGCGAAGCGGCCGATGGCCCGGTCGCCAAGATGATCGCCGCCATTCCCGGCGCATCCGATCTGGTGGCCCAGTACAACGGCGCCGGCGAAACCGGCGGCGGCGGCATTCTCGGCAGCATCATGGGTGCGCTGGGCGGCGGTGGCGTCATGGCGCTCGGTCAGCAACTGATGGCCGAAGGCCTCGGCATGAGCGAGATCACCTCGCTCGCCAAGGAAACGCTGGCAGTCGCCGAACAGCACGCCGGCAAGGACGTGGTCGACGAAGTGGTGAGCTCGGTGCCCGGGCTCAGCCAGTTCGTCTGATGTGACGTTTGCATGATCTGGCGAACGGGCGGATTTTTCCGCCCGTTTTTGGTTGGTGGGCAGGCGATCTTCTCGTGATCGTGAAGCCAGCCGCCCCGTAAAAGCCTACTGCGTCACCGCAAGCAATTGCAGCCACACGCTCGCCTGATCCCGCGCCGTCTGCCGGTCGGCGGCGTCGAGCACATCTCCGCCGCAAGCCACTTCGACGGCCGCGCGATCCGCATCGGCTTGGTTCTTTCCAGCGATGACATGCCGCCACGCGCAGCCGAGCACGTGTTCCTCGACGATGGCCGTGTCGCAGCCCGTGCTAAGGCACAGCGCAACCGTCCGCTGGTCGTCAACTTTGCCGCCAACTGCGCGCGCATAGGTCACCTCCCAGCCCGCCCGGGTGCCCCGGCATCGCGCCGGCTCGGCGCTGACGCTGCAGCTCGTCTTGGCGATATAATCCACAGCCGGCGGAAAATCGGCGAACTCCGCCAGATTGACGCATCCGCAAGCCAGAAGCGCTGCGGCAAACCACTGCATATCGTCTCCCGTCATTGCACGACAACACCGCCCGCATGAACCGGCCGAGCAAACTCGCAGGGCCAAATCACCAGACCAAATCACTTCTGAATGTATGTGTTATCGCCGCTCGCCGAAAGTGGGTTTCGGCCAGGAATATCAATGCCGGGTGCGAATAGCCGTCCGGTCGACCGGAGCGTCTCAGTGCTTGCTTTTTGTTTCCCGCGCCAGCTTCAGGATCACGTCATCGGCTGCATCGGCGAGCGCCATGGCAATTTCGGCCGCCTTCCAGCCTCTCTTCTCTCCGTCGCGGATCAGTTCGAAGAGCATGGGTTCGAATTCGGACCGGCAGGTCTCCATTCTCTGGTCTGAATTGGCACGATTCTTGGAAGATTGAATATCCGTCATTCTCAATACCCCAGATTAGAGGGTAGATTTAACAAGGCCATCGAAGAGCGCAAGTAAATATGTTAATCGGCCATTAACAATTCGATTCTTTTGTCTGACTAGAGCAAAAAGGCAACTACAGAGAAAGAAAGGCCCGCCGGGGTTTGACGGGCCCGCTTTCTTTGTCGCACTGGAAAAAGCAACGCGGTCAGCCTGAAAATTCTGCGTCTGGCGGCGTAACCAGTCAACTTCTACCTTGTTTGTAAGGACCACCGCCTTTGTGTCGCAAGGCCACGATTTAACCATCAAATCATACGGGCTTTATTTGGGTATAATATCAGGAGCTCGCTTTTGACGGCAAATATACTAACAATAAGGTGTATTTCATTCTTTTGATGTTTTCTGGTTGTGCAGGATGACGCCGAGCGCATGCCACTGCCGCCCATCCTTGCGGATCAATTGATCGGCACCATCGGGCCCCATGCTGCCCGGCAGGTAAGTCTCCGGTTGCTCGCTGCTCGCGCCCCACATGTCGAGGAAAGGCTGCACGGCCGCCCACCCGGCCTCGATGCCGTCAGCGCGCTGGAACAGCGTCTGGTCGCCGATAAAAAGGTCGTAGAGCAGGGATTCATAGCCTGTCATCTTGCCGATGTCGAATTTGTCGGCATAGCGGAAGTCGAGAGACACCGGCACGGTATCAACCGAGAGCCCCGGCGACTTGATCGACAGCTCCACGCTCAGACCCTCGTCGGGCTGCACCTGGATGACCAGCCGGTTCGGCGGCAGGCTGCGCTTGATGTCGGTTTCGCGAAACTGCGCGAACGGCACCTGCCGGAAGGTCACGACGATCTCCGTATCGCGCGCCGTCATCGCCTTGCCGGTCCTGAGATAGAAGGGCACGCCGGCCCAGCGCCAGGTATCGACATAGAGCTTCACCGCGACGAAGGTCTCCGTGTGGCTGTCTGGCGAAACGTCCTTGCTCTCGCGAAAGGCGGTGATCTCGTTGCCATTGAGCTGTCCGCCGGCGTAGGCGCCGCGCACGCCATGCTCCGCTGCTTCCTCGGGCGTGTAGATGCGCAAGGCGCTCAGCGCCTTGCTCTTCTCGCTGCGGATCGCCTCGGCGCCAAATCCGTTCGGCGCTTCCATCGCGATCATCGCCAGAAGCTGGAAGAGATGGTTCGGCACCATGTCGCGCAGGGCACCTGTCGCGTCATAGAATTTGCCGCGGCTGCCGACATCCACCGTCTCGGCAGCGGTGATCTGTACGTGGTCGATATAGTTGTTGTTCCACAGCGCTTCGATCATCATGTTGGCAAAGCGGGTCGTCAGGATGTTCTGCACCGTTTCCTTGCCGAGAAAGTGATCAAGCCGGTAGACTTGGCTTTCGGCGACCTTGGCGAGAATGCGCGCGTTCAGTGCCTTGGCGGAGGCGAGATCTGTGCCGAAGGGCTTCTCGATGGCGATGCGACGGAAGCAGGTCTCGCTTTCGCTCATCAGCCCGTGTTCCGAAAGCTTCTCGACGATCGTGCCGAAGAATTGTGGCGGCACGGCGAGATAGAAAGCGGCATTGCTGTTTGCCAGCCGTGCCTTGATGTCGAGGTAGATCTCATCCTTGGTGAAATCGCCCGACGTATAGGAGATCCGCTGCCGCAGCCGCTTCCAGCCATCGCTCGCCGCATGCGCACCGCCATCGTCGAGCGTCTTCAGAAAATCATCGAGCCGCCCCACCAGCATGGCGTCGTCTCCCGGCTCGATACCGATGCCGAGAATGCGCAGATCGTCGCCGGTCAGCCCGCTCTGCGTCAGATTGATGATGGCGGGAACGAGCAGGCGGCGCGTCAGGTCGCCGGTGGCGCCGAAGATGACAAGCGTGACCGGCGGGCTGGGAGCTGCGTCCATGATGATCTCCTTGATATCGAAGGGCGAATATAGAGCAGGCGGGGTGGGTCGCAAGCGGGATAGCAGGAGCGTCGCGACGCGATAAGCCATCTTCATTCAGTGCGGCGATTCTGATAGTATTAAATCCTACCCATTCGAGGTCCGACCATGAGAACAACCCGAGCACTCAGCATTACGCTTCCCATCGACATGGCTGAGATGGTGAAGGACAAGGTTAGGTCCGGAGAATATGCCAGCGAAAGCGAAGTTATTCGCGACGGCTTGAGGGCGCTCGCCAATCAGGATGCGGCTGTCGAAAAGTGGCTTCGCGAAGAGGTGGTGCCGACAATAAAGGCGTTGGACGCCGATCCCTCGCTAGCGGTATCGGCCACCGAGGCGCGCCAGCAGATCTGGGCGGCGATGGATGCGAACGAGAAGGAAAGGGGCGCGAAAGATGAACTACCGGGTGGTATTCTCGCCGGAAGCCATCCAGGATCTAAATGATCTTCACGCGTATATTCTTTCCGAAGCCGGCCCGTGGCGAGCACGGGAATATGTCTCAAAACTCTACGACTACTGCCTGAGCTTTGAGACCTTTCCTCAGCGCGGAACGCGACGGGATGATTTGTCTCCTGGTCTGCGCATTGTTGGCTACCACAGGCGTGCAACAATAGCCTTCAGGATCGACGGCGAAGAGGTCACGATCCTTCGCTTGTTTCATCGCGGTCGTGACGTGGCACTTTCGGCCGAGGCGGCGGACGGGTAGTCGCCACCGCTACCCCTTCACCGCCACCATGAAGATCCGCGGAAACCGGAGCAGCACCCGACCATCCGACATCTCAGGATAGGCCTTCTCCACCCGCCCGAGGTAATCCGCCAGATAGGCCTCGCGATGCGCTTCGCCGGCATGGTCGAGATAGGGGCGCAGGCCGGTGCCCTTGACCCATTCGACGATCGCTGCCGCATCCGCCATCGGGTGGTTGTAAATGGTGTGCCAGATGTCGATGCGCTTGGCCTTGGCGATCAGCCTGGAGTAATAGGTGGAGGGCGGCGGCAGCGGCTTGCGGCGAACGCTCCTCGCCTCGAAGGCCGCTTTCCATGGACCTGCATGCGCCGTTTCCTCCATCAGCAGATGCGTCGGCTCAGTCAGGTTGTCGGGCATCTGCACAGCCAGCACCCCGCCGGGCGCCAGCCCGTCCATCAGCCGGTCGAAAATGTCGAGATGCTCGGGCAGCCACTGAAACACGGCGTTGGCGAACAGCAGATCGACCGGTTGTTCCGGCTGCCAGGTGGCGAGATCGGCCTGCGTGAAGGTCGTGCCCGGCAGGCGCTTGCGCGCCGCCTCCAGCATGTTCTCATCACTGTCGAGCCCGGTGACGCCGGAGGCGCCGTAGCGGTCGATGATCAGTTCCGTCGAGTTGCCCGGGCCGCAACCGAGATCGACTGCATGCGTGACCGTCTCCAGCGGCACCTGCGCTAGAAGATCCCGCGCCGGGCGGGTGCGCTCGTCCTCGAATTTGACATACTGGCTTGCTGACCATGCCATCGGCATTCTCCTGTTCAATCCGCGTCTTCGATACGCTTGATCCTGATCTTGTCGATGTTGCGGCCATCGAGCGAGACGACTTCGAATGTCAGTTCCTCGAACCGGACAATCTCGCCCACCTGCGGCAAATGTCCCAGCCGCCAGAGAATGAAACCGGCCAGCGTCGAGAAGCGGTCGGTCTCGTCGACCAGGTCGACGTCGATCAGCTTCGAGGCCAGCCGGATATCCACCCAGCCGTCGATGGTCAGCGAGCCGTCCTCGCCGCGCTCCATCGACAGTTTCTCCTCGTCCTCGTCGGGGAATTCGCCAGCGATCGCTTCGAGCAGGTCGGTCGGCGTCACCATGCCTTCGAGATCGCCGTATTCGTCGAGAACGAAGGCGACGGCGGCGGTGGAATGGCGCAACTGTTCCATCAGCTTCAGCGCGCTGATGCTCTCATGCACCACGAAGGGCTCACGGATCGATCGCTCCGGGTTGATTGCGCCATCGACGATCAAGTCGCGCAAGAGGTCGCGGGCGCTGGCGACGCCGATGAAATTGTCGAGGCTGCCGCGCGCCACGGGAAAGCGCGAATGGCCGAGATCGACGATCCGCCGCTGCAATTCGTCTTGCGGCCCATCGAGATCGAGCCAGTCGATGTCGATGCGCGGCGTCATGATCGACTTGGCCGACCGTCCGGCAAGCGTCAGCACGCCCTGGATCATGTCCTTCTCCTCGTTGGAGAACACGTCCTCTTCCGCCGCCTGTTCTGCGATCAGATCGGCCGTCGTCCCCAGCGTCACCTGCGGCCGCTTGCCGCCGAGAAGGCCGAGCACGGCGTCGGCGGTGCGTTCGCGGATGTTGCTCGGCGTGATCAACCGCTCGCGATTGTGACGCGCCAGCTGGTTCAGCGATTCGATGATCACGGAGAAGCCGATCGCGGCGTAGAGATAGCCCTTGGCCAGGTGCACGCCAAAACCCTCGATGATCAGCGAGAAGCCGATCATCATCAGGAAGCCGAGGCAGAGGATGACGACGGTCGGGTGTTTGTTGACGAAGGCGGTTAGCGGCTTCGACAAAAGCAGCATGAAGCCGATGGCGATGACGACGGCGATCATCATCACGGGCAGATGCTGCACCATGCCGACGGCGGTAATCACGCTGTCGAGCGAGAAGATCGCGTCGAGCACGACGATCTGCACGATCACCTGCCAGAAAACGGCATGCACGACCTTCTTCTCGGAAGTCTCCACATGGCCTTCCAGCCGCTCATGCAGCTCCATCGTTCCCTTGAACAGCAGGAACACGCCGCCGATCAGGAGAATGATGTCGCGGCCGGAGAAGCTGAACTCCATGACGGAGAACAGCGGCGTGGTCAGCGTTACGATCCAGGCGATCGAGGCCAGCAGGCCAAGCCGGATGAACAGCGCAAGGCCGAGGCCGACGAGACGGGCGCGGTCGCGCTCGTGCGGCGGCAGCTTGTCGGCCAGAATGGCGATGAAGACGAGATTGTCGATGCCGAGAACGATCTCGAGCACGATAAGGGTTGCGAGACCCACCCAGGCGGACGGGTCGGACATCCAGTCGAAGAACATCAATGGTTCAATGCGGCCACGTTGAAGAGACCGCTCCTTTTGCGATGAAAATATGAAACGCGGATGACACCGGGCGCTGGCGACCGGTGCTGAGCTTCCGCAATGCGATGGGAAACGGCCGCCTTGGGTGCGGCTACATCATGCCTTGAACCGGTGCGATCATGCTCGCGCCATCTACAGCCATCGCCGTCATCGTCCGCGGGAATATCCCGGCAGGAAACGGCGGTGCTGGTACTGGAAGGATCACTGTCAGGCATGCTTCAATTTTGAAGGGTAATCGGGGCAAGCGCAAGAGGGGCAACGCAAATTCGTTTGCATGCTCATGATCTGCGCGATCATCGTGAATGCCGCGAAAATAGCCGCCCGGACAGGCCGGACGGCTGATGGCCAGCTTACGCCGCCAGGAATGTCGTGCGGTCGCTGTTGGCGACCACCTTGACCCGGTCTTTCGCCTGCGAGGCGGCGGCCTCGAAGAATTCGGCCAGCTCGCTGTCGATGATCGCGGAGAACACGGCGTCTTCGGGGCCCGGATTGGAATAGCCGTGCGCCTGGTCGGCATCGATTCTGACGATGTCACCGGCTGTCGCTTCGAACTGTTCCAGTCCCTGGTCGGTCATCCGACGGATCGTCAGACGGCCCGCGATGATGCGGAAGATCTCCGGGCTGGCGTGACGGTGGAGCGGCGTGCGGCCGCCCGCCGGCACCGTCACGTCGAAGATGTTGAGCCAGGTGCCTTCCAGCCGAGCCTGACGCTCGAACTGCTCTTCCGCCGCCAGGACGGATTGCGGACTTGGCTGGGCATGCGTGGTTACAAATGAGTTGGACATGATGTCTCGCTTTTTTTCTTATTTGAAGGCGAGCGCGGTAAACCCTTCGAAACCACTTTGCAACCCGCTAAAACACGCTGCTGATACCGTCTTTTTGCATCGCTGCCGCGTTTCCGGTCTTTTCCCGGCTAAACGATCACCACATTGTGTTTCTATGTCTTGGTTTCGAGAATCCGGCGCGCGACCTCGTCCAGCGCCTTTGCGTTGTCCTTGACGATTGACGCGGCAATCGCCTTCAAAGCAGCGATATTTTCCGATGATGCGTCATCCAGCGCATCGTTCTCCTTGCTGGTGAGCTGCCGGTCGAGGCGGAAATAATTCAGCGAAGCGGCATTCGCGTCGGTGACGACGGTGGAATAGTTGATCTTCGTGACGGGCGGATTGAGCAGTTCGTTGGCCTGGTAAGAGGCGGTGCTTGCCTGTCCCTGCATCAGGATCGAGATAAGCGGCGTGTCGTGTGACGGAGCCATCCAACCGAGGACACCCCAGCTCTTGGCTTCCTGATAGGCGAAAGCACGATTCTGCTGGCCAGTGCCGAGTGACAGGAACACCAGATCGTCTCCCGTCCAAGCAGGGTGCTTGCGCGCCTCGACGTAGGCAGCCAGGATCGGATCGTTGGCAAACACGCCACCGTCGATCAGGGGTACAAAGCGCCGCTTCTCGTCCTTCTCTCCGATTCGCTCGATTTGCGCGGGTGGGAAATAGGTTGGCGCCGCTGATGTGGCGCGTGCAGCTTCCCAGAAGCGGAAGTTTCTGTTTCCTTTGTCTACGTTCGACATGAACAGCGCCTGTCTCTGCCCGATATCGTAGGCGGTAATCAGCACCTTTGACAGCCCTCTGTCGAGTGTGGCGGTGCCGAGCCGGTTCTTCAGTTTCTCTTCCAGCGCATCCGGCCGATAGCGCGGATCGTTGATCCCGAACGGGTTAAAAAGCCCAAGGATCGGGTTTTTCTTGAAGATCTCGCCGCCTTCGTCCGCATAGAGCGCCACCAGATCCTCCGGCGTGCAAGCGGCTTGCGCAGGCTTGTCCGGGTGCGGGCAGGTCAGCCCCGCGGCGATGATCCCGCCGGTGGACGTGCCGGCGATCATGTCGAACGCCTTGTGCAGCGGCAAGCCGCCCAGCCGCTTGGCCAGATCGACCAGAACCATTGCCGGGATGATGCCGCGAATGCCGCCGCCATCGATCGAAAGAATGAAACGCCTTGCCATGCTCCCCTCCACACCGGTTCATCCGGTTGAGGGAAGTATCGATCCTAAACCAAAGATTGCAACCAACCGGACGGCACGCCTGGATTGAAGCCAGTTGTGCGCCGGTCCGTCAGAACGAGGTGATGACGCTGATCCCCGTCGTCTCGGCCTTGTCGAGCGTCATCAGCGCCGGGATGCCCTCTTCAAGGCTGATCCGCCGCGAGATCAGCTTCTGCGGCGCGATCTTTCCGGCCGCTAGCATCGACAGCATGGCGTCGTAGCGCCAGGCCTGCATGCCGTGGCTGCCATAGATCTCAAGCTCGTGGCCGATCACCTGCGCCATCGGAATCTGCGGCGTCGAATGTTCGCCCAGCATCAGCCCGACCTGCACGTGCCGGCCTCGGCGGCGGAGATTCTTGATCGAATTGAAGCAGGTGACGGGATGGCCAAGCGCGTCGATCGACACATGCGCACCGCCTTTGGTGATCTCGCGCACGGCTTCGGCGACATCGGCAACATCAGTGGCATTGATCGAAGCGACCGCCCCGCATTCCCTGGCGAACGCCAGCTTCTCTTCCGACACGTCGATGGCAATCGCATTGGCGCCGAGCGCGGTGGCGATCATGATCGCCGAAAGCCCGACGCCGCCGCAGCCATGCACGGCGATCCATTCGCCGGGCCCGGTGCGCGCCTGATCGGCAACGGCGCGAAACGAGGTGGCGAAGCGGCAGCCGAGGCTCGCCGCCGTCGCATCGTCGATGCTGTCGGGCAGGGGAACCAGATTGGTATCGGCATAGTCGATCGCCACATATTCGGCGAACGAGCCCCAATGCGTGAAGCCCGGCTGGAACTGGTTGGGGCAGACCTGCTGGTTGCCGGAGTGGCACTCGCCGCAGCGCCCGCAGCCGGAGACGAAGGGCACGGTGACGCGGTCGCCCACCTTGAAGCGCATCACGCCCTTGCCCGTCGCCACCACCTTGCCGGCGAGCTCATGGCCCGGCACATGCGGCAGCCTGATGTCAGGATCATGCCCCATCCAGCCATGCCAGTCGCTGCGGCAAAGCCCGGTCGCGCCGACCGCAATCACCACGCCGTCCTCGCCGGGCGTCGGATCGGGCAAAGTGACAATCTCGGGTGCCTTTTCGAAGGCGTCGTAGAGCATGGCTTTCATCGCTGTGTACTCCTGCTTGCGTCGCGCGTTCAAACAGCGCCGAGTTCGTGACTGTATGCCACGCGCCGCCGGCCAAGTGAAAGCAGGCCACCGATGATTTTCGGTGATGGACCCATCTCTTGGCGTTAAATGTGCGCGCATGAATCTTTCCTGCAAGACAGCTCCCGCACAGTTTTCTTGCTTAGCCTTTTCGCGGGCATATTTCCGCTTGACCCGCTCCTCTCGCGCGGTTTTGTCTCCTCGCAATTTAGAAGGAGAGTCTCATGGCCGTCGATACATCGCCCCGTTCCAGCACTTGGACCTATGTCGAGGGAGAGTGGCTGACCGGCAATCCGCCGCTGATCGGGCCGACCTCGCATGCGATGTGGCTGGCTTCTACCGTGTTTGACGGCGCTCGCTGGTTCGATGGCATCGCGCCGGATCTCGACCAGCATTGCCAGCGCATCAACCGCTCGGCCGTCAACATGGGCCTGAAGCCAACAAAGACGCCTGAGGAAATCGAGGCGCTCGCCTGGGAAGGCATCAAGAAGTTCGACGGCAAGACGCCGCTCTACATCAAGCCGATGTACTGGGGCGAGCACGGCTCGGCCGGCAGCGTCGTCAGCGTCGATGCGGAATCGACCCGCTTCGCGCTCTGCCTGTTCGAAGCGCCGCTCGGCAACACAGCGCCGAACTCGCTCACCGTCTCGCCCTTCCGCCGCCCGTCGCCGGAAACCGCGATGACCGATGCCAAGGCCGGCTCGCTCTATCCGAACAGCGGCCGTGCCATCGCCGAAGCCCGCGGCCGCGGCTTCGACAATGCCCTGATGCGCGACATGAACGGCAACGTCGCGGAAACCGCTTCCTCCAACGTCTTTCTGGTCAAGGACGGCGTCGTCAAGACTCCGGTGCCGAACCGCACCTTCCTCGCCGGCATTACCCGCGCCCGCGTCATCGGCCTGTTGCGCCAGGCCGGCTTCGACGTTCGCGAGGAAACACTCTCGGTGGACGATTTCATGACTGCCGACGAGATCTTCACCTCGGGCAACTATTCCAAGGTCGTCGGTGTCAGCCGTCTCGACGGTCGCGATTTCCAGGAAGGCCCTGTCACCCGCAAAGCGTTGGAAATCTATATGGACTGGGCATTTGGTCGCAGTGCCAGCGACAGCTGATCTGCTATAGCAATTGACCTAAGTCAGGAATGATGGCCGCGCTTGACGCGGCCATTTTCTTGGGCGGGAGGAGAAGCCGCCGTTTCCCCCAACCATCGAACAAGTGAAATGCCCGCGTCATGATAGTGCGCCCCCGTCCAACCCTTCTCTGTCTCTTCTTCATCGTCCGTGGTTCGATCATCAGGCGGGTGCTGCCGCAGATCATCCTCACCGCCGTCCTGTCGTCGCTGGTGGTGCTTTGCCACAAATTCTGGCCCGGCACCCTTCCGGTGTTCAGCGGCGCGCCCTTCGCGCTCCTCGGCATCGCGCTCTCCATCTTTCTCGGCTTTCGCAACAACGCCTGCTACGATCGCTGGTGGGAGGCGCGCCGACAGTGGGGCGTGATCGTCTTCTCCGCCCGGCACTTCGCCCGGCAGACGCTGATTCTCGAAAGCACTGCGGGCGAGCAGGGTGCGGTTGCGCGTCGGCGGGTACTGACGCTGGTGATCGCTTTCGTCCAGTCGCTGGTGCCGCACCTGCGCTCTGGCATCAGCCGCGACAAGGTCGAGCGGCTGCTGCCAGAGGACATCAAGGCACTTTACCGCGAGAGCCGCAATCCGCCCGAGGCACTGTCGCTGGAAATCGCCCGCGAGCTTGCCAATCTGCGTTCCCAGGGACAGATCACCGACATCAACTACCAGATGCTCGACCGCACGCTTGCCGATCTGACGCTGGCCCAGGCCTCGTGCGAACGCATCCGCTGGACCCCGGTCCCTTTCGGCTACACGCTGTTGCTGCACCGGACCGCGCACCTCTTCTGCCTTCTCCTGCCGTTCGGCTTCGACGACGTGCTCGGCTGGTTCATGCCCTGCGCCACCGCCCTGGTCGCCTACACGTTCTTCGGACTGGACGCGCTCGGCGACGAACTGGAAGCGCCCTTCGGCAAACAGCCCAACGCCCTGCCGATCGAGGCGATCGCCGAGACGGTGGAAATCAACTTGCGCGAAGCGATGGGCGAAAAGAACCTGCCGCCGCTGCCGGTGGCGGTGGATTATTTGCTGATGTAGGGAAACGTGGAATTTAGGTTAGGCGTTTCAATAGGTTACGAGAAGAATCCTCATTCTCTGGCGTCATCCTCGGGCTCGTCCCGAGGATCTAAGCACGCCGCCACGAATTCAACAGTGCGGATGCCCCGCAAGGCCGCCAACACCCTTCGTCTTCCACACAGCGGTTGATCCACCTATGTCCAGCCAGCGGCACCGTTTGCAGATCCTCGGGACAAGCCCGAGGATGGCGCCGAAATCATGAAAGCCGTGACGCCTCAACGGCTTATGAGCGGTCGCCCAACGCGCCGACGTCATCTTCCCGCGGCCGCACCATCCACGAATACGCGGCACCCGCGATGAGCAGCACGCAGGTGCCGAGAAACACCGCTCGCATGCCGATATGACCGCCGACGAAGCCGCCGAGCAGCGGGCCCGCCACCTGGCCGACATATTGCGACGACACCGACAGGCCGAGGATGCCGCCGGCGGCGCTGTCGGGCACGCTGTGGCGGATCACCGACGAGATGCACGGCAGCAGCCCGCCCAACGCCACGCCCATCAGGAAGCGCAACACGATCAGCTGCCACGAACTGGTGACGAAGGCCTGCGGGATCAGCAGCAGGCCGGCGACGCCGAGCGCGCCTGCGATCACCGGCCAGTGGCCGATCCGATCCGCCAGCTTCCCCAGCCGCGAGGCCGACAGGATGCTGCCGAGCGCCGCTGCCGACATCACCACCCCCGAGATCATCGTCACCTTGCCGGCATCGGACACCAGCTGCGCCACATAGACGGTGATGATCGGTTCGATCGACATGTTGGCGAACATCAGGAGCATGCCGGTGAACAGCATGGCGATGACAGGTCGCTTGTCGGGGATCGACGCCCAACCGCCGCTCGCCTTCGCCGCCTGCTTGCGGGCAGGGGACTTCTCCTCCTTGATCAGGAACAGGGTGGCCAGAAACGCCAGGAAGATCATCGCGCCGGCGGCCAAAAACGTGCCGCGAATGCCGATCAGCGGCGGCAGCGCGCCACCGATCAGCGGCCCGACGAGATTGCCGGCCATGATCCCCGATGCCAGCGTCCCCAGCGCCCAGGCCGAGCGATCCTTGGGCGTCTGCGTGGCGACAAGCACCATCGAGCCGGAGGAGTAGCCGCCGGCCAGGCCGACGAACAGCCTGAGCGCCACCAACTGCCAGACATCGCCGGCCATGCCCATCAGCGAGATCGCCACGGTCATGCCCAGGCTGGCGCGCACCAGCATCAGCTTGCGTCCGTAGATGTCGCCGAGCCGTCCCCAGAGCGGCGCCACGAAGGCGGCGGCGAAGAAGGTAGCGCCATAGGCGATGCCCGACCACTGCACGATCGCGGCATGATCGGTGACGCCCAGCTCCTCGACATAGAGCGGCAGGAACGGCAAAAGCAGCGTCATCGCCACGATCGTCGTGAACGAGCCGACCAGCGAAACCGCCAGATTGCGTTTCCAGTGGATGGAACCCGGCGCGGTGGCGCCGGATGCATCATTCGATTTCGTATCGGTCATTTCGTGGCTTTCGCATTGATCGTATAGGTCAGTTCCGTGGCGCCGGACGAAACGACGTGTCCTTTTGCCGCGGCCATCAAATCAGCCTGGCTGAACACATCGGGAAGCGTCAGTTGCTCGATGTCGAACGCATACACCGTTACGCGATAGCGATGGATGCGCAGGTCGTTCCAGGGTGGGCACGCGCCCATATATCCGCCGTGCGGTCCGTCCTTCAAGAAGGCTGCGAAGCCGTTTTGGCCGCGACGTCCGTGCGCGGTCCTGGCCAGCGGCAACCCGCCCTTCGGCATGCCGTCGCCGTCCACGCCTTCGGCAAGCTGCGTCACGCCGGCCGGAATGTCCGCCAGGATCCAGTGCGTGAACGTCATGCGCGGCAGGTTCTTGGCAATCTCCACGCCGTCCTGGTTCAACAGCGACAGGTCCACCGGCACATCCGGATCCGTCATTAAGAGGGCATAGGAGCGTGTCGTGGCCGGGCCTTTCGACCAGGAAATGGCGGGGCTCCGGTTGCTGCCCGGCACTGCCTTGCCGCTGGCGGCGATGCAGGAGGCATTCTCCGTGCGGAGCGTTCCGCCCTTGTCGGCAGCCTCGAAGGTGACCTTCAACCCGGCGGCGAGCGTGTGAGAGGCGGAGGCCGCCAACAGGCTTATGGTTGCGATCATGGTTTTCAGATGCATGGCCTTGTCCTTTCGTTTGACGAAGGACGATACTAGCAACCGCGCCGGTCTCGCCGATGCACGGAAGCGCTCAAATGATGGACTCTGCCGCTCATATATCGACGGTTCGATTGCGGTGCGTTTCAGATCGCATGCGCTCGGCAAACCGGCGCGGTGACCGATAACCCGCAGCGAGTGCCGCCTCGCGCAATGACAGGCCGTCTTCGGCCAGCATCGCTTTCGCCAGGCCAACGCGAACCTCGGCGATCAGGACGCGCAGCGATGTCGCCTCACCGGCAAGCCGCCGTCTCAATGTCGCGTTGCTGGTCGCGAGTGCATCGGCAATAGCGTCGGCGGTCCAGGCCCGCTCCGGTTGCCAGCGGACCAGCGCGCGCACCGCATCGCTGGTTGTTTTCGCCTGGACGGGAAGGGCGCCGCGCATGCCGAGCACCATCAGTATTTCCATGACCCGATATTCGATCAGTGCCGCCGGCAGGTTGCCGGCGATGATCCCTTCAGCTGCGTGTTGGATCGCGCTGCTCAGAACGCTGTCGAGTGGAAGATCCAGCTGTCCGGTGTTGCGCTGCGGCGGAGAGGCGTGTGCCGCCCGGCCCACCAGATCATTCGGAAAATCGATGAATATCGCCCGGTAGACGTCGGTTTCCGGATCTGGATTGTTCACGACGTCGCCTTGCCATCCTGCCGGCAGTGCAAGCAGGGTACCTGCGGCAAATCGCAGGTGTCGTCCCATGGTGATGACGTCCTTGGAGCCTTCGACGATGACAACGATGGACGCACGGGGAAAGGCGCAGCCGGCGATGCGTTCGCGCTCACGGGTAACGAAGGAGAACAGCGCCGACGCGCGCTCGCCACCTTCCGGCAGTTCCCGCGGCCGGTTATCCTTGGCCGCAAGCTTCTGCAGCCGCTCCAGTATATGACGTCCTTCTGACATGGCCTTATCCACATTTGCTGAGCCATTGTGGACCTGCGGCCAGCCGTGCATCAAGGCCGGCTACGGGCCAATCCGGTTCTCTTCAGGTCGGTTTTCGCCTCCACTCGCCGGTTTTCATGCACGTAAGGCGACGCAATGGCGCCGCTTTCCCAAGCGATGATCGTTCGTGGTCAGGGAGGCGAACGCGATGACACACGGCACCGAAGCCCAGCGCCCGGAAGAGTGGAAGCGCGCCGCAATGGTTCGCGCTCTCTATGCGGCCTATGTCGATGGACGCAAGGATATCGTCGGCGCCATGCTCACGGCGGATTTCACCTTTTCCAGTCCGCAGGATGACCACATCGATCGCGAGACCTATTTCAGCCGCTGCTGGCCGCAGCCACCGCCGTTCACGGCGATGGAGATCGAGTATCTCGGCATCGCGGGCGACGAGGTGGTGGTGCGATATCGCGCCGTCAAGCGCGATGGCGGAGCGTTCCGCAACATGGAATCGCTCCGCTTCGAGGGCGACCGGCTGACCTCGGTCGAGGTTTACTTCGGCCGGGAGGCCTGATCGCTCAGACCGCGATCCGCCGCGTCGCCTGCCGGCGCGAGACGATCCATGCCTGGCAGAGGCTGCCCACCGCAAACAGCACGACCCAGATCAGCAGCGCCGTCTGCACCGGCGGTGAATCCGGACCGTTGCCGATCGGGTGCGATGGCGGCAGGCGCGACAGCGTCTCGTTGATTCCAGGCACCCACAGCAGGAAGTAGGTGAACGACAGGCCGAGATTGCGCAGATAAGGCATCAGCCGGCCAAGAAAGCGCAAGCGCGGCAGGATGAGACAGATGCCCGAGACCAGAAGCACCACGATCGCCAGTGCGTGGCCCGGATTGAAGCCGCCGGTGGACGACAGGCCGAACGCACTGATCGCCGACAGCGCCAGCGAGGCAAGATAGACCTTGCCGGTGTTGGTCTCCGGCCGGATCGACCGGTATTTCGCGAAACTGTAAAGCCCGGCGACGGCGGGGACGATGCTGATGATGGTGTGGATTTCACCGAGCAGCGAAAGCGGATTGGGCATGATCATCTCCAAAATATTGACCGACTAGTCGGTCGGTTCGTTGAGGAAAAAAAATGGCGCAGAGGGCTATGACCGAATTAGCCGGTCAGTCTCTTCAAGGCTGGCTGAGTGATGCTGGAAAACAGCGCCGCATCGCCGCCCGCCACGCGCGCCGCCAGCATGGCGCCATGCACGCTGGCGACCAGGATCCGGGCGCTGGTTTCGGCGTTGTCGGTGCTTGTCAGCGCGCCCGTCCGCAGCCCTTCGTCGATGAAGTCGGCAAGCCGCGCGATCAGCTCGTCGAAATGCGCCTTTACCTGGGCTGCGACTTCGGGCGGCAGACTCGGCAGTTCGGCGGCGAGAAGGGCAGCGATACAGAACGGGGCATTGTTGGTGGCGATGCACTGCGCCCAGAAGCCGACATAGCCCTGCAACCGCTTGTCCGCCCGCGGCTCCTGCGCCGCCATCGCCCCCATCCCGTCCGCCGTTGCCTTCCGGTAACGGGCGATGACCGCGACCACCAGATCGGCCTTGCCGGGAAAATGATGATGGATCGTCGCCTTGCCGACGCCGACTTCGGCGGAAATATCCGCGTAACTGAAGGCGTTGTAGCCACGATTGACGATCAGCGACTGGGCGCTCTCGAGGATACGAGTGTAGGTATCGGTTGCCATGCGCGATGTCTACCGACTAGTTGGTCGGGAGTCAAGTCTCTGGCCTGTTTTGTCTCGTCGCCTGCGTTCAAGCGTGCGGATCGACGCCCGTTGTGCGGAAGATCGTGATGGACGTATGTCCGCGATCATCGCAGCCGTCAGTCTTCATAGAGCTTCGACTTTTTCGACCATTTGCGCCAGGGGTACAGCTCGAAATGCGGCATGTCCCATCCGTCCCTGATGTCGCCGTTCATGTCCCAATCGCCGCCCCACCGCAGCTTCAGCGGCTTGTCGTCCAGCCCGACGAGACCGAGTTCTTCGGGCAGTGCCAGGATCACCTTCGACAGTTTGATGAATGCCTGCTTGTTGTCCCAGTCGTAGGGTGCCGGAAACAGGTCGAACGCGATCGCCGGCAGGTAATTATGGGCCGAATCCCCGAAGCGGACTTTGGAAAATCCGCCATTGAACGCACGCTCCTGTGCATCGCGCCCGCGGCTGGAATCGAGCACCTTGAAATCAACTTTGCGGATCGCTGCCTGGGCGATCGCCTGCAGGTGCGGATGGCATTTGGCAAGGGCGGCAAGCGATGCGCTGCTGAAATGAAACATGACATCCTCCCACGCCGCACCCGCCAATGGGCCGGCTTCGGGAGATTAGCGAAGTGCAGGGCGGCGAGACACTAATCGGCTGCAATCAGGAATTGTGCTTCGGCTTTCGCCTCATCGGACGGCATACTGAGCGCACATGAGACCGGCGCTAGTCTCCTATTCGTCCGGCAATATCCCCATCCGCTCGGTCTCAAGCTCCGTGCCGAGCTCGACCGCCTTCGTCTTCTTGTCGTAGATGCAGAAATAGCTGACATAGCCATTGGCGCCCTTCGGCTTGCCGGTGACCAGCGCCATGCCGAAGCTCTCGCTGCCGAACGGGTCGACCACGGCATGCGGCAGCTCGATCTGTGCGCGCGCCGCCATCTCGCATTTGCCCTGCACCTCTGCGGCGAAGTCCTGCCAGGCGTCGCCGGAAGAGGCGAACGCGGGCAACGTGGACCAGCAGCCGATGCCGAGCCCGGCCGCGGCAAGGATATGGCGGATGGCATGCCTGTGCATACGGAGCCCTCGCATTCCCCATGTCGGATGCGCACGCGTCCGGCATCAGCATCATGATTGATTTGCGCCTTGCATGCCAAGCCCTTAGCGCGGGCAAATTTTCCTCTGCACCGATGTTTTTTGACATTTCGCAGGTTGCCTCTGCGGGTCTGCGCTCCTATGTTCCCGCTCACCTGCCGATTACGCAAACTATTGCCAAAAGGAGACGACAATGGCTTTTGAATTGCCTGAACTTCCCTACGACTACGAAGCGCTGACGCCTTTCATGTCGAAGGAAACCCTGGAGTTCCACCACGACAAGCACCACAAGGCCTATGTCGACAACGGCAACAAGCTCGCGGCCGAAGCCGGCCTGGCCGATCTCTCCCTCGAAGACGTCGTCAAGAAGTCCTTCGGCACCAATGCCGGTCTCTTCAACAACGCTGCCCAGCACTACAACCACGTCCATTTCTGGAAGTGGATGAAGAAGGGCGGCGGCGGCAACAAGCTGCCTTCCAAGCTCGAAGCGGCGATCAACTCCGATCTCGGCGGCTATGACAAGTTCAAGGCCGATTTCGTTGCTGCCGGCACCACCCAGTTCGGCTCCGGCTGGGCCTGGGTTTCCGTCAAGAACGGCAAGCTCGAAATCTCCAAGACCCCGAACGGCGAAAACCCGCTCGTCCACGGCGCCACCCCGATCCTCGGCGTCGACGTCTGGGAACACTCCTATTACATCGACTACCGCAACGCTCGTCCGAAGTACCTCGAAGCCTTCGTCGACAGCCTGATCAACTGGGATTACGTCCTGGAACGCTACGAAGCCGCTTCCAAGTAAGCTGTTTCGATGGATTGACGAGAACACCCGGTGGAAACGCCGGGTGTTTTTGTTTGTGAGGGTGTGTCGCGAGGGTGTGCCGTGTGGCCCCCTCATCCCCGGCGCAACATGTTGCGCCTGACCTGCCGCCACCTTCTCCCCGGTGGGGAGATGAGAAAGTGCCGCAAGGCCGCCGTTCCCCCTCTACCCATCGGGGAGAGGGTGGCCGAGCGCAGCGGAGGCCGGGTGAGGGGGCCACTTGCGCCCAACCTCTCCTTGACGCACCCTCTGTGTCATACCTCTGTCACCGACCACTCCTAATCCGGCGCCCATGACACAGTCTCTCCCACTCTTCCGCTTCGGCATCGTCGCTGACCCGCAATACGCCGCGCGCGAGCCGCATGCCGGCATGGACCGCTACTACGAAAACAGCCCGGCCAAGCTCGCAGCCGCGATCCAGGTCTTCAACGCCGAGGACCTGAGCTTCGTGATGACGCTCGGCGACATCATCGACCGCGATTTTGCCGTCGCGCCGGAGCATCTGGAGGACGTCGCCGGTCGCCTCGGCATGCCGGCGCCCTATTACAGCCTCGCCATGCAGGGCTGGCGCTTCATCGCGCTCAACGGCAACGAAGTCAGCACATTCGCCCCGCCCGAAGGACATCCCTACCGCGAGATCGCGGCCGAACGGCTGGCCGAACTGCAGGAAGAGGGCGCCATCAACGCCCACGCCTGGAACGCCATGATGGGCGACAGCCAGTTCTCCTGGCTCGAGGCGGAGATCGCGGATGCGGCAAAGGCCGGCGAGCGCGTGATCGTCATGAACTACTACCCGGTCTATCCGCCCAACGAGCACGATTGCTGGGACCGCGAACGGATCATAGACCTGCTCTCGGCGAACCCCAACGTCGCCGCCTATTTCAACGGCCACAACCACGTCGGCAATTACGGCATGGTCGGCGGCTGCCACTGCGTCAACTTCAAGGGCATGGTCGACACCGAAAGCGAAAATACCTTCGCCATCGTCGATATCCACACGGACCACATCGAGATCCGCGGCTTCGGCCGTGAGGAGAGCCGAGTGCTGCCAATCTAGGCCGCCGCCGCCATCGGCGACGCGCGCATCTCGGTGACATCGCGTTTCGGCGGCGCGCCGAACATGCGTGTATATTCGCGGCTGAACTGGGAGGCGCTTTCATAGCCCACCTGATAGGCGGCGCTGGCCACATTGGCGCCGTCGGTCACCATCAGCCGGCGGGCCTCGAGCAGCCGCATGTGCTTCTGGTACTGCAGCGGCGTCATCGAGGTCAGCGTCTTGAAATGCTGGTGGAAGGACGACGGGCTCATCCGCGCCACCGCCGCCAGTTCCTCGATCCGGACGGGTGCTGCGAAATTGCCGCGCAGCAGATGGATCGCGTTGCTCATCCGCCGCGCATGGCTGCCGGGCAGCGCCAGCTTGCAGATCTCGCGCCCGTTCGGCCCCGTCAGCAGCCAGTAGCAGATCTCCCGCATGATCGAGCGCGACAGCACCGGAATGGCTGTCGGTGTCTCCACCAGCTTCAGCAGCCGGCGCACGCAATCTTCCAGCGCCGCATCGAAATCCTGCACGAAGACGCAGGCGATGCCGTCGCCTGATGGTTTCGGCGGGTTGTCGAGATCGTCAAGCACCTCGCGCATCATTGCCGGGTCGAAATCGATGTTGAGACCGATATAGGGCTGCTCCGGGCTGGCATTGACGATCTGGCCGGAGGCGGGCAGTTCCACCGTCACGATCAGAAGCTGGTTCTCGCCGTAGTCGAGCACCCGGTCGCCGCTGAGGATCCGTTTGGCGCCCTGCAGCACGACGCAGATCGTCGGCCGGTAGACCCGGTGGTGCGGCATCACGGGCCGGCTGACCCGCGACAGCGCCAGGCCCGGCACCGCGACCGGCGTCATGAACGCGCCGTCCCCGCCACCGACCGCGTCGATATAGCGGGCCACCATGTCCTTCAGCGCTTCGGGCATCGTTTTTCTCCACGCGTGTCAGCAATGCTGAGTGATCTTAGATCACCGCTCCCACTCTGCAAGCCGATTGGAGGAATGGGCAAGAAATTCGAGAGTTCCGGCATTCAGCAAAACGCCTCTCCGGGCGTAGCATCAAGCCATCGAACAAACCTCAAGGAGAGTGTCATGCCCCATGAAAACCAAGCAAATTCAAAGCGTAGAATCGCCATCGTAACCGGCGGCAGCCGTGGTCTCGGCCGCAACACCGTCGTCAGCCTTGCCGGGCGCGGTGTCGATGTCATCCTGACCTATCACTCGAATAAGGCAGAAGCCGAAAGCGCTGTTGCCGAGATCGAGGCATTGGGTGCGGCGGCCGTCGCCATCCAGCTCGACACCGGCAACACCGCCTCCTTCGATGCCTTCGTGGCAGACGTCAGACAGGCGCTCACCGGTCTTGGCCGCACGGATTTCGATTATCTCGTCAACAATGCCGGCACCAGCCACCACGCCTCGATCGCCGAGACGACCGAGGAAGACTTTGACGGCCTCGTCAACGTCCACCTCAAGGGCGTCTTCTTCCTCACCCAGAAGCTTCTGCCCGTGATGGCCGATGGCGGCCGCATCATCAACCTATCGAGCGGCCTTGCCCGCTTCAGCATCCCCGGCAGTTCCGCCTATGCCGCGATGAAGGGTGCGATCGAGGTGTTCACCCGCTACCTCGCCAAGGAGCTCGGCCCGCGCCGCATCACCGCCAACACGGTGGCGCCGGGCGCGATCATGACCGATTTCAGCGGCGGCGTGGTGCGCGACAACCCCGTCGTCAACAAGATGGTCTCGGACATGACCGCGCTCGGCCGCCCCGGCGTCGCCGACGACATCGGCCCGATGATCGCCTCGCTGCTCTCCGACGACAATCGCTGGGTCAACGGACAGCGCATCGAGGTCTCCGGCGGCGCTCTGCTCTGACGATCCGAGGGAAACAGCACCCCGCGACCACGGTTGCGGGGTGTTCACGCGCGCGACCGGCTCATCAGGCGGTCCGTTCCGCCCATCCCGACGTCCAGAGATCGCGCAGCCCATCGCCTTCGCCCTTGAAAGAGCCTGTAGCCTCCGCGCAGTGCTCGACCCTGTCGCTGCGGAAGGTGCGGATCGCATGCCGCAGCTCGCACCATGCGACGATGTTCGACGTCTGCGAATAGTAGATCAGCGCGATAGGCCGTATCGTCCGCGCGCTGGCGCGGCCCAGTTCGTCGCGATAGTCGAGATCGAGCTTCTGTTCGTCGCGGATCGCGCGGCGTACCAGCCCGAGATCCAATGCCTCGGGCGAGGGGGCGCTGGCGCCCCAGGCATAGAGTGCCTTGCCCTCCATCGCCTGGCGCAGCGGCAGCGGCACCGCGCCGGCAATCTTCTGGTTCACCCGCCTGGCGGCCTGCTTCAGCGCAGCGTCGCCGGTGCGCTCAACCAGCGCCAGCGAGAGCACGATCGCCTCCATCTCCTCGATCGAAAACATCAGCGGCGGCAGGTCGAAGCCGGGTCTGAGGATATAGCCGATGCCGCGCCCGCCCTCGATCGGGACACGCATCGCCTGCAGCGCCGCGATATCGCGATAGATCGAACGCACGGTCACCTCGAGCGCTTCAGCCATCACCGCCGCCGTCACCGGTCGTTTCGCCAGCCGCAGCAGCTGAATGATCTCGAAAAGCCGAGAGGCCTTGCGCATATGCTGTCCTCCGCCAAACGCTCCTGACACTACACTGTCAGTTGGGCCGTCGTACAGATCTGCACATCGAATTGAAAAACAACGGTATCCACGGGATCGCTCCCATGGATCAGCAACGGGCAACTGACATGACCTACGGCGAAAATCTCTGGCTCTACTTCACGCTTCTCTTCGGTATCATCATCGTTCCCGGCATGGACATGCTGTTCGTGCTCGCCAGTTCGCTGACATCGGGCCGGCGCGCCGGCATGGCGGCGACGGCGGGCATCATGGCGGGCGGGGCGGTGCATTCGCTTTATGGCGCAATCGGCGTCGGCCTGCTGGCGACGCTGTTGCCGGCGCTCTTTAATCCGCTGCTCTTCGCCGGCGCCGCCTACATGGCCTGGATCGGCTACGCCCTGACCCGCAGTTCCATCACCGTCTCGGCGGTCGAGGCCGGCATCGACGGCTCCGGCTGGCGCACGTTCCGACAGGGCGCCGTCACCTGCCTGATCAATCCCAAGGCCTATCTCTTCATGCTGGCCGTCTATCCGCAGTTCCTGAAGCCGGCCTACGGGCCGATCTGGCTGCAGGGCGTTGTCATGGGGCTGATGACGGTGGCGACCCAGGCGGCCATCTACGGCACCATTGCCGTCACCGCCTCGCGCAGCCGCGCGCTTCTGATCTCCAACCCCGTGGCCACCATCGTCGTCGGCCGTGTGGCTGGCGCGCTGCTCATCGCGGTCTCCATCCTCACCGCGTGGCACGGCTGGAAAGCACCGGCGTGACCATCGGTAAAAGGCATATTGCTGAAATGATTGCCTTCTCACTTACTTATTACTTCCGGCGCGAGATTAATCCGCCATCATGCTGGGGTAAGCAGGAGAAGCCGGGTTTTGACGAACCCGGAATCAATGAGGAGAAAACGCATGACAATGAAGGCAATCGCCGCGGCCATTCTGGCCGCTGGGTTGAGTGTCGCGACTGTTGGGGTCGCGACCGTTTCTGCCGCGGATCAGGGCACGCATGATGCCCGCGTCGCGATGATGAAGAAGATCGGCGGCGCAACGGGTGCGCTTGCCGGCATCGCCAAGGGCGACAAGCCCTACGATGCCGAAGCGATCAAGGCGGCGCTGACCACGATCTCCGAGACCGCGAAGGTCTTCCCGGAACAGTTCAAGCCGGGCACGGAAAATGCCTCCGCCGATTCCGAGGCAAGCCCGAAGATCTGGGAAAACATGGACGACTTCAAGGCTCGCTCCGCCAAGCTTGGCACCGATGCCGACACACTGCTCGCCCAGCTCCCGGCCGATGCAGCCGGCGTTGGCGCCGGCCTGAAGACCCTCGGCGCCAATTGCGGCGGCTGTCATCAGAACTACCGGGTCAAGAAGGAATAGCGCCCTCTGCAGCCAATGAGCGCGATCCGTCACGGCCTTGCCGGCGCGGCGGATCGCTTTATGTCTAAGCCATTGTTATGGCGGCGGGAGAGCAGTGCATGGTTCGGCGGTTCATCAGGTTCATCCTCTGTCTTGTCGGCGTCGCCGTGATCGGTGGCGCCGCTTTCTATCTGGTCACCGCCCCCAATCCGCTGCCCGAAAGCCACTGGGCCGATCTCGGCGCCCCTGACGTCAAGAACGGCGAGATGGTGTTCTGGGCCGGCGGCTGCGTCAGCTGCCACGCGGCCCCCGGATCGGAAGGCGATGCCAGGCTGACGCTGTCGGGTGGCCTCGCGCTGAAGAGCCCGTTCGGCACCTTCCATGTTCCCAACATCTCGCCTGACGAGACATCAGGCATCGGCAAATGGACGCTGGCTTCGTTCGGCAACGCCATGAAGCGCGGCGTCGCGCCCAACGGTGCGCATCTCTATCCCTCGTTCCCCTATGCATCCTACAGCAGAATGAGCGACAAGGACGTCAACGATCTCTACGCCTACCTGAAGACGCTGCCGAAAAGCGCCAACGTCGCGCCGCCGCACGAGCTGCCGTTCCCGTTCAACATCCGCCTGGCGCTCGGCGGCTGGAAGTTCCTCTATTTCAACGACAGCCCCCGCGTCATCCTCGCCAATGCCGACGACAAGGTCAGGCGCGGCCAGTACCTGGTGGAAGGCCTCGGCCATTGCGGCGAGTGCCACACCCCGCGTGATGCGCTGGGTGGTTTGAAGCCCGACCTGTGGCTGGCAGGCGCCCCCAATCCGGAAGGCAAAGGCACCATCCCCAACATCACGCCAGGCTCGAAAGCCATCGGCGAATGGAGCGAGGCCGACATCGCCAACTATCTCGAAACCGGCTTCACGCCCGACTTCGATTCGGCCGGTGGTTCGATGACTGAAGTGCAGCAGAACGTCGCGCATCTACCCAAGGCTGATCTCGAGGCAATCGCCGCCTACCTGAAGGCGGTTCCCCCTCATTAATAAGGGAAAATCTCAAAATCGCCGCATTGCAGCATTTCTTTAGCGCTCTCTACTGAATGCCCCGCAGCGGTGTCTGCCGCTGCCGAACGACGAGCCCTCAACGTCTTCCGAAAGGCCAGCTGCATGCACAGCTCATCAGTGACACCATCCAATGATCTCGAAGCGATCGCCCGCAGGGGTGGCAAATTCAGACGCATGGCGGTGCGCATTCCGACCTATATGGCCGATATCAAGGAAAATCCGGCATGGCTGCCGATGTTCCTGCTCGCCCGCACCATCCCCGGCCGCCGCGCCCATTGGCTTGCAGCCAAGCGCAGCGACAGTGCCATCGACACACTGCCGTCGATGTTCTCGGGCGTGGATGCTGAAACCGCCGTTGATGCACTGAAGCGCGACGGCATCTTTCCCGATCTGCAGTTGCCAGCCGAGATCACGCAGGAGATATCAGCCTTCGGCCACGACACGCCATGCTTCGGCAATTTCGACCGCAAGATCGAATTCGTCGCCTCCGATCACCGCGCCACCGAGGACTGGCTCGGCCGCCCGATCCTGAGCGGCCACCATTTCGAGCGGGCGCTGGATTGCCCGGCGGTGCTGGCGGTGCAGCGCGATCCGCTGCTGTCGGAGATCGCCCGCCGCTATCTCGGCGCCCAGGCACAGCTGATCACGACGCGCACATGGTGGAGCTTCCCCACCAAGGCCAGCGAGGCCGACCGCAGCCTTGCCTCGCTCGACAAGTATCATTTCGATCTCGACGACTGGCGGATGCTGAAATTCTTCTTCTATCTCGTCGATGTCGACCAGGGCACCGGTCCGCACGTCTATGTGCGCGGCAGCCACAACAAGCGCCGGATGAAGCACCAGCTCACCCTGCTGGTCGGCCACCCGGCCGACGAGATCATCGACTACTACGGCAAGGACAGCCCGATCACGCTGACCGGCAAGGCCGGTTCAGGCTTCGTCGAGGATCCGTTCGGCTTCCATATGGGCACCGTCGCCACCGAGAAGCCGCGTTTGATGATGGAGGTCGGCTTCGGCGTCTCCAAGCCCTCACGCCGCCGCTTTCACGGCGAGCCTGTGCTGCGCTGATCGCGCAGCCGGTATAACCCACATTGCGAGCCATACGGAAATCCCGTATGGTCGCCGTCATGACGACAGACAGGTTCGATCCCGGCAAGGACGCGCAATCTCGAAAAGCGCAAGCTGTCACTGGCCTTCGGTGACAGAATCTTTGTCGAGGACGAAAACCATCTGATCATTCCGTCAATTCGCGAGATCGATGGCGAGGAACGGTTCAAGGTGGTCGGGCTCGTCGAACGGAAACTGTTCACCGGCGTTTTCGTCTGGCGGAACGATCTGCCCCGCTTCATGTCGGTGAGAAGGAGCAATGAGAGTGAAGAACGAGTCTATCGTGCTGCCTGCTGATCCAGCTGACGCCGACGATTTCGGCGCAACCGCCGAAGCGATGGACCGCGCCCAGCGCGCCCGCCTCATTCGCCGGACGAGAACCCAGCTCGGGCTGTCGCAATCCGAGTTCGCGCGCCGTTTCCGCGTGCCCGTCGGCACGCTGCGCGATTGGGAGCAGGCGCGCGCGACGGCACCGGAATTCGCCGTCGCTTACATGCGGGTGATCGAGCAGTTTCCCGAGATCGTGGCGAAGGCCGTTGCATGACCACCGTGACGAACAGGTGCGCTTGACGGCGGTCTAGCCGCCTATGCCAGCGCCTGCAGATAGCGCATGCCGGTCACCGGACGCGGCACGAAGTCCATGTTTTCATAGAAGCGATGTGCCTGCACGTTGCCCGTCGCGGCGCTGACCGAAAGGTAGCCGCAGCCGGCGCTGCGGGCGGTGTCGCGCGCCCGGTTGACGAGATGCTGGCCGACGCCGTGGCCGCGATGGCCGTCGCGCACGAACAGATGATGCAGGTCCATGCCGCGCGCGCCTTCCTGCGCCCTGTAGAGCGGCACCAGAATGGCGTAGCCGATCAGGCCCGCATCCGTCTCGGCGACCAGCGCGGAAATCCAGGGCAGGGGCCCGAACAGGTCACGCTCGAGCTGCTCAGGCGTCGAGCCGGCGGCGTCGCCATGATGCTTGGCGAGCAGCGCGATCATGTCGTTGAGTTCGGGAAGGTCGCGCGGCTTGGCGGCGCGGATGTTGATCACCGGCGGGCGGATCAACGAGATTTCACTGTCTTCGATGTCGGTCATGTCTCTGCGTCCTATCTGGCGATTTTCTGTGGTGATCTGCCGTCAGGACGCTTGAGATACAACAAAGCCGCCTGACGGCGGCTTGTTGACAATAAGATCTGTCCAGCCGCCCCTTACAGGTACAGCCAAAAATACGAGCTGGTGATGTGCGCGTTCTTGATCATGCCGAGATACATCCTCCCAATCGCCGCGTTTGTCAAGCGACGCCACCGCTTCCCATCGATGTGCCCATAATGTAGGGTACCCCCCTATCCTATATCGAGAGAGACATGTCCCACACCCAGCACAACAAGAAGAAGTTGATCGCCCGCATCAACCGGCTGAAGGGCCAGATGGAGGCGGTCGAGCGTGCGCTCGATGCCGGGCGCCCCTGCGGCGAGGTGCTGCAGCTCCTCTCTTCCATTCGCGGCGCGCTGAACGGCCTGACCGGCGAGGTGCTCGACGATCACCTGCATGAGCACGTCCTGCACGCCGCCGACGACAAGGCGCGCGGCGAGGCCGTCGAGGAAGTTTCCGAGGTTTTGAGGACCTACATCCGCTGATCCGGGGCCTCAGCCGCATAAAGAAGCTTTGGCCAACAAAGAGGAGCGTGCGATGAGCGCACCGACCCAAACACTACAGCACGAACATGTCTTTCTCGGCGAGGACCACGATCGCAACACCCGCCGCATCTGGCTGGTCATCGCGTTGACCGCGGCCATGATGGTGGCCGAGATCGCCGCCGGCAGCTGGTACGGCTCGATGGCGCTGGTCGCCGATGGCTGGCACATGTCGACCCATGCCAGCGCCATGCTGATCTCGGCGGTCGCCTACCTCTATGCTCGCAAACAGGCGCACAATCCGCGCTTTACCTTCGGCACCGGCAAGCTCGGCGATCTCGCCGGCTTCGCCAGCGCCATCATCCTGGCCCTGATCGCCCTGCTGATGGCCTATGAAAGCCTGCTGCGCATCGTCAATCCGGTGCCGATCAGCTTCTCCCAGGCGATCGGTGTCGCCGTCCTCGGACTTGCGGTCAATGTGGTCAGCGCCTGGCTGCTCAAGGACGACCACCACCACGGGCATGATCATGGTCATCATCACGCTCCGGCGAAGAGCGGCAAATCCGACGCCGGTCATGCTCACGGCGATCACGCTCACCACGGTGGGCACACGCACCAGCCGCCTCACGGCAACCACGCCCATCATGGCGATCATGCCCACGGCGACCATGGCAGCCACGCCCCTCGCATCACCGACAACAACATGCGCTCTGCCTACGTCCATGTCATCGCCGATGCGCTGACATCGGTGCTGGCAATCGCCGCCTTGCTGCTCGGCAGCCTCTACGGCTGGCTGTGGCTCGATCCGCTTATGGGCATCGTCGGCGGCCTGATCATCGCCCAGTGGGCATGGGGCCTGCTGAAGTCGTCGGGCGCCGTGCTGCTAGACACGCTGCCGTCTGCCGGAGACCTGCCGCGCGAAATCCGCGCCAAGGTCGAGACGGCCGAGGACCAGATTACCGATCTGCACGTCTGGCAGGTCGGTCCCGGCCACCACGCGGCGATCGTCGCCGTCGCCACCTCGGCACCGCGCACGCCATCCTTCTACAAGGACAAGCTTTCGTCACTGGACCAGCTGTCTCATGTCACGATAGAGGTGACGGAGGTGGCCGCGCGGCACGCGGCCTGACGGCAGGCATGAGCGACGCAAGCGGGCCACAATCCCGCTCTAACTCTGTCTGCTGCTGATTCAGACAGAGGTTTTCATGCATCGCTTTTCACTCCGCCGCCGCACACTTCTCGGCTCCGCATTGCTTGTGCCCACGCTCTTCCTGCCGGTCGCCGCAAGCGCGGCAGACAGCGACGAGATCGACCGCCGCATAGGCGCGCTGGAAAAGCGCATCGGCGGCCGCATCGGCGTTTCGGTCATCGACACGCAGACCAACATCTCCTTCGGCTATCGCGAGACCGAGACCTTTCCGATGTTCTCGACCGTCAAGGTGCTGGCCGCCGCCATGGTGCTCAGTCGCGTCGACAAGGGTGAGGAAAACCTCGAGCGCCGCGTCGTATACGACAAGTCCCAGTTGATCGACTATTCGCCCGAGACCGAAAAACATATCGGCGGAGAAGGCATGAGCGTCGGCGAACTTTGCAAGGCGGCGATCACGCTCAGCGACAACACCGCCGCCAACCTGCTGCTCGAAACCCTCGGCGGGCCGAAGGAGCTGACCAACTGGCTGCGCACGCTGGGCGATGGCTCCACCCGTCTCGACCGCATCGAGCCCGATCTCAACGAGGCGAAGAAGGACGACCCGCGCGACACCACCACGCCAGACGCCATGCTCGACACCCTCGGCAACCTGACGCTCGGCACCGTGCTGTCGGAGCCCTCGCAGAACACGCTGGTCGAGTGGATGGTCGCCAACACGACAGGCAACGAACGCCTGCGCAAGGGCCTGCCCGACGGCTGGAAGATCGGCGACAAAACCGGCACCGGCAAAAACGGCTCCGCCGCCGACATCGCCATCTGCTGGCCCCCCGGCCACGGCCCGATCCTGATCGCCGTCTATATCAACGAAGCCACGGCGACGACCGCCGAGATCAATCCTGTTTTCGGCGAGGTGGCGGCGATCGTGGCGGAGATGGTGTGACGAACAGGGATCGAAATCGCGGGATTGCTGGAGGGATATCCCTGAACTATATTGGGATATCTCGGAGGGATATCCATGCCCCTTTATATCAAGAACGACGACGTCGATAAGCTTGCGGAAAAGCTTGCGACGTCTCGCAGGCAAAGCAAGACGGAAGTGGTGCGACAAGCTCTTTTGCGCGAGATCGAACGCGAGGAGGGAGGAGAATCGCTCGTTGAGCGTGGACTTGCTTACGGCCGGGCGTTGCGAGCCCGCGCCGGTACGGATCGAGGTCCGCCTGCCGACAAGGAATTCATCGACAGCCTCTATGAGGAGTAGCCGATGTTTGTGGACGCATCGGCGCTGACATCGATCCTTGTTCATGAGCACGACGCTAGTGATTTGCTTGCTCGTCTGAATAGACATCAGCATCGCGTCACCTCGCCAATGGCGGTATGGGAAACGGTTATTGCTGTCGCCCGAGAACTCAAGCTTCCCGTTCCTGCCGCACACGAGGCTGTTGAAGGCTTCCTTGCGCTCGCGGCAATCACGGTTATTTCCATATCTGCGGAAACGCGGACCTTGGCAATTCAAGCATTTGATCGTTACGGAAAATCACGCCACCCAGCGGCGCTGAATTTTGGCGATTGTTTCGCCTACGCATGCGCCAAGCATGGCGGAATGCCGCTGCTGTACAAGGGAAACGATTTTGCGCTGACGGACATAGACGCCGCATGATCAGAAAAAGCTGATTCAAATTCAAATAGATGTTCCAGAAACGTGAATCGGTTTCGTATCTCCCTGAATCAGTTTCTGAGCACGGTCACTCCCCCAAACGCAAAATGGCCGCCCGAAGGCGGCCATCTCGATCATCAGAACCCTGCCGGTTACGGCAGCGTGTAGGCGATCACGTAGTCGCCCGGCTTGGTGCCGACCGAACCGTGGCCGCCGGCAACCATCACGACATACTGCTTATTGTCGGAAGCCGTGTAGGTCATCGGCGTCGACTGGCCACCGGCCGGCAGGCGGGCCTGCCACAGCTGCTGGCCGTTGGTCACGTCATAGGCGCGCAGGTAGTTGTCGACGGCAGCACCGAGGAAGGCGACGCCGCCCTTGGTGAGCATCGGGCCACCGATGCCGGGAACGCCGAGCTTGAAGGGCAGTGGCAGCGGGCTCATGTCCTCGACCGTGCCATTCTTCAGCTTGTAGGCGATCTTGCCGGTCGTCAGGTCGACGCCGGAGATGTAGCCCCATGGCGGCGCCTGGCAAGGGATGCCGAGCGGGCCGAGGAACGGTCCCATGACCACGCCGTAAGGCGCGCCGTCGTTGCGGTTCAGGCCCTGCTCGCTGCCCTTTTCGCCCTGGCCCTTGGCCGGAATGTCGGCGGCGGGAACGAGACGCGAGGTGAAGGCGAGGTAGGTCGGCATGCCGAACATGATCTGCCGTTCCGGATCGACCGAGACGGAGCCCCAGTTGAAGGTACCGAAATTGCCGGGATAGACGATCGTGCCCTCAAGCGACGGCGGGGTATAGCGGCCTTCGTACTTGTAGCGGTGGAACTCGATCCGGCACGCCAGCTGGTCGAACAGCGAAACGCCCCACATGTCCTTCTCCTGCAGCGGTGGCGGCGAGAAGGTGAGGTCGGAGATCGGCTGCGTCGGCGAGGCGTGATCTTCCGGAATGGTGCCCTGCGGTGCCGGGATTTCCTTGAACGGAATGATCGGCGCGCCGGTGCGGCGGTCGAGTACGTAGATATCGCCCTGCTTGGTCGGGCCGACGAGCGCCGGAACGACCGTGCCGTCTGCCTTCTTCATGTCGAAGAGAACAGGCTGCGCCGGAACGTCCATGTCCCACAGATCGTGGTGTACGGTCTGCTGGACCCACTTCACCTGGCCGGTCTTCATGTCGAGCGCGGTGATCGAGGAGGAGAACTTTTCGACGCTGGCGCTGCGGCCCATGCCGAGCTGGTCGGGGACCATGTTGCCGAGCGGCACGTAGATAAGCCCCAAGCCTTCGTCGGCGCTGAACACCGACCAGCTGTTCGGCGAGTTGGTGGTGTAGGTCTGGCCTTCGGGAAGCGGCGTGGTGACGTCGGGGTTACCCGTATCGAAGTTCCAGACCAGCGCGCCGGTGTGGATGTCGAAGGCGCGGATGACGCCAGACGGCTCCTGGGTGGAGTAGTTGTCGTTGACGGCGCCGCCGATGATCAGCTTGCCGTCGATCGCCACAGGCGGCGACGTCGAGTAGTAGTAGCCGGCCGGGTTGTACTTCATGCCCTTTTCGAGGTGAAGCGTGCCCTGGTCGGCAAAGCTCGTGCAAACCTTGCCGTCAGCCGCGTCGAGCGCGATCAGGCGGGCGTCTGCGGTCGGCAGGAAGACGGTATCGACGCAAGGTGCGCCGGCAGCCGCTGCCGTGTCGTGGAAATAGGTGACGCCGCGGCACGTCTGGTGCTGGCGGTCCGGGTTCATGCCGGAGTTGGCATCGAACTTCCACTTTTCCTTGCCCGATTTCGCGTCGAGCGCGATGGCGAGGTTGTGCGGCGTGCAGATGTAGAGCGTGTCGCCGATCTTCAGCGGGGTGACCTGGTAGGTCGTCTCACCGACGTCGTCGGGACGCTTCACGTCGCCCGTCTGGTAGCGCCAGGCTTCCTTCAGGTTCTTGACGTTGCTGACGTTGACCTGCTCCAGCGGCGAATAGCGCTGGCCGAACGGGGTGCGACCGTACTGGTGCCACTCGCCATCGGTGACCGTGCCGCCGAAGGTGGTGCTGCCGGTCATTGCCGTCGGCAGGTCGCCGTGCTGGTCATGCGGGCTCGTGGTCATCGAATAGCCGGCGATGACGATCGCGGCCAGAACAGGGACGGCCAGCGGCCATGGGCTGGCGGCATAGGCCGTGCCCGTCGTGCCGGAAAAGCCGAGAGGGCGGCGGATCCACGGCGTCAGCAGCCAAAGACCGAGCAGGATGATCAGGCCGCCGCGCGGTCCGAGCTGCCACCAGTCGAAGCCGACTTCGTAGATCGCCCAAATGAGGGAGACGACGATCAGCGCCGCGTAGACCCAAAGGGCCGATGCCCTGCGCTTCAGGAGCAGGAACGCCGTCAGCAGGAACATGATGCCGGCAAAAAGATAGAAGAAACTGCCGCCGAGCAGCACGAGCCAAAGCCCGCCTCCGCCAAGTGCCAATCCTATCAGGATGAAAAGAAGGGATGTTAAGACGATCGCCATAAGGGCCGGTCTCCAACTGAAATGCATAAAGCTCCCGAGGGGGATCGGGAGCGGTCAGGAATGCACGCAAACGGCGAAGAGGGCATATTGCCGCAAGCGTCATCGGCGGACATAGAGCGATGCACGCTGCCTTTCAACCGCCACAATATGGGGGGTGCATTCAACCTCGGGAATACAATGGCTTAAGCGGACGTTGGTGGTCGAAATGCAGCCCACTCATCGTGAGTTGTCGCGTAGACGCCATGATAGCCAGTGGTTCTCAGCCACGAGGCGCCGCAGGCCGGCTAGCGTCATGGTAGTGGCGGAGGCGTCCGATTCACGTCCCGCAAAAGGTTTTGAGAACCCGTTCGTCTGCTTTTGGCGGTTGTGTATATCCAGTAAACTCTGCGTGATCTTCATAGGGTTTCGCAAGGGCATCAAGCAGCGCTTCGAACAGCGAGAAATCAGCCTCTTCGACAGCAGCGACAATGGCTTGTTCGATGCGGTGATTGCGCGGAATGACCGCAGGATTGACGCTAAGCATGGCCGCGCTGCGCGCCGCATCCGTCGTCATCTCACGCCATAGTCTCTGGCGCCAACGCGACAGCCATTCCTTTGCAGCCTCCGGTTCCCGGAAGGTGGCCAGGAATTCCGGCTGCCGACCGTCGTCTCCCGCCAGGTGCGACAGCCGCCGGAAGGTCAGCGTGAAATCCGCCTGTCCCGCCTGCATGATCGAGAGCAGAGATTGGATCAAATCCAGATCATCGTCCTCGACGCTGGAAAGCCCGATCTTCTCGCGCATGCCTCGCAGCCAGTGGATCTGGAAACGCTCGCCGTAATCCTTGATGAAGACATTGGCGGCCTCGACGGCCTTGTCCGAATCGGCATCGATCAAAGGCAACAGTGTTTCGCCCAGCCGCGCGAGGTTCCACTGTCCGATGCCGGGCTGGCTGGCATAGGCGTAGCGGCCGTTCTGGTCGATCGACGAGAACACCGTCGCCGGGTCATACTCGTCCATGAAGGCGCAAGGCCCGAAGTCGATGGTTTCGCCTGACACCGTCATATTGTCGGTGTTCATCACCCCGTGAATGAAGCCGACATGCAGCCATCTGGCGATCAGTGCCGCCTGCCGCTCGCAGACGGCCTCGAACAGCCCGAGGTACGGATTGGCAGCATCCTTGAGGTCTGGATAGTGACGCTCGATCACATAATCGGAAAGCGCCTTCAGCCCATCGACATCGCCGCGCGCCGCGAAGAACTGGAAGGTGCCGACGCGGATATGGCTCGCCGCGACACGGGTAAACACCGCGCCCGGCAACACCTGTTCGCGATAGACTGGCTGCCCGGTCGAAACAGCCGCTAGCGCTCGTGTCGCCGGTACGCCGAGCGCGTGCATCGCCTCGCTGACGATATACTCCCTGAGCACCGGCCCGAGCGCCGCCCGTCCGTCACCACGCCGTGAGAACGGCGTCGCCCCGGCTCCCTTCAGCTGGATGTCGCGGCGTTTGCCGTGTCGATCGATCACCTCGCCAAGCAGGATGGCCCGCCCGTCGCCAAGCTGCGGCACGAAGCTGCCGAACTGATGCCCGGCATAAGCCATCGCCAGCGGGTCGGCGCCGTCAGGCAGCAGATTGCCGGAGAAGATATCAGCCCCGTCGCGCTTCAGCACCTCGACATCGAGGCCAAGCTCTTCGGCCAGCGGCTCGTTCAGCTTGATCAGCCACGGCTCCTCCGCATGCGACGGCGTCTGGCGGGCAAAGAACGCCTGCGGCAACCGCGCATAGCTGTTGTCGAAGGGAAAGGGCGCACGGGGGCTGGCAGCGGGTGTCTGGGTCATGCTTCATAGGTAGTGCCCGCAGCTGATTGCGGCAAGCGGGGCTTGGTGGTAGGATTTTATCCTACTCGCAACGAGGACGCAGCATATGTCTATGGAGAAGCTGAGCATCACCCTGCCGACCGAGATGGTCGACGTGATCAATGCGGAGATCGAGACAGGCGCCTTCGCCTCGACCAGTGAAGTCATCCGTGCCGCGATGCGGACATGGATGCGCCAGGAGGAAGAGCACCGGGAGCGCATCGCGGCCATCCGCGCTCGGGTACAGGAATCGCTGGATGATCCGCGCCCGGACCTGACCGGCGACGAAATGGATGCATGGCTTGAGACGTTGGCAGTCGAGCCACGATAGCAATGAAACCCTACCACATTACCTTTCGAAAGGTTGCGCAGCGCGATATGAAAGCGATCTTCGATTACGTGCTCGATCAGAGTGCGAATCGCGCGACGGCGTTGCGTTACACCAAGCGACTGCGTGCCCGTTGCGAGCGCATTGGTGGTGCGCCATTAGGTGGCGTCGCCCGTCCCGATCTCGGCCCCGATCTGCGTATAGCCGTCTTCGAAAAAAGCATCGTTATTCTCTATCTTGTTGAGGGCGAAAGCGTGCGTATCACCACATCCTCTCTGGCGGCCAGGACTACGAAACCCTGTTGCGCAGCAATCGCTAAAACAGGCATACGCTGAGCTCACATCAGCCCTGCCATAAAAGCATAACCCCGCCACATTTGCAGGCGTATATAAAAACTCAATTCACCCTTGGCATTTGCCATTTCATGCCGCGACAGATCGCCTTGGCGTTTGCCGCATCTTTGCGAGTGATCCCTGACAATGTCGGATCAGATCTTTCAGGCCGCCGTCGTCAGGCGCGCCCAGCCTAATTTCCGCGTCATCGCGATGATCGTCGCCAGCGCCATGTTCATGGAGCAGCTCGACGCCACGGTTCTGGCCACCGCCCTGCCGACCATGGCCCGCGATTTCGGCGTCAGCGCCCCGTCGATGAGCATTGCGCTCACCTCCTATCTCCTCAGCCTGGCGATCTTCATCCCGGCCAGCGGCCTGATCGCCGATCGCTTCGGCTCGCGCACCGTGTTTCGCTCGGCAATCGCCGTCTTCGTCGTCGGCTCGATCTGTTGCGCGCTGTCGCCCAATCTTCTGTGTCTGGTGCTCGCACGGTTGCTGCAGGGGCTCGGCGGCGCGATGATGATGCCGGTCGGCCGCCTCGTGCTTCTGCGCAGCGTCGCCCGCAAGGACATGGTCAACGCAATGTCGTGGCTGCTGGTGCCGGCGCTGATCGGCCCCATCCTCGGCCCGCCGGTCGGCGGCCTGATCGTCACCTATCTCGACTGGCGCTGGATCTTCTACATCAACGTGCCGATCGGCATCATCGGCTTCACTTTGGTGTCGATCTTTATCGAGGATTTCAAAGGCGCGACGAAGAAGCGCTTCGATACCGTCGGCTTCATCCTGTCGGGCATCGCGCTCGGTTCGCTGCTCTTCGGTTTCGAGAGCTCCAGTCGGCCGGGCGAGGGGATGTTCGCACTGTTCCTGATCGCCATCGGCCTGCTCTTCGGGATCGCCTATCTCCGCCACGCCCGCCGTCACCCGTCGCCGATCATGGATTTCTCGCTGATGAAGGTGCCGAGCTTCGGCACCTCGGTCATCGCCGGATCGCTGACCCGCATCACCCAGGGCGCGCAACCCTTCCTGCTGCCGCTCTACTTCCAGCTTGGCTTCGGCCTCTCGGCCGCCAAGGCCGGCCAGCTGGTCACCGCCGCCGCCATCGGCTCGATGGCCATGAAGGCCTTCGCGCCGCGCATCCTGCGCCGCTTCGGCTTCCGCAACGCGCTGATCTTCAACGGCTTTACCGCCACCTTCGGCTACGCGCTCTGCGCCTTCTTCCGCCCCGATTGGCCGCTCGGGCTGATCTTCGCGGTGCTCGTGATGTGCGGCTTCTTCATGTCGTTCCAGTTCACCGCCTACAACACCGTCGCCTATGACGCCATCGACCGCGACCGGATGAGCGCAGCCACCAGCTTCTACACCACGTTCCAGCAGTTGATGCTGTCGCTCGGCATCTGCGTCGGCGCCTTCGCGCTGCACATGTCGATGACCTTCAGCGGCAGCGCCAGCGACACCCCGCAACTCGCCGATTTCTCCGCCGCCTTCCTGTTCGTCACCGCAATCTCGCTGACCGCCACCTTCTGGAACCTGCGCTTTTCGCGCACGGCCGGCGACGACATCAGTGGCCACGGCGGCGAGAAGGCTGTGCACGGCGAACATTGAGACGTCCGCCGGGATCGGTCAGGTGCTTGCGAGTGCCGGCATGCAGGCCTCGCAGATCGCCGCCACATGGCGGTGATCGGTGCCGCAGCAGCCGCCGATGATCCTGATTTCGGGCATTTCCTGCAGCAGTTCGCGATAGCGCTGTCCGAGATCGGCGGGATCGCCGGCATCCAGCGTCTCGCTGTCGTCGAGTTCCGCATGGCTCATCCGTGACGCATTGGCGCGCAGTCCCGCAATCCGCCTTGTCCAGTCGCCGCCACGCTCGAGCACGGGAGAAAAATGTGTCGGGTGGGCGCAGTTGATCATGTAGTAGGCCGGCGATCCCCCGGTCGCCTCGTCCGTCGCCTCGATTGCCTGCCGCAGGCCGCGGCCGCCGACGAGCCTCCCGTCCGTCTCGACGGTAAACGAGATCGCACACGGCATCCCATGCGCCGCCGCCGCTCTTGCCACGCCGATCGCCTCGCCGACGCCGGTCAGCGTGAAGGCTGTCACCATGTCGGCGTCGCTGTTGGCGAAGCTTGCGATCTGTTCGCTGTGATAATCTTCCGCTTCGTTGGCCTCCATACGGCCGTCCTTGTAGCCATCGCCGCGCGGTCCGATCGCGCCGCTGATGACGATCGGTCGGCCCAGCTCTTCATGGCGTTCCCTGAGTTCGCGCATCAGATTGACGCCCGCCACGTTCGCCATGTGGAGCGCCTCCGTGGTGTAGCCGAGTTTGGAGGCCCAGTCGGGATTGGCGCGCCAGGTCGGCGTGTCGAGGATGAAGCCGGCGCCATGTTTGCGAGCGATGTCGAGATAGCGCCGATAATAGGCTCTCAGCCGATCGCGCCCGTCCTCGGAGGCCAGCATCACGAAGGATGCGAAATGCGGCAGTTGAAGTCCGTCATGAAAGATGAAGGTCGTCTCCATGCCGCCATCGGTCACGAAGAGCCCGCCGCCAAGCTGCGGCAGTGCATGTCTGTAGCTCGCCATATCGCCGTCTCCCGAAAGGATGAAATCGAATGCGATGCGATGTTATTGATTAGGGAAATCTAAAGTGAAGATGTGGGGGTGGTAAAGTGAAATTTCGGAGACGGTGATGTTCGGTGATGGTCATGAGGTGAGTGCAGCAGCTAGGCCCCCTCATCCGACCCTTCGGGCCACCTTCTCCCCGAGGGGAGAAGGGAACATGCCGCCGACGCCGAAGGTTCTCCTCTCCCCTGGGGGAGAGGGTGGCCGAGCGTAGCGGAGGCCGGGTGAGAGGGGGCCACACCCGCCGACGTGACAATATCGACACTCAGTCGAAGCCCTTCACATCTTCCCCGCAACCTTGATCGCAAACGCATATTCGAACGCGATCTCCTCCAGCCGCTGGAACCTTCCGGACGCGCCGCCGTGGCCGGCGTCCATGTTGGTCTTCAGCAGCACTGGCGCTTCGCTGGTCGACTGGTCGCGCAGCTTGGCAACCCACTTGGTCGGTTCCCAGTAGGTCACGCGTGGGTCGGTCAGCCCGCTCAACGCCAGGATCGGCGGGTAGGGCTTGGCCTCGACATTGTCATAGGGCGAATAGGCGGCGATCTGCCTGTACTCGTCCTCGCTGTCGATCGGGTTGCCCCATTCCGGCCATTCCGGCGGGGTCAGCGGCAGCGTGTCGTCGAGCATCGTGTTGAGCACGTCGACGAATGGAACGGCGGCGATCACGCCGGCGAATTTCTCCGGCGCCATGTTGGAGATTGCCCCCATCAGCATGCCACCGGCCGAGCCGCCCTCGGCGATGATGTTCGCGTAGGAGGTGAACTTCTCCTGATTCAGATAGTCCGCCGCCGCGATGAAGTCCTTGAAGGTGTTTGTCTTCTTCTCCATCTTGCCGTCTTCATACCAGGCAAAGCCCTTGTCCTTGCCGCCGCGGATATGGGCGATGGCGTAGACGAAGCCGCGGTCGACGAGCGACAGGCAGTTGGTGTTGAAGCCGGCTGGAATGGTGACCCCATAAGCGCCATAGCCATAGAGCAGGCAGGGCGCCGAGCCGTCGAGCGGCGTGTCCTTGCGATAGAGCAGCGTCACCGGAACCTCGACGCCATCCCAGGCCGGCGCGAACACCCGGCGCGTGACGTAGTCGTCGATATTGTGGCCCGACGGCACTTCCTGCGTCTTGAGCAACGTGCGCTCGCGCGTCACCATGTTGTAGTCGTAGAGCTGCGACGGCGTCGTCATCGAGGAATAGCTGAAGCGGATGATGTCGCTGTCATACTCGGCAGCCCCCTGCAGGCCGAGCGAATAGGCCTCCTCGTCGAAGCCGATCGCGTGCTCTTCGCCGGTGTTGCGATCACGGATCATGATCTGCGGCAGCCCGTCCTTGCGCTCCAGCCAGAGCAGGTGACGGGCGTAGGCCATGTGGCTGATGATCAGCGTGCCCGGCTTGTGCGGCACCACTTCGCGCCAGTTTTGCTTGCCAGGATTGGCAGCCGGCGCCTCCACGATCTTGAAATCCTTGGCGTCGCCGTCGTTGGTGAGGATGTAGAACACGTCTCCGCCCTCGGTCAGCGTGTACTCGATTCCCTCTTCGCGCGCAGCGACCAGCTTCGGCTTGGCCGAGAGGTCGCTGGTCGGGATCAGCAGGTATTCCGATGTCTCGTGGTCGTGAATGTCGATGAAGATGAAGTCATCGAGCAGCGAGGCGCCGACGCCCATGAAGAAGCCGGCATCCTTTTCCTCGTAGACTAGCCGGTCGTCCGACTGCGGCGTGCCGATGATGTGATGGAAGACCTTCGACGGGCGGTGGTTCTCGTCGAGCGCCGAATAGAAGAAGCTCTTGCCATCGGGCGCCCATGCGCCGCCGCCGCCTGTGTTCTCGATCACGTCGGGCAGGTCCTGCCCGGTGGCAAGGTCGCGAACCTTCAGCGTGTAGAACTCCGAGCCCTTGTCGTCATAGCCCCAGATGCCGCGATCGTGATCGGTGGAGTGGTCGATGCCGGCCAAGCGGAAATAGGATTTTCCCTCCGCTTCCTTGTCGCCGTCGAGCAGCACGGTGCGCAGGCTCTCGTCGGTGATGTCGGCGTCGCGCGGGATTCGGAAGTAGCGCGGTTGCTCGCCGCCGGTCACGAAGAACGTGCCGTAGGCGTAGGCGCCGTCCTTCATCGGGATGGAGCTGTCGTCTTCCTTGATGCGGCCGCGCATCTCGGCAAACAGCAGCTTCTGCAATGGCTTGGTGTCTTCCATCGCCGCGTTCATGTAGGCGTTTTCGGCCTCCAAATGCGTGCGGATCTCGGGGTCGAGGATCGAAGGATCCTTGAACATCGCCTGCCAGTTGTCGGCGCGCAGCCAAGCATAATCGTCCGTGCGGGTGATGCCGTGGCGCGTGTCGGAATGGGGCTTCTTCGGTGCGACGGGCGGGTTCGGCAGATTCTTGAAGACGGACAAGGAGGGCTCCGGGGTCGGAATTTCAGGTGGGGAAGAGATAGAGATGCGGGCGCGAGGGATCAAGCGCCAACAGCGGTGGGCGGCTGTGCAAAACCTGGGGAATGCTCACCTTGCCTTGAAGTCACCACATTATGTGACAAAGTCCGCTCTCATCGTGCAGAATTCTGCCATTTTCCGGCGGGGCTTCCCGAAGTCTGGCCGTGCAGGATTCCGAAATGAGCTTGCAAAGGAATTCGCCCTCAATGCCAAAACGCATCGTCCTGCTTCTGTCCGTTCTAAGCCTTGCCGCCTCGACCTTTGTCCCAACAGCCTTTGCCGTCGACCCCGCCATCAAGAAGCAGCTTGAAAAGCTCGACCCGGCGACCCGCCTCGAACAGAGCTGCGATACCGAAGCGATGAGCCGCATCAACAAGGACGAGACCGGCTACAAGCCGGACAAGGTGATCGCCTACACCTTCAAGGACCCGGTTCCGAGCGACGACCGGCTGGAAGCCCCAGGCGCGGTATTCCGCAGCAAGGGCGACTGGTACCACCTGTCCTACAGCTGCATCACCGGCCCGCAGCACATCAATGTCCGCGAACTCCAGTACAAGATCGGCGACAAGGTTCCGCGCGATAAATGGACCAAGTATTATCTCTACGACTGAGCTGGCAGAAGCGCCGCACCCATGGCGTCGCGCCGGTTTTGGTCTTATCTGATGCTCGAACAAGCAACGGTTTCCGACTGTTATGAATCGCCTTTTTATCTCAGCCGCAATGGTCGGCGCTTGTCTGTCGCTCGCCTCCGCGGCGGCGGTCGAATCTGTGCCGACGGCAGACTATTTCCCCGCGGCACCGCAAGCCGCTCCGACGGTTGAGCCGGGCGCCCCGGCCGCCGTGCCGCAAAAGCGCGTTGCGCCGCAAAAGCTTGCCGCGATGCCGAAGCCTGCTCTCTCTCCGAAACTGGTCGAGCCGCATCTGCGCATCCTGCGTTCCGGCATCGCCGCGCATCAGCGCGTGGCGCTGACCTTCGATGCCTGCATGGGCCAAGCCGACGAGCGCATTCTCTCGGTACTTGTTTCCGAGCGCATCCCGGCGACGATCTTCGTCACCGCCCGCTGGCTGAAGCGCAATCCGCAGGCGTTGAGCGTCTTCCTCGCCAATCCCGATCTGTTCGAGCTTGAAAACCACGGCCAGAATCACATCCCGGCAGTCGACAGGCCCGTCTCGATTTATGGCATCGCCTCTGCCGGTTCGCCCGAAGCGGTACGTCAGGAAGTGCAGGGCGGGGCTGACGCCATGCGCGCTGCCGGCATCGCCGCACCGCGCTGGTTCCGCGGCTCGACCGCCAAATACGACCTCTCATCCATCGCCGAGATTCGCGCCATGGGCTATCGCATCGCCGGCTACTCGCTGAACGGCGACGGCGGCTCGCTGCTTGGGGCTGCCGTCACCGAGAAACGGATATCCTCCGCCAAGGACGGCGACGTCGTCATCTCCCACATCAACCAGCCCACCCACGCCGCCGGCGAGGGCGTGGCCCGGGCGATCGTGGCGCTGAAGGCGAAGGGCACCGAGTTCGTGCGGCTGCAGGATGTCGAGGACACCGGCGACGACAGGACGACGGAGTAGGGGCTGGGCGTCATGCGGATTTTCGCTAACGCTGCATGGGGAGTACACCCATCGTTAGCGTTATGTCCGCAACACCCCCCTCTGTCCTGC
>UCIT01000015.1 GCA_900472625.1 Hyphomicrobiales bacterium | reverse complement strand
AGTTTCGCCACGCCCGCATAGCCACCTCATTCAACGACTGCGGCGATTCAGTCAAGGGCATCTGTTGTCGGGGAGGGCTTATCGCGCGTCGAGCTTCGGTGTGCGAAAGCGATTGAACACCGTGCCGGCAAGGACGCCGATGCACGCACCAACAGCTTTGACGCCCGCGTCGTGCAGACGCGCATGCCGCGTGGGCGAGAGATACTGCAGGTATTCGATACCCACGGCCCCGACGATCAACAGGGCGGCCACGGTGATCCAGTGCCTGGGATAGGCGAGCGCGAAGGCGAGGCCAACGACAAGATAGGCCAGTCCACGATCGATATTGACCGACGTGACCGTATGCGGGCGCAGGCCGATCGGCGATACGGTGACGAAGATGATGGCGGCAAGGAGGATCCAGGCGATTGGCCGGGCAAGTTTGTCTGCTGTCATGAAACCTACCATAACGATGTTCCCGAACGTTTCCAGCGCACAACTGCGTTATCACATCCCGATTCCCGAATGACGTGCAATTGCGGATCGCGGAGCGAACCGCTGCACCCGAAAATGGGCTTCTTTCCGCGCCATGCCTATGGCATAGGGTCGGGCGGAGAAACAAGGGACTGACAACGTGACCAGACAGAACGTCGAAGCTGCCATGGAGGCCCTGCGCGGGCTGTTCCCGGCAACGCCGCTGCAACTCAACGAGCATTTGTCTGCGCGCTATGGCGCCGACATCTGGTTGAAACGCGAAGATCTGTCGCCGGTCCGTTCCTACAAAATTCGTGGCGCGTTCAATTTCTTCCGCAAGCGTATCGCCGAAGGCGCTTCAGACAAGATTTTCGTCTGCGCCTCCGCCGGCAACCACGCCCAGGGATTCGCCTTCGTATGCCGTCATTTCGGCGTTCACGGCGTGGTTTTCATGCCCGTCACCACGCCGCAGCAGAAGATCGACAAGACCCGCATATTCGGTGGTGAGTTCATCACCATCAAGCTGACCGGTGACTTCTTCGACCAGTGCTACAAGGCCGCCCGCGATTACGTCGAAACCATCGACGGAGTCATGGTGCCGCCCTTCGACCATGCCGACATCATCGAAGGCCAGTCCACCGTCGCAGCCGAAATCATGCAGCAACTGCCGGACGGGACAGTACCTGATATCGTCGTCATGCCGGTTGGCGGCGGCGGACTTGCCGCAGGCACAACCGGGTACCTGAAAGACATCGTTCCAAGCACGGGCTTTGTCTTTGTCGAACCAGCAGGTGCCCCGAGCCTTAAGCGCAGCATCCAGGCTGGAGATGTCGTGACGCTGTCCAAGGTCGATAATTTCGTCGACGGCGCCGCCGTTGCCCGCATTGGCGACCTGAATTTTGCAGCGCTCAAGGCGTTTCCGAGCGATCAGGTGATGCTGATGCAGGAGAACGCCATCTGCGTCACCATCAACGAGATGTTGAACGTCGAGGGTGTCGTGCTTGAGCCGGCCGGCGCCCTGTCGCTCACGGCAATTGCAGCCATGGATCCGGAAGCGATCCGCGGCAAGACCGTCATCGCCATCGTCTCCGGCGGCAATTTCGACTTCGAGCGCCTGCCTGACGTCAAGGAAAGGGCGATGCGCCACACCGGTGTGAAGAAATACTTCATCCTGCGCCTGCCGCAGCGCCCGGGCGCACTGCGTGATTTCCTCAATCTGCTCGGTCCAGACGACGATATCGCCCGGTTCGAGTATTTGAAGAAGACGGCGCGCAACTTCGGTTCGGTGCTGATCGGCATCGAGACCAAGGCGCCCGAGAACTTTGCAGAGCTGTTGGCAAATTTCGAGACGGCAGGCATCGGTTTCGAGGACATCACCGAAAACGAGATTCTGGCGAACCTCATCATTTAACTTCTTCCGCACCGACCCTATTTAACCTTGACGGCATCGGCCCTCCTGACAAAGGCGCATCATGGCTTCGATATTCTCCAGCATTTTCTCCATGTTCTCTGGCGGCGGCGCAAAGCAGCCCAGCGCGGCTCGGTCTGCCGTGGTATCTGATCCGCAACCCTACGCTGATTGCACGATCTATGCCGCGCCGCAGAAGGAAGGCGGTCAATACCGCTTGGCCGGCCGCATCGAGAAGATCGTCGGTGACGAGGTCCTGGTGCGCAACTTCATCCGTGCCGACATGTTCTCCTCCACCGACGACGCCATCGAGTGCACCGTGCGCAAGGCGCAGCAGATCATCGATCAGAACGGCCCATCGCTGTTCAGTGATGGCGCGAAGATCCGTCAGGTCTGATATCACGGGTCGCGCACGCTGATCCTGCTCTGCCGAACAGCCAGGAAGGCTGCTCGCTCATGTAATTTTAAAACATTGCAGCGATCTTGCGATAAGCAGTGTTTGCAGGATCGTACGGTGCCACAGTTCAATGGAAGACAGACCGCAACAGGTCCCGTCGATGCGCGGGTCGCAGCGGTTCTGCTTTTCATGAGCGTCCGGCCGTATCGCTGCGGTGCAAGGACGTGCGGATGATGGCAGACGTCAATCTGCTCCTCTTCATCATCGAGGCCGTCAGCTACTTCACGCTGATGGTCACGCTGCTGCATTTTCGCCACCGCATCGGCCTCGGCATGTTCCTGACGGCGCTTGGCGTCATGCATTTCATGGAGACATACCTCGCGGCCGTCTTCTACGTGCAGCTTCCTTTCGGCATCGTCTCGCCGGGCTCCTCGATCTTCTTCACCGGCAAGCTGATGATGATCCTGATGCTGTATCTGCAGGAGGATGCGGCGATCGTGCGCCAGCCGATCTACGGTCTCTTCCTCGGAAACCTGCTGACGGTCGGCATTGCCTGGATCTTGCAATGGCACGTGCCGGTCGAGCTATCGTCGGGCAGAGCGCCCAGCGACGAGTTTCTGAAGGAGATGGGGTGGCTGATGCTCTGGGGCACGGCGATTCTCTATCTGGACGCCATCGGCATCATCCTGCTCTATGAAAGGCTCGGACGATATCTCCGGCACAAGGTCGTGCTGCGCTTCCTGATCTGCGGCCTCGTGCTTCTGACCTTCGACCAGATCGCATTCTTCAGCGCGCTGCATTATTTCCTCGGCGTGCCCGCAGCCGCCTTCTGGGGTGGCTGGAAGGCGAAGATGTTTGCCGTCTGCATCTACACCGCGCTGTTTGCCGTCTATGAGATCTGGATCGGTCGCGCCGTGGTCACCTCGGGCGTACGCCCGATCGGCGACATCTTCGGCGATCTGACCTTTCGTGAACGCTACAACGATCTGCTCAACCGCACCGGACGAGACATTCTGACCGGCCTCTACGACCGGACGCGGATGGAAATGGAAGCGCCCCTGATGGTTCGCGAGTCGTTGCGGCAAGGGCATTTCGCCACCGTGATCATCCTCGATGCCGACCATTTCAAGAACGTCAACGATGAGTTCGGCCACCTGCAGGGCGATGAGGTGCTTCGCGCCATTGCGATGCGTCTCGGCACGATACTGCGCGCCACCGACCGCATGTTCCGCTTCGGCGGCGAGGAGTTCGTCGCGGTCTGCCCGGCGACGGATCATGGAGAGGCATTGCGCCTTGCCGAACGATTGCGGTGGACTATCGAATCCAGCGTCGCCACGCCGGATGGCAAGCCCGTGACCATCAGTCTCGGGGTGGCGACGGTCGGTGATGATGGTGATGGCTTTTCGGCATTGCTGTCGGCCGCCGACCAGCGGCTTTACCAGGCCAAAAAGAATGGTCGCAATTGCGTCGTGGGCCGCGCCGGTTTCATCGATCGCGGCGAATGATCCGCAAAGCGTCAATCAGTCCGCGATGCTGACAAAAGCAAAGGACGGCCGGCGATGGGCCGACCGTCCTGATCAATGGATGCGCTTGAATTAGGCAGCGAGGGCCAGTTCTTCGGCGCGTGCCTTGGCGGCACCGATAGCCTTCTCGGCAGCTTCCGGACCGAAGGCCAGGCCTTCGACATAGATCGTTTCGACATCGGTGATGCCGAGGAAGCCGAAGACGGTCTTCAGATAAGGCACGGCATGGTTCATTCCGGCTGCCGGACCCTGCGAGTAGACGCCGCCGGAGGCCAGCACGACATAGACCTTCTTGCCGGTCGCAAGGCCGACCGGGCCGCTTTCGGTGTACTTGAAGGTCAGGCCGGCGCGCGCGACGTTGTCGATCCAGGTCTTCAGCGACGAATAGATGTTGAAGTTGATGAGACCGGTACCGATGACGATCGTGTCGGCTGCGAGCAGCTCGTTGACCAGTTCGTCGGAGATCTTTGCCGCGGTGCTTTCTTCAGCGGTGCGCGCATCGACCGGCTTGCGGATGGCAGCGGTGAACAGGTCGTCGATATGCGGCAGCGGGTTTGCAGCGAGGTCGCGGCGAACCACAACGCTGCCCGGCTGCTGTGCCTGAAGCTTCGCGGCGAGGTCGGCAGCGATGGTGGTCGAAAGAGACTCAGCGCGCGGGCTGGAGGTCAGGAGCAGAATGGACGACATGATTGTTATTCCTCTGGTCTTTGCGTTTCCGCGTTTGCTCGACAGATTTGAAACGCGGCGTCGGAGAGAGAAATAGGTCTGGCGGCCTATCGAAAAAACTGGGATAATGTCGATCGAAACTATCGATGGATTGGATGGACGTCATGTTGCCGAACCCGACACTGGACCAGCTGCAGGTTTTCCTGACGGTAGCAGAGACCGGCAGCTTTTCGGCTGCATCGCGCATGCTCAACCGGGCCCAGTCCGTGGTCAGCTACACCATTGCCAACCTTGAATCGCAGCTTGAGATGCAACTCTTTGAGCGTTCCGGTGCCCGCCAGCCGAAGCTCACGGAAGCCGGCAAGGCGATGCTTGAGGATGCGCGGCGGCTGATGAGCGATCTGCAGGTGATGCGGGCCCGCGTGAAGAGCTTAAAGGAAGGTCTGGAGGCTGAAGTCTCGGTGGCCATCAGCGTCATGGTGCCGTCGCAAGCGGTGGTCGCCGTGTTGCGTGAGTTTAGAGACCGGTTTCCATCTGTCGCACTCAATCTGAGCGCTGGTGAACTCGGCATGGTCATGGAGGCTGTGCTGTCGGGTAAGGCGACGATCGGTATCGGCGGCGCTGTGCTGAAGCAGGACGATTCGATCACCGTCGAAAAGATCGGCCACTCCTTCATGATGCCGGTCGCGTCACGACATCACCCGCTGGCGGAGATCGATCGGCCGCTGACCATGGGCGACGTGCGCGAGGAGGTTCAGCTCGTTGTCACCGACGCATCTGGTCTGACCAAGGGGCGGGACTTCAACGTCCTGTCCTACAAGACATGGCGGGTCAGCGATATCGCCACCAAGCATGCGCTGATCCGTGGCGGACTTGGCTGGGGCGGTTTGCCGGCATCGATCATTCGCGACGATCTCGCCAACGGCACATTGGTCCATCTCGACCTGCAGGCCTACGAACAGGGCGAGTACCCGATTTACGCGATACGCCGTATTGCCAATCCGCCGGGACCGGCCGCGAGCTGGATGATCGAGGCTTTTCACAAGTTGCTCTCGAACTGCCCCAATCACGCGGATTTCACGGCAGCGCTCGGCGAGATCGCCGCAAGCGAGATGCCGCTGGCGGCCGAGTAGGCGAGGCATGTCTGCCTCGCCGTTTCCCACAATCAGAGAACCAGCCTGAACTTGGCAAAGCCATCCGTGCCTTCTCCGGCATCCTCGATCCTCGCGCCCTTGACGTCGGCGATGAACTGCTTCGCTTTCGGGCCGCTCTGGAACGTCGCCGTCGCGCCGTCCACCGGCTTGAAGGTCCAGTTGCCGTCGGCCGACGGGTTGATGGTGCCCTGTTCGTGGACATAGCGCACGATCACGTCGCGGTTCGTATCGGGCGCCTGGAACACCACTTTGTCGGCCGCGACGTCTGGGAACTTGCCGCCGCCGCCCGCCCGGTAATTGTTGGTGACGACGACGAACTTTCGCTCCGGATCGATCGGCTTGCCGTCGAACTGCAGGTTCTGGATGCGGTTGGCATCGGCATTGATCACCTTGCCGTCATTGTCGAACTTGCGGGGTTGCGCGAGGTCGATCTGATAGGTGACCCCGTCGATCACATCGAAATTGTAGGACGGGAAGTCGGCGTTCAGAAGATCGGCGTCCTTCGTCCCCGGCTTCACCTCGTTGAACATCCCGGCCGACATCTCCAGCCAGTTCTTCACCTGCGCGCCCGTGATGACGACAGCCTGCACCGTGTTCGGGTAGAGGTAGAGATCGGCGATGTTCTTAATCGCCAGATCGCCAGCCGGAACATCGGTGTAATAGTCCGCGCCGCCGCGTCCGCCAGATTTGAACGGCGCTGCCGCCGACAGCACGGCTAGGTCCTTGAACTCGGTATCAGCGAGCATCTGCTTGATGTACCAGGTCTGCGCCTGGCTGACGATCTGCACCGAAGGGTCGTCGGCGACCAGCGCAAAATACGAATAGAGTGGCGCCGACGTCTTGCCGACCGGGGTCCGGACATAGGCAAGCGTCGCCTCGTGCTCGGCTTTGGCCGCGTCGATCACGTCCTTCTTGTCGGCCACATCGGCCACGACCTTCTTCTTGTCGTCACGATGATAGATCGGCCGGGCTTCCGACGTGAAGTCGACGATCCTCCAACTCTTGCCGTCCTTCTCAAGCAACAGATCGATCAAACCGAGATGCGAGCCCCAGAAGCCGGCCATGACGGCTGGCTTACCGTGCAGCGTCCCCTTGACCGGATCCGCATTCTGGATGCCGTCCCAAGTCTTGGGGCCGGGGAACACCAGATGTTGGTGACCGGTAAAGATCGCATCGATGCCATCGACCGCCGCCAGATGCAGAGACGCGTTCTCCATCTTCTCGGATGGTGCCGTCCCATCGATACCCGAATGCGACAGGGCAATCACAATATCGGCGCCCGCTTCCTTCATCGCGGGAACCCAGGCCTTAGCCGCCTCGACGATATCGCGGGTCTGCGCCTTGCCCTCGAGGTTTTTGATGTCCCAGAGCATGATCTGCGGTGGTACGAAACCGATGAAGCCGATCTTCACCGGGCTCTCGTTGCCGGCCCCGTCCTTGATCGTCTTCTCGACGATGATGTAGGGCTTGAAGAAAAGATCGTCTTGCTTCGGATCGGAGGCGAGCTGACCCTTCGTCAGGTTGGCGCAGACGAACGGGAAATTGGCGCCGTTCAGAACCTTGAACATGAAGTCGAGGCCGTAGTTGAACTCGTGATTGCCAAGCGTGCCGACGGTGTAGCCGAGCGTATTCATCGCTTTGATGACAGGATGGACGTCTCCGTCCTTCAGGCCGTGTTGATAGGCCATGTAATCGCCCATCGGATTGCCCTGCAGCACGTCGCCGTTGTCGATCAGCAGCGAGTTGGCGGCTTCGGCGCGAATGCTGTCGATGATCGTCGCGGTGCGCGCCAGTCCCATCGTGTCGTTCGGCTTGTCGGCATAATAGTCGTAGGGAAAGACGTTAACGTGAATGTCCGTCGTTTCCATCAGCCGCAGATGCGCCTGATTGGCGGCTGCGCGTGCGGTGAACGGATGCAGCAGCACCAGCGCCGAGGTCGCGGCAATGCCCGAGAGCAGCGAACGCCTGCTCATCGGCGGAAGGTCAAGAGTGGAAGACATGAAAACTCCTTCGAAAATCACGCGTCGCCCGGCCCGATGGCGAGACTAGGGTGATTCCGGAAGGAGTAAACCCTGAAAATGACAGGGGAATATCGCTGCAGCGCTGATTTGCGGTTGTGCCGACTTATCGCGCCAGAACGGGCTTCACGTCCTTGTGGAAGAACCGGAAATAGGAAGCGACCTGGGCGCGGGCGTTCGAGTTCGGATCGAACTGGATTCCGAGGCGGCCGTTGTGGCTCCAGCGGATCACGCCGTGCAACGTTCCAAGGTCGTCGGCAAGGATCTGCACGCGGCTGCCGGAAGCTGCATAGAGCGGTGACCGGACTTCCAGCGCTACGCCCGTGATCGACATGTTGAGGATGCGCGCGTCGACTTCCTTGGTCAGGTAGCGGACCTTGCCGAACACCCGGCAATACTTGCGATCCGCCTTTCGCGTGATGATGTTGAGATTTTGCATGATGCCTCTCCCAATGTGAACGTGGGTAGAGCATAACTCCTGCAGATTGAAATGAATTTATACATTTCGCTAAAATTGCATATGCGGTCTTTACCGTCTTGTCACCTGCCGGCGACCGACGACATGCTCGCGCCAGATGGTGAAAATGCCGGAGGCGACGACGATGACCGAGCCGACGATCGTGTTTAGGTTCAGCGTTTCGCCATAGATGGTGACACCGATGATCGAGGCATAAACGAGCTGCAGATAGGTCAGCGGCTGAACGGCTGCCGCATCCAGCATGTCGTAGGCACGGATAAGAAAGTAGTGGCTTGATATGCTGGTCATGCACACCAGCGCCATCCAGCCCCAGTCTCCCGGCGACATCCACGTCCAATAGAAGGGGCCGACCAGCGTCATCGCAACCGCGCCGACGACGCCGGTGTAGAAAAAGCTGGTCATCGACGAATCGTCGCGGCTCACCAATCGCGTGACGATGACATAGAAGGCGAAGAGAAGGCAGGAGAAGATGGCCAGCAGCAGCTTGACGTCGAAGAAGCCGCCATCGGGTTTCAGGATCAAGAGCACGCCGGCAAGCCCGGTGCCGATCGCCGTCCACCGCCGCCAACCGACCCGTTCTCCGAGCAGCGGCATGGAGAGCAGCGCGATCAGGATCGGCGTCACGGAAAAGATCGCCTGCGAATGCGCAAGGCCGATGACCGCAAAGCAGCTAATCACGACAACCACCTGCGATGCCAGCAACAACCCGCGGATAACCTGCAGCACCGGCCGTTTGGTGCGCGCCGTCGCAAGTATGCCGCCGCGCATTTTCGAGGCTAGAACAACCGTAAACAAACCGAATGCCCAGTAGCGGATCATCGTCACGAAGACGGGCGGGTAGGCGCTGCCGAGATGTTTCGAGATGCCGTCCTGGATGGAGAAAATGGTGATCGCCAGAAGAACGAAAATATAGCCTTGGGTCTTCGATTTCATAAGGTCGTCTTATCGCGCAGGTTTAGGCCGTGCCATGAAAATGTCTACCAGACGGCGCAGCGCCGAACGATCACCCGTCAGCCTTACAGGCCGACATTCGGTCGGTCCATCACCTCTCGTAGCGCAAAGCTGGAATTGATCTTCACGACGTGCGGCAGCGCGGACAGCCAGTCGCGGTGAATACGCTCGTAATCTTCGAGATCGCGCGCCGCGACGCGCAGGATGTAGTCGTATTCGCCCGACATCAGATAGCAGACCAGCACATTGGGACAGCGTTTTACAGCAGTCTCGAATTCCGACAGCGTCTTGGCGAACTGGCCGGACAGCGAGATGTGGACGATGGCGATCATCTTGTAGTCGAGCGCCTTCGGCGAGACATGTGCGTGGTAGCCGAGGATTACGCCGCTGCGGTCGAGAATGTCGAGACGGCGGGAGCAGGCCGACGCCGACAGGCCGACCTTCGCCGCGAGGTCGGCGTTGGTGATACGGGCATTGGATTGCAGCGCCTTCAATATCGCATGATCGATGGTGTCGAGTTCCGCCATTCGAAGAACTTTCGATTACTTGCCTCTACGTGCAATATTCTTCGAAAAATGGCCCGCAGGCAAATCCTCTTTGCAAGGACATTTCGCACGGCTGGTGATTGGATTCCTCAGATCAAATCCTCCGCTGGACGGAGGAAAAAACAAGAGAGGAACATCGATGCGTGTCGGCTGCCCGAAGGAAATCAAGAACCACGAATATCGCGTCGGCCTGACGCCGGCTTCCGTGCGCGAGTATGTGGCCCACGGTCACGAGGTCTGGATCGAGACCAAGGCCGGCGCCGGTATTGGTGCCGACGATGCGGCCTATGCCGCCGCAGGCGCGCGGATCGCCGTTTCGGCCAAGGATATTTTCGAAAAGTGCGACATGATCGTCAAGGTCAAGGAACCGCAGCCGTCCGAGTGGGCGCAACTGCGCGAAGGACAGATCCTCTACACCTATCTGCATCTAGCGCCGGATCCGGAGCAGACCAAGGGTCTGCTGGCATCGGGCGTGACCGCGATCGCCTACGAGACCGTCACGGATGAGCGCGGCGGGTTGCCGCTGCTGGCGCCGATGTCGGAGGTCGCTGGCCGCCTGTCGATCCAGGCGGGCGCGACGGCGCTTCAGAAGGCCAATGGCGGCCTCGGTATTCTACTCGGTGGCGTGCCGGGCGTGCTGCCGGCCAAGGTTGCCATCATCGGCGGCGGCGTAGTCGGCCTTCACGCCGCCAAGATCGCCGCCGGACTGGGCGCCGACGTCAGCATCCTCGACAAGTCCCTGCCGCGGCTGCGCCAGCTCGACGATCTCTTCGCAAGCCGCATCCACACTCGCTATTCAAGCATCCAGGCGCTGGAGGACGAGGTCTTTACTGCCGATCTGGTCATCGGCGCGGTCCTGATCCCCGGCGCAGCCGCCCCGAAGCTTGTTACTCGCGAAATGTTATCAGGCATGAAGAAGGGCGCCGTGATCGTCGACGTCGCCATCGATCAGGGCGGCTGCTTCGAGACCTCGCACGCAACCACCCATTCCGATCCGACCTATGAGGTCGATGGCGTTGTGCACTACTGCGTCGCCAATATGCCCGGCGCCGTCCCTGTTACCTCGGCGCATGCCTTGAACAACGCAACACTGGTTTACGGCTTGGCGCTTGCCGATCGCGGCCTGCGCGCCATCGCCGAGGACAAGCACCTGCGAAACGGCCTAAACGTGCACAAGGGCAGGGTGACCAACAAGGCGGTGGCCGAGGCTTTGGGCTACGAACCTTACGCTGCGGAAAGCATTTTGAACGTTGCCTGAAGAAATCACGTAACGTGAGTTGAAGCTGGCCGTATGCGATGCGGCCAGCTTCAACGTTATCAGTCGATCCGGCATTGATAGCAGTTGTTGCGCGCCGAGCGGACATGCACGTAGGCGACTTCAGGCTTTGCAAGAAGCATCGCTGCATAATCAGATATGTTCGAGACAGGGATGACGGCACCGGTGCCGTAGACGATCCTGTCGTTCTCGCTGTAGCCGCGCAAAATGAAATCCGGGCTCGTCGTCAGCAGCGGCGGCAGGATTTCCTCGGCGGAATAACGGCTGCAATTCCGCTTGTGCAGGAAGATCGGCCCGGTCTCCGCATAGGGCTGCAGCGTCGGGAACGGCCGGTAGGCAAAGACCAGAAGTTCCTCACCCGCGTCGATATTGCCGAGGCAATGACGGCAGGGATGGCCCGGCCCATCCGAGATCATCGTCTCCGGCGGATTGTCGTAGGCATCCCGCCCGCCGTTCCACATGTGGTCGGCATCGACGGATGGCATGGCGGTAAAGCGGATGGCGGTCATGGCAAATCTCCTTTTCGAGCTTGCCTTGAATGCCGGTTCCAAAACCGCCGAACCACCCGATCCTTGCGGATCAGCTCTTTTTTGCGAGCTCCAGCAGTTCCTTGTCGCTCAAAGGCCGCACGATCGCGGTACCTGTCGAGACGGGGGAGAAGCCGAACATCTGGTAGAGCTGCAGTGCGCGCGGATGGTCGAGATTGTTGGTGGTGGTCGTCACCCGCACCGGGTTTTGCGTCCAGATCGCATAAAGCGTCTGCAGCAGGAACCACTTGCCGATCCCCAGCCCCAGCGCATGCTCGAACAGTCCGAAATGGCTGAGCTCGATCGTTTCGTCGTCGATGGTCAGATACTCGTAAAACCCGGCCGGAGCGCCGTTGACGTAGAGCACGCCGATCGTGTTGCGCTTGTCGTGGAGCGTTGCCGTCAGCTCTTCATCGTTCATCCGGAGACGATCGACCCACTGCCAGCGGGCACCCACCTGGCGGTAAAGATAACGATAGAACGGCAGCGGAATTTCCGGCGCGCGCATGATCGCCGTCTGGATGTTGACCGGTACCGGAAGGCTCGTCTTCGGCGGTGAGGTCATTGCCAGATGGGTGACATGTGCCTGGAGTGATACGGGCGTCTTTCCCATGGTCACGCTTTAACCGGTTCGGCGGAGCCGGTGACGACAGGTGTGTCGTCGCGCGATCCCCATTCGCTCCAGGAGCCGTCGTAGAGCGCGTTGTCGTCATGCCCTACCGATTGCAGTGCCAGCATGATCACGGCGGCGGTCACGCCCGAGCCACAGCTCGTGACCACCGGCTTCGACAGATCGATTCCGGCATCCGCGATCATCGTCTTCAACGTCGCTATATCCTTGAAACGGCCATTGGCCGAAAGGCTCGTTGCCGGCAGGCTGCGGGCGCCGGGCATATGGCCGGAGCGCATGCCGGCCCGGGGCTCTGCCTCATCGCCGGTAAAACGTCCAGCGCCGCGCGCATCGGCAATCTGGGCGGAGCCGTCATCGACGATAGCGCGCATGGTCTCGAACGGGATCACCTTGTCGGAACGGAATTTCGCCTTAAACACCGCTGCTGCAGGCGTCGGCGTGCCGCTCTCGACTGCACGACCATCGGCCTTCCAGCCATCAAGACCGCCATCGAGGACATAGACGTCCTGCGCGCCCATGGTCCGCAGCATCCACCAGACGCGCGGAGCCGAGAAGAAACCCAGGCCGTCATAGACAACGATCGTATCTGTGTCGGAAATGCCGAGCTTGCCAACTTCGCTGGCAAACAGTTCCGGTGAGGGCAGGGAATGCGGCAGGCCGGTCGAATGATCGGCAATCGCGTCCTGGTCGAAGAAAACAGCACCGGGAACGTGCCCCGCCGCATACTCGGCCTTGGCGTCGCGCTTGTGCGCTGGCAAGTACCAGGAGGCATCGACCACCTTGAACCCGTCAGTGCCAATCTTCTTCTCGACCCAATCGGCCGAAACGACGAAGCGGCTCGTGGTCTCGCTCATTCTGATCTCTCCTCAATTCTCATGCTTCGACGACGGGGGCGCCGAAGCGGATACGGAAGCGGCGGTTTTCCTTGCCCTTCTTTTCGATCTTGGCGATGTGAATCTGTCCGACTTCCTGCGTTTCGGCAACATGTGTGCCGCCGCAGGGCTGGCTGTCAATCGCAGAGTTCTCGCCGATACAGACGAGGCTGACGCGCCCGAGTCCAACCGGCGGGCGTACATTCTTTGATTTGACGATCCCGGGGTTTGCAGCCAGTTCCTCGTCAGTGATCCATTGCAGATAGACAGGATGTTTCTGCTCGACGAGTGCCATCAGCTTGGCGGTCACCTCGTCCTTGTCAATCGTGTCGGTCATGTCGAAATCGACGCGGCTCTCGTCCTCGCCGACGGCAGCGCCGGTGATCGGATAGGAGCACACGACGGACAACAGGTGGCAGGCGGTATGCATCCGCATCAGCTTGTGGCGCCGCGCCCAATCGACATGCAACACCATGGTCTCACCGATGGTGAGCGGCGCCTGGTCGGGGAGTGGTACGTGAACGATAATATCCTTCGTCTCGCCATGCCGGGTCTGGCCAAGCACGATCTTGCTGCCGTCCGCGCGCTCCAGAAAGCCTGTATCGCCCGGCTGGCCGCCCGAGGTTGCATAGAAGCAGGTCTGATCGAACTCGATGCCCCCGTCGTCGTGAACGGCTGTGACGACGGCCTCGCATGTCGAGAGATAGAAGTCGTCACGATAAAGCGCACTAACGGGCATCGGGTCTCACGCTGCTGGTTCGTAGGGGATGCTGATATCCGACGTCGAGGTTAGCCAGGCCGGAAGCGGCAGGCTTTTAGAGTTCAGGAAATCGGGATTGAAAAGCTTCGACTGATAGCGGTTGCCGTAGTCGCAAAGGATTGTCACCACTTTGTGACCGGGGCCGAGGTCTCGCGCCAACCTTACGGCGCCAGCAATGTTGATTGCCGACGAGCCACCAAGGCAAAGCCCTTCATGCTCTACCAGATCGAAGACGTAGGGCAGGGCTTCGCTGTCCGAGATGTTGTAGGCGAACTCCGGCGTGAAGCCTTCGAGGTTGGCGGTGATCCGGCCCTGGCCGATGCCTTCGGTAATCGAGGAACCGGCGGACTTAAGCTCGCCGTTCTTGTAGAACTCGTAAAGCGCCGCGCCATCGGGGTCGGCAATGCCGATCTTGATGTCCTTGTTGAACCCCTTCAGGCCCATCGCGACGCCGGCCAGCGTGCCGCCGGAACCGACGGAGCAGATGAAGCCATCGACCTCGCCTGACGTGTCGGCCCAAATCTCCCTGGCGGTTGTTTCGATATGCGCCTGCCGGTTGGCGACGTTGTCGAACTGGTTGGCCCAGATCGCACCGTTCGGCTCGGTCTTTGCAAGTTGTTCGGCCAGCCGCCCGGAAACCTTCACATAGTTGTTGGGGTTCTTGTAGGGGACGGCCGGAACCTCGACCAGCTCGGCGCCGAGCAGCTTCAGCGCATCCTTCTTTTCCTGGCTCTGCGTCTCGGGGATGACGATCACCGTGCGATAGCCGAGTGCCTTGGCGACCAGCGTCAGGCCGATGCCGGTGTTGCCCGCGGTGCCTTCGACGATCACGCCGCCCGGCCGCAGCAAGCCCTTCTTTTCCGCGTCGCGGATAATGTAGAGCGCCGCGCGATCCTTGACCGACTGGCCCGGATTGAGAAATTCCGCCTTGCCGAGAATGGTGCAGCCGGTTGCCTCCGACGCGCCCTTCAGCTTGATCAGGGGGGTGTTTCCGATGGCTTCTAGGACGGAAGGATGGACGGTCATGGAATCTGCCTCTTTGGAACACTTAGTTTAGGAACGGTCTTTTCCCTTCACAAGGCTAGGTTGGCAAGAAAAGCTTTTCCACCGCTTTGACTACCGCGGTAAAATTAGACTTTACGCCAGCGAAAGCCGTTCGGCGCCGAGATCCGGCCGTGTCGGGTGATCCGAGCATTGACTTTCATCGTAAGGGTGATGACAAAGCAATCACCGAAAGCGGAAACGACCGAAACCATCATGGTTCACGAGCATATCGACACGGTCGATGCATTGATGGCGCATTACGTTGCCGGATCTCTCCCAGAGCCGGCACGTGTGCTGGTCGAATCGCATCTCGAAATGAAGCCTGATCACCGCATGCTTGTGCAGGATCTGGAGCTTCTGGCTGGCCAGGAACTGGAGCAGACGCCGGAGACAAAGATTGCCGACCGCAATGGGCGTCTGGCCAAGATCTTTGCATCTGCACCGCCGATGGCGAACACCTCGACACCGGCCAAGACGGGCAAGGGCATCTTTCCTCGTGCCATTCGAAGCCTGATGGGCGTCGATGTCGATACCGTGCCATGGAAGACCAAGCTTCCCGGCTTCAAGGAGTTTTCCGTCGATATCGACGGCTGCGAGGTCAGTCTGATGTGGATCAAGGCTGGACGGGCCATGCCCGCTCACACCCACAAGGGGATGGAACTGACGCTCATTCTCGACGGCGCCTTCAACGACGAGCGCGGCCGCTTCGGCCCGGGCGATATTTCGGTCGCCGACGAGACGATTGATCATCGGCCTGTCGCCGAGAACGATCGTCCCTGCATTGCATTTTCCGTTCTCGATGCACCGGTGAAATTTACCGGTTCCTTCCGCCAGCTGATCGGCGACCTGATCGGCTGAAAGCAGCCACATTAGCGTGATAGAGGCTTTGTCCCGGGAGATGTCGAGGAACTTCCGGGCCTGTTTCGGCGTTGCTGATTTAACCGGAGGAATTGCGCCATGAACGATTTTGTAGCTCGTCCCGAACATGGAATTGCCTGGATTTCGGGCGCGAGCTCTGGCATCGGCAGGGCTCTGGCGCTGAAGCTGGCGGGCGAAGGCTACAAGGTTGCCGTCACCGCGCGCGATCATGAAAAGCTGGCCGAGTTGCAGTCCGAGGCCAATGAATTGTCGGGCAGCATCATCGTACTCGATGGCGACGTCACCAACGCCGAGGACATGGAACATGTGCTCGCCTCGATCGAATATGAGCATGGTGCTCTGGCGCTTGCCGTCTTCAACGCAGGTGTTTATCTGCCTGTGCATGCCGAAGAGCTGAAGCGGGAAGATTTCGAACAGAGTTTCGCCGTGAATCTACAGGGCGTGGTCAATTGCCTGGTGCCGGCTGTCCGTCACATGAAGGGCAAGGGGCAGGGTCAGATCGCCTTTGTTTCCTCGGTCACCGGCTATGGCGGACTGCCCACCGGTGCCGCCTATGGCGCCACCAAGGCTGCGCTCATCAACATGGCCGAAAGCCTGAAGTTCGATCTCGACAAGATGGGCATCCGCATCCAGCTCATCAATCCGGGCTTTGTCGATACGCCCGCAACCCGCAAGAACGAATTCCCGATGCCGTCGCTGGTCTCTGTCGAGGAGGCGGCCGCACAGATATGCGCCGGCCTCAAGCAGCAGAGCTTCGAGATTACCTTCCCCAAGCGCTTCACCTTCGCACTGAAGGCGCTGAACCTCTTGCCCTACAGTCTCTATTTCTGGCTGGTCAATCGGGCAACCGGCTGGCAGGAGCGCCCGCGCGCGGATCGTCACCGTCCGGTGACGCCGCACCCGGCGGAATAGTCAGCGCGCCTCGATCCGCAACCGCAGCGCTTTCTGTGCCCCTTCGTCCAGCGGAAAATTCCACATCAATCCGACGGCGCAAAGCTTCAATGCGATGGGTATCCATGCATAGGTCACGGCAAGCGCGGTGAGAGCCGTCTGCGTATTCTGGGTCCCCCCTGATGCCTCGAAGCCAAACGCCGCAAGGATCGGAAACACCAGTCCGACGCCCGCCGCCAGCGACGCCTTCGTCGCCAGTCCCCACGCCGCGAAATAGATCCCGCCACGCGCCTCGCCCGACATGTCCGTATCCGCGTCGATCACGTCCGCCTGGATCGCCGGCGGCAGCGCGAGATCGAAACCCAGCATCAAACCGGTGAAGACGCAGATCGCCCCGAAGGCTTTGATCGATCCCACCTCAAGCATTGGCGCGAAGGCAAACGCACCGCAGGCGGCCAGCATTGCCCAGCACCAGGCGCGATGCTTGCCAGCCCGCCCGGCCGCCCATGTCGCCAAGGGAATGCCGGCGATACCGGAGAGGAAGTAGACGAACAGCAGGGGACCGCGGGCTTCCGCAAGCCCGAGGCGGTCCGAGACGAAATAGAGAAACAACGTCGCGGGAATGCCGTTCGCAAAGCCGTTCAGGAAGAACGCGCTCACCAACCGCCGGAACGGTTTGTTCGCGGCGATCAGGCGCAAGCCCTTGCCAAACGCCAGGCGAGTTTCCGGCGGCAGCCGTGGCTCAGGCACTTTCCAGATCGCCAGCGCGCCTGCCAGCGGCAGGGAGATGGCCACGAAGGCGCCAAGCAGACCGAGACCGGGCAAACTAGTGTCGCTCCTCGCTCCGACCGCGAACGGCAGCACGATGGCAATGAGCGTTCCCACCAATGTCAGTGCCTCGCGCATCGCCGCGAGCGATGTCCTGCCGCGATAGTCGGAGATCAGCTCTGCGCCCCAGGCCGAGTAGGGGACGACGGCAAGCGTGAAGCCGAGCGACAGCATCGCGCCCCATGAACCAAGCCAGAGCGTCGTCGCATCGTCAGGCGGCGAGTAGAGCATGAACGCTGCAAGAGCCGCGAAGGGAAGCGACAGTGCGAACCATAATTTCCGCCGCCCCATCCTTGGCCGAAACCTGTCGGCGAGCACGCCGACCACGGGATCGCTGATCGCATCGAAGAGCCGAACGATCAGCAGCGTGAAGCCGACCGCAGCCATAGGGAGCCCGATCGTCTCGGTGTAATAGGTCGGAACGAAAGCGTAGAGCGGAAGGCCGAGAGCCGCCAGTGGTGCTGCCGGCAGCGAATAGACGAGGCGGATGGCGGCCGGGACAGGAGGTCGACTGTCTGGTCCCGCCATCCGCTCTCGTCAGCTCCGCGAAAAGACGACCTGACGGACATCTATGTTTCGGGCGCGGAAGCCTGCTTCGCAATAAAACAAATAGAATTCCCAGAGACGCTTGAAACGCTCGTCGAAGCCCAGAGGGCGAACTCGTTCCCACACGGACCAGAAACGCTCCCGCCACTCGGCAAGAGTACGAGCGTAGTCTAACCCGAAACCGAAGTCTCGCACCAGTGACAAATTCACTTTGCGGCCAAGTTCGGCCAGATGCTCGCGGGTGGGTAGCATGCCGCCGGGAAAAACGTACTTCTGGATGAAGTCGGGATTGCTGCGGTACTGCTCGAACGATTCCGGGCGAATCGTTATGATTTGCAAGCCTGCTTTTCCGCCGGGCTTCAGGCATTGTTCCAGCTTCGAGAAATAGGCTGGCCAGTACTTCTCGCCGACAGCCTCGAACATTTCGATCGAGACGATCTTGTCGTAGACGCCGGTCTCGTCGCGATAGTCCTGGAAGCGGAAATCCACCTTGTCGCTGAGACCCGCCTTGCGGATGCGATCTTCGGCGAATGCCAGCTGTTCGCGGCTGATCGTCAGGCCGGTCACCCGGCAGTTCAGTTCGCTTGCGGCGAATTCGGCAAAACCGCCCCAGCCGCAGCCGATCTCAAGCACATGGTCTCCCGGCTTGATCCCCGTCGCTTCTGCCAGTGCCCGATATTTCGCGTTCTGCGCCGACTGCAGATCGTTGGCGCCGGTCGAATAGAGCGCCGACGAATATGTCATCGTCGGGTCGAGCCATTGCTTGTAGAAATCATTGCCGAGATCGTAATGCGCCGAGATGTTGCGCTTCGAGCCCTTCTTGGTGTTGGTGTTCATCCAGTGGCGGACCCGCTCGACGACGCGGGCAATGCCGCCCTTGCCGTTGGCATATTCCTGGATCGCTTCGTCGTTCACGATGAACAGCTCGAGAAACGCCGAGATATCGGGACTGTCCCAGTCGCCATCCATATAGGTTTCGGCCACCCCGATCGTGCCGCTTGAGAGCGCCCGGTAGGCGATGTTCCAGTTCTTCAGATGAAGCTCCGCGTGCTGGCCGGCGAGATTGCCCTTCACCAGCACGACGCGGCTGTCGGGAAGAACGATCGTTAGCGAGCCGTATTGCATCCGCAGCATAGCCCGCAACGCAAACCGCGCCCGTAGCGGAAGCCCCTTTGAAACCTTGCCGATATTCTCATGCGACAGCAGGATCGCCGAAGCCTTCACGTCGTTAAGATCACTCATGGTTTTCTCCCCCGGCATTGCGCGGACGGCTCAGGACAACGATGCGCTGAAACTTCGCCCCCCGGCGATTTGTTCGAACGCTATCGTAAAAATTGGAAAATCCAAACGGATTTCCAGTGCTACTTTCGGCGAAATCGTGGCGACTGAGGAACCGCTCGCAAGTCATTCAGCCGCCTCGGCCATTTCCCGCGGCACGACCACGCTGACGGGAGCCGGTGGCGCTGGTCGCGAGATGTATTTCGCGCCCTTCAACCATAGTTTCAGCGCTTCCCAATGGATGCCGCCAACGATCTTGATCGGCAGAAACGGGATCGCCGCCGTGAGTCTGGCCAATGTCGCGGTGCTGAGGCTGACCTGCGTTCCCGCGAAAGTCGCGGCCAATAGTGGACCGGTCGCATCGGTCTCGAGGATGCGCCAGCGTATTTCCGCACCCGGCGGCAGCATGCGGAAATTGTAGCGCATGCCCATGCCGATAAACGGCGACACGTGAAAGATCTTGTCGCAGCTCTGCCGGATACCGGCCTCGCAGACATCGTCGGCGCCGACAGGGCATACATAGGTGTGACGCTCGCCGAACGTGTTGCGAACCTCATAGATCATCGCGATCACCGCGTTGTCCTCGCCATAGGCATAATAGACGGACAGCGGGTTGAAAACATAACCGAGGATGCGGGGGTAGCAAACGAGCATGATGCGCCTGGCGCACAGCCCGGCATGCGCAAGCAGCGCGTCGGCATGCGCGCGCGCGCCTTTGCTGCCCCCGTGATCACGCTCGTGGAACGAGACCGCGTTGCGCTTGTTCACCGAAAACAGCACCGAAAGCCGGTCAGCCTCGTCCAGCCGATCGAGGTCGATCGCCATCGAGAAGACGCGGTAGCGAAAACGATGCCCGAACGGCTTCATGCGATGGTGCATGACGTCGCCGACATAGAGCGCAGCGGCAGCCTCGGGCGGCGGCCCGTTGCGGCTCATGCTGACACCCTGTCGTTCGCGGCGTTGCGTCATGCGACCGCATCCAGCTCCGGTTCAAGATCTTCGGCGCGGCCGACCGTGCTCCATGGCAGGATCGCGCCAAGCGCGGTTGCCGCCTTCAGCCCGGATTTCAGTCCGTCCTCGTGGAAACCATAGCCTGTCCAGGCGCCAGCGAAATAGCTGTTGTTGTGCCCCTGCATGTCGGCAAGCGCGCGCTGCGCCTGCACGCTGTCGGCGGAGAACTGCGGATGATCGTAGCTGAATTCGGCAAACACCTTGCGCGGATCCGGCTCACGATCGGGGTTCAGCGTCACGAACAGCGGAAACCGGTCATCGATCGCCTGCAGCCGGTTCATCCAGTAGGTGACGGCAACATCGGCGTTTCCATCCTCCGAGCTCGACCGCAGATAATTCCACGATGCCCAGACCTTGCGGCGCTGCGGCATCAGCTTCGGATCGCGATGCAGGACCACGCGGTTCGGCTGGTAGGGAACCGCTGCAAGCAACCTCTTTTCCTGTTCCGTGGCGTCGACGAGCATGCGTCGTGTCTGGTCGCTGTGGGCAGCGAAGATCACCTTGTCGAAATGCGTCTCCTCGCCGCTGTCATCGATGACGGTCACGCCGGCCTGATTCCGCATGACAGCACGTACGCCAAGACCGAGCTTCAGATGGTCACCCAGTGGCTGCAGCAGTTTTTCGAGATAGCTGCGGCTGCCGCCGGTGACCGTGCGCCACTGATGCTGCTTCGAATAGATCAGCCGGTGATTGTCGAAGAAATTGATGAAATGCTCAGCCGGAAACTGCAGCATCTTCGCCGCCGGCGTCGACCAGATCGCGGCTGCCATCGGCACGAGATAGTTGTTGGTGAAGCCGGGCGAAAAGCCACGCCAGTCGAGATAATCACCAATCGAGCGTGAGACCAGGTGGCCGGCGGCGCGATCGAGCAAGCAGGTCTTGTTGAAGCGCAGGATCTCGCGAATCATCAGCAGGAAGGACGGTCGCAGCAGATTGCGCTTCTGCGCGAACAGCGACGACAGCCCGGCACCGCTCCATTCCAGCTTGCCGTGATCAAGCGACAGCGCGAAGCTCATGTCGCTGGCATGCGTTGCAATGCCGAGTTCTGCGAAGAGAGCGGTCAGGTTCGGGTAGTTCGGTTCGTTATAGACGATGAAGCCTGTATCAACAGGAATGCTCAAGCCGTCATAATCCACGTCAACCGTTGCGGTGTGACCACCGGCCCGGTTTTCCTTCTCGTAGAGGGTCACGTCATGCAGCGGGTTCAGCGCCCACGCGGCCGACGCTCCCGATACGCCGGAACCGATGACGGCGATCTTCAGGCGGCGGGGCGGGTGGTGAAAATGAGCGTTCATGCTGCATCCTTTATGGCGCTATAGGCTTTCAACGCCCGATCACGGGCGGCGGCGTGATCGACGATCGGATTCGGATAGGTTTCGCCCAGCGCAATGCCGGCTTTCTCAAGGACAGCCTTCGGTGCATCGAACGGCTTGTGGATGTATCTGTTGTCGAGCGTTGCCAGTTCGGGCACGAACTCGCGTACATAATCGCCGTCCCGATCGAACTTCTCGCCCTGCAGGATCGGGTTGAATATCCGGAAGAACGGCGACGCGTCAGCGCCGCAACCGGCAACCCACTGCCAGCTCGCCGCATTGCTGGCCGGATCGGCGTCGATCAGCGTATCGCGGAACCAGGTTTCGCCGCGGCGCCAGTCGATCATCAGGTCCTTGATCAGGAACGACGCCACGATCATCCGCACGCGGTTGTGCATGAAGCCATGTTGCCAGAGTTGCCGCATGCCGGCATCGACGATCGGATAGCCGGTCATTCCGAGCGTCCAGGCACGGAATTGAGCGGTATCGTTGTTCCAGCCGAAGCCGTCGAACTTACCGTTCCAGTTCTCGTAAGGCAGCTTCGGGAAATGAAACAGCAGATGGTAGGAAAACTCGCGCCAGGCCAGCTCCTTGCGAAAATGTACCAGATCCTCGGCAGGAACTGATAAACCGCGCGTCTCCTCCCAGATCCGCGCAGGCGATATCACGCCAAGCGCCAGATAGGGGGAGAGCAGGGAGGTCGTCTGCTTCGCCGGAAAATCGCGATTGTCCTTGTAGCCATCGAGACCTTGTTCGAGAAAGTCGGACAGCCTTTCGCGCGCGGCATCTTCGCCGGCTGTCCAGATGTCCGAAAACCCCTTCGCCCAGTTGGGCTTTGTCGGCAGCAGCGCCCAGGATTTCAGCTTCTCGCCCGAACTCAATGGACGCGCGAAGCTGATCTTCGATGGAATGTCGAGCGGGCGAGGCGGCTCGCCGGAATTCTCTAGCGCCCGCCAAAAGGGCGTGTAGACCCGGTATGGCGTGCCGCCGCCGGTCTTCAGCCGTGACGGCTCGTGCAGCAACTGCCCGGCAAAGCTCTTCGGCTCCAGTCCCTGTCGTTCAAGCTCGCGCTTGACGCGGGTATCGACCGCAATCCCAGCTGGATCGTAGCGCCGGTTCCACACCACCATGTCGGCGCCGCTGCTCTTGATCACACCGAGCAGCACGTCGAGAGCATCACCGCTCACCAGGTGGAGTGCACCGCCAAGCGCCTTCAGCGATTCGTCGAGGGACACCAGAGAGTGGTGCAACCACCACGCCTGCGCGCCGCCAAGCGGGCCGGTGCCAGCTGGAGACGGCTCGCGTATGTACAGCGCAATAACGGGCCGCCCGGAGGCGCATGCTGCATACAGCGCATGATTGTCGTCGAGGCGAAGATCCTTGCGAAACCAAACGATAACCGGTTTTACTGCGGCGTCAGGCAATGGACTCAATCCCCGTTCTTCTCGTTGGTATCTGTTACGAAACTACGCAGGAGGTGGATCAAAAGTTTCCACCGCCAGAAAGATTTAACGCTGCTGTCGCACACGGCCGAAATGACGATGCAGCATTCCCGCGTGTCGCGCTGTGATTGCAGCCAAGTCGGGATCGGCACGTGACGATTTTTTCACCTGCGTCTCTCGGCGTGGACGCTGATTTCTTTAATCCACTAAAAATATAGACAATACTTCTGTTCAACGGGCCGCCAATATTGGCAGGCCGGACAGGAGCAGACCATGAGCGTTACGCGGCACTTCGATCGCCTTTGCACCATACGGGACCAGCTGGAAGCGCGGCTTGAACTGCACGAGGCGCGATACTGTTTTGGAAGTGAAGATATCGACGACGGTACGGGAACGGATCTGCGCGAGCGAATCATGCAGATGACCGAGGAGATCTCGGCACTGCTTCACACGCCCCGCTATTCAGACTTGTAGCGGAGGGGCGGGGCGATGACCGCGACGCTGATCATTCCAGGCCTCAACGGCTCGGATCAGGGGCATTGGCAGCGCTTCTGGCTTCAGGATCACCCTGACAGCGTCCTCGTTGAGCAGGAAGACTGGGGTGCACCGCTCGTGGACAGGTGGGCAGCCAGGCTTGAACTGGCGCTCCTGCAGCACGGTGAGGCCTTCATCGTAGCGCACAGTCTCGGCTGCCTGCTCGCGGCCAAGTTTGCCGACAGGCCGTCGGCGCGCCGCATCAAGGGGGCACTGCTCGTCGCTCCCTGCGATCTGCGCCCAACCGAAAAGCGGCATCCCGGTGCCGTTCGTTTTGGATCGATGCCAACCCACCGGCTCCCCTTTCCGAGTATCACCGTCGGTAGCCTCAACGACCACTACATGGAACTCGACAGGCTGACACTCTATGCGCACCTCTGGAAAACCGATCTCCGAAACATCGGCCTTGCGGGTCACATCAACATCTCCAGCGGCTTCGGGCGGTGGACGGGAGGTTATACGCTGTTTGAAAGCTTGAAGGAAAAGTCCAAGGCGCCCCGCCGTTACGCTTGATCGCGGGATCGCGGTCTTGATCCTGATAAGCTAGATCAGCCAAACGGTGAAGCGCGCCATCCCGCACAATGTTGTAGTCTTCCTCTGTAACTCAGACGGATGGGAGGCCGGTTATGTGGTACGATGTCGCCTTGGTTGTGACGGTAATGGCGCTTGCGCTGAGCAGTTGCCAGACGGTGGTGCGTGATACGCCCACGCAGATGTCGGAGACCAAGCTTGCATGCGACCCGGCCACAAAGCGCTGCCAGACGCCCGAATTCGGTCTTCGCGAAAAGCCACGGCAAGGGCAACGGGTATCGTGGCGCCTAGAAACACCACCCGGATGGCAGCTGACCGGCAATCCGAACGCCGTTTACGCGGGTAAGGGCATCAACGATGTCGCGGTCACCGCATGGGACGCCACATCGTTGACCTGTCAGTGGCATGCGGAAGGCACCAGCAAGTTGTTTGCAACTGGCGGATGGGTAGCGGGATACTGCTACGCCGAGGGCGCGCTGACACCTCCGCCGACATCGAGCAAACCTCGTGCTTCCACGAGGAAAAGGTAGAGATTTTTCGGTTCACAATCGGGATAATGTTGTGAGTGCAGTCTACCACTGACAACATGTCACCAAATTGAACCGACTGCGACGGTCACTCTTTCGTTAATGCGCCGAATCAAACCCCAAAACGATGCCGATACAGTTGACAAGTATGGTGCGCCGGGCGGAAACGACTGCAGCATAAACGAATAGAAGCACGCGGATGCGTGTCAGGCAGTCATTGATCCATGGATACTTCAACAATCCAGCCGGATAGCGTTCTACGCCATCCCGGCTACCTGAACTTCGCAGCCTCGCGCGTCTTTTCTTCCCTGTCGTTCCAATGCGTTGCAATCGCGCTCGGATGGATGATCTACGATCAGACCCATAGCGCCTTCGCCTTGGCGCTCGTTGGCCTGTGCCAGTTCTTGCCGATGGTAGTTCTCACCTTCATCGTCGGCCACGTCGCGGATCGGTTCGACCGGCGGCACATTGGTCTTGCCTGCCAGTTGATCCTGGCAACAGTCTCGGCTCTGCTCGCGATCGCCACCTGGCAGGATTGGTTGACACCCGCCGGCATCCTGGTTGCAGTCACCATCATGGGCGCCACTGTCGCCTTCGAGCGACCGACCATGGCGGCATTGCTGCCCAGCATCATGCCGTCGTCCCTGCTGCAGCGTGCCATCGCGACCTCGACATCGATGATGCAGACGGCATTGATCATCGGCCCATCGCTCGGTGGCATCCTCTACGGCGCCCATCCGGTCGCGCCGTTCGCGCTCGCCGCTTTCCTCTTTGCGGTCGCGAGCGTGAACGTGATTTCGATTCGCATGCAGTGGACGCCGAGCAAGCGTGAGCCTGTCACGCTGACCTCTGTTTTCGCGGGCGTCTCCTTCATCAAGAGCCGCCCAGTGATGCTGGGTACCATCTCGCTCGATCTCTTCGCTGTGCTGCTAGGCGGTGCCACGGCACTGCTGCCGATGTTCGCAAGCGACATTCTTCACGCCGGCCCCTGGGGGCTTGGCTTCTTGCGGGCCGCACCGGCCATTGGCGCGCTGACGATGTCCATCGTTTTGGCCAGACGCCCCCTGAGCAGCAGGGTCGGAATCAAGATGTTCGCGGCCGTTGCCGTGTTCGGCGCTGCAACGATCGTCTTTGCCGTGTCGACCAGCATCATGCTGTCGATTGCCGCGCTGTTGGTCGTAGGCGCAGCGGATACCGTCAGCGTCGTGGTGCGCAGTTCGCTCGTTCAGCTTCTGACACCGGATTCGATGCGCGGACGGGTCAATGCCGTCAACTCGCTGTTCATCGGGACCTCAAACCAGCTAGGCGAATTCGAATCTGGCATGCTCGCCGGCGTCATGGGCCCCGTCGCTGCAGGCGTCATTGGTGGCGTCGGCACGATCGTCGTCGTTCTTCTGTGGTCACGGCTTTTTCCCGATCTCCGCAAGGTCGATACGCTGCAGGGCTGAGTCTGGTGTCTTGTACAAAGTCCTGCGCTGTCTATCTCTAAGCGCAGTGCTGGGTAACTGGCGAGACAAGCCGTCCTGTGCGTGTCGCGTGGTCCGGCTTGTGTCACACCATGTCAAGGAGAGAGCCATATGGGCCGATATTTCAGGTATCTCACAGCTGCGCTGCTGGTCAGCTTTTCCACACTTCTGTCGGCCTGCAACAGCATTCCGACCTCGATGGGGTCGGCCGATGGTTATGCACCGAGGGATTCAATGAACCCTGCGTGCTCAGATGGGTTCAGGCCGAGCAACGGCCGCTCTTGCGGCTACTGACCTGCTCCGACCGTCGCAGGTGTTTATTGATCCGATGAGGAAAAGAAAAAGGCCTGCATTTTTCAATGCAGACCTTTTAGAAACTGGCTCCCCGGGCCGGATTCGAACCGGCGACCTGTCGATTAACAGTCGAATGCTCTACCGCTGAGCTACCAGGGATCACCGCTTGCGTCGGTGTGAGTGGGCTAATACAAATGCTTGCTCGATTTGCCAAGCGGTTTTTTCAAAAAAATGACAAATGCTTGCAATCATTCAAGTTATCCCCATCTCCTGTGGATGACTGAGAGCGACAAGAACACAGCAAAACCGGCTGCCAAGCGTTTCGGCATCGACCACGCGACCGGCCACATTGTTATGGGCCCGACCCGTATCCCCTTGCCGAAATCGCGCATCGCTCGCCTTTTGGTCGGTGGATTGCTTGTCTTCGGCGGTTTCCTGGGATTCCTGCCGATTCTCGGCTTCTGGATGGTGCCGCTCGGCGTGCTTGTGCTGTCGCACGATCTTCACGTTGCGCGGCGCATGCGGCGACGCTTTTCTGTGTGGTGGCACAGAAGGCGGAAATCCGCCTCCTGATCAAGCCTGACGTCTAGGCAAAGAGGCCGGCGAGCCAATAGAACGTCGCAGCGATCAGCGCGGCCGCCGGTAACGTTACCACCCATGCGATGACGATGTTGCCGGCAAGCCCCCAGCGCACGGCAGAAAGCCGGCGCGCTGCACCGACGCCGATGATCGCGCCGGTGATTGTATGTGTCGTGGAGACGGGGATGCCGAGCCAAGTGGCGCCGAACAGCGTAAGCGCCCCACCCGTTTCCGCGCAAAAGCCCTGCATCGGGTTGAGCCGCGTGATTTTCGAGCCCATCGTATGCACGATGCGCCAGCCGCCGAACAATGTGCCAAGCGCCATCGCCGACTGGCAGGACAGCACCACCCACAAGGGCACATGGAAGCTGCCGCCGAGATAGCCCTGTGAGTAGAGAAGAATGGCGATGATACCCATGGTCTTCTGTGCGTCGTTGCCGCCGTGGCCAAGCGAATAGAGGGAAGCCGAGACGAACTGCAGAATGCGGAAGGTGCGGTCGACCGCGAACGGCGTCTGCCGCACGAAGATCCACGACACGCAGAGCACCAGGAACAGCGCAAGGAGAAAGCCGATCATCGGCGACATCACGATCGCCCCAGCGGTCTTCAGCAGTCCGCTCCAGACGATCGAGCTGAAGCCGACCTTGGCGAGGCCGGCGCCGACCAGGCCACCGACCAGCGCGTGCGAGGAGCTCGAGGGGATGCCGAACACCCAGGTGACGATGTTCCAGATGATCGCGCCCATCAGCGCCGCAAAGATGACCATCGGCGAAACTATGGCAGGATCGATGATACCCGTTCCCAGCGTCTCGGCCACATGCAGGCCGAAGAACAGGAAAGCGATGAAATTGAAGAAGGCGGCCCAGGCAACCGCATATTGCGGCCGCAGCACACGTGTCGAGACGATCGTCGCAATCGAGTTCGCCGCGTCATGGAGGCCGTTCAGAAAGTCGAAGAACAGCGCGACGGCGATCAGCCCGATCAGTAGCGGGAGGGCGAGGGTGGCATCCATCAGACGTTCTCGATCACGATACCGCTGATCTCGTTGGCAACGTCCTCGAACCGATCGACGACCTTCTCAAGCTCGCCGTAGATTTCGCTGCCGATGATATAGGCCATTGGATTGGAGGAGCCGTGACGTCGAAACAGGTCCTTCAGGCCTTGGTCATGAAGTTCGTCCGATCGACCTTCGACGCGCGTCACTGCCTCGGCAATCGCGGTCAGCCGCGAAGCGTTGGCGTTGATACGGTCGAGAAGGGGTATGGCCTCCGCTACCAGGTTGGCGGCTTCGACGATGGTCTTGCCCATCTCCTGCATCAGCGGATCGAAGCTCTTTTGCTCGAACAGCCGGATGGTCTTCACCGTCTTGTGCATCATGTCGATGGCATCGTCCATCGACTGGATCAGGTCCTTGATGTCGCTCCGGTCGAACGGCGTGATGAAGCTGCGGCGCACGGCCAGCAGCACGTCGCGGGTGATGTCATCGGCCTCGTTTTCCAGTGCCACGATGCGCGCGCAGTGCGTTTCGGTGTCGTTTCCGGAAAGCAACTGGTCGAGAGCCTCCGCGGCGCCGACTACCGTGCGCGAGTGCTGCGCGAAGAGATCGAAGAACCGGTCTTCGCGTGGCATGAGTTTCCGAAACCAGCTCAGCATAATGTCCATCCAGCAAGGGTTATTGTCATGCGGCTGTCATAAAGCAGCTCGGAAACCAAGGAAAGTGTCGGTCGGGAGATTTGGAAGCGCTTTCCAAAGCGTTCCGTCAATATTTTCGTGTTGCGAAATAATGAGAAAAACCAAACGATTGGAACGAATACCAGGTCGAGGCGTTTTAGCAGCACTAGATGAAATGATAATCACTTAAGATTGTGAGGTTTATAGCATGAAGAAACTGGCAATCATCATCTTGGCGCTTATGACGTGTGTGGGAAGCATTTCTCCGGCTAGCGCCTTCGACGTTCGCTACCCACGCGGCAAGGCCGTCGATGGTTTGACCGGATTGCCCAACGTTCCGAGCAATGGTCGGCTCGATCGCTGTGGGCCTTATCGGAATTGTTACGGTGACCGTAACCGTTATCGTTACAGCGATCGTGACCGGTACCGGTATGATGACCGCCGTTACTACCGCCGTCATGACGATACCGGTGCGATCATCGGTGGCCTCGCTGTCGGCGCAATCATCGGCGGCGTCATTGGATCGCAGCAGCGTGTGCAGTCCGGCAACTCTCACGTCGATTATTGCTATAGTCGCTACCGGTCCTACCGCGCGTCGGACAACACCTATCAGCCGAATTATGGCCCGCGTCGCCAATGTGTTGGACCTTGATTACGGTCTAACGTTCTAATTAAACATAAGATCCTCCTGTCCGGTGAAACGGGCCGGAGGATTTGCTTGTTTTTGAAATGTTTTAGAGTTTGGCCCGCGGCATTTCGCTCAGCAGAGGGCGCGAATGAATGTGTTCAAGCCGGTGAATTGCTTGAGGCATCAAAACGCATCAACAGATAGCAGAGATTTAAAAACCGTTTGGAGGCCTCGCCCGGAATTGAACCGGGGTGCAAGGATTTGCAGTCCTCTGCGTCACCACTCCGCCACGAGGCCTCACAACGATCACGCTCTTGAAGCGTTGGCGGGGATTTAGAATGAATAGAAAACGAGCGCAAGGGGGTTGTTCAAAAACCTTCCGGATTTCCGGCGTCATTTTTTGCTGCTTACTTCAAGGCCATGTGCACGTAAGAAATAGCCGCCACTTGCGTAAGCCAGGGGGCGTTCAATACAGGAAAATAAGCGTGACGGGATTGGCTGCGAAAAGCGGTTAGAAGCTTCGCTGTAGCGACACCATTGGTGATACGCCATTGGTTGCAACACCCGGTGCCCCGGCATGAACCAGCGGGATCATCACGACGATGGTCAGCAGGCCGCATACAAAGAGCCCACCGAAAAGAACCGATCTATTCAACGAATTCCCACCCGCGCAATTGTCAACCAACGTAAATCATTGCCGACAAAGCTGACAGCAACCTGAATGCGCCGACTATTCTTTCCGGTTCGACGATATGTCGGTCGCGCGAGCAATCAGCTCGGTTTGCCGCCAACCAATCCGCAGCAGGCGATGCCGATAAGCGTCGCGACGATGATGAAATCGAACAGCGAAAAATATTCAGCTATGACTGACATGGTAGTCTCCTCCTATTCCTCCGGTTGCAATATTATCACATGCTGAAGCATTGATCCACGGATTATCGCCAATGCGCGAGAGTGAGCGCAGCTCCTCTGAATTCTTGCTGCAACCGCGTACGAAGCCTTGAAAGCGTGCTGCCCTGCGATTAAGACACGATGAGCGAGAACCGCTTTCATTGGGCGAGAGGACACTATGAATTTCGATACGGCACGCGCCAACATGGTCGACAACCAGATCCGCACGACGGATGTCACCTCTCACTCCGTGCAGGCGGCGTTTCTGAGCGTGCCGCGCGAGGCTTTCGTGCCGGAGAAGTCAAAGGCGATTTCCTACATCGACAGCGACGTCGAGATCTGTCCTGCGTCGGCCAGCAAGCCGGCACGCTTCCTCATGCAGCCGTCGCCGCTCGCCAAGCTCCTGCAGCTCGCTGCGATCGGCAAGGACGATGTGGTGCTCGATGTCGGTTGCGGCACCGGCTATGTCTCTGCGCTCCTGTCGAAGCTGGCCGGATCGGTCGTTGCGCTTGAGGAAGACGAGGCTCTCGCAGCAGCGGCAACGGCCAATCTTGGCGCATACCCGAATGTCTCGGTTGTCCACGGATCGCTCGAGGCTGGCAGCACGAAGGGTGCGCCCTATGATCTGATCTTCGTCAACGGCGCAGTCGAGGACGTTCCTGCGGCATTGTTCGCGCAGCTTCGCGAGGGCGGTCGTCTGGTGACGGTGCAGGGATATGGTGGTTCTGCGCGTGCCAAGGTTTTTGTCAGCGAGCGCGGCGCCGTCTCCGAAAACGTCTTCTTCAATGCGTCGGTGAAGCCGCTGCCGGGCTTTGCCAAGGCCCGCGAATTTGTATTCTGAGCTTCGGTTCTCTGTTGATTTCTCGAAAGCGGGCGCCTCTGGCGTCCGTTTTTCATTGAAGGCTCCGTGCGATTAATGTTGACCTTCGAGAAAGTTGTGCAAAGCGGCATTCATTTGATTCGCGATGATTTTTTTCCCTGATCGGCTATCCTACAGTCTGGGTGATTCGGATGCCCAGACCACGCAATCCGGTCGTTGTTTCGGAATAACGGGGATAGATATGGCTCAGCCAAGCGTAGCGCGTGAACCGTCCATGGAAGAAATCCTGGCGTCGATCCGCCAGATCATCGAAAGCAATGAGCCGGGCGCGGGCAGGGCACTGTCCGCTTCTCTGCCGCCTGTTTACGGTGATGACGAAGACGACAACGGCTCCGATATTCAGCTGACCGTCGATCAGGCCTATGCCGGCGTGGAGTTCCCCGATCCCGCACCGCAGACCGATCCGCGTTTCGTCGCCGCCAATTCTGCCGGCTCCGCTCCGGCCCAGGAAGCGCCCGCGCGCGCCATGTCGCTGGCCGATGTCGCCGCTCGCGTGCGTGCAGCCTCCGAACGCAATGTTGCGCAGCCGCAACGCGAAACGCCGCAGGAATTTCGTCAGCAGCAGCCGACGCCCGCACACCTTGTCGAGGCACAGCAGACCTTGGCGGATGAAGCCCGAGCGGCGCAGCCTGCCGTTACAGCCGCCGTGGCCAATGACCCGGCACCAGTCGCCTTCGAAACCCCGGCGCCTGCACCATCGGCACCCGGGCCCACCGGACATGTGGAAGCAGCACCGGTCGAAGACGTTCGCTATGCTGAGCCAACCGCCCAGCCCGTCGAAGCCCCTGTTGCGGTCGCCGCTCCGATGTCCGAGCGCCTGCTGCCGAGCCTGATGGAAGACGCCCAGCAGTCGCTGCTGTCGCAGGATGCCGGCCTTCAGATCGCCCGTTCGTTCGAAGAGTTGGCCGCCGCCATCGATGGCGCAGAGCGCCGCTCGCTCGATGAAATCGCCGAGGACATGCTGCGCCCGATGCTGCGCGATTGGCTCGACGACAACCTGCCGACGCTGGTCGAACGTCTTGTGCGCGAGGAAATCGAACGCGTGGCCCGCGGCCCGCGCCGCTGATCGGAACTGCCTTGCCAGACAAGCCGCTCCGGTCTCCGGGGCGGCTTTTTTATTGACTTGCCGGCAACCATCCTATTTACAACCACGCATCATAAAAACTCCAGATCCGGTCCCCAAATGCTCGAAAAGACCTACGATTCCGCCGCCGTTGAACCCAAGATCGCCGCGAAGTGGGATGAGGTGGACGCTTTCCGTGCAGGCGCCAATGCCAAGCCGGGCGCCGACAGCTTCACCATCGTCATCCCGCCGCCGAACGTCACGGGCTCGCTGCACATGGGCCATGCGCTGAACAACACGCTGCAGGACATCATGGTCCGCTTCGAGCGCATGCGCGGCAAGGACGTGCTGTGGCAGCCGGGCATGGACCATGCGGGCATCGCCACGCAGATGGTCGTCGAGCGCAAGCTGATGGAGCAACAGCTTCCCGGCCGCCGCGCCATGGGTCGCGAAGCTTTCATCGACAAGGTCTGGGAGTGGAAAAACGAGTCCGGCGGCCTGATCTTCAACCAGCTGAAGCGCCTTGGCGCCTCGTGCGACTGGTCGCGCGAACGGTTCACCATGGATGAAGGCCTGTCGCAGGCTGTCCTGAAAGTCTTCGTCACGCTTTACAAGGAGGGCCTGATCTACCGCGGCAAGCGTCTGGTCAACTGGGACCCGAATTTCGAAACGGCGATCTCCGATCTCGAAGTCGAAAGCCGCGAGGTCGAAGGCCATATGTGGCACTTCAAGTATCCGCTGGCTGGCGGCGAGACCTATACCTATGTCGAGAAGGATGCGGACGGCAACGTCACGTTCCAGGAAGAGCGCGACTACATCGCGATCGCCACGACCCGCCCGGAAACCATGCTGGGTGACGGTGCTGTCGCCGTTCACCCCTCGGACGAGCGTTACGCATCGATCGTCGGCAAGCTATGTGAGATCCCGGTCGGACCGAAAGAGCATCGCCGTCTGATCCCGATCATCACGGACGAGTATCCAGAGCCCGATTTCGGCTCGGGCGCGGTGAAGATCACTGGCGCGCACGACTTCAACGACTATCAGGTCGCCAAGCGCAACAATATCCCGCTCTACCGGCTGCTCGACACCAAGGCGTCTATGCGCGAGGACGGCGAGCCCTATGCCGTCTGTGCGGCCCAAGCGCTGGAGATCACCAGATCCGGCGAGCTTCCGAGCGAGTCCGACGTCGATGATATCAATCTCGTACCGGATGACTATCGCGGTCTCGATCGTTTCGTTGCCCGCAAAAAGATCATCGAGGCAATCAATGCCGAGGGCCTTGCCGTCACGGTCAAGGATGCCGAAGGCAACGACATCCCCTATGTCGAGAACAAGAAGATCATGCAGCCGTTCGGCGACCGCTCCGGCGTTGTCATCGAGCCGATGCTGACCGACCAGTGGTTCGCTGATGCGAAGACGCTTGCCGAACCGGCGATTGCGTCCGTTCGCGAAGGCCGCACCAACTTCGTCCCAAAGAACTGGGACAAGACCTATTACGAGTGGATGGAGAACATCGAGCCCTGGTGCATCTCTCGCCAGCTCTGGTGGGGACACCAGATTCCGGCTTGGTATGGTCCCGACGGTCAGGTCTTCGTCGAGAAGACCGAAGAGGAAGCCCTGCAGGCTGCCATCCAGCACTATATCGCCCATGAGGGCCCTTGGAAGGCCTGGGTGGAGGAGAAGCTCGAGAACTTCCAGCCTGGCGAAATCCTGACGCGCGATGAAGACGTGCTCGACACCTGGTTTTCGTCCGCGCTGTGGCCGTTCTCGACGCTCGGCTGGCCGGAGCAGACGCCGGAACTGGCCCGCTATTATCCGACCAACGTCCTGGTCACTGGTTTCGACATCATCTTTTTCTGGGTCGCCCGCATGATGATGATGGGCCTTCACTTCATGAAGGACGAGAACGGCGTTCCGGTCGAGCCGTTCAACACGGTTTACGTTCACGCGCTGGTTCGTGACAAGAACGGCCAGAAGATGTCGAAGTCCAAGGGCAACGTCATCGACCCGCTGGACCTGATCGACGAATACGGTGCCGACGCGCTGCGCTTTACGCTGGCGATCATGGCGGCACAGGGCCGCGATGTGAAACTCGACCCGGCCCGCATCGCCGGCTACCGCAACTTCGGCACCAAGCTGTGGAACGCCACCCGCTTTGCCGAGATGAACGGCGTCACCAGCGATCCGCATTTCGTGCCTGAAGCCGCCGAACTGACGATCAACCGCTGGATCCTGACGGAACTGGCCCGCACCGAGCGTGATGTCACCGAGGCGATCGAAGCCTACCGCTTCAACGATGCCGCGGGCGTGCTCTATCGCTTCGTCTGGAATCAGGTCTGCGACTGGTACCTTGAGCTGCTGAAGCCGATCTTCGGCGGCACCGACGAGGGCGCCAAGCAGGAAGCGCAGGCCTGCGTCGCTTATGTTCTCGAAGAGATCTACAAGCTGCTGCATCCGTTCATGCCGTTCATGACGGAAGAGCTCTGGGCGCATACGGCAGGTGAGGGCGTCGAACGCAATAGCCTGGTGTGCCACGCCGAGTGGCCGTCGCCATCCTATGCCGACGATGCCGCCGCCGATGAGATCAACTGGCTGATCGATCTGGTCTCGGGCATCCGGTCGGTCCGCTCGGAGATGAACGTTCCGCCGTCGGCGGTTGCACCGCTGGTGCTGGTCGGTGCCAACAGCCTGACGCGCGAGCGCGTTGCGCGCCACGACGCCGCTATCAAGCGTCTGGCCCGCGTCGATGGCGTGTCGCTGGCCGAGCAGGCGCCCAAGGGGGCTGCCCAGATCATCGCTGGCGAAGCAACGGCTTGCCTGCCGCTTGGCACCCTGATCGATCTCGGCGCAGAGAAGGCGCGCCTGGAAAAGGCGATCGCCAAGACCGAGGCTGAAATGGGCCGGATCAACGGCAAGCTGTCGAACGAGAAGTTCGTGGCAAACGCCAATCCGGAGATCGTCGCCGCCGAGCGCGAGCGTCTGGAAGAGTTGACCGTGCAGTTGGCAAGCCTGAAGATCGCGTTGGCGCGTGTAGCCGAAGCGGAATAATTCAACGCTCAGTAGTATTAAATTCCAAGGCGTCCGATCGTGAATCGGGCGCCTTTTTCGTTCTTGCAGCGGTGATTTGGCACATTGCACGTCCATGACGATGTTTTGACGCCGGGGAATTATTGATTTCACAGCTTTTTTCGCGACATTCAGCGAAAAATATAACTGTGATCATAAGGTTACATATCTGTGCTTCTGTAGAACGATTGTCTTTCCCTCAGCATGGTTTCAGGAAGTTCTTAGATGTTTTTTCTAAATGGCGAAAATATTGACGTGCTCGTCAATATTTTACGTAAAGCATCCGTTAGCTCACTTTTCAATCGCGCCCCCTCACGAAGTTGCCATTTTAACTTCTCCTCGTCACAGTCCCGCCATCGCAATTGCCTCAGTGGGGGAGACACATTGGCATACCGTAGCATCTCGGCAGGAACCCTGTCGCTCGTCCTGCTTTCCACCCTGGTTCAACCGTCCTTCGCAGGCGGCCTTGATCGGGGTGGCTATAATATCGATCAGTTGTTTGACGCATCGCAGTTTTCGATACAGTCCGGCGTGATCTACGTCATGCCGCAGCGCAAGCTGAAGAACGTGCAGGATGTCCCGACAAGCGGCGGTGACCTCACCGGCAAGCCAAATCACGCCGATGACACCACAAACTACGCCGTTCCCTATGCAGGCTTGAAGGGTGGCGTCGGTGATGTTGACTGCTTGCTCGATTACTCCGAGCCTTTCGGCGCGCATACGAAACCAGGCGCAAACTGGGCTGGCGCGAACAACAACATCGAGACGAAGGTTGAGAGTCACAACTACGGCGCCACCTGTTCTTATAAGTTCGATGTGGGCCCCGGACAGTTGCGTGTGATTGGGGGCGTTTTCTATCAGGAGATTGAGGGCTTCCAGGAAAAGCTGGTCTCGTTGATTCCGGCTCCGGCATCTGCCATTTACAGCGGCGTCGGACGTCTCGATATCTCTGACGATAGCTGGGGATGGCGCGCGGGCGTATCGTATGAGATTCCGGAATATGCACTGCGTGCAAGCCTCGTCTACAATAGCCGCGTCAAGTACGACAATCTGACCGGCACCGTGGACCTCACGCAGGTACCGAGAACGCCCGGAAACCCCGCGAACATTTACCTTCAGGGCGTAACGCCCGTATCCGGTGCCGCTGAAGCGCCCGAGTCGCTCGAATTGAAGCTTCAGAGTGGTATTGCACCAGATTGGCTTGCCTTCGGTTCGGTCAAGTGGACGAATTGGAGCGTTCTCCAGTCCATCCCGTTCTGCCCTACAAACGGCCTTCCATGCCCGAGGGGTGGCCTGACGTCACTCGATCTCGGTTATCGCGACGGTTGGACCGTTAGCGGCGGCATCGGACATAAGTTTAACGATCAGTGGAGCGGCGCAGTGAGCGTCACTTGGGATCGCGGCACCAGCGATGGCTACGGCTCACAGACGGATAGCTGGTTGCTTGGTGTTGGCGCGGCCTACAGCCCGACGGAAAATATCGAGTGGCGTCTTGCGGGTTCGGTAGGCATCCTCACCAGCGGCGAATCCGGAACCTTCACGCGTGACGGCGTAACCTACGGCGACGACGTAACCTACTCCTTCGGCAATGATCTGGTTGCGGCTATCTCGACCAGCATCAAGGTCAAGTTCTAGGCTTTCAAGAGCAGCGCAAGTCATGGCCCGGCGAAATGCCGGGCTTTTCTTTGTCTTCTCGTCGTTAAGCATGCTTTTGCGCCGTGTCATTTTGTGACGATTCAGCAACAGTCTTTTACCGCCATTCGCGTAAGATAATGTCTGAGGCAATTTGTCCATTTCCCGCCACAAACTGGGCGCAGCGGTAAAGTCGGGCGAGGGAATGACAGGCTTAGGGTGTGCGTAAAGAGTAACATGGGTCGTTTTACATTCAGTGCAGAAAAGACAAGCGCAGGCTGTGGCACCATCGATGCCGCATCCGCAATTTCGCTTGTACTGCAGGGTGTTTCGGCCGGACAATGTCACTCGAACGAACCAACATCCCGCCTTTCCTTCTCTTCTCCGCGGACTGTTTGTCGGATGCCCGGAAGGGCTGCCGGTAACGGCGGCTCAGCTTTTGTCACAATTGGTGATTACGCTTGTTTCGAGAGCGAAAAGCCGCGGAATGGTTTCGCGGAAGTAGAAATGGATGCATTGCGGACAGGCCGTGCCGGGAAGCGGGCGGATGGGATCGATGCGCTGGAAATGGGCGCTCTCGTAGGAGAGCGTTGGGCTGGATGCGACGCGGGCAAGCGGGTCTTTGAACCCACCGCGGGATCGCTCGCCAAGGGGGCTTTATCCGCAGGCCATAAGGACAGGATGTCCGACACGGCTCGCGTGGGTGGAAACGAAAGATATCGGGTGAAATGCTGACGTTCGAGTTCAGACTTTTCAGATTGATGCTTATGGGGCTTTCCGTCGCCTGTTGCGCGGCGATCAGCTGCCCCGCCGCTGCGTTCGACATCAAATCGGGCGTCAGCAAGGAATCCGGTCCCTTCGATCTCTTCAAGTTCGGTTTCAAGGCCTACAAGAACGGCCAGAAGGAAGAGGCCGTCGAAGCCTACAAATACGCCGCCGAAAAAGGCCATACCGGTTCGCGCTGGGCACTGGCCAACATGTATGCCGACGGCGACGGCGTCGCGCAGGACGATTTCGAAGCCTTCAAGATCTACAGCGAAATCGCCCAGCAGGGCGTCGAGCCGGGCTCAGAGGATACCGGATTCTTCGTCAATGCGCTGCTGTCGCTTGCGAGCTACTATAAGCACGGCATTCCCGGCAGCCCTGTGAAGACGGATTTGACGCAGGCGCGCCAGCTCTACTTCCAGGTCGCGTCCACCTTCGGCGTTCCCGAGGCACAGTTCCAGCTGGCGCAGATGATGCTTGCCGGCGATGGTGGCGCCACGAGCACGCAGCAGGCGAAGAAGTGGCTGAACCAGGCCCGCAAGGCCGGCCACCCCGGTGCCATGTCCGTGTTCGGCAATATCCTGTTTCAGGAAGGTCAGTCCACCAACGGTCTGGCACTGATGACCGCGGCGCTCGATCGTTGCAAGCCCAAGGATTGCAACTGGATGGAATCGCTGCAGGAGCAGGCCTTCTCCGTGGCCAGCGAAAGCGATCGCCGCAATGCCATCGCGCTCTCGCACAAGATCGCAACCGCCAACACCGATTGACCACACCGCAGCGGCACGACATAAGCGCCCGCCACGAACGATCGCGTTAGGCCGCGAAGTCGAAATAGGCGACCACAGGCACGTGGTCCGACGGCTTTTCCCAGGCGCGCACATGCTTTTCGATCGCCGTCGACGTCATGCGATCGACCGCCTCGGGCGAAAGCATCAGGTGGTCGATACGGATGCCGTTATTTTTCGGCCACGCGCCCGCCTGATAATCCCAGAACGTATAGGCAGGAACAGCGTCGGTCGTGGCGCGCACCGCGTCCGTCAGTCCGAGGCTTTCCAGCCTGCGGAAAGCCTGCCGGGTTTGCGGCAGGAACAGCGCGTCGTTCTCCCAAACCTTCGGATCGAAGCAGTCATGTGGTTCCGGGATGACATTGTAGTCGCCGGCCAGAACCAGGATCTCTTCATTGGCCAGCCGCTCGGCCGCAAACGTGCGCAACCGCTCCATCCAGGCAAGCTTGTAGGTGTATTTCTCGGTATCGATCGGGTTTCCGTTCGGCAGATAGAGGCAGCAGACGCGCGCGACGCGGTTGCCGGGCAGTGAGAACACCGCCTCGATGAAACGCGACTGCTCGTCCAGCGGATCGCCGGGCAGGCCGCGCGTCACCTCGTCGGGTTTCGTCTTCGACAGGATGGCGACGCCGTTGAAGCCCTTCTGCCCATGCGTCTCGACATGATAGCCGAGCGCCTCGATTTCCAGCCGCGGAAAGCCTTCGTCGACGGTCTTGATCTCCTGCAGGCAGGCGATGTCGGGGCTGCTGTCCTTCAGCCACTGCGTCAGGTTGTCGATGCGCGCCTTGACGCCGTTGATGTTCCAGGTCGCGATCTTCATGCTTGGGTCCCATTCCGCTCAGACGCCTTCTTCTACCGCGCCCGGCGACATCGCCACAAGACGATAAACCGGCCGGAAGACAATCTTCGGCCGGTTCGGTGTGGATAGACGAGTGGGAAGGCTCAGATCGAGAAGCTGGTGCCGCAGCCGCAACTTGCCACCGCGTTCGGGTTCTTGATCTGGAAGGACTGGCCGAGCAGGTTGTCGACGAAGTCGATTTCCGAGCCCGCCATGTAGATCAGCGACATGCTGTCGATCAGCACCTTGGCGTCGTTCTTCTCGACGATCACGTCATCGTCCTGCACGCCGTCGGTGAGGTCGAACTTGTAGGAAAAACCCGAACAGCCGCCGCCCTCGACGGAAACGCGCAGCGCGCTCTTGCCGGGATCGGTGCCGACGATCGCTGCGATTCGTTTTGCCGCTGCATCGGAAAGGGTTACACTTAGCTCTGTCATGTCTGCTCCTGCCGGGGTCAAGATCCGGAGAGAATGTCGCTCCAGCCATCAATATAAACGGCTGTATTCAAAGGCACTTGCGCCTTATATCACGAAAAGGCGGCTTGCGGCAAAGCGGATGAAACGTCGTCTCTTTGCCGTTTATGCTCTCTATAGGTATGAAGAGCGCAATGCGGCGTCAATGGGCAGCGGCCGCGACGGGGCCAGTGATGGTAAAGAGTGACGGTGAAGAATGACGATCGACAGGCGTGCATTAGGCTTCGGCAACAGTGACAGGGCAATCTACGCGGCTGATCCTTGGACGACGCGCGGACGGCTCTATCCGGAAAATTCCAGCCCGACGCGTTCCGACTTCCAGCGTGACCGCGACCGAATTGTCCACACCACCGCGTTCCGGCGCCTGAAGCACAAGACCCAGGTCTTCATCGCCCAGGATGGCGATCACTATCGCACCCGGCTGACCCACACGATCGAGGTGGCGCAGATTGCCCGCGCGCTCGCAAGGGCGCTGAAGCTCGACGAGGATCTGGCCGAGGGCGTGGCCCTTGTCCACGATTTCGGCCACACGCCGTTCGGCCACACCGGCGAGGATGCGCTGCACGAGAAGCTGCTGCCCTATGGCGGCTTCGATCACAACGCCCAGTCACTGCGCATCGTCACCAAGCTCGAGCGGCGCTACGCCGATTTCGACGGCATCAACCTGACCTGGGAAAGCCTCGAAGGCCTGGTCAAGCACAATGGCCCGCTACTGACCAAGGACGGCGCGGGGACGCACGGCCCGGTGCCGCAGCCGATCCTCGATTACTGCGAGATCCATGATCTCGAACTCGCCACCTTCGCCAGCCTGGAAGCGCAGGTGGCGGCGATCGCCGACGATATCGCCTACAACACCCACGACATCGACGACGGCCTGCGCTCCGGCTATCTCACCTTCGACATGCTGGAGGACATTCCGTTCCTGGCCGGTCTGATGGCCGAGGTGAGGGCGCGCTACCCCAATCTGGAGGCCAGCCGTTTCACCCACGAAATCATGCGTCGCCAGATCACCCGCATGGTCGAGGACGTGATCGCGGTGGCGCAGGACCGCCTCTCGGAGGTCAAGCCGCAAAGCGCCGACGACGTCAGGCAGGCGAGCCGGGTGATCGCCACCTTCTCCGATGCGATGGCGGAAACCGACAGGCAGATTAAGGCGATGCTGTTCAAGCGCATCTATCGCCATCCCCAGATCATGCACATCCGCGCCGGCGCCGCACAGATCGTCACCGACCTGTTCGACGTCTACATGGCCAATCCCAATGAGATGCAGAGCCACTATTGGGTGGATCACATCGCCGGTCTTGCCGAGGCGCCGAAGGCCCGTCACGTCGGCGATTATCTCGCCGGCATGACGGATACCTATGCCATCAGTGCCCACAGGCGATTGTTTGACCAGACTCCCGATTTGCGCTAGGCAGCGGCTGCCCGGCACCGGCCGGGAGAATGCCGTGTGGCACAGCCTATGCATGGAAGAGTGCGATGAACCTTTTTACCGATTTCGAAGCCAGGATTAAAACCGCCCTTGAACAGATCGATCTGGTCAAGGAAAAGCGATCCGAACTCGATTTCGGCCGCATCGCCATAGAGCCGCCGCGCGATCCGAGCCACGGCGATGTCGCCACCAACGCCGCCATGGTGCTGGCCAAGCCACTGGGCAGCAACCCGCGTGCGCTGGCCGAGATCATTGCCGCCAAGCTCAAGGAAGACCCTGATGTCGCCGACGTGTCCGTCGCCGGCCCGGGCTTCATCAACCTCAAGATCGCCGTCGGCTACTGGCAGCGCCTGCTTGCCTCGATGATATCGAGCGGCACCGATTACGGCCGCTCGACGCTGGGGCAGGGCCGCAAGGTCAACGTCGAATACGTCTCCGCCAACCCGACCGGTCCGATGCATGTCGGCCATTGCCGCGGCGCCGTCGTCGGCGACGCGCTGGCCAACCTCTTGTCCTTTGCCGGTTTCGACGTCACCAAGGAATACTACATCAACGACGCCGGCTCGCAGATCGACGTGCTGGCCCGCTCCGTCTTCCTGCGCTACCGCGAGGCGCTCGGCGAGAAGATCGGCGAGATTCCGGCCGGCCTCTATCCGGGCGACTATCTTGTGCCGGTCGGTGAGTCACTGGCTCGTGACTACGGCGTCAAGCTGCACAACATGCCCGAGGACCAGTGGATGCCTCTGGTCAAGGATCGCACCATCGACGCGATGATGGTGATGATCCGCGAGGATCTCGATGCGCTCAATGTCCACCATGACGTGTTCTTCTCCGAGCGGACGCTGCACGCCAACGGTGCCGCCGCCATCCGCACGGCGATCAACGACCTGACGTTCAAGGGCCACGTCTACAAGGGTACGCTGCCGCCGCCGAAGGGCCAGTTGCCGGAGGATTGGGAAGATCGCGAACAGACGCTGTTCCGCTCGACCGAAGTCGGTGACGACATGGACCGCCCGCTGATCAAGTCGGACGGCTCCTACACCTATTTCGCCGCGGACGTTGCTTACTTCAAGAACAAGTACGACCGTGGTTTCAGCGAGATGATCTATGTGCTCGGCGCCGATCACGGCGGCTATGTTAAGCGGCTGGAGGCCGTCGCGCGGGGTGTGTCGGAAGGCAAGGCGAAGCTCACCGTTCTGCTGTGTCAGCTGGTCAAGCTGTTCCGCGACGGAGAGCCGGTGAAGATGTCGAAGCGGTCGGGCGACTTCGTCACGCTGCGTGATGTTGTCGAGGAAGTCGGTCGTGATTCGGTGCGCTTCATGATGCTGTACCGGAAGAGCTCCGAGCCGTTAGACTTCGATTTCGCCAAAGTAACGGAGCAGTCCAAAGACAATCCGGTGTTTTACGTACAGTATGCACACGCCCGTTGCATGTCGGTATTCCGGCAGGCCAAGGAGGCGTTTTCGGACCTCGACGTGTCCCCGGAAAACCTTGCGAATGCCGTGTCCGCAATCACGGATCCCGCGGAATTGCAGCTGGTTGCGAAGGTTGCCGAGTTCCCGAGACTGGTCGATTCCGCGGCCCAGTCGCAGGAGCCGCATCGGGTGGTTTTCTACCTCTATGATCTGGCCAGTTCTTTCCATGCGCATTGGAACAAGGGTAAGGATCAGGTAGACTTACGTTTTATTAACGATAAGAGCCGAGAATCGAGTATAGCCAGATTAGGGCTGGTGTACGCCGTTGCGTCGGTTTTGAAGTCGGGACTTGCAATTGCAGGCACCGCAGCGCCGGACGAGATGCGATAGCGGTCACCATTTGCCCACAATGCGCTGGCACGAAACCTTTGCAGTTGCGAGTGGATGAGTATGGCAGACAAACAGCGGGCGTATGACACGCGTAACAGTGCGAACCTCTTTGCCGACGATGATCCCTTGGCAGAGCTCGCGCGTATCGTCGGCTTCGAGCCTCGTGTAGCCGCCAATACCGTCCCGGACGCGCCAAGGCATGAGCCTGCCTTCAATCTCGAAGACGAGTTGCTGCGCGAGTTCGAGCGTTACGACGCACCGACCGCGCCAGCCGTCATCGATCCTACTGTCGAGGCTGCCTTCATCGAGCCGGTCACCAATGCCGCGCCAGAGCCCGTCTATGAAGCCGAGCCGGTGCGCTACGATGCGCCCGTTGTTTCGGAACAGGACATTTACTACGAGGCTGCTCTTCAAGCCGCAGTAGAGCCTGACGCCTCCGCCGTGTATCCCTCGGCGGATTGGACGTCGACCGTTTCTCGTCCGTCGGAGCCTGTATCGAGCGGTGCACGTGACCTGATCGAGGAACTCGAGCTTTCGATCGCTGCCGCACCGGCGCCTGTTCAGCCTGCCAAGGCCCCGCAGTGGTCTGCCGCAAGTATTCGCCTGCCGATCGCCAACTTCCATCCTGCTCGGCCTGTCGCTCCGGCGGCTGTACCCGAGGCTGTTGTTGCCGCGCCGGTCGTTGCTGCTCCGTCGCCAGAGGCTGCTGGGCCGGTCGAGTCTTACGAACTTCCGGCTGCGGCGGGCTTCCCGGCCGAGATCGACCGTCACGAGCCGGTGTATCACGAGCCTGCTTACGTTGAAGAAACACCGGTCGCAGAAACCGTCGCCGAACAGTTCGTCGATCACGCAGCCTTCGATCTGGCCGCAGCCGCACAGCATGGCACGGTCCAGGCCGATGCGGCGCTGACGGAAGCGCCGGCCGAAGTCGACGACCTCGCATTCGATATCGATGACCTCCTTGCCGACGTCTCGCAGTACGAAGTCCCGACAAAGCCTGTGGCTGCCACTCCGGCACCTGTCGTGCACACAGCGTCGGCCTACATGCCTGAGCCCCGTGTCATAGCGCCTGTTGCCGAAAGCCGTCCCGAGCCGCAGCCGGTTGCCGCAAGCGCGGCGCCTGACGCCGAGGATCCATTTGCCGGCCATGACTTCGAGCTCGATCTCGAAGGCATCGAACTGGAACTGGCCGATCTCGATTTCGTCGAACCGACCGCCGCTCTGGAAATCGAGCAGCCGAAGCCGCAGCAGGCAGCGCCTGTCCATCAGCCGACCGCCTACCAGCAGAACGCGCCAGCGCCGGTCGCACCAAGCGCTCCGGTCTATGCTGCTCCCGTATATCAGGCGCCGACACCGGCCTACCGCGCACCGGAGCCGGTTGCGCCCGCACCCGTCTACAGCGCGCCCGACTTCGCGCTGGATGCGACGGAGGAGCTGCCGTTCGATCCGTCGATGATTTCCGACGCCGACCACCCGATGGAAGCAGTCGGCGATATGCATATCCCGACCTTGCCGCCCGTCGAGCAGCCGGAGCCGGTTGCCGCGATGTCCGACTTCGATTTCGACGTCGATGCCGAGATTGCCAATCTGCTGACTCCGGCGAGACCGGCAGCAGCCCAGGCCCAGGCGCCCGTCGAGCAGTGGCGTACGCGCGCACCGATCTCTGTCGCGCCGACGGTACCGGTGGCCCAGCCTGCCGCCCAGAATCAGAGCTTCGACGAATTCGAGCGTGCGCTGGAAGAAGACTTCCGTCGCAGCGTCAACGAGCCGGTACAACAGCGCCGCGAGAGCGTCTCTGAAGTGCAGATCCAGTCCGCAGGCGAAGCCGAGGACATGAGCAGGGCTCGCTCGATGAAGCGCATGCTGGCAGCTGCCGCCGCGATCGTCATCTTCGGTGGCGTCGCCTATGCCGGCTACTCCTTCATTTTCCGCGATGGCGGCCTTGGCATTGCATCCGGAGAGCCGCGCGTCATCGTTGCCGACAAGGATCCGGTCAAGGTCGTTCCGGAAAATCCGGGTGGCAAGACCGTGCCGAACCAGGACAAGGCCGTCTACGACAGCGTCGGTGGCGCTGCCGCCGAGGCGCCGAAGCAGAAGGCGCTGGTCTCCAGCGACGAGCAGCCGGTGGACGTCGTTCAGCGCACGCTGACCCCGGAAACCCTGCCTGAAGACAACGATGCGCCGATGCCATCCATGGCAACGCCGGTCGGCGATACCCAGGATCCTCGTCTGCTGCCGAACACCGACGCCAGCGAGACCGCTTCTGCCGAGACATCGGATGCTGACCGCTCGCCGTCCGTTTCGGCCCGCAAGGTCCGCACCATGATCGTCAAGCCGGACGGTACGCTGGTCGCCCGCGACGAGCCCGCCCCGGAACCGTCAGCCGCATCGCTGCCGAAGCCGACCTCGGTTCAGACGCAGAAGATCACCGCAGGCACGGCACCGGCCGCTGCTGCTCCGACGATTGAGCAGCTGGCATCCGCCGATATCCGCCCGACGCCGGTCGAAGGCACCACGCCTTCGTCGCAGCAGGCGTCCGAGAACGTGCTGGCTAAGGCCGCAGCGGCGACGCCTGAAAGCGTAAGCCCGCCGGTCCGCCCTGTCACCAGCACGAAGACCGATACAGCACCGACACCGGCCTCGCGCCCGACGGCTGCAGCTCCGGCAACACCAGTTCCGCCGGCAGCCAAGGAAGTGGCCGCCGTTTCGCCCGCAGCAACGCAGGCGCAGCCGACCACGGCCGCTCCCGGCAGCTACGGCGTCCAGATCGCATCGCTGCCGTCTGAAGCCGAAGCGAAGAAGTCCTATGCCAGCCTGACGAAGAAGTTCGGTGGCGTCCTGAGCGGTCGCCCCTACGAAATTCGCAAGGCTGAGATCACCGGCAAGGGCACCTACTACCGCCTGCGCATCACCGCCAGTTCCAAGGACGAAGCCGCGGCCATCTGCGAGAAGTACCGCGCAGCCGGTGGCTCCTGCCTGATTTCGAAGTAAGCGACAGCGATCGATCTACAAAGAGCGGCTGGCCCTGTGTCCGCCGCTCTTTTTTGTGCCATGCGCTCTTTTTTGTGAATGCCGGTTGACGCTGCTCGCATTTCACCGTCGCGCGTCTATGATTCGGGTATGACCGAATCAAAAGCAATGATCCTGGGCTGTAGCGGCCTGTCCCTGACGCCGGAAGAAAAGGCTTTCTACAAGGCCGAGCGCCCCTGGGGCTTCATTCTCTTCGGCCGCAATATCGGAGAGCCGCAGCAGATCGCCGATCTCGTCGCCGAGATGCGCGACAGCGTCGGCTGGCACGCGCCTGTTTTGATCGACCAGGAGGGAGGGCGTGTCCAGCGCATCCGTCCACCGATCCTGCAGCATTACCCATCCGGCCAGCAGCTTGGCGATCTCTACCGGCAGGACAAGGAGCAGGGCAGGCATGCCGCCTGGCTGATGTCGCGCCTGCACGCTTTCGATCTACTGAAGCTCGGCATCAACGTCGATTGCCTGCCGGTCCTCGACGTGCCGGTCGAGGGCAGCAGCAATGTGATCGGCAATCGCGCCTATGGCGCCGATCCGGTCACCGTCACCGAAATGGGGATGGCTGCGTCGCAGGGGCTAAAGGCCGGCGGACTGCTGCCTGTCATGAAGCACATGCCGGGCCACGGACGCGGCTTTGCCGACTCCCATCACGAACTGCCGGTTGTCGATGTGTCGCGTGCGGAGCTGGAAGCCCACGACTTCCCGCCGTTCATCGCCATGAAGGACGAGTTGATGGCCATGACCTGCCACCTCGTCTTTACGGTGATCGATCCTGACAATCCGGCAACGACCTCGCGCAAGGTCATCGATGGTATCATTCGCGAGCACATCGGCTTCGAGGGTCTGCTTTTGTCCGATGACAGCTCGATGAACGCTTTGGCCGGGACAATCGGCGAGCGGGCGGCGAATATCATTGCGGGCGGCTGCGATATCGTGCTGCATTGCAATGGCCATATGGATGAAATGCTTGGGGTGGTGGCCAATGTGCCTCCGCTGCAGGGCAAGCCGCTGGAGCGCGCAAGACGCGTCGAGCAGGGCTTCCCGCTACCGGATGCTGCGGACGAGGCAGCGATCCGGGCTGAATTCGACGCGATGTTTGCGACAGTCTGATCGCGAAAGGAATGACACCGAGTGAGCACGATGAAGGGTGAGGAGCGGCCACATAAGGCGGCAACGCCGATGGAAAAGCTCTGGCAGGACAACGGCGCCGAGCGCGCCTCCAACGATCCGGCACTGCTGATCGATGTCGCGGGCTTCGAAGGGCCGCTCGATCTGCTGCTCTATCTCGCCCGCAACCAGAAAGTCGATCTGTCGCGTATCTCGGTTCTGGCGCTTGCCGAGCAGTATCTGTTGTTCATCGACAGCGCGCGGCGCATCCGCATCGAGCTTGCCGCCGACTATCTCGTCATGGCGGCATGGCTTGCCTATCTGAAATCGCGCCTGCTGATCCCGCAACAGTCTAAGGACGATGGTCCCTCAGGTGAGGAAATGGCGGCAACGCTGGCCTTCCGCCTGAAGCGTCTCGAAGCCATGCGCGGCGCGGCGAGCGGCCTCGTCAATCGCAATCGTCTCGGTCGCGACGTTCTGGCCCGGGGCGCACCGGAGCATATCCCGGATCGCCAGCAATCCGCCTATGAGGCCAGCCTCTACGATCTCCTCACCGCCTACGCCTCGTTGCGCCAGCGACAGGCCGTCACCCAGGTCACTATCGCCCGCCGCACCGTCTGGTCGCTGACCGACGCGCGCGAACTGCTGACCCGGCTGATCGGCGAGGTCGTCGATTGGACGGCGCTCGAACAACACCTGCTTGCCTATATGGTCTCTCCGGAAGACCGGGTGACGGCGATTGCCAGTGCCTTTGCCGCGTCTCTCGAACTCGTGCGCGAGGGCAAGATCGAGATCCGCCAGGAGGGCGTCTTCTCGCCGCTCTATCTCCGCCGAGGACCGAACCACGCGACGCTGCAGGTCGTTGAACAGGAGCTGCCGGCTTGAACGATCTGGAAGACGATGACATCGAGCGCGAAGGCGACATGGACACGGATGAGGATCCGCGCGACGAGACCGAGGCGACCCGCATTGCCGAGGCGCTGGTCTTTGCCTCCGCACAGCCGGTAACCGAAGGCTTCATCGCCGATCGGCTGCCAAAAGCTTTCGATGTGCACGCAATCATGCTGGGACTGCAGGAGCAGTATGCGCATCGTGGCGTCAATCTCGTCCGTGTCGACGATGCCTGGGCGTTCCGTACCGCCGCGGACTTGTCATTCGTCATCCGTCGCGACGAAAACGAAGTTCGCAAGCTGTCGCGCGCAGCGCTCGAAGTGCTGGCCATCATCGCCTATCACCAGCCGGTGACCCGCGCCGAGATCGAGGATATCAGAGGCGTGCAGACATCGCGCGGCACGCTCGACGTGCTGATGGAGGCGGGCTGGGTCCGCTTCCGTGGCCGCCGGCGCACGCCAGGCCGGCCGGTGACGCTCGGCACCACGCGCGACTTCCTCGATCATTTCGGCCTGGAGGAACTGCGCGACCTGCCGGGCCTGGAAGAGCTCAAGGGGGCAGGGCTGCTGTCCGGTCGCATTCCGGCGAATTTCAACATTCCGTTGCCATCGATGAGCGATGAGTTGACCGAGGACGAGGATCCGATCACGCAGATGGATCTTGAGGAACTCGGTCTTCTCGCGCCCGGCGGCGCGTCGGAGGAATAGTGCTGCTGTGTCTTTGTTTTGCCACGCGCAGCGAAAACAATGCCGATCACGACTTTTCGATTGCGGGTGGCTTGTCATGCCAGCCAATCCCGTGACATTAAGCGTCAATCTAAGGGGAATTAGATGTTGGATTTGATGTCGGTCATCCTTACATCAATGAACATCGCAACAAGGAGTTAGCGTAATGGGTTCTTTTAGCATGTGGCACTGGCTGATCGTTCTGGTCATCGTGCTGTTGCTGTTCGGTCGCGGCAAGATTCCGGAACTGATGGGCGACGTTGCCAAGGGCATCAAGAGCTTCAAGAAGGGCATCACCGACGACGATACGCCGGAAGCACCGACGTCCACGACGCCAGCAGGCAAGACCGTCGATCACAAGGCCGACGAGATTAAGTAACCACGTCCGGGCAGCGCCGCCCCCGCGTTTCCCGTTCAGGAGCCTTGAATGTTCGATATTGGCTGGACCGAGCTGCTTGTCATCGCGGTCGTATTGATAGTTGTGGTCGGTCCGAAGGATCTGCCGCCGATGCTTCGTGCGTTCGGTAAGATGACGCAGCGTGCCCGAAAGGTTGCCGGAGAATTCCGCGCGCAGTTCGATGAAGCGTTGCGTGAAGCCGACATGGACGAGGTGCGTCAGACGTTGAACGACGCGCAGAAGCTCAATCCGATGAACAGCCTGCGCGAAGCCATGAACCCGCTTCGCCAGATGGGCAACGATATCAAGGCGGATCTGCAGCGCTCGACCTCCGTGGACACCAAGGCCGAAGTGCCTGGCTTGATGCCGGCTCCAGAAGTCGCGCCGACCGAAACGCCGCCTGCCGTTATGCCGGCTCCGACACCTGTCCCCGCCACATCCGCCGCCGTACCTACGGCGGAAGCGAAGGCTGTTCGCAGGCCCCGCGCAAAGGTTGCTGCCAAGGCTGATGCCGTTGCAGTAGTCGCGGCAGTGCCGGCAGACAAACCAAAGCGCGCGCCGGCCGCCAAGCCCGCGACGGCGAAAGCCGCTGCAGCGCCTCCGAAGGCCGCTCCGGCGAAGAAGGCGGTTGCCGCTAAGCCAGTGGCAGACGCAACGGCCGCTGCGAAGAAGCCGACAGCGAAGAAAAAGAAAGATGAAGCATGAGCGGTGATATCGAAGACAAGCCGCAGCCGTTGATCGAGCATCTGATGGAGCTGCGCACGCGGCTCATGTGGTCGATCGGCGCGTTCTTCGCGGCTTTCATCGTCTGCTTCATTTTCGCCAAGCATCTCTTCAACGCACTGGTTTTCCCCTACAAGTGGGCGGTCCAGTGGGCGCATCTCGATGTCTCCAAGGCGCAGCTCATCTATACTGCGCCGCAGGAATTCTTCTTCACCCAGGTGAAGGTTGCGATGTTTGGCGGTCTCGTTATCGCGTTCCCGATCATCGCCGGGCAAATCTACAAGTTCGTCGCACCTGGCCTCTACAAGAATGAGCGCTCGGCCTTCCTCCCGTTTCTGATCGCCTCGCCGATCCTGTTCCTAATGGGCGCAGCGCTCGTCTACTTCTTCTTCACACCGATGGTCATGTGGTTCTTCCTGACCATGCAGCAGGCGCCGGGCGAGGGCGATGTCGCCATCTCGCTGCTGCCGAAGGTGTCCGAGTATCTCAGCCTCATCATGACGCTGGTGTTCTCGTTCGGCCTTGTTTTCCAGTTGCCCGTCATCACCACGCTTCTGGCCCGTGTCGGCCTGCTGACGTCTGATTGGTTGCGCGAGAAGCGCAAGTTCGCGATCGTCATGGCCTTCGTTGTTGCGGCCGTGCTGACGCCGCCCGATCCGATGTCCCAGATCGGTCTTGCACTGCCGACCATCATTCTCTACGAGATTGCCATCTACGCGGCGCGACTCGTGGAACGCCAGCGTGCCCGCGATGCGGTCAAAGAGGCTGATGGGTCCGCGGACGTTGCCAAGACGGACAACGTCTGAGCGATCACCGCAATCTCTCAATGAACGCTTCCGAATATCCGGTCGAGGCCCGGTCAGGCTTGGGCCGGGTCATCCTTTTTGCAACGACCTGGAACGACGATGCTCGATATCAAATGGATCCGTGAGAATCCCGAAGCCCTCGACGCGGCACTTGCCAAGCGTGGTGCCGAGCCCCTGTCTGCAAGCCTGATCGCGCTTGACGAAAAGCGCCGCTCGGCCGTCCAGAAGGTCCAGGACATGCAGTCCCGCCGCAACACCGCCTCCAAGGAGATCGGTGCGGCGATGGCGCAGAAGAATTCGGAGCTGGCCGAGAAGCTTAAGGCCGAGGTCGCAGACCTAAAGGTCCTGATGCCCTCAGCCGAGGAAGACGATCGCACGCTCACCGAAGAGCTGAACGACGCCCTGTCGCGTATCCCCAACGTGCCCCATGACGATGTTCCCGTCGGCAAGGACGAGAACGACAACGTCGTGACCCGCACCGCCGGCGACAAGCCGCGCTGGAACCACGCGCCGAAGGAGCACTTCGAAATCGGCGAAGCCCTCGGCTACATGGATTTCGACACGGCGGCCAAGCTGTCAGGCTCGCGTTTCACGGTGCTCACAGGCCCGCTGGCCCGTCTGGAGCGCGCGCTCGGCCAGTTCATGATTGATCTCCACACCAGCGAGCATGGCTACACCGAAGTCAGCTCGCCTCTGATGGTGCGCGCCGAAGCCCTGTTCGGCACCGGCAACCTGCCGAAGTTCGAGGAAGATCTCTTCAAGACCACCGATGGCCGCTACCTGATCCCGACCGCGGAAGTCACGCTCACCAATCTGGTGCGCGAGCAGATCCTCGACCAGGAAAAGCTGCCGCTGCGCTTCACCGCGCTCACCCCGTCCTTCCGCTCGGAAGCGGGCTCTGCCGGCCGCGACACCCGCGGCATGCTGCGCCAGCACCAGTTCTGGAAATGCGAGCTGGTCTCGATCACCGACGCCGAAAGCTCGATAGCCGAGCACGAGCGGATGACGGCCTGCGCCGAAGAAGTGCTGAAGCGCCTCGGCCTGCATTTCCGCACGCTGACGCTATGCACCGGCGACATGGGCTTCGGTTCGCGCAAGACCTACGATCTTGAGGTCTGGCTGCCTGGCCAGAATACCTACCGTGAAATCTCGTCCTGCTCGGTCTGCGGTGATTTCCAGGCACGACGCATGAACACCCGCTATCGCGGCAAGGAAGACAAGGCGACGAAGTTCGTGCACACGCTGAACGGCTCCGGCACCGCCGTCGGCCGCTGCCTGATCGCCGTTCTGGAGAACTACCTGAACGAGGACGGTTCGGTGACCATCCCCGACGTGCTGCTGCCCTACATGGGCGGCCTGACGAAGATCGAAAAGGCGGCTTGAGCCCATGCGCATTCTGCTCACCAACGACGACGGCATTCACGCGGAAGGTCTGGCGGCGCTGGAGCGGATTGCGCGGACACTCTCCGACGACGTCTGGATCGTTGCCCCCGAGACCGATCAGAGCGGCCTTGCCCACTCGCTGAGCCTGTCGGAGCCGCTGCGCCTGCGCAAGATCTCCGACAAGCACTTCGCGCTGCGCGGCACGCCGACCGATTGCGTCATCATGGGCATCAAGCAGGTGATGGATATCAAGCCGGACCTCGTGCTGTCAGGCGTCAATGCCGGCTCCAACGTCGCCGACGACGTCACCTATTCCGGTACGATCGCTGGCGCGATCGAAGGCACCATGCAGGGCGTCCGTTCCTTCGCGCTCAGCCAGGCCTACATTCTTGAGGCCGGCCAGCGGATACTGCCTTGGGACGTCTCCGAGGCGCATGCGCCGGCGCTGCTGAAGAAGCTGATCGGGCTCGATCTGCCGGAGGGCACCTTCCTCAACCTGAATTTCCCGAACTGCCGGCCGGACGAGGTCGAGGGAACGGAAGTCACGGCGCAGGGAAAGCTGGCCTTCAATCTTGAGGTCGATGCGCGGGCAGATGGTCGCGGTTTCCCCTATTACTGGCTGCGGTTCGGCGAGCGCGCCGGCGCCTTCGTCGAGGGCACCGATGTCAACGCGCTCAAGAATCGCAAGATTTCGGTAACACCTTTGAAACTGGATCTGACTGATTATTCCGTACAGGACCGCGTGGCGCGGGCGCTTTCGGGTACGGAGTAAATCGCATTGTCGGCACGTCTGGTGGAGAAGGAAGAGTTTGCGGCGCTCGTTCTCAGGCTGCGGGCCGAAGGCGTCTCCGATATCGATCTGCTGACATCGGTCGAGCAGGCGCCGCGCTCGCTGTTCGTACCCCCGCAATTTGCCGAGCAGGCCTATTCAAGCCGCACGATTCCGATCGAATGCGGCTCGTTTCTCGAAGGCGTCGATTTCGCCGTCCGCGTTCTGCACCAGCTGAAGGTCAAGCCCGGTCAGCGCGTGCTCGAGGTCGGCACCGGCAGCGGCTTCATGACATCAGTGATCGCCCGAATGGCCGAGCGTGTCCTGACCATCGATCGCTACAAGACGCTGACCACGAATGCGCAGAAGCGTTTCGAGACGCTTGGCATCCGCAACATCATCGTCCGACAGGCCGACGGCAGCGCCGGGCTGCAGGGCGAGGGCACCTTCGATCGCATTCTGGTGACGGCGGCTTTCGAAAGCATGCCGCGCTTTTACGCCGACCAGCTTGTCTCTGGCGGCTCGATGATCGCTCCGCTGATCATTTCCGAGACCGAATGTCGTCTTGTGCGCCTGACGAAGACCGGCAGCCGCTTCGAACGGGAAGAGCTTTTCAACTCCCCATACCTGCCGATTGTTCCACGCGTCGCCTCGCAGCTCTGAGCTCTCTCGCGCTATGGTTAGCGATTTGCCAAAAAAAACGGGCTGAATCCACCGCCTTAACCGCTTGGTAATGCTAACGCGCTTTAATAATCCCCACAAATGGTTGCGTAATCAGTGGGTCGAGTCATGCGTTTCAGTCTTTCGCCAAAGTTCGGGAAGTCTGCCGGTAATGCCCTGATTGTGGCTCTCCTGGCGAGTGCTGCATCAGGCTGCAGTTCCGATGTGACACGTTTCGGAGGTCTGTTCTCTTCGTCCGGTCAGGACCAGATGACGACCAATTCCATTCCTCGCCGGAACATGAGCGGTCTGCAGGGTGATCCCGTGCCGCGCGCCGACATGCAGGGCGGCGCGATGCAGCCCAACTATGCAAACAACAATCAGGCGATGAACCAGCCATATCCGGCGCAGCAGCCGACTTACGGCTCAAGCGCCCGCATGGCCTCTGCCCCTGTCTCTGTACAGCGTTCCGAGCTTGCTGCTCCGGGTGCAGTGTCGCAGGCGCCGATGTCGCCGGCTCGCGAACGGCAGGCAGCGCTGGCCCAGCCGTTCCCGGCAGCGGCCGCGCCGCAGCGCACGTCGCAGGTCATCGTGCCGCCGAAGGGCAACACAGACACGATCGTTACTGGCACGACCCCGAAGGTCTCCGGCTGGTCGTCGGCCAACGCGCCGTCGGTCACCATGCGTCCCGGCGAGAGCATCGCTATCCTCGCCAATCGCTATGGCGTTCCCGAGAAGGAAGTGCTGCGCGCCAATGGCCTGAAGAGCGCCTCCGCCGCGAAGCCCGGTCAGGTGATCCTCATCCCGACCTACAATGGCGGCAACGCCGCCAAGGCGGCCGCGCAGTCGAACGAACTCGCCAAGGGCGGCCAGCAGCCGCAGCCGAAGGGCAACCAGGAACAGAACCTCGCCGTCATCCCCAATGGCTCGAACGCCTCGCGCGACAAGTCGATGGCCAGCGCCGATCAGTCCGGCAAGGCGCCGGTCGGGGCAGGCAAGGGTCCGAAGGGCGCCGGCGGCACCTATGTCGTCAAGTCGGGCGACTCGCTCGCCAAGATCGCCAAGGCCACCGGCAACAGCGTCGATGACATCAAGGCTGCCAACAACCTGACCGCAGGTTCCATCCGCATAGGCCAGGAACTGAACATCCCGAACGGCAGCGGCACCGCCGATAACATGAAGACCGCATCGATCCAGCCCAAGGCCGAACCGAAGCCGGCCGCCCAGCCGGTATCCGCACCGGCCGCGACCGCCGCGCAGCCCGCCACCTACAAGGCGCCGGATGCAGGCGAAAGCGTCAGCGACGCCGCCAAGAAGGAAGTGGCATCGGCTGCGCCTGAGGCAACCGGCATCGGCAAGTATCGCTGGCCGGTCCGCGGCGCGGTCATCGCCGCCTACGGTGCCAACGTCAACGGCAGCCGCAACGACGGTATCGACATCTCGGTGCCGCAGGGCACGGCCATCAAAGCAGCTGAAAACGGCGTCGTCATCTATGCCGGCAACGGCCTGAAGGAACTCGGCAACACGGTTCTCGTCCGCCACGACGACGGCACCGTCACCGTCTACGGCAACGCCGACACGTTGAGCGTCACCCGCGGCCAGAAGATCCAGCGCGGCCAGACCGTCGCAGTGTCAGGCATGAGCGGCAACGTCAAGCAGCCACAGGTTCACTTCGAAGTCCGCAAGGACGCGACCCCGGTCAACCCGATCACCTTCCTGGAATAGAAATTTCTCGAGCAGGTATTGCGTCTCGAGAACCACGCAAAAGCCCGGCTAGCGCCGGGCTTTTGTCGTTAAACCAGAGAGTTTGAAGCCCGTCAGTCGCGATCGAGCACGATCCGCATCCGCCCCGCCAGATCCTGAATGTACTGCCAGGCCACGCGGCCTGAACGAGCGCCGCGGGTCGTTGCCCATTCCAGCGCTTCGGCATGCATTTTCTCGCGCTCCAGCGGCAGCTTGAAATGCGCAGCATAGCCATCGATCATCGTCAGGTAGTCTTCTTGGCTACACTTGTGGAAGCCGAGCCATAGGCCGAAGCGGTCCGACAGCGACACCTTCTCCTCGACCGCTTCCGACGGATTGATCGCCGTCGACTGTTCGTTCTCCATCATGTGGCGCGGCAGGAGGTGGCGTCGGTTCGACGTTGCATAGAACAGCACGTTATCAGGTCGTCCCTCGACGCCGCCATCGAGCGCCGCCTTCAGCGACTTGTAGGCCGTGTCGTCATGGTCGAAGGAAAGATCGTCGCAGAACACGATTACGCGATGCGGCGTGTCCTTCAGCAGATCGAGCAGGGCCGGCAGACTGGCGATATCTTCGCGATGCACCTCGATCAGCTTCAACGAAACGCCGCTTTCACGTCTGACATCTTCGTGAACAGCCTTCACCAGCGACGACTTGCCCATGCCGCGCGCGCCCCACAGGAGCACGTTGTTGGCGGCAAACCCTTCAGCGAAACGCACCGTGTTTTCATGCAGGATATCGCGGACGCGATCGACGCCGCGGATGAGCGTCAATGCGACGCGATTGGGCCGCGCCACGGGTTGCAGGTGCTGGCGGGCAGGGGACCACACGAAACAGTCGGCGGCCTCCCAGTCGTTGACGGCGGGCAGCGGTCCCGCCAGTCGCTCGACGGCATCGGCGAGGCGGCGAAGTTCGCCGAGAATGATGCTGTTGACGTCATCGGCCATGGCGTTTCCTCCTTCGTGCATATGCTCTTGTGTGCCATTCGCTTTTCGAAGCCGGGTAGCATGGCCTTTTCTTCGCGGAAAGGTTATGAGGCAGCGGAATCGGTACGGTTTTCGGCTGTTTCTGTTGCAATCGCAAAGACCATAATTATAGTCCGGCCACCGAGAAAAAGGCGACATTCCGCCTCCGGAAAAGTTTGAGGAGTTTAGCATGTTCATCACCCCGGCATTCGCCCAGGCCGCCGACGGCGCGGCATCGCCTTTCGGTTCCGGCTTCGAAATGATCATCCTGTTCGTGCCGCTGATGGTCGTCTGGTATTTCCTGCTCATCCGCCCGCAGCGCGCTCAGGCCAAGAAGCGTGACGAAGCCTTGAAGGCGATCCGCCGCGGCGATCAGGTCGTGACCTCGGGCGGCCTCGTCGGCAAGGTCACCAAGGTGATTGACGAAAAGGAAGTCGAAGTCGAAATTGCTGATGGCGTGCGCGTTCGCATCGTCCGCACCGGCGTCGCCGAAATCCGCGTCAAGGGCGAGCCAGTCAAGGCCGACGCTGCGTAGTCACCAAGCCGATACCCCCCGCGAACCGGATCGCCCGGATCTGACATAGTCGAGAGAAAATGCTTCATTTTTCCCGCTGGAAGACCGTTCTGATCTGGATCGTGGTGCTGGTGGCCGTGCTGATCGCGGCCCCCAATTTTCTATCGAGCAGCCAGCGGGAAAACCTGCCCGCGTGGCTGTCTCATGCGCACGTCGTTGCCGGCGCCGATCTGAGGGGCGGCACGCACGCCGTATTCGAGGTCGATCGTGCCGATATATCGCGGCAGCAACTGATTGCCACCGTCGGCGATATCAGCCGCAGGCTGCGGCAGGCGAATATCCGCTACACCGGCCTCACCGGCAACAACCAGACCGTCACCGTCAAGATCACCGATCCCGCCCAGGTTCAGTCAGCCGTCGATACGCTCAAGGATTTGACCGCGGCCACCAAGGGTGGCTTGCTCGGTGGCTCGACGCAGAACATTACCCTTCAGCGAAATGAGAATGGCGAGTTGGCCTTCGAGATCGCCAACGCAGCGATCGATCGTGCGATTGCCGCGGCGCAGGCCCAGTCGATCGAGGTCGTCACCCGCCGCATAGCAGGGCTCGGCAACGCCGATTTCATCGTCAAGACCGAAGGTGCGGACCGCATCGACGTGCAGGTTCTCGGCAGCGTCGACGCCGAGCGGCTGAAGAGCGTTCTCAATGAACCGGCCAAGATCTCGGTGCGGATGATCGACGAAAGCATGACCGGTCAGCAGGCGATCAACGGTCGCTGGCCGGCCTCATCGGAGGTTCTCTATTCCCTCGACGATCCGCCCATCCCCTATCTTGTCGATCGCACCGATTTCATCACCAGCGCCAACGTCATCGACGTGCAGTCGGCGGTGGATGCGCAGGCCGATACCGTGTCGATCAACTACCAGCTCGACGCCGAGGGCACCAAGCGGCTTGCGGAGAAGACGCAGCAGAACATCGGCCGCCATCTGGCGATCATCTTCGATGATCAGGTCATGGCGCAGCTGCCGATCACCGCGCCCATTCTCGACGGCAAGGGAACGATCCCGGTCACCTATACCGAAGAGGGCGCCAGCGATCTTGCGCTGATGCTGCGCGCCGGTGCCTTGCCCGCGACGCTGACGACGGTCGAGGAGCGCAGTGTCAGCCCGACGCTCGGCGCTGAATCGGCCCGCGCCGGTCTCGTTGCCGGCATCGTGGCGGCAATCCTTGTGATCGGCCTGATGGTCGGCTTCTACCGTGGCCTCGGTGTTATCGCTGCTCTGTCACTGCTGTTCAACCTGATCCTGATCCTGGCAGTGCTGAGCCTTATCGGCGCGACGCTGACCTTGCCGGGCGTTGCCGGCATCGTGCTGATCATGGGCATGGCCGTCGATGCCAATGTGTTGATCTATGAGCGCATCCGCGAGGAAGCAAAGACAGGGCGCCCGTTCTTCGAGGCGATCGATCACGGCTTCTCCAAGGCGATCATGACGATCCTCGACGCCAACGTGACGATTTTCATTGCCGCCGTCATTCTCAATCTCCTCGGCAACGACGCCGTGCGCGGTTTTTCCGTCACGCTCGCCGCCGGCATCCTGACGACGGTGTTCACCTCGGTGACGCTGACGCGCTGGATCGTGGTGACATGGCTGCACCGGCGTCATCCGAAGCATTTGCCGAAAGACATCCAGACCGGCATTTTCGACCGCGCCAACATCCGCTTCATGGGCATCCGACGCTATACCTTCACGGCGTCCGCGGCGGTCTGCATCGCGGCGATGATCGGTTTTGCGACGGTCGGCATGCATCTCGGCATCGATTTCGCCGGCGGCTCCATCGTTGAGGTCAAGGCGAAGCAGGGCGCAGCCGACGTCGAGGATATCCGCGCACGGCTCGGTGACCTGCCGATCGGCGACATCGCGGCGCGTCGCCTGTCCGATCCTTCGAGCGCGCTGATCCAGCTGCAGGCGCAGGGCGGTGGCGAAAACGCCGAACAGTCGGCGATCACGCTGGTGCGCGACGAACTTGGCAACGACTACGATTTCCGCCGCGTCGAGGTGGTCGGTCCGGCGATTTCAGGTGAACTGACGCGGGCAGCCACGCTCGGCGTGCTGGCGTCGCTCGTCGTCATCCTCGTCTATATCTGGACGCGGTTTGCTTGGCAGTTCGCCGTCGGCGCGATCGTCGCTGCACTGCATGACATCATCCTCGTGCTCGGGCTCTTCGTGCTCACCGGCATCGAGTTCAACCTGACCAGCGTCGCCGCACTGCTGACGATCATCGGCTACTCCCTCAACGACACCGTCGTCGTCTACGACCGCATGCGCGAAAACCTGCATCGCTACCGCAAGATGCCGCTGCCGATCCTGATCGACGCGACGATCAACCAGACGCTGTCGCGCACCGTGCTGACGGCGGCAACCACGATGCTGGCACTGCTAGCGCTGGCGCTGTTCGGCGGCGAGGTCATCCGCTCGTTTGCCTTCATCATGCTGGCAGGCGTTGCCATCGGCACATTTTCCTCCATTTACATCGCGGCACCGGTGCTGATCGTCTTCAAGCTCCGTCCCGATGCAATCGACAACGACCAGAACGAGAAAGCATCGGAACCGCGGCCACAGCCCGGCAATCCGGCAGTGTGAGAATATGGCAAGAGGCATAGAAATACGCGAGGCGCACTTTCCCGGACGCGCCCCGCTCGATACTTACGGCAACGGCGGCTTCCGCTTCGCCGACATGTCGCATCGCGGCTCCATCCTGTGCCTGCCTTCCGGCATTCACGGTTGGGACATGGATGAAACCAAGCCACTGTCGATCGATAACCTGCAGCGCGTGCTGAACGAGGCGTCGGAAATCGAGTTCCTGCTGCTCGGCACCGGCATCGACATGCGTCCGATCCCGGCCGACCTGAAGGCCGCGCTGAAGGCGGCGAACATCTCGTCGGATTCGATGAACACCGGCGCCGCGGTCCGCACCTTCAACATCATGTTGCTCGAGTCCCGCGCGGTAGCGGCGGCGCTGATCGCGGTCTGACGCATGACCGATCCGTCTTCGACAAGCCAGGACATCTGCCTGGCGATGCTGCGCGACAGCGACCGCGACCGCTATCTTGCCTGCCTTCTGTCGCCGGAAGACAAGCGCGGCGCTCTGGCGGCGCTCTATGCTTTCAATGCCGAACTCGCCCGCATCCGCGACCTCGTCCACGAGCCGTTGCCCGGCGAAGTGCGCATGCAGTATTGGCGCGACCTGCTGGACGGCAACGCTCATGGCTCGACGGAGGCGAACCCGGTCGCCTCTGCATTGCTGTCGGCGATCGAAACGCACCGGCTGCCGCGCCAGACGTTTTCCGACATGATCGACGCCCGCATCTTCGATCTCTACGACGATCCGATGGAAACGCGGGTTTCGCTCGAAGGCTATGCAGGCGAAACAGCGTCGGCGCTCATCCAGCTGGCCAGCCTGGTGCTGTCGCCCGATGACGCGCCGCAATCGGCCGAGGCCGCCGGCCACGCCGGTGTGGCGCAGGCGATCTCGGGTCTGCTGCTGCTGATGCCGCTCCACCGCCACCGCGGCCAGGTCTATATCCCGCTGGAAATCCTCGCCGCCACCGGGCTCGACCGCAACACGTTTCTTGCCGGCGAAGACAAGGCGCGCATATCCGCCGCCATCGAGGCCTTCGCCGGGCTCGGACGCGATCATCTGGCACGTGCTCGCAAGGTTGCGATACCGCAAACGGTCTTTCCGGCCTTCTTGCCGGCCGCGCCGGCGGGCCCGGTGCTGGTCAAGGCGCAGAAGGCGGGAGCGGGGCTGTTCGATCGCTCACCGCAACAGTCGCAGTGGCGCCGCCAGATTGGCATGACCGTGGCGCTGATGCGCAGGAAAATCTGACCGCGTTCAAACTCGCGCAAGCCTCGCGCGGTATAGTGTTCGTCGTTGCTTGATCTGAACGGAGACTGACGTGAGCATTATGGTATGGGCTGCTCTTTTTGCCATGCTGATCATCGTTGCCTTCATCGCCGTGCGCATGGCCGCAAAGCATGAGGAGGAGGGCCTTCACGATACGGGGCTCGCCATCATCGAGTTCAATCGTGCTTTCCCGACCGAGGCCATCCGCCAGTTGCAGGCGACCGCCAATGGTCAGGTCGTGTTCGTGCGCCTGCACGACAACAAGGCCGGATTCATGCGTAGCATGCAGCGGCATTTTGCCTGCCAGGTCATTCAGCCAGGCAGGGTGCGCGTCCTGAGTTCGGAGACCGGCAAAGGGCTGACCGTCAATTTTCTCGATGCACCGCATCAGAACGGCACCTTCGAGTTTGCCTCGCCGAAGGAAGCCTCTGAGGTTGCCCTTTGGCTGCTCGGCAACTACGTCGCCGAGCCGGACCGCGAACTCCCCACCGCCGCCGATCCGACTGCCGCGAACCACCGCTAGACCGACGCGTTTATCGACCTGTTTTCCCCCGGTCGCCAGCCGGGACTTCGGCATTTCCGGACCGCGCTACCTCTTTCGTGTTATCTTGCCTCAAGCAGAAAAGTGGAGCATGTTTCGCGCATTCAGCGAAGCGACGCGATTTTTTCTGCAACCTATTGGAGGCAAGTATGCTTGCGATCAATGACATTGCCCCGGATTTCGAAGCGCGGACGACCGAGGGAACGATCAATTTCCACGATTGGATCGGCAGTTCCTGGGCGGTTCTGTTCTCGCATCCAAAGGATTTCACGCCGGTCTGCACCACTGAGCTCGGCTATATGGCGAGGATCAAGCCGGAATTCGATCGGCGCGGCGTGAAGATCATCGGCCTCTCCGTCGATCCGCTGGAGCGCCATGACGGCTGGATGGACGATATCGAGGAAACGCAGGGCACGCGGCCCAACTACCCGATGATCGCTGATGTCGATTTCAATGTCTCGAAGCTCTACCACATGCTGCCCGCAGCAGTATCCGGCGACCCGGCGGTGCGTACCGCCGCCGACAACCAGACGGTGCGCAACGTCTTCGTCGTCGGCCCCGACAAGAAGATCAAGCTGATCCTCGTCTACCCCATGACGACGGGGCGTAATTTTGACGAAGTGCTGCGCGTCATCGATTCCCTGCAGCTGACGGCGAAGCACAAGGTCGCGACACCCGCCAACTGGCAAAATGGCGGTGACGTCATTATCGCCGGCTCGGTTTCCGACGATGACGCGAGAAAGCAGTATCCGGATGGCTGGGTATCTCCTAAGCCCTATATCCGCATCGTGCCGCAACCCGGAGAATAGCGCCATCGCGCGGCGCCGACACCGTCCATCGGCAGGAGGTGAAGATGATCTTCCGTCAGCTTTTCGATCCCGCATCCAGTACCTATTCCTACCTGATGGCGAGCAGGCGGGGCGGGGAGGCGTTGATCATCGACCCTGTTCTGGAGAAGGTCGATCGCTATCTGCAGCTCATCCACGAGCTCGACCTCAAGCTCGTCAAGGCCGTCGACACGCATTTACACGCCGATCACATCACCGGTCTCGGCGCCCTGCGCGACAAGACCCATTGCACGACCGTGATGGGTGAGCAGACCAAGGCCGATGTCGTCTCGATGCGCCTGTCGGACAACGACAAGCTGACGATCGAGGGCCTGTCGCTCGATGTGATCTACACGCCCGGCCATACCGACGACAGCTACAGCTTCGTCCTGCCCGACCGGGTGTTTACCGGCGACACGCTGCTGATCCGCGGCACCGGAAGAACCGATTTCCAGAACGGCGACCCGCGCGCCCAGTTCGAATCCATCTTCGGCCGTCTGCTGAAGCTGCCGGACACGACGCTGGTCTTTCCCGCCCATGACTACAAGGGCGACACGGTCTCGACGATCGGCGAGGAAAAGGCCTTCAACCCTCGCCTGCAGGTGCGCTCCGCAGATGAATATGCCGATGTGATGAACAATCTGAAGCTTGCCAATCCGAAGATGATGGATGTGGCGGTGCCGGCCAACATGAGGATCGGCATGGATCATCACGAGGTTGACAGCCATGGCTGGTCACTGAGCGTCCGGCAGGTGTTCGATCTGATGGGCAGGCCCGACGTTGCGCTGGTCGATCTGCGTGAGGAGGGCGAGCGCCAGCGCCACGGGGTGATCCCGGCGTCGCTGCATGTTCCCTATCCCTCGCTTGACGAGACGATCAGCGCCGGCGGCGTCCTCCACGAACTTGCGACCTCGACCAGCAAGCGCCTGATCTTCTACTGCGCCTTCGGTGAACGCTCCGCCATGGCGGTCCAGGCCGCGCATGATGCCGGCATGGCGAGCGCCTGCCATATCGAGGGCGGCATCGATGCGTGGAAGAAGGCCAACGGCCCGGTCACGCATTGACCTGGGCCGTCAGGGTGTCGGTACGGCCGAAAAAGGCCGCGTCCCGCTTACGCGGTCTTGGCAACCACGGCGGTTTCACCGAGCCATTCCGCGCAATCGGCCAGAGCCCGCTTGGCGACCAGCTGCCGCTTCATGATCGTCTTGTCCTTGCCGCGGAAGCGCTTCACGCCCTCGGGCTTGACGATCGAGCCCGGTTCGAGTTCCGGGAACAGGCCGAAATTGATGTTCATCGGCTGGAACGAGCGCTTGCCTGGCTCTTCGTCGGTCGTCAGATGTCCGCCGGTAATGTGGCCCAGCAGCGCGCCGAGCGCGGTCGTCGCCGGCGGCAGTGATACCGCTTCGCCCTTGCGCTCCGCAGCCGCGAACCGACCGGCGAGCAGGCCGACGCTGGCACTTTCGACATAACCTTCGCAACCGGTGATCTGCCCGGCGAAACGCAGGCCCGGACGCGACTTCAGCGTCAGAGAACCGTCGAGCAGCGTCGGCGAATTGATATAAGTGTTGCGATGCAGGCCACCGAGACGGGCGAACTCCGCATTCTGCAATCCCGGGATCATCCGGAGGATTTCCGTCTGCGCGCCGTATTTCAACTTCGTCTGGAAGCCGACCATATTGTAGAGCGTGCCGAGCGCATTGTCCTGCCGTAACTGTACGACGGCATAGGCCTTCACCGTTGGATTGTGCGCGTTGGTCAGCCCCATCGGCTTCATCGGCCCGTGGCGTAGCGTTTCGCGGCCGCGTTCAGCCATGATCTCGATCGGCAGGCAGCCGTCGAAATAGGGGGTGCCTTCCCATTCCTTGAAGCCGACCGTGTCGCCGGCGATCAGCGCATCGACGAAAGCATTGTACTGCGCCTCGTCCATCGGGCAGTTGATATAATCCTTGCCGGTGCCACCGGGGCCGACCTTGTCGTAGCGCGACTGATACCAGCAGATATCCATGTCGATGCTCTCGCGATAGACGATCGGCGCGATGGCGTCGAAAAAGGCCAGCGCATCGGCGCCGGTCTCGGCCTGGATGGCGCTTGCCAGCGACGGCGCGGTCAGCGGGCCGGTGGCGACGATCGCCAGATCCCATTCCTTGGGCGGCAGTCCGGCAACTTCCTCGCGCACGACTGATATCAGCGGGTGATTGTCGATTTCATGGGTGACGGCTGCCGAGAAACCGTCGCGATCCACCGCCAGCGCGCCGCCGGCCGGCACCTGATGCCGATCGGCGCAGGCCATGATCAGCGAACCGGCCAGCCGCATCTCCGCATGGATGACGCCGACCGCGTTGCTGGTCGCATCGTCGGAGCGAAACGAGTTGGAACAGACGAGTTCGGCCAGATGATCCGTCTTGTGCGCATCGGTGCCGCGCACGCCGCGCATTTCGTGCAGGATGACGGGAATGCCGGAACTGGCGATCTGCCATGCGGCTTCGGAGCCCGCGAGCCCGCCGCCGACGACATGGATGGGAGAATAGGAAGAGGTCTTTGTCATGCGCGGGTGATTATCACGACCCGCCGATACAGGAAACCGGAGATTTCAGCGGCGTGTCAGCATTTCGAGAGACTGGCAACGCGTGGCGAAGCGATGGCTTCACGCGCAGCAACGGGTGATCATCTTTTCCGCCTGTCCGGCAGCGCATCGATCAACCGATGCACCTTCTCCGTCGCATAGACGATGTCTTCGCGGGGCAGGTGCACGGTGATCTCGATCTCCTGCCATCGGCCGCCCTGATCTTTTGCATAGCGGACAGCGGCCTTGAGCGAATTGAACTCCACCGCCGAAGCGCCGGTAATCCAGAACTGCACGGTGCATTTCGTTTCGCCGTAGTCGGAAAGTGCTTTGATGGGGTCAAGGGCCATGCGCGAGCTTTACACCGGAGGAGGGCCGTTGGCTACCGCGTTGGCGCCGATCGACGGAAATGGCTCCAGAGAGCTCTATGGCAACAAGTGTCGACCTGAATAAAAACAGGCACTTGAAACGCAAAACGGCGCCGTCATGGCGCCGTTTTGAAACTCAACGCGCTCCGCTATTAGCGGAAAGCGCGGGAAGCGATGTTGCGGATCTGGTAGCGGTTGACGCCAATGTCGGCGAGCGTCTGGTTGGACAGGCTGCCAAGTTCGCTAAGGGTACGGCGGTAGCTGAGCCAGCTCTTTGCAATGCGGATCGGGTTCATGGTGATATTCCTCGGAATGATGTCAGTGAGCGGCGCGATTGCCGTCTCAGTGGTTGACACTCATATAGGCGATCGCCGTCATATTGTGCAGTGCAATTATTAGGCTCCTGCCATGCATTTGTGCAATATGACGCACAAAGAACATGCATCCGCTATTTTTTGAGCAGGCCGAAAACCGAGGAAATCCGGACGTTCTGGCGCGCTCTGAGAGCAGCTTTGAACAAAAGAAAACGCCCGCTGCCAAAGGCACCGGGCGTTTTGTGTGCGATCGCTTGGGAGGAAGCGGATCGCCTTGTATTAGCGGGTTGCTTCGCGAGCAACGCGATGGATGTCCGAGCGGTCGATGCCGAGGTCATGCAGTTCGCGGTTGGTCATGCGGCCGAGTTCGGTGATCGTCTGACGATACTTGCGCCAGTTGTTGAACGAGCGAGAAATGTTCATGTCGGGCCCCTTTCCTAGGGTTTCATCTGCCAGCTGCCGCCGATCGGCGCTGACCTGTATTTGATGAAGCCAATATATGTTGCACCGCGAAAAACGAATAGACACAAGATTTCAACGCACCCATGCGCGAGTTGCATTTCTCGAGATGTAAATGACGTGATTTCGCCACGTTCTGGTCAATCATTAGGCAAAATGGACCTCCGAAGAGCGATTTGGTCTACTGCCTTGCGCAATACGGCCGGGAACTGCAGGTCGGTGTTGTACACTTCTCGTAAGAGGCGCAGGGGCCGTCAGAACCTCCCTGCATCGCAAAACCGCAAACCTAAGCGAGTCCGCCTCAGGAATTTGCAGCGCGCCGTTTCCTGAATTGCAAATCCGCGTCTATAAGATGTCAAACGCAGGCGCCGATGCGCTGAGATGACGGGGTGGGGAATGTATCGCGGCCGACTGCAGAAAGATCTGGCGCTTTGGGTGGACAAGGGCCTGCTCGCCGACGAGACGGCGAGTTCGCTGCTGCGCGAATACGACAATCGGCCGGCGAGCTTCAGCCTCGGCAATGTGTTGATGATCCTGGCGGCGATCCTTTTGGCCGCCGCCATTCTCCTCGTCGTTGCCTCCAACTGGGACGCCATTCCGCGGCTTGTGAGGCTGGTCTTCATTCTGGCGCTAATCTGGGCGGTGCATCTCGGCGCGGCAGCCATGCTGATCCGCAACGCGGTCGCCGCCGCCAATGCGCTGCTTGTTATCGGCACACTGAGTTTCGGCGGCGCCATATCGCTCGTCGGCCAGATGTACCACCTGTCGGGTGACGAGCAGACGGTCATGTATCTGTGGTTTGCAATGGCGGTGGTCTCGGCGGTGCTGTTCCGGTCGGCGGTGGTGGCAGGTGTGGCCGGCTTCCTGTCCTGGGCGAGCTTTGCCGTCTATCTCGGCAATTCCGACTGGCGCTGGGTGACGTTCGATCCCTGGGTGGCACCGGTGATGGCGTTGATCGTCATAGCGCTGGTGCGCTACACCGGCGCCGGCCGGGTCCGCCATCTCGCCTATCTCATGCTGCTCGGCTGGCTCGCTTGGCTTTATACGCTGCACTCCGGTCTGTGGCTGGCATTGCTCTACGTCGTCGTCGGCATGGCCGCTTTCGTGTTGGTGAGCCTGCCGGTGCCGCGACTGTCGGAACTCGTCAGGAGTGCCGGGGCGGCGCCTGCCTTCTATGCCTTGCTGCTCGCTGTCATCGGTCTCTTCCTGCTCCACGTCGAGCTCGACGGCGGTACGTGGATCCTGGCGCTTGGCATTGTCACGCTGGGCCTGTCCGTCCTGGCGATCGCCATGCAGGGGCGTGACAATGGCGCGGTCCGCTATCTCGCCTACACCCTGTTTGCCGTCGAGATGCTCTACCTCGCCTCGGTCACCGTCGGCTCCATCCTCGGCACGTCAGGCCTTTTCCTGTGCTCGGGCCTGTTCGTCGCGGTCGTCGCCTGGGTGGTGATCCGCCTGGAGCGCCGTTTTTCCATCAAGACGGAGAGGGTCGCCCAATGAGCATCTTCTCGCTGATCGGTCATTCCAAACGCCGCTACGCCGGCGCCGCCGTCATTGTCGCGGCACTGCAGACGGCGGTGATCTGCTATATCGTCGAAAGCCGCGCCTCGATCCTGCGCAACGGCACCGAGGTGCTCCTGAAGACCGCACCGGTCGATCCGCGCGATTTTCTGCGCGGCGATTACGTGGTGCTGAACTACGACATATCCTCGGTGCCCGTCGCCGGCATCGTCGGCGATATTCCGCAGGGCGAGGCGGAGCGCAGCCTCTGGGTGCGCCTGAAGCCAGGGGCGTCAGGGTTCTGGGAGATCGCCGAATCATCCTTCGCGCCGCTGCCCGAAAGCCCGTCGACCGTGGTTCTCCACAGCCAGCCCTTCTACAGCTACGGCACCTCATTCCAGGGCGACAGCATTCATGTCGAATACGGCATCGAGCGATATTACGTTCCCGAAGGCACCGGCAAGGCGCTGGAAGAGACCCGTCAGCGGGGACAGGTGTCGATTGCCGCAAGCGTTGGCGCTGACGGAACTGCGCAGATCAAACGCCTGCTGGTAGACGGCAAGCCGGCCTATGAGGAGCCGCTTTACTGAGTTTGGCGCACCGCTAGTGCAAGTCGGCGCAGCGGCTGGAAAAATCGCTGTCATTCGACCTTCATTTTTCCTTTGCCTCCTCCAAATCGGGTGATATAGAGACGCCGCGCTCCGGAAGGCCTCATGTGCAGGCATATGCATGCGGTTTTTGAGAACGCGGGTATGGTGAAATTGGTAGACACGCCAGATTTAGGTTCTGGTGCCGCAAGGCGTGGGAGTTCAAGTCTCTCTACCCGCACCAAAGCTGGCTTGCAGGCGAGGGACCGGAACCGGTGCCCCTCGATTACCCGGCAGCAAGCGCCGTTCCGCTGACGTGGAACGAACAAGAATTGAGAACAGGCCACGCCCGGCAACTTTCCGGCGTCGTGCTCATCGAAACGAACGGCGTCTGGGCACGGCCGCCACGAATTGAAGGTAGGAACACATGCAGGTTATCGAAACGCTCGCTGAAGGGCTGAAGCGCGAAATCAAGGTCGTCATCCCGGCCAAGGACATGGAAGTCAAGATGAACGAGCGTCTTGCCGACGTGAAGGACAAGGTCCGTATCAACGGCTTTCGTCCCGGCAAGGTGCCTGCTGCACACCTGAAGAAGGTTTACGGCAAGTCCATCATGGCTGATCTCGTCAACGAGATCGTCCGCGAACAGCCGACCGCCATTCTAGCCGAGCGCGGCGAAAAGTCCGCCACCCAGCCTGAAGTCGCGATGACCGAAGACAAGGACGAAGCGGAAAAGATCCTCGCTGCCGAGCAGGATTTCGAATTCACGCTCTCCTACGAGGTTCTGCCGCCGATCGAACTGAAGTCCGTCAAGGGCGTCAAGATCACCCGCGAAGTCGTTGATATTTCCGACGAGGAAGTCAACGAGCAGGTTCTCAAGGTCGCCGAAAGCGCGCGCACCTACGAAACCAAGAAGGGCAAGGCTGCCGACGGCGACCGCATCACGATGGACTACGTCGGCAAGGTTGCCGGCGAAGCCTTCGAAGGCGGCACCGATCAGGGCGCCGAACTCGTTCTCGGCTCCGGCCGCTTCATCCCGGGCTTCGAAGAGCAGCTCGTCGGCACCAAGGCTGGCGACGAAAAGACCATCACCGTGACGTTCCCGGCTGACTATCCTGCCAAAAACCTCGCTGGCGCCGAAGCGACCTTCGACGTCACTGTCAAGGATGTTGCAGCTCCCGGCGAAACCGAGATCAACGATGAGCTGGCCAAGAAGCTCGGCCTCGAATCGGCTGACCGTCTGAAGGAAATCGTCCGCGGCCAGATCGAATCGCAGTACGGCTCGATGACCCGCCAGAAGGTCAAGCGCCAGATCCTCGACCAGCTCGACGAGATGTACAAGTTCGAGACCCCGGCATCGCTCGTTGAAGCCGAATACAACGGCATCTGGAACCAGGTCGCCAACGATCTCGCCCAGTCCGGCAAGACCTTCGCAGACGAAGACACGACGGAAGAAGAAGCGCGCGAAGAGTACAAGAAGCTCGCTGAGCGTCGCGTCCGCCTCGGTCTCGTTCTGTCCGAAATCGGCGAAAAGGCCGGCGTCGAAGTCAGCGAAGACGAAATGCAGCGCGCCATCTATGAGCAGCTGCGTCAGTATCCTGGCCAGGAAAAGCAGATCCTCGAATTCTTCCGCAGCCAGCCGGGCGCCGCCGCTTCGATCCGCGCGCCGATCTTCGAAGAGAAGGTCATCGACCATCTGCTGACCGAACTCGACGTCACCGACAAGAAGGTGACCAAGGAAGAGCTGATCGCCGAAGAAGAAGGCGAAGGCTCCGAGAAGGAAGCCAAGAAGGCCGCTCCGAAGAAGAAGGCTGCTGCCAAGGCTGAAGCCGCCGACGGCGAAGAAGCCGCCGCTCCGAAGAAGAAGGCCGCTCCGAAGAAGAAGGCTTCCGAGGAAGGCGCCGAGTAATCTCCGGTCCATCGATTTGACGAAGAACCCCGCCTCGCGCGGGGTTTTTTGCGTCTGAAGCTTTGTCAGACCGCCCGGTGGGCATGCGTCAGCTCGTTCACCTTCTTGATATGCGACACGGCCGCCTGTCCGCCCGCCGTCTTGGTGAACAGCTCGAGCGTCTCGTCCTCATGGTCGCCGACCGGTGTCAGTGCCTGGTCCATGTAGGTCTTGGCATTCCTGCTTCGCGCGATGAAGACGGCGCTCACCGCCAGCCCCGCGATCGTGCTGCCCAGCGACAGGTGCTTGAGTGCCGTCTCCCAGGCGAAGCGTGGCCAGAACAGCAGCGCGGTCTCGCGCGGCAGATCCGGCCGCCGCTCCGAGGGATGCTTCAGCCGCAACAGCCCGCTCTGCAGCGGATGCACGTTCTCCAGCGGCACCGTGGTCGCAAACGACACCAGCATCTTGACGAGGCTCGCCAGCGGCACGCCGGTGGCCACCGCCCGGCGCAGCAGGGTTTTCATGTGCTCTCTGGAATAATAGAGCGACCATGCCTCGTGGTAGATGCTCTCCCACTCCTTTTTGCTCATCTTCGGGTGGTCGGTGCAGACATGCTCGACATCGTAGATGTTGAGATCGGCATCCATCGGCACCCCCTTGCGGAACAGCGTTTGGTGATCCTCCGATCCCGGCAGCGGGGTCAGCACGAAGAACTCGATCACATCAAGCGGCAACTCGTGCTGGATGATCGCGATGTCGCGCCGGATGGTATCAGGCGTGTCGGCCGGAAAGCCGAGGATGTAGCCCGCCAGCGTCATGATGCCCTGCGCCTTCCAGGCGAGCAGCATCTTGCGGTATTCGGTGATCTTGTTCTGGTTCTTCTTCGCTGCCGTCAGATTGTCCGGGTTGACGTTCTCCAGCCCGATGAACACGCGCGTCACCCCGGCGCGCTTCGATTTCTCGATGAAATTGGGGATCTTGTGGCACAGCGTATCGACCTGGATCATCAGGCCGAGCGGAATGCCATCCTCTTCACGCAACTGGATCAGCCGGTCGAAGATCGCTTCCCAGTCCTTGTTGCGGGCGAAATTGTCGTCGGTGATGAAGAACTTGTGGATGCCCTGCGCCCAGTTCATCCGCACCAGCTTCTCGACGTCGTCGGCGGTGCGGAAGCGTGACTTACGGCCCTGCACGTTGATGATCGTGCAGAAGGAACATTGATAGGGACAGCCGCGCCCGGCATCGAAACTGGTGCTGAGCCCCAGCGTCTGCGCCACGTTCGCTTTTGGCAGGAACGGCACGGCGGCGCCCTCTATGCTCGGCAGATCGTTCATGAAATTGTAGAGCGGCGCCAGCGTCCCGTAGGCTGCGTCCTGCAGCACCTTGTCCAGCCGGCCCTCGACCTCGCCGGCGAACATCGCAACGCCCATCTCGCGGCAGGCGTCGAGCCCGACGGCCTGGCCATCGAGCATCGAGAGGCAGCCGGACACATGGAAACCGCCCATCGCCACCGGGATATCGGCGTTTCGAAACGGCCGCGCGATATCGAGCGCCCGCGGATACTGGTTCGACTGCACGCCGACCAGCGCCACCATCCCGAAATTGTCGTTGGCCGTGAGGAGGCTGAGCAGGGAAGGGACGTTGACGCGGGTGTTGGTCTCGTCGATCACGGTGATGTCGATGCCGACATCCGGCCCCAGCACTTCGCGCGCCGCGCAATCGGCGGCGATGCCGTAGAGCGCGGCAAGCGAGTTGGACGGGATCAAGGCACGCCACCAGCGGATCACATAGCCGTCGTCGTCATAGTGCGACGGCTTGATCAGGATGAGCTGGAACTTCCGTTTGGTGGTATCGGACAGATCGCGCACGGTTACTCGCTGGCAAGAGAGAACCCCCGCAGGGACGCTATCAGACACAGGCGATTATACAAGCAAAGCTTTATAAGGGGATTTTCAGCCTTCGAATGAGAGCGACGCCATCGGCCTATGAGCATTCAAGGCTTTGTTTTCATGAAGACAAAAGCCGGCAGCGTTCAACCGCCACCGGCCGTTCATGCTCTCAGAGTTCCGACTTGATGTCGCCCATCCGGTTCCAGGCGTCGAGGCCGGCGATCTTGTAGGCCTCGGCGAGAGTCGGGTAGTTGAATGTATTCTCGACGAAATACTCGACCGTTCCCTTGAGGTTGAGCACCGCCTGGCCGATATGCACCAGCTCGGTGGCGCCTTCGCCGACGATGTGGACGCCGAGCAGCCGGCGCGTCTTCAGCGAGAAGATCAGCTTCAAAAGCCCGGTGTCGAGGCCCATGATGTGGCCGCGCGACGTCTCGCGGAATCGGGCGATACCGCACTCATAGGCGATGCCGCGCTCCTTCATTTCCTCCTCCGTCAGGCCGCAGGTGGAAATCTCCGGGACGGCGTAGATGCCGTAGGGGAAATACTTCGGCGGCTCCTTCGCCACGGCGCCGACGGCCACACGCGCCGCGATGCGGCCCTGTTCCATCGAGGTCGAGGCGAGGCTCGGGAAGCCGACGACGTCGCCGGCGGCATAGATGCCGGGCACGGAGGTTTCGAATGTCTCGGGATTGACCTTCAGCCGGCCGCGATTGTCGGCTTCCAGCCCGGCGGCAGCAAGGTTCAGTGTGTCGGTGGCGCCCATGCGGCCGGCGGCAAACAGAACCATGTCTGTCACCAGTCGGCGACCATTGTCGAGGATCAGCTCGACCTTGCCGTCGTCGAGCTTCGTTACCTTGTCCGCCTTGGTGCCGAGCATGATCTTCATGTTGCGGTCGCGCAGCTGGTAGGTGAAGTCCTCGACGATTTCCTTGTCGATGAAGTCGAGCATGGTCGATTTCGGGTCGATCAGGGTGACAGCGGTATCGAGCGCGCTGAAGATCGTCGCATACTCGATGCCGATGACACCGGCACCGATGACGACCATCGACCGCGGCAGCTCCTCGATCTCCAGCAACTCGTCGCTGTCGAGAACGCTCTTGTGGTCGAAGGGAATGTAGTCGGGGCGAAATGGCTTGGTGCCGACGGCGAGCAGGATGCTCGTGGCCGTAACCCGCATGACTTCGCCATCGTCCTTCACCACCTCGAGCGTTGAGACATCGACGAAGCTTGCCTTGCCGCGCATGTGCTGGACGCGGTTGCGGGCGAATTGATGCTCGAGCACCTCGACCTCGTGGTCGAGCGTGATCAGCAGGCGGCGGCGCAGGTCTTCGGCGCTGATCTCCTGCTTGACGCGGTAGGCCTTGCCGTAGAAGCCGCGTTCGCGCCAGCCGGAAAGATTGAGCGCCGTCTCGCGCAGCGTTTTCGACGGGATGGTACCGGTGTGCACCGACACGCCGCCGACGCGTTTGCCCTGCTCGATGACCAGCACCTTCTTGCCGAGCTTGGCGGCCTGGATGGCGCCGCGCCGGCCCGCGGGGCCGCTACCTACAACAACGAGATCGTACTGGAACATTAAGCTGGCCCCGATTGGAAATCTGGAATCATTTTGCGACGCAAAATGGCGCGTTCACGGGTATCTGGTCAATGTTGCAGAATGATTTACGGCCGAATATCAGGAATGAGTGAGATAAATGCGGGTTCTGCGTGCACTGCAGCAAAGCCGATCGCAAATACCCGCGTGTTTTGACGAATGACAACCGACGATGAGAAAGAACGGACTGTCCTGAAATCATGCCATGGCTTTCACCACCGTTGATATCAGGTGGTGATTTTTCTGCGGAATCCGAGGCCGTCGCTCGACAGCCGCCGGCCAATCAGATCAGCCGCAGCCCCTTGAGGCTGGCATGGCCGTCCTTGCCGATGATGATGTGGTCGTGAACGGTAATGCCGAGCGGCTTGGCCGTGTCGATGATCATCTTGGTCATGTCGATATCGGCGCGCGACGGTGTAGGATCGCCGGACGGGTGATTGTGGACGAGGATCAGGGCCGTGGCAGAAAGCTCCAGCGCCCGTTTGACGACCTCGCGCGGATAGACCGGCGTGTGGTCGACGGTTCCGTGCCCCTGGACCTCGTCAGCGATCAGTGCGTTGCGCTTGTCGAGAAACAGGATGCGGAATTGTTCGCGAGTCTCGTGCGCCATCGCCGCATGGCAGTACTGTATGACCGACGACCAGGACGACAGCACCTGCTTGCCGCGCAGTTCGCTCTTCAGCGTGCGATGCGCCACTGTCGAGATCAGCTTCAGGTCGAGCGCTACCGCCTCGCCGACGCCTTTGACTTCCTGCAGCAAGCCGGTCGGCGCTCCGAACACGGCGGCGAGCGATCCGAACCGGTCGAGCAGCGCCTTGGCGATCGGCTTGGTGTCGCGGCGCGGGATTAGCCGGAAGAGCAGAAGCTCCAGCAATTCGTAGTCGGCCAGCGCCGTATCGCCGTGGTCGCGGAAACGTTGCCGCAGCCGCTCACGGTGGCCGTGGTAATGCTCGTCCTTGGCCGGCTGGACACTCAGCGGGCTCGGCTTGCCGGCCTGCTCGGCAAAGAAGGACCGTTCGTCCACGCTGTCGTCGCCGGCTGCCGCGAAGGGCAGCTGCTGGTCTTCGGAGTGCGGAACCGGTCCTTTTGCCATCAGCAGCTCATCGGGAAAGCGGCGGCAGACCCGGCCGGTCGAGGCCGCCGGGCGACAGCGTGAAGATCTCGCAGCCGTCGGCGGTGACGCCGACCGTGTGCTCGTATTGCGCCGACAGCGAGCGGTCGCGGGTGACGGCGGTCCAGCCATCGGCCAGAACTTTCACATGCGGACGACCGAGATTGATCATCGGCTCGATGGTGAAGATCATCCCCTCGCGCAGTTCCGGCCCCTCGCTGGACCGGCCGTAATGCAGGATATTCGGGCTGTCGTGAAACAGCGCTCCGACCCCATGGCCGCAGAAATCACGCACCACCGAGCAGCGCTCGGCTTCCGCGTAGGTCTGGATTGCCTCGCCGATAGCACCGGTGCGCGCGCCGGGGCGCACGGCCGCGATGCCGCGCAGGAGCGATTCATAGGTGACCTCGAGCAGCCGTTCGGCGGCCCGCTTGACGGTACCGACGGTATACATCCGGCTGGAATCGCCGTGCCAGCCATCGACCACATAAGTAACGTCGATATTGACGATATCGCCTTCGCGCATCGGCTTGGCGTCGGGGATGCCGTGGCAGACGACGTGGTTGATCGAGGTGCAGGTCGACTTGGTGTAGCCGCGATAGTTCAGCGTCGCCGGCACGGCGCCGTTGTCCATGCCGAAGTCGAACACGAAGCGATCGATCGCATCGGTGGTGACGCCGGGTTGCACGATATCGGCCAACGCGTCGAGGCACCGTGCGGTGACTTGACACGCCTTGCGCATGCCCTCGAACGCGTCGGCGCCGTAGAGCCTGATGGCGCCCGTGTTTTTCGACGGCGCGGAGGAGGCTTCGATGTAATTTACCATTGCAGGGCCTTAGCGGAGATTGTCTTCAACGTTCATAATGCAGCTATGCCGGGTTCGTCCATTGCGATCAATGGGGAACGTGGATTTATGGGCTGATGACGGCGGGATGCGCTTGCGCATCAGGCGTTCTGCGCCGCCAATCTAACGTGACGGCATCCGCCATCAGCACTTGCGAAGGTTTGCCGAAGGCGTGTGCTCTCGACAGCTGCGAGGGCGCGGCCGACACGGCCGCACCCATGTCGTCTCAAGCTGTCAGCGCCACAGCGATTTCCGCGGCCAACCGGGCATTGTTCTCAACAAGCGCGATATTGGTCTTCAGGCTCTGGCCATCGGTCAGGTCGAAGATCGTGCTGAGCAGGTAAGGTGTTACCGCCTTGCCTGAAATTTCGTCGCGTTCGGCGCTGTCGAGCGCCCGCTGGATGTAGATCTCCATCTCCTCCGCCGGAATTTCATCGGCTTCCGGCACAGGGTTGGCGATGAGCATGCCCCCATCTATGCCGAGCTGTTCGCGCACCGTCTGGAAATTGGCGATGGCGGCGGGGCTGTTCAGGGTCAGCGGGCTGCGCAGGCCGGATGCGCGCGACCAGAAGGCCGGGAACTCCTCGCTCTCATAGGTGACGACGGGAACGCCAGCGGTTTCCAGCACCTCAAGCGTCTTTGGCACGTCGAGGATCGCCTTGGCGCCGGCGCAGACGACGATGACGCCGGTGCGGCCGAGCTCTTCGAGATCGGCGGAGATGTCGAAGCTGTCTTCCGCGCCGCGATGAACGCCGCCGATGCCGCCGGTTGCGAACACCTTGATGCCGGCGCGCTCGGCGGCGATCATCGTCGCGGCGACCGTGGTGGCGCCGTGGCGACGTTCGGCGATCGCGAAGGCAAGGTCGGCGCGCGAGACCTTGAGTACATCCTTGGCCTGTGCCAGCTGCTCAAGCTGATCGGCTTCGAGGCCGATATGCAGCGTGCCGTGGATGACGGCGATGGTGGCCGGAACAGCGCCCTGTTCGCGGATGATCGATTCGACGCTACGCGCCATGGCGATGTTGCCTGGATAAGGCATGCCGTGGGTGATGATGGTCGATTCGAGCGCCACGATCGGCGCGCCGCGCTGTTTGGCGGCGGCGACTTCCTTGGAGTAGACAATCGGCAGCAGGGGAGAGACAGGTTTCGTCATGGGATGTTCCGTTTCGTCTTGATGTGGCGCTTCAATGCAGAATTCTGGCCTGCGGGACAAGAGACAGCGCCTGTTTCAGCGTATCGGCGGAGAGGTTTTCGTTGACCGCATGCGGCGATTGTACTGTGAGTGCCGCCGCTGCCGCACCCTCGCGAATGGCGTCTTCGATCGGCTTGCCACCGAGCAGCGCCGCGATGACGCCGGAGGCGAGCGAGTCACCGGCGCCGGTGACATCCGAAACATTCGCCACATCCGCCGGCTGCAGCGCCACGACATGGCCATCGGCAAAGGCAATCAGTTCGCGCTGGCCGCGGGTGACGACGCCGCCCTTGAGGCCGATGTCACCGAGCAGGGACGGCCAGTGGGCGGGATCGTTTGGGCGCTCGCCGGTGAGTGCGGTGGCTTCAGCCTCGTTGAGGAAGAGATAGTCGATCCGCTCCATGCAGGGCTTCAGCTTCACGGCTTTTGCCGGCGAAATGGCGATCGCCGCCACCGTCTTGCCGAGCGCCTTGGCGCGCGTGGTGATCGAGGCCAGCGTCTCCTCTGGCAGGTTGGCGTCGAAGAGCACAAGATCGGTTGCGTCGAAGGCATCGCGGACCGAGCGGATCGACAGGCGGCGGGGCACGAACATGCGGTAGAGATCCATGTCGGCCAGCGCGATCACCAGATTGCCGTCACGCTCGATGATCGCGGTGTAGCTCGGCGTCTTGCGATCGAGATACACGAAGGGGCGATCGTGGACACCGGCGTAATCCGCCGCTTCGCCGACCATCTCGCCGATGGGGTCGCCGCCGCGCGGCGAGATCATCGTCACGTCGAAGCCGAGACGGGCCAGATTGCGCGCGGCATTGAAGCCGCCGCCGCCGGCTTCCTCGAACCACGAGCCGGGATTGCTGGCGCCTTCCGTCGTCGTGCCTGAGATGCGGCCGCGCCGGTCGATGTGGGCGCCGCCGAGGACGAGAATCTTCTTGCTCATGCCGCTGCCCCGTAAACCGCCTGGGGAGCGTTCATTCGACCGAATCGGACCGCTCCGGGAAGTGCCGCAGCGACGGCGCCGGCAATCGTAAGGCTTTGCTTTGCATGGATAAAACAAATGTAGAACACAGGCCGTTTTACCTTTTTCTTTCAATGCTTTGAACGGCACTTGCGCGATGAGAACAAATGCGGTACAAAATCGACATCGGCGGCGACATTGCTTGAGCGGCTTCAATAACCTAAAGGTGGATCGAATGTCACAGAATACATTGCGGCTTGTAGAGGACAAATCGGTGGACAAAAGCAAGGCACTTGAAGCGGCACTCTCACAGATCGAGCGGTCGTTCGGCAAGGGCTCTATCATGAAGCTCGGCTCGAATGAGAGCGTGGTCGAGATTGAGACTGTTTCGACGGGCTCTCTCGGATTGGATATCGCACTCGGAATCGGCGGCCTTCCCAAGGGGCGTATCGTTGAAATTTACGGCCCGGAAAGCTCCGGCAAGACCACATTGGCGCTGCAGACGATCGCGGAAGCCCAGAAGAAAGGCGGCATCTGCGCCTTCGTCGATGCAGAACATGCGCTCGACCCGGTCTACGCCCGCAAGCTCGGCGTTGATCTGCACAATCTCTTAATCTCGCAGCCGGATACCGGCGAGCAGGCGCTCGAGATCACCGACACGCTGGTGCGTTCCGGCGCCGTCGACGTGCTGGTGGTGGATTCGGTCGCGGCGCTGACACCGCGCGCTGAAATCGAAGGTGAAATGGGCGACAGCCTGCCGGGTCTCCAGGCACGACTGATGAGCCAGGCGCTGCGCAAGCTGACCGCCTCGATTTCGAAGTCGAAGACCATGGTCATCTTCATCAACCAGATCCGCATGAAGATCGGCGTCATGTTCGGTTCGCCGGAAACGACGACAGGCGGCAACGCGCTGAAGTTCTACGCCTCGGTGCGCCTCGACATCCGCCGCATCGGCGCCGTCAAGGAGCGCGAAGAGGTGATCGGCAACCAGACACGCGTCAAGGTCGTCAAGAACAAGATGGCGCCTCCCTTCAAGCAGGTCGAATTCGACATCATGTATGGTGAAGGCGTTTCGAAGACCGGCGAACTGGTCGATCTCGGCGTCAAGGCCGGCATCGTCGAGAAATCGGGCGCCTGGTTCTCCTATAACAGCCAGCGGCTCGGGCAGGGGCGTGAGAACGCCAAAATCTTCCTGCGCGACAATCCGGAGATGATGCGCGAGATCGAGACGTCGATCCGCCAGAATGCCGGCCTGCTCGCCGAGAAACTGCAAAATGGCGGTCCAGACGCCAACGATGCCGACGGCGAATAAGCCGGCGGCGATTGCCAAATATGTCGAAACCGGCCGCATTCCTTGATTGGAATGCGGCCGGTTTTGTTTGGCCGCTGGACAGTGGTTAACGCGAGCGATAAAAGCCACTGAATTTTTAAGATTTGACCTGCCCTCGGGCAGCACTGAAGGGCATAGCATGAGCGGTGTGAACGAAATCCGGTCGACCTTCCTCGACTACTTCAAGAAGAACGGCCACGAGATCGTTCCCTCGAGCCCGCTCGTGCCACGCAACGACCCGACGTTGATGTTCACCAATGCCGGCATGGTGCAGTTCAAGAACGTCTTCACCGGTCTGGAACAGCGGCCCTACAAGACGGCATCGACCGCGCAGAAGTGCGTGCGCGCCGGTGGCAAGCACAACGACCTCGACAACGTCGGCTATACCGCGCGCCATCATACCTTCTTCGAAATGCTCGGCAATTTCTCCTTCGGCGACTATTTCAAGGAGCAGGCGATCGAACATGCCTGGACCCTGATTACCAAGGAGTTCGGCATCGATGCCAAGCGCCTGCTGGTCACTGTCTATCACACCGATGACGAGGCCTTTAACCTGTGGAAGAAGATCGCCGGTCTTTCTGACGACCGCATCATTCGCATTGCGACCAGCGACAACTTCTGGGCGATGGGCGACACTGGTCCGTGTGGTCCGTGTTCGGAGATTTTCTACGACCACGGCGACCACATCTGGGGCGGCCCTCCCGGCTCGCCGGATGAGGATGGCGATCGGTTCATCGAGATCTGGAACCTCGTCTTCATGCAGTACGAGCAGCTTTCCAAGGAAGAGCGCGTCGATCTGCCCCGTCCGTCGATCGATACCGGCATGGGTCTCGAGCGTGTTGCCGCGCTGCTGCAGGGCAAGCACGACAATTACGATATCGACCTGTTCCGGGCGCTGATTCAGGCGTCGGAAGAGGCGACCGGCGTCAAGGCCGAGGGCGAGCAGCGCGCCAGCCACCGCGTCATCGCCGATCACCTGCGCTCCTCGGCCTTTCTGATCGCCGACGGCGTGCTGCCGTCCGCCGAAGGCCGCGGCTATGTGCTCCGCCGCATCATGCGCCGCGCCATGCGTCATGCCGAGCTGCTCGGTGCCCGCGAGCCGCTGATGTGGAAGTTGCTGCCGGCGCTGATCCAGCAGATGGGCCGCGCCTATCCGGAGCTTGTGCGCGCCGAGCCGCTGATCACGGAGACTCTGAAGCTCGAGGAGACCAAGTTCCGCACGACGCTGAAGCGCGGCCTGTCGCTGCTGTCGGATGCAACGACGACGCTCAACAAGGGTGACATGCTCGACGGCGAAACCGCCTTCAAGCTCTACGACACCTACGGCTTCCCGCTCGATCTCACGCAGGACGCGCTGCGCGCCCGCGAAATCAGTGTCGATCTTTCCGGCTTCACCGATGCGATGGAGCGCCAGAAGGCGGAAGCCCGCTCGCATTGGGCAGGCTCTGGCGACAAGGCGACGGAAACCATCTGGTTCGAGCTGCGCGACAAGCACGGCGCGACCGAATTCCTCGGCTATGACACCGAGACCGCCGAAGGCGTTGTGCAGGCGATCGTCAAGGACGGCGCTGCGGTCGGCGAGGCCAAGAGCGGCGACAAGGTGCAGATCGTCGTCAACCAGACGCCATTCTACGGCGAATCCGGTGGTCAGATGGGCGATACCGGTATCATCTCGTCCGATAGCGCGAAGATCGAGGTCACGGATACGCAGAAGCGCGGCGAGGGTCTGTTCGTGCATACGGGCACCGTCGTCGAGGGATCGATCAAATCAGGCGACGCCGTTGCTCTGACCGTCGATCACGCCCGCCGCTCGCATATCCGCGCCAACCATTCGGCAACCCATCTGCTGCACGAGGCGCTGCGCGAAGTTCTCGGCACCCATGTGGCCCAGAAGGGGTCGCTGGTGACGCCGGATCGTCTGCGTTTCGACGTCTCGCACCCGAAGCCGATGTCCCAGGAAGAGCTGAAGGTGGTCGAGGATATGGCCAACGAGATCATCCTGCAGAATTCGCCGGTGACGACCCGTCTGATGAGCGTCGACGATGCCCGCGCCGAAGGCGCGATGGCACTGTTCGGCGAGAAGTACGGCGATGAAGTGCGCGTCGTGGCGATGGGCAAGGGCCTGCATGGCGCCAAGGCCGGCAAGCCGTATTCGATCGAGCTTTGCGGCGGCACGCATGTGTCTGCGACCGGTGACATCGGTTTGGTGCGCATCCTTGGCGACAGCGCCGTCAGCTCCGGCGTTCGCCGTCTGGAAGCGGTCACCGGTGAAGCGGCGCGTGCCTATCTCTCCGAACAGGACGAGCGCGTGAAGGCTCTGGCCGGCGCGCTGAAGGTGCAGCCCGGCGAGGTCCTATCGCGCGTCGAAGCGCTGATGGACGAGCGGCGCAAGCTCGAGAAGGAACTCGCGGACGCCAAGCGCAAGCTCGCCATGGGCGGCGGGCAGGGCGGCTCGGAAGAAGCTGTCCGCGAGGTCGCCGGCGTGAAATTCCTCGGCAAGGCGATCTCCGGCGTCGATCCCAAGGATCTGAAGGGGCTTGCCGACGACGGAAAGGCCAGCATCGGTTCCGGCGTCGTAACGCTGATCGGCGTCTCCGACGACGGCAAGGCGAGCGCGGTGGTTGCGGTCACGCCCGATCTCGTCGGCCGCTTCAGCGCCGTCGATCTGGTCCGTGTCGCATCGGCTGCGCTGGGCGGCAAGGGCGGCGGCGGTCGTCCTGACATGGCGCAGGCCGGTGGTCCCGATGGCGCAAAGGCCGATGAGGCGATCGAGGCCGTGGCGGTCGCGCTGGCTGGTTGATCTGTTTCAGGTATGAATGATCAGGAAGGCGGGGCTTGGCTCCCGCCTTTTTTGTTGGAAGCGTCAATCTCAGCAGGATTTGTCAAACCGGATTATGGTTCTCTCCAGCCGATCAACTGGCATGAGGCTCACAAATGAACGGCACAACGGCATGGGCACTCTATGAGAACCGTCTTCGGCGGGTGTCCGACTATATCCATGATCATCTCGACGAGGATCTGGATATGGACAGGCTCGCCGAAATCGCCTGCATGTCGAGCTATCACTGGCACCGGATCTACCGTGCGATCCACGGCGAGACGCTGGCGGCTACCGTCAAGCGGCTGCGCCTGCACCGCGCTGCGGGCGATATCGTCCGCTCGGATCTGGCCGTCAGCGACATTGCCAGGCGATCCGGCTATCCCAACATCCAGTCTTTCAATCGCATTTTCAAATCGGTCTATGGCATGCCGCCGGCACGCTACCGGAAAGAGGGAAGCCATACGGAGTTCCAACCCTCACCCAACGGAAAGACCAAAGCCATGTTCAACGTTACCTTGCGGAAGATCGCGCCGATCGCCCTTGTCGGCGTACGCCACACCGGTTCCTACATGCAGATCAGTAAGGCGTTCGAAATGCTGTTCGGGACGCTGTACGCGCGCGGCCTGGCCGAGCCCCAGATGCGGATGATCGGCGTCTATTTCGACGATCCCGATCTCGTGCCAGCCGAACAGCTGCGGTCGATCGCCTGTGTCGCGTGCGACAGCACAATTGCGATCGAGCCGCCGCTGGAGGCGCTGTTGCTCGATGGCGGCGAATACGCGGTGTTGCGCCACAAGGGACCCTATGCCGACATGCACAAGGCCTATCAGTGGCTATACGCGGAATGGCTGCCGACATCCGGCCGGCAGCTGCGTGATGGATTGATGTTCGAGGATTATCTCAACAACCCGCGGGATGTGGCCCCGACCGCACTCCTGACCGAGATCCACATGCCGCTCGTGTGAGCTGAGCCTCAGGCGCTCTTCTGCATCGCCTTCATTGCGTCGTCGTCGATCGCCCTTGCTCGTTCATAGCCCGGGCGGTCGGTGACGCGGGCGAGGTAATCGGCAAAGGCCGGTCGCTTCTCGATGGTGCCGAAGCCGAGGCCCCAGCTGACATGGGAACCGACATAGACGTCGGCGGCGGTAAAGCGATCGCCCGTGATGTAGGGTGCCGCGCTGACCGCCTTTTCGAGTGTATTCATCACGTCGGCGTAGCTGCCGTAGCCGGCCATGCGGCTCTTGTCGGCCGGCGTGTTGAAGCCGAGAGCCTGGTTGGTCACCGCGGCCTCCAGCGGGCCGGCGGCGAAGAACATCCAGCGGTAATAGCTGCCGCGTTCCGCCGCCATCGGCGCCAGACCGGCGTCCGGAAACGTCTCGGCGAGATAGCAGCAGATGGCTGCGCATTCGGTGACGATGGTCTTGCCGTGGCGGATCGCCGGCACCTTGCCCATCGGGTTGACGGCGAGATAGCCCGGCGCCTTCATGCTGCTTTCGAAGGCCAGGATCTCGGTCGTGTAGGGAATGCCGGTTTCCTCCAGCATCCAGCGGGCGATACGGCCGCGCGACATAGGGTTGGTGTAGAGTGTCAGTTGTTCGCTCATGGTGCTCTCCTCGTTTTCCATCATATCTGGCGCGCAACGGCGCCGAGGCAACGTCTAGAACACCATGCTGCCAGTTTATGGCAGTGGTCAGAGCGCCTTGCGGTACTGGATGAACCCCGGTGCCACCGCGACGCGATCATAGAGACGGCGGGCCGTTGCGTTGTCTTCCTGCGTCAGCCAGTAGAGCCGGCCGGCATTCTTGTCGCGCGCCAGCAATGCCACCTTTTCGATCAGTGCCTCGCCGACGCCGCGGCCGCGCTGGCTCTCGTCGACATAGAGATCCTGCAGATAGCAGGTGGTATCCGGAAGCCAGGTGGAGCGATGGAAGATCCCATGAACGATGCCGACTAGCTTGCCGTCGTCGAAAGCGCCAAGCGCGTGCATCGGCTCTGCATCGTCGTGAAAGCGAGCCCAGGTGAGGTCGTATTGTTCTTTAGGAAGTTCGAATTCGTAGAAGCGCAGATAGGCCTCGAACAACGGATCCCATCCCGCGCGGTCGGAGGGCACCAGTGGGCGGATTTCGATCGGTGGGTTGGACATGGCTTACCTCCTGCGCACATGAAAACGGCGGGGAAGACCCCGCCGTTCAAACTTAGACCGAAGACCTGACTTTACGCCATCGCCTTCTGCAGGTTCTGATCGATCTTGTCGAGGAAGGCGGTGGTCGAGAGCCACGGCTGATCCGGGCCGATGAGCAGCGCCAGATCCTTGGTCATGAAGCCAGCCTCAACAGTGTCGACGCAGACCTTCTCGAGTGTTGCGGCGAACTTCCCGAGCTCGGCGTTGTCGTCGAGCTTGGCGCGGTGCGCGAGGCCACGGGTCCAGGCGAAGATCGAGGCGATCGAGTTGGTCGAGGTTTCCTGACCCTTCTGGTGCTGGCGGTAGTGACGCGTGACCGTGCCGTGCGCGGCTTCGGCTTCGACCGTGCGACCGTCCGGCGACAGCAGAACCGAGGTCATTAGGCCGAGTGAGCCGAAGCCCTGGGCAACGGTGTCGGACTGAACGTCGCCGTCGTAGTTCTTGCAGGCCCAGACGTAGCCGCCGGACCACTTCAGCGCGGAAGCGACCATGTCGTCGATCAGGCGGTGCTCGTAGGTGATGCCGAGTTCGACGAACTTGGCCTTGAATTCGGCCTGGTAGATCTCTTCGAAGATATCCTTGAAGCGGCCGTCATAGGCCTTGAGGATGGTGTTCTTGGTCGAGAGGTAGACCGGCCAGCCGCGCATGATGCCGTAGTTCATCGAGGCGCGAGCGAATTCGCGGATCGATTCGTCGAGGTTGTACATGGCCATGGCAACGCCGGCGCCGGGGGCGTCGAACACGTCCTTCTCGATGACAGCGCCGTCTTCACCGACGAACTTGATCGAGAGCTTGCCCTTGCCCGGGAATTTGAAGTCGGTTGCCTTGTACTGGTCGCCGAAGGCGTGACGGCCGACAACGATCGGCTTTGTCCAGCCGGGAACGAGGCGCGGGACGTTCTGGCAGATAATCGGCTCGCGGAAGATGACGCCGCCGAGGATGTTGCGGATCGTGCCGTTCGGGCTCTTCCACATCTGCTTTAGGTTGAATTCCTTGACGCGGTCTTCATCCGGCGTGATCGTCGCGCACTTGATGCCGACGCCGTGCTTCTTGATGGCGTGGGCGGCATCGATGGTCACCTGGTCATTGGTGGCGTCGCGGTTTTCGACGGAGAGGTCGAAGTAGTCGATGTCGAGGTCGAGATACGGATGGATCAGCTTGTCCTTGATGAGCTGCCAGATGATGCGCGTCATTTCATCGCCGTCGAGATCGGCGACGGGATTGGCGACCTTGATCTTTTTCATGTATCTGCCTCGTTAAGCTTATAGGGACTGGCGTCCCGGGTGGGTGATATAAAATCCCGAGGGCTATAGCATTGTGAGCCCGGAGTGCAAAGCCGCAAGCGTGGCGGAATCTCGTGTTTTTGCGCCATTGCCAAGTCATCGAAAATGGCTAGTCTCCGCGCAAATCCATTGCCTTGGACATTTGACCATGAAGACAATTTCTCTCGCTTTTACCGTTCTGATGGGCTTGGCCATGCCGGCGTTCGCCGCCGACGTCACTGCCCCCGTCAGGGAGATCATGGACGCGACCACCAAGAACTGGTCGGGTGCCGACAATGACTGGCAGGATATCTTCGACGACAGTCGGCTGGCCCGAATCTACAGCAAGGATTTCGTCGACAAGTATCGAGCCGCGATGAAGAATCCGGCGGCCGACGAGGATGGCGTCTCGCCGTTCGACTACGACGTGATCGTCAACGGCGAGGATGCCTGCCCGCTGGAGGACCTCACCTACACGCCGAAGCCCGGCGCGAACGGTGCGACGGAAGTGGTGGTGACCTTCAAGAAACAGACCTGCATGGATGGCGCGGACGACAAGCAGGCCTTGACGACGGTGCGTTTCGAGGTGGTGGAAGAAGGCGGCAAGGCTCTTGTCGATGACGTGATCACCGAGAGCGAAAACGGTCAACAGCCGAATTCGCTGAAAAGCACCATGGTACTGATCGCGAAGGGCGAGTGATCGCAAGATTGATTTGATTTTGAAACCGGCAACTGTATGTGAGCGATGGGTGGCATACGCTGCTCGTCTGCCGCAGGGGCGCGAACTGCTTGTTTTCCGGTTTTGACTTTCGAGATTGGCTGCTTGCCAATGATCCGGCGCTGTCGCGACTGCGGATGGCGTCGCGTGTCACGCTGAGCGTCATCCTGTCGTTCGGCGCGTTGCTGGCGATCCACACGCTGCTGGTTCCATTGCCGCTGGCGTCCTATGGCCTTGGCATCGTGCTGTCGATCGAAGGCGGCGTGGCGGTGCGCGACAAGGGCGGGGCGCGGCAGCTCGTTACCCGCCTGCTTGGCTGTGCGGCGAGCCTTGTGGTCGTTGTCATTGCCGCCGGTCTCGAGGGGCATCGCTATGTCTCGGACGCCGCTTTTCTGCTCATCATTTTCCTGGCCGCGTCTGCCCGCGTCATCGGCCCGCGCGGGCATGCCATCGGCATGTTCGCCTTCATGTCGTACTTTCTCGGCGCCTATTTCCAGCCGCCGATCGCGCAGCTGCCGCTTGTGGCGATCGGCCCGGTGGTGTCGTCGCTGATCGCGCATGCGGTGCGCTCCGTTGTGCTTCCCGACGACTGGCGGCGTGATCTGCTGCGGTCGCTGGAGAGCGTCAGCGGCAGGATCAACCAGATTCTCTTCAAGATTGCCGCGCTGGCGGCGGACGGGCATGTATCCGACAAAGATCGGCAGGAACTCAACCAGCTCGAGGAGCGGTTGAAGGACGTGGTGCTGATGGCGGAAAGCTTTATCCCGCGGCCGCCGAGCGGTGTTCTCGATCCCGGAACCGAGCCGGCCGGAGAACTTGCCATTCGGCTGTTCGACGCGCATCTGGCGGCGGAGGGCGCCATCATGCTTTGCGCGCAAAAACTGCCGCCCTTCGACATCGTGCATCGCGTGATCGAGGGTCGGGCCGTTCGGGCGGCTGGCTCGTCGGACGAGAGCCATGACGAAGAGGCGACGCAGGCGCTGGTGCGGCTCGGAAAGGCGCAGGCGGAATTGATCGAGACGATCGGGGAGGGACGCAAGAGCGGGTTTGCCGAGATTGCCGCGGTAGCCGATGTTCCGGCCGTCGCCGCGAAGCCGGATTTTTCGCTCAACAATCCGCTGATGCGCGCGGCGCTGCAGATCACCCTGGCTGCGGCGATCGCCATGACGCTTGGACTGGCGCTATCGCGCGAGCGCTGGTTCTGGGCGGTGCTTGCCTCGTTCCTGGTGTTCACCAACACCAATTCGCGCGGTGACACGGCGATGAAGGCGCTGCAGCGGTCGATCGGCACGCTGTTCGGCATCGGTATCGGGCTGGTGCTGGCAACGGTTCTCAGCGGACATCTGGCGCCGTCGCTCGTCATAACCAGCCTGTCGATCTTTCTGGCCTTCTACTTCCTGCAGACGTCTTACGCGACGATGACATTTTTCGTGTCGATCGCGCTTTGCCTGGTCTACGGGATGATCGGGTCGCTGACGCTCGATCTTCTGCTGCTGCGTGTCGAGGAAACGGCGCTTGGGGCGGCGATCGGCACGGTCGTTGCCTTCGTGGTGTTCCCGGCTCGCACCCGCGGCGCGCTCGACGTGGTGCTCGGCAAATGGTTTGCCGCACTGGACGCACTGTTGAAAGCGGCAGCCGGCGGTGAGCCACGCAACGCCCTGATCCGTCTGTCGCAGACGCTCGATGCGGCCTACAAGGATCTTGCGACGACGGCGCGGCCGCTGGGGTCGTCATGGTCCGTTGTCACCCGGCCGGGACATATTCGACAGACACTGGCGATCTTCCTCGCGGCGACCTACTGGGCGCGCGTCATGGCCAAGAACCGTGATGCCTCGATCAAGGATGCGGAGGCGCAGGAGCTGATCGCCGCCAGCCTGGCGCGGGTCGCCTCGGCCGCCGAGCGGCGCTCGGAGTGTTTCTTTGTCGATCGCAACGTCCCGGTCTCCACGGCCCGGCACCATTCCCCCACCAGCCAGTCCCGGGCCAATAAGGGCTGGCGGCATGGGCTCGACATGATCGGCTCGACGCTCGACCGGCTCTATCCCGATGCATAAGTCTTGCCGTTTCCCGTGGTCTTGGCTATTTGCGCGCCTAGCAAAAGGATTATGACTTCATGGCAGGCACGAACAGCGAGCGTCCTCTTCTGACGGAAGGCCCCGTCATCATTCTGGTCGAACCGCAGATGGGCGAGAACATCGGCATGGTGGCGCGCGCCATGGCGAATTTCGGGCTTTCCGAATTGCGTCTGGTCAACCCGCGTGACGGCTGGCCGAACGAGAAGGCGCAGGCCGCCGCCTCGAAAGCCGATCACGTCATCGAAGGCACCAAGGTGTTCGAGACGCTGGAGCACGCGCTGGCCGACCTCAACTTCGTCTACGCGACGACGGCGCGCGAGCGTGACGGTTTCAAGCCGGTACGCTCGCCGGTCGTGGCCGCCGACACGCTACGGGCACGGTTTCGCGCCGGCGAGGGCACCGGCATCCTGTTTGGGCGCGAGCGCTGGGGTCTGACCAACGAGGAAGTGGCACTGGCTGACGAGATCGTGACCTTTCCGGTCAATCCGGCCTTCGCCTCGCTGAACATCGCCCAGGCCGTGCTGCTCATGTCCTACGAGTGGATGAAATCGGGGATGGACGATGTCGCGTCCGTGCCGTTCCAGGCGACGGAGCAGACGCCGTCGACCAAGGATCAGCTGTTCGGCCTGTTCGACCAGTTGGAAGATGCGCTCGATTCCCGCGGATATTTCCATCCTGCCGAGAAAAAGTCGAAAATGATCGACAATCTGCGGGCGGTGTTGTCGCGCCGCGCCTTCTCCAAGCAGGAGATCAGCGTGCTGCGTGGCGTCATCTCCTCGCTTGACCGTTTCACCCGCAAGACGCCGCGCGGTGGCCGGTTCCCCGCAAACGCGCCCGCAGACGTCAAGGATCGGCCAGACGATGACAGCAGCGACGAATGAGCTGAAACCCGTCCTGGTCTTCGATTCGGGGATTGGCGGGCTGACGGTGCTGCGAGAGGCGCGGGTGCTGATGCCCGAGCGCGGGTTCATCTACGTCGCCGACGATGCAGGCTTTCCCTATGGCGGCTGGGAGGAGCAGGCATTGAAGGAGCGGATCATCGATCTGTTCGCAAGACTGCTGCGCGAACATGATCCCGAGGTCTGCATCATCGCCTGCAACACCGCTTTCACGCTCGTCGGTGCCGATCTGCGCGCTGCCTTTCCCCAGATGACCTTTGTCGGGACCGTCCCGGCGATCAAACCGGCGGCGGAGCGCACGCGCTCCGGGCTCGTGTCGGTGCTGGCAACGCCCGGGACGGTGAAACGCGCATACACACGCGATCTGATCCAGTCGTTCGCGCAGCAATGTCACGTGCGGCTGGTCGGTTCGGAAAACCTCGCGCGCATGGCGGAAGCCTATATTCGCGGCGACGCGCTGTCCGATGAGGCGGTCATGGGCGAAATTGATCAGTGTTTCGTCGAGAGGGACGGGAAGAAGACCGATATCGTGGTGCTGGCCTGCACGCACTACCCCTTCATGGCCAACACCTTCCGTCGGCTCGCGCCATGGCCGGTCGATTGGCTGGATCCGGCAGAAGCCATCGCACGCCGTGCGCGCAGCCTCGTGCCCGAGATCGCGGGCGCGGTTCACCCCGACAACTTCGACTTCGCCGTCTTCACATCGGGCAACCCCGATTTTCCGACAAAGCGGCTGATGCAGGGTTTCGGCCTCACTACCCGGTGATACGCTTTTGCAACGCCTGACACTTCGCGCATCTTTCGTGCCGCAGGCGCTTTTCTTTGCGGTGTCGATATCGCAAGTTCGAAGCGGGGGAATCGTCTGCAATGCGTTAAGCATCGGCGGACAGGGGAATGCGTGATGCCGTTTCAAAGACTTGTGATGTTGATCTTCTTCCTGCAGCCGATCGCCTTCGGCAGCTGGCTGCCGCGCATTCCCGATGTGCAGGCAAAGCTTGGCATGGGGCCGGCCGATCTTGCCGTCGTGCTGCTTGGCCTGCCGATCGGCACCTTGATGACCTTGCCATTTGCTGGACGGCTGGTGGCGCGGATCGGCGGGCGCACCACCATCATCTACGGTTTTGTGGCGTTCCTCGCGGTGGTGTCGCTGCCTGCCTTCGCGGGTAGCATGACCACGCTGTTTTTCGCCCTGATGCTTCTCGGCGTCACCCTGTCGACGCTTGAGCTCGGCCTGAACGTCGAGGCGGATCGTGCCGAAAAGACCACGGGCCTTGTGATCATGAGCCGCTGCCACGGGTTCTGGAGCCTTGGCATCATGGTTGGCAGCCTTCTCGGTGTGGGTGCTGCGGGCTTGCACATGCCGGCCAACTGGTCGATCGCGTTGACGGCGCTGCTCCTGCTGCTGCCGTCGCTGCTGGTCAGCATTCGGCTGCCCCTGGGCGCCGATCCCGTGGCCGAGGCATCACAGACGCCGAGCGCGCCCTTCAAGATGCCGAGTGCTGCGCTGCTCGGCATCTGCGCCTTTACATTCGGTATCACCATGACTGAGGGGGCGATCGCCGACTGGTCGGCTGTCTATCTCAGGGACGTGCTGCTGGCGACGGGCGCGTTGACCGGCCTTGGTTATTCGGTCTTCGCTTGCCTCGTGGCCACAGGGCGTTTTGGCGGCGACTACATGAAGAGCCGTTTCGGGGCGGTGGCCATCGCGCGCGCCTGCGGCTGTGCTTCGCTGGCCGGTATGCTGATCGTGCTGTTCGCGCCGACGACAACGGTGGCGCTTGTCGGCTTCGCGGCAATCGGTGTCGGCGTATCCGTCGGCTTTCCGCTCGCCGTCACGGCATCCGCCAGCCTGACGGATCGGCCTGCTGCGTCCAGCGTCGCCATCCTGACATTCATCGCGCTGAGCGGCTTCCTTGTCGGACCGCCGGCGATCGGCTTCGTGGCCGAGGCCTTCGGGCTACGCGTCGGCCTGGGCATTCTGCTGGTTCCGCTGGCGATTAGCCTGCTGTTCACGCGCATGCTGGTCCCGAGGGCGGGGCAGGACGGAAGCACTATGGTGGCGGACAAGGCAGCCTGATTCGAGAAGACGCGATTGGCTGTGGGTTTCGTCGATCGGCACGAGCATCCCGCCGCGAATCTGCTAAAGAGTGCGCTTGCTTTCAGAAGGGGAACCGGACTTGCAGGTTGGTATCGATATGGGATCGGCGTCGGGAGGCAATCCGGCCACGCTCGATATCGAGGAGCTGCTGGCCACCCGTCTCCTGGTTCAGGGCAACTCCGGCTCCGGAAAATCGCATCTGTTGCGCCGCCTGCTGGAGCAATCGGCCCAGTGGGTGCAACAGGTCATCATCGATCCTGAAGGCGACTTCGTGACGCTGAGCGACAAGTTCGGCCATGTCGTCGTCGATGGCGAGCGCACCGAAGCGGAACTTGCCGGCATCGCCAACCGTATCCGCCAGCACCGCGTCTCCTGCGTGCTGACGCTGGAAGGGCTGGAGGTCGAGCAGCAGATGCGGGCCGCCGCCGCTTTCCTCAACGGCATGTTCGATGCCGATCGCGAGTTCTGGTACCCGGTGCTCGTCGTCGTCGATGAGGCGCAGATGTTCGCGCCGTCGGTCGCCGGCGAGGTGTCGGACGATGCCCGCAAGATGTCGCTAGGCGCGATGACGAACCTGATGTGTCGCGGACGTAAACGCGGCCTCGCCGGTGTGATCGCGACACAGCGTCTGGCTAAGCTCGCCAAGAACGTCGCCGCCGAAGCCTCGAACTTCCTGATGGGCCGCACCTTCCTCGATATCGACATGGCGCGCGCCGCCGACCTGCTCGGCATGGACCGGCGCCAGGCCGAAATGTTCCGCGATTTGAAGCGCGGCAATTTCGTCGCGCTCGGGCCGGCTCTGTCGCGTCGGCCGCTGCCGATCCAGATCGGCAATGTCGAGACGTCGGCTCGTTCGTCGAGCCCGAAACTGATGCCGCTGCCGGATTCTCCCCAGGACGTCGAGGACCTGATCTTCACGCCGGATCCCGAAGAGTTCCAGCGGCCGATCGTACGCCGCGCCGCGCCGGCGCCACGGCCGACCACCGATATTCTGGCGGAGCTGTCACGCTCCGCACCCGCGGCCAGCGCGCCGCAGCCTGTCGAGGGACGGCCCAGCCAGCCCGAAATGTCCAGCGAAGACCGCGAGGAACGGCTTGCCGCCGTTCTCAACGAGATCCTCAATGATCCGGGTTCCGGCTTTCGCACTGATGCAGTGCTCTACCAGGAATTCCTCGTCCGACTTCGCATGCGACGCGTTCCGGGAGCGCCGATGTCGCTGCCGGAATTCCGCCGCAGGGTGGCGGTGTCGCGCTCCGGCGTTGACGCCGAAACAGCAGGGACGGAGGCTTGGGCGATGGCGTTGTCGTTGTCATCGGGCGTGACGGACGATCTGCAAGGCGTGTTCCTGATGCTGGCAAAGGCCGCGATCAGCGGCGAACCATGCCCCTCGGATGCCAGGATTGCCCGGGCCTACGGCACGCATTCGGCACGTCGCGCCCGGCGCCTGCTCGGTTATTTCGAGGAGCAGGGCACCGTCGTCGTGCACACGGATTTTTCCGGCAAGCGGATCGTCGCGTTCCCAGACATGAACTGCCAGACGGCGCCTGGCGATGCCAATGCAGCTGACGTGGACGACGTTCGGTCCGCCGCGGAATAAGTACCGCGCCGCTGGCTGCCGTTTCTCTCTGACATTATTAGACGTGAATTTATCGTGCCTGCACGATAGGGTTGCTGTTGTCACATCCAGTTCATCTCTGGGGTGGATAAGGCGCGCATGCCCTTTGAGGCACGCTTTCTGTCAAAAGGAGATGTCAGCCATGCCAAACAACACCCGTCGCCATGTGTCCCGGACGCTTGCGGCCGTCTTGCTCGCAACAGTTGCCATTCAACCCGTTTATGCTGCCGATGCAGGCAAGCTGCTCGAGCGCGGCGCCAGCGAAGACCTCAGCGCGCCGGGCGGCGCACGTCGCATTTCCGGCGACATCACGGAAGCCTATCGGGCCGCAATCGTCGATGGCAGGCCGAAAAATGTGATCCTTCTGATCGGCGACGGCATGGGCGATTCTGAAATCACCATCGCCCGCAACTACGCCGTCGGCGCAGGCCAGTATTTCAAGGGCATCGACGCCCTGCCTGTTACCGGCCAGTACACGCACTATTCGCTCGACAAGAAGACCGGCAAGCCGAGCTACGTGACCGATTCCGCCGCCTCCGGCACCGCCTGGGCCACCGGCGTCAAGAGCTACAACGGTGCCATTGGCGTCGATATCCGAGAAGAGGCGCACGAGACGCTGCTGGAGAAGGCAAAGGCTGCCGGTCTCGGCACCGGCAACGTCTCTACCGCCGAGCTTCAGGATGCGACGCCCGCCGTGCAGGTGGCGCATGTGACGCAGCGCAAGTGCTATGGTCCCGTCTCGACATCCGAGAAGTGCGCCAGCAACGCGCTCGAAAACGGCGGCAAGGGCTCGATCACCGAACAGCTGATCAACGCCCGCGCCGACGTGACGCTCGGCGGCGGCGCCAAGAGCTTCGGCGAGACGGCCAAGGCTGGCGAGTGGAAAGACAAGACGCTGCGCGAGCAGGCGCAAGCGCGCGGCTACAAGCTCGTCTCCAATGCCGACGAGCTTGCGGCCGTGAAGAAGGCGAATGACGGCGCACCGGTTCTCGGCCTGTTTGCCGATGGCAACATGCCGATCCGCTGGCAGGGCCCGCAGGCCAGCCATTATGGCAACATCGAAAAGGAGCCTGTCGTCTGCCAGCCGAACGAGAAGCGCACATCAGCCACGCCGACGCTGGCGCAGATGACCACGAAGGCGATCGAGCTGCTAAGCGCGAATGAGAAGGGCTTCTTCCTGCAAGTCGAGGGTGCCTCGATCGACAAGCAGGATCATGCCGCCAATCCTTGCGGCCAGATCGGCGAGACCGTCGATCTTGACGAAGCTGTGCAGGAAGCGCTGAAGTTCGCGCAGGAGAAGGGCGATACGCTTGTTATCGTCACCGCCGACCACGCCCATGCCAGCCAGATCATCAGCGCCGATACGAAGGCCCCCGGCCTGACGGAAGCGCTGATGACGAAGGACGGCGCGGTGATGGCCGTCAGCTACGGCAACTCCGACGAGGTCGATGACCAGGGCCATACCGGCTCGCAGCTGCGCATCGCGGCTTATGGCCCGCGCGCGGCCAATGTCAGTGGTCTGACCGACCAGACAGACCTGTTCTACACGATCAGCGACGCGCTCGGCCTCAAGACCCAGAAGCTCGGGATGAAGTGAGGCCTTCAGCGCCTTTTAAATAGCGCGGCTTTGACTGTGGTGCCCAAGGATTGTGATTGACATTCCAGTGGCTTCCCCCTAAAGACCGGCCCAGCACGGGGCAGCAATGTCCCGTGTTTCATTTGACATGTCCCGTGGAGTTTCCAGTTCGCGTAACCGGAAAATCCTGTCGGGCCTCCCAAAAAGGGGCCAAAGGAGGGCGTGTTTCCTTGATCTGGTTTGTAAAAAAGCCAGTGTAACATTCTGAAAGGAAATACGATGAGCAAGCGCGAATCGTCTAAGTACAAAATTGACCGCCGTATGGGCGAAAACATCTGGGGTCGTCCTAAGTCCCCGGTGAACCGCCGCGAATACGGCCCAGGCCAGCACGGTCAGCGCCGCAAGGGCAAGCTTTCGGACTTCGGTGTGCAGCTGCGCGCCAAGCAGAAGCTCAAGGGTTACTACGGTGACCTGCGCGAGAAGCAGTTCCGCGCGATCTTCGCTGAAGCTTCCCGCCGCAAGGGCGACACTTCTGAAAACCTCATCGGTCTGTTGGAATCCCGCCTGGATGCGATCGTCTATCGCGCCAAGTTCGTTCCGACCGTCTTCGCTGCTCGCCAGTTCGTCAACCACGGCCACGTGACCGTGAACGGCGTCCGCGTCAACATCGGTTCTTACCGTTGCAAGGCCGGTGATGTGATCGAAGTCCGTCAGAAGTCCAAGCAGCTCGTTTCGGTTCTCGAAGCCGTCAGCCTGGCTGAACGCGACGTTCCCGAGTACATCGAAGTCGACCATAACAAGATGGTTGCCACCTTCGCTCGTGTACCGGCTCTTGCTGACGTGCCTTTCGCCGTCATTATGGAACCGCATCTGGTGGTCGAATTCTACTCGCGTTAATCGCGACGTTTTCGCAGACGGAAAAGCCGCCCCTCAAGGCGGCTTTTTTGTTATCTGGAGATAGATGATGAGCGATTTGCAGGCAATTCTCGACGGCATTTATACCGAGCTCAAGCCAAGGATCGGCGAGGGCAGGGTGGCGGACTATATTCCGAATCTCGCCAAGGTCGATCCCAACCAGTTCGGTCTGACGGTCACGACGGTTGACGGCAAGATCTACAGCGTCGGCGACAGTGCCGTTCCGTTCTCGATCCAGAGTATTTCCAAGGTTTTCATGCTGACGCTGGCGCTGGGCAAGGTCGGCGAGCAGCTGTGGAAGCGGGTCGGTCGCGAGCCGTCGGGCTCGGCGTTCAACTCGATCGTACAGCTCGAGCAGGAATCCGGTATTCCGCGCAATCCCTTCATCAATGCCGGCGCGATTGCCGTCACCGACGTGGTGATGTCCGGGCACGCGCCGCGCGAGGCAATCGGCGAGCTGCTGCGTTTCGTGCGCTATCTTGCCGACGACGACGGCGTGACGATCGATGGCGCGGTCGCCCGGTCGGAAACGCATACCGGCTTCCGCAATTTCGCGCTCGCCAATTTCATGAAAGCCTACGGCAATCTCGATCACCCGGTCGAGCATGTTCTGGGCGTCTATTTTCACCAATGTGCCTTGTCGATGACCTGCGAGCAGTTGGCCAAGGCCGGATTGTTTCTGGCAGCGCGCGGGAGCAATCCGGTGGCTGGCCTGTCGGTGGTCTCGCCAAAGCGGGCGCGGCGCATCAACGCGCTGATGCTGACCTGCGGCCACTATGACGGATCGGGCGACTTCGCCTATCACGTCGGTCTTCCCGGCAAGAGCGGTGTTGGTGGCGGTATCTTCGCGGTGGCGCCGGGCATTGCCTCGATGGCAGTCTGGTCGCCGGGCCTGAACAAGGTCGGCAACTCGCAGCTCGGCGCCGTCGCGCTGGAGATGCTAGCCGCGCGTACTGGATGGTCGGTTTTCGGCGATTGATGCTGTGTTGGCGCGCAGCTTTCTGCTAGACGGGGTCAGGGTCTGATCGGAAGAAACAATGAATATCGCAGCCACTATCGCGGACGAGCTGGAAACGCCTGATGTCGAGGGCGGTATCGCGCATGCGCTTTTTGCCGATGCGCCAAGCTCGGTGTCCTTCAACAAGCTGCGCAAGCGGCTGTTGCGGCAGATGCGGCAGGCGTTCGACGATTTCGGTATGCTCAACGGCCAGAAGCGCTGGCTGATCGGCGTGTCGGGCGGCAAGGATTCCTACGGCCTTCTGGCGCTGTTGCTGGACCTGCAATGGCGTGGCCTGTTGCCGGTGGAACTCATTGCCTGCAATCTCGATCAGGGTCAGCCGAACTTCCCCAAGCATATCCTGCCGGAGTATCTGACCAAGGTCGGCGTCAAGCACCGGATCGAGTATCGTGACACCTATTCGATCGTCAAGGAGAAGGTGCCGGCCGGCGGAACCTACTGCTCGCTCTGTTCGCGCCTGCGCCGCGGCAATCTCTATCGCATCGCCCGCGAAGAAGGTTGCGACGCGCTGGTGCTCGGCCACCACCGCGAGGACATTCTCGAAACATTCTTCATGAACTTCTTCCATGGTGGCCGCTTGGCCTCGATGCCGGCGAAGCTGCTGAACGACGAAGGCGACCTCATGGTTCTTCGCCCGCTCGCTTATTGCGCCGAGGAAGACATGGCGAAGTTTGCGGCGGCGATGCAGTTCCCGATCATTCCCTGCGATCTTTGCGGCTCGCAGGACGGGCTGCAGCGCAATGCGATGAAGGACATGCTCGCCGATATCGAACGGCGCATGCCCGGCCGCAAGGACACGATGCTGCGGGCGCTGTCGCATGTGAACCCGTCGCATCTGCTCGACCCCAAGCTTTTCGACTTCGCCGGCCTGATGGCGGGCGATACCGCGCCGAAGACCCTCTGACAGGCACCCAGCACAGACCTGCGCAAAGAAGGACTGACCATGACTTCGAAGATTGATGTAACGACGCTTGCCGATCTCCTGCGGCGGGCGGCGAAGGCGGAAATATTGCCGCGATTCCGGCGGCTCGGCAGCGATGACGTGCGCGCCAAGAGCGAGGCGACGGATCTGGTAACCGAAGCCGATCTGCAGGCCGAACGGATGATCAAGGCGGAGGTTTCGGCACTGTGGCCGGAAGCGCTGTTCATCGGCGAGGAGAGCGTGGCAGCCGATCCTGAACTACTCGACAAGCTCAAGGGCGCATCGCTGGCGATCGTCGTCGATCCCGTGGACGGGACGTTCAACTTCGCGTCCGGCATTCCGGCCTTTGGCGTCATGGCCTCCGTGGTCGCCAACGGCGAGACGATCGCCGGCATCATCTACGATCCGATGGGCGACGACTGGGTGATCGCCGAAAAGGGTAGTGGCGCGTGGCTGAAGCGTCCTGACGGAGAAGCCCTGCGGCTGAAGGTTGCGACGCCGGTAGCGCTCGAGCATATGACCGGCATGGCATCGACAGGCTTTCTGCCGAAGGACAAGCGCGCCGAGGTAATGGGCAACCTTGCGAAGGTGCGCTTCGTCTCGAACTATCGTTGCGCGGCCCATGAATACCGGACCTTCGCGGGCGGCCATGTGCACTATCTCGCCTACAACAAACTGATGCCTTGGGATCATCTCGGCGGAACGCTGATCTCCCAGGAAGCCGGCGCCCACGCCGCCCACTTCGATGGCTCCGCCTATCTGCCGCATCATTTTGAGGGCGGCCTGCTGATCGCGCCGGACAAGGCGAGCTGGGAGCTTTTGCGGCGTGAGGTGTTTACGATGTGATGAAAAAAAGGCCCGCCGGATCGGCAGGCCTTTTTTTCTAGAAATGCCCCGCGCCCGGATCCAGCTGCGGATCGTCGCCGGGATGGGTGAAGAGCTTACCGCCTTCGGCCCATAGCGTGGCGATGATGCTGACGAGGCCGAACAGCGCGAAGCCGCCGAACAGCGGCTGTACGGTCCCGTTGAACAACTGACCGACGGCGCCGCCGAGGATGGCGCCGAAGGTGGTCGATACGAAGCCGGTGATAGACGTTGCTGTGCCGGCGAGGTTGCCCATCGGCTCAAGGCTGATGGCCGTGAAGTTGGTGGCGATGACCGCGAACATCATCAGGAGGATTGTGAACAGCGCATAGGCGAAGGCGAAGTCGGGCTTACCGCCGAGCGCCGCGAAGAAGCCGATGGCCGAGATCACCGTGAACAGGATCATGGCGACGTGCGAGATGCGGCGCATGCCGAACTTGCGGACGAAGAAGCCGTTGGCGAAGTTGGCGACGGCAATGCCGCCGGCGGTCGCGGCAAATGCGATCGGCAGCCAGTCGCCGAGGCCGTAGACCTCGCCGAAGACCTGTTGGACCGAGATGACGTAGGCGCTGATGACGGCGGTGAACATGGTCAGGCCGATCATGTAGCCGCAAGTGATCTTGTTGGTGAGGACCGTCTTGAAGCCTGATACCACGTTGCCGAACGACAGCGGGATACGCTCCTCCTTCGGCAGCGATTCCTTCAGTCTTAGCGCCGCCCAGACGAAGAGAACGGCGCCGACAATGCCGAGCAGGGTGAAGATCCAGTGCCAGTTGGCATAGGTGATGATGAGCTGGCCGACCGATGGCGCGATGATCGGTACGATCATGAAGACGATCATGACGTACGACATCACGCGTGCCATCTCGCGGCCGCCAAAGCAGTCGCGAACGACGGACATTGTGGTGATGCGCACAGCAGCGCCACCGACGCCCTGGACGAAGCGCATGACAAGCAGCATTTCGAAACTGCCGGTGGCGGCAGCGCCGAACATGGCCAGCACATAGACCGCAAGACCGCCAAGCATGATGTTTCGGCGGCCGAAGGTGTCCGACAGGCTGCCGAAGACGATCTGCGAGACGCCGAAACCCAGGAAGAACACGCCGATGACGAGCTGCGTGTCATTGGCATTGGCAACGCCGAGCGCGTGGCCGATGGCGGGCAGGGCGGGCAGCATGCTGTCGATCGCCATGGCGATGCTGGCGGTCATGATGGCGATGGTGACGACGAACTCGAGGAAGCCCATGCCGATACGGCTGGACCCCTGGTTTTCGGCGTGTGGCTTGTGGAGCGGCGTCATGGTGTGTCCTAAATTGCGGGATCGTATGGAGCGATCAGACCGCCGGATTGTGTGGTTGGAAGAGACGCCCCTTTTCGGCGATCAGCACGAAGATCAGGCCGATGATCGAAACGATGAAATAGCCGGCGACCATCGGAAGAGCGGTGCCGTCGAACGCTTGGCCGATGCCGGCACCGATCAGCGCGCCACCGACCGTGCTCATGAAGCCGAGCACCGAGGAGGCGGTGCCGGCCACATGGCCGAGCGGTTCCATGGCCAGCGAGTTGAAGTTCGAGCCGATCCAGCCGAAGTTGAACATAGCCAAACCAAAAAAGCCGATGAACAGGAAGAATGGCATCGGGTGCGGGCCTAACACCAAGGCCAGCAGCCAGATCGTGTTGATCGATATGAAGGCGATCAAAGCGCCGTGCGACAGCCTACGCATACCGAATTTGCCGACAAGTCGCGAGTTCAGGAAAGACGACATCGACATGAAGATGGCAACACCGGCGAAGGCGAAGGGGAAGTAGACGCCGAGATCGTAGATGCCGACATAGATCTGCTGGGCCGAGTTGATGAAGCCGAACAGAGCGCCGAAGATGAAGGTGCTGGCAATCGTATAGCACAGCGCGATGCGGTTGGTCAGAACCAGCTTGAAACCACCAAGGATCGATCTGGCGGTGAATGGGCGGACATTCTCGGGTCGCAAAGTCTCGGGCAGCCGGAAATAAGCCCAGCCAGCGATGATCGCGGCCAGCACGGCGATGAACACGAAGATCAGGTGCCAGCTGCCGAACAGCATGATGATCTGGCCGCTTCCCGGCGCAATGACGGGAACGATCATGAAGACCATCATGATCAGTGACATGACTTCCGCCATCTGGCGGCCGCCGTAGACGTCGCGGACGATGGAGATGGTGATGACGCGGGTGGCGGCCGAGCCGAGACCCTGGATGAAACGCAGGATCAGCAGGCCTTCAAAGGTGGGAACCAGCGCACTGCCGAGTGCCGAACAGATGTAGATGCCGATGCCGATAAGCAGTGGTATGCGACGGCCGAAACGATCGGACAGCGGGCCATAGAAAAGCTGCGCCATTCCGAAGCCGAGCAGATAGGTCGAGACGACGAACTGGCGGTGGTTTTCGCTTTCGACATTGAGGCTGGCGCCGATCTGCTGCAGCGCCGGCAGCATGATGTCGATGGCGAGAGAGTTGATCGCCATCAGGAAGGCGGCCAGCGCAATGAACTCACCCTTGCCCATGGGGATACGGCCCACGTGCGCGGCTTGTGATGAATCTGTCACAATCTAATTCCCAAAAACAGGCCAAGGCGCTGTTCAGCACAGCGCCTCGGACTCAAAATACAGAAATGGAAACCGGGCGGACGCCCGGTGACCGGTCAGGTCAGGCGGCGCCGCGAACGGTCACGCCATTTTCCTGAAAGTGCTGCTGCAACTCGCCTGCCTGGAACATTTCCTTGACGATGTCGCAGCCACCGATGAACTCGCCCTTGACGTATAGCTGGGGGATCGTCGGCCAGCTGGAGTAGTCCTTGATGCCCTGACGGATCTCCGAATCGGCGAGCACGTTGACGCTCTTGTAGTCGACGCCGATGTAATCGAGAATTTGTACGACCTGGCCGGAGAAACCACACTGGGGAAACTGCGGCGTGCCCTTCATGAAGAGGACGACGTCGTTGGTCTTGATTTCGTTGTCGATAAATTCGTTGATGCCGCTCATGGGACCTAATCCTTTCAACAGGCGAGTTAAAGGCCCGCCGTTTCAATCGTTGAACTTAGATAGCATGTGACGACCGGAATTCCAGCCGTCGGGACTAAAAAAGAGAGCGGCGTAGCTGGGGAAGGCTACAAGTTGTTGCCGATCCGTTACGGGTTGCATCTTGTCAACCCGCGCGTGATGAAATCAGGCGTCCGCCCGTCATACACATCAGCGGTTTTCCGCCGGCGATTCTCATGAAAATGCCCGGTGATGACCGGGCATTGCTGTGCGCACGATGGGATCGATCCCGGGCGTTACTCGGGCGCCGACGTCTGTAGCGCCAGGGCATGCAGTACGCCGCCCATGTTGCCCTTGAGCGCGTCGTAGACCATCTTGTGCTGCTGCACGCGGCTCTTGCCGCGGAAGGCTTCCGCGACGACTTCGGCGGCGTAGTGATCGCCGTCGCCCGCGAGGTCGCGGATCACCACCTTGGCGCCGGGAATGCCGGCCTTGATCATGTCTTCGATGTCACCGGGTTTCATAGCCATGACCGATTACTCCTTGCGCATCATTCGGCGGCAGCGAGCGTATCGCGACCATCCATGAATTCAGGGAACCATGATTCATGGGCATGGCGCAATTGCTGAATTGGCAGCGCCAGCAGATCATCGATAACGAGAGCTTCGCCTTCGACCGTGCCGAGGCGGCGGAATGGCACGCCGGCACCTTCCGCGTTGGCGCAAACGAAGTTGGCGACGTCGGCAGGCACAGTCAGGACGTAACGCGCCTGGTCTTCGCCGAAGAGAAGCCCATGCGTTTCCCCACGGCCTTCGCTGAGGCTGATCGCGAGACCCTTGTCCGAGGACATGGCCATTTCGGCCAACGCCAATGCCAGGCCGCCGGAGGAGATGTCGTGGCAAGCGGTTGCCTGGCCGTTGCGGATGACAGAGCGGACGAAGTCGCCGTTGCGACGCTCGGCGAAGAGATCGACTTCGGGCGCCGGGCCGTCGGTGCTGCCGACGATGTCGCGCAGGTAGATTGAAGAGCCGAGATGGCTACCGTCGGTGCCGATCATGATGACCTTGTCACCGTTCGAAGCGCTGCCGATGCGCGCCATCTTCTTCCAGTCGCCGAGCAGGCCGACGCCAGCAATGGTGGGGGTCGGCAGGATCGCGACGCCGTTGGTCTCATTATAGAGCGAGACGTTCCCCGATACGATCGGGAAGTCGAGCGCGCGGCAGGCTTCGCCGATGCCCTTCACGGCCTGCACCAGCTGGCCCATGATCTCGGGCTTCTCCGGGTTGCCGAAGTTGAGGTTGTCGGTGGCGGCCAGCGGTTCGGCGCCTGTCGCCGTGATGTTGCGCCAGCATTCGGCAACCGCCTGCTTGCCGCCTTCGAACGGATCGGCCTCGACATAGCGCGGCGTCACGTCGGAGGAAAAGGCAAGCGCCTTGGTCGGATGGGTGTCGACGCGCACGACACCGGCATCGCCGCCGGGAAGCTGCAGCGAGTTGCCCTGGATCAGCGTGTCGTACTGTTCATAGACCCAGCGGCGGCTGGATTCGTTCGGCGAGCCGACGAGCTTGAGCAGCGTCTGGCCGTAATCCTCAGGTGCTGCGACGAGGTTTGCCGGCAGCGGCGCGCGCTTGTCGGCCTCGCGCCACGGGCGGTCGTATTCCGGTGCCTGGTCGCCGAGATCCTTGATCGGCAGGTTGGCGACTTCCTCGCCCTGGTGGACGCAGCGGAAGCGCAGGTCGTCCGTGGTCTTGCCGACGATGGCGAAGTCGAGACCCCACTTGACGAAGATCGCCTTGGCGACCTCTTCCTTCGATGGCTCGAGAACCATGAGCATGCGCTCCTGGCTTTCCGACAGCATCATTTCATAAGCGGTCATCTGCTCTTCGCGGACGGGAACCGTATCGAGGTCGAGCAGGATGCCGAGGTCACCCTTGGCGCCCATTTCGACGGCGGAGCAGGTGAGGCCGGCGGCACCCATGTCCTGGATGGCGATGACGGCGCCGGTCTGCATCAGCTCGAGGCAGGCTTCCAGCAGGCACTTTTCAGTGAAGGGGTCGCCGACCTGAACGGTCGGGCGCTTCTCTTCGATCGATTCGTCGAATTCGGCCGAAGCCATCGTCGCGCCGCCGACGCCGTCGCGGCCGGTCTTGGCGCCGAGATATACAACGGGGAGGCCCACGCCCTTCGCTTCGGAGAGGAAGATGCCGTCGGACTTGGCAAGGCCGGCCGCGAATGCATTGACCAGGATGTTGCCGTTGTAGCGCGCATCGAACTCGACTTCGCCGCCGACCGTGGGTACGCCGAAGGAGTTGCCATAACCGCCGACGCCGGAAACGACGCCGGAGACGAGGTGGCGGGTCTTCGGGTGGTCAGGGGAGCCGAAGCGCAGCGCATTCATCGCGGCGATCGGGCGGGCGCCCATGGTGAAGACGTCGCGCAGAATGCCGCCGACACCGGTCGCCGCACCTTGGTAGGGCTCGATGTAGGACGGGTGGTTGTGGCTTTCCATCTTGAAGACGACGACGTCGCCGTCATCGATATCGACGACACCGGCGTTTTCGCCTGGGCCCTGAATGACCCGCTTGCCCTTGGTCGGCAAGGTGCGCAGCCACTTCTTCGAGGATTTGTAGGAGCAGTGCTCGTTCCACATGGCCGAGAAGATGCCGAGTTCGGTAAATGTCGGCTCGCGGCCGATCAGGTCCAGTATCCGCTGGTATTCGTCCGGCTTCAGGCCGTGGGCTGCGATCAATTCTGGAGTGATCGGGCGGGTATTGGAAATGGTCATGAGCTCTGCGAAGTCCCTGCCGTTGCGCGATTTCGGTGTCTTTAGCCTAAGTCAAAGAAACGCGCGACAGGAAAATGCCCGCTGTTCACAGAGAGCGGGCATTTGAAAGCGATTGTGATGGTGCCTAGAACTTGTAGCCGACCTGAATGCCGGCGCGGGTCATGCCGCTATTGGGTCCGTCGCAGAGATTGGCATGCGAGGAGTGGGCGATCTGGGCCGAGACATTCCAGTGCTGATCAAAGCGATAGCCTGCGCCGACATATTCGTGGAACAGGAAATGACAGCCCAGCTCCGGGCCGTCGTCGGTATAGCCGACATTGCCGTTGTGCCAGACACCGCCGAAGCCGGCTTCGGCGAAGATCTTCTCGTTGAAATCGACCGTCCATGCGAGGCCGCCGAAGATTTGCGTCGCTTCGCCAGATGTGCCGATCGATGTACCGATATTGATGCGTGGTCGGGCGAGCTGTTGTTTCCAGTCCGTCGCGGCATTCTGGCCGAAGGGATCGAAGAGAACCGTCACCTCTGGGAAGATGCCATCCTCGTGACTATGTCCGCCCTGAACGGAGGCGGACGCACCGAACCGCAATTCGTCGAAGATCTTATCGTCGGCCCGGGCCGATGTCGCCAAAGCCACGGTTGCCGTCAACGCGAACGCAAGGCACGCCCTTACCGTGTTGTGTGTATGCAATGCCATTCGCAGCCCTCGTCCTGGCGCAAATCATCGATCGTTCATGGATTGGTAGCATCCAAATTGATTCGATAAAGCGACTGGGCGTTCGACGCGGCAGAATTTATGAAGTGCTGCCGTTCTGCAACAGCGTCAGATCTCGCCGTCGTAGCCGGCCCCGCCGCTTTCGAGCAGGCGTCTCAGCGTCATCAGTCCGTCGGACATCTCATCCCTGCTTTTGGGCGATGAGAAGCTGATGCGGACGCGGTGATAGACCTTGTCTGTGCGGGCCGCCTTGAACTCGTCCTCGTCGTCGATAAGGACGCCGTCGCGGAAGGCCGCGTTCTTGAAGGTGCCCGAAAGCCACGGCTCCGGCAGCTTCAGCCAGAGAAAAGGTACGTGAGGATGGGAGACGAAATCGAAGCCTTGCAGCCGCTCGCGCGCCAATCTCTCCCTGGCAGCCAGTTCAACGATGCTGGTCTTTCGGATCTCGTGGGCCTGGCCGCTCTCGACCAGACGGGCGCATGTCTCGGCCAGGATGAAGGGCAGTCCGCCGGTGATCATCTTGTGGGTGACCTTGATGCGTTGGGCGAAATGCGGCGGGCAGGCAACCCAACCACCACGCACGCCGGCGGCGACCGACTTCGACAGACCGCTGATCAGGAAGGTGCGGTCCGGCGCCAGCGATGCGAGCAGCGGATTTTCATCGCCGGTCATGCCACCATAGAGATCGTCCTCGATCAACCAGACACCGTGGCGACGGGCTATCTCTGCGACCTTGGCGCGGCGCTCGTAGGGCATGGTCGCCAGCGTCGGATTGTGCGCCGTCGGCATCAGGAAGGCGAGTTTCGGATGCTGCTGCTGGCACAGGCGCTCGAAGTCGTCGGGAATGACACCATGCTCGTCGGAATCGACGGTTATCGTTCGGCGCCCGAGAATACGGGCGCTGCGGCTGACCTGGGTGTAGCTCAGGTTCTCGAAGACGATCTTGTCACCGGGCGAGCAGATCGCTGAAATCACCGCGATGGCAGCCGCGTGTGCACCGAGCGTCGGCACGATGTTCTCGGTTTCGGGCGCCCAGTCGTTGCGGGCCAGCCAGCGGCGCCCGGCCTCATACCAGTTTTGCGGAAAGACGCGCGAGTAGGACGAGATTTCCGACATGTGCTGCTGCCCGACATCGGCGAGTATCTGGCCGATGATCCTGCCCTGACCGAGATCGGGCGCCGCGGTCGTATCGAAGCGGATCTTTCCGGCAGGGGCATCGATTGTCCTGGTGCCGCCCAAGGCAATCGTCAGCGGATCCGGCTGATTGCCAGGTGCGGTTTCAGCCCGGTCGAGCACATAGGTGCCCCGTCCGACCTCGCCGGCAACGAGGCCACGCTCGTGCACGAGCGCATAAGCGCGACCGATTGTACCGATTGTCACTCCGATATCATAAGCAAGATTGCGCTGCGGTGGCAGCTTGCTTCCGGCGGGCAATGCGCCGCTGGCAATAGCGGATTCGATATTGTCCGCGAGCCTGAGATAAACCGGGCCGGAACCGGACGAGAGATCGGGGAGCCAATTTGTCATGATGACAATTTTGTAGATTGTCACCCTCTGCCTGTCAAGACTATCACGAAATGCGTACAATCAACGATTGGATCTAGACGTGTCTGCCGTAGATGATGCCAGAGAAGACAATGTATCTGCTTGGAAACAGGGACAATCGCGAAGCACTGCGGCATTCGATGCTGGTGTCCTTCGCGCGAGCGCAGTCCGCGGAATGCGCGCAGTCTTGAACGCTCTCATGCTCTGTTACCAGAAGCGCTCGACGCGTCGTGTGCTACGGGATCTGACGGATGCAGAGCTGCGCGACATCGGTGTCAGCCGGTCGGATGCCGGCAAGGAAGTTGCCAAGTCGTTCTTCTGGGATTGATGCGACGGGATCCGCGCGACGGCTAGCTGCAGCTCTTGTTGCCGCCGGCCCAGCGGGTGACGTCCTGGGCGATGCGCGCTCTTGCGGGCGAATCCATCATCGGGCCAAAGGCATCGAGCTTGGAGGGGCTGCCCTCCGCCTGGACGACCAGAAGCGGCCTGCTTTCCGGGCTGCCCTTGTGGACGACCAGAATGCGCGGGCGGCCTGAGAAGGAGTTGAGCTCCGGCGCCAGCCTGTAAGCGGCGAAAGTCGCGTCGCCCGACTTGAACCAGCAAGTGTTCGCGGCCACCGCCACGCGTTCCATCGTCGACAGCGCGCTGCGATCCTGCGAGGAGGGCGGTGGCGTCTTCGTCTGGCACGAGGCGACCAGTGCCGCGGCTGCGGCAATGGCGAGAACGGATGTCAGGGACAGGCGAGGGCGCATCGATCTTGCTCCGGTGGACCAGATGAATGGCCTCTTACGCGTTTAAGGTTAAGCGGCGATTACGTCGAGCGCGGAGGCGAAGAGGCCACGGCCGTCGGAGCCGCCATGGGCCGCTTCGATCAGGTTTTCCGGATGCGGCATCATGCCCAAGACATTGCCGCTCTCGTTCATGATGCCGGCGATATCGTTGAGCGATCCGTTCGGATTGGTGCCCTCGGCGTAGCGGAACAGCACCTGGCCGTTGCCTTCGATCTTCGCCAGCGTCTCGGCGTCGGCGAAGTAGTTGCCGTCGTGGTGGGCGACCGGGCTGCGGATGATCTGGCCCTTGGCGTAGGCGCGGGTGAAATCCGTCTCCGCATTGACGACTTCAAGCTTGACCTCGCGGCAGACGAATTTCAGCGAGGCATTGCGCATCAAGGCGCCCGGCAGCAGGCCGGCCTCGACGAGGATCTGGAAGCCGTTGCAGACGCCCAGAACCTTCACGCCCTTGTTCGCCTTCTCGATGATCGCCTGCATGACTGGCATGCGCGCGGCGATGGCGCCGCAGCGCAGATAGTCGCCGTAGGAGAAGCCACCAGGAATGACGATGAGATCGACATCGGGGATGTCGGTCTCCGTCTGCCAGATCGTCACCGGCGCCTGACCGGAGATCTTGGTGAGAGCGGCGATCATGTCACGATCGCGGTTGAGGCCCGGAAGCTGAACGACGGCGGATTTCATGGGTGTGGTTCAAACCTTGCTTGTGCTTCTGCGAGTTCTCGAAGTTCGAGACGGTGTTCGATGCGTTCGAGGCGTTGATCGTGGCGGTCGAGCACGCCGTAGATGTTGTGAATGTCCTGTTGCACTGAAACAAGCACTCCTCGTATGGAGTTCAACTCGCTCCTCATTTCGTTCTGAGTGTGTTTCAGTCCCGAAATTTCGGCTTGAATGGGCTTAAAGAACTCAAACATAAATTCTTGTGTCACTTCAGCCATCGGACAATCTCCGCAACCACTAGTCGAGAGAAATAGTATAATTCTCGATAACGGTGTTGGCGAGGAGTTTTTCGCACATGGCCTTGAGGTCGCCTTCGGCCTTGGCCTTGTCGGTGCCTTCGATCTCGACGTCGAAGACCTTGCCCTGGCGGACATGGCCGACACCGTCGAAGCCCAGCGCGCCGAGCGCGCCTTCGATTGCCTTGCCCTGCGGATCGAGAACGCCGTTCTTCAGCGTGACGGTTACACGAGCCTTGATCACTTTGTCTTCCCTTGCCTTTTTTAGCTGATGGCGTGCTTAGCCAAATATGTTGGTTACTTGACGAGCACCGGGCCAGTGCCGCGCACAGGCTCGTTCTCGTTGATGATGCCGAGGCGGCGCGCCACTTCCGAGTAGGCCTCGAGAAGCCCGCCGAGATCGCGACGGAAACGATCCTTGTCCATCTTCTCCTGGGTGTCGATATCCCAGAGACGGCAGCTGTCCGGCGAAATCTCGTCGGCGAGGATGATGCGCATCATGTCGCCTTCGTAGAGGCGGCCGCATTCGATCTTGAAGTCGACCAGCTGGATGCCGACGCCGAGGAACAGGCCGGTCATGAAGTCGTTGACGCGGATCGCCAGCGCCATGATGTCGTCGAGCTCCGCCGGGTTGGCCCAACCGAAGGCGGTGATGTGTTCTTCGGAGACCATCGGGTCTTCGAGCGCGTCCGACTTGTAGTAGAACTCGATGATCGAGCGCGGCAGGACCACGCCTTCCTCGATTCCGAGGCGCTTGGCCAGCGAACCGGCGGCGACGTTGCGCACGACGATCTCAAGCGGAATCATCTCGACTTCGCGGATCAGCTGCTCGCGCATGTTGAGGCGGCGGATGAAGTGCGTGGGGATGCCGATCTTGTTCAGATGGTTGAAGATGAACTCGCAGATGCGGTTGTTCAGAACGCCCTTGCCATCGATGACTTCGTGCTTCTTCTTGTTGAAGGCGGTGGCATCGTCCTTGAAGAACTGGATCAGCGTGCCTGGCTCGGGTCCCTCGTACAGAATCTTGGCCTTGCCCTCGTAGATACGGCGGCGACGGTTCATTGCGATTGTTCTCTTGTCGTTGGCGCTCTTGGGATTAGCGCGAGTGGATCGATCTCGTGGCGTCCCCATAAAGGAAAAGCGAGGGTTTCACAATCCGCCTGTCACTCCTTCCCCGGATTCCGGTCAACCGGAGCGCCGCTGATGAGAATCGAAGGTTCTTCGTTGACAGTTTACAGGTTTTTCAGACGCGGCGATACGATTGGCGCTGCGAGCAGTGGTTTTGCATGGGTTTATTTGGAAGCCGAACCCTTGATTGCAGGGCGCGAGGCGGCTGCGTGTTCGGCACGCGAGGGGACGGCAGCCGAGCGCCAACCGGCAGCGCGAATGAAGGACGGGATCTGCAGGGCAGGCATCGGGCGGGCAAGGGCATAGCCTTGCAGTACGTCGCAGCCGAGATCACCCAGGATCCTGGCATGTTCCATGGTTTCCACGCCCTCGGCGGTGACCAGAATGTTCAGCGATCGGCCGATATCGATGATCGAGCGGACGAGCTTGCGCTGTTCGGCCGAGCTGGGCAGCAGTCGGATCAATTCGCGGTCGATCTTCAGCGTCTTCGGGCTGAGCCTCAGCAGGCTGACGATCGACGCATGGCCAGTGCCGAAATCATCGATCTCGATATCGATACCCAGGCGCCTGAACTGTCTTAGGTTGGTAATCACGGCATCGTCGCAGTCGTCGAGTGATATCGATTCCAGCAGTTCGAAGGCGATGGTGCCGGGAGTGATCTTCAGCGCCTTCAGCTTCTTTCCCAGGTTCGGATCATCAAGTCTCCGCGCGGAGACATTGACGGCGATCTTGGGAATGAAGACGCCCTCGCTCTCCCACTTGGCACGATCGACGAGCGCCTGTTCAAGCATGAGCCCATCGATCGCGGCAACGACGTTGATGTCTTCGGCGATGGTGAGAAAGCGGTCCGGCGTCAGCAGACCCTGCTCGCGATGCTGCCAGCGCGCCAGCGTCTCGACACCCGTCACATCAAGTGTGCGGGCATGAAATTGCGGTTGGTAGAAGGGAACGAATTCACGTCGTTCGAGGCCGACCAGAATATCGTCGGCCAGCCGCTTGCTGGCAATGACCTGGCGGCGGGCGTCGGTGGAGAAGAACTCGTGGCGGTTCCTGCCGCCGCCCTTGGCGCGGTAAAGGGCAATGTCGGCATTGAGCAGCAACTGCTTGCCATCAAGCGTCGGGCCGCTGTCGCTGGCAATGCCGACGCTGGCGCCGAAGCGGCAATCATGATGCTCGTAGCGGATCGGCTTTCCAAGCTCCTTGATGATGCGCTCGGCAAGGTTCGAGATCTTCTTGGCGGTGATGTCGTCGCTGCACAGGATGACGAACTCGTCGCCGCCGATACGGGCAACGAAGTCGCCGGGGCGGACGTTTTCGCTGAGGATTGCGGCCGCGTGCTTGAGCATCGCGTCACCGGCCCGGTGGCCGAGCGTGTCGTTGATCTGCTTGAAGCGGTCGAGATCGATGTGGAGCACGGCGAGCGACCGCTCGGTTTTGTCCGACCGGGCAGACAGCTCTTCCAGTTTGCGGTCGAGATAGCGCCTGTTCGGTAGGCCCGTCAGGAAGTCGTGCAGGGCGAGGTGCTCGATGCTTTCTCTTGCGGCCTCGAGCTCGATGTTGCGCGCCTCCGCAAGTATCTTGGAACGCTTCAGTTCGGCGTTCAGCATGACCTCTTCGGTCACGTCCCAATTGGCGCCGATGAGCTTGCGATGGCCATTGCCGTCGATAAAGAACGCCGTCTTTGCCTTGATGACGCGCTCGGCGCCATCGCCGCGGATGATCCGGAATTCCTGCTGAAAGCCGCTCTCGCGTGCAATATTCTCGGCGACCGTCGCCGCGACGCGATCCCGATCGTCCGGGTGCAGGCTTTCCGTCCAGGCGTCGCTTATCGCGGCTTTAGCGGCATCCTTGATGCCGTAGATCGTCAGAAGGCGGGCATCCCATTCGACCGTGCCGTCATCGAGGTCGGATTCGAATACGCCAATGCCCGAGATATCGAGTGCAAGATCGAGGCGCCGCGACATGTGCGCCAGCCGCTCCTCCGCTTCCTTGCGCGCTGTGATGTCGGTATCGGTGCCGACAAGGCGCAATGGCATTCCCTGGTCGTCCCATTCGACGCAGGCGCCGCGGCATTCGATCCAGATCCAGTGTCCGAGCCTGTGCCGCTCACGATACTCGAATACCTGATAATTCTGATCGCCGGCGTTCTGGCGCTCGATTGCCTGGACCACGAATTCCCGGTCGTCGGGGTGGATCAATGCGATCCAGGTGTCGTAGTCGCCATCTGCTTCTTCATCGGCAGCCATGCCGCGCATGGTCTTCCAGGTGTCGGAGTAATACCGGGTACCGAGGCGGAGGTTGTGATCCCAGACGCCAAGTCCCGAGCCGACAAGAGCATAGTTCCAGCGGCTTTCCCGCTCGACGAGGCCGATCAGTTCGCGATCAGCAGTGTCGGCGGACGACACAGTACTGCCGGCGCTGCTCGAACCTGATTTCTGATCGGGACTCTCTTGGTTCAATGCTCGCACTCGCTCGTCTGGCGTGTATCAATGTGCTTTTATTGAATTAATTAGCCCTTAATAACAGAGCAATCACTGGGCTATGTCCAGTGCTCGCGATCATGTCATTTGCAACAAGAGCCGCTCCCTATAAAATAAAAGCTTAGCCGTTCCACGCCCTATATAGAGAGCATGGAGGGACAGTCATGGCTCAAGATTGGCCTATGTTTATCATGCAGTGCATTGTGCTGGCGGGACTGGCCAGCGTTTTTCTGGTTCGCGGCGAAGGCGACTGATAGCCGGCGACGCCCAGCCCCGGAAAGATGTCAAGGTTTCAGGCGGCTGAGGAACTGTGCAAACACCATCGTGCCTTCCGGCCATGGACCGTGACCTGAATCCGCATTGATATGGCCGGATTCACCGGCATCAACCAAAAGCGAGCCCCAGCTTGCCGCGATATCGTCGGCGTGTTCGTATGTTCCGAACGGATCGTTGCGGCTGGCGACCGTGATGGCCGGGAACGGCAGCGGATCGCGCGGGTAGGGGCCGAAGGTCATCAGATGCTTGGGGCGTATATCCGGGTTGGCCACATCCGGCGGCGCCACCAGGAACGCGCCGGCGACGGGCTTGCGGAATTTCGGGATCGCATGCAGCACCGAGGGAACGCCGAGCGAGTGGGCAACCAGCACCACCGGGCGTGACGAAGCGTTCACCTCTTCGGCGATCCTGTCCGCCCAGTCATCGCGCACGGGTTTCGACCACTCGGCCTGCTCGACACGGCGCGCCGTGCTGAGCTTGGCTTCCCAGCGGCTCTGCCAGTGGTCGGGGCCGGAATTGGTGTAACCGGGGATGATGAGGATATCGGCGTCTGAAGCTTTCATGGTCTCGCCGATGTGAGAAAGCTTGAGGCGGTTGTCAAGGGAAAGCGCGACAGAAGCGCTGTTTTTTGTTACATTCAAAAGGTTGCCGGTCGCGATCGATGTCGGTGTCGCCGATGCTTTCGCCGCCGGCCTGCCTGGTTGAGCCTGCCTGTCAGAGGAGGAGAAAGCCATGACGGCATTTCACGTCATGTCCGGTGCGAGCGATGTCTATGCACGTCCGGTTATCAACAGAATAAGCATTGCCGATGTGTTCGACGCGTTGCGGCTCGGTATCGCCGATTTCCGGGAGAAGCCGTCGCACTACGTGTTCCTGTGTCTGATGTATCCGATCGCAGGCATCGTTCTTGCCGTGGCGACGTCCAGCGCCAACCTCCTGCCGGTCATCTTTCCGCTGATGTCGGGATTTGCCCTGATCGGCCCGATCGCGGCGATCGGTCTCTATGAAATCAGCCGTCGTCGCGAGGCTGGCATGGATACATCATGGCGACATGCATTCGATGTGACGCGGTCGCCGGCCTTTCCCTCGATCGTAACCGGCGGGCTGATGCTGTTTGCCTTCTTCGTGGTGTGGCTTGTGGCGGCGCAGACGCTTTACGCCAATGTGTTCGGCGACGTATTTCCGCGAACGATCTCGGCCTTTTCGTCCGAGGTCTTCGGCACACCGGAAGGCATGCAGCTCATCCTGTGGGGCAACCTGATCGGCCTCGGCTTCGCGGTTATTGTGCTGGCCACCACTGTGGTGACCTTCCCGATCCTGCTTGACCGCGACATCGGTCTTGCCGCCGCCATGGAGACGTCGCTGCGGGCCACGATTGCCAATCCGGTGCCGGTATTCTGCTGGGGCTTGATCGTCGCGGTGTCGCTCGCGGTTGGTACCATCCCGCTGTTCGTGGGGCTGGCGCTTGCCATCCCGATCCTCGGCCATTCGACGTGGCATCTCTACCGCAAGCTGGTGGCGCCACCAATCGTCTGAGGGGACGCCCGGATCACGGAACACAATGCCTCACGCGGAGTTTGACTGGATCAGGCTTTGAGGGAGGCAACCATGGCGAATACCGAGCATATATTCACCCGTTTCGCGACCACTGCGTCGGAATGGGCGGGCAAGCCTGCGGCCTTCGTGGCTGCATTCGTGCTTGTCGTGGTCTGGGCGGCGAGTGGGCCGGTATTCGACTATTCCGAGACATGGCAGCTGGTGATCAACACCGGCACGACGATCATCACTTTCCTGATGGTGTTCGTGCTGCAGAACGCCCAGGCCCGCGATACGCGGGCTATTCAGGCCAAGCTGGACGAACTCATCCTCACCAGCCATGCCGAGAACAAATTCATCGGCATCGAGAACCTCGACGAGGAGGATTTGAAGCATCTAGACCGACTGGTTGCAAAGGCCGCCAGCGGCGGCAAGCAGGCGAAGAAGGCGGCGGCTCAGGCCGCGCCGAAGTCCGACAAGACGGCCACCGCCGTGCGCCAGAAAATCGGCGACGCGAAGACGCAGAAGGACAAACGGAAAACGGCGCCGCGAAGGGCGCCGTCCAAGAGCTGATTGCGATCGACCTGTGGCCGATCAAGTGTTGCCGAACACTCTGGCGAAGATGGTGTCGACATGCTTGGTGTGGTAGCCGAGGTCGAATTTCTCGCGGATGTCTTCTTCCGACAGTGCGGCGCGCACTTCCGCGTCGGCCAACAGTTCCTCAAGGAAGTCGGCACCCTTTTCCCAAACCTTCATGGCGTTGCGCTGGACCAGACGATAGCTGTCCTCGCGCGAAACGCCGGCCTGCGTCAGCGCCAGCAGAACGCGCTGGCTCATCACAAGGCCCTTGAACTTGTTCATGTTGGCCAGCATGTTTTCGGGATAGATCACCAGCTTCTCGACGACGCCGGCCAGACGGTTCAGCGCGAAATCGAGGGTGATCGTGGTATCCGGGCCGATGGCGCGCTCGACGCTCGAGTGGCTGATATCGCGCTCGTGCCAGAGGGCGACGTTCTCCATAGCCGGAACGACCGACATGCGCACGAGACGGGCTAGACCGGTGAGGTTTTCGGTCAGCACTGGATTGCGCTTGTGCGGCATGGCCGATGAGCCCTTCTGTCCAGGCGAGAAGAACTCTTCGGCTTCCAGCACTTCGGTGCGCTGCATGTGGCGGATTTCGATCGCGACGTTCTCGATCGACGAGGCGATGACGCCGAGGGTGGCGAAGAACATGGCATGACGGTCGCGCGGGATGACCTGGGTCGAGATCGGCTCGGCGGCGAGGCCAAGCTGTTCGCAGACATATTCCTCGACGCTCGGATCGATGTTGGCGAAGGTGCCGACAGCGCCGGAGATGGCGCCGGTGGCGATTTCCGCACGGGCGGCGATCAGGCGGTCGCGGTTGCGGTGCATCTCGGCGTAAAAGCGGGCGAAGGTCAGGCCCATCGTCGTCGGCTCGGCATGGATGCCGTGGCTGCGGCCGATGCGGACGGTGTCCTTGTGCTCGAAGGCACGCGTCTTCAGGGCGGCGAGAACGCGGTCCATGTCGGCGAGCAGCAGGTCGGTGGCGCGCACGAGCTGAATGTTGAAGGTGGTGTCGAGGACGTCGGACGAGGTCATGCCCTGGTGGACGAAGCGGCTGTCCGGGCCGATGAATTCGGCGAGATGTGTCAGGAAGGCGATGACGTCATGCTTGGTGACGGCTTCGATCTCGTCGATACGGGCAACGTCGAACTCGGCGGCCGAACCCTTTTCCCATATGGTCCGGGCGGACTCCTGCGGGATGACGCCGAGATTGGCGAGCGCGGTGCAGGCGTGTGCCTCGATCTCGAACCAGATGCGGAACTTGGTTTCGGGCGACCAGATGGCGACCATTTCGGGTCGGGAGTAGCGCGGGATCATGGCTTCCTGCTTTCGTTCTGAAGGTGTTGGCGTTCTAAAAGGAATGTTGGCGCCCGTGTAGCAAAGACGCGCGGCAATCTCAACGCATGCGTTTCGCAAGCGCGAAACTCGTGGCGAGCAAACAGGCGAGACCGAGTGGAAGAAACAGCGGCAAGCCGAGGACGGCGAACTGGTAGACCGCGCCGGCGCTGGTGAAGACGAATTGGAAAATCCACAGCAGCGAGCCGGCCGGGCCGTGCCAGCGTGCGTAGAAGAGGCGGTATTCCATGGCGAACAGGAACGCCGTCATCAGGATGGTGCCGGCCGACAGTGCCACGAAGAAGGCGGCGAACCGGGTTTCGATGCGGCGCCGGTGGGCGAAATAGCGTCCGAGCGGCAGCATGAACGGCCAGGAGAGCAGGCCACCGGCGAAATACAGGATGGCGAGTTCACCGGCGTGGCTGGTTTCCATGCGGTTGCGCATGTAGAGCGCCAGCATCGCCGAGACCAGCATCAGCACGCCCCAGAGAAGCGCGCCGACGATGAGGTCGGGGTAGGGCGGATACGCCGCCTTCAGCCGTTCCCGCATCAGCGACGCGCTGCGATCGGCATTACTTGGACTGGCCTTCGGCGGCGCTGCGCAGGGCCGAGATGGCCGACTTGTAGGCTTCCACGGAGCCGCCCTTGAAGATCGCGGAGCCCGCGACCAACACGTTGGCGCCAGCCTTGCCGATCATCGGTGCGGTTTCGATGGTGACACCACCATCGACTTCGAGATCGATCGGCCGGTCACCGATCAGTGACCTGGCGGCGGCGATCTTGTCGGCCATGGCGGGAATGAACTTCTGGCCGCCGAAGCCCGGATTGACCGACATGATCAGGATCAGGTCGATATCGTCGAGGACGTTCTCGAAGACAGAAAGCGGCGTTGCCGGATTGAGGGTGACGCCGACCTTCTTGCCGAGATTGCGGACGGTCTGCAGCGAGCGGTGAAGATGCGGGCCAGCCTCCGCATGGATCGTGATGCGGTCGCAACCGGCCTTGGCGAAGGCTTCGAGATAGTCGTCGACGGGCGCGATCATCAGATGGCAATCGAAGGTGGCGTCGGTGTAGGAGCGCAGCGACTTGATGACATCAGGGCCGAAGGAGATGTTCGGGACGAAGTGACCGTCCATGACATCGAGGTGGATCCAGTCGGCGCCGGCCGCCGTCACGTCGCGCACTTCCTGGCCAAGCTTGGCGAAGTCGGCGGCCAGGACGGATGGCGCGATGCGGATGGGCTGGGTCATTGTCTCTTTCTCCGTTGAAGTCGCCTGTGAAGTCGCGTGAGCGGGCAGGCGTTATTGAGCCGGCGCATCGGGCGGCACGAATGCCCCGGAGCGCCACTGCATCAGCTGGTAAGGGTTGTCGGCAAGCTCGTGGCCGCTGTCGAAGGCGATCTTGCCGATGACAGTATCGAACGGCGTGCCACCGAGATGCTGGGCGACCGGCCGGTCGTCCGCTGCGGCATCCTGGGCCGCCTTGATGGCGATTTCCACGGCGGCATAGGCGGGCAGGACATAGCCTTCCGGCTCGATCCCCGCGGCGCGAAGGGCGACGCCCGCCGGTGACGCGTCAGCGCGGGCCGTATCGTCGGGCAGGACGACCGCCTGGACGCCATCCGCCAGAGGCAGCGGCTGGTCAGCCGCCCGCATGGCGTCGCCGCCCAGCAGGTCGAGCTTGATCTTCTCGGCTGCGGCGTCACGGGCGATGATCGACACGTCGCTGCGATCGCCGCCGATGAAAACCTTGGTCGCGCCGGCTTTCTTTAGTCGGCGAACGAGCGCGATCTGCTGCTCCTGGCCGGGCCGGTAGGTGTCGGTGAAAACAGGTTTCAGGCCGTTCTGCTCCAGTGCATTGCGGACCGCCTCGGTGAGCTCACGGCCATGGATCGTGCCGTCTTCGATAAGGGCGATCGGGCTGGACGCCCAGTCGTGCAGGATCACCTCGATGATCTTGGCCGCCTCGGCGCCATCGGAGGGCGCCAGACGGAAGAGCGGCCAGTCATTCTTGATGGCATCCTCCATCAGGATGCGCGAGCGAACCGAAACGGTAATAGCGGGAATGCCGGCGTCCTTGAGTTTTGGAAGTGCGCCATCGAGCGTGGTGGCGCAAAGGAAGCCGACCGCGACCTGCACCTTGGCGGCGATCAGGGCGTCCGCGATCGCAGCGCCGCTATTGTCCTCGCAAGGCTCGTTGACGGTAACGATCGTATCGCCATCCTGGCGAATCTTCGCTTCGGCTCCGGCAAGCACCTGGGCGCCGAGGGCAGCAAAGTTGCCCGACTGCGGCGCAACGACACCGATCGTCACGCCGGCCGCATGGCATTCACCGGCTGCCAGAAGCAGCAGCGGAAAAAGCCCCAAGCCACGCGAGATAGTCATGAAGGATGCACGCCCCTACCGTTTATCCTGCTCTTTTATCCGTCCGGCACCGATCGTCAAAGAAAAACACACGGATTGGACGCTTTTCGCCCGGAGTTTGTAGAAAAGGTAAACCATCGCCGTCATAATGCTTATCCAGCGAGATGCCGGCGACGTCGGGTGGAGTAGAGTTTTGTTGAGCAAGCAACCGATCGATCCTAGTCTCTACCGGGATGCGATGAGCCGCTTCGGCGGTCATGTCCAACTGGTGACGACATCTGTGGGCGAGCAGCGCCGCGGCGTAACCATTACCGCCGCCTGCTCGGTTTCCGACAGCCCGGCCACCGTTCTGGTCTGCCTGAACAACAGCAATCCGAAGAACGAAATCTTCTTCCGCAGCGGCATCTTCGCTTTGAACACGCTTGGCGCCCATCATCAGGCGCTCGCCGACGCCTTTTCCGGCCGTACCAAGGTGGAGAATGACGACCGCTTCTCCACGGGCAGGTTCGACAAGCTAGTCACCGGCGCGCCGGTCCTGATGGATGCGCTGGCCTCCTTCGATTGCCGGGTGACCGAGATCAAGGAAATGACCACGCATCACATCATCTTCGGCGAGGTCGTCGCGGTGCGTTTCGACGAGGCGCGGCCGGCGCTGTTCTACATGAACCGTGATTATCATCATACGCGCTAGGGCAGGACAAGGTCATGGACGCGGCTGAAATCGAAGAGATGTTCCAGGGGCTTGGCCCTGTCACCGTCAAGCGGATGTTCGGCGGCAAGGGCATCTATCATCTCGGCCGCATCATCGCGCTCGAGTTTCGCGGCGATATGCTGCTGAAGGCCGACGAGTTGAGTTCACCTGAATTTTCGGAGGCCGGCGCCAGTCAATGGACCTATGACGGCAAGAGCGGCAAGCCGGTAAAGATGCCCTACTGGTCGATCCCAGACGACGCGTATGACGATCCGGATCTGATGGCCAAGTGGGTGCGGCTGGCCTATGAGGCGGCGCTGCGGGCGGAATAGAGCGACAGAGTTATCTTAAGGGAATTGCTCTGGTGTGAGGTGCGAGATCGCGGCCTGCGCAAAGGCCGACAGTGGCTGCGGCAGATCACTACGCGTGAACCAGCCGAAATCTGACAGCTTGTCCGGCTCGGTTAGAGACGGATTGCCTGCAAAATCATCGGCAATGTAGAGAAGAGAAATCCAGTGCTGCCGGTCGGTGGCACTGATGACTTCGGTGTGGCTGAGAAGTGTTATGGGGCCGATCGTCAGGCCACTTTCTTCTTCAGCCTCCCGGCGAGCGGCTTCTTCGGCCGGCTCCATGTGATCCACCTTGCCGCCCACGATGCTCCAGTGGCCGGCTTCCGGTGGTTTCACACGCTTGTAGAGCAGGATTTTTCGGTCCCGCAGAATGACCAGGCCCACTCCGAGGCCTGGAAAATCGATGCCGGGACTGCCCATCCCGTCAGATCTTGGCGCTGGCCGTGATCAACATGAAGGCGGGGATGTCGTCGCCGAAACCAACCGGTGTCGGGCCGTCATCGTGGTCGCGATAGCGGCGGCGTTCGCGGTTGTCGTCATTGGCCGGATAGGGGCGGCTGTTGCGCGTGTTGTTCTGCGGCCTGTTGTTTTCTTGCTTGCGCTCTTGCTTCACGCTTTCGACCCTTGCTGGTGCGGCTGGTACCGGTGCTGCTGCGACTTCGATCGTCTCGACGACATTATCCTCGGCAGCGATTTCAGATTTATGACCTGAACGGTTTCTGCCGCGGCCACGATCCTTGTCCCGCTCGCGACCACCGCGACCCTTGCTGCGCGAACGATCGTCGTCGCGGCTCGGTTCGGCTGGCGGCAATGCGGAAAGATCGCCATTGTGCCATTCGACCGTTTCACCGATCAGCTTTTCGATCGCGTCGGTGTGCTTGTGGTCGCGGCTGGTGACGATGGTAAAAGCAGCGCCTGCGCGGCCTGCGCGGCCGGTACGGCCGATGCGGTGTACGTAATCCTCAGCGTGGATCGGTACATCGAAGTTGAAGACGTGGCTGACATCGGGGATGTCGAGGCCACGGGCGGCGACGTCGGAGGCTACCAGAAGCTGGAGCTGACCGTCGCGGAAGTTCTGCAGCATGGTGGTGCGCGAACGCTGATCCATGTCGCCATGCAGCGCGCCGACGGAGAAGCCGTGGCGTTCCAGCGAACGGAACAGGTCGGCGACGTCCTTCTTGCGGTTGCAGAAGATGATGGCGTTCTTCAGTTCGTCCTGCGAGCGGACGAGATCGCGCAGCGTGGCGCGCTTCTCATAGTCCTTGCCGTGCGAGGCGATGAAGCGCTGCGTGATCGTCTTCGACGCCGAGGCCGGCTTGGCGACTTCGATGCGCTCCGGGTTCTGCAGGAAGCGATCGGCCAGCTTCTGGATCTCAGGCGGCATGGTGGCCGAGAAGAACAGCGTCTGGCGAGTGAACGGGATCATCTTGGCGATGCGTTCGATATCGGGGATGAAGCCCATGTCGAGCATGCGGTCGGCTTCGTCGATGACGAAGATCTCGACACCGCTCATCAAGAGCTTGCCGCGCTCGAAATGGTCGAGCAGGCGGCCGGGGGTGCAGATAAGGACGTCTGCGCCACGCTCGAGCTTGCGATCCTGCTCTTCGAACGATACGCCGCCGATCAGCAGCGCCACGTTGAGGCGGTGGTTCTTGCCATACTTCTCGAAATTCTCGGCGACCTGTGCCGCGAGTTCGCGGGTCGGCTCGAGAATGAGTGTGCGCGGCATGCGGGCGCGGGCGCGGCCCTTTTCGAGCAGCGACAGCATCGGCAGAACGAAGGAAGCGGTTTTGCCCGTGCCCGTCTGTGCAATGCCACAGATGTCGCGGCGCTGCAGCGCAAACGGAATCGCGCCAGCCTGAATAGGTGTTGGCACCGTGTAACCCGCGTCCGTGACAGCGGAAAGCACTTTTTGGCTCAAGCCAAGATCAGCAAATGTCGTCAAAGGGAAAACTGTTTCCGTTCCGGTTCGGCCGGACTCAGGCTTGAGTCGGCGTGATTGCATGCCGCAATGCAGCGCCACATAGGCTGAAACAGTCGGGAAGTCAAGGAAGCCACGTGTTCGCAGACAACACTGAGGTAAACTTGGGAAGTAGAGGTAAAGGCCCGAGTTACCTCGTTGGATCAGTTTAGATAACCCGCTAGCTTTACACCGGCACTCATGAAGTAGACTGGATCGACGGCGTGTCCATCCTGACGAACTTCATAGTGCAGATGGGTGCCCGTCGAGCGGCCGGTGCTGCCGGCGAGGCCGACGACATCCTGGCGTCCAACGGTGTCGCCGACCTTGACGAGGATTTCCGACATGTGGCCGTAGCGGGTGGAAATGCCGTTGCCATGATCGACCTCGACCATGTTGCCGTAGCCACCGGTCCAGCCGGCCGTGACGACCTTGCCGGGCGCCGTCGGACGAACCCTTTCACCCGGCGCGAAGCGGAAATCGATGCCTGAGTGAAGCGCAAGCCGGCCGAGGAATGGGTCACGGCGGTTGCCGAAGGAACTGGTGACTTCCTTGCCGATGGCGGGATTGCGGAACGGCAGGCTGGCAGCGGTGCCGCGGACCGTCTCGAGCCGCGTGAGGGCGCTATCGAGCTGCACCAGCGAATTGTCGAAATCGTCGTCTTTCTCCGGCTCGACGAACGGGCCGCCGACAGCGCTGTCATCGCTGACCTTGGCGCTGGCGGTTTCGGCAGGCACCGGGATCTGGAAGCGGGTCAGCACCCGCGATATGGCATCCGACGCATCGCTCGCATCCGCTGTCAGCTGGGTGACGCGATCGCGCTGGCGCTGCTCGATCCCTTTCAGCGACAAGGTGACCTTGGAGAAGACGCGGTCGGCACGGTCGCCCATCGTTTCGCGGGCAGGCACATAGGAGAGGGTGGTGTTGTCTGGCGTCACGTCGGCCGGAGCGGCATTGTTGGCCAGCTGGTTTTCGATTGCCTGCATGGCAGCCGGTAGCTCGGCGCGCTTGCCCTTGGCGTCCGGTGCATAGGCGGAGGCCGGCGCTTCGGTCTTTTCGCTCAGGCCGGAATTTTCTGCCCGATCAAGCAATTCGCCAAGCTTGCCGCGACGTGAGGTCAGCGCCTGCTGCTGCTCCATCAGCTTGTCGACCTTGTCCTCGACCACCTGCTGGTCCAGCAGCTGCCGCGAGGTGACGCGATCGACCTGGGCACGGAGCGCGGCGATGCGGTCCTCATAGTCGTGCTGCATGCGCGCCTGACGCGCCATGGTTGCGCCGATCAGGTCGTCGCGCAACACCAGATAAGAGGTTGCCAGCAGATAGCCGATGGCGAAAACGCCGACGATACAGACCGACAGTGCCGCCATCCACGGCTTGATGGTGAGGTGGCGAACTTTGTCACCGCTGGCAAGGATGAGTATATGCTCTTGTTTCTGCTTGCCAAATACGCGGGTCTGCTGTGCGTGCGTCACGGAGAATCTCCCAACTGACGGACCTGTCTGAATTGGTCTGATTACACGCGATTAAGGTTAATAAACTCCTTAGATTAGCAACTACTCAAAATGCAATCAGGCATGGAAAAGTCATAGTTTGGCCGGTTGGACGCGACTTTCGGGTCGGCTCCGCCGCCACGTTCTGGTGATAGCGGAGCCAATTTTACGCTTACCGCGTCAGGTTTTGCGCGGCCGCCAACACCGCCTCGGCGTGGCCGGCGACCTTCACCTTCTGCCAGATCGTGCCGACCGTGCCGTCGCCGCGTATCAGAAACGTCGTGCGTTCGACGCCCATGTAGCTGCGGCCGTACATGCTCTTCTGCTTCCAGACACCATAGGCTTCAAGTGTGGTCTTTTCCTCGTCGGCGGCAAGGGCAACCGTCAGCTTGTGCTTCTTGATGAAACGATCGTGGCATGCAGCCGAATCCGGCGACATGCCGATAACGGCAGCGCCGGCCTTGGCGAAGTCCTCGGCAAGTGCGGTGAAGGCCAGCGATTCGGTGGTGCAGCCGGACGTGTCGTCCTTCGGATAGAAGAAGATGACCAGCGGCTTGCCGTGGAAATCGGCCAGTTTCACGCGTCCGCCGCCATCGCGAGGAAGATCGAAGTCGGGCGCGATGGAGCCGATGGTGAGATCCGCCATGGGGAAAACCTTTCTTTTGCCGGGTTTATGGATAAGAGGTGATTTGCCAGATATATATGGGACAAATCAGCGTCCAGCCAGTCTGGTCCAACCTCAAGTCAGGGAGTCAGGCGAGGCGCATGTCGGCGATCCGCGGCGAGAAGATCAGATTCCGCAAGAAAGATATCGTCGCACTGCACGACCTTCCTTCTTCGCGCACCAAAGACCCGATGATCGTGCATTGCCCGCCGACGCGTTCACACGTCCGCCGGACGGCCGGTTATGTCGGTGGCTGCGTCGGCATTCTGCTCTTCATCCTCGGCGCGATCATTTTCACCGTCGAAAGCGGCATTTTCGACGAGCCCTTGTCGAGGCAGGCCCAATTCGCCCTGAACTCCGCCATCGGTCCGCGCTACCGCGCCGAGGTCGGTTCGACCGTTATCCGCTTCACCTCGGATATGAGGCTGGCGCTTGAGGCGCGTGACGTCAATCTCATTGACCAGAAGAGCGGGCAGCATGTGTCGACAACGGGCGCGATGCGTATGGCGCTCGATCCGCTGCAGTTGTTTCGCGGGCGAATCGCGATTGCCCAGGTCGAGGCGCAGGACATCGCGCTCGATACGGCGCTGCTGCCATCCGGCAAGCCGCTGAAGCTCGATGACCTGAGGATCGACGAGATCCCGGCCGCGATGGAAACCGCTTTCGACCAGCTGGATGTGCTCGACGGCTTTGTCGATCGCGGGGGCACCAAGTCGATCACGCTCGAGGGGATCGACATCAAACTAGCCGACACGTCGAATGGGCCGCTATCCGTCGTGGTCGAGAAACTGGTGTTTTCCAGGACCGCCCAAGGCGCACTGCAGCTCGACGGCGAGCTCGCCATCAACGGCGCGAAGACGACGCTGAGCGTGGTGACGGACAAGTCGGAAGGCCGGACGGCGCGCCTGACCGCGCAGCTGCTCAATGCTGATCTTGCGCCGTTCACGCTCAAACGCAACACAGTCGGCGAGATCCGGCAGGGTGTGGATGGGTTGGCCAATCTGATGATTTCGGCAGTGAGAACCAGCGAGACCTCTAAGCCCGCGCTGGCTGCCACCATCGACCTTGATCCCGGCACGCTCTACATGGACGGCGATGCCCAGGAGCTGACCGGCGGGCGGATTAATCTCGCCTACGATTTTTCCAAGCCTTCGCTGGAGATCGCCCGATCGCAGTTTCAGTTCGGGTCGACGATCGTGCCCCTGAACGGTGCGATCGTCGACCTGGACCAGATCGATCCCGCGGCGGAAAAAGGGTTCGGCATCGATCTGCTTGTCAGCGGCGGCACGGCGGCGCCGGCGACCTCTGGCGAACAGCCGCTGGCCTTCGATATCCAGGCGACCGGACGCTACACCGTCGCCAACCGCGAGCTGCAGTTCGCCAACATGACGGTAACCAGCCCAGGCGGTTCGCTCTATGGGTCGCTGCACGTGCGCTTCGGCGACCTGTCACCCGAAATCAGCTTTTCCGGCCAGTCGCAACAGCTGCAGACTACGGCGGTGAAACAGCTGTGGCCCTTCTGGATGGCATCCAAGGGGCGCGACTGGGTCGAGCGGAATCTGTTCGGCGGGACCGTCACGAACGCCTCGATCTCGGTCTTCATTCCATTCGGGCGACTTGACGAGGCGATCGGCAAGGGGCTGAAGCTCGACGAAAACCAGATCCAGATCGCCTTCGACATTGCCGGCGCCCGGATGAACGTGACCGGGGATATTCCACCGATCCGCGACACCAGTGCGCATTTCCAGCTCGCCGGCCCGAAAGCGACGATCTCGATCAAGAGTGGCAAGTCGTTCTTTGCGTCGGGTCGGACCGTTGACGTCGGCGAGGGAACCTTCGTCCTTCCCGCCACCTACGACAAGCCGCTGATGGCGGATATCGATCTGCCGATATCCGGCAACGCAGATGCTATTGGTGAGTTGCTGACCTTCAAGCCGATCCAGGTCTTGCAGCGCGCCGGCTTCGTTCCAGAGGACCTGAGCGGCAAGGTGACTGCCAATGTGCAGGCACATTTCGGTCTGATCGCCTCGCAGAACCCGCCTCCGATCGAGTGGAAGGCGTCGCTGCAGTTGCAGGGGCTGAATGTCGCCAAGCCGATTTCCGGCCGCAAGATCACCGGGCTCGATGGCGTGTTGAGCGCCGATCCGAAGCAGGTCACCCTTGACGGCAAGGGCAACATCGACGGCGTGCCGGCAGAGATCAAGTTGACGGAGCCGACCGACAAGTCCTCCGGCGTCCAGCCGCAGCAATCGGTGACCGCGACGCTGTCGAACGACCAGCGTGAAAAGATCCTGCCGGGCCTTTCCGACATCATCGACGGCACGATCAGCGTCGAGTTGAACCGCATCGACAAGGACCGTCAATCGGTTTCGATCGACCTTGCGAAAGCGCGGCTGGACCTACCGTGGATCGGCTGGTCGAAGGGATCGGGCATCGGCGCCAAGGCGGATTTCGAAATATCCGGTCCTGATGACAATCTGCAGATCAAGAGCTTTGCTTTGAAGGGCGACGGGTTCGGTGCCAGCGGTGCCCTGACGCTCAGCAAGGGCAACCTCGTCAAGGCGGACTTCGACACCGTCAAGCTGTCGTCACTGGACGATTTCGCCGTTTCGCTGAAGCGTAGCAAGGGCGGCATGGATGTGTCCGTTTCCGGCAACAGTGCTGATGTCCGGCCGATCCTCTCGCGGATCAAGGGCGGAAGCGGCGACAGCGACAGTGATGGCGACAGCAAGGGCAGCTCCATTTCGCTGCGTGCAAAACTCGACACGGTCATCGGTTTCAACGACGAGAAGCTGCGTAACGTGGAGGCAGCGTATGCCGCACAGGGCAGCCGTATCCAGTCGGTCAACCTGTCGGGGATCACCGGCAGCGGGGAGGCGGTGGTGGCGCAGACCCAGGGCAACGGCATCATCAACATCACCAGCGGCGATGCCGGCGCGGTGTCGCGTTTTGCCGATCTATACCAGCACATGCGCGGCGGCCTGCTCAATCTGGCGATACGGCTCGGTGCCGGTGGTGACTGGAGCGGTTCGATCGATGTCCGCCGGTTCTCGATCGTCAACGAGCAACGCCTGCACTCGATCGTTTCCACGCCCGTCGGTCAGGAGCAGCGAAGCCTCAACGCGGCGGTCAAGCGCGACATCGATACCTCGGCGCAGCGTTTCCAGCGCGGCTTTGCCCGCATCGTCTCGAAGGACAGCGTCGTCAGCATCGAAAACGGCGTCGTGCGCGGCGATCAGGTCGGTGCGGTCTTCCAGGGCGTGCTGCGGGATGTGCGGGGGAACATGGACATGACCGGCACGTTCATGCCGGCCTACGGACTGAACCGGCTTTTCGCAGAACTGCCGATCATCGGCATTCTGCTCGGCAACGGTACCGATCGCGGCCTGATCGGCATCACCTTCAAGCTGACCGGAAAGCTCGACGCGCCGAACCTGACGATCAACCCGCTGTCGATCATCGCGCCCGGAGTGTTCAGGAACATCTTCGAGTTTCAGTAAGGCAACAAAAAAGCCGGCGCGATGGCCGGCTTTTCGTTTTCCGTTTCGCCGCCCTTATGCGGCGCGGCGGATCAGGATGTGCTTCTTCTTGCCAAGCGACAGCTTGATGACGCCGTCGGATGTGATCTCGCCGCTGCCGATAAGCTTGCGCTCATCGCTGACCGCCTGATCGTTGATGCGGACGGCGCCACCCTGGACGTGGCGTCGGGCCTCGCCATTGGAGGTCGCAAGACCAGCCCGGACGATCAGCGCCAGCAGGCCGATGCCGGCGTCAAGTTCGGATGCCGGAACCTCGACCGACGGAAGATTGTCGGCCAGCGCGCCTTCCTCGAAAGTCTTGCGGGCGGTCTCCGCCGCCTCGTCGGCTGCAGTGCGGCCATGTAGGATGGCGGTGACCTCGGTCGCCAGGATCTTCTTGACGTCATTGATCTCGGAGCCGGCCAGCGCCGAGAGGCGGGCGATCTCATCCATAGGAAGCGTCGTATAGAGCTTCAGGAAGCGGGACACGTCGGCGTCCTCGGTGTTGCGCCAGTATTGCCAGAAATCGTAGGCGGATAGCATGTCGGCGTTCAGCCAGACCGCACCGTTGGCCGACTTGCCCATCTTGGCACCCGAGGAGGTGGTCAGGAGCGGCGACGTCAGTGCGTAAAGTTGCCCGGTCCCCATACGGTGACCGAGGTCGATGCCGTTGATGATGTTGCCCCACTGGTCGGAGCCACCCATCTGCAGGCGGCAGTCGTAGCGCTTGGCGAGCTCGACGAAGTCGTAGGCCTGCAAGATCATGTAGTTGAACTCAAGGAACGACAGCGACTGTTCGCGGTCGAGACGAGTCTTGACGCTGTCGAAGGCGAGCATCCGGTTGACCGAGAAGTGACGGCCGACATCGCGCAGGAATTCGAGGTAGTTGATCGAACGCAGCCATTCGGCATTGTTGATCATCATGGCGTCCTTTGGACCGTCGCCGTAGCTGAGGTAATTCGAGAACACCTGCTTGATCGAGGCAATATTGCCTTCGATGGTATCGACCGTCATCAGCTGGCGGGCTTCCTCCTTGAACGAGGGATCGCCGACCATGCCGGTGCCACCACCCATCAGCGAAATCGCTCGATGGCCGGTCGCCTGCATCCAGTGCAGCATCATGATTTGGATCAGCGAGCCTGCATGCAGGCTTGGCGCCGTCGGGTCGAAGCCGATATAGGCCGTCACGGTTTCCTTGGCGAAGAGGGCGTCGAGGCCGGATTCATCGGAAATCTGATGAATGAAGCCGCGCTCTTTCAGCGTGCGGAGGAAATCGGATTTGAACTCGGACATGACCTTCTGCTTTCGGATCAGGATTTTCGGATTGGCTATTGTTGAAGCAACGCGGCGCGTTTAGCACTGTTTTCCCAAACAGTCACCACTTGGTTGATTTGTCACCTTTCCGCTGATGATCCGAGGGACGATGAGGAAGATACGCACGGCAATCGGTCTGATGAGCGGCACCTCGATGGATGGCATCGATGCGGCGCTGCTACACACCGACGGAGACAAGATCATCCGGCGCGGCCCGAGCCTTTACGTACCCTATGACGACGATCTGCGCGGACGCTGGAAGGCGGCGCTGCAGACGGCCAAGGCGGTGGTCGAGCGCGGTGACCGCCCGGGAGACCTGGCGGATGCGGAGCGGGTGCTGACCCTTTGCCATGCCGCCGTCGTCAAATCCTTCCTGGCGCGCAACGGGTTTTCGCCCGACGAGATCGATCTCATCGGTTTCCACGGGCAGACGGTGCTGCACCGTCCTGATGCCGGCGTCACCGTGCAGATTGGAGATGGACCGTTGCTTGCCGCCGAGACCGGCATCGATGTCGTCTACGACATGCGCGCCAACGACATGGTGCATGGCGGGCAGGGCGCGCCGCTGATCCCGGTCTACCACGCAGCACTCTCGGCGAACCTTCCCGATGGTTTCGCCGCGCCCGTCGTTTTCGTCAACATCGGCGGCATTTCCAACCTGACCTTCGTCGGCAGCGACGGCGCGCTTTCGGCCTTCGACAGCGGGCCGGGCAACATGCTGATCGACCAGTGGGTGGAGGCGCATACAGGGCACGCCTATGACCGCAACGGCGAGACCGCCGGCCGCGGCAAGGTCGTGCCCGCTCTGGTGCGGCACTACCTCGACAGCCCGTTCTTCTCGGGCAATATCCGCCGCTCGCTCGACCGCGGCGATTTCCTGCCCCCGGCGAAGGGCGCGGTGTCGCTGGAGGATGGCGCAAGGACGCTGGCGCATGTGACGGCAGCCTCGATCGTCAAGTTGGCCGACCATCTGCCGCAGCCGCCGAAGACCTATGTCGTCTGCGGCGGCGGGCGGTTGAACCCCGTCATCATGCGGGAGTTTGCCGATCTTGCGGCCACCAAGGGTGCGCGCGTGGTGTCGGCCGAAGCGGCGGGGTTCGACGGCGGCAGCATGGAGGCGGAGGCTTGGGCCTATCTGGCTGTACGCTCCCTCGAGGGATTGCCGCTGACCTTTCCGGGGACGACGGGGGTGGCGACGGCGGTGGCCGGCGGCGTTTTGGCACCTTGGAAGCGGTAAGAGGCTTTAATATTTTATTCTTACGGTCGATGTACAATGCACAGCGTAGAGTTTCCACCTGCTAATTCATTATTTTTGTTGATTATTTATGCCCGCTGCTGCTCTATTCCTGGTGGTGAATTTTGTTATCGGCCTATGTTTTAGCGCCGTATTTGCTGTCGTATCCGTTTACAGCCGGTGGCGCTCGGCGGCCTTGCTGTTTTCTGCCGGTCTGTTCATCGCATCGCTGACGATGCTCTGCGAACTGGCCGTTGCCTACGCGAACAACCCAAGACCTTGGTCGATTGCTGTCTATGGCACCGTGCTGGCCGGGCTGGTTCTGTTGCACAAGGGCGTGGGCGTCCTCTACGACAGACCTTTTCCGCTCTGGCTCGCCACTCTGACTTTCGTGGCTGGAATTGCAGCCTATCTTTGGGTGCGCGATATCCCGCGTTCCTGGTGGGGGTACGGCTTGTTCTACCAGGGGCCGTATGCGTTGGTGACACTTTCGGCCGCCGCCAATGTTTTCCTGTCCAAGCGCAGAACGACCATGGACCGGGCGCTCGGGGTCGTGCTGGTTGTGAGCGGCCTGCATTTTTTCCTCAAGGCGGCGCTCGCGGCGGTGATGGGCCCGGGAGCCACGGCGAGCACGTATATCTCGACCAATTACGCGATCATGTCGCAGAGCATCACGGCCGTGCTGATCGTCGCCGTGGGCCTGATGCTGCTGGCGGTCCTGACGCTTGATATCATGACGGTGGAGCGAGGTCGGGCCGAGCGGGACAGCCTGTCGGGGCTTGCCAATCGCAGGGGCTTCGACAAGGCCGTGAAGAAGGCCGTCGCGAAGTCGGGCGAGCGTCGACATGCCGTTATCCTGTGCGATCTCGACCATTTCAAATCTATCAACGACACCTATGGCCATCATGCCGGCGATATGGTGATCAGCGCTTTCGGAACCATGGTCGGTGCTCAGGCAGGAGCGGACGCGATCGTCGGCCGGATCGGTGGCGAGGAATTCGTGGTCTTTCTGCCCGACACGTCGCCGGCTATTGCTCTCGCCGTGGCCGAGACGTTGAGGCTCGGCGCACGGAAAATGATGGTTCCCGGCTTGCCCGGTGGTTTCGTCGTCACGGCCAGCTTTGGTGTCGCGGCTTTGCTCCCCAAGGAAGGGTTGGAGCCAGCGCTGCGGCAGGCTGATTTGGCCCTGTATGATGCCAAGCGCAACGGCCGCGACCGCGTTCACCAGGCCCGCGCCGCCTGACGCTGGCTGTTGTCGCGGAAGCACCAAAAACAACATTGACGCAAATGCAAACGGCCGCCCAAAGGCGGCCGTCATGTTCCGTGATGAGCTTGGCCTAGCGGATGCGCTTGGCGGCCGGTTCCGGCACCAGTTCGCCATTGAGGCGGCGGTCGAGATAGTCTTCGCATTCGCCCATCAGCGTGTCCACCTGGCCGTTGAAGAAGTGGTTGGCGCCGGGGACGATCTTGTGGGTGATGAGGATGCCCTTCTGGGTCTTCAGCTTTTCCACAAGACCGTTCACGTCCTTTTCGGGCGCGACCCTGTCGGCGTCGCCGTTGATGATCAGGCCTGATGACGGGCATGGCGCCAGGAAGGAGAAGTCGTAGGTGTTCGGCTGCGGGGCGATCGACATGAAGCCTTCAATCTCCGGGCGGCGCATCAGAAGCTGCATGCCGATCCAGGAGCCGAAGGAGTAGCCGGCGACCCAACAGGTCTTCGAATCAGGGTGCAGGCTCTGGACCCAATCGAGTGCCGATGCCGCGTCCGACAGTTCGCCGGCGCCGTGGTCGAATTCGCCCTGGCTGCGGCCGATGCCCCGAAAGTTGAAGCGCAATGTCGTGAACCCACGCTTCTGGAACATGTAGAAGAGCTGGTAGACGATCTGGTTGTTCATCGTGCCGCCGAACTGCGGATGCGGGTGCAGGATGAGGGCAATCGGTGCGCTTTTCTCCTTGGAGGGCTGGTAGCGGCCTTCAAGGCGGCCTGCGGGGCCGTTGAAAATGACTTCGGGCATCGGTACTCCGGCTTTTATTTCTCGCGTTCGGGCTGCGCAGACTTGACGAGTGTTGTCAGCTTTTCTAAAACGCAGTTTAGAACAATTCGAAACTTGCATGGCAATCCACGCATTGTGGGATGTGTCATAAGGCAAGCGCGGCTGACTTTTCAAGGAAAATGAGCCGAGTTGCCTCGCAAGGATGAAGCGCAGGACGAAAAGATCATGGCGCCGCCACGCCTCTATCTCGATTGGAACGCGACATCGCCGCTGCACCCCGCAGCGCGGGAAGCGGTTCTGCGCGCGATCGACATGTTCGGCAATCCGAGTTCCGTGCATGGCGAGGGTCGCAGCGTGCGCGCCGCGATCGAAGGTGCGCGGCGCCAGGTGGCCGCACTTTCTGGTGCCGACCCGGCGCACGTGGTTTTTACCAGCGGTGCCACCGAGGCGGCCAACATGGTGCTGACGTCGGATTTCCGGATGGGCCGCACGCCGATGGCGATCAATCACCTCTATTATTCGGCGATCGAGCATCCGGCGGTGCGCGAAGGCGGGCGGTTCTCCAAGGAGCGGATCAGCGAGATCGCGGTGACCTCCGCCGGTGTCGTCGATCTCGATTCGCTGCAATCGCTGTTACAGGCGCACGACAAGTCCACGGGCCTGCCGATGGTCGCCGTCATGCTTGTCAACAACGAGACCGGTGTCGTCCAGCCGATCGGTGAGGTCGCGAAAATCGTTCAGGCGCATGGCGGTCTGCTCGTCGTCGACGCAGTTCAGGCTGCCGGTCGCATCACGCTCGATATCAATGCGCTCGGCGCCGATTTCATGATCATCTCCTCGCACAAGATCGGCGGGCCCAAGGGTGCCGGTGCGCTGGTGTCGCGCGGCGAGGTGCTGATGCCGCGGGCGCTGATCCATGGCGGTGGCCAGGAAAAGGGGCATCGCTCGGGGACCGAGAATTCCCTGGCCGTCATCGGGTTTGGTGCTGCCGCGCAGGCTGCCGTCGAAGAGTTCGACGAGCGAAACGGCAGGCTTTCGCGGCTGCGAGAGCGGCTGGAGGCCGGGATGCGGGCGGCTGCCCCCGATGTCATCATATACGGTGCGGACCAGATGCGGGTGTCGAACACGACGTTCTTCACGCTGCCGGGGCTGAAGGCCGAGACCGGCCAGATCGCCTTCGATCTCGAAGGTGTGGCGCTGTCGGCGGGGGCTGCCTGCTCGTCAGGCAAGGTCGGCGAGAGCCACGTTCTGGTGGCCATGGGCCGTGATCCGAAACTCGGGGCGCTGCGCATCTCGCTCGGTTTTTCGAATGACGACGATGACATCTACATGGCGCTCGCCAAATTCACGAAGATAGCCGCCCGGCGAAAGCCGGCCGGAGAGGCGGCCTGACTGCCTGAAAAATTTGCGAAAACGCAAATTTCCGCTTGCCAATTGGGCTGAAAAGTCCCCTTTGGCCACCTACATAAGGGGCAACCCATATTGCCCGAACGACAAGCTGCCGGACCTTTTATCCGGCGAGATTGGAGAACGACATGCCTGCCGTCCAGGAAACGGTCGATCGCGTCAAAGAGATTGACGTCGACCAGTACAAATACGGTTTCGAGACGATCATCGAGATGGACAAGGCGCCCAAGGGCCTGTCCGAGGATATCATCCGTTTCATCTCCGCCAAGAAGCAGGAGCCGGAATGGATGCTCGAATGGCGCATGGAAGCCTATCACCGCTGGCTGACGCTGGAAGAGCCGAGCTGGGCGCGCGTCGATTATCCGAAGATCGATTTCAACGACATCTATTACTACGCGGCGCCGAAGAGCACGCCGGGCCCGAAATCGCTCGACGAGGTCGATCCGGAGCTGCTGAAGGTCTACGAGAAGCTGGGCATTCCGCTGCGCGAGCAGGAAATCCTGGCTGGCGTCGAGCGTCCGCGCATTGCCGTCGATGCAGTTTTCGACAGCGTCTCCGTCGTCACCACCTTCAAGGAAGAGCTGAAAAAGGCCGGCGTGATCTTCATGTCGATCTCCGAAGCGATCCGTGAGCATCCCGAGCTGGTTAAAAAGTATCTCGGCACGGTCGTTCCGACCTCCGATAACTATTATGCGACTCTGAATTCGGCGGTGTTCACCGACGGTTCCTTCGTGTTCATACCAAAGGGCGTTCGCTGCCCGATGGAGCTGTCGACCTACTTCCGTATCAACGAGAAGGGTACCGGCCAGTTTGAGCGCACGCTGATCATCGCGGAAGAAGGCGCCTACGTCTCCTACCTCGAGGGTTGCACCGCACCGCAGCGCGACGAAAACCAGCTGCATGCGGCGGTTGTCGAACTGGTGGCGCTCGATGACGCCGAGATCAAGTATTCGACGGTTCAGAACTGGTATCCCGGCGATGCGCAGGGCAAGGGCGGCATCTACAACTTCGTGACCAAGCGCGGCGATTGCCGCGGGGCGCGCTCGAAGATCTCGTGGACGCAGGTCGAAACAGGCTCGGCGATCACCTGGAAGTATCCGTCTTGCATCCTGCGCGGGGACGATTCGCGCGGCGAATTCTACTCGATCGCAGTGTCGAACGGTCATCAGCAGATCGACAGCGGCACCAAGATGATCCATCTCGGCAAGAACACGTCGAGCCGCATCGTCTCCAAGGGAATCGCCGCCGGCGTGTCGCAGAACACCTATCGCGGCCAGGTCTCGGCCCACCGCAAGGCATCGAACGCCCGCAACTTCACCCAGTGCGATTCGCTCCTGATCGGCGACAAGTGCGGCGCCCACACGGTGCCCTACATCGAGGCGAAGAACTCGACGGCGCAGTTCGAGCACGAGGCGACGACCTCGAAGATCTCGGAAGACCAGCTGTTCTACTGCCTGCAGCGCGGCATCCCGACCGAAGCGGCGATCGCGCTGATCGTCAACGGCTTCGTCAAGGAAGTGCTGCAAGAACTGCCGATGGAGTTTGCGATCGAAGCGCAGAAGCTGATCAGCATTTCGCTGGAAGGTAGTGTGGGGTGAATGAGAAGGTCGAGAACCTCATTCTGGAGCATCTGCGCGTCATGCGCGCAGACATGGCTTCGATGAAGGACGAGATGAGCGGCGTGCGCGCGGAGATGCTGGTGATGCGCCAGCACATGGCCGGACTGCTGGGCTCTCAGGTCCTTCATGATGGGGAACTTGCCACCCAAAGTTCGCCTCGACAGAATTGAAAAACGGCTGGAGCTCGGCGAATAGATCGCTGCCTTGCTCCGCCTCAAACAGATAAGAGATTTGACCATGCTTGAAATCAAGAACCTGCACGCCCGCATCGCCGAAGACGGCACCGAGATCATTCGTGGTCTGAACCTGACCGTGAAGGCCGGCGAAGTGGCGGCGATCATGGGGCCGAACGGCTCCGGCAAGTCGACGCTGTCCTATATTCTTTCCGGCCGCAGCGACTATGAAGTCACCGACGGCGAGATCCTTTATAACGGCGAGAGCATTCTCGAGCTGGATCCGGCCGAACGCGCCGCCAAGGGCATCTTCCTGGCATTCCAGTATCCGGTCGAAATTCCGGGCGTCGCCACCATGCAGTTCCTCAAGGTGGCAATGAACGAGCAGCGTAAGGCGCGCGGCGAGGAAGAGCTGAAGACGCCTGATTTCATGCGCCTCGTGAAGGAGTCCGCGGCCAAGCTGCAGATCAACACCGAAATGCTGAAGCGTCCGCTCAATGTCGGATTTTCCGGCGGCGAGAAGAAGCGTGCCGAAATCCTGCAGATGGCGCTGCTTCAGCCGCAGCTGTGCATCCTCGACGAGACCGATTCGGGCCTTGATATCGACGCGCTGAAGATCGTTGCAGACGGCGTCAACGCGCTACGGTCGCCCGATCGCGCCGTCATCGTCATCACCCACTACCAGCGCCTGCTCGATTACATCGTGCCGGATACCGTCCACGTGCTCTACAAGGGCCAAGTCATCAAGTCCGGCGACAAGACGCTGGCGCATGAGCTGGAAGCGAATGGCTACGCCGACATCATCGGCGCGGCAGCCTGATCTGGGGCGGAAAGGACTGGTCGCATGAACATGCAGACGACACCCCGCCTGACGGCCGCGGAAGCGGCGCTGATCGAGGCGTTCAACAACCAGATCGGCGAACTGCCCGGCGACGGCGCGGTCATTGCCATTCGCGACCGGCTGCTCGACGACCTTAAAAAATCCGGCCTGCCGACGCGCCGCGTCGAGGCCTGGCATTATACCGACCTGAAGACGTTGCTGCGGGCGGTGCCCGCCCAGGCTGGCGATGCCGGTTCCGACGCCCGCCATCCGCTGGTCGAGGGATCGACGGTGCTCCCCGTCATCCAGGGGCGGCCCGACCACAAGGCGCGGGCCGGCGATCTGGTGGTGTCGAGCTATGCGGAGCAACTGTCGAACGGTTCGGCCGCGGCCGGCCTCGGCGCGCTCGACAAGGACGATGCGGTCGGCCGGATTAATGGCAGCTTCGTGCGCGACGGCTACGTTATCGATGTGCCTGCCGAGACCGATCTGGAAGAGCCTCTGGAAATCCAGTTCGTTCATGCCGGCGGCCAGACGCATACGCGTCTTCCCGTCAGCTTCGGCGCCGGCGTCAAGGCAACCGTCATTGAGCGTCACCTGTCGGTGACTGCTGATGCGGCGCTGGTATCGCATGTCAGCGACATCACGCTCGGCGAAGGCGCAGAGCTGACCTGGATCATCGTCCAACAGCAGGGAGCCGACGATACCCATCTCGGTCAGATCCGCGTCGATCTCGGTGCTGACGCCAAGCTGAAGCTGTTCGTCATCAATGCCGGCGGCAAGCTGGTGCGGCAGGAGCTGCACATCAAGGTCACCGGCGAGGGCGCCGATCTGACGCTGCGCGGCATCAACCTGCTCGGTGCGGAGACGCATACCGACGTGACGATGGTGCTCGGCCACAACGTGCCGAACACCGGCTCGACCGAGATCATCCGCAACGTCGTGTTCGACCGCGCCAAGGGCGTGTTCCAGGGGATGATCCGGGTGGCGCCCGATGCGCAGAAGACCGATGCGAAGATGGCGTGCAACACGCTTCTGATGTCCGACGACGCCGAGTTCTCGGTGAAGCCGGAACTCGAGATCTTCGCCGACGACGTCCAGTGCGGGCATGGCGCGACGGTGGCCGATATCGACCGCAACCATCTCTATTACCTGATGGCGCGTGGCATTCCCGAGAACAAGGCGCGGGCCATGCTGGTCAACGCCTTCGTGGCGGAGATCGTCGAAGAGCTTGAGAACGAAGCCATCGTCGAGGCGCTTGAGGGCGTGATTTCGACATGGCTCGAGAAGCACGCCTAAGGGCAATTTTTCGCCGTCGTCCTCGGGTTTGTGCCGGGGACCTGCCGCCGGTGGCCGGGTGTTCGACCATGGCCGTTGCGAGATATAGACACGTGATTGGATCCTCGGGACAGGCCCGAGGATGACGGCGCAGAAACGAGGCAGAAGCGCGATATGAAAGGGCCTGACATGGATCAGACTGCACCGGCCGCCTATGACGTCGACGCCGTTCGCAAGGATTTCCCGATCCTTTCGAAGCAGGTCTACGGCAAGCCGCTTGTCTATCTCGACAATGGCGCCTCGGCGCAAAAGCCGCAGGTGGTGATCGATGCCATCAGCCATGCCTATTCAAATGAATATGCCAATGTGCATCGCGGCCTGCACTTCCTGTCGAACGCGGCAACCGAGGCCTATGAGGCGTCGCGCGAAAAGGTGCGTCGCTTTCTGAACGCGCCTTCGGTGGACGAGATCGTCTTCACCAAGTCCTCGACCGAGGCGATCAACACTGTCGCCTATGGCTGGGGCATGCCCAATATCGGCGAGGGCGACGAGATCGTCGTGTCGATCATGGAGCATCATTCCAATATCGTGCCGTGGCATTTCATCCGCGAGCGGCAGGGCGCGAAGCTGGTCTGGGCGCCTGTCGATGAAGAAGGCGCCTTCCATATCGAGGAATTCGAGAAGTGCCTGACGGAGCGCACCAAACTCGTCGCCATCACGCAGATGTCGAACGCACTGGGGACTGTCGTTCCGGTCAAGGAGATCTGCCGGATCGCCCATGAACGCGGCATTCCGGTTCTGGTCGACGGCAGCCAGGGCGCCGTCCACATGCCTGTCGACGTGCAGGATATCGATTGCGACTGGTACGTGATGACCGGCCACAAGCTCTACGGGCCATCGGGTATCGGCGTGCTTTACGGCAAGAAGGACCGGCTCGCGTCGATGCGGCCGTTCCAGGGCGGCGGCGAGATGATTTTCGACGTCACCGAGGAGACCGTCACCTACAACGAGCCGCCGCATCGCTTTGAGGCCGGCACGCCGCCGATCGTGCAGGCGATCGGCCTCGGCTATGCGCTCGACTACATGGAAAAGGTCGGCCGCGAGGCGATTGCGCGGCACGAGACGGATCTGGCGGCCTATGCGGCCGAGCGGCTGCGTGCGGTCAATTCGCTGCGGGTGATCGGCAATGCGCCCGGCAAGGGCGGGATCTTCTCGTTCGAGCTGGCCGGGCTGCACGCCCATGACGTCTCGACGGTGATTGACCGCCGCGGCGTTGCAGTCCGAGCGGGCACGCATTGCGCCATGCCGCTCTTGAAACGCTTCGGCGTCACCTCCACATGCCGGGCATCGTTCGGCATGTACAATACCCGCGCCGAGGTGGATGCCCTGGCCGACGCGCTCGACTACGCGCGCAAGTTTTTTGCTTAAGGAGTGGCCCGTATGAGCCTTGATGACAGCGAACAGAAGATCGACGTGCGCGAAGGCATCGTGCATTCCAGCATTCCCGATGACGAATTGGCGCGGTTGAGCGACGACGTCATCATGGCGCTGAAGACCGTCTACGACCCGGAAATCCCCGCCGACATCTTCGAGCTCGGGCTGATCTACAAGATCGACATCGAGGACGATCGGATGGTCAAGATCATGATGACGCTGACGGCGCCCGGCTGCCCTGTTGCCGGCGAGATGCCAGGCTGGGTCGAGAATGCCGTGGGCGCCGTCGAGGGCGTGTCTGGCGTCGAGGTCGGCATGACCTTCGATCCGCCGTGGACGCCGGACCGGATGTCGGAAGAGGCACAGGTGGCCGTCGGCTGGTATTGAGCGCTCGCTTCGACTAGCATGGTGCTTTCTGACAAGGAGGTGCACACGATGGGTCGCCTTGAGACGATAACCGTCGAATTGACGCCTGATATGGCGGAAGCGGTGGATGCCGCTGTCCGGTCGGGGCGATTCGACTCCACCGGTGATATTGTGCTCGCGGCGCTCGAGCAATGGCAGTCCGGCCGACTGATCCACGGCTACACGCCAGAAGAGTTCGATCGGTTGATCGAGGAGGGTGAAACGAGCGGCGATCCGATCGATGGCCCGCAGGCGATGCGTGAGCTTGAGACCGAGCTTGAGGCCTATATCGGCCAGCGCGATAGCCGATGAGTTATATCCTGCGTCCGCGAGCGACGGCGGATTTGCGGGAGATTTCCGAGTATATTGCCGACCGCAATCCCGACGCGGGCAGGACGTGGTTGCGTTCAATGGTCGAGGTCTTCGAACTGCTTGGCGACTATCCGGCACTTGGGCACCTGCGCGACGATATCAGAGTTGGCCTAAGGACATATTCGCGGGAGAATTATCTTATCATCTTTCGCCGCAGCGGGGACGATGCTGTGATTGTTCGTATCATCCACGCCGCTCGCGACTGGCCGAAGCAGTTGCCATGAACCCAGGCGGTTGATCGGATCGCCGCGAGCGATTACATATCTGTTATGGAAGCACCGGACCTTGACCCCGGCTGCCGAAGGAGAATGAGCCGATGGGCTTTGCCGTGATGAGCATGACCGACACCGCCGCAGCGCGGGTCAAAGCGATCGTCGAGAATTCCGGGCCGGATGCCAAGGGTATTCGCGTCGGGATCAAGAAGGGTGGCTGCGCAGGGATGGAATATACCATCGACCTCGTCAGCGAGCCGAACCCCAAGGACGACTTGATCGAGCGCGACGGCGCCAGGGTCTGGATCGAACCGTCGGCGGTGCTCTACCTGCTCGGCACGGAGATGGGCTTCGAGCAGACGACGTTGCGCTCCGGCTTCACCTTCACCAATCCGAACCAGACGTCGGCCTGCGGCTGCGGCGAATCGGTCGAGCTGAAGCCGGCCGACCTGGCGGCTCTCGCCGCGCGCGGCGATGCGGTCGTTCCGGCGCAGTGATTGCAACATCGATCGTTATTCTTGATCAGGCCGCCTTTCAAGGCGGCCTTTTTCGTTGCGCTGCCGGTTCAAGGCGGTAGACAGCTGCCATGATCGTGGCGTTGCCCGCCGCGGATGGGAATCGACCGACGCATGCTTCTGCTCTTCCTCAAAGGCGCTCTGCTGGGTGTCATCATCACCGCGCCGCTCGGGCCGATCGGCATGCTGTGTATCAACCGAACGTTGGAGCGGGGCTTTCTTGCCGGTTTTTCCTGCGGCTTTGGAACAGCGGTCGGCGATGCCAGCTATGCGCTGGTGGCGGTGACAGGAATTGCCGTGTTCGCCGAAACCATGTCGATGGCGACGCTTCCGCTGGCGATCGGCGGCGGGCTGCTTTTGCTGTTTCTCGGCTGGCGCGGGCTGACGCACGATCCGGTCGAGGCGGCTGATATCGGGGCAGGCGGGCTTGCCGCCACGACGGTCGCCACCTTTCTGCTGACCATCTCCAATCCGGCGACGATCCTGTCGTTCGGGGCGCTGTTTGCCGGTTTCGGGCTGATGGAGGAGACGCGGCGGTTCAGCTCGGCCGTCATCGTCGGTGGCGTGTTTTCAGGTTCGCTCGCCTGGTGGTTCTTTCTCAGCGGCGCGGTGACGCTGGCGCGGGACAAGCTGCCGGAGACATTCACGACCAAGGTCATTCGCGGCACCAGCTACCTCCTCATCGTGTTCGGCCTGGTGGCACTCGCGTCGGCAGCCTACACCCTGCTCAAGTAGCACCCGGGAAACAGCCGCGTTTTCAAAGAGCCATGGCTTCACACCGGCCGGGCAAAAACCCTCCGGGTGATCGGCATATGTCGGACGGGGCGCCGGAAGCTGCCTCGCAAAGTTTTTAATTTGGTGACACCTTCCGGCGCCCCGTTCGGCGTTCTGTCATCGCTTTCCAGACCTTTTTACGGGTTTTCGGCATCTTTTCAGAGACATGCTCGCGGGGTTGTTCTCGTTATGGCGCTTTCGCTACCCGGGCATTCCAAAGGACCGTCTTGTCTCGACGCGGTGGCGGTGCTCCGTGGACCTGTCGCCCCCGGCACCTCCGCATCGTTCCGGCAATGCTCCTTTCAGGGCTCGTGCCGGTCGGCCAGTCGCCGTCCCCTATGTGCCAAGGCGCGCGGTTTCGGCAAGCCGACCTCTGCACTCGCACACCACAATCTCGTGGCAGGACCAGTCCACGACGCCTCTCGTTTCACCTTGCGTTACAGGCTTCCCGAAAGCGCCGGTCCCGCCTCGCCGGCAACGCCACCGGTGTATCCGAAAGTGGGACGGACGAAGTGTGACATTGCTCGGGGAAGTGGGGATATCGGTCGTTGCAAGTCATTGGCGTTGCTGAAAGCGGGCGTATTTTTGTGCATGGTTGCGGCCGTGAAAGAGGATAGATCTACGTGTCGACCAATGCGTCCGCATAGCAAATGCGATTTACGCCACCGTTTACCGTAACGTACTTGCGTGAACGCGGTGACCTTCCAAGGTGCCATCGTCCTGACAACTATGGAGCGGGTGGCATGGGGGCACGGCGATGAGCACTGTCGATATCTTCGCGTGGATCGTCCTGATCATTCTTGCGCTGAGCACGGTGGCCGTCATCGTGTTTCTGGCGATGCTGCCCGGTATGATCGCCCGGCGGCGCAATCATCCCTGGGCGCAGGCCGTCAGCGTCGGCGGCTGGGTGACGTTGCTGCTGGGCTTCGCGCTTTGGCCGATCGTGCTGATCTGGGCCTATGTCGACTATCCGCATGTTGTGACGACGGAGAGGGCGCCATGATCGTTGTCCTTCTCAATGCCTATCTCGTCATCCTCTTCCTGCTGGTGAAGCTGAAGGTCGTGCCCTTTAATCTGTTCTGGAGGATGTCGCCGGTTTTCGTGCTGCTGCTTCTGATGATCGGGCTGTTCATTCCGATGGGCTGGGGCGCGCCGCAGGGGGCAGCTCTGGTGGTGCGCAATTCGGTGGCCATCGTTCCCGATGTCGCGGGCGAGGTGATCGAGGTACCGGTCAAGGCGAACGTGCCACTCAAGGCCGGCGATATCCTGTTTCGCATCGACCCGGTTCCCTACCAGGCGAAACTCGACGCGTTGGTTGCGCAGCACGAGCTCGCCAATCTGCGGCTGCAGGAAACCACGCGTCTGCGCACAAGCGGAGCCGGTCGCGGTTTCGATGTCGAGCAGGCGCAGGCAGAAGTGGAGCAGTTGCAGGCGGAGATCACCGCCGCGCAATGGAACCTCGACAAGACGGTGGTGCGTGCGCCCGCGGACGGCTACGTCACCAATCTGGCGCTGCGGACCGGTGCACGCGTCTCCAGCCTGCCGCTGGCACCGGTGATGGCGTTCATCGAGACCGCGGATACGATCGTCGGCATCGAGATCCCGCAGATCGATGCGCGCTATATCGAAGCGGGGCAGCCGGTCGAGGTCACCTTCAAGTATGCACCGGGAGCGGTCTATTCCGGCAAAGTGGAGAGCGTTCTGCAAGCGGTCGCGAGCGGCCAGACGCAGACCTCGGGACTGGCGGTGACGCCCAAGGCAATCGCAAGCCTGCCGCTCGCCGTCAGAGTGAAACTGGACGACGCGGACTTCGCCAGCCGGCTCCCGGCCGGCAGCACCGGCGCTGCGGCGATCTACACCGCGCATGTGACGCCGGCGCATTTCATCAGAAAAATACTTCTTCGCCAGGTGGCGATCACGAATTACGTGAACCCGTTTTAGACATTCTCCACGGCCGGATAGAACGCGCGTCGCCTTGTCGGCGCTTCGAGCAAGGGCCTGCAAGCCACCCCCGCCATCACATGTAAAACATGTGTAGCGCCTGTTTTATACACCTATAGAGAGCAAATCAGGTGCGGTGCAGTAATATTGCCTTTTGATTGACCAGCCATCCGCCGAAATATTGGCCAGGCCGCACCGCAATTATTCTTTGCAACACAGTGTCGATTCGCAGCGACCCGAGAAGTATTGAACGGGATTTATCTCGACATCACGCTCGCGTGACAGCATGTATTGCAGATTCTGATAGGTAAAACAGATGCTGCAAAATTAGGTCTATGTTAACTGCGCGGCTGGATATCCGAAAACAGATATTTCGCTCACCAGGAGGCCGAATTGTTTTCGATCCGCAATGTTTTGATTGCTGTTGTTCTTGTGATTTCCGCAGGACTTGCCGCGCTGGTGTCCAGCAAACTCGTCAATTCCTACACGACCTATGCCAATAACGGCCAGGTGGCGATAAACGCTCAGCTCGACAAGGCGCTGTTTCAGGCGCTTCTGGCCTTCCGCAGTGAGCGTGGCGACAGCGCGACGGCGCTGACGCTGTCTGCCAGCGATGGTACTGGAAGCCTTGCCAGCGTGCGCAAGCAGCGGCCGATTGTTGATGACGCCCTGGCCAACGTGAAGACGATCTCTGCAGGGCTCGATTCCAAGGCGCTGGCCCCCGTCCTGGCCGATCTCGACACGGGATACCGCGCGCTTCTGTCGCTGCGTTCGACCGTCGACGCAGAACTTGCCAAGCCCCTCGATCAGCGTGATGCGACGCTGGCGCCGAAGATGCTGAGTGTCGGCAGTGATTTCCTTGCGCAGCTGTCCAATGCATCGTCCTCGGCCGAAGCAGAGATCCGCACGCTCGACAATTCGCTGATGGATCTGGTGCAGCTGCGCTATTTCGCATGGTCGGCGCGCGCTTCCGGCGGCGCCGCCACTGTTGCCATCAACGGTGCTGTTGCAGCAGGCCGAGCGCTCGAGCCGAAGGAAGTCTCCGAACTTGCCGCCGGCGACGTTCGTGTCGCTTTCGCCTGGGCCTCCACCAAAATCCTGGTGGATCACCCATCGGTTCCCGCAAGCATCAAGGACGCCTTCGCGACGGCGCAGAACAGCTACTTCTCCGGCCCCTTCGCCGAGAAGCGCGCCGGCATCGTCGCTGATCTCAGCAATGGCCGTCCGTCCTCGATCGGCATCGATCAGTGGCGCACGGAGGCGACCAACGCGCTCGGCACGATCGGCAACGTAGCGTCTCTCGCCATGGACCAGCTGGTCGCCAAGGCCGATGCGACCCGCGAATCGGCGCTTGCCACACTGGTCTTCTACGCCTTCATGTTGATCGCGACCATCGCCATCACGATCGCTGCCTTCGTCATCGTCGTCTTCCGCGTCGTTCGTCCGATCGGCCGTCTGACGACGACGATGCGGGTGCTTTCGGAAGGGCACACCAATATTCTGGTGCCTTATGCCAGCCGCACCGACGAAATCGGCAACATGGCCGCCTCCGTAGAGGTGTTCCGCCTGGCCGCCATCCGCAACGATCAGCTCGAGGCCGATGCCGAGGTCAACCGCCAGAAATCCGAACGCGAGCGCATCGAAGTGCAGCGCCGCGCTGAGGAAGAGGCCGAAGTGCGTCTGACGCAGGCCACCGGGGCGCTTGCCTCCGGCCTGAAGCTGCTGGCCGCCGGCGACATGACCTGCGAGCTCGACAGGGAATTCGCGCCGCAGTTCGAAGCGCTGCGCCACGATTTCAATACCTCGGTCATCCAGTTGCGTAAGGCGCTGGTCGGCGTTGGAAGTGCGGTCGACATGGTCCGCAACGGCAGCGCGGAAATCTCCGGCGCCTCCGACGATCTGGCCAAGCGCACGGAACAGCAGGCGGCTTCGCTCGAAGAAACCGCCGCTGCTCTCGAACAGATCACCTCCAACGTCGTCGCGACATCGAAGCGGACAGGCGAGGCAAGGGAAGTGGTGCGCGAAACGCGCAGCCGCGCAGAACAATCCGGCGGCGTCGTGCGCAATGCGGTCGAAGCGATGCGAAGGATAGAGGATTCCTCGCAGCAGATCAGCAAGATCATCGGCGTCATCGACGNNATCGCCTTCCAGACCAACCTCTTGGCGCTGAATGCCGGCGTCGAGGCGGCACGTGCCGGCGAGGCGGGCAAGGGCTTTGCCGTCGTCGCTCAGGAAGTGCGCGAACTGGCGCAACGGTCGGCCAATGCCGCCAAAGAGATCAAGTCGCTGATCGGCAACTCTGCCGTGGCTGTGTCGGAGGGCGTCAAGCTGGTCAACGAGACGGGCGAGGGGTTGACGGCGATCGAACAGTTAGTCCAGCACGTCAACACACATATGGATGCCATTGCCACCGCCGCGCAGGAACAGTCGGTCGGTCTCGGCGAGGTCAATACGGCCGTCAACCACATGGACCAGGCGACGCAGAAGAACGCCGCCATGGTCGAGGAGATGAATGCGGCAGGGGCCGGGCTGGCCCAGGAGAGCAGCAATCTGAGCACGCTGATCGGCGCGTTCCAGCTCGGCGGCCGCACCCAGCAGCTGCGCGATACGGCGCGCCGCATGCAGGAACCGTCCGCACCGGTGTCATCGCGCTCACCGGCCCCGGCACGTGCGCCGAGAGCCGCAGCGCCGGCCTATGCCAGCCATGGCAACGCGGCCGTTGCCAACAAGGACTGGGAAGAGTTCTGAGAACGTCTCCAGCCCGTGACATGAAAAAACGCCCGGACTTCGGTTCGGGCGTTTTTCGTTTGCGGGTTTCTTGTGACGTCAGATCTTGTGAGGTCAGACGGAGCGGGTGAGGCCGCCGTCGACCTTGATGTTCTGGCCGGTGATGTAGCCGGCGCCTTCCGATGCCAGGAACGCCACGGTCGCGGCGATCTCGGCGCTGGTGCCGTAGCGCTTCATGGGAACGGCGTCGCGGCGCTCTTCGGTGGCCGGCAGGCTGTCGATCCAGCCGGGCAGGACGTTGTTCATGCGGATATTGTCGCCGGCATAGGTGTCGGCGAAGATCTTGGTGTAGGCGGCGAGGCCGGCGCGGAAGACCGCCGAGGTCGGGAACATCGCCGACGGCTCGAAAGCCCAGGCGGTGGAGATGTTGACGATCGAGCCGGACTTCTGCTGTTGCATGATCGGCGTGACAAGACGCACCGGTCGGACCACGTTCAGGAGATAGACGTCCATGCCGGTATGCCACTGCTCGTCGGTGATCTCGACGATCTGGGCGCGCGGGCCATGGCCGGCGCTGTTGACCAGCACGTCGATGCGGCCCCATGTCTCGACCGTCGCATCGACGAGGCGCTGGAGGTCGTCGGTGGACTGATTGGAGCCGGTAATGCCGATGCCGCCGAGTTCGTCGGCGAGCGCCTCGCCCTTGCCCGACGACGACAGGATGGCGACCTTGTACCCGTCGGCCGCCAGCCGCCTGGCGCTTTCCGCACCCATGCCGCTGCCGCCCGCGGTGATGATGGCCACTTTTTCGACTGACATGTTCGTTCCTCTCCTTAAATGTTCGAAATCCAGGATTGAAATAGCATTTCATCCGGTCAATATCGAAATAGTTCTTGTGCCTGTTCTCAATAGAAAAACTATCGATGGCGGATGCTCCCGGAAAAATCCCGTCGCTGAACGGCTTGAAGGCCTTCGAGGCCGCGGCGCGCCATCTCAATTTTCGGGCGGCCGCCGAGGAGCTGGGTGTGACGCAGGCGGCCGTCGCGCAGCAGGTTCGCGGGCTGGAGGCGGAGCTCGGCGTCAAGCTGTTCGAGCGCTTGCCGCGGGTGCTGGCGCTGACGGGCGAGGGGCGGAGCTACATCGCGGATATTCGCCGGGCGTTCGAGATCATCGGCCGCGCCACGGGTGATCTGAAACCGCAGCCGGTGCGCCTGACGATCAGCACGACGCCCACCTTCGCCTCGAAATGGCTGATCCCGCGGCTGCCGGATTTCACGGCGCGTCATCCCGATCTCGATCTTCATATCTTGGCGACCGAGAGGATTTCCAGCTTTCATGCCGATGGGGTCGATCTTGCCGTGCGTTACGGACGGCCGCCATTCGGCGCGGCGCTGGCGACCGAGCGGCTGTTCGAGCAGAAAGTGGTCGCCGTGTGCAGTCCCATGCTGATGGCGGGACGTCACCGACCGGAGACGGCGCAAGATCTCGCCGGCTTCACCCTGCTGCACGATGCCCATAACTTCTGGCCTGAGTTCATCGAGAGGCATTTCGAAAAGGGCGCGCATCCTGACTTCAAGGGCATCAGCTTCAGCCAGACGTCACATGCGATCGAGGCGGCGATTGCCGGGCAGGGCATCGTGCTGGCCAACCAGGATTTCGTGACCCGCGATCTCGCAGAAGGGCGTCTGGTGCAGGTCATCGACGGATCGCTGCGCGACCTCTCCGATTTCTACCTCGTCTGGCCGCGCTATCGAAAGTCGCTGCCGCTGGAGACCGTGGTGGCATGGATGCTTGCGGAGGCTTCGGCAGCCAGCTGACGCATGCTTGGGGGCTCGCTTGGGTTACACGGCGCAAGAACGGGCTTTCCGGTCGGCGGCGTGCTTGATAGACCTTGTGACGTAATCCGCGGGACCGCGGGAAAATTTATTTCGAGGCGACATGCCATGACGATCCAGACATCTCATTCAAAGGCAAGCGAAGACGTCATCAAGATCCCTGCGATCGGGCTCGAGCTCAGCGTGCGCGTCGATCCGTTGACCACCGGCGGCGAATTCTGCTTCATCGATACCGTCAATGCGCCGGGCTTCGGGCCGCCGCGGCACCGACATCGGGAGACCGAGGTGTTCCGGGTGATGGAGGGGCGGTATCTGTTCGAGGTGGACGGCGTGCAGTTTTATGCCGAGGAGGGCGATGTCGTCACCGTACCCGGCGGCGCGGCGCACGCCTTCGTCAATGTCACGGACAAGCCGGCGCGGCAGTATATCCTGATCGCGCCCGGCCTCGATGCCAAGGCGTTCTTCACCGGGCTCGCCGGAGTGATGCGCGACGGCCGGCCGGATGCCGCGGCGCTCAACGTGTTCGCCAAGGCCTGGGACGTGGAGTTCCTGGGGCCGCCGCTGGCCGTGTCGGACATATCCGGGGAGAACCTGTGATGACGCGCACGATCGTGCTGGTGCAGGGATCATGGGGATCCAGCGCCGCCTGGACGCCGGTGGCTGACGGTCTTCGCCGGCTTGGACACACTGTGTTCGTCCCGAGCCTGACGGGCCTGGGCGAGCGCCGGCATCTCCTTGGCGGTCACATCAACCTCGATACGCATATCGCCGATGTCTGTGGGCTGATCCAGGCCGAAGGTCTTGCCGACGTCGATCTCGTCGGCCATTCGTCCGGCGGCATGGTAATCACAGGCGTCGCCGACCGGCTGGTCGGGCGCATCCGCAGTCTCGTCTATCTCGACGCCTTCGTGCCCGAAGACGGCCAGTCGATACTGGATCTGTCCGGACCCGAGATCGTACTGTCGAGTGTGGCGACGGCGGGGGAGAACGGCGGCATTGCCGTCCCGCCGCCTGTTCGGTCATACAGCCGTATTCCCGATCATCTCCAGCACTACACGACGATGCGCTCCGCGCAGCCGTTCGCGACAATGGTGCAGAAGATCAGCTTGAGCGGCGCTTACCTTGCGATCGCTCGAAAACTGTACGTCGCGGCGGGGATCGAGCAATCTGCGGTGTTCGCCTCGACCTATAAGCGGGTCAAGGCCGATCCGGCATGGCGATCGATGCAGGTGGAGAGCGGCCACATGATGCAGCTGGAAATGCCCGACGAGATCTGCCGTATCATCGACGACTTCGTCGGCTGACGACAGTCGAGCCCGCTAGGCCTTGATATCGATCCCGGCTTCCTTGGCGGCGGCGAGGAAGGCCTTGCGGGCGTCCTCGTTGCTGCGCTTGCCCTTTGTGACGTCGGCGCAGATCAGCAGCGCCTTGTCGAGTTCCGGGCCGTCTTCCATCGGCCAGTCCTCGATCATCGCCCAGGAGGCAGCCTGCGTCGTGGCGATGGTGACGTACTGACCGGGTTCTTCCAGCGCCAGTTCCACCGGCTGCGACCAGGGAACCTGGGTGATGTCTGATTTTGCCATGGAACCGGTCGCCTCTGTGTAGAAAGTGTCGCGATCCTTAGCGTCGGCGGTCGTCGGCGACAAGCGGAAAGAATATGGTCTCGAGCCAGCCGGCGATGATGCCGGCTTCCGCGGCGTGCAGATGATGATCTGTCGGCGAGATATGGCTGACGACAGCGGCGCCGGCTTTCTCAAACTGCGCGGCGACGTGGGCGGCGTCCTCTGGCGTCCGACGGTCGTCGCGGTCTCCCGAAAGGATGAGGATCGGTTTGCCGGGCATCGTCGGAACGCCCGCGTCCGGATCCGGCGACAGCGGACGGATGAGGATGGCGCCGGCGGTGCAGGCGGGGTCGCGGATCAGCAGCGCGGCGGCGATGATCGCGCCGTTCGAAAAGCCGAGAAGGATGGGCGGGCTAGCGATGAGCCCGGTTTCGACGGCTGCTTGGATGAAATCGCGCAGGTGGTCGGTCTGGTGCGCGAGGTCGGCGCGGTCGAGGCTGCGGTCCGGATTGCGGCGAAAGAAGGCATGGCCGCCGTCCCAGGGGATTCCACCGCGCAGTGACAGGTAGGGCCATCCAGGCGCTGCAGTGTCTGCGAGCGGCAGGAGTTCGGTCTCGTCGCGGCTGCTTCCATGGAGCAGGAGGAGAGGCGGACGGTCGTCGATGGCTGGGGATGCGAGGTAGTGGAAGCCTTGGAGGTGGGGCATGGAGTGGGCTTCCTGTTGGAGGTGTTGGATCGTTTGCAAGGGAGCAAAACAGCAAAACGCCCGGACAAAGCCGGGCGTCTCGTATCGTCGATCCTTACTCGGCCGCCTCGGCGTAGTCTTCCAGCGGCGGGCAGGTGCAGATCAGGTTGCGGTCGCCGAAGACGTTGTCGACGCGGTTGACCGGGGACCAGTACTTGTCGACGCGGAAGGCGCCGGGCGGGAAGCAGGCCTGTTCGCGCGAATAGGGACGATCCCATTCGCCGACCAGGTCTTCCACCGTGTGCGGGGCGTTCTTCAGCGCGTTGTTTACCCGGTCGGAACGGCCTTCCTCAATGTCGCGGGCTTCCTGGCGGATCGCCAGCATGGCCTCGCAGAAGCGGTCGAGTTCGGCCTTGGTTTCCGATTCCGTCGGCTCGATCATCAGCGTACCGGCAACCGGCCAGCTCATCGTCGGCGCGTGGAAACCGCAGTCGATCAGGCGCTTGGCGACGTCGTCGACGGTCACGCCCGCGCTGTCGACCAGCGGACGCGTGTCGATGATGCACTCATGCGCGACGCGGCCTGCTTCCGACTTGTAGAGCACGTCATAGGCGCCCTTCAGGCGGGCGGCGATGTAGTTGGCGTTGAGGATCGCCACCTTGGTCGCCTGCGTCAGGCCTTCGCCGCCCATCATAAGGCAGTAGCTCCACGAGATCGGCAGGATCGAGGCCGAGCCGAAGGCGGCCGCGGAGACGGCGCCGGAGCGGCCGTCGGTCTGCGGATGGCCGGGGAGATAGGCTGCCAGATGCGCCTTGACGCCGATCGGACCCATGCCGGGACCGCCGCCGCCATGCGGGATGCAGAAGGTCTTGTGCAGGTTGAGGTGGGACACGTCGGAGCCGATGTCACCGGGGCGGGACAGGCCGACCATGGCGTTCATGTTGGCACCGTCGAGGTAGACCTGGCCGCCGCGCTCATGCACGAGATCGCAGATCTCCTTCACCGTTTCCTCGAACACGCCGTGCGTCGAGGGGTAGGTGATCATGCAGCAGGAAAGGTTGTCCTTGTGCTGCTCGGCCTTGGCGCGGAAATCGTCGAGGTCGATGTCGCCGTTCTCGCGGACCTTGACGACCACAACCTTCATGCCGACCATCTGGGCCGAAGCCGGGTTGGTGCCGTGCGCAGAGGTCGGGATCAGGCAGACGTCGCGGTGACCGTTGCCGTTGGCGATGTGGTAGTTCCGGATCGTCAAGAGGCCGGCATATTCGCCCTGCGCGCCGGAATTCGGCTGCATGGAGAAGGCGTCATAGCCTGTCACGGCGCAGAGCTTTGCGATCAGGTCGTCGATCATCTCGCGGTAGCCCAATGCCTGATCCGCCGGCACGAAGGGGTGAATGTCGGAGAATTCGGGCCAGGTGATCGGCAGCATTTCGGCTGTCGCGTTCAGCTTCATCGTGCAGGAGCCGAGCGGGATCATCGAGCGGTCGAGCGCCAGATCGCGGTCCGACAGGCGCCTGATATAGCGGGTCATCTCGCTTTCGGCGCGGTTCATGTGGAAGATCGGATGCGTGAGATACTCGCTGGTGCGGGCAAGGCCCTTAGGGAGGCGGTAGCTCGGTTCGAACTCGGCCACTTCGAAATTGCCGCCGAAGGCGCGCCAGACGGCTTCCAGCGTCGCCGGACGGGTACGCTCGTCGAGCGACATGCCGATCTTCGTCGCGCCGACCTTGCGCAGGTTGACGCCCTCGGCGACCGCCGAGCGCAGGATGACGGCTTGCATGTGGCCGACATCGACGGTGATGGTGTCGAAGAAGGTCTCCGGCTCGATGGTGTAGCCGAGCTTTTCCAGGCCCTTGGCCATCAGCACGGCCTTCTGGTGAACCTGCTGGGCGATCGCCTTGATGCCTTTGGGACCATGGAAGACGGCGTACATCGAGGCCATGACGGCGAGCAGCACCTGCGCGGTGCAGATGTTCGACGTCGCCTTTTCGCGGCGGATGTGCTGTTCGCGGGTCTGCAGCGACAGGCGGTAGGCGCGGTTGCCGCGGGCGTCGACCGAGACGCCGACGAGACGGCCCGGCATGGAGCGCTTGTGGGCGTCCTTGACCGACATGTAGGCCGCATGCGGGCCGCCGTAACCGACGGGAACGCCGAATCGCTGCGAATTGCCGATGGCGATATCGGCGCCCATTTCGCCGGGCGACTTGAGCAGCGTCAGCGCCAGGATGTCGGCCGCGACGATGGCGATGGCGCCGGTCTGGTGCAGGCGCGAGATCAGGCCGGTGAAATCATGCACATGGCCATGCGTGCCGGGATACTGGAAGATGGCGCCGAAAACATCGACCGGATCGAGATCGGTGAAGGGGTTGCCGATGACGACGCTCCAGCCGAGCGGCTCGGCGCGGGTCTTGATCAGTTCGATCGTCTGCGGGTGGCAGGCGGCGTCGACGAAGAAGGCCTTGGCCTTCGACTTGGAGACGCGCTCGGCCATCGCCATGCCTTCGGCGGCGGCGGTGGCTTCGTCAAGCAGCGAGGCGTTGGCGACGTCGAGGCCGGTGAGGTCGCAGATCATCGTCTGGTAGTTTAGCAGCGCCTCGAGGCGGCCCTGTGAGATTTCCGGCTGGTAGGGCGTGTAGGCGGTGTACCAGGCCGGATTCTCAAGGATGTTGCGCTGGATGACCGGCGGCGTGATGGTGCCGTAGTAGCCCTGGCCGATCAGCGAGGTCAGGACCTTGTTCTTGTTGGCGGTCTCGCGCAGCTTGTCGAGCGCCTCGCGCTCGGTCATGGCAGGACCCCAGGCGAGCGGCGCCTTCTGGCGGATCGATGGCGGCACGGTGGCGTCGATCAGCTTGTCGAGGCTGTTGTAGCCGATGACTTTCAACATGTCGGTCATTTCAGCCGGCGAGGGGCCGATGTGACGACGGTTGGCGAAGTCGTAGGGCTGGTAATCGGTGAACTGGAATTCCGTCGGCGTCGTCATTACGCGGTGAGCTCCTTGTAGGCCGCTTCGTCGAGCAGGCCATCGGCATCGGCTGCATTGGCGAGCTTCAGCTTGAAGAACCAGCCGGCGCCCTGCGGATCGGAGTTGACGAGCGAGGGATCGGCGACGATGGCGGGGTTGACCTCGGTGATCTCGCCGTCGAGGGGGCAGTAGACGTCGGAGGCAGCCTTGACGGATTCGACGGTGGCGGCGTTGTCGTTCTTCGAGAAGGTGGCGCCGACTTCAGGCAGTTCGACAAACACCAAGTCACCGAGCTGCTCGACGGCGTAAGTGGTGATGCCGACGGTGGCGACACCGTCTTCGATCTGCAGCCATTCGTGTTCTTCGGTGAATTTCAGCATGGGAAGGTCCTCTCTGGGGAATGGGGTGTTTGGTGGAATTGGGTGGCGTGTTTTGGCTGGTGTCGTGGCGTGTGGTGGTTGCAGGCGGAGGTGGTGCCGCGTGGGATACCCCCCTCTGGCCTGCCGGCCATCTCCCCCACAGGTGGGGAGATTGGCTGGGCTTGCCCGGTTGCCCCAACCTCAACGTTCCGCGAAGAGCGGGCCACTTGCCGATCTCCCTCCTTGTGGGGGAGATGCCCGGCAGGGCAGAGGGGGGTATCCCACGCGCCGAGCCAGATAGGGATGTGGCAACCGCGCTCATGGGGCTTACCGCTTGTAGGTCGGCGTGACGAAGGGCAGGGCCGCCACGGTCACCGCCAGGTATTTGCCGCGGACTTCGGCGTAGACGACCGTTCCGACCGCGGCTGAAACGACCGGCACGTAGCCCATGGCGACAGGGCCTTCGACGCTCGGGCCGAAGCCGCCTGATGTCACTTCGCCGATCTCGGTCTTGCCCTCGGCATCGGCATAGAGCTTGGCATGGCCGCGCACCGGCGCCTTGCCTTCCGGCTTCAGGCCGACGCGGCGCCGGGTGGCGCCGTTGTCGAGTTCGGAGAGGATGCGGGTTGCACCCGGGAAGCCGCCGGCGCGGGCGCCGCCTGTCTTGCGAGCCTTCTGGATCGCCCAGACCAGAGCTGCCTCGACGGGTGACGTGGTGGTGTCGATGTCGTTGCCGTAAAGGCAGAGGCCGGCCTCGAGGCGCAGCGAGTCACGGGCGCCGAGGCCGATCGGCTCGACGTCGGGATGCTCGAGCAGGCGCTTGGCGATGTCCTCGGCCATGTCGGATGGAACCGAGATCTCGTAGCCGTCCTCGCCGCTGTAGCCGGAGCGCGAGACCAGACAGGAGACATCGTGCAGACGGCAGTGGCGCACGTCCATGAACTTCATGGCGGCGACGTCGGCCCAGAGTTCGGCCAGCACATCCACCGAGCGCGGACCCTGCAGCGCGATCAGCGCGCGGTCGAGCACCGTGATGTCGCAGGTATCGGAGAGATGCTTCTGGAGATGCGCGACGTCGGCATCCTTGCAGGCGGCGTTGACGACCACGAAGAGATGGTCGTCGAGATGGGTGATCATCAGGTCGTCGAGGATCGCGCCATTATCGTCGGTGAAGAAGCCGTAGCGCTGGCGGCCTTCGGCGAGACCGAGAATATCGACGGGAACGAGGCTTTCAAGCGCAAGTGCCGCATCCTCGTATCTGCCCGACTTCGCCTTGATGATCACCTGGCCCATGTGGGACACATCGAACAGTCCGGCTGCTGCGCGGGTCTGCAGATGTTCCTTCATGACGCCGGCGGGATATTGTACCGGCATGTCATAGCCCGCAAAGGGCACCATGCGGGCGCCAAGCGACAGATGCAGGTCATGCAGCGGGGTTTTCTTCAGGGCAGCAGTATCGTCCAAGGACGCCTCCGGTGTTTGCGCGTGGTGACCATGCGCGGGCTCAAATATTCAGGCGCGGCTGCGCCTTGTCTTTCGAGCCCCCTCTGTCCCTTTGCCTGAGATTGTTATCCCTTCGGCGCGCGCTTCGATGAGCGCATCTCTCCAGAGTTCCGTCTGCCCCTTGCTGGTCCTTTTGCCTGAGAGTTTCCGGGGCGGTTGCTCCTTCGGCACCGGTCGCCAAGGACCGGCTTCTCCCAACAAGGTTGAGCGCAATTATCTGGCCATGGCGGGTCTTGGCAAGGGGGAATGTCGCCGGCGAGCAATTTTTTGTCGCGGCTCTTGGGTGCGCCCGGGAGGACGCAATCGGTCGGGTCAGTCTTCTTCGTAGAGCTTCAGCGCCTGCCGGAGGCCAGCCTGCGGCTGGCGCTGGCCCATGGTCATCAAGTCAAGGGCGACCTCGGTGGAGTTGATGACGGCTGCGGATTCGTCGGTATCCTGGCCTGCATCGGCCTTGCGCCTGTTGTCGGCGATCTTGCGGGCTTCCTTGGCGGCTGCGGCCGTAGAAACGCGTGGCGCGATGCGCAGCGATTCAAACGCCGCGGCCGCCGTGCTTGCCGATATGGAGCCAACGAGAACTGTCATCCGACAGATATAAATGATTGGCGGTGCGATTCAGGCTAATTTACATGGTTGGATTTTAACGAAACTGTCGATTTTCGGGGCGAAAAGCGATGCTGGCCGTTAAGACGGTTTCGTTTTACCGCGCGATGCGCTTGTCGCCGGCATGGTAGGTCTCGATTGCCTTCTGGAGGTCGCGGGCGTCGCCAGTGAAGGCGGACTCCGTATCGGCGCGGTGAATTTTGCCGATGGTGAAAAGCGGCCTGCGTTTCACTTCCTGGACGACACGACCGAGATACTCGCCGAAGACACCCATGACGAAGAGTTGCGTTCCTGAGAAGAAGGAGATGGCGACGAGGGAGCTTGCCCAACCGGGCACGACATTGCCCATCGCCCACTGATAAACGGCGTAAAGCAGAATGGTGAAGGCGAACGCCGACGATAGCAGGCCGAGCCAGACAGCCGCTCGCAGCGGCTTCGTCGAAAAGCTTGTCAGCGCGTCGATGGCGAACGAAACCATTTTGCGCAGCGGATATTTGGTCTCTCCGGCAAAGCGGGCATCCCGGGCATAGGGCATGGCGACCTGCCGACCGCCGATCCAGCTGACCATGCCACGGATGAATCGGTGCTGCTCGGGCATGGCGCGCAGGACGTCGACGATCTCTCGCGACATCAGCCTGAAGTCGCCGCTGTCTTCGGGGATCGGCACAGTGGAAAGCTGGTTTAGTAGCCGATAGAACACCGATGCGGTCAGCAGCTTGAAGGTGGTTTCGCCGGCCCGCGACATGCGCTTGCCGTAGACCACGTCGGCACCATCGTTCATGATCTCAGCCATGGCGGATAGCAATTCGGGCGGGTCCTGCAGATCGGCGTCGATCAGGAGGACGCGGTCGCCTTCGGCCACGGAGATGCCTGCGGTGACCGCGAGTTGGTGACCGTGGTTACGCATCAGCCGAATGCCGACGATGTGGTTGTCGCGATCAGCAAGGCTCTCGATCAGTGTCCATGTGCGGTCCGACGAGCCGTCATCGACGAGCAATATCTCGTATGTCGAGGCAACGCCGACGCATGCGCGCGACATCCGGGCGACGAACTCTTCCAGAACGGCTTCTTCGTTGTAGCACGGGGCCACGACGGACAGTTGGACCTTGCTCATGCCAAGATGATAGCCAGCGTGCTTTAATATTGATTTACCGCCATTAGTCTTGGTGAGGAAAAAATGCAGGGGCGACGCCGGGATGATTTGAAGGGGCTGTTCGGATGCTTTCAATGCTAAAAGTGATTTCTGTTGCACGGAATATACTTTCCAAACGGCGCTCGCGCGATAGATCTGCAGCTTGTGTCGCCTTGGTCTAATGCAGATTGGTTCAGCGATCACCCAAACTCGCCGACGATCTACCAAATGAGGCTCAGCCTTCGAAAAGGAGAGATCCTATGCGCCGATTTCGAATTCTCATAGTGGTCGGGGCGCTGCTCGGGCCAGCATGGATGATAACCGCCTGCACATCTACCAGCGGTGCCAGAAATGCCGATCTGCCGTTGAATTCGGCCTGCGCGCTCGGCTTCAACAACGATCGTCCCTGCAGCTATTGACGCTGCACCACGCGCCAGTCCCCCGATTGGCAAGCTGTGCGGTCTGCGTTAAACCATCGCCATGATTCAAGTTCTTCTCGTCGCCGTCGGCGGCGCCGTCGGTTCGGTTCTCAGATATCTTGTCGGCGTGGCCGGGGTTCGGTTGATGGGGCCGAATTTTCCCTGGGGGACGCTGACGGTCAATGTCGTCGGGTGCTTCGTGATCGGCGTGTTTGCCGAGCTCATCTCGCGGCGGTTCGGCGGCTCGGCGGAGCTGCGGCTGCTGCTGATCACCGGTCTGGTCGGCGGGTTCACGACGTTTTCGGCCTTCGCGCTGGATGCGATCACGCTGTTCGAGCGGGGCGCGACGGCGTCGGGCGCGATCTACATGATCGCCAGCGTCGGCCTGTCGATGGCGGCTGTGATGGCCGGTTTGGCGCTGATGCGGGCGCTGATCTGAGATTCGGGTTTCCGTTTTTGACAAAAATGCTCTAAAGCCACCGGCAAAGGCCGCGCCTGGCGCCGGCAACTCTTTCCGAAAGTACTTTCATGGCTGGCATTGAACATATCACCGTCGAACCGGACGAGGCGGGCATGCGGCTCGATCGCTGGTTCAAGATCCATTTTCCGGGCCTCGGCTTCGGTCCGCTGCAGAAGCTTCTGCGCTCCGGGCAGGTACGTGTCGATGGCGGCCGCGTCAAAACCGATGCGCGCGTGCAGCCCGGCCAGGTGGTGCGCGTTCCGCCGATGGACGTCGATGCCAAGAAGAACACCCCGATCGCCGGCCACGATCTGAAGCATGGCGGCGATTACGAATTGCTGCAGCGCATGGTGCTGCACGAAGACGACAAGGTGATCGTGCTCAACAAGCCGGCTGGCCTTGCCGTGCAGGGTGGATCGGGCGTGACGCGCAATATCGACAAGATGCTAGAAGTATGGACCAGCCCGAAGGGCGAGAAGCCGCGGCTGGTGCATCGCCTCGACCGCGACACCTCCGGCGTGCTGGTGATTGCCCGCACCCGCGGCGCAGCGCAGAAGCTGACGGCGGCGTTTCGCGAGCGCGACACCAAGAAGACCTATTGGTCGCTGGTGAAGGGCGTGCCGCGCAAGCACGAGGACAAGATCTCGACCTGGCTCGTCAAGGAGCAGACGCCTGATGGCGACCGCATGCGGGTCTGCAAGCACGGCGAAGAGGGCGCCGACCACGCAATCTCCTATTACAAGGTGCGCGAGACGGCGGCGCAGAACCTCGCCTGGCTGGAGATGGAGCCCTATACCGGCCGTACGCACCAGCTGCGCGTGCACGCGCTGCACATTGGCCACCCGATCATCGGCGACCCCAAGTATTTCGACGACGACCACAACTGGGATTTCCCCGGTGGCGTGCAGAAGAAGCTGCATCTGCATGCGCGCAAGATCGACGTTCCGCACCCGAACGGCGGGCGCCTGCGGGTCACCGCGCCGCTGCCGCCGCACATGGTGCAGACCTGGAACCTGCTCGGCCTCGACCTCGCAGAGGCGGATCGGGAAGATTACGAATGAAGCTCGCACTGTTCGATTGCGACGGTACGCTGGTCGACAGCGCGGCGCTGATCCATGAGGTGATGGCGAGGACGTTCGTGCATTTCGGTTATCCAAGGCCGGATATCGCACTGACCAAGTCGATCATCGGCCTGACGCTCGATCTCGCCATCGCCCGCATGCAGGGCAAGGCGCATATAGACGACGAAGCGGTGGCGATGACCGCGCACTACAAGGCGATCTATGTTGGCGTGCGCGACGAGGCGGGCGTCGACGTGCCGCTATTTGACGGCATTAGAGACCTGATCCGAACGCTGGCCGCCAAGGACGAGGTGCTGATCGGCGCTGTCACCGGCAAGTCGCGGCGCGGACTGGTGCATGTTCTGGAGGCGCACGGCTTTGCGCCCGATTTCGTCGTTTCGCGTACGGCCGACGATTGCCCGTCGAAGCCGCATCCAGCCATGGTGACGGAATGCTGCTCCGAGACGGGGACGAATCCCGCCGACACCATTGTCATCGGCGATGCGATTTACGATATGCAGATGGCAAAGGCTGCAGGCGCCACCGCGATCGGCGTGTCGTGGGGCTATGCCAGCGTCGAGGACCTGGTGGCCGCGGGCGCCGATGCGATCGTCTACCGTCCGGCCGAAATTCTGAAGCATTTTTCCTGAGGTGAGCCATGCGTGATCTGTTGAACGACCTGACCGAAGGGTTGAGCCATCCCGACCCGATCCGTCGGGCGCAGATTCAGATGAAGAAGCCGCTGCCGAAGCGCTTTTATACCGATGTTTCGGTGACCGAGGGCGAGGGCGGCTTCGTCGTGACGCTCGACGGCAAGGCAGTGCGCACCCCGGCCCGAAACCCGCTTGCCGCCCCGACCCGGAAGCTGGCCGAACTGATGGCCGCCGAATGGCAGGCGCAGGCCGAGGTGATCGATCCCGCCACAATGCCGGTGACCAAGCTGGTCAACACCGCGATCGACGGCGTCGCCACGGACACGCAGGCCGTGTTCGAGGATATCCTGCGCTTCGCCGGCACAGACCTGCTGTGTTACCGCGCCGAAAGCCCGGAAGGCCTGGTCGAGCGGCAGACGGAGCGTTGGGACCCTGTGCTCGACTGGGCATCGAACGCGCTTGGCGCCCGCTTCATTCTCGCCGAAGGAATCGTCCACCAGCAGCAACCGCAGAGCGCCATCGCAGCGTTCTCTGCGGCATTGCGCAAACATGACAACGCTACGTCGCTGGCGGTGCTGCACACGCTCACGACGCTGACGGGGTCGGCACTGCTGGCGCTGGCGTTCGCCGAAGGCGAGCTGACCGAAAACGAGGCCTGGTCGCTCGCGCATCTCGACGAGGACTGGACGAACGAGCATTGGGGCAGCGACGAGGAAGCCGAGGAGCGCCGGGTGCTGCGGTTTGCGGATTTCAACGCCGCGACCCGTGCTTTTTTGGCGCTGAAAGGCTGAATCATGTTGCCTTGACCGACTTTATGGCGAAGATCGCGACTCTCAGTGGGGTGGATGCGGTTTTTCGTCATGAATTTGTTTCAGTCGGCAATTTCCAGGTTTCTTGTATTTTTTATCACGGTTTTTTCGTGCGCCGCTCTGGCGTCCTGCGGCAGCATGTTTTCCAAGGAGCCGCCGGGCCCCGTCTATGACATCAGAAGTACCGTCGTTCTCTCCGGACCGAAGGTGCCACCGGTGGTGCTGTCTGGCGTCGGCGACCGCGTCAACAAGGCGATCAACGCGACGGTTCGCACCGAAGTCTATCCGCGCGTCGTGCTGACCATCCGGATACTGCAAGTGGATCGCGATCAGGGCTACGACAAGAGCCAGACGTCGGCCAAGGTGACGGTCGATGCCGCCTCCGTCGATGACGGCACGGTCATCGCGGTGAGCTCGTTTACCGTTCTCAGCCGGTCTAACAATGCCGATGCGAGCGACGAAATCCTCGCCGAAAACATTTCCGCGCGCATCCGATCGATCTTCACCCTTAGCGCCGGTTCCGAATAAATCAGATGATTGCCGCTTTGACGGAGGAGGCGCCGATGAAGGACATTCTCGAGGAGCTGGAGCGGCGGCGTGAGGTCGCCCGCAAGGGCGGTGGCCAGGCGCGCATCGATGCGCAGCACAAACGCGGCAAGCTGACGGCGCGCGAGCGCATTGATCTCATTCTCGACGAGGGGTCTTTCGAGGAGTTCGGCATGTTCGTCGAGCATCGGTCGAGTGATTTCGGCATGGAGAAGAGCCGGATCGCCGGCGACGGCGTGGTGACGGGTTGGGGCACTGTCAACGGACGGACGGTGTTCGTCTTCGCCAAGGATTTCACGGTGTTCGGTGGCTCGCTTTCGGAAGCGCATGCAGAAAAGATCATCAAGGTCCAGGACATGGCGCTGAAGAACCGGGCGCCGATCATAGGCATCTACGATGCCGGCGGAGCGCGCATCCAGGAAGGTGTGGCGGCGCTTGGCGGCTATGCCGAGGTGTTCCAGCGCAACGTATTGGCCTCCGGCGTCATTCCGCAGATCTCGGTGATCATGGGACCGTGTGCCGGCGGTGACGTCTATTCGCCTGCGATGACCGATTTCATCTTCATGGTGCGCGACACCTCCTACATGTTCGTGACCGGGCCGGATGTCGTGAAAACGGTGACCAACGAGACGGTGACCGCCGAGGAACTCGGTGGTGCGTCGGTGCACACGACGAAATCCTCGATCGCCGACGGCGCCTATGACAACGACGTCGAGGCGCTGCTGCAGGTGCGGCGGCTGATCGACCTGCTGCCGCAATCCAACACATCCCCGCTGCCCGAGATCGATTGCCACCAGTCGGTGACGGAGATCGATGCATCCCTCGACACGCTGGTGCCCGCCAATGCCAACAAGCCCTACGACATCAAGGAATTGATCCTGAAGACCGTCGACGAAAGCGATTTCTTCGAGATCCAGGCAAGCTTCGCCAAGAACATCGTCTGCGGCTTCGGGCGGATCGAGGGATCGACGGTGGGCTTCGTCGCCAACCAGCCGATGGTGCTGGCCGGGGTGCTCGACAGCGACGCGTCGCGCAAGGCGGCGCGCTTCGTCCGCTTCTGTGACTGCTTTAACATTCCCGTCGTCACCTTCGTCGATGTGCCGGGTTTCCTGCCGGGAACTGCGCAGGAATATGGCGGCTTGATCAAGCACGGCGCCAAGCTGCTGTTCGCCTATGCCGAGGCGACTGTGCCTAAGCTCACCGTCATCACCCGCAAGGCGTTCGGCGGCGCTTACGACGTGATGGCCTCCAAGCACCTGCGCGGCGACCTGAACTATGCCTGGCCGACGGCGCAGATCGCGGTGATGGGCGCCAAGGGAGCGGTGGAGATCATCTTCCGCAAGGACATTAATGACGCCGCAAAGATCGCGGCGCATACGAAGATGTACGAGGATCGGTTCCTGTCGCCATTCGCGGCGGCGGAGCGCGGATACATCGATGAGGTGATCATGCCGCACTCGACGAGACGGCGGCTGGCGCGCGGGCTGAAGATGCTGCGTAACAAGGATTTGAGCAATCCCTGGAAGAAACACGACAACATTCCCCTCTAAAGTGAAGAAATTGGGGAAAGATGATGAAAATCAAGCGGATGTGATCGGAATTCGGCCAATCGTGACTTCTTTGTGTTTCGACATGTCGGTAACGCTCGACTGTCTTTTGACCAAAGGAGAGTCTTAATGCCAAGTTTCGAACGCCTCAACGCGTACCAGCCCTACGCGCTGGCTGCGCTCCGGATCATCACCGCTCTGCTCTTCATTGAGCACGGCACAATGAAACTGTTTGCCTTTCCGATCCCCCAGGGTGATGGCGGTCCTCTTTCGGCCATCGCGCTGATTGCGGCATTGCTCGAAGTCATCGGTGGTCTGGCGATCCTCGTCGGCTTCCTGACGCGCCCGATTGCCTTCATCCTGTCGGGTGAAATGGCTGTTGCCTACTTCATGGCGCATTTCCCGAGCGGCTTCTTCCCGGCCGTCAACCACGGCGGTGAGGCGATTCTCTACTGCTTCATCTTCCTGTTCCTGGTGTTCGCGGGCGCTGGCGCATTGTCCGTCGACAATCGCAAGGCCTGATATCAGCGGCTGGCTTGTCCTGCTTCCCATACTTGATGCGTTGGGACGAGCGCATCGACCGATCGGCTCCTTCGGGGGCCGATCGTGTTTCAGCCTATCGATGCGATCAGCCGAGCCGTTCGGCGTGCCACTTCAGGTGATCGTCCATGAAGGTCGAAATGAAGTAGTAGGAGTGGTCGTAGCGCTCGTGCATGCGCAGCGTCAGCTTGATGCCGGTATCTTTCACCGCCTCCTCGAACAGCCAGGGCCGCAGGCCGTTGTCCAGGAAGCTGTCGGCCTTGCCTTGATCGATCAGGAATTCCGGAAAACGTGCGCCGTCGCTTACTAGAGCGCAGGCATCGTATTGCCGCCATGCAGCCCGATCGGCGCCGAGGTATTTCTCCAACGCCGGGGCCGACCAGTCGGCGGTCGAAGGCTCGACGATCGGGGCGAAGGCCGAGCAGCTCTTGAAGCGATCTGGATTCTTCAGGGCGATGGTCATGGCGCCGTGGCCACCCATGGAGTGGCCGAAGATGCCCTGGCGATCCATGTCGATGCGGAAGTGCTGACTGACGTAAGCTGGCAGTTCCTCGGTGATGTAGGTATACATCTGGTAGTTCTCGGACCATGGCGCCTCGGTGGCGTCGAGATAGAAGCCGGCCCCCTTGCCCATCTGCCAGTTGGTGAGTTCGTCGGGCACGTCGTTGCCGCGTGGGCTGACATCCGGGCAGACAATGATCAGGCCGAGTTCGGCGGCCATGCGGCGATATTCGCCCTTTTCCATGACGTTGGCGTGGGTGCAGGTGAGGCCGGAGAGATACCAGAGCACCGGGCAAGGCTTTTCGATCGCCTGCGGAGGCACGAACACCGCGAAGGTCATGTCGCACTTCAAGGCTTCCGACGTATGCGTGAAAACGCCCTGCATGCCGCCGAAGGCGGTCGCCTGGGATAGGATGTTCATGTCTATTCTCCTGATGGTGGCGCAACCGCCTTGGCGCGGCGGCACATGCGATCGAATGTCTCGAGAAAGCGCGAGCGGTCCTTGGGGCTGAAAGCGGCATTGTAGCCCTTGCTCTCGCCGGTCTCGCGTAGGTGGGCGCCGAGATCGCGCATGGCACTCGCCATGCCGATATTGGTGTCGTCGAAGACGCGGCCGGTCGGGCCGGTAACCTGCGCGCCGGTCGCGACACAGCGCACGGCGAGCGGCACGTCGGCGGTGACGACGACGTCGCCGGGGCCACAATGTTCGGCGATCCAGTTGTCGGCGGCATCGAAGCCGTTGGAGACGATGACGTTGTGGACCATCGGGTCGCGCGAGGGCCGCAGGCCGGAATTGGCGACGAAGGTGACCTCGATGCCGAGGCGTTCGGCGACCTTGAGGACCTCGGGTTTCACGGGGCAGGCGTCGGCGTCAACATATATGTGGTGCATGTGTGTTTGTAGGTGTCCTGTCGATGCGTCTGTACAATGGCTTCCGGTCTGCTGCGTGCAGCGACGAAGGAGCGCCGGGCTTGGTACCAAATATTTCAACCGTTTGCGAGGGGAACGAGCTGTATCATCATTCGGTGACACGAGTGGCCGACGGGAGCGAAAACAGCTTTGCCACGGCGGCGCTTGGTCTTGCCGCGCAGCGCGCCAGGCGACGCGCAGCGGGTTTCTCGAGTGAGAGTTTGACTCTCACGCCTCCTTTAGCGTGCCAGCTTTTTTAGCGGCAAAGGTCGCAAGAACGTCCATCAAGGTTGGGTTCAGGCAGTCGTAGGGCGATAATCCAAGTTCACCGAGGCGATTACGAACACCGGCCATGGCCAAAGGGGGCGTCCCGCTCTCTATGATCGAAGAGACAAAGGCGGCGAAGGTCGGTTCTGGCCAACCTGGTTGCTGGAAGCGTTCGGGATGGACGAAGGACAGCCCCTTGAAGGCGTGGTCGCGCTCGACGGGGCCGTACATGTGAACGCCGCATTCCTTGCACGCATGGCGCTGGATCAATGCGTCCTTGTCGACGACCGCGAGCTTGTCGGCATTTTCGAGAACGGTGACGTTGTCGGTCGCGGCGACCGCGACCACAGAGAAGGCGGCGCCCTTCGGCTTCCAGCACTTGGTGCAACCGCAGGCATGGTTGTGGGCGACGGTGCCCTTGACCGCGACCTTGACGGGGCGGCTGGCGCATGCGCAGACGAGCGTGCCGCCACTGAAATTCGCCTCGCCCTTCTTGACCCCGCCATCAAGCGCGGGGTGGATCGATACCTGATATGCCATGCTCAGCTTCTCCTCCTCAGCTGCCGATGGCTCCCAAACCAGGATCGATTTGTGAAAAAGCCGCCGACCATTTCAAAGTCGTGCCGCATTGCGTGGTGGGTCTGTGGGCGCTCCGTGAGCGCTTTTGGGCAAGGTAATACGTCGAATGCAAATCTAACAAACCGGCCTTGTGAAGACCAGCAAATCCGGCCAGCAAATCCGGATGGTGGGATCCGCTGGTTTGAGTCGTCTGGTCACCCCGCCGGCCTGACCATATCGACATGCGGAATCCCATCCTCCAGATACTCCTCCGATGTCGCCACAAACCCCATGCCGCCATAGAAGCGGGCGAGGTGGCTTTGCGCCGACAGGTAAATCGGATGGTTCGGATAGCGTTGCCCGCAGGCGGCGATCGCCTCGCGCATGACTGCTTCGCCGAGACGTTTGCCGCGATGGTCGGGAGAGACCACGACGCGGCCGATCTTGGCCGGTTCGCCTTCTTCCGCGGGTGGAAAGATGCGGCTGGCGGCCAGCAGGTCGCCGCCCTGCAGAAGACGCAGGTGCAGAGCATCCGCATCCTTGCCGTCAAGCTCAGGATAGGGGCAGTTCTGCTCGACGACGAAGACGTCGACGCGCATCTTCAGCAAAGCGTAGAGTTCGACGGCGGAGAACTCTTCGAGACTCCGCACATCGACCGTATATTTCGGCGAAGCGGTCAATAGACCACCACGCCGCGGATGCTCTCGCCCTTGTGCATGAGCTCAAAGCCCTTGTTGATGTCCTCGAGCGGCATGGTGTGCGTGATCATCGGGTCGATCTGGATCTTGCCTTCCATGTACCAGTCGACGATCTTCGGCACATCGGTGCGGCCGCGGGCGCCGCCGAAGGCGGTGCCCATCCAGTTGCGGCCGGTGACCAGCTGGAACGGACGCGTCGAGATTTCCTGGCCGGCGCCGGCAACGCCAATGATGACCGACTTGCCCCAGCCGCGATGCGAGGATTCCAGCGCCTGGCGCATCACCTTGGTGTTGCCGGTGCAGTCGAACGTATAGTCGGCGCCGCCGATCAGGTCGCCGTGGCGCTTGGTCAGGTTGACGAGGTAGGGGACGATGTCGTCGCCGACTTCCTTCGGGTTGACGAAGTGGGTCATGCCGAACTTCTCGCCCCACGCCTTGCGGTCATTGTTGATATCGACGCCGATGATCATGTCGGCGCCGGCCAGGCGCAGGCCCTGCAGCACGTTGAGGCCGATACCGCCGAGACCGAAGACGATCGCGGTCGCGCCGATCTCGACCTTGGCAGTGTTGATGACGGCGCCGATGCCTGTCGTCACGCCGCAGCCGATGTAGCAGACCTTGTCGAAGGGGGCGTCGGGGTTAATCTTGGCCAGCGCGATCTCCGGCAGGACGGTGAAGTTGGCGAAGGTCGAGCAGCCCATGTAGTGGTGGATCTTGTCCTTGCCGATCGAGAAGCGCGAGGTGCCATCCGGCATGACGCCCTGGCCCTGGGTGGAGCGGATCGAGGTGCAGAGGTTGGTCTTGCGCGAGGTGCAGGAATAGCATTCGCGGCACTCCGGCGTATAAAGCGGAATGACGTGGTCGCCCTTCTTCAGCGAGGTGACGCCGGGGCCGACGTCGACGACGATGCCGGCGCCTTCATGGCCGAGGATCGCCGGAAACAGGCCTTCCGGGTCGGCGCCCGAAAGGGTGAAATCGTCGGTGTGGCAGATGCCGGTCGCCTTCACCTCGACCAGCACTTCGCCGGCCTTCGGGCCTTCCAGCTGCACGGTCATCACTTCCAGTGGTTTTCCTGCCTGTACGGCAACGGCGGCGCGAACGTCCATCTTCGGATTCTCCAATGCTGATTTGATCGGGCGGACTTTTGCACGCACGGTGACGCCGGCTCAAGGGAAAACCCGCAGCAATCGGGAAAAACATCGCCGGATGAGCAGCTTGCGCCGATCTCTATACCGTTCGCGTCAGAACAGCTTTCCGATGGCAAAGACGATGGCGTAGCCATGCATGGCAATCGCAGCGTAGAGACCGAAGGAGACCAGCATACGCTCGCCACCGTTCATCTCGTCAAGTTTCTGCCGCGGCTTGAAGGAGCCGCCGCCGATCAGGCTGACCAGCGTGAACACCAGCAGGCCGGTGAGGAGATAGCGGGCGGGAAGACCGATCTCCACCCCGACGCAGAGGATGCATAGCGTCACGAGGAAGCTTGCGAGAATCTGCGAGCGTCGCGTACGAAAGATCTGCCGCAGCACCTGTCCGCCATCGAAGCGGTGCATCGGCAACAGGTTCAAGAGGTTGAACGCGCCGAGTATGAGCAGAAAGGCGAGAATCGGCGAGCTTGCCGCTAGCGGTAGCACGCCCGTCTCCGTCAGCCGTTCACCGATGATCAGAATGGGCACGAGGAAGGCGGACATGCCGGAGCCCATCAGCGCGCACGTCGCCACTTCGAACAGCGATCGGTAGGGCCGACCGCCGATGGCGATGCCGCCGAGGAATGGGATGAAGATCATCCGCACGGAGGTATGGCCGAACATGCGGTAGGCCGCCATGTGGCCGAGTTCATGCAGCGCGATGATGACCGTCAGGAAGGTCGAGATCATCAGCCCTTTCAGGGTCAGGCCGAGGAAGGGCCAGAGCAGGAAGGTCGATAGGATGGCGAGCGCGACTTGGACCAGCGGGTGTTCGAAATAGCCTTGGGGTTGCGACTGGCCGGTCTTCAGCCAGCCGTCGAGCGCCCGCATTTCGCGACGCAGGGCGAAATAGCGGAAGATCAGGAAGGCGAGGCCACGGTAGCGATCGGTTTGGTCGATTTCGAGAACTGCGCCCGCTGAAGTGGGGCGGACGATGCGGCATTCGCGAAAATCCTTCCAGAAGGATGCGTCGAGAGTGCTGTCATCGATGATCGAGGACTGGAAGCCATGATGCGGGGTCTGGACGCCGGCCACGGCGAGAACCGGTTCGAGCGCCAGAAGCCGCCGCAGCGGTTCGCCGTGCCTGTCGGGCATGGTGAATGTCTGCTCGACGATGTTGGTGCCATCGGCCAGCGGCTTGCTCGATATCATCGAATGGTGCCAGCTGGCGGCGCTGCCAGCCGGGTTCATGGCACTCCACAGCGTTTCCGGCGCACAGTCGAAGCTGCGGTTAAGACGCAACGTGCGCAACCCAAGCGGCATGCGCATCAACAGCCAGAGCAAGCCCAGATTGATCAACAGCAGCAGCAACGCAGATTGCATCACACTCATCACGCACTCCCATCCGGCGGCCTGCCAGATTTTTCTAATATTACCGGGCGCGTGTTAATAAATGCGGGCGATGTCGGCGTAGCTGGGCTGGCATTTCCTAAGCTTGTGTACCGGAACGGGTCAGGCAAACTCCATGATCACGGCATCGACGGCAAGGCTTTCGCCGGGCTTGGCGTTGATGACGCCGACTGTCAGATCGCGCTCTGCGCGCAGCACGTTTTCCATCTTCATCGCCTCGACGACAGCCAGCGTCTCGCCGGCCTTCACCTGCTGTCCTTCAACCACCGAAATCGAGACCACCAGGCCCGGCATCGGGCAAAGCAGCAGCTTGGAGGTGTCGGGCGGCAGCTTCACCGGCATTAGCCGGTCGAGTTCGGCGTGGCGCGGGGTCAGAACCTTGGCCTTCACCGAAAGACCCTGCCAGTCGAGGCGCATGCCGTTCAGGATGGGGCGCAACTGTGCGGTGATGCGCTGCTTTCCGATCTTGCCATGCCATACCGGGTCGCCCGGTCTCCAATCGGTGACGACGCTGAGCGTTTCGCCCGATATCTCCATCTCCATGTCGAAGGGAATGGTGACGAGGCCGTCGAGAAGGCGGACATCGATATATTCATCGCCGAGCCTGACGCTCCAGAGGTCGCGCAGTGGATCTGTCGCGGGTCGCAGGCGGTCGGCGAACTGCTCGCGGCGATTAGCGTCGATCAGCGAGGCGGACAACGCGATAGCGGCCAAGAAGGCAGTTTGCCGTGCATCGGGCAAGACGGGGGCGAAACCGTCGGGGTATTCCTCGGCGATGAAGCTCGTCGATATCTTGCCAGCGCGCCAGCGCGGATGCTTCATCAGTGCGGCCAGAAACGGGACATTGTGCTCGATGCCATCGACGACAAAGCCATCGAGCGCCTGGCCCATCGCTTCTATCGCCTCGATCCTGGTCGGCGCCCAGGTGCAGAGCTTGGCGATCATCGGGTCGTAGTGCATCGAGATTTCCGCGCCTTCGAAGACGCCGGTATCGTTGCGGATGATCGCATTGCCAGCCTTGCCCTCGGCAGGGGGGCGGTAACGAGTTAGGCGACCGATCGAGGGCAGGAAATTGCGGTAGGGGTCTTCGGCGTAGATGCGGCTTTCGACGGCCCAGCCGTTCAGCGTGATGTCGGTTTGGGCGAAGGGCAGTCTTTCGCCGGCGGCGACCCTGATCATCTGCTCGACGAGGTCGATACCTGTGACAAGCTCGGTCACCGGATGCTCGACCTGCAGGCGGGTGTTCATTTCGAGGAAATAGAAATTGCGGTCGCGATCGACGATGAACTCGACGGTGCCTGCGCTCTGGTAGTCCACAGCGCGCGCCAGCGCCACCGACTGCTCGCCCATGGCGGCGCGGGTGGCCTCGTCGAGGAAAGGCGAGGGCGCCTCTTCGGCAACCTTCTGGTTCCGGCGCTGGATCGAGCATTCGCGTTCGCCGAGATAGACGATGTTGCCGTGGGCGTCGGCCAGGATCTGGATCTCGATGTGGCGGGGATCGACTATGTATTTCTCTATGAAGACTCGGTCGTCGCCGAAGGAGTTCTGCGCCTCGGAGCGGGCGCGGTCGAAGCCGTCGCGGACCTCCTGCCTGCTCCAGGCAATCCGCATGCCCTTGCCGCCGCCGCCGGCCGAGGCCTTGATCATCACGGGATAGCCAATCGCATCCGCGATCGTCTCGGCCTGTTCGGCATCATCGATGACACCGAGATGGCCGGGGACGGTTGAGACCTTGGCGGCGTTGGCGAATTTCTTCGATTCGATCTTGTCGCCCATTGCCCGGATAGCCTTGGGCTTCGGGCCGATGAAGATGATGCCTTCCCTTTCCAGCGCTTCGCAGAAGGAGGCGCGCTCTGAGAGGAAGCCGTAACCGGGGTGGACAGCCTGGGCGCCTGTCTTCCGGCAGGCGTCGACGATCTTTTCGGCGACAAGGTAGCTTTCGCCGGCAGCGGCAGGGCCGATATGTATGGCCTCGTCAGCCATTTCGACGTGGAGCGCGTCGCGATCGGCATCAGAATAGACGGCGACCGTGGCGATGCCCATGCGGCGCGCCGTCTTGATCACGCGGCAAGCGATCTCGCCGCGATTGGCGATCAGGATTTTGTCGAACATGAAGTCTCCACCCGTGACATGCGCTCCGAGTCTTAAGCATAAAGACCGGAACGCACAATCACGGGCAACAGGAGCGATGGAAAAGACCGGTATACTACAAAGGGATACGGCCGGAACGCAGTCGTTCAGGCGACGGCGGAACCGCTGTCGAAGCCTTCATCGACGATACGCAGCCAGCGGCTGCGACGCGGGGCCTCGGCATAATCCACCAGTCGCAGGGCCGCCATTATCGACGCCCATCGCGGATGATTGGATGCCGGCAGCGTCTCCTCGCCAATCTGCATCATGACGGCCCAGGTAAGAGGCTGGACGGTGATCCGGCCGGCCTCGCTGAGGTTGCGCAGGATGCGCATGACGTAGTCGATATCCTGGCGAGTGATGCCCGCTCGGATGACAGCGCGACTTGCATGATAAGCGCCACAGCCTTTCGATAGCGAGTAGCGCAACTGGTCGAGCGCGAAGGCGCGCAGTTCGTCCGGCACGTAAGCCGAAATCTCGATAACGTGCAGCAGGAGTTCCAGTTCGAGCGGCGAGTTGACGACGCCGTCGGTCGCGACGATGCGCATCAGCCAGGCGACATTGATTTCGTCCAGCGAGCCCTGTGGATAACTGTAATTAACGATGAAAGCGGAAATCTGCTCAACGAAGAAGCTGTTCCACTCATGACATTTTTCAGGGCAGGCATTGTTCAGCGCCAGCATGACGACAACGTCGTCGGCAGTCCGGATACCATCCGGAAACGTATATTTGCGCAACAGGCCGATGTCTTCGGCGGCCAGCCGATGCTTTCCAGCGATCACACATGCCGGAAAAGCGAAACGAAATTCGCTCATGTTTTCTCTCCAGCTTCATCATGAAGCCAGCGATTCTTTTAAAGCCAGCGAATTGATGTTCCCTCAACAGGTGAGGTTAACAACGGGTTGCCCGGTTCAAGCGGCTTTTAGCGACCGCGCCTGGACGCGCTCGCGCCAGATGATGAAGAGGCCTGAGGCGACGATGATGAGGATGCCGATCCACTTGGAAAAGCTTGGGAAATCGCCGAAAAGCGCATAGCCGAGCACTGTCGCCGAGATGATCTCGAAATACTGGAAGGGCGCCAGCAGCGAAAGCGGCGCCATTCGGAAGGCGCGCACGACGATCATATGGACGTAGCCGGAGAGCGAGCCCAGAATCAGCAGCAGCACGAGGCCGAGCAGGGAGGCCGGCAGCGACACGTCGAAATCGCTGACGCCCATGCCGTTGCCGACGGCAAGGGCGGCCGACATGAACAAGGTTCCGCCTATGCCCGCCATGGTCTGCATCGTCAGCGGCGAATCGGCATTGCCGATGGCGCGATTGAGAAAGAGATAAAGCGAGAACAGGAAGGCGCAACAGACGGGCAGCAGAGCCTTGAGACCGAAAATCTCGTAGCTCGGCTGGATTACGATCATGGCACCGCCGAAGCCGACGACGATCGCCGTCCAGCGCCGCCAGCCCACCTTGTCGCCGAGAAACAGCGCAGAGAGGCCGGCCAGCATGAAGGGCTCGACGAAATAGATGGCGAAGACATCCGCCAGCGGCATGTATTTGACGGCTACGAAGAAAAGCAGGCTGGCGGCGCCATGCAGCACACCACGCAGAAGGTTCATCCACGGGCGCTTCGCGGAAAGGGCATTCCAGCCGAACATGACGAAGAGAATCGGCAGCGTGCAGAGGAGCTGGAAAAAGAATCGGTAGAAAGTCACCTGACCGGGCGACATGCCTTCGAAGGTCGCCATGTATTTGGCGATGGCGTCCATGGCAGGCAGGACGACCATCGCGCCGGCCATAAGGGCCATGCCTTGCAGGGGATTGTGCAGGTCGGATTGATCAGACATGGCCAAGAAATTTCATTGGGCCGTGAGCCGGCCGTTACAGACAATAAAATCTCTCGGTAAGAGATGCCGCATGCAAGGATTATCTGCATCGCTATAAGCCAGTTGGTATCTGGCTTGTCTCACTCCTCAGGAGAGAGATGGTGCGGTCGAGAAGACTCGAACTTCCACGGGTTGCCCCACAGCGACCTCAACGCTGCGCGTCTACCAATTCCGCCACGACCGCATCGTGGTAGGTGCCGGTTTGTGCCGGCGACGCAGCATGTAGCAAAAGGATTCCGGGGACACAAGGGCGATATGACAGATTTTTTCAAACAAGGTGACAGCGTTTGAAACAGCGACAAAACGGGGCCATATAGACGCTCTCAGCAGCCTGCCCGAAAAGACCGGGCAGGCGACAAGGAATGGCCATGCTACGCACAGATCTCGAGTTTTCCATGTTGCCGCTCGCCGGTTCGCGCCCGGTGCGCTGGCGTATCTCCGACGGGCCGGTGCCCTATCAGGAGGCTGTGGATATCATGGAGAAAGAAGTGGCTGCTATCGCCGAAGGCGGTGACGAACTGGTCTGGCTGCTCGAACACCCGCCGCTTTATACGGCTGGCACCAGCGCCAATGCGAGTGACTTGGTTCAGCCGGACCGCTTTCCGGTGTTCGCGACCGGACGAGGAGGGGAATATACCTATCACGGCCCGGGGCAGCGCGTGGCCTACGTCATGCTCGACCTGAAGCGTCGGCGCCAGGATGTACGCGCCTTCGTTGCTGCGCTGGAGGAGGTGATCATCCGCACACTCGCGGAAATGAACGTGCGCGGCGAGCGTCGCGAGGACCGGGTCGGCGTCTGGGTCTGTCGACCCGACCGGCCGCCGCTGCCGGATGGCACGGTGGCGGAGGACAAGATCGCCGCGCTTGGCATCCGCCTGCGCAAATGGGTGACGTTCCATGGACTGTCGCTCAACGTCGAGCCCGATCTCGATCATTTCAGCGGCATCGTGCCCTGTGGCATCTCCGGCTATGGCGTGACTAGCCTCGTGGATCTCGGGTTGCCGGTGATGATTGCGGATGTCGATGTGCTGTTGCGCGGCGCGTTCGAATCGATTTTCGGCGAGACCGTAATCGACGCTTGAAGGCGGTGCGGCGTCGCTCGCGGCAACGTGATTGATAGCCGCGCTCGCGACCCGTCATCCTTAATGGCGCGTTAACGAACTCGGCGCTAGATGCCACGTAACGGCAGTTTTTGCCTGCCGATCGCGTATCGTGTCCCAAGCTGTGCAATCATGTCCATCATTCAAACTCTAGCCGCCCGTAGCGGCCGCCTTGTCAGCCTGGATTTCGGCGCTCGCGGCGGCGGCAGGCGGCTGATCAAGCCGCGGCGGAAATCCGCTAGCCCGCGGTCACGTCTTGCCATCGTCGGTGGCGCGATCGTGGTGGCATACAGCGTGATCTTCGGAAAGCTCGTCTATTATGCGGAGCAGGGTGGAATCGATATCTCGTCGATCCCGCCGGGGCCATCGATGATGGCATCGCGCCCCGAAATCGACGACCGCAACGGGCAGGTGCTCGCCACCGACATCCGTACGGTCTCGATGTTCGCCGAACCGATCAAGATCGTCGATGTCGACGACGCCGTGGAAAAACTGAGCAGTGTCTTTCCCGATCTTGATCGCAAGACGATGTATGAGCGTCTTTCCAACAAGCGCTCGCATTTCGCCTGGCTGAAGCGGCAGCTGTCGCCAAAGCAGCAGAGCGAGGTGCTGAAGCTCGGCATCCCGGCGATCGGCTTCCGGCCGGAGGTCAAGCGATTCTATCCGGGCGGAAGCACCGCAGCCCATATTCTCGGTTATGTCGACATCGACAACCATGGTGTCGCCGGCATGGAGAAATATCTCGACGACCAGGGGCTTTCTGCGCTGGCATCGACTGGACTGGCGGCGTCCGACAGCCTGGCGCCCGTGCGCCTTTCGATCGATCTGCGCGTCCAGAACATCGTGCATGATGTGGTGGTGGATGCGCTGACGCGTTACGAGAGCAAGGCCGCCGGTGCGGTGATCCTCGACATCCACACCGGCGAGGTGCTGGCGATGGCCTCGGCGCCGGACTTCGATCCGAACGACCCGAACGCCGCAGGCAGCCAGGACGGCTGGCTGAATCGGATGTCGAACGGCACCTTTGAGATGGGCTCGACCTTCAAGACATTCTCGATGGCGCTGGCGCTGGATACTGGCCTAGTAAAGCTGACCGACACGTTCGACGCGACGCAGCCGATCCATATGGGCGGCTTCACCATTCATGACGACGCCTATGTGCCGCGCCGCTTTCTGACTGTGCCTGAAGTGTTCCGCTTTTCTTCCAATATTGGCACGGCCCGGATGATCGACACGGTTGGCATGGATATCCAGCGCGAATACCTCAAGCGCTTCGGGCTGCTCACGCGGATGCAGACGGAGTTGCCGGAGGTGAAGACACCAAGCCAGCCGAAGGTCTGGAAGAAGATCAACTCGATCACCGTCTCCTTCGGCCACGGCGTTGCGACCACGCCGCTGCAGACGGCGGTGGCGGGCGCAGCACTTGTCGATGGTGGCAAGCTGATCGAACCAACCTTCCTGCCGCGGACCGCCGAGGAAGCCGACAAGGTGGCGGAGACGGTGGTCAAGCCGGGCACCAGCGACACGATCCGGGCGCTGTTCAAGCTCAACGGCGAAGAGGGATCGGGTCGCAGCGCCGATGTTCCTGGCTTCCATGTTGGCGGCAAGACCGGCACGGCCAACAAGGTGATCAACGGCCGGTATTCGCATGTGCTGAGCTTTAATGCCTATCTGGCTGCGTTTCCGATCCAGAATCCGCGATATGTCCTGCTGTCGTTCTGCGACGAGCCGCGCAAGGGCGATCACGGCATGACGTTCGCCACCAACAACGCCGCCCCGATGGTTGCCGACATCGTCAAGCGCGTGGCGCCCATGCTCGGCGTACAGCCGGATTTTGGCAGCAATCTGCTGGTTGGTTACTGAGCCGTCGGCACTTCGGACCTGATCTAGCCAAATATGGCCTGCAGGATGACAATGACGAGAAACGCCAGGATGACACCGGCTGCCGCCTTGATGGCGAGGCGATTGGCTTCAGCCAACACCACGGGCTTGACGTCCCGCTTCGGGTGAAACCGTTGGCGCCGCTTGAGCGCCGTCTGCGACATGCGTTTCTGTGCCTCTGCCATCTGCTCCTCCGCCTCCACGGGCGCGGCTGCGCTGCAGCCTCGCGTCGGATACTATCATACGCAGTCGTCGATTTGCCAAGCGGTGACGGAACGGCGATGCCCGCGGGCAAACAGCAAGAAGGGCCGGTTGAACCGACCCTTCCAGCCCTCAAATCCGGCAGATGGCTTACTTGATGCCAACGTCGCGGCAGGCGTCGGTGTGCGAGGCGCCGCTGTCTCCGCCTGCCGTGTGCAGGCCGTGGCCCTTGGGGCTATCGGCGCAGGGCGGTAGGGGTTTGATGCTGGCCGTGGCCATTTTGTCGACAGGCGGCGACACGCGCACCGGCGCAAATCCGTCGCTATCGTTGGTGTAGTCGTTCGAGTATTCCGGCGCCTTGTGGGCCGCATAGTGAACGGGCTTCGCCGGAGCAACCCTGACGGGAGCGAAGCCGTCGCTGTCGTTGGTGTAATCGTTGGAATACATCGGCTGAGCGACGGCTGCACCAGCCATGCCAAGGGCGATGACCGCAGCTGCGGCAGCAAATTGAATGCGCATGTCAGATCTCCTCAATCCTTCGTTGCAAGCAACGTCTCGAAATCCCCTCCGGCGAAAGCCAGTTCGCGCTCGAATTGAGGCGGGATTGTGAAGCGGAATTGGCGGTAGAGGGCACGTTTTTTCACATGAAATCACGGCGCCGCGACTGGATTTGATTGGCGTTTGATCAGTGCCGAGATTGTCTAAACCGAAGGCTGAGGGCGGCACTTTACCGCAATCTGAAGCGGTTGTTTTCGGGGAAAACAACCACGATTTCGATGATTTTGTTAGCGAGCCGCAGACCTGGTATCGGCCTTATCCGCAAAGTCGCTGATCAGGGTTTCCACCATTTCGGAGGTCAACTCCCGGAAATGTTGGATGATGCGGGTCGGCTTCAGGGTCTCGATCGGCACGTCGGAATATCCGAAGGGCACGGCGATCGAGGGGATGGCGGCATTGCGGGCGACGAGGATATCGTTGGCGCTGTCGCCGATCATCACGGTGCGGCGCGGATCGCCGCCGGCCCGCTCGACGGTGCCGAGCAGATGGGCGGCGTCTGGTTTGCGTACAGGAAACGTGTCGCCGCCGGTGATCGCGTCGAAATAATGAGTGAGTTGCAGGCGATCGAGCAGCGTGCGCGCCAGCCCCTCAAGTTTATTGGTGCAGACGGCGAGTTTGTAGCCCTGGTCCTTGAGGTGATCCATGGCCGCGATCAGGCCGGGATAGGCGACAGTCTGGCCGGGCATGGTCTGGGTGTAGTGGGCGATAAAGCGTTCGAGCAGCGCCGGCAGTTCATCCGGATCAAGCGGGTGGCCCTGCAGCTTGCAGGCGCGCTCGATCATCACCTTGGCGCCGTGGCCGACGAGATGAGTGAGATCGTCGTAGCTGACCGGCGCCAGACCGAGGGCGGCGATGGTGTGGTTCAGGCTTTCGACCAGATCGACATGAGTATCAAGCAGCGTTCCATCGAGGTCGAAGACGACAAGAGCAGGGGTCAATGCGGTCAGCCTGTTTTCGGTGTTGCGATGCATCTGACGTAGGCGATGAAGCCCGCAAAAGCAACGGTTTGCCGCCGCCTTGGGATCGATGACGGATCGACTCATGATTTCGAAAGCGCCGCGTTATTTTGGCTTTCGTTTGGCTGGCGGGCCGTGTAAACAACGCAACCAACGTAACATTGGGAGTAGGCGGCGCATGGATGCCCGCGAGATGAAGATCAAGGCCGCCGCTGCGGCCCTTGCCCATGTCGAGAACGGCATGCGTCTTGGAATCGGGACCGGCAGCACCGCCGAAGAGTTCGTGCGGCTGCTGGCCGAAAAGGTGGCCGACGGCTTCAGGGTCGAAGGCGTACCGACATCGGAGCGCACAGCGCGGCTCTGCGTCGAACTCGGCGTGCCGCTGAAGTCGCTCGACGAACTGCCGGAACTGGATCTTACGATCGATGGCGCCGACGAGGTCGATGCCAGGCTCACGCTGATCAAGGGTGGCGGCGGCGCGCTGCTGCGCGAGAAAATCGTTGCAGCGGCCTCGTCGCGGGTTATCGTGATCGCCGACGAGAGCAAGCTGGTCGAGACACTCGGCGCCTTTGCGCTGCCCATCGAAGTCAACATATTCGGCCTGGTCGCGACCCGCATCGCCATCGAAAAAACGGCGTCGAAACTCGGCCTTTCAGGCAGTCTCGACCTTCGTCAATCCGGCGACGGGAATTTCACCACGGATGGTGGACACTACATTATCGACGCATCTTTTGGCCGCATTCCTGATGCAGAGGCGCTTTCAAGCCAGTTGAACGCGATTCCAGGCGTTGTGGAACACGGACTCTTTCTCAATATGGCCGCGCTTGCGATTATCGCCGGTCCGGCGGGCGTCCGCGAACTGCGGGCAACCAGGTAACAGGAGCATGGAACTCATGAGTAAATTTGCAGGTTTTGGCCGTTTTGCTGCTGCGACCGTCATTCTTTCGGGCGTCGCGCTGGGCTCCGTGGCCCACGCGCAGGAAGCATCGCCTGAACAGCTGAAGGCAGCCCGGGCGGCGATCGACGCCATCGGCGCCACCACCCAGTTCGACAACATCCTGCCTGGCCTTGCCGAGCGCCTGAAGGCCGATCTGATCCAGGATTCGCCGAACTACCAGGACCAGATCACCGCCGAAGTCGACAAGCAGGCGCTGGCACTCGCACCGCGTCGCGCCGACCTCGAGAAAGAAGCCGCGCTGACCTATGCCAAGACCTTCACGGTTGAAGAGCTGAACGCCATTGCCGCCTTCTACGGCTCGCCAGTTGGCCAGAAGCTCCTGAAGGACGGCCCGATCGCATCGCGCGAAACCGTCAAGGCCGCCGACATCTGGGCGCAGGGCATCTCCCGCGACCTGCAGAAGACCACCAGCACCGAGCTTGCCAAGGTCGTTAAGCCTGCACCGGCTGCCGAAGCCGCTCCGGCAGCTGCACCGGCTGCAAAGCCTGCCGCAAAGCCATAAGGCTTCCACTTATCGTCCTTCGAAAGCCCGGCCATCGCGTCGGGCTTTTGTTTTTGCCGACATCGGTACTATATCAAGCCTTCCCTTCCTGACGATTCCTGCCGGAGATCCCCATGACAGCCTATGATTACGACCTCTTTGTCATCGGTGGCGGCTCGGGTGGGGTACGCAGCGCCCGTGTTGCTGCGGCGCTCGGCAAGAAGGTGGCGATCGCCGAGGAATTTCGTTACGGCGGCACCTGCGTCATTCGCGGCTGCGTGCCGAAGAAGCTGTTCGTCTATGCCTCGCAGTATCATGAGCACTTCGAGGATTCGGCCGGCTTCGGCTGGACGGTGGGAGAAACGTCTTTCGACTGGAAGAAGCTCATCGCCGCCAAGGATGCCGAAATCACCCGGCTTGAGGGCCTCTACAAGAAAGGCCTGGCGAACGCCAACGCCGAAATCCTCGATACGCGCGCCGAGCTTGTCGATGCCCATACCGTGCGGCTGGTGGCCTTCGGCAAGACGGTAACGGCGAAGACGATCGTCATCGCCACCGGTGGCACGCCGAACCATCACGGCGCACTGCCGGGCCGCGATCTGTGCATCACCTCGAACGAGGCCTTCAATCTGGAGGAGCTGCCGCGCTCGATCGTCATCGTTGGCGGCGGCTACATTGCTGTCGAATTCGCCAACATCTTCCACGGGCTCGGTGTCGAGACGACGCTTGTCTATCGTGGTGCTGAAATCCTGTCGCGCTTCGACCACGACCTGCGCCACGGCCTGCACGAGGCGATGACCGCCAAGGGCATCCGCATCCTGTGCCACGACATGCTGAAGAGCGTCGCGAAGGGCGACGACGGCCTGAAGGTCGAGACGCTGAACAATGGCGTGCTCGATGCTGACGTGGTGATGCTGGCGATCGGTCGGCTGCCGAACTCGCACGGGCTTGGGCTGGAAGACGCTGGCGTCAAGACCAACGAGCACGGCGCCATCATGGTGGACGATTATTCGCGTACCAGCGTCGACAACATCTATGCGCTTGGCGACGTCACCGATCGGGTACAGCTGACACCGGTAGCGATCCATGAGGCAATGTGCTTCATCGAGACCGAGTACAAGAACAACCCGACCAAGCCGGATCATGAGACGATCGCAACAGCCGTGTTCTCGCAGCCGGAGATCGGCACCGTCGGCCTGACCGAAGAAGACGCAGGCAAGCGCTACAGCGACGTCGAGGTCTATCGCGCCCAGTTCCGGCCGATGAAGGCGACTCTGTCCGGTCGGACGGAGAAGATGATCATGAAGCTGATCGTCGATGCAGCCAGCCGCAAGGTGGTCGGCGCCCACATCCTCGGCCACGACGCCGGGGAGATGGCTCAGCTGCTCGGCATCACGCTGAAGGCCGGCTGCACCAAGGACGATTTCGACCGCACCATGGCCGTGCATCCGACGGCGGCCGAGGAACTCGTCACCATGTATGCGCCGAGCTACCGGCTGAAGGATGGCGTGCGCGTCTGACGCGCAGCCGATTTTGCGGCGGCTGAACTGTGATATCGCGCGTTAGCTGGTGATGCCGCCCATCAACTCGTGATGCGCGGCATGCTGACGATCTTCATGAACAAGGCCTGCATGGCCTCCTCGATGCCGTCGGTCGGGCTGACGGCGAAGAACAGACCGGGTGTGGCACATTCCTGCATCTTGCTCGAAATCTTGCCCTCGAAAGGCTTCACCCAGCTGTTGTAGAAATCATTTTCGGGCAGCGGCAGATATGACGTGTAGAGCACGGCGACCTTGATGCCCTTGTTCTTCAGTGTCGTGCATGTCTTCGTGTCGATCGGCTCGATGCAGCGTCCGCCGCTGGCACCTTTCGGGCTCGTGCAGCCTGTCGGCTTGTAACTGTCACCAACGCCATCGGCGACGAAGAAGACGATCTTCTGGCGATCTGCGTTGCTGGAGCCGGTACCGGCGGTACCGGTTGCGGTGATTTCAGCATCGATGCCCTTCAGTGCATCGTCGAAGCTCGTCTGCTGGTCACCATTGTAGTTCTGGTAGGGGATGCTCATCAGCTGGATCGAACTGGTCGCTGTACCGACGGCATTCAGGTCGTAGTTGATCGCAGACACCTTGAAGAGCTTGGCGTCCTGCGCCGTTTTTCCGAACGTGTAGGCGGCGACGCGAAACTGGTTTGCCATGGTCTGCGTGTCGATGGCTCGGGCCATCAGCGCCTTGACAGCCTGGGCGACGACGTCGATGCGGATCGTAATGCCATTGTTGCGGGCGACATTGTAATAGCTTTTCTTGTCCTCGACGCCGGCCGTGGACACGATGTGACAGGCGAAGGCGCAGTTCTTGTCCTGGCCGCCATCGTGGCCTGATGCCGTCACACTCTTCATCTTATCGATGCCGGTCTGTGTCGCAGCGACGCCCATGGAAGGGGTGTTGTCGAGCAGCATAAAGAAATCCATATAGGCCGGCGTTTCATAGCGCGCTGTTGCTGTGCCAGAAATCGGCACGCTCGTCTGCCCGAGGATTTGCATTAAAGAAGTCGGCACTCGGGCATTGAAGCTCACTGCCGAGGTCAGCACGCCGCCTGTCTTGGTCACGTCAACCTGGATATCGATCGGAAAATTGACCGCCTCGCCGGCGATTTGTGCTCGAAACAGCTCCTGCGCGTCAGTCTTGCCGACGGTGACGACGCCGTCGCCAGTCATCGTCTGGGCCTTCTTCATTGCCGGCGATTCCTGCGCCACAGCACCGACCGCCGCGGCATCCGCAGCGCCCTGCAACTGCCTGCGAATGCTGAGCGCATGAGTGAAGTCGATGGCGAGGCCGCCGGCGCCGATCAGCGGCACCATGAGGATGGCGGTGAGCATGCCGAAATTGCCCGATCTGTCAGATAGAAAGCGATGTGAGATAAGCATGACAATGGTCCCGATGTCCAAAACACATGTTTGAAAAAAGGGAAGCCTCATGCTTCGCCGTCCGATAGGACGGCCATTGATAGGGGCAAAGCTTAAATTAGATACAAATCGTCTTGGTTTCGCGAACACTAACGTTGTTTAGAGGGTTTGAAAATGTCCGCCCGCGTCCCTTTATATGGTCGTCTTCCAAACGCGGACGACGCCAACCCGCAGGCTGGCCGAAGCCGCTATGCAAGATCAAGCGAAACGGCTATAAGCCGCCCCATATTTCAAAGACGGGATATCCGGCCGGTACCGGATACAGAGACAGGTGAGCGAGATGGCACAGAATTGGACTCCGAACAGTTGGCGGCAAAAACCGATCCAGCAGGTCCCGGATTATCCGGATCAGGCAGCAGTTGCGGCAACTGAAGCCCAGCTGGCATCGTATCCGCCACTCGTTTTTGCCGGTGAAGCGCGCCGTCTCAAGAAGCACCTTGCCAATGTAGCTGAAGGCAACGGATTCCTCCTGCAGGGCGGCGACTGCGCCGAGAGCTTTGCCGAGCACGGCGCCGACAATATCCGCGACTTCTTCCGCGCCTTCCTGCAGATGGCCGTGGTGCTGACCTATGGCGCCCAGCTTCCTGTCGTCAAGGTCGGTCGCATTGCCGGCCAGTTCGCCAAGCCGCGCTCTTCGGGCATCGAGACGCTCGACGGCGTGTCGCTGCCGAGCTACCGTGGTGACATCATCAACGGCATCGAGTTCACCGAGGAAGCCCGCATTCCGAACCCGGAACGCCAGGTGATGGCTTACCGCCAGTCGGCCGCGACGCTGAACCTTCTGCGCGCCTTCGCGATGGGTGGCTATGCCAACCTCGAGAACGTGCACCAGTGGATGCTCGGCTTCATCAAGGACAGCCCGCAGGGCGAGCGCTACCGCAAGCTTGCCGATCGCATCAGCGAGACCATGGATTTCATGAAGGCGATCGGCATCACGGCCGAGAACCAGCCGAGCCTGCGCGAGACGGACTTCTTCACCAGCCATGAAGCCTTGCTGCTTGGCTATGAAGAAGCACTGACCCGCGTCGATTCGACCTCCGGCGACTGGTACGCCACGTCGGGCCACATGATCTGGATCGGCGACCGCACGCGCCAGCTCGATCACGCGCACGTGGAATACTGCCGCGGCATCAAGAACCCGATCGGTCTGAAGTGCGGCCCGACGCTGCAGGCGGACGACTTGATCAAGCTGATCGACGTGCTGAACCCTCAGAACGAGGCCGGCCGCCTGACGCTGATCTGCCGTTTCGGCCACGACAAGGTTGCCGAGCATCTGCCGCGCCTGATCCGTGCGGTGGAGAAGGAAGGCCGCAAGGTCGTTTGGTCCTGCGATCCGATGCATGGCAACACGATCACGCTGAACCACTACAAGACGCGTCCGTTCGAGCGGATCCTGTCGGAAGTCGAAAGCTTCTTCCAGATTCACCGCGCCGAAGGCACTCATCCAGGCGGCATCCATATCGAGATGACCGGCAAGGACGTGACCGAGTGCACGGGCGGCGCACGCGCCGTGACCGCGGAAGACCTGCACGACCGCTATCACACGCATTGCGACCCGCGTCTCAATGCCGACCAGGCGCTCGAGCTGGCCTTCCTGCTGTCCGAGCGGATGAAGAGCGGTCGCGACGAGAAGCGGATGGCCGTCAACGGCTGATCATGTCGCTGATCACAGATTGAGGAAGCCCGGCCATCGCGCCGGGTTTTTTCATTGTACCAGCACGGATTGCTGGCAACGCGCGTCCGTGAAGCGGACGTCGGCCTCGCCGATCTTGATGCCGAGCATCAGCAACGTGTTGTAGAGCACATCGTCGAGTGGGGCGGTTATACCGGACAGCGTGTCTGCGATTGCCTGCATCACCACCTTGTTGGTGCCGAGGGTGAGGATCAGGAGTTGGATCTGGATGTCCGTGCCCCCGATCAGAGACTGCACGGCGGAGGTCAGCGTGTCTCGGGTCGAGACGTTCTTGACTGTCTTGTTGGTGATGTCGTTGGTTTGGAAGGTCAGCCGTGTCTTTTGCGTGTTGGTGAGGTTGACGTCCGCCAGGGCATTCACCTTCAGCAGCAGCGCATCGATGATCGTCGCGGCGGTGACCCGCGGCTTGGATCCGAAATTGGCCATCGCCGTCGGATCGACATCGCCGAGTGCGATCTCCGCCACGCCGGGCACCACATCGACACCAATGCTGGCGCTTCTGACACCGCCGCCGAGACAGGCGAAGCTGGCAAGCTTGGCTTCGGCATAGGCAGCCTCGACATAGAGCGGAACCCGCACCTTGATGCCGGCGATGGCGCCGAGGCCGGGCACGCTTGCTTCGATTGCCAGGCGGATCTGCGCGGTGCGGACCGCGGCTCCCGTCGCGCCGACGGCATTGGAAGCGATGGTCTTCGGCCGTTCACCGATGGCGAGTTTCAGCGTCACGCTGGTGAGACCCGGTATGGTTCCGGCGAGATTGACCGCCACCTGCTTGTTGGCATTTGCGGCGAAGGCGGTCGCCGAGATGATGTCGAGCGCGTTGGCCTCGACCAAAAGATGCGATCCGGTGCCAATCACCCTCTCTCCCACCGGCCCAAGGCTGACGAGGTTCTGCAGCTTGACCTTGATCTGCGTCGTGCCCAGCCCCTTGGACAGTGCATTGATCGCCTTGGTAACGGCAGGCGTCAGGCCCGGCATGGCGGCCATAGTGTCGAGCAGGCGCGGATAGGAAATGTCGGTCGCCAGCAAATCGTCATAGGTGCCGGCAGTGACGTTAAGCTTGGTCGCCAACAGGTCGAGATAGGAGAGCAGATCGACGTTGGTGGCCAGCAGGGCGTTGTAGTCAGCGACGCTGAGCGAGACGGTGGTGCCGAGAAGGCCGCCGAGCACGGCGTTCAGAATGCCGCCGTTGAGGCTCGCCAACCGGGAGCCGACGGAGAAGGCCGCGATCTTCGAGGCGGATGCGGTTCCGACGGCGCTGAGCGTCGGCGGCGTGATCATGGCCGCGGCGAAGGTCATCTCCGCCTTCTGCTGCACCGCAACCTTGACAGCATCGTAAGGCTGGACACCAGCGACGAAACGCTGGCTGGCTGCAACCGCAGGATCGGCAACATAGACGCCTGGTGTGTATTGGACGACGGCGTCATATTGCGCGAGTTGCTGAGCGTTGAGCAGTATGGTGCCCGACGAGGTTGTGTAAGCCACACCTGACTTGACGGCGACCTTCACTCCGTTCTGCTTAAAGTTGATGACCAGATTGGCCGCAGCGTTGTTGATATCGCTGGCAGCAACGATGGCGCCAAGGTCGCTCAACTGCTGGAGGCGGCGCTGCTGCAGCGTCATCATGCCGAAATCGATGCCAAGTGCCAGCGAATAGAGCATCAGCGGCGCGCACAGGGCTGCGGTGATGGCAATGTTGCCATCCCGCGCAGCCATGATCCGGAAGATGTTGAAACTCATGCAGACCTCATATGCCACCCATCCGTATGGTCGCGAATCGTCTGATCTTCGTGTCTGGAAGCGGAAAAGTGTATAGATTCCAGATAGGCAGCGCTGCTGCGTCATAGACCGTGGTTACCGTGAACTGGTTGCTGTTCTGCGGATCGGTGGCGACCGTCACCTGCAATTTCTTGCGGTCGATCAAGGGGTCGTTGAGCGTCGATATCGCGATGTAATTGTTGACCAGCTGCGTGCGTTCCTGCTCGGAAAGACCGGCGACGGCCGTGCGGGCCGCGTCCGCGGTCAGTTGCTGAAGGGCATGGGCGGCACTGAGATAGATGCCGTAGGCAATGAGCGTCAGCATGACCAGCAGGAAGATAGGAGCGACGATGGCGAACTCGATTGCAGCGGTACCGCGCTTGTTTGTCAGCAGACGACGGACGACTTTCATGCACTGCGCTCCCTGCGGCGTTCCTGCTAACGCAGAAACAACCGAAGGATACATAATCACGACTTAACTTTTACTTACCTAATAAAAGTATTGCGTGTATCAGAGGTGGATACAAAAGAAGCCGGTGCTGGGTGATATGCGCAAACGCGCAACTTTTCGGCGATTGTTTTGCGGTCTGGCGATAGCCGCAAGCTCACGCACATAGCGACTGTGTCAATTGGAGCCGATTGGCAGCCCAGTGGACTGCCCTGTCGAGCTCCAGGAACTTTGCCGACTGCCAGTGAAAATAGTCCTCGATGAAGGTGCGCGACAGCCACAGCACGCCACGACCGGCAGCCTTTTCCCAACCGAGCAACTGATCGGCCTCGGCCTTACGAAACATACGCTTGACGTTGGTGAGCGAGATACCGAATTTCGATGCGATTTCGGAAAAGGTAACATCCTCGACAATGATGCGGTCGCGCGAGCGCGCATCGTCTGGCAGGCGGCGGATCAGGTCGTGCAGCACGAGGCCGCCGACTTCGGACCAGAGGAAATTGCCGATGCTGTCCCTCGGCGTGCGCCAGACGGGCTCCAGCAACAGGATGTCGGCGGCCCGGGGCTGAGCCAGCTCAAAGAGGCGGATGTCGGCGGTGACCGCGACGGCGCGATTGCCGCCGTCAAGGTAGTCGAGGCACTTCATGTGGCCCATGAACCAGGAATGCATCGCGTCCCAGCTGACCGGCGTCGTCTCCAGAAGGCGCAGGCGTCGGTCAGGCGTCTCATCCGCTACATCGCGGAGAAACTTGTAGGCAACGAGTTCGGAAAGGAAGGATGCAGCGGTGTTCTTGCTTGCTACCTTCTGGCCTGTTGCGGCCTGCATGAACCTGCCGGCAGTCAGGCCGGAGCGCGGATCGCGCCGATCGCGGCCGACATGCATGGCAAACAGCATTTGCGTCAGTAGCCACTTACGATGAGACGCAGCGAGCCGGGCGAGGCGGGGTGCTCTGTGATGTATATCGATCAGGTGAGAGGCGATCTGCCGCTCGATCTCAAGAAACCGTGGATGATACAGCATCTCCTCGCGTGAATGGTGCTTGCCATTCAGCGCCTTATTGTATGTGTATCCGCTAATATCATCCATTCCAACTCACATGCGGTGCTGCTGCGGCTCAGGCCGTCGCGTCGTATTGTTCGTTCGACTTTGGTGCTACCGCTCCTCTTACATTTTTTCAGTTGTTTCAATATGGAATACTTGGGAATTGGCAGATATTCTCGAATTTATTTCACGTCGCGAGACTATATCCTCCATTATCCGCCAATTCTCTGCGTCAGCTGCGCGATATCGGCCCGTAGCGCAGCAATCTCGGTCAGCACTTGCATATCGATCTTCTGATGCAGGGAGAGCACTTCGAGCTCGGCTTTTAGGTTGACCTCGTAGTCCTTGGCGGCTTCGAAACGGTCCCGTTCGGCCTGCCGGTTCTGCGACATCATGATGATCGGTGCCTGAATAGCGGCAATCATCGACAGCACGAGATTGAGGAAGATGAACGGGTAGGGATCGAAGGCGCGGGTGGCGAGCACGACCGTGTTGATCACGCACCAAACCACCAGGAAGATCAGAAATGTGGTGATAAAGCCCCAGGAGCCGCCGATGCGGGCGATGCCGTCGGCCATGCGCTCGCCCAGCGAGGATTCGGCTTGCAACGCCGCATTGATGTCGGTGGAGATGATCTTGCGCTCATGCGCCTTGGCGAGCACGCGCTTTTCGATATCGCCAAGCTCGTTGGCAGACTTGTCGAAATGCAGGTGGACGAAACTGGATAGATTGTTCACGGCGCGACTCCCGAATGGCTGTATGTGCCCGGGAGTATTCCGTTCTCAGGTGAAAATGCAATGCGGCAGACGCTGCAGCCGACCTCAGGACCCCTGGCTGTGCAGCCAGGAATGCTGCGGGAAGAAGCGTTCCACGGTCTGCGATTTGCCGAACATGATATCGTGCTGGAGATACCGGTAGTCCCGCACCAGCGGATCGAGCGTCTTGGTATCGCGAACCCAATCCGGAGATGCCGTATCGTCGCGACCAACAAGCTGGTAGCGATCGACGATCGAATATTTCTTTTGAACGCGACCGAGGAAGCCCGTGTAGAACGGGTGCTCGTAGCCGGCGAACTTCAGCAGGTGATAGGGCAGTTGCGACGGGCTGATGGTGCCGATGTCGGCCTTGGCGCCCTTCTTGTTGGACCAGATCACCAGCGGCGTCTCGTGTTCCTGCTTCATGACGCTGACCGACGCGCGGCGGGTCGCGACCTGGTCGGGCATGTAGCCAGTGTCCATGTAGACGTTTCCGAGCGGTGGCAGGTGATCGCCCCAGAGCACGATAATCGTCTCGCGGTCGCGCTTGGCTGCCCATTCCGTTAGCATCTTGAAGCTCTCATCGGCCTCCTTGACGCCCTGGGTGTAGGTGGCGAGCGTCGCCCGGTCGGCGTCGGTCAGGTTCCCCTTGATGTCGACCGTGTTGTTGGCGTAGCGGTTGGCCTCGTAGGGGCCATGTCCCTGAAGCGTGACGGCAAAGAAGAAGAACAAACGATCCATACCGTCGGCTTCCTGCATGATCTCCTTCATCAGGCTGTCATCGGAGGCGAAGATGCCGCGCTTTTCCATGGTCGGCATGGTCTCTTCGGTGCGGAATTCCTCGAAGCCGAAATCCTTGTAGACCTCGTTGCGGTTCCAGAACCAGCCGCTGAACGGATGCAGTGCACGCGCCGCATAGCCTTCGCCCCGGAAGAACGTGGCGAGCGACGGGATGTCGTTGCGGATATACTGCTGATAGGGAATGCTGCCATAGGGCAGGAAGGCGTTGGAGAACCCTGTCAGTGCCTCGAACTCGACATTGGCGGTCATGCCGCCGAACTCGGGCGAGAAGACGTGGCCGGATTGCGCCGCGCGAATGGTCGGCATCGGATCTTCCGAGAATTTCAGCGTCTTCAGCCGCGTCGGGTCCCAGAAGGATTCGCTCATCAGCATGATGACATCCGGCTTTTCGCGAGGGCCGGCGAGATAGCCGTAGTTGCGCGAAGGGATGGCGTCGAGCGCCTGCGCGTTGAACCCGGCGGGGGCTTTAACGTCTGCCATCGGAACGTTGAAGATGAAGGCGAGGATGAAGCCGTTGCTGCGGTAGTTTTCCTTCTGGTCCCACATCATCGGCACCACCTGCAGGCGGTCGCGGATATAGGAATACTGCGAATAGTCCATCAGTGAGGCAAAAGCAGCGATTATCGGGAGCGTCAGGCAGAGGTTACGGATGCGGTTGCGCCGCGCCATTGTCGGCAGGTGACGCCACGCATAGCGCCAGGCAAGCACGAGGCCGGTGACGGAGAGCAAGATGCCGACGGCGATGGCCACAGCCGTCATCGGACGGTCGCGCACCATGACGGGCAGGAGTTCAAATATCTGCCGGCCGAACAGCATGTCCGAGGGATAGAGCGGGTCCGATAGATAATGTTGTTTCTGGTTGGAAACGAGCGCGGGAACGAGGACCAGCGGCAGGACGATGAGCGCCGACAGGAAGCGGCGTCCGAGCGCCGCGTCGACGCACAACATCAGCACCGTCAGCATCGCCACCGTCGTCATGCCCGGACGCGCCGGCGACGACAGGAATTCCCCGACATCGGCGACGCCGCCGCGGGCAATGACTTCGACCGAGAAGGTCGCCAGCAAGGCCATGATCGCGGTCAGCGCGATGGCAATCGCGCCGCGTAGGATGAACGGGCGTACGCCAGCATCGGAGCCGCTATAAAGCGCCGCGACACGCATCGCCGCTTGGGACCTCAAAACTTGCGCGATCAACGGGGAACTCCAATGTCATCGTATCGTCATGGAACTGTCACATCCGCGTCATGAACGCTAGATGAACCGCAATTGTTTCCCGCGCTTAACGCTTTTTTGATCACAATATTTCGGCGTCAGGTTGCAGGCTTTGACGGGTTAACGCCGCGATCCTTGCCAGGGGTGGCTAGGTGGCGTAGGTCGGGGCGCATGTTTCGGTTCGAGGAGGCTCTTTCGTGCGCAGTTCAGTCGAGATTTACAACGTCAACACGGGTCGGGCCCGGGTCGTCTGGCAGACGGAGCGGCTCGTCGAGGCGCCGAATTTTGCGCCTGACGGCAGTTATCTGCTGCTCAACGACGATGGATTGCTGTACCGGCTGGCGCTCGACGGGTCGCAGGATGTGACCAAGGTCGCAACCGGCTTTGCGACGGCCTGCAACAACGACCACGGAATTTCGCCGGATGGTACCCGGATCGTCATTTCCGACAAGATCGAGTTCGGCAAGTCGGCAATCTACACGCTGCCGATCGACGGAGGCACGCCTGTTCTGGTGACTGCCAACCACCCGTCCTACTGGCACGGCTGGTCGCCCGACGGCAAGGAACTGGCCTATTGCGGCATTCGTGGAGATCTCTTCGATATCTATACGATCGATGTGACGGGCGGCGAAGAGCGGCGGCTGACGCACGGTGAAGGGCGCAACGACGGGCCGGACTATTCGTTCGACGGACAGTGGATCTATTTCAACTCCAGCCGCACCGGTCTGATGCAGATCTGGCGGATCCATCCTGACGGGACCGGGCTGGAACAGGTGACGCATGACAATTATGGCAACTGGTTCGCCCATCCGTCTCCCGGCAACGATAAGGTGCTGTTGATCTCCTATGCCCCTGACGTGTTCGATCATCCGCGTGACAAGCATGTGCTCATGCGGATGATGGATATGGATGGCGGCAATATCCGGACCCTATTCGAACTGTTCGGCGGGCAGGGGTCGATCAACGTTCCGAACTGGTCACCTGGTGGTGACGAATTCGCCTATGTCAGATATTTCCCGGTTGCGGATTGAGCGGTTGCCTCGACGAAGATTTGACGACATAGGTGCCGCGTCGGGTGCCCGCAGGCTTGCGGGAGAATCGGGAATTCGGTGCAAGACCGGAACGTGCCCAACGCTGTAAGGCCGACGTCTGCCGCTTGATGCCACTGGCTTTTGCCGGGAAGGTGCGGCAGACGGATGACGCCAAGTCAGAAGACCGGCCCGACAATCATAGACTGACCGCCTGGAAAGCGGCCGGTTGTGTTGTTGGGGACTGACGATGCGACCAGATCATTCTGGCTCTCTGGCGAGAGCCGGTGCCTTTTCGGCCGATGAACGCGAGGCCGTCTACAGAGCCATCGAAACCAGGCGCGACGTGCGCTCCGAATTCCTGCCAGATCCAGTGGCGGACGACGTCGTCGGCCGTTTGCTGGCCGCCGCCCATCACGCGCCGTCGGTGGGGTTCATGCAGCCGTGGAATTTCATCGTGGTACGCGATGCCGGTATCCGCTCGCAGGTGTGGGAGGCGTTCAGCCGCGCCAATGCCGAGGCGGCCGAGATGTTTTCCGGGGCGCAGCAATCGGCTTACCGATCGCTGAAGCTGGAAGGGATCCGCACCGCGCCGCTTGGCATCTGCGTCACCTGTGATCCGGAGCGCTGCGGCGACGTGGTGCTGGGGCGGACGCACAATCGGAGAATGGATTCCTATTCGACCGTCTGCGCCGTGCAGAACCTGTGGCTGGCGGCGCGGGCCGAAGGCATCGGCGTCGGCTGGGTGAGCATCTTCCACGAAGCCGATCTGAAACGGGTGCTCGGCGTGCCCGAGAGGATCGAGATCGTAGCCTGGCTATGTGTCGGCTATGTCGATCGACTCTATGACCAGCCGGAACTGGCGGTCAAGGGCTGGCGCCAGCGCTTGCCGTTGGAAGAATTGGTGTTTGCCGACCGCTGGGGCGGCGGCGAATAGGCCGCGCTGCGCGGGCCTCTACGGTTTGGCGGCCGGTGGCTGCTGCGGCTGGGCGCCCGGCATGGCCGGGTTCCTGAGATCGATGCTGCCCTGATCGCCGGCGAGGAATTGCGGGCCAACCTGGCGGACATTGCCGGCGGCGGGATCATAGGGCCGATCCGGGACCTGAGCCTGCGGGGTCGGTTCAGGTGCCGGTGTTGCGGCCGGCGTCGGCGGCTTGGCGGTCTCGATCGTGGTGATCGAGCCTTTCGGCGGCACTGCGCTGACCTTCTGGTTCCGGCGCATCTGTTCGTAATAGGCGGGCAGGTTGCAGCTGCAGGAGGACTTTTCGCCAGGCTTTCGGGTCTTGTAGGCGAAAGCGTTCGGCATGGCGCTGTAAGGTGCTCCCGTCGAGGCCGAGACCATGTTCTCCGTCTCGCCCTGGGAGACGTCGTGATAGAAGAGCTCCGTCTCGATCCCCGGGCACATCTGCTGGCAGGTGCTGGCGTCGCGGGCGAAATCGAAGGAGGTAGCGTTCGAGCGGATTGGGAAGAAGCCGCCGTCGCAGGTGCGCACGCAGATCGTGTTGAGGTGCGTTAGGCCTTGCGCGCCCGGTTCTGCGTAGGCCCGGCGATTGTCGCCGTCTAGGGGGATGAAGGTATCGTTGCGGTTCGCCTGGTCGTCGATGCTGGGCGGCTCGGCATAATGCGGCTCGCCGTAGGGCTGGCCCTCGTATGAGCGCGCGTCATCCTGCCGGCCGTCATACTGCTGCATCGGCGCGTTGCAGTCGTTCTCATCGAGCGCCGCCAGAAGCTCGTTGCGGGTGCGGGTCTCCTGGCTACCGGCGCGCAGCTCGTCGCGGCGCTGCTGGAGATAGCTGATGTTGTCGAGCATCTTGGTTTCGGCCTGCTCGAGTTCGCCGCAATACCCGGCGTTGTCGCCGCCGATGACGACCATGCTGCCGCTGCTGCAGCCATTGCGCCTGAGATCGCTGCGCAGCTTGCGCAGTTCGAGGTTTTGCTCGGCGATGGCGCCGGCGAATTTGCGCACTTCAGGCGTGCTGCCGATGACTTCGGGAAGGGTGGCCAGACGGGCGCGCAGGCTGCCGCAGATCGGCGCGACCTGCGCGTAGGCCGGGGTCGACAGGGCAATCAGCAGGACTGCGGACAGTTTCCAGCGTTTCAAGGCATCGTCCCGTGGTGTGCGAAGACCAGTGGATCAGGGCGGATCTCGATCCGCCCTCCGATATAGCCTGCTTCTCTTAACAAGCTCGCGCTGAAAGCCTAACGCATTTTTCCGTGATGTGCCAAATCACGCCGGCTGGGAGGCCTCGACGACGGCAAGCGCCGCCATGTTGACCACGCCGCGCGACGTCACCGACGGCGCCAGGATGTGGGCGGGCAGGGCGGCGCCGAGCAGGATCGGGCCGACATGCAGGCCGTCGGTCATCGACTTGACGACACCGAGCGTGATGTTGGCGGCATCGAGGTTCGGGAAGACCAGCAGGTTGGCCTCGCCATGCAGCGTGGTATCCGGCATGACGCGCTGGCGCAGCGCTTCCGAAATGGCACTTTCGCCGTGCATTTCGCCGTCGATCTCCAGTTCGGGTGCTACGTCGCGCACGAGCTGCAGGGCAGCGCGCATCTTCGTGGCGCTATCGCTTTCACGCGAACCGAAGTTGGAGTGCGAGACGAGCGCGGCGCGCGGGGTGATGCCGAAGCGCTTGATTTCCTCGGCGGCGAGAATGGCCGATTCGGCCACTTCCTCGGCGTTCGGATTGAAGGTCACGAAGGTGTCGGTGAAGAAGGTTGCGCCGCGCTGCGAGATCAGCAGGCTGAGCGCCGAGAAGTCACGGACATTCGGGCGCTTGCCGATGATCTGGCGAACATCGCGCAGGTGTTTCTCATAGCGGCCTTCGAGACCACAGATCAGCGCGTCAGCTTCGCCGCGCTTCAGCGCCAGTGCGCCGATGACGGTGGCGTTGGTGCGGACGATGGTGCGGGCGGCTTCCGGGATGACGCCGCGGCGACCGACCAGCGACAGATAGAGATCGACATATTCACGGAAACGCGGATCGTCTTCCGGGTTGATGACGTCGAAATCCGACAGCGGCCGGATGCGCAGACCGTAGCGCTTCAGGCGGGTCTCGATGACCTGCGGGCGACCGATCAGGATCGGCTTGGCGATGCCTTCCTCAAGCAGCACCTGGGCGGCGCGCAGGACGCGCTCATCTTCGCCTTCCGAGAAGATGACGCGCTTCTTGTCGGCATCCTTAGCGGCAGCGAAGATCGGCTTCATGACGAAGCCGGAGCGGAAGACAAAGCGGTTCAGCTCGTCGAGATAGGCCGGGAAATCGGCGATCGGGCGCAGCGCCACGCCGCTTTCGGCCGCTGCCTTCGCAACAGCCGGCGCAATGCGCAGGATCAAGCGCGGATCGAAGGGCGAGGGGATCAGGTAGTTCGGACCGAAGATCGGCGTCTCGCCGCTATAGGCGCGGGCGGCGACGTCGGACGGCTCCTCTCGGGCGAGCGAGGCGATGGCGCGCACGGCCGCCATCTTCATCTCCTCGTTGATGGTCACGGCGCCGCAATCGAGCGCGCCGCGGAAGATGAAGGGGAAGCAGAGGACGTTGTTGACCTGGTTCGGGAAGTCCGAGCGGCCAGTGCAGATCATCGCGTCGGGCCGAGCTGCGCGGGCAAGATCCGGCATGATCTCAGGATTCGGGTTGGCAAGTGCCATGATCAGCGGCTTGTCGGCCATCTGCGCCAGCAGCTCCGGCTTCAGGACGCCGGCGGCCGACAGGCCGAGGAACACGTCGGCGCCGCCGATGTTTTCAGCCAGCGTGCGGGTGTCGCTCTTCTGGGCATAAACGCTCTTCCACTCGTCCATCAGTTCGACACGGCCTTCGTAGACGAGGCCTTCGAGGTCGTGGACCCAGATGTTCTTGCGCTGTGCGCCGAGCGTGACGAGCAGGTTGAGGCAGGCGAGCGCCGCAGCGCCAGCGCCGGAGGCGACGATTTTGACGTCTTCGATATTCTTGCCGGCCAGCTCAAGGCCGTTGAGGATGGCAGCGGCAACGATGATGGCGGTACCGTGCTGGTCGTCGTGGAAGACCGGGATCTTCATCTTCTCGCGCAGCTGGCGCTCAATCTCGAAACATTCCGGCGCCTTGATGTCCTCAAGGTTGATGCCGCCGAAAGTCGGCTCCAGCGAGGCGACGGTAGACACCATCTGCTCGACGGTGGAAGCGTCGACCTCGATGTCGAAGACGTCGATGTTGGCGAATTTCTTGAAGAGGACGGCCTTTCCTTCCATGACCGGCTTGGAGGCCAGCGGACCGATATTGCCGAGACCAAGCACGGCGGTGCCGTTGGAGATCACGGCAACGAGATTGGCGCGCGAGGTGTAGTCGGCGGCCGTTTCCGGATTGTCGCGGATGGCGAGACAGGGCGCGGCGACGCCGGGCGAATAGGCGAGCGCCAGATCGCGCTGGTTGCCGAGCGGCTTGGTGGCCTGAATCTCGATTTTGCCGGGACGGGGATAGCGATGGAAGAACAGCGCCTGCTCATCGAGGCTGCCGCCTGTCGCACTGGTTTCCGTCTTCGGTTTGTCGCTGTGATCCATCATAAGCCTCCGGGCTGCCGCACATGCTGTCTTTGGAGCGACTTCAATACATCAATCGAAAGACCGGAACAGCGGGAATTTCCGTTGCCCTTGTAAAAACAGCACGAATGTGACGCCGCGCGAACACACCGGAGATGGTTTGTGACAGATATCGGCCAGATCACGCCGATGTCATCTTCCTGAAACACGAGTCTGGTTTTCAGGGGCACAGATGAAGCATGGGGCACGGGCAGGATGCTTGTGAAGGATAATATGGATACCCGCCACTTCCGTACGCTCTTTATTTCCGACGTGCATCTCGGCTCGAAAGCCGCGAAGGCCGACTTCCTGATCGACTTCCTGAAGTATCACGAGGCCGACACGATTTTCCTGGTCGGCGATATCGTCGATGGATGGCGGCTGAAGCGCAGCTGGTACTGGCCGCAGGAATGCAACGACGTGATCCAGAAGCTGCTGCGCAAGGCGCGCAAGGGAACGCGGATCGTCTATATCCCCGGCAATCACGACGAATTCCTTCGCGACTTTCCGGGTATGCATTTCGGCGGCATCGAAGTCGCCGAGCGGATGATGCACGAGGCAGCCGACGGCAAGAAATACCTGGTGCTGCATGGCGACGAATTCGACGTGGTGGTGCGCAATGCCCGCCTGCTCGCCTATCTCGGCGATTGGGCCTACGACATGGCGATCATGATCAACATCGGTCTCGCAGCCATCCGCCGCAAGCTCGGCATGCCTTATTGGTCGTTCTCGGCCTGGGCGAAGCTGCAGGTCAAGCATGCCGTCAACTTCATCGGCGAATTCCAGAAGGTCGTCGCTGACGAAGCGCGCAAGCACGGCGCCGACGGGGTCATCTGCGGCCATATCCATCATGCCGTGATGGAAGACATGGACGGCGTTCGCTACATCAACACCGGCGACTGGGTCGAAAGCTGCACGGCGATCGCCGAGCACGGGGACGGCACCTTCGAACTGATCGAATGGCGGACGATCGGTGGCGCCGTCGAGCCCGCACCGCTGGCGCTCGAACACCTTCCGAAGCGGGAGCTCGCACAGCAGGCTGCGTGAGACCGCGAGAGTATTGATTTCGCAGGTGCGGTATGGATTTGTGCGACTGCTGCCGTTGCCATATCGCGACAGTTTTCGGTTATTTTTGAAATCGGTTTGGAGCGGCTAAATCTCGCCATGGTGGCTCCCAAATTGGCATGTTAGGCAACAGTCACCTTTCCTTTCAGGCCACACCGATGATTCCCGCCACAAACGCCTCTTTTTCCGAGGCCGCGCCCGAGCATTTCCGGATGCTGAGCGCATTGTCCTATTGCGCGCCGCTGCTGGTCAACGGTGTTGTGCTGCCGTTCTTCCCGGTCTGGCTCGCCATGCACCGCTTCAACGATCATGAGATCGGCATCATTCTCGCCGTGCCGATGGTGGTTCGCGTGCTCGTGGCGCCCATTGTGGCGATGTATGCGGACCGGATGAAGGAGCGGGCCGACGTTCTGGTGTTTTCGGGCGGGCTGTCGCTCTTGACTGCGATCGCTCTCTACTGGACGGATACGTTCTGGCCGGTGCTGCTGGTCTTTACGCTTCAGGGCGCGACCTTCGCGCCATATGTGCCCGTCGTGGAATCGATCGTGATCTCGGGTGTCCGGCGCTGGGGGCTCGATTACGGATCGATGCGCGTCTGGGGCTCCATCGCTTTCATCGTATCGACGCTCGTCGGCGGCCAGCTGATCAGCCACTGGGGCGGGCAGATGGTGCTGCCGGTGATGATCTTCGGCTTCGTGATGACGATGGTCATGGCGATCTATTGTCCGCGGATCGGGCCGACGCGGCGGCGCGGTACGCCGGTCGATCTGCAGCAGGCGACGGGCAGTTCGCTGAGACAGCCGCATTTGCTGGTGCTGTTGATCGGGGTTGCAATCCAGCAATCCAGCCATGCGTTGCTTTACACCTTCGCCTCGATCTACTGGCGTGAACTCGGTTTCACCGGCGCGCAGATCGCGATTCTATGGAGCGCCGGCGTTGCCGCCGAGGTGAGCGTGTTTTTCCTGTCCCGGCGTCTGAGCCGCCGCTTCGATGCCTGGACGCTGATCCGCTTCGGGGCGGCCATGTGCGTTTGTCGCTGGCTGCTGTTTCCGATGCAGTGGGGCTTCGTCGGCTTCTTCCTGCTGCAATGCATGCATGCCTGCAGCTACGCTTTCGTGCACACGGGTGTGCAGCGGCGGATCGTCGCCTCTGTGCAGGCGACGCAGGAATCGTCGGCCCAAGGGGCCTACTTCTTCTACAACGGCATGTTCATGGGGCTGATGACCATCGCATCCGGATACATCTACGCATTTCTTGGGCTGGCGAGCTATTATGTGATGGCACTGATCGCAATGATCGGGCTCGGCCTGATCATCGTCGCCTACTATCTTCAGCCCCAGAGAGCAGGCTCCGGCGGGAAGACCAGAGAGGCCTGATAGCGCAGCCCGGGTTCCCGATCGCGTGCCAGAAGCAACGGCCCGTCGAGATCGACGAACTCGGCATCTTGCGCCAGCAGCACGGCGGGCGCCATGGCGAGCGAGGTTCCGACCATGCAGCCCAGCATGATCTGAAAACCCAGACGCTGCCCTTCCAGCTTCATGGCCAGCGCCTCGGTCAATCCGCCCGTCTTGTCGAGCTTGATGTTGATGGCGTCGTAGCGGTCGCGCAGACCGGCAAGATCGCCGGTGTGGTGAACGCTTTCATCGGCGCAGACGACGATCGGCCGATCGATCGTGGCCAGCAAGGCGTCCTTGCCCGCCGGCAGCGGCTGTTCGACCAGCGCCACGCCGGCATCGGCGGCGATGCGCAGATGGTGCTCCAGCGTGTCTTCGGGCCAGCCTTCGTTGGCGTCGAGGATGATTGACGTGTTGGGGGCGGCGGCGCGGACGGCGCGAATGCGGCTTTCGTCGTCCGACGTGCCGACCTTGACCTTGAGCAAGGTGCGGCCGGCATAGGCACGCGCCTGCGCCGCCATGACGTCCGGCTCGCCGAGCGAGATGGTGAAGGCCGTCGTCAGCGGTTGCGGCGTCGCGAGGCCGAGCATGGCTGCGACCGAGGTGCCTGCGCGCTTGGCTTCCAGATCCCAGAGCGCGCAATCGACGGCGTTTCGCGCGGCGCCCGGCGGCATGGCGCTCTGCAGGTCGTGGCGGGAGAGGCCCTGCTCGATGCGCGGGCGGACAGCCTCGATCTGCGCGGCGACGTTGTCGATCGTTTCGCCGTAACGTCGATAGGGCAAGCATTCGCCGCGTCCCACGATACTGCCCTCGCGTATGACGCAGGCGATCACCTCGGCAGTGGTTTTGCTGCCGCGCGAAATCGTGAACGTCCCTGCAATCGGAAATGTATCGGTGTGGATTTCGAGTGACCGTGGCATAATTGCAATCCCGCAAGCATGGAAATCTGATGTGGCATCGTTATATTGGCTGAACGCGGCGAACCGATGTTCGCGAGTCGGCAATGTCGCCGTAAGCCTTGAGAGACACAAGCATTTTGAAGTCCGAGCACCGTAACGCCGCCTCACTGCACGTGGACGACCAGGCAAATGGTTCGGGTACTCGCGTGCTTCTCGAGGGCAACTGGCGAAGCGCCAACATCCATCTCGTCCTCAAGGACTTCGAGAAACTCCACGGCGACAACAAGGGCGCGCTGACGCTCGATCTGTCCGGGATTACCGATATCGACACCGCAGGCGTGTGGCTGCTCTGCCGGCTGAAGAAGCAGGTCGAGGAGGCCGGCGGCAGCGTCCAGATCGAAGGCAGCAATCCGCATATTGACGAACTGCTGGCGTCGTTCTCTGAAGAGCCGGAAAAGCCCGAGGTCGAACAGGTGCCGGCGCGGTCGTTGCAGGAAAAGCTGTTCGCGCCGATAGGCCGTCTGATGTACGACCTGTGGAACAATCTGGCCGCGGCGATGTACATCCTCGGCTCGGCTGTGCGCGGCGCGCAGATGAAGTTCGGTCGCGGCAGCGGCGTATCGCCGGCATCGATCGTCAACCAGATCGACCATATGGGCGTGCGCGCCGTTCCGATCATTCTGCTGATGTCGTTTCTGATCGGCGCGATCATCGCGCAGCAGGGCGCCTTCCAGCTGCGCTATTTCGGCGCCGAAGTCTTCGTGGTCGATCTCGTCGGCATTCTGCAGCTGCGCGAAATCGGCGTGCTGCTCACCGCTATCATGATTGCGGGTCGCTCCGGCAGCGCCATTACGGCCGAAATCGGCTCGATGAAGATGCGCGAAGAGGTCGATGCGCTGAAGGTCATGGGCCTTAACCCGATCGGCGTGCTGATCTTTCCACGTTTGGTGGCGCTCACTGTCGCCTTGCCGCTGCTGACGGTGCTGGCGAATTTCGCCTCGCTGTTCGGTGCGGCCGTCGTCGCCTGGGGCTATTCCGGCATCACCTTCGCCAACTTCATTGCCCGCCTGCATGAAGCCATCACCCTGTCGACAGTTCTGTCCGGCATGATCAAGGCGCCGTTCATGGCGCTGGTTATCGGTATCGTTGCGGCCGTCGAAGGCTTAAAGGTAGGTGGTAGCGCCGAATCGCTTGGACAGCACGTAACGGCGGCGGTTGTGAAGGCGATCTTCGTCGTCATTCTCATGGACGGGCTCTTCGCCATGTTCTATGCAGCCATTAATTTTTAGGGATTTTGCGTGGACGAACAGCAGACAACGACCAAGGATGAAGCGGGACGGGATATCGTGCTTTCGGCGCGCGACGTCACTGTCGGCTTCGGGTCGAAGATCGTTCTCGATAATCTCAATCTCGATATCTACAAGGGCGAGATCCTTGGCTTCGTCGGCGCGTCCGGCACCGGCAAGTCGGTGCTGATGCGTACGGTGCTGAGGCTGCTGCCGCGACGGTCCGGCCAGATCAAGATTCTTGGCCAGGATTTCGACGAGCTTAACGAGCCGCAGCGCAATGCGCTCGACATGCGCCTCGGTGTGCTGTTCCAGCAGGGCGCGCTTTTTTCATCGCTGACGGTCAAGGAAAACATCCAGGTTCCGATGCGCGAGTATCTCGACCTTCCGACATCCCTGATGGACGAACTGGCGCATCTGAAGATTCGGCTGGTGGGACTGGCGGCCGATGCCGCCGACAAGTATCCCTCGGAGCTTTCAGGCGGCATGATCAAGCGCGCCGCACTGGCACGCGCTCTGGCGCTCGACCCGGAACTGGTGTTTCTCGACGAACCGACCTCGGGCCTCGATCCGATCGGCGCCGCCGAGTTTGACGATCTGATCGCCAAGCTGCGCGATACGCTGGGACTGACCGTCTACATGGTGACACACGACCTCGACAGCCTGTTTTCCGTCTGCGACCGCATCGCGGTGCTCGGCAAGAAGCGGGTGATGGTTGAGGGAACGATCGAAGACATGCTGGCCTATGACGACCCTTGGGTCCAGGCTTATTTCAAGGGCAAGCGCGCGCGTTCGATCGTGCCGCAGGATAGCCACGCCACAGCCGACTACAGGCTGGCGCAAGATAGCCGCGGGAAGTGAGCGGATAAGATGGAAACCAAAGCGAACTACACAATCGTCGGCTTCTTCACGGTCCTGGTCATCGCGGCTGCGTTCGGCTTCGTCTACTGGATGGCAGAGTATGGGCGCGGCGGACCGATGTCGGAGCTGATCGTGCGCATTCCGGGCTCGGCCAACGGCCTCAGCGTCGGCTCGCCGGTGCGTTTCAACGGTATTCAGGTCGGCTCGGTGCAGTCACTGTCCATCGATGCCGACGATCCGCAATTCTCGCTGGCCTTCACCGAGGTTCGCGTCGATGCACCGATCTACCCGACGACCAAGGCGATCCTCGAGATCCAGGGTCTGACGGGTGCGGCCTATATCGAATTGTCCGGCGGCCGGGTGGGCGAGAAGAACATCCTGCAGACGGCGGCCGAGACGGGCAAGCGGGCGGTGATCGTCGCCGACCAGTCGAGCGTCACCAACCTTCTGGCGACGGCCGACAAGATCCTCGACCGTGCCAACGACGCCGTCGGGCAGGTGCAGGGATTCGTCAAGGACGCGCGCGGACCGCTGACCAAGACATTGCAGAACGCCGAGACCTTCTCGGATGCGCTGGCCAAGAACTCCGGCAACATAGACAGCTTCCTGCAGAGTGTCGGACAGCTTTCCGAGACGGTGCGCAACGTTTCGGGCCGAGTCGACTCGACGCTGGCAGCCGTCGAGGCGCTGGTCAAGGCGGTCGATGCCAAGAAGGTCGATACCATTCTCACCAACGCCGAGACCGTCAGCAAGAACGTTGCAGACGCTTCCGGCGGACTGAAGGATGCGATCCAGAAATTCCAGGAAACGGCGACCACCTACAACGACTTCGGCAAGAAGGCGCAGGCGACGCTCGACAAGGTCGATACGCTGGTGGCGCAGATCGATCCTGCCAAGGTCAAGGGGTCCGTTGACGACATCTCGCAGGCGACCAAGGATGCTCGCGTTGCCGTGGCTTCCATCAAGGATGTGGCCAACACGGTGAATGCCCACCAGAAGGACATAGACTCGACGATCCAGAACGTCACCGAGATGTCGAACAAGCTCAATGCCGCCTCGACCCGCGTCGATGGCATCCTTGCGAAGCTCGACACGCTGCTCGGCGATGACAGCACGCAGTCGATGTTCACGCAGGCGCGCGACACGCTAGAATCGTTCAAGAAGGTGGCGGACAATCTGAATGCCCGCATCGGGCCGATTGCCGATAACCTGCAGAAGTTCTCGAGCGGCGGACTGCGTGACGTTCAGGCCTTGGTCAACGATGCCCGTTCGACTTTCCAGAACCTCAACGATGCGATCAGCAATTTCGACAAGGACCCGCAGCGCCTGATTTTCGGCGGGGACAGCGTGAAACAATATGACGGCCGTAGCCGGCGTTAACAGGGGAAGTCAGCATATGGCTGTGTCGGATTTGTTTTTGCGTCGCTCGTGGCTGCTGAAAAGCGCGATCGCCATGCCGTTGCTGGCAGCAGTGCTCTCAGGCTGCGGAACGGCAGCGAAAAACGATACGTTTGACCTGTCGGCGCCCGTCGGCGGCAGCGGACCGTTGGCGAAGGGCCGGCAGATCCTGGTGCAGCAGCCGACGGCGCTGCAGGCGCTGAACAGCGAGCAGATCGTCATCAAGGTGTCCTCGTCGGAGATACAATATCTCGCCAAGGCGCAGTGGAGCGACAAGCTGCCGCGCATGGTGCAGGCCAAGCTGGTCGAAGCCTACGAGAACTCAGGCAAGGTCGGCGGGGTCGGCATTCCGGGGCAGGGGCTGGCAATCGACTATCAGGTCGTCACCGACATCCGCGCTTTCGAAATTCGCACGGGGGGCGGCAGCCAGGCCGTGGTGGAGATATCCGCGAAGATTCTCAACGACCGCAACGGCTCGGTGCGGGCACAGAAGGTGTTCACACAATCGGTGCCAACAGGCGGCAGCTCAAACGAGGTCTTCGTCAAGGCGCTCGACCGCGCCTTTGCCGGCGTCACCAGCGAGATTGTCGATTGGACGCTGAAGTCGATCTGATCGGATCGCGTCTTTTCAAAGTTTATGCAAGAAAAAAAGCCGGAAGGGTGGGAGACCCTTCCGGCTTTTTCTTCCAGTGCGGCTGTCGGACTGCTCGATGCAGATCAAAAGACGCTATGCTTGCCCTGCAATCTCTTGTCGTCTTCGTTTTCACGCCGCAGCGCGGTTACGGTCGACGCCACTGAGACGATAAACATGATGCTGATAAGGGCGGTAAGCACAGTCAAGATCGTGAACATAAGCAATCCTCCAGGATGTTGCTTTCACGTCCCTCAGTATTGGCTCATAACGGCCGCACGGGCCGACGCATAGGGACCATATACTTTGGACGCATCAACTTTCTGATCGTAAAGCGCAACAGTTGCTGCAAGCATACCCGTCATCATTACCATCCATACTACGTTAATCATGGTAATCTTGTTTGGCATATCATCTTCCTTGTAGCGCCTATTCGCGCAACGCTTCGATTGAAAGAACGCGTCCGTTTGGAAATGGTTCCGCGGGACATTGACTACTCGTTTACCAACGCTGATCTGAAGCCTGTTTGAATGCCTCGTTCATCTGGCGTTCATGTTATTAAATCGGTTTATGCGTCATCTCTAATCGGTTTAAAGGCGACACGACCTATAACGCGAACGATCTCGTGATGTTCCCTGACGTCATCGCGTACCCAGCCGCCATCGCGGATTTCCTCGACGTATGCATAGAGAAATTCGGCAGCGAGCGAGAGGGCGACGGCGGTGATGACAAGCAGGATGAGCATCGGGGTTTCCAGGATTAGCCGAGACCGGAATGGCATCGGCGGCGTTGATGCATTCCGTTATAAGCATGGCGGCTGAAGCGGCCTTGAATGACCCGTTCATCCAGCATTCAGTCGCGGCAGGCAGCTCGGGCAAATGACTTGCGGCACGGCTTTATCCGTGACAAAAGGCGTCGAAACCAAACGGTCGGACCGATGACGACAGCTTTCTATCCCGGGTCTTTCGACCCGATCACGAACGGACATGTCGATGTGCTCGTGCAGGCGCTGAATGTTGCGTCCAAGGTGATCGTCGCGATCGGTGTTCATCCGGGCAAGGCGCCGCTTTTCTCGTTCGAGGAAAAGGCCGATCTGATCCGTCAGTCGCTCGCCGAAGTTCTGCCCGGCAAGCTCTCGGAGATTTCCGTCGTCTCGTTTGACAATCTGGTGGTGGATGCGGCGCGGGCGCATGGCGCGACGCTTCTGATCCGCGGTCTTCGCGACGGCACCGATCTCGACTACGAAATGCAGATGGCCGGTATGAACAGGCAGATGGCGCCAGATATCCAGACCGTTTTTCTGCCTGCCGGAACAGCCTCGCGGCCCATAACCGCCACATTGGTCCGCCAAATCGCGGGCATGGGAGGCGATGTCAGCGCGTTCGTGCCTGACGCCGTCTTGAAAGCCCTTCAATCCAAGCGCAAATCCTAGGCGAACTCGCCGCAACGGAGCTCACATGAAACTGTTTTATCTCGCATTTGCCGGCGTGCTCTATCTCGCTTCGTTTGCCGGCGACGCTTTCGCGGCCGACACCATGACGATCCAGCTGAAGACCGGTCCAGTTGTGATCGAACTGGCGCCCGACGTCGCGCCGAAGCATGTCGCCCAGATCGAGGCTTTAGCCAAAAAGGGCGCCTACGACGGCGTTGCTTTCCACCGCGTCATCGACGGCTTCATGGCCCAGACCGGCGACGTGCAGTACGGCAATGTGTCCAAGGGCTTCGACAAGGCCCAGGTCGGCACCGGCGGTTCGGATCTGCCGAACATCCCGGCCGAGTTCTCGAAGACGCCGTTTGTGCGCGGCACGGTCGGCATGGCGCGCTCGCAGGACCCGAATTCCGCCAACTCGCAGTTCTTCATCATGTTCGCGGACGGCTCGTTCCTGAACGGCCAGTACACGGTCGTCGGCAAGGTCATCTCCGGCATGGAAAATGTCGACAAGATCAAGAAGGGTGAAGGCCAGAACGGCGAAGTCACCGATCCCGACCAGATGGTCAAAGTCACCATCGGCAAGAAGTAAGTTTCAAAAGAAGTAGGAGAACAAGAATGGCCGAGATCAAGGATCCCGAAAACACCATCATCCTGGAAACCACCAAGGGCAAGGTTGTCATCCAGCTTTTGCCTGAGGTAGCGCCTGGCCACGTGGCCCGCATCAAGGAACTGGCCAGCGAAAAGGCCTATGATGGCGTCGTCTTCCACCGCGTAATCTCCGGCTTCATGGCGCAGACCGGCGACGTGAAGTTCGGCAAGCAGGGCGGTGGCCTGGATCGCGCCGGCATGGGCGGCTCCGACAAGCCGAACCTGAAGGCCGAATTCTCGACGGTAAAGCATCTGCGTGGCGTCTGCTCGATGGCTCGCTCCAGCGACCCGAACTCGGCCAATTCGCAGTTCTTCATCGTTTTCGACGATGCGACCTTCCTCGACAAACAGTACACCGTCTGGGGCCAGGTCATCGAAGGCATGGAAAATGTCGACAAGATCACCAAGGGCGAGCCACCGAAGGATCCTGACTCGATCGTCTCGATGCGGGTTGCCGCCGACGTCTGATTGTGATGTTTGCTGGAACCCGCCCTTGCGCGAGAGCGCGGGGCGGGTTTCGCTTTGCCTGGAACCGACTTCATGCGCGTAGACCTTTTCGATTTCGATCTGCCCGACGAGCGCATCGCGCTGCGGCCCGCCGAGCCGCGCGACAGCGCGCGTCTGCTCGTCGTGGAGCCTAACGGCGAGACCGTGCTTTCGGATCATCGCGTCTCGGAGCTGCCGTCCTTCCTGCGCGCCGGCGACGCGCTTGTGTTCAACGACACGAAGGTCATTCCCGCGCAACTCGAGGGCATCCGTCATCGCGAGGGTGCCGGCGGACAGCAGGTTTCCGCGACGCTGCACATGCGGGTCGGCGCCAATCGCTGGAAAGCGTTCGCCAAGCCCGGCAAGCGCATCAAGATCGGCGACCGGATCGCCTTCGGCCATGATGGCGGCAGCTGTCTGCTCGGCAAGCTGGATTGCACCGTCGAGGAAAAAGGCGAGGGCGGCGAGGTGACGCTGGTCTTCGATCTGTCGGGCCCGGTGCTCGACGAAGTCATCCATTCCGTCGGCCACATTCCGCTGCCACCCTATATCGCCGCCAAGCGCGCCGAGGATGCGCGCGACCGGACCGATTACCAGACCATCTACGCCCGCGAGGACGGCGCTGTTGCCGCGCCGACGGCCGGACTGCATTTCACGCCAGAGCTCTTCGATGCGCTCGACAAGGCTGGCATCGAGCGACATTTCGTGACGCTTCATGTCGGCGCAGGCACCTTTTTGCCGATGAAGGCCGACGACACCGACGATCACAAGATGCATCTCGAAAGCGGCTATGTCAGCGGCGAGACGGCGGCCAAGCTGAACGCAGTGCGCGCACGGGGCGGGCGGATCGTCTGCGTCGGCACGACGTCGCTGCGTCTTATCGAGAGTGCTGCGCAGGATAACGGCGAGGTCCGCGGCTGGGCCGGCGCCACCGGCATCTTCATCACGCCGGGCTATCGCTTCAAGGCGGTCGACGTGCTGATGACCAACTTCCACCTGCCGCGCTCGACGCTGTTCATGCTGGTTTCGGCCTTCGCCGGTCTGGAGACCATGCGGGCGGCATACGACCATGCCATTTCCACAGGCTATCGCTTCTATTCCTACGGCGATTCCAGCCTTCTTTTCCGGAAAGACTAGATGACCGAGAATTTCCAGTTCACCCTGAAGAAAACCGATGCTGGCGCCCGTCTTGGCGAAGTCTCCATGCCGCGCGGCACGATCCGCACGCCGGCGTTCATGCCCGTGGGAACGGTTGGCACCGTCAAGGCGATGTATCTCGACCAGGTGCGCGACGGCGGCGCCGATATCATTCTCGGCAACACCTACCACCTGATGCTGCGCCCGACCGCCGAGCGCGTTGCGCGGCTTGGCGGCCTGCATGGGCTGATCGGCTGGAAGGGGCCGATCCTGACGGACTCAGGCGGGTTCCAGGTCATGTCGCTGTCGGGGCTGCGCAAGCTCGACGAACAGGGCGTGACCTTCAAGTCGCATATCGACGGCAGCCTGCACCACATGTCGCCGGAGCGCTCGATCGAGATCCAGGGGCTGCTCGACAGCGATATTCAGATGCAGCTCGACGAATGCGTGGCGCTTCCGTCCGAACCGCGCGAGATCGAGCGGGCGATGGAAATGTCGCTGCGCTGGGCTGAGCGCTGCAAGGTGGCGTTTGGAAACCAGCCGGGCAAGGCGATGTTCGGCATCGTCCAAGGCGGTGACATCCCGGCGCTGCGCGTGCGTTCGGCCGCGGCTCTCACCGAGCTTGACCTCAAGGGTTACGCAGTCGGCGGTCTTGCCGTCGGCGAGCCGCAGGCCGTGATGCTGAAGATGCTGGAAGAGACGCTTCCGGTTCTTCCGACCGAAAAGCCGCGCTATCTCATGGGCGTCGGCACGCCCGAAGACATTCTGCGTTCAGTGGCGCGCGGGATCGACATGTTCGACTGCGTGATGCCGACCCGCTCCGGCCGCCATGGCCTGGCATTCACGCGTCGCGGCAAGGTCAATATACGCAACGCCCGTCATGCCGAAGACATGCGGCCGCTCGACGAGCAGTCGAACTGCGTGGCCACGCGCGACTATTCGCGTGCTTATCTGCACCACCTGGTACGCTCGAACGAGGCGCTGGGCGGTATGCTGCTGTCGTGGAACAACCTCTCCTACTATCAGGAGCTGATGCAGGGAATTCGCAAGTCGATCGAAGAGGGTCGGTTCGCCGACTTCATGGCTGAGACGCAAGAAGAATGGGCGAGGGGCGATATCGATCCGGTTTGATCGCTATTCGCTTCAAATTCCCTTGCTCTCGGTGTTCGGCAGGATTTGCACGCCGTTGATCTTGTACCCACCGTCCGGCTGACGGGCGACCTGGTAGATCGCCGTCCAGTCCTTGCCGTCGCGACCCGAGATCAAAACCTCGTGGTAGATCAGCGCGCCGTTGTCGATCGAGCGGCTGCGACCGAAGGCGTAGTTTCCGGGATGGTAGACCGGCTCGTAGCTTTTCTTCACCATCGCGAAGAAGACGTTCTTGTCGGGATAAGCTGCCTTGATGCCCGGTGCGGCGTACGAATAAGCAGCTTCCGGATCGTCTTGAAGAAAGGCCTTGATCTGCGCCTCGATCATGGTCCGTGTCGCTTTGAGCGGGTCTTCCGCGCGTGCCGGGAACAGAGAGAGCACGGATACGAGAGAGATGACGAAGATTGCGAAGACGGCGCGCATGGGCAAGATCTCCAGACATCCGTAGGGAACGATACCCCTGGGATACAACGATACCCTTGGGATACTAGGCTTCTCTACGCGCAAGGGAAGAGGCTGGATCAGACGGACTTTCCGGCAAAAATCCGCGATAGCAACAGACCTGCCACCAGCACACCGGCAGCGACGAAGATCGTGTCGATCGGCGTACCGATGTAAAGCGGACCGATATTGGCGAACAGCAGGAAGGCCACGACGAAATTGGCCCAGCCCCAGACAACGTTCAGCTCGGCCGAGCTGTCGCTGCCACCCGATGTCCTTCCGAAAGGCGTACGAAACCTGCGACCACAGACGCCGTTAACGAAATGCGGGATGCCGTTGGTCATAATGGCCGCAGCGAAGAAATGAACGATAAAGGCAATCCAAGGCATCGACGTCTCCGAGGCGGGATACGGCGGCGCGACGGGATGTCACGCAACGTGATGGCCGAATTCCAGCCTATGAACGCGCGACGCTAAGTTATTGTTCCGGAACGAGCGATGCGATCTAGATCGTATGGTAGCGCCGGTCGAAATAGATCAGCGCCTGGCCACCTTCGTTCTCCTTGATGGCGAGGACTTCGCAGATCAGGATGTCATGAGTGCCGCCGTCGGAGATGGTCCGGACCTTGCAGTCGAGCGAGATCAGCGCGTCGTCGAGTGCGGGCGCGCCGGTTTCCAGCACCGACCAACTGGCGCCTTCGAAGCGTTCCTTGACCGGCGTCTTGCCGCCGAACCGTCGGCTTAGATCCTCGTGGCTGTGGGAGAGCGTGTTGACGCAGAGCACTTGGTTGGCGGTGACGGCTGGGTAAGCCGAGGAGGTTCGGTTGAGGCAGACAAGCAAGGTCGGCGGATCGTCGGTAACGCTGCAGACGGCGGTGGCGGCAAAGCCCGCCAGACCGCCAGGACCGTCCGTCGTGACGATGTTGACCGCCGCTCCCAGCCGCGCCATGGCGTCACGGTACTCCTGCTTGCGCTCGTCTTGCGAGGAAACGCTCGGCGTTGCGGTGGCGATCTTGGCTGAGGCTTGCATAGCTGGCTCCTAGCGGATTTCGGGTCTCGCATCACTGAGGAAGCGCAGGATGGTTCTGTTGAATTCTTCAGGCTCGACGATATTCACCGCATGAGCACCGAAGTTGGTAAGTGCGAGTTCGGCATGAGGCAAGCCCTCCGCGAGGCGAATCGAGCGCGTGTAGGGCACGAGCAGATCGTCGTGGGTGGCCACCACCAGCGTATGTGCGGCAATCTCCGACAGCTTGTCGTCGATATCGAAGGCGCGCAGTGCAGAGATGCGTCTGAGGACATTGGTCTTGCCCTGGAAGTGGGCAACGCCGTGAGCCTCGTCGGCGGCCATGCGATCCGGGTTCTCCGACATCCAGACGGCGGGATAGAGGAACAGCGGTTGCGCCTTGACGAACATCTCGACGCCGGAGCGCTCCAGCAGCTCGATGCGGACATCGAAGCAGCGGCCGGATTGCGCATCGGCCTTGCTCCAGGCGTTGACGAGGATCAGCTGGCCGATCAGATCTGGACGGCGGAGCGCGATGTCGAGGCCGACAAGACCGCCGAGCGCGTGGCCCATGAAGTCGAACCGTTCCAGCCCGAGTTCCAGCGCAATCTCCAACACGTCGTCGGCCATGGCGGCAATGCCGCCCGCCTCTGGAACCTCGCCGCCGGTTTTCCCGGTGCCGCGGTGATCATAGGTGATCACGCGGAAATCACGGGACAGCGCCTCGATCTGAGGCGTCCAGTAGCTGCCGGAGCCGCCGAGACCCGAGGACAGGATGATGGTGCGGGCGTCGGTATGTGTCAGGCCGTGAACGTCGAAATGCATGGTACTCACTTTTTGCCGATATGGGCGACGGTGGCGATCTCGACCAGCGCGTCGGGTTTTACGAGGCCGCAGAGAACGCAGTAACGGGCCGGTTTGTCGCCGGGGAAATATTCGGCGTAGACAGCGTTGACGGCCTGATAGTTGGACCAGTCGGTGACGAAGATGTGGTTCATGGTCACGTCTTCCATGGTGCCGCCGGCGGTCTCGATCACCGATTTGATGGTTTCGAGCACGTGGCGGGTCTGCGCACCAGCGTCCCCGACATGAACGACATCGTTGTTCTTGTCAAAGGGCAGGGTGCCGGAAACGTAGACGATGCCATCGGCATACGTACCCGGCGAATAGGGGGCGATCGGCTTCTGGGTTCCCTCGGGCACGATGATGGACTTGGGCATTGGATATCCTCCTGTGTTGAAATCAGGCTTCGGTGGGCGCGGCTTGTGAGATGACGCCACAGAAATCATTGACGGTGGCCACCCAGCCGAAGAACTTCTCGACGTTGTAAACTGTCGCCTGCTGGATGAAGTCGGGGCCGAGGTGATGCGTGGCATCTTCGAGCATCACGCCGAAGTATTCGAGGTGAAAGGCATCTCGCAGCGAGCTCTCGACGCAGACATTGGTGGCAATGCCAACGAACACCAGATTACGGATGCCACGAGCGCGCAGGACGCTGTCCATGTTGGTGTTGAAGAAACCGCTGTAGCGTGTCTTCGGCACCAGGATATCGCCAGGCTGCGGCTGCAACTCGTCGACGATGGCGTAATCCCAGGTGCCCTTGGCGAGCAGTTGGCCCTGCAGCTCCGGATTGGCGCGCATGTGCTTGAGCGCATTGGACTTGTGCCAGTTCGGAGAACCGGGTCCGCCGGCCTCTACGTAATCCTTGTCCCAGCCGTTCTGGAAATAGATCACCTGGACACCGGCGGCGCGTGCCGCATCCAGCGTCTTCTTGATGTTCGAGATCGTGCCCTTGGCGCCTTCGATATCGAAGCCCGCGAGATCGACATAGCCGCCCTCGGTGGAGTAGGCGTTCTGCATATCGACGACCACGACGGCGGTTTCGCTCGGCTTCAGGGTGATGGGCTCGGGGCGGGCAGGGAGGGGTACGCTTTGGGTGCGCTCCATGGGTGCTTGATATCCGGCAGATGCAACGGCGATCATTCGGCTGCCTCCAGCATTTCGGTGACGTGGCGGCGGCTCTTCATCAGCGGCTGGACATACTTGCCGAACTTCTCGACACCTTCGACGAAGTCGTCGAAGGTCAGCATAACACCGCCGGTGCCCGGCACCTCCGCCATCTCGTCGAGCATGGCGGCAACCTCCCCGTAGGAGCCGATCAGCGTGCCCATGTTGATGTTCACCGCCGAGACGGGATTTGCCATGTGGCGGACGTTGGTATCCGTTCCCGACTTGGTATCTGCGGCGCCCTGGACGCCAAGCCACTTGATCGCCTCCTGGTCGGCACCAGCCTTGTAGTGCTCCCATTTCGCCCACGCATCCGCCGATTTCTCCTCGGCGAGGATCATCGTCAGCACGAACGATCGCACGTCGCGTCCGGTCTGTTCGGTTGCAGCGAGCAGGCGTTTATTGGTCGGCGCAAAGGCAGTCGGCGTGTTGACACCGACGCCGAAGCAGAAGCTGTAGTCGGCAAACTTGGCGGAGAAGGCGAGACCCTTGTCCGAGGATCCGGCGCAGATGAGCTTCACGTCACCCTCCGGGATCGGCTTCATATGGCAATCGTCCATCTGGAAGAACTTGCCCTTGAGGTCGGATTGGCCCGACGTCAGCAGGTCCTTCAGCACTGTCGTATACTCCGATAGGTATTCGTAGCGATCGCCGAAGTAGTCATCACCAGGCCACAGGCCCATCTGGCTGTATTCCGGCCGCTGCCAGCCCGTCACCAGATTGACGCCGAAACGGCCACCGGAAATGCTGTCGATGGTGGTCGCCATGCGGGCGACGATCGCCGGCGGCATGACCAGCGTGGCCGTGGTGCCGAACAGCTTGATCTTCGAGGTCACGGCCGCGAGGCCCGCCATCAGCGTGAAGGATTCCAGATTGTAGTCCCAGAATTCAGTCTTACCGCCAAAGCCGCGCAGCTTGATCATCGACAGCGCGAAATCGAAGCCGTATTTTTCGGCCCTGAGAGTGATTTCCTTGTTGAGCTCGAAGCTCGGCTTGTACTGCGGTGCGTTTTCCGACAGCAGCCAACCATTGTTTCCAATGGGAATGAAAACACCGATTTCCATATTTGCTCTCCTCTTGAGGCAGCGCGGCCGATGGCCTGGTTCGGGATTTTCAATGCAGGTTGCGTGCCAAGTTGACAAAACGCAACGAAATCAATCTCAAAGCGCGCGACGAACACACTCTTATTTATCGTTTGGTCAAAAATTTATCGAACGGTAAATTTCCTGCCAAAAAACCGGACAGCAATGCTCAATTTTTTATCACGGCGATCACGCGGCGAGAAAACAGGCTGACCACGAGGTAACGCCATCGCACTGACACAGAAGCCAATTCGTGGAACTCTCAACAAGAAGTAACTTGACTTTCAGACGCCAGATTTGGATATCCAGCCGAACCACATGGTGCAGTCTCCGGCCGCATTCGCCGGACGCGCGCGACGCGAGAGTTCCAATATTTTTCTGACCTTGGAAAGGCTCGAGGATGAGCACATCATCGCTGCTGAAACGTTTTGCCGGATACTACCGCCCGCATCGGGGGCTGTTTGTTCTCGACTTCGGCAGCGCAGTCACGGCTGGTCTGCTTGAACTGGCCTTTCCGGTTGCGGTCACGCTGTTCATCGACCGGCTGCTGCCGACCGGGCAGTTGGGACTGATCGGGCTTGCAGCACTCGGGCTGCTGATGATCTATGTCGTCAATGCCGGCCTGCAGGTGATCGTCACCTACTGGGGACACATGCTCGGCCTCAAGATCGAGACGGAGATGCGGGCGCGCGCCTTCGATCACCTGCAAAAGCTGTCCTTCTCCTATTTCGACAATCAGAAGACCGGTCATCTCGTGGCCCGTCTGACCAAGGATCTCGAGGAGATCGGCGAGGTGGCGCATCACGGCCCTGAGGACGTGTTCATCGCCATCATGACGCTGATCGGCGCGTTTCTGCTGATGTGGTGGGAGCACCCGCCGCTGGCAATCGTCACAGCGCTGATCGTGCCGCTGACCGCATGGGTAACCACGCGTTACGGCCGGCGGATGACGAAGACCTGGCATTCGCTCTATGGCCGGGTCGCTGATTTCAACGCCCGCATCGAGGAAACGGTGGGCGGCATCCGCGTCGTTCAGGCCTTCGCAAACGAAGAGCACGAGCGCCAGCTGTTCGCAGCCAACAATGCGGGCTATCTCTCGACCAAACTGCAGGCCTACTGGGCGATGGCGGCATCGACGTCGCTGTCCTACCTGTCGATGCGCTTCGTGCAGGTGGTCGTCATGCTCGTCGGCGCTTGGTATGTGACCAAGGGCGAGCTTACGGCCGGCGGTTTCGTCGGTTTCCTGCTGCTGGTCGGCGTCTTTTTCCGGCCGATCGACAAGATCAATTCGGTCATCGAAACCTATCCAAAGGGGATCGCCGGCTTCCAGCGCTACACCTCGTTTCTCGATACCGCACCCGACATCGCCGACCAGGCGGGCGCCAAGACGATGCCGCGGCTGAAGGGCGATATCCGCTATGACAACGTCCAGTTCGAATACGAGGCGGGAAAGCCGATCCTCGATGGGCTCGACCTGACGATTACAGCGGGCGAGACGATTGCCTTCGTCGGCCCCTCCGGCGCGGGCAAGACCACGGTCTGTTCGCTGCTACCGCGCTTCTATGATGTGGCGGGAGGGGCGATCAAGATCGATGGCGTCGACATCAGGGAAATGACGCTGACGTCGCTGCGCTCCAGCATCGGTATCGTGCAGCAGGACGTCTTCCTGTTTGCCGGCACGATGCGTGAAAACATCGCTTATGGCAGGCTCGGCGCCAGCGAAGCCGATATCCGCGATGCGGCGCGGAGGGCGCGTCTTGACGACGTCATTGCCGGCTTGCCGGCCGGGCTCGACACGATTATCGGCGAGCGCGGCGTCAAGCTGTCCGGCGGCCAGAAGCAGCGGCTTGCCATCGCGCGCATATTTCTGAAGAACCCGCCGATCCTGATCCTCGACGAAGCGACCTCGGCGCTCGATACCGAGACCGAACGCGCCATCCAGCAATCGCTGGCCGAGCTTTCGCAGGGCCGCACGACGCTCGTCATCGCCCACCGTCTTGCAACGATCACCGAGGCCGACCGGATATGCGTGATCGACAAGGGCAAGGTGGTCGAGCAGGGCAGCCATAGCGAGCTGCTACACCGCGCCGGTCCATACAAGCGGCTGCACATGGCGCAGCAGACACTTGTGCCCGTCGGCGGTGGCATTGGCCCGGATACGAAAAAGCTGGCGTAAGTCGGAACTCTTCAGGCCGTGATCTAACGCTGCGGCATGTATGCGATGGCCGGCCTCTATCAGCTAGTTACGGGGCGGCTTTTAACTTACCAAAGGGTGGGTGACGTAAGGTAATGCGGTGTGGTCACCGCGTTGCCGTTTGCGACCATCAGGCCGCGCTGATGAGCACATCCAGAGTAAAGGTGGCGCGCCACGGCATGGATAGCGGAGCGATGGAAACCGTGTTCCATCGCGCCTGTTCGCATCGTCCCCCTTAGAGAATAATCAGCCCTCGGCAACCCTTGACGGCGGCGGGGCGTGCTCATCGACGATGATTTGCGGCCCGATATCGGCCTGATCTCCCGTGCGCACCTCGTGCATCCATTCGCGCCAGATGGCGACGAGCAGGGCCATCAGGACGGGGCCGATGAACAGGCCGAGGAAGCCCATCGTCTTGACGCCGCCAATCAGGCCGAAGAAGGTCGGCAGGAATGGCAGCTTGATGGGACCGCCCACCAGCTTCGGACGCAGCGTCTTGTCGACGATGAAGAGTTCGACGGTGCCCCAGACGAACAGACTGATGCCGGCGACGTGCGAGCCGCTGGCCACCAGATAGAGCGATACCAGCGTAAACGACAACGGCGCTCCGCCGGGGATCAACGCCATGATGCCGGTGAGGACGCCGAGCGTAACCGGCGAGGGGACGCCTGCGACCCAATAGGCGACACCGAGGACAATGCCTTCACCGATGGCGATCAGCGTCATGCCCATGACGGTCGAACTGATGGTGGCCGGCACGACGCGGGAAATCCGCTCCCAGCGGTTCGGCAGGATTCGCTCGCCGAGCATGTCGATCTGGCGCGAGAACGAGGCGCCGTCTCGATAGACGAAGAACAGCGCGATCAGCATGAACAGCAGCGTCAGGAGCAGGTGGAACGCACCGCCGCCTGCGGCCAGCACGGCGCGGTAGATGTTGCCGATGTGGGCGCCGCTCACCGCCTGGATTAGTTCGCCCATGGTGCCGGGGCTGCCGATATACTTGACCCAGAGATCGTCGAGATAGGGACCGGCAAAGGGAAGTGCCGCGATCCATTGCGGACTGGGCTCGCCGAAGCGGTTGGCATGGATCAGCCAGGCGACCCATTCGCGGACTTCGCCTGTCGTGTAGGTGACGGCGGCGACGATGGGGATGATCAGGAAGGTGACGATCAGCACGATGGCGATTGTGGCGGCAATGGTGGTGTTGCCGCCGCAGCGACGCAGTAGCCGCCGGTAGAGCGGCCAGCTGGCAAAACCGATCACCAAGGCCGCAAGCACCGGCACAACGAAGCCGTAGAAGAAGTAGACGCCCGCGGCAACCACAAGGATCAGAAGCCAGCGTGCAGCCGATATCGAGGGGATGAGCGGCGTGCGCGCAGGAGAGGACGGACCGATCCATCGCGACTCTCGCTGCAGATTGTTATTTGGAAGGCTCACTGCGTCCTTGTCCCCCTATTTTACCCATGGATATGGGCCATGCATCCATTGCGCGCAAGCACCATCGCCTGAATTAGGCAAGACAGTGTGTCGCCACCCCGCGTCTGCCCCTGCATTCCGCATGCTTAGCCGCACATGACGCAATCATTAAGACAAAAATCCTTCGACATCGTTGTCGTGGCATTTCGTCATCGATTGCTCGATGATTTCATCGGGGGCGGAGTCTGGCCATTGCAATCTTCCGAAACCGACAATAGTTTGGATCCATGGATACAAATGAAATCATGGCGTCGCTTCGCCAAGACATCGAGACCGGGACGTTGGCCCCAGGTGCCGTGCTGAAACAGGAGCGGCTGGCGGAGCGGTTCGGTGTCAGCCGCCAACCGATTCGCCAGGCTCTCGACCGAATGCTCGCTTCCGGATTGCTGCAGCGCCGGCCAGACCGCAGCCTTGCGGTCGCAGGGCTGAGTGAAGAGCAGGCCCGGGAACTCGCCGAGATTCGCCTGTCGCTTGAGGCGACCGCCCTCGAGGCGTCGGTCGCCGCATTGACCGAGAGCGACCTGCGCAAGGCCAGACGCTTGAACGAGGACCTGCTTGAGGAAGAAGATCCTCGGCGGATCGAGGAACTCGACATCGCCTTTCACAGGACGCTTTACGGACGATATGGAAATCAACGGATGCTTACGATGATCGATGATCTGCGTCGCGAATCGCGCCGAGCCTATGCGCGGCAACCGAAAGGCTCGACAGCGCGAGGCCAGCTCCACGCCGAGCATCAGGCGATCATCGAGGCTTGCGCTGAAAGAGATTCTGAACGGGCGCGTGCAGCGCTCTCCCAACACCTGCAACACACGACGGCAGGACTGACCCGCGAAGGAGACGGAAAATGACGACGTTTACGGCCGAAGTTGCATGGCAGCGCGGCGAGGGGAGCTTCATCGACGGGCGCTACAGCCGTGGCCACAGCTGGACGTTTGACGGCGGCGCGACCATCGCGGCCTCGGCCTCGCCGCACAATGTGCCGCTACCTTATTCGGTTGAGGAGAACGTCGATCCGGAAGAAGCGTATATCGCGGCGCTCTCCAGCTGCCACATGCTGTTTTATCTCTGGATCGCCTCGAAGAAGAAGATCGGCATCGACAGCTATGTCGATGATGCAGTCGGCACCATGGAGAAAGTCGACGGGAAGATGATGGTCAGCCGTGTCGAACTGCGACCACGCGTCGCCTACAGTGGCGAGGTGCCGAGCCGTGAGCTACAGGAGGCCATGCACCATCGGGCGCACGAACTCTGCTTCCTCGCCAACTCGGTGAAGACGGTCATCGATATAAAAATAGATTGAACGGCAAGAGATCGAAGCCGGAGTTTCCGGCTTCGATGACCCTCAGATATCGAGGTTTTCGGCGAAGGCAGCGCGATCCTGGATAAAGCGGAAGCGGGCTTCCGGCTTTGTCCCCATCAGATCATCGACCGCCGTGCGCGTGCCCTCGAAATCCACCTCGTCGATCAGGACACGCAGCATGGTGCGTTTCTTCGGATCCATGGTGGTCTCTTTCAGCTGCGCCGGCAGCATTTCGCCGAGACCCTTGAACCGGCTGATTTCAACCTTCGTCTTGCTCTTGAATTCCGTTTCCATCAGTTCGGCGCGATGGGCGTCGTCGCGGGCATAGGCGGATTTCGCGCCCTGTGTGATCTTGTAGAGCGGCGGCACGGCAAGGAACAGATGGCCACCGCGCACCAGTTCCGGCATTTCCTGATAGAAAAAGGTGATCAGCAGCGATGCGATATGGGCACCATCGACGTCGGCATCGGTCATGACGATGATGCGTTCGTATCGCAGGTCTTCCTCGCGGTATTTCGAGCGCGTGCCGCAGCCAAGCGCCTGCACGAGATCCGACAGCTGCTGGTTGGCGCCGAGCTTTTCACGCCCTGCACTGGCGACGTTGAGGATCTTGCCGCGTAGCGGTAGGATCGCCTGGTTCGAGCGGTTGCGCGCCTGCTTGGCCGAGCCACCAGCCGAGTCGCCTTCGACGATGAACAGTTCGGCGCCGGCAGCGGTGTTCTGCGAGCAGTCGGCAAGTTTGCCGGGAAGGCGCAGCTTGCGCACCGCGGTCTTGCGGTTGACTTCCTTTTCCTTGCGGCGGCGCAGACGCTCCTCGGCGCGCTCGATTACCCAGTCGAGCAGCTTGGCCGTCTCGTTGGGATTGTCGGCGAGATAGTGGTCGAAGGGATCGCGCAACGCGTTCTCGACGATGCGCTGGGCTTCGACAGTTGCCAGCTTGTCCTTGGTCTGGCCGACGAACTCCGGTTCTCGAATGAACACCGACAACATGCCGACGGCCGAGATCATCACGTCATCGGTGGTGATCTGCGCCGCGCGCTTGTTCTGCGTGAGTTCGCCGTAAGCCTTCAGGCCCTTGGTCAGTGCGATGCGCAGACCGGCTTCGTGCGTGCCGCCTTCAGGCGTTGGAATGGTGTTGCAATAGGAGTGTACCTGCGGATCGCCGCCATACCAGGTGATCGCCCATTCGAGCGAGCCGTGGCCGCTGGTCTTCTCGGTCTTGCCGGCGAAGATTTCGCGGGTAACGGTAAATTCCTTACCCATCGTCGCCTGTAGATAGTCGCGCAGGCCGCCCGGGAAATGGAAGACGGCCTTGTCGGGCACCTCGGAGCCGGCCGGAAGCACGCCTTCCTCGCAGCTCCAGCGGATTTCGACACCGCCGAACAGATAGGCCTTCGAACGCGCCATGCGGAACACGCGGCCGGCATCGAATTTGGCATGATCGCCGAAGATCTGCGGATCGGGATGGAAGCGCACGCGGGTGCCACGGCGGTTGTGGACATCACCGAGTTCTTCCAGCCCACCCTGCGGCAGACCGCGGGAGAAGCGCTGGCGGTAGAGTTTGCGATTGCGCGCGACCTCGACCTCGAGCACGTCGGACAGGGCGTTGACGACGGAGACGCCGACCCCGTGCAGACCGCCTGAGGTCTCGTAGGCCTTGCCGTCGAACTTGCCGCCGGCATGCAGCTTGGTCATGATCACTTCGAGCGTCGACTTGCCGGGGACCTGCGGATGGTTCTCGACCGGAATACCGCGGCCGTTGTCGCTGACGGTGATGAAGCCCTGGAGATCGAGATGCACCTCGATGAAGTTGGCATGGCCTGCCACTGCTTCGTCCATCGAGTTGTCGATGACTTCGGCAAACAGGTGATGCAGCGCCTTTTCGTCGGTGCCGCCGATATACATGCCTGGGCGCATGCGCACCGGCTCAAGGCCCTCGAGAACGCGGATGGAGGAGGCGCCGTAGTCTTCCGAGTTGGAATTGACCGGCGTCGGTCGCGACGTCGCGTTGGGGGCAGGGGCTGACGAGACGGGAGCCGGCGCAGGTGTAGGGGCCGCAGCCGCCTTTGGCGCGTCCTCCTGCTTCTTGGTCGAGGGCATTGCGGAAAAGAGGTCGTTGCTATCGTCCATGGGGCCGTTCAGATCTTCATCTTGTCGTGGGCAGGCCGCTTGCGCTCGAGCCTGACCCAAAATCACCGCATTTCATGTCACGTTTGCGAATCATCCGGAGTCTGTCAGAAAGCACCCCGATACGCGACGCCGCCTCGTCAGGCGGACTTTCTCAGGAAATGATTTGCGTTGTAGGGCGCCGGAAGGCAAGAGCCAGACGCTCAAGGGAACCATGCGCATGCCGATGTCCACAAGTCATTGCACCACTATCACAGCAATTGCGGCCTTTTTCATGCTGATGGCAGGTCAAAGCCTGGCGGCCGATACGCTGCCGCCGTTCAAGGATGAGCTGTTCTCCGCGCAAAAGACGCTGGAGACCGGCGACAACGGAGCGTTCGACGTCATCGACTACGATGAGATGCGTGATATCAACGGTCGCGATCAGATTCCTGAAAAACGCACGCAGCAGAAATATGTGTCGCTCGGCATTCGAAAGCTGCAGACCGAAGAGACCCTGTCGCTGAACGGCCAGAGAGTCGATGTCACCAGGGTGGGACCGACCGCCAATGCGGCGTTCACGGTGATCTTCATCCACGGCCGCAACGGCAACCGGCGTCTCGGCGCCAACGACTACACCTTCGGCGGCAATTTCAACCGGCTGAAGAACCTCGTCGCCGGCAATGGCGGCGTCTACTATTCGCCGACGGTGAAGACCTTCGACAGCGACGGCGTCGCGGCGATCGCCGAGCTGATCCGCTATGCCAGCGAGCAATCGCCGGGCAGGCCGGTCATCCTGACCTGCGCATCGATGGGAAGCCAGATCTGCTGGGGCGCGACGCGTGATGCCGAAACGGTGAAGCGGCTGAAGGGGATGGTGATCATGAGCGGCGTCACCGATCCGGACTTTGCCAAGAGCGCGTTCTACAAGGCCAAGCTGCCGCTGTGGTTTGCCCACGGAAGTCGCGATCCGACCTATGCCGCCACCGACCAGCAGGGGCTGTTCGAGACCTTGGTGAAGGTCAAGTATCCGGCACACTTCACGCTCTACCAGACCGGCAATCACGGGACCCCGATCCGGATGATCGACTGGCGCCGCGTTTTGAACTGGGTTCTTGCATCCTGAAGACACAGCGTGAGGACACGTCTGCAAGTGCCAGCTGTGAGAGTTTAGGCAAGTCGGCCGTCAAATTTTAAGCATTTGCGCCGTAAATCGCCCTAATTTCCCTTACGTAAGCGTCCGAAAGCTTTTCATTGCCGCATGCTTTTGCTAAGGCCCGTGCATACGGAGAAATGGGGAAGGCTGGCATGACACCTGACGTGCGCCCGCTCGTGGCGGGAAACTGGAAAATGAACGGCACGCGTGCCTCCCTCGATCAGATCAAAGCGATCGCGGCCGGCGTGCAGGGCCCTCTTTCCGCCAAGGTGGAAGCGCTGATTTGCCCGCCTGCGACCTTGCTCTATGTGGCGACGGCGCTGTGCACCGATAGCCCACTCGCCATTGGCGCGCAGGATTGCCATCAGAACCCCGAGGGCGCCCATACCGGCGACATTTCGGCCGAGATGATTGCCGATTGCTTCGGCACCTATGTCATCGTCGGCCATTCGGAACGCCGCACTGACCACGCCGAGACCGACCATCTGGTGCGCGCCAAGGCGGAAGCCGCAGCCGCAGCCGACTTGACGGCGATCGTCTGCATCGGTGAAACGGCAACGGAGCGCAAGGCCGGCCAGGCGCTCGACATCATCAAGCGGCAGCTGTCGGCATCGGTGCCGGAAAGCGCCACACCCGAAACCACCGTCATCGCCTACGAGCCGGTCTGGGCGATCGGCACCGGCGTCACGCCGACGGTGCAGGACGTGGAAGCGGCGCACGCCTTCATGCGCGCCGAGCTGGTTGCCCGTTTCGGCGCCAGCGGCAAGAAATTCCGAATCCTCTACGGCGGCTCGGTGAAGCCGAGCAATGCCAGAGAGCTGATGGGCGTCGCCAATGTCGATGGCGCATTGATCGGCGGCGCGAGCTTGAAAGCCACCGATTTCCTCGCCATCTACGGCGCATACGAGGCGCTGCTTGGCTGAGATGCTTGTATATTCCGGGTCGAAGGGCTTGGAATAGCGAATTACCTCATGTAAAGAGCGCCAGAATTTTACTTTATGCCTGCTTTGCGCGGGCAGGACTGGACCCATGCAGACCGTATTGATTGTCATTCATCTCATGATCGTGCTGGCGCTTGTCGGCGTCGTGCTTATCCAGCGCTCGGAAGGCGGCGGTCTCGGCATCGGCGGCGGCTCGGGCTTCATGTCGGCCCGCGGCACCGCCAATGCGCTGACCCGCGCCACAGCGATCCTGGCGACGCTGTTCTTCATCACCTCGCTCGGTCTCGGTATTCTCAACCGTTACGAAGCGCGCCCGACCGACATCCTGAACCGCATTCCGGCAACGGGCGGACAGGGCAACGGCATTCTCGATTCGCTCGGTGGTCAGAACGGCGCCGCGGCACCGGCGGCTCCCGCTGGTAACGGCGTCCCGACGGGCGGTGACGCTCCGGCTGCTTCTGCGCCTGCGACGGCCCCAGCGGCAACCACACCGGCTGCCCCTGCAGCCACCGCACCGGCCGCCACGGTTCCGACGACGCCACAGGCGACCCCGCCTGCAGCCGCACCGGCCCCCGCGACGGCCCCAAGCGGCCAGTAAGCGACACCAACAATAACCGCCGGCAGGCTTCAGGGTCTGCCGGTTTTCTTTTGTTCAGATTTCATCTCGCAGCCGATCGCGTCCAGGACGCAGGAAGAATGCTGTGAAAACCAGAGCCCTAAAATTCAGGAAATGAATTTTAGGGCTGGTGGAATCGTTTTTGAAAAGGTAACCGGTAGCTCCCATGGCGCGATACGTATTCATCACTGGCGGCGTGGTTTCCTCTCTCGGTAAAGGAATTGCGGCCGCCGCTCTCGGAGCGTTGCTGCAGGCCCGTGGTTACCGGGTGCGGCTGCGCAAGCTCGACCCTTATTTGAACGTGGATCCGGGCACCATGAGCCCGACCCAGCACGGCGAAGTCTTCGTCACCGACGATGGCGCGGAAACCGATCTCGATCTCGGCCACTACGAGCGCTTCACAGGCCGCTCGGCGACCAAGACCGACAACATCACTACCGGCCGCATCTACAAGAACATCATCGACAAGGAACGCCGCGGCGACTATCTCGGCGCGACCGTTCAGGTCATTCCGCACGTCACCAACGAGATCAAGGACTTCGTCACCGAAGGCAATGACGAGTACGACTTCGTCATTTGCGAGATCGGCGGCACCGTCGGCGATATCGAGGCGATGCCGTTCATGGAGGCGATCCGCCAGCTCGGCAACGATCTGCCGCGCGGCACCGCCGTCTACGTCCACCTGACGCTGATGCCTTACATACCGGCTGCGGGCGAGCTGAAGACCAAGCCGACGCAGCATTCCGTCAAGGAACTGCAGGCGCTGGGCATTCACCCCGATATCCTGCTGGTGCGCGCCGACCGGGAAATTCCGGAAGCCGAGCGCCGCAAGCTGTCGCTGTTCTGCAACGTTCGCCAGTCCGCCGTCATCCAGGCGCTCGACGTCGCCAACATCTACGACGTGCCGATCGCCTACCACAAGGAAGGCCTCGACAACGAGGTTCTGGCGGCCTTCGGCATCGAGCCGGCGCCGAAGCCGCGCCTCGACCCTTGGGAAGAGGTCTGCAACCGTATCCGTACGCCGGAAGGCGAAGTGACGATTGCCATCGTCGGTAAGTACACCGGCCTCAAGGATGCCTACAAGTCGCTGATCGAAGCGCTGCACCACGGCGGCTTCGCCAACCGGGTGAAGGTCAATCTCGAATGGATCGAATCGGAAGTCTTCGAAAAGGAAGACCCGGCGCCCTATCTCGAGAAGGTCCACGGCATCCTGGTTCCCGGCGGCTTTGGCGAGCGTGGCTCTGAAGGAAAGATCCTGGCGGCGCAGTTCGCACGCGAGCGCAAGGTGCCGTATTTCGGCATATGCTTCGGCATGCAGATGGCGGTGGTGGAAGCCGCCCGTCATCTGGCAGGTGTCGAAGACGCGTCGTCGACTGAATTCGGCCCGACCAAGGAACCCGTTGTCGGTCTGATGACCGAGTGGGTGAAGGGCAACGAACTGCAGAAGCGCAATGCGGCCGGCGATCTCGGCGGCACGATGCGCCTCGGCGCTTACAAGGCCGCCCTGAAGAAGGGCACGAAGATCGCGGACATCTACGGATCGACCGACATCTCCGAGCGCCATCGCCATCGCTACGAAGTCAACGTCGACTACAAGGACCGTCTGGAAAACTGCGGTCTGGTCTTCTCGGGCATGTCGCCGGATGGCATTTTGCCGGAGACTGTCGAATACCCGGATCATCCGTGGTTCATCGGCGTTCAGTACCACCCGGAACTGAAGTCTCGTCCGCTTGAGCCGCATCCGCTGTTCAAGAGCTTCATCGAAGCGGCGACCGAGCAGAGCCGGTTGGTTTAAGACATACTCGCAAAACAAGTGATGAAGGCCGCTCTAAAGAGTGGCCTTCTTTGCTTTCGGTCCGGTGTCTAGGCTAGGACGCGAATTCGCCAAGCCCTATGGAGGATGGCGGCTACCAAAAACGTCCCTCATTCTCGCCCTTGTGGCAGGAATCCAGCCGCTGCGCGTCTGCCCGGCGAAAAGACGCTTTCCAGCCCAAGGACTTGGGCTGACTGGATTTCTGTGGCAAGCACAGAAATGAGGGTGGAGTGGGAGCTGCTCGCCCCCAAAGCAACACAAGAGAAGGCCGCCGACATCCAGCGATGCGGCGGCCCCTTTATTTATCCACTGAAGCTCGCTGCTTCAGGCTGCGCGCCGCTTCGGTGTCGCACCACTTTGCTCGACCTGATCGCGGATCGTCCCGCGGCGGTTCAGCTTGAAGTGGTTGACGAGCTCGGCCAGTAGTGCTGCGCCTGACGCCAGTTCCGAGCTGATGCCGGTGGTGCGTTCGACCATGCCGGCGTTCTGTTGGGTCATGCGGTCGATCTGCGAGACGGCGTTGTTGATCTCGGATAGACCCGTCGATTGCTCGGCGGCGGCGGTGGCCAGTGCGCTCATGTTGGTGTCGATCGATTCGACGAAGGTCTCGATTTCGGTGAGCGCCGAACCGGTGGCGTCGACAAGGCGAACACCTTCGTCGACTTCCTTGCCGGAATTTTCGATCAGGCCCTTGATCTCCTTCGCCGCCTTGGCGGAACGCTGTGCCAGTTCCCGGACTTCCTGGGCGACCACGGCAAAACCCTTGCCGGCTTCGCCGGCGCGGGCTGCCTCGACCCCGGCGTTGAGCGCCAGCAGATTGGTCTGGAAGGCGATNNCGATGACGCCGATGATCTGGCCGATTTCCTTGGAGGCGGACGCGATCCGCTGCATCGCCGTGATCGTCTCACGCACGACGGAGGCCGATGTGGAGGCCGACGCGCGGGCGCTCTGCACCAGCTTGCGGG
>UCIT01000010.1 GCA_900472625.1 Hyphomicrobiales bacterium | reverse complement strand
GGGAGATGTCCGGCAGGACAGAGGGGGTGCCGCGGGCTCGACAGGCGAGATAACGCGTTCGCGGCACGCGATCCCGCGCTGCAGTCCCCTACCCCGCCGTCTTCTCCCGCAGCCGCCGCTCGCGGCAGGCGTCGAGCGCCCGGTCGATGATCAAGCCAGGCGCGCGGTGGTCGGCGAAGGTCATTTCCACCTCGATCACCCGGCACTGCGCCGCCAGTGCCTCGGCTTTTCCGTGATGGCCGGCGAGGCGGACGAAGTCCTTGGAAGTGGTGACGATCTGCAGGTCGTCGCGGGCGGCTGTTTCGAGGATGTCGTCGATCTCGTCGTCGGTCAGGTGCTCGTGGTCGCCGAAGGAGCGGCGGGCCGAGATTTCGGCGCCGATGCCATCGACCGTGCGGAAGAATTTTGACGGGTCGGCGATGCCGGCGAAGGCCAGCACCTTGCGTCCCTTGAGATCGGCACCATCCGCCACCGTGACCGACGAGGTGAAATAGGGCTTGGCGGCGCGCGCCGCGATGCGGACGATCTGGTCGGCGGCGGTGCCGGCGCCCACCTTGAGCAGCGCCGTCGCATAGCGCAGCTGCAGGCGGATCGGGGCGCGGACCGGGCCGCCGGGGACGATGTGGCCGTTGCCGAGCCCACGGGTGGCGTCGATGACAAGCAGCGCATAGTCGATGGCAAGCCGGGCGCTCTGGAAGCCGTCGTCCATGATGATCAGGTCGACGCCTTCCTTGACGAGGCGCCTGGCACCCTCGACGCGGCGGCGGGAGATGACGGTCAGCGCCTGGCGGGCGAGCAGCAACGGCTCGTCGCCGACGGCAACCGCCCTGTGGTGGGCGAGATCGACCACGGTCGTGACGTCGAGCGAGCCGCCATAGCCGCGGCTGAGAAAGCCGGGTTTCAGTCCCCTCGCCTTGGCGGCGCGGGCGATGGTGATGGCCGTCGGGGTCTTGCCGGCGCCGCCGACGGTGAAATTGCCGATGCAGATGACGGGAACGGGCACCGAGGCGCACTTGGCGTGGGCCATGCGATAGCCAGCGATGCGGCCGTAGAGAAACGAGATGGGAGAGAGCGTCCAGGCGCGCCAATCGGCCTTCGTCCACCAGAAGGGTGGTGCTTCGGATACCATCTTGACCGCCCTGCCTTTCGCACCGGCGGCATGGCGCCCGCCGGTGTCATCCCCACCTGAGCGAAAAGAGAAGGCAATTTTCAAGAAAAAGCAAGCCTTTAGAGAAAGTTCGGCGATCAGGCGAACTGCAGATCGGGCAGCAGCCCTTCCAGCTCGGTGATGTCATTGAGGCAATGATCGGAGGCTGCGGCGAGCGATTCGGGCGAGCCGGTGCCGGTCAGGACGGCGACCGTGAGGCCGGCACTGGCGTTGCGGCCCATGTGCAGGTCGTGATTGTTGTCGCCGACCACGGCCACTTCCGCGGGATCGAGACCGGTGGCGGCGCAGAAGCCGAGTACCATGCCGGCCTCCGGCTTGACCCCGAAGCCGCTGTCGTAACCGGCGACGTAATCGAGATAATCGGCAAAGCCGAAGCGGCTGGCGGTGCGGCGGATCGAGCGCTCATTGTCGCTGGAGGCGACGCCGAGCTTGAAGCCGCGGGCATGCAGCCTGGCGAAGAAGCCGGCAAGATCGGTGACCGGCACGGAAAACTCGGCGGCGTTCGAAAACAGGTCGTCGAGCCTGCGGGTCAGCTCCTCGGCTGAAACCTCGGAGCCGGCGGCGACGAGACCATCGGCGATCTGGCGGGTGTTGCCGGCGGCGAGCAGGCTGTCGGGCACGATATGGCCGGTGACGGGATCCATGCCGCAAGCTACGAGCAGGCGGTCAGCCAGTGCCGCATCGCCCTGCGCGGCAATGCGCGCCAGTTCGCGGTTCACTGGCAGCCAGCTGGCGTCGTAGTCGAGCAGCGTGCCGTCCTTGTCGAAGAGAATACCCTTGATCATCCGCAAATCCGCATCATCCATATCATCGCTTCGGCCCTCAGCGCTGCGCCGCCGTCTTCGGCAGCAGCCTGGCCTTCACCGTCAGCGGGTTGATGTAGGGCTCCAGCCCCTTCACCGTCGCCGTCAGCGCACCCCGCATTTCTTGCACGGCAGTGGCGCCGGCATCGATCATATTGCGGCGTGCCGGGTCGTTGGTCAGCAGATAGTGCACGCCCTTGGCCAACATCTCGGTATCGCGGACCATTCTGGCGCTGCCGCGGCGGGCGAGACGCTGGTAGGCTTCGCGGAAATTCTGGACGTTGCTGCCCGAAAGGACCGCGCAGCCGAGCATCGCCGGCTCCAGCGGGTTCTGGCCGCCCTCGCCGAACAGCGAGCGGCCGACGAAGGCCACTTCCGTCATACGCAAATAAAGGCCCATCTCGCCGATCGTATCGCCGAGGAAGATGTCGACGTCGGAGGTCAGGTCATCGTTGCGGGTGCGGCGCGCCACTTTCAAACCCTGCTTGACGAGTTCAGCCTCGATGTCATCGGCGCGCTCGGGATGACGCGGGACGATGATGGTCAGTTGGCCGTTGCGTTCCTTCAGGGTGCGATGGACGATGCCGGCCGCCTTCTCCTCGCCCTCGAAGGTGGAGATCGCTGCCCAGGTCTTGCGGTCGCCCACCTGTTGCTGGTAGCGGGCGAAGACGGCGGGGTCGTAGGACGGCGCGTCGGTATCGACCTTGAGATTGCCGGACATCAGCACCTGGCGGACACCGAGATCGCGAAAGCGCTCGGCATCGATATCCGATTGCGCAATGACCAAAGCGAGATTCTCGAACAGCGCTTCGGCAAGCGCCTGCCGGCGGGTCCAGCGCGCGAACGAGCGGTCGGACATGCGGGCGTTGACGAGAATTTGCGGAATGCGGCGGCGGCCAAGCTCCAGCACGGTGGCCGGCCAGATCTCGGATTCGGCGATCAAGGCGCAATCGGGCTGCCAGTAATCGAGGAAGCGGCTGACAGCCGGCTTCAGGTCGAGCGGCACGTATTGGTGGATGACTTCGGTGCCGACGCGATCGGCGGCGAGCTTGGCCGAGGTGACGGTGCCGGTCGTCAGGATCACGTGAATGTCGCGGCGGCGAATCTCGCGGATCAGCGGAATGACGGCATTCATCTCGCCGACGCTGGCGGCATGGAACCAGACCAGCGGACCGGCCGGACGATCGGCGCTGGCGTAGCCGGAGCGCTCCAGCCGTCGGGTCCGGTCTTCCTTGCCCTTGGCGGCCCGATAGGTCAGATATCCACCGACGAAGGGCGTGATCAACGTCCCTGCCGCCTGATAGGCGCCCAGCGCGAAACGCGCCATGCGACCACTCATCTAACGTATCTCCGATCAACGATGATCGACATCAACCCATTCCCAAATAATATTGCGGCCGAAATGACCGATCAGTTTGTTCAGAATGCGTCAACAACCGCCCCGGAGCCCGGATAAAGCAGGCGGCTGGATAAAACGGGCCGTAACCGGCAGAAATTATTTTCCGGACTTGTCTTCCGGATCAAGCAAACGATGCATATGGACAATGAAATAACGCATGTGGGCGTTGTCGACGGTCGACTGCGCCTTCGACTTCCAGGCGGTCAGAGCAGACGCGTAATCCGGAAAGATACCAACGACATCCAGGTCCTTGAGATCGCGGAACTGGACCTCATCGAGACTTTCCAGTTCACCGCCGAACACGAGGTGCAACAGTTGCTTCTTTTCACCTGATACCGTCATCGCCGTCTCTTTCCTTGTCTGCTCCCCCGCCGTTTCATCTGAGGTATTTTGACGCAAACGTCAACCGTTCAGCGCGTCGCGATCGGGGATAGTAACGCATTCAGCAGTGTCGTGGAGCCGGCGCAGAGTTCGCCATGGCGCACGTCATCGCGGTTGTAGGATAACGCCGTTGCATCCATGTTGACCAGACGTCCGCCTGCCCTCTCCAAAATAAGATCGGCTGCGGCCAGATCCCAGTCGTGGGAGTTGCGCTTGACGAAGGTGCCCTCGATGCTGCCATCGGCGACCATGGCGATCCGGTAGGCCAGCGACGGCACATGCCTGACCCGCTCGATGCGGTCTTTCAGCTCTCTCGGGAAGGCGTTGAGCACGTCTTCGGCGATGGCGAAACGGACGCGCGTTGCGGCGTCCGGTTGGCTGACGCGGATCGGCGCGCCGTTCTTCAGCGCAATCCCGCCCTCGATCGCCTCGTAAAGCTCGTCGAGTGCCGGCGCGTAGAGAACGCCAGCCACCGGACGTCCCTTGTGAACGACGGCGACGCTGACGCACCAGAGCTTCTGGCCGGCGAGAAAGCCGCGGGTGCCATCGATCGGATCGATGATGAACAGCGTGTCGCGCGACAGGCGATCGGCGCTGTCCTCGGTTTCCTCCGACATCCAGCTATAGTCCGGCCGGGCCTTGCGCAGCAGCTTCTCGAGGACTTCGTTGGCGGCGAAATCGGCGGCGCTGACGGGCGACCGGCCCTCGTTCTTCCACCAGACCTCGGGCGACTGGTTGAAATGGCTGAGCGCGATCGATCCGGCCTGCCTTGCTGCGTCGGCGATCAGCTCCAGATCGCTCTGCCAGCGGGCCTTGTCCACGTCGCTCATCCCATGTTCCAATCTGTCAGCGGTTTGCCACGATCAACGGCCGGCGAGCGTCATGCCCTCGATGGCGATGGTCGGGGCGGCGACGCCGTACTTGCGGTCGATATCGTTGGCCGGGGTCACGCGCATGAACATCTCCTTGAGGTTCGATGCGATGGTGACCTCGGACACAGCAAAGGTCAGTTCGCCGTTCTCGATCCAGAATCCGGTGGCGCCGCGGCTGTATTCACCAGTGATCATGTTGACGCCCTGGCCGATCAGCTCGGTGACATAGAAGCCGTTGCCGACACCGCGGATGAGGTCGTCAGGCGAGACATCGCCGGGCTCGAGCGCCAGATTGGTCGAGCCGGGGGTGACGGAATTGCCGCCGCGTACGCCGCGGCCGTTGGTTTCCAGCCCGATCTCGCGTGCCGTCGAGGTCGACAGGAACCAGTGCTTGAGCACACCATCCTCGATCATCACCATGCGCTCGCCGGAGACGCCCTCGCCATCGAATGGACGAGAAGCGGGGCCGCGCACGATCATCGGATCGTCGGTTATCGACAGGCCTGACTTCAGCACCTGCTGGCCCATCTTGTCGCGTAGAAAGCTGGTCTTGCGGGCAACCGAGGCGCCGTTGATGGCGCCGGCTATGTGGCCAACGAAGCCGCGCGAGATGCGTGGGTCGAAGATCACCGTGACGTTCTTGCCGGTATCGACCTGGCGCGGCTTCAGCCGCTTGACGGCGCGTTCACCGGCGCGGCGACCAATCTCGGCGGGATCGTCGAGCTCGGAGAAATAGATACGGCTGTCGAAATCATAGTCACGCTCCATGCCGGTGCCTTCGCCAGCGATGACGCTGACGGAGCGGCCGAAGCGCGAGCCCATGTAGCTGCCGGTAAAGCCATGCGAGGTGACCAGCACCATGCCGCCCATGCCCGACGATGCGCCGGCGCCGGAGGAATTGGTGACCCCCGATACGGCGAGGCCGGCGGCTTCGGCGGCAAGGGCTGCGTCGCGCAGCTGCTCGGTGGAGACTTCGGTGGTGTCGAGAAGTTGCAGATCCGGATAGGATGTCGCCAGCCGGCTCTCATCCGCCAGGCAGGCGAAGGGATCTTCCGGCGACACCTTGGCCATGGCCACGGCACGCTCGGCGAGCACCGACATGTCGAAGCCCGGATTGGCCGAGACGCTGGCGACGCGCTGGCCGACGAAGACGCGCAGCGAGAAGTCGTCGCTTTCGGACGACTCCGTCTCCTCCACCTTGCCGAGGCGAACGCTGACGGATTGCGAGCGGGAGCGAACCACCACCGCATCCGCGGCGTCGGCTCCCGCCTTCCTGGCGAGATCGATCAACTGGCTGGCGCGGGAGAGAAGCGTCGAGGAATCAAATTCAGAGGACATGGTTTGGCCTTTCCTTCGCGTTCCATTTATTGTGCGCTACGGAAAGCATCAAGGCCGAAGGTGCCGATTCTTTTTCGCGCTGCTTGCGCAACCGTGTCCATTGAAAGAAGCTGACTGCATGTCCGAGCCCAATGCCCTTTTTACCGAAACGATCCTGCTGCTCGGCGGCACCGTCGTCTCGGCCCCGATTTTCAAGCGGCTGGGGCTTGGCACCGTGCTCGGTTACCTCGCGGCCGGCGTGGTGATCGGGCCGATCTTTCACGGGCTGACGGACGGTGAGCAAATCCTGACCGTCGCCGAACTCGGTGTCGTTTTCCTGCTCTTCATCATCGGGCTGGAGCTGAAGCCGAGCCGGCTGTGGGACATGCGCCGTGACATCTTCGGCCTCGGCACCGCGCAGGTGATGGTCACGGGGCTGGTCCTGACCGCCTTCGCCGTTCTCTCCGGCGTGCTCGACTGGCGCGGCAGCATCATCGCCGGCTTCGGGCTAGCGCTGTCATCGACGGCCTTCGCCATGCAGATCCTGGACGACGATGGTGACGTCAGTACGCGATACGGACAGCGGTCGTTCTCGATGCTGCTGTTCCAGGATCTGGCCATCGTGCCGCTCTTGGCGCTGATCAACATTCTCGACACCGGGAAGGGCCACGGCTCGCCGATCGTCGATTTCGCCATCGCCATCGGTGCCGTCGTCGCAATGATCGTGATGGGGCGCTATCTGCTGACGCCGCTGTTCCAGATCATCGCCCGCACCGGCGCCCGCGAGGCGATGATCGCGGCGGCCCTGTTCGTGGTGATGGGGTCGGCAGCGCTGATGCAGCTGGCGGGGCTGTCGATGGCGATGGGGGCATTTCTCTCCGGCGTGATGCTCGCCGAATCCTCCTACCGACACGAGCTCGAAGCCGATATCGAGCCGTTCCGCGGCGTGCTGCTGGCGATCTTCTTCATTGCCGTGGGCCTGTCGCTTGAGCTGCATGTGCTGTGGGACAATGCGCTGTTCATCGTCGTCGCCGTGCCGCTGGTGATGGCGGCCAAGGGGCTGATCATCTACGGGCTCTGCCGGGTGACCGGTTCCGGCCACGACGACGCCATCCGCATCGCCTTCCTGCTGCCGCAGGGCGGCGAGTTCGGCTTCGTGCTGTTTTCGGCGGCCGGGGCGGCCGGGCTTATGCCGTCGAGCACGGCATCGCTGCTGATTGCCATCGTGACGCTGTCGATGGCGCTGACGCCCGTCGGCACCAAGCTCTCGAAGCGGCTCCTAAAGGGCGAGACGCACGAGACGCTGGAAGAGGATTTCGAGGGCGCCGGTGCCGATGTGCTGATGGTCGGCTTCTCGCGTTTCGGGCAGATCGCGGCGCAGATCCTGCTCGCCGGCGGCCGGGCCGTCACCGTCATCGACCTCTCGGCCGACCGCATCCGCCAGGCCTCGTCCTTCGGCTTCCGCATCTATTTTGGTGATGGCACCCGCAAGGACGTGCTGCGGGCGTCCGGCATCGACCGCGCAAAGATCGTCGTGGTCTGCACGCAGAAGCGCGAGGTGACCGACAAGATCGTCGAACTGGTGCAGGCGGATTATCCCCAGGTGAAGCTGTTCGTGCGCTCCTACGATCGCATCCACTCGATCGCGCTGCGCAATCTGAACGTCGATTACGAGCTGCGCGAAACGCTGGAATCCGGCCTGCTCTTCGGCCGCAAGACGCTCGAGGCGCTCGGCCTCAGCGAAACGAGCGCCCACGAAATCGTCGAGGACATCCGCCGCCGCGACGAACAGCGCCTCGTGCTGCAGGCATCCGAAGGCCTACAGGCCGGCCGCGACATGCTGTTTTCGCAACCGGTCAAGCCGGAGCCGCTGGTCAAGCCGAAGCGGGTGGTGGATTTTTCGCAGGATCCGCTGGCGGGGACGGCCGATGCGGTGGCGGATGCATAAATCCCGAAGGCGTTTGGGGAATAGGAGCGTCACGTGGCATCAACTAGCAATAAACCAATCGATTGGAAAAGTGCACGCCAGCAACCCTTCGCCGATGTGGATACACCCGACGATTGGCCCAAAGATGTGAAGCCGATGAGCTGGCAAGGCATGAATTTGCTCGGCGCAGACGGTAAAGGCGGCCTCTATTGGGATGGCAAGAAGCTAAGGAGCGAAGTAAAGCTCGGCTGGTTCGCTAATCTAGTGGGCGCCTTGATTGCGATTTCCACCTTCTTTGCAGCGGCGGCAACGATATCGATGTCTGTTTTGGACTTGCTACGTTACTTGGACGGCAAGTGACCGGATCACCTGACCCGACCAGCGTGTATAATAATCGTCATCCCCGCGCATGCGCCTCGATCGCGCCATCCAGCGCATATTTCAGCTCGTCCTTGACGCCTTCCGACATGGCCAGCACTTCGCGGGCCTTGAGGAAGTCCATGACGCCGGTGCGGCCGACGGCGGGGCGCAGGAAGATGTGGGGCGGCTGGATTCGGAGCTTGAGGGTGATCGCCGTCTGCATCATCAACTGGCCGGAGCCGAAGATGCTCTCCATGCGGTTCGGGATATGGGTGCCGTCGCCCTCCGGCGCGCCGACGACGTCGATGCCGATGACGATATCGGCGCGGTCCATCAGGCATTCGTAGGGCACCGGATTGCTGATGCCGCCGTCGATCATTACCCTGCCGTAGAGACGAACCGGCATGAAGACGGCGGGGATGGCCGATGAGGCGGCGAGTGCGGGGAACAATTGCCCCTCCCGGACTAGCACTTCGTTCTGGCCGTAATAATCCGTGGCGGTCACCGTCATCGGGATCTGCAGGTCCTCAAAGCGATCGGGCAGGTCGGCGGGCAGGAAGGCTTTCAGGATACGTTCGAGATTGAACTGGCCGATGCGCACGCCATTGGCCACCGCATCGCGCACCGTCTGCGGACGCAGACCCCAGAGGCGGCTGACGACGGCGGTCTTGTTGCCAACGGTCATCAGCGCGTGTTCGCGGATGGCTTCGCCTGACATGCCGGCCGCCATGCCTGCACCCATGATGGCGCCGATCGACGAGCCGGAGATCGCTACCGGGCGGATGCCGAGTTCATCCAGCGTTTCGATGACGTGGATATGGGCAAGGCCACGGGCGCCACCACCGCCGAAGGCGATGGCGATACGCGGTGAAGAACCGTGAGGGATATCTTCGACGGCAGGTAACGCGGAACTGGTCTTTTCGGCCTGCTGTGTCACCTTGCCCCCGATGGTCCGCTATAAAGGCTGATAGCGGAAAAAATGTACCCTGGTGTCGCCGAAGATCCGGCTTTCCAGGAACAGATAGGAAGGATCGACAGAAACGGCAACGTCGGACCGCTCCTCGAGCACCGCAATCGCGCCTGGAACCAGCCAGCCGCCCTTGGCAGCCGCCGCCATCGCCTTTTCGCCGAGACCCTTGCCATAGGGTGGGTCGGCGAAGAGGAACTGGAACGGCTCGAGATTGCCGACGCTGCCGAGATCGGTCGCGTCGCGCCTCAGGATGCGGGTCTTGCCGTGCAGGCCGAGCGCATCGATGTTTTCCCAGAGCAGGCCCCTGCCCTCGACGCTGTTTTCGACGAACAACGCGTGACGGCAGCCGCGTGACACGGCTTCAAGGCCGACGGCACCGGTGCCGGCGAACAGATCGAGTATCCGGGTGCCATCGACGCATTCCGGATAGGCATGGCTCAGAATATTGAACAGGCTCTCACGCGTCCGGTCGGCAGTCGGCCGGATGTCGTTGGATTTAGGCACGGCGAGCGACCGTCCGCGAAACTCACCGCCGACGATCCGCACCGCGCCCTATTCCCTTGCCTTTTGGTCCACCACGCGACGGCCCGCCCGCAGGCTTGCCACCACCACCGGGACGATCGCCCGAAGGCTTGCCGGAGAAACTCTTCGCACCCGGTTTTGCACCGCCGGGCTTCGCCCCAAAACTCTTGCCGCGCGGCTTGTCGCCGAAGGGCCGATCACCGGCAGGTCTGCCGCCGGCTGGACGCTCGGAGCGTGCCTCGCCGGAGAAGCTGTTGGAACGCGGACGCTCATCGCCCTCTTCGCGCGGACGGCGCGGCCTGTCGGAGAATGGCCGAGCAGGACGGTCACCGGAAGGGCGATCGCCAGTTTTCGGGCCGCCGAAAGACCGTGGACGCTCGCCATCCTCGCGGGGCTTGCGGTCACCACGGGGCTTGTCGCCGAACGGGCGATCACCACGCGGACGGTCGCCGGCCGGACGCTCGCTGCGGGTCGGGCGATCGCCATAGGGTTTGTCGCTGCGAGCCGGACGGTCGGCGTAGGAACGCGGACGGTCGCCGTCTTCACGGGGCTTGCGGTCACCACGCGGCTTGTCGCCGAATGGGCGGTCGCCACGGGGACGGTCACCGGCAGGCCGGTCGCCACGCGCGGGACGTTCGCCGTAAGGTCTGTCGCCACGGGCCGTGCGATCCCCGCTTGGGCGATCGCCATGAGGCCGATCACCGAAGGACCGATCACCACGAGGCGCCCGATCGCCGAACGGCTTGTCGCCGCGCGGAGCACGGTCGCCACGATCGCCGGAGCGCTTGCGGCCGCCGTCGTCGTTGCTCACTTCGCTGGAGCGGATCCATTCGCCCTCTTCGTCGCGGGCGCGGTTGATCTGAACGCGCGGGCCCTCGTCATAGCTGGTCGGCTGCGGCTTGGAGCGGCCGGGCTTTTCGCCACGGCGGATTGCCGTCTGGGCATTCCGTTCGGCCTTGGCCGCCGCCTTTTCGCCAAGCGGGCGGGCGCCTGGCGCCATCCACACATTGGCGTTGCGGCGGGTGCCGAGCGCCGGGCGCTTCGGGCGGTCGTCGTCCTTGCGCGGACCGGCGTCGCGACCACTATCGCGGCCACCATCGCGACCGCCTGAACGCTTGTCGTCACGCTTGGTGTCGAGACGGCTCAGCGCGCGTTCGCGCTTGTCTTCCGGCTTCCATGAACGCTCGCTGCGTTCCGGCCGGGCTTCGGTCTCTTCCTCGGCGGCAAGTGCCGGCGCGTTGTAGATCGGCGCGTCGAAATTGGCCTTGGCGTCTTCGATCAGACGCGGGCCGAGCTGGTCGCGCAGCGTGCGGCCGCGCACCTCGATCACCGCCCGCTCCGGGATATCGCCGAGCTGGAAGGGACCGTAGGAGATGCGGATCAGGCGGTTGACGTCGAGGCCAAGGGCGCCGAGCACGTTCTTGATTTCGCGGTTCTTGCCTTCGCGCAGGCCCATGGTGAGCCAGACGTTGGAGCCCTGCACCTTGTCGAGCGTCGCTTCGATGGCGCCATAGAGCACGCCGTCGACGGCGATGCCGTCCTTCAGCTTGTCGAGCGCTTCCTGGTCGATATCGCCGTGGGCGCGCACGCGGTAGCGGCGCAGCCAGCCCGTGGTCGGCAGCTCCAGCGCGCGGGCAAGACCGCCGTCGTTGGTGAGCAGCAGCAGACCTTCGGTGTTGATGTCGAGGCGACCGATAGACATAACGCGCGGCAGATCATCCGGCAGATTGTCGAAAACGGTATGGCGGCCTTCCGGATCGGAGTTGGTGGTCACCAGACCGGCCGGCTTATGGTAGAGCCACAGACGGGTGCGCTCGATGCCGCGGATCGGTACGCCATCGACCTCGATCTTGTCCGTCAGCGTGACGTTCACGACAGGCGTCTCGAGCGGCTTGCCGTTCAGCGTGACGCGGCCGTCCATGATCATGCGTTCGATGTCGCGACGCGAGGCAACGCCGGCGCGCGCCATCACTTTCGAGATACGTTCCGCCTTGCCGTCGCCGCCTTCGGAATTCGCATCCGATTTTGCAAACGTCTTTGCGGGCTTTTCGCCTGATTTCGCGCCGGTATCGCGCGGGGATGGCTTGCCACCCGGCCGTTTTGGCTTGTCTTTGAATGTCATTTGTTGTTTGCCTGCCTTTTGGGGCCTTCTATCAGTTCGCGCCCCTGCGGTTAAGTGGAAATTGTCGGATCGTGAAGACAAATGAATTTATGGCGCTGGCGCTCGATGAAGCGCGCGCGGCGGGCGAGCGCGGCGAGGTGCCAATCGGCGCCGTCGTGGTGCTTGACGGCACGGTCATCGGCCGCTCCGGCAACCGCACGCGCGCGCTCAACGACATCACCGCCCACGCCGAAATCACCGCGATCCGCATGGCCTGCGAGGCGCTCGGCCAGGAACGGCTGACGGGTGCCGATCTCTACGTGACGCTGGAGCCCTGCACCATGTGCGCCGCCGCCATCTCGTTTGCCCGCATCCGCCGGCTCTATTACGGGGCAGAGGATCCCAAGGGCGGCGGGGTGGACAATGGGGTGCGGTTCTACGCGCAGCCGACGTGCCACCATGCTCCGGAGGTGTATTCCGGGATCAACGAGGTGCAGGCGGCGGAGATGCTGCGGGAGTTCTTTCGGGGGAAGAGGGAATAGGGGAAGCTCGGAGACCTGGGGTACCCCCCCTGCCCTGCCGGNNCATCTCCCCCACAAGGAGGGAGATTGGCTGGGCGCTGCCGCTCGTTCCACTTCCAGCGTCTGGCCTAAAGCCAACCGCGAGTCGATCTCCCCCCCTTGTGGGGGAGATGTCCGGCAGGACAGAGGGGGCTACCACTTACCGGAACATTCAAGGCCGAAACGTCTAGGACCGGAATGCAATCGCTACTGCAGCAGGTTCCACCACTGCTTGCCGGAGCCCGCAACCGCGGCTTCCTTCTTCTTCTTCTTCAGCTTCTTCAGTTCCGGCTCGCCGAGATCGTCGAGCTTGGCCGGGTCGTCGACCTGGCGGAACTCTGCCGGCGGATCGGAGATGGAGCGACGCTGGTCGATATAGCCGCCCTTCTGGATGGCGCGGGCTTCGCGGTAGGCCTTGGTCTGCGCTTCCGTGGTGCGGCGGCCGCCTTCGATCTGGTTGTTGGCCAGCGGTGACTGGTAGTTCGACTTGTCGCTGTTTTCGTCAGCTTCCTTGACGAGACGTGCACGTGTCTCTTCCGGCGATTCGATCCACTCGGGATTGTCCTTGCTGGCGATCGACTGCTGCGGCGCCACCAGCGTTTCCTTGGCGGCGGCCGTGGCGGGGACCACAAGGCCGGCACGCGGGTTGTACTTGACACCCTTGTTCTTCGGCTCGGCGCCGGTCAGCGAGGTCGACTGGCCAAGGTCGTCGGTCAGCTGCTGAAAGGCCGTCTTGTCCGTGCCGTAGCGGGGACCGCTCGTGCAGCTCGAGATCATCGCGCTGCCTGCCATTGCGACAGTCAGGCAGGCGCCCAAACGGAACCAACGCTTCGATAACATGAAAACCCTTCCAGCCATGCCGGTGCATTCAAACGCATAAAACCGGACACTCGTCCCCCTGACGGAAAAATCCGGCCATTTTCAGGCAGCTTTTACCGGATGAACCGCGAGAGCGCAATTCACCCGGCAACTTTCTTCGATTTTACACCGCAAGCTCGCGAAGCGCCAAAGCGTCGCGGGCGGAGACATCGGGATAATCCGGGTCGGAGCCGACATCGGTGGTGATGCGCCAGGAACGGGCGCACTTTGTGCCCTCTGCAAGCTTCGGCTCGACGCTGACCTTGGCCACCTCAGACAGACGGAAGGCATCCACAGGGCCTTCGGTGGCATCGATGACGATGCCCGAGGTGATGCAGATTTCCTCGAAGTCTTGCCCTTCCAACGCCTTCATCAGCTCCGGATCGGCGACGTGGACGACCGGGGCCGCTTCCAGCGACGAGCCGATACGCTTGTCCTTGCGCTCGATCTCCAGCGCGCCTGTCACAACGGTACGCACGGCGCGGATCTTCTTCCACTTCTCGGCCAGCGCCTCGTTCTTCCAGTCGGCAGGAACCGTGGGGAACTGCTCGAGGTGGACCGAAACGGCTTCGGGGTTGCGCGATAGCCATGCCTCTTCGGTGGTGAAGGGCAGCATCGGCGCCAGCCATGTCACCATGCAATCGAAGATATTGCGAATGACATGCAGGCTGGCGCGGCGGCGCAGCGACGACGGGGCGTCGCAATAGAGCGCATCCTTGCGGACGTCGAAGTAGAAGGCCGAGAGCTCAACATTGGCGAAGTCGATCAGCGCGCGGGCGATCTTCTTGAAGTCGAAGGCGTCGTAGTTCTCGCGCACCAATTGGTCGAGTTCTGCCAGGCGATGGAGCATCAGCTGCTCCAGCTCCGGCATCTCGGAGACCGCGAAGGTCTCGCCCTTGTCGTGGGCCAGCGTGCCGAGCATCCAGCGGATGGTGTTGCGCAGCTTGCGGTAGGCATCGACGTTGGTCTGGATGATGGTCTTGCCGACGCGCAGGTCGTCGGCATAGTCGGAGGTCATGACCCACAGGCGCAGGATGTCGGCGCCGGCATCCTTCATGATTTCCTGCGGCGACGTGACGTTGCCCTTGGACTTCGACATCTTCTCGCCCTTCTCGTCCATGGTGAAGCCATGGGTGAGGACGGCGTTGTAAGGCGCGCGGCCACGGGTGGCGGCGGATTCCAAGAGCGACGAGTGGAACCAGCCGCGATGCTGGTCCGAGCCTTCGAGATAGAGATCAGCCGGCCACTTCAGGTCCGGGCGGTCTTCCAGCGTAAACGTATGTGTCGAGCCACTGTCGAACCAGACGTCGAGGATGTCCATGACCTGCGACCATGGCTCGTTGGCCTTCTTGCCGAGGAAGCGCGCGCGCGCGCCTTCGGCGAACCACGCATCGGCGCCTTCAGCCTCGAAAGCCTCGAGGATGCGGGCGTTGACCTCCTCATTGACCAAGACCTCGCCGGCCTCGTCGACGAAGACGCAGATCGGCACGCCCCAGGCGCGTTGACGCGACAGGACCCAATCCGGGCGGCCTTCGATCATGGCGCGCAGGCGGTTCTGGCCGGCGGCGGGGACGAAGCGAGTGTCGTCGATGGCGTTCAAGGCGCGCGAGCGCAGGGTCGTGCCATCGGCAAGCGTCTTGTCCATGTAGACAAACCACTGCGGCGTGTTGCGGAAGATGACGGGCTTCTTGGAGCGCCAGGAATGCGGATAGGAATGCTTCAGCCGGCCACGGGCAAACAACGCATTGCCGGCGATGAGTTCCTTGATGACACGCTCATTGGCATCGCCCTTCTTGCCGTTGTCGTCGATGACGCGGCCGCCTTCGAGGCCGGGGGCGTCTGCCGTGTAGAAGCCGGCATCGTCGACGGGGAACGGGATCTTGGTGTCGATGCCGCGGGCTTCAAGCAGTTTGGCGGAGCCCATCCATGCGTCAAAGTCCTCGCGGCCGTGGCTTGGCGCGGTGTGGACGAAGCCGGTACCGGCGTCATCGGTGACGTGATCGCCGTCGAGGAGCGGAACGAGGAATTCGTAACCGCCGCCGAAGCCCTTGAAAGGGTGAGCGCAGGTGATGGAGGCCAGTTGCTCGGCCGAAACGTCGCGCAGACGCTTGAATTGCAGCTTGGCCTTGGCGAACGCATCCTCAGCCAGCTTGTCCGCAAGGATCAGCTTCTCGCCCGGGCGTGGGCCAAAGTCGTTTGCAGCTTCGGTGACCTCATAGAGACCGTAGGAAACGCGCGCGGAATAGGCGATCGCGCGGTTGCCGGGGATCGTCCAGGGCGTGGTGGTCCAGATGACGACGAAGGCATCGCGCAACTCGGCCGCGCCGTCCGCCACCGGGAACTTCACCCAGATCATGTCGCTCTCGATGTCGTGGTATTCGACCTCGGCTTCCGCCAGCGCCGTACGCTCGACGACCGACCACATGATCGGCTTGGAGCCGCGATAGAGCTGGCCGGTCTTGGCGATCTTAAGCAGTTCGCCGGCGATGCGGCTTTCCGAATGGAAGGCCATCGTCGTGTAGGGGTTGTCGAAATCGCCCTCGATGCCGAGGCGCTTGAACTCCTCGGCCTGGATCTTGATCCAGCCGGCGGCGAAGTCGCGGCATTCCTGGCGGAATTCGTTGACCGGAACCTCGTCCTTGTTCTTGCCCTTCTCGCGGTACTTCTCCTCGATCTTCCACTCGATCGGCAGGCCGTGGCAATCCCAGCCGGGGACGTAGTTGGCGTCGAAGCCGCGCATCTGGAACGAGCGGTTGATGACGTCCTTGAGGATCTTGTTCAGCGCGTGGCCGATGTGAATGTTGCCGTTGGCATAGGGAGGGCCGTCGTGCAGCACGAATTTTTCGCGGCCGGCGGCCGACGCGCGGAGCTTCTTGTAGAGGCCCATCTGCTGCCAGCGAGCGACGGTTTCCGGCTCCTTCTGCGGCAGGCCGGCGCGCATCGGGAAATCGGTTTCGGGCAGATAGAGGGTCTTCGAGTAATCGATCTTTTCAGCTGTATCGGTCATGTCTGGCAATCGTCTCTTCTAGCGATCGGCGCTTGCGCCTCGCAAACGGGCGCAACGGGCTTGGAAATATGTCGGCGGCGGAGACGCTCTCATGTCGAGCGCCAAAAACCCGGACCTTCCGGCCGCTTAGCGCGCGCGGAAGGCCGGGCCGATAATTCGTATCGTGATCGCCAGCAGGAACGTGTTCATCGGGCCGGTTCATAGGCGCTTTTGGGCGGAAAAGGAAGAGCCCCGGGTTTGGAAAAGAGCGGGCGAAATGCGCGCGCCAGGCGACGCCGCATGCCGGCTCTATTCGAAGCCGCAAAGCTTGCGGTCGAGCGGGCTGATCGGCTGGGCACCCGACAGCAGCGCCCTCGCCTCGTCCTTGTCCCGGTTCATCTGCTCGACCAGCGGCTCCAGCCCGTCGAACTTCAGTTCGGGCCGGAGATAGGCGAAGAAGGAGACGGCGCAGATCTGGCCGTAGAGATCACCTGAGAAATCGAAGACGAAGGTCTCGAGCAGCGGGGCGCCGTTGTCGGTGACGGTGGGGCGGCGGCCGTAGCTGGCCACCGCATCGTGCAGCGAGCCGTCTTCGAAGCGGAAGCGGACGGCATAGATGCCGGGCCTCAATTCGACTTCGGCCGGCAGCCGCATGTTGGCTGTCGGGAATCCGAGCTGGCGGCCGAGCTTCTCGCCGCCGATGACTTCGGATTCCACCGTATAGTGGTAGCCGAGCAGACCGGCGGCCTCGCTGACCTCGCCGTCCTTCAGCAGCGCGCGGATGCGGCTGGAGGAGACGACGTCGGAATTCTCATCGCGGAACGCATCGATCAGCGTGACGCCGAAGCCGTACTTTTGGCCGGCGTCCATCAGAAAGGCCGGGCCGCCTTCGCGGCCACGGCCGAAATGGAAGTCGAAGCCGGTGACGACTTCCGAGGCGCCAAGCCAGTCCTTGAGGATCGCATGGATGAAATCCTCTGCCGAGCGCTGCGAGAAGTCGCGATCGAAGGGATATTCGATGACGGCGCCAAAGCCCATGGCTTCAAGGATGCGGGCACGAAGCGGCGCCGGCGTCAGGCGGAAAACCGGTGTCTCCGGCTTAAACACGGTGCGCGGGTGCGGCTCGAAGGTCAGCACCAGAGCCGGAACGCCGCGCTCCGCGGCGATCTCCAGCGCCCGGTCCAGCACCGACTGATGCCCGCGGTGGACGCCGTCGAAATTGCCGATGGCGATCACGCCGCCACGCAGGTGCTCTGGCAATGGTTCGCGGGTTTCGTTGCGGTGGAAGACGGTCATCGGGCAGACTTTACTGATGCTGGACGCTTAGGCAAGACGGATGCCTGGATAGGACAATGCGATAACGGTATCAGGCCAGACGCGGCATCCACCACTGCGGCGCGGCCTTCTCGCGCTCGAGATAGGCGGTCAGGATGGCCGCGTCGGTCTCGCCGTTGATGGTGTATTCGGCCGCGTGGATACCGCCGCTGATATAGAGCAGATCGAGGCCGTAATCGAGCGCGCCGCGCACGTCGGTCGGCATGCCGTCGCCGATCGCCAAGATGCGGCTCTTCGGGAATTCGCCGCGGACGTCGCGGGCAACCTGCAGCACCGCGTCGTAGATCGGCGTGTGCGGCTTGCCGGCGATGCGGGTCTTGCCGCCAAGCTGGTCGTAATAGGCGGCCATGGCGCCGGCGCAGGGGATCATTTTGTGGCCGCGCTCGACGATGAGATCGGGATTGGCGCAGATCAGCGGCACGTCGCGGGCCTGGAAGGCCTTCAGCATGTCGGTGTAGTCCTCGGGCGTGTCTTTCTCGTCGTCGAAGAAGCCGGTGCAGACGACGCAATCGGCGTCCTCGGCGGCGACGCGCTCGACGCCGATGCCTTCGATGATCGCCACGTCGCGATCCGGGCCGAGCAGGAAGACCTTCTTCGGGCCTTCTGCGATCAGGCCGCGGGTGACATCGCCCGAGGTGACGATGCGGTCATAGGCCTCGTCCTGGATGCCGATCTGGCGCAGCTGATCGACCACCAGCGGCGCGATGCGCGGGGAATTGGTGATGAGGACGACCGTCAGGCGAGCTTCGCGCGCTGCCTGGAGTGCCGCGGCGGCTTGCGGAAAGGGCGATACGCCATTGTGGAGCACGCCCCATACATCGCAGAACACCGCGTCATACTGGCTGGTGATCTCCGCGAAGTTTTCGATGCGCTGCGCCATTTCCGGTGTCCTAGTTTGTCTCGGTTGACGGCTGACATCGCAAAGCCCCGGGGCGATGGCAAGGAATTTTGCGTTCGGGCGCCGTGAAATTCTTGTGACTCCTGGCTTGTGCTAGCCTCTAGAGGAGCAGCGCGGCACCCTTGATGGCAAGGCCGGCGGCGGCGCAAAGCGCCAGCACGTTGACCATGCCTGCCTTGAAATAGAAGAGCAGACAGCAGGCGATCGCAAAGATGGCGAGTGCGGCAACATCGAGCGTTGCCCATTGCGGCCAGGCGACGCTTGCGATCGGGAGGCCGGAGCTTCGCGATAGAAGTGCGACGCGGCCGACCTCGGCGAAAAGCACGTGCAGGCCGAACCAGAGCGACAGGTTGAGGATGACGCCGACGACGGCGGCGGTGATGGCGGACAGTGCAGCCGACAATCCCTTGTTGTCCCGCAGCTTCTCGATGAACGGCGCGCCGGCAAAGATCCAGACGAAGCTCGGGACGAAGGTGGCCCAGGCGACGAGCACGGCGCCGACCATGCCGCCCAGAAGCGGCGCCATGAACAGCGGGTTGCGGAAACCGGCGAGGAAGCCGACGAAACAGAGGACCAGCACCAGCGGGCCGGGCGTCGTTTCGGCCAGCGCCAGGCCATCGATCATTTCGCCCGGCTGCAGCCACGCATAATGGCCGACCGCCACCTGGGCGACATAGGAGAGCACCGCATAGGCGCCGCCGAAGGTGATGACGGCCATCTTCGAGAAGAAGATGAACAGTGCGCCGAACACATTGGTCTCGCCGCTCAGCGCCTCGGCGATCAGATCGGACGGCGCGTGCAGATTGCGGGTGAGGAGCAGCGGCGCCTGCCAGACGAGGATCCAGAAGACGAGGACGAGCAGTGGCCGCGCAATCGAATGGGTTGTCAGCGTGGGGAAGCGACGCGGCGACCGGATTTCCGGCACGTCCGGCGCAGCGTTGCGGACGGCGTAGCGATGGACGGCAAAGCCGGTGACACCGGCGAGGATGACGACAATGGGGAACGGCGCGTTGAGCAGGAACAGCGCCAAGAAGGAGGCGGCGGCGACATAACAATGCAGGCGCGTCTTCAGGGCGCGGCGGGAAAGACGCAGCAGCGCCTCAATGACGACGGCGAGCACGGCGGCCTTGAGGCCGAAGAACAGCGCCGGCAGCCAGGCCGTTTCCTGGAAGACGGCGTAAAGGCCCGACAACACCAGCATGACGGCGAAGCCCGGCAGCACGAAGAGCAGACCGGCGAGGATGCCGCCGCGCACGCCATGCATCAGCCAGCCGATATAGGTGGCAAGCTGCTGCGCTTCGGGTCCGGGCAGAAGCATGCAGTAGTTCAGCGCATGCAGGAAGCGGTCCTCGGAGATCCAGCGCTTTTCATCGACGATGGTCTTGTGCATCAGGGCGATCTGGCCGGCCGGACCGCCGAAGCTGAGGACGCCGATCCTTGCCCACACGCGGACGGCCTCGCGGAGCGGCACCGAAGCCACGCTGTCGTCGGCCAACACTGATCTATCCACGCCGATGCCCCCTCGGCCGCCCCCGGCCTTTCCCGCTCGATATCATTGCCGCCGGAGCGGAACAATCCCGACTGTTCGCCGCCATGCTGCCGGCAACGCCGGCGTCACGCGTTGGGCTGTTTCGCAGTCCTGGAAGACAGGGCGATGACGCGTGTCGGATGCCAGCGGTGTCGGACGGAGGTGTCGCTCAATCGATGGTTTGCTGGTCCGGTGGAGTCGATGTCGCCGCCTGTGCCGACATTAACCATTCCGGCGCTTTCGCTAGGATGCGGGGTCTCGCGCGGGTTCACAACTTTGCCATCAAACGGATATAGAAAAGCGGACAAGAAAATTCCGACGTTTTCCTTGACTCCCCCGACAGGCGCTCCTAAATGCAGGCCGCTAGCACTCAAAACAGGAGAGTGCTAACACCCATCCGTGCGGGCCATCTTGGTCCGCAAGTGTCATTTGATCGAGGGATTAGACAATGGCAAGCACCAACTTCCGCCCCCTTCACGATCGCGTCGTTGTTCGCCGCGTTGAGTCCGAAGCCAAGACCAAGGGCGGCATCATCATTCCCGATACCGCCAAGGAAAAGCCGCAGGAAGGCGAAATCGTCGCCGTCGGCACCGGCGCTCGCGATGAGTCCGGCAAGATCGTCGCTCTCGACGTCAAGGCTGGCGACCGCGTTCTGTTCGGCAAGTGGTCCGGCACCGAAGTCAAGATCGACGGCGAAGACCTTCTGATCATGAAGGAAGCCGACATCATGGGCATCATCGGCTGATCAGCCGGGTTCCCTTTTCCGACATAGCCGACGGGCCTCAAACCCGGACACCCGAATTTAGGAGTCACAATCATGGCAGCTAAAGAAATCAAGTTTGGCCGCACCGCGCGCGAAAAGATGCTGCGCGGCGTCGACATTCTCGCTGACGCAGTGAAGGTAACGCTCGGTCCCAAGGGCCGTAACGTCATCATCGACAAGTCCTTCGGCGCTCCGCGCATCACCAAGGACGGCGTCTCGGTCGCCAAGGAAATCGAACTTGAAGACAAGTTCGAAAACATGGGCGCCCAGATGGTCCGCGAAGTTGCTTCGAAGACCAACGACATCGCCGGCGACGGCACCACGACTGCTACCGTTCTTGCCCAGGCGATCGTTCGCGAAGGCAACAAGGCCGTTGCAGCCGGCATGAACCCGATGGACCTGAAGCGCGGTATCGACCTCGCTGTTGCAGACGTCGTCAAGGATCTCCAGGCCAAGGCCAAGAAGATCTCGACTTCGGAAGAAGTTGCACAGGTCGGCACGATTTCGGCAAACGGCGACACCCAGGTTGGTCGCGACATTGCTGAAGCCATGCAGAAGGTCGGCAACGAAGGTGTTATCACCGTCGAAGAAGCCAAGACCGCAGAAACCGAACTCGAAGTCGTCGAAGGCATGCAGTTCGACCGCGGCTACCTCAGCCCTTACTTCGTAACCAACCCTGAAAAGATGGTTGCAGACCTCGAAGACGCTTACATTCTCCTTCACGAGAAGAAGCTCTCGAACCTGCAGGCCATGCTGCCAGTTCTGGAAGCCGTCGTTCAGACCGGCAAGCCGCTCCTCATCATCGCTGAAGACGTCGAAGGCGAAGCACTTGCTACGCTCGTCGTCAACAAGCTGCGCGGTGGCCTGAAGATCGCTGCCGTCAAGGCTCCGGGCTTCGGCGATCGCCGCAAGGCCATGCTGGAAGACATCGCCATCCTCACGGGCGGCACTGTCATCTCCGAAGACCTCGGCATCAAGCTGGAATCCGTAACGCTCGAAATGCTCGGCCGTTCGAAGAAGGTTTCGATCTCCAAGGAAAACACCACGATCGTCGACGGCGCTGGCGCCAAGTCCGACATCGAAGGCCGCGTTGCACAGATCAAGGCTCAGATCGAAGAAACCTCTTCCGATTATGACCGCGAAAAGCTGCAGGAACGCCTTGCCAAGCTCGCTGGCGGCGTTGCCGTCATCCGCGTTGGCGGCTCCACGGAAGTTGAAGTCAAGGAAAAGAAGGACCGCATCGACGACGCGCTCAACGCGACGCGCGCTGCCGTTCAGGAAGGTATCGTCCCAGGCGGCGGTATCGCTCTGCTCCGCTCCTCGACGAAGATCACCGCAAAGGGTGTGAACGACGACCAGGAAGCTGGCATCAACATCGTTCGCCGCGCCCTGCAGGCCCTGGTTCGCCAGATCGCCGAGAACGCTGGTGACGAAGCTTCGATCGTTGTCGGCAAGGTTCTCGACAAGGATCAGGACAACTACGGCTACAACGCCCAGACGTCCGAATATGGCGACATGATCGCCATGGGCATCGTCGACCCGGTCAAGGTTGTTCGTACGGCTCTGCAGAACGCAGCTTCGGTTGCTTCGCTGCTGATCACCACGGAAGCCATGATTGCCGAACTTCCTAAGAAGGAATCGGCTGGCGGCGGCATGCCTGGCGGCATGGGCGGCATGGGCGGCATGGACATGATGTAAGACCGAAAGGTCTTATGTCTGAGCCATAAGGTTCAGGTTACGGAAAGGGCGGCCCTCGGGTCGCCCTTTCTCGTTTGTGATTCGTATTCACGTTCGAACCGAAAACTGCAACCGCTTGGTTAAACGTGTAATCGGCACCCTGAAGCAACTTGTAACCCCTGCCAGGCTTTCGTGAAGCTTGTCCTGATGTGACTTTTTTTGGGAGACCCTTTTGCGACCCAGAGTGGCCGTTTCGATCGATTGACGACAAACACTGGCCTGAAACCGGCGCCATTCCATCAATTTTGGATTATTTAGCAATTTTTTATCAATCAGACCGCGCTTTCCCGCCATGTGGCCGGCACCGTTCGGAAACGTGTGCGTGTAAAAAGCCATTGCCGTTCCTGCAAAAGAAATTATAAATCCGCGCTGTGTCCGGCGATCGTCCGCATCGATTTTCCTTGCAGGGAGCCGCCACATCGATTTGGATTTACGCATAAGCAACGGGTCGGGTACCCGAATTTTAAATTAGAAGTTGAACCATTCCGGAAGAGCCGAGCGCGATACCCAGGAGGGAATACGCCGCTTGGAACCCTGTTTTCCGGCGGTCGTGCATGATGCCCGGCGTCGAATGAATCTGTAATGTTTGCCGGGTGTGCAGCAGGGGAGAACGCTGCGCCCAAACTGGGGAACAATGTGTTTAAAATCGCAAAAACCAACGCATCCGCACCGCTCATGCGAGGATCGCTGGAACTCAACGACAACAATCCAGACATGCTCGCTCAGTTTTCCATATCGGAGAGCTGGGTTGGCGACTTTTCCAGCGGCGTGATCCGGCTGGAAGAACGCAGCGCGCGACTGCACGGACTGGCGCTGCCGGAATGCGGCCTGCTCAGCCTGGTGCGCTGCTACGATCCCCAGGATCGCAATCGTATCGTTCGGATTTTCGAACAGGCCGCGACACTATCGTCGTCCTTCTGTTTCTCGACCACCATCGTCATGGGCAACGGCTACCGTCAGCCACTGTTCTGCATGGGCGAATCCAACGGCTACGAAGACGCCGGCAGCGGCAGCATGATCGGCATGTTCATCTTCCCGAAGCTGGAAGCCGGCGCTGAGATGCAAACCATCCGCCGCCAGTAAGCGGTCATTGCCATCACACAAAAGCCGGCCACGAAGGGCCGGCTTTTGCATTTGTGTCCTGTGCCAAAGAGCCGTGTCAGGCAGGGCGGGCCGGGATGTTGAGGCCCTTTTCGCTGGCCGGGCGGGCGATGCAGCGCTCCAGCCATGCCATGACTGCCGGAAAGCCTGCATAGTCCAGCACCTCCCTGCCGCCGTAGAAGACATCGGCGCCACGCACCCAGGGGAAGGTGGTGATGTCGGCGATCGTATAGCTACCGCCCATGATCCACTGCCGATCCTTCAGACGCTCCTCCAGCACGCCGAGCAGTCGCTTGGCCTCGTCGCGATAGCGCTCCACCGGATAGGAATTGTTGGCGACCTTGTCCGCGGCGAACTTGTGGAAGTGGCCGAACTGGCCGAACATCGGCCCGATCCCGCCCATCTGGAAGAACACCCACTGGAGCGTCTCGTAGCGGCCGGCGGCATCGGCGGGGATGAGCTTGCCGGTCTTTTCTGCGAGATAGACAAGGATCGCACCTGACTCGAACAGCCCGATCGGCTTTCCATCCGGGCCATTCGGATCAATGATCGCCGGGATGCGGCCGTTCGGATTGAGTGAGAGGAATTCCGGGGATTTCTGGTCGTTGGTGCTAAAGGAGATCAGATGCGGCTCATAGGCGAGGCCGAGTTCCTCCAGCGCGATCGATACCTTGACGCCGTTGGGCGTCGGCAGTGAGTAAAGCTGGATGATATCGGGATTTTTTGCCGGCCAGCGCGTGGTGATCGGAAATGCGGAAAGGTCTGCCATCGATGCTTCTCCCTAAAATGTTAGGGAGACAATAGAAGAGGCCCACCGCTTGTGACAAGCCGCGTCTGCTTCGAACCATCGTTCACTTTTATTGAACAAACTGTCCGCGCCCGTCTATCTTTCCATGACGATCAAAAAGAAGGACAAGTCTCTCATACGAGATCGACAGGGTGCCGGGGGCACAGCGATCTCTGCTCGCCCAACCGGAGACAGTTTAATGTCCAATACCCAGAACATCGTCATTCTCGTCGCCCGCATTCTTCTCGCCTTCATGTTCATCTATTCCGGCTTTGGCAAGCTGACCGACCCGTCCGGCACTGCCGGCATGATCACCGGCGCCGGCCTGCCTGCTGCCACCGCTCTCGCCTATCTCGCCGGCCTGTTTGAATTCGTCACGGGCCTTGCCGTTCTCGTTGGCTTCCAGACCAAGATCGTCGGCTGGGCGCTGGCGCTGTTCTGCGCCTTCACCGGCCTCGTCTTCCATTCCGGCACCGTTGCTGTCCCAGGCTGGCCTGATGCCGCTCTCGGCTGGATCAACGCACTCAACGGCATCATGCTGATGAAGAACTTCACGCTGGCCGGCGCCTACATCCTGCTCGCCACCTTCGGCCCCGGCCTCTATTCGATCGACGCCCGCCGCGGTGCCCTGCCCGTCGCCGCCTAATTGACAGCATCCTCCCAGGCATGCGCAGCCCGCCGTCACCAGACGGCGGGTTTTTCGTTTGTACTGTCGAATTGTCGGCGGCCGAGACCGCTACGAGATTCGCTTGGCCAGCCAGACCGTGGCGCCGCCGCATTGCGGGTCCTGCACCATATGGGCAACGACGGTGAAGCCGTTGTCCTCGAGCAAGTCGGTGTATTCCTCGGCCGACAGGCTGGCATGATAGAGCGGTTCACCGGCGAACTCGCCCAGCGCCACACCGTCGAAATGGCCCGCCGTGAACATCAGCGCCGCGTGAGGTGCCGCAAGCGCCGCGAAGCGCGGGAACATCGCCCGCTGGTCGTGCTGGTTCAGGTGGAAGAAGCTATGCCAGGCGACTATCCCGTTATACTTCATCGGCAGCGCGAACTCGCGCATGTCGGCGACGAACCAGGACCGGTCGGGGAAACGCTGGCGGCAGAGACCGATCAGCGTTTGCGAGGCATCGACGCCGGTGACGCGAAAACCGTCGCGGATCAGGCTCGACGCAATCGGCTCGGCACCACCGCAGCCGAGGTCGAGCACATCGCCACGCGGCGGCACCAGCGCGGTGAACCGGTCCAGCCACGGCTGTTCGAACAGGGTGCGGCCACGAAACTCGTCGAACACCATGGCGTTGCGCTCATAGAGCGAAACGATATTCTCGTCTTCGCCGGCCATCACAGCGAGGCGCGGACGGCATCGATCAGCCGGGCCACCGATGGTTCGTCGGCGTGGCTGTCCTTGCGGGCGCGCACCAGGCAGGCTTCCGACTTCAGGATGACGCCGTCGGACAAGACCTTCAGGTGGTTGGCCCGGAGCGTCGAGCCGGTGGAGGTGATATCGACGATGATATCGGCAGAACCGGATGCCGGCGCGCCCTCGGTAGCGCCGAGGCTCTCGACGATACGATAGAGCTGGATGCCGTGCTGGCGCGAGAAGAACTGCTGCGTCAGCCGCCAGTATTTGGTGGCGATCGCCAGACGGCGGCCGTGGCGGGCGCGGAAATCTGTGGCGACGTCGCCGAGATCGGCCATGGTGTCGACGTCTAGCCAGATTTCGGGCACGGCTACGATGACGTCGGCATGGCCGAAGCCGAGCCTGGCGCAGACCTCGACGCGCCTGTCGGCCTCCGCCAGGCCCTCGCGGATCAGGTCTTCGCCGGTGACGCCGAAATCGACGGTGCCGTTGCCGAGTTCCTTGGAGATCTCCGAGGCCGACAGGAAGGCGACCTCGACATCATCCCATCCTTCGACGCGGCCGCGATAGGAGCGATCGTTGCCAACGGCGGTGATGCGCAGGCCGGCTTTTTCGAACACCGCCGAGGCGTCGTCCTTCATGCGGCCCTTGGAGGGGAGCGCGATGGTGATGGTCATCCGGCGGCCCTTTCGGTTTCGATGCGATCCAGCCACAGCGAGAAGCCGACCGCCGGGATGCGCTCCTTGGCGCCGAGGAAGGTCATCAGCTTGTCGAAGCGCCCGCCACCGGCCAGCACCGCGTCGGAGCCCTCGACGCCGACTTCGAAGACGAGGCCGGTGTAGTAATCGAGCGGGCGGCCGAAGGCGGCGCGGTATTCGATCAATGCCAGATCGACGCCGGCATTGGCCAGCGCCGCCACACGCCCGTCGAACCGCGACAGGGCGTTGCCGAGCTTGAGGCCGGCCGCATCGGCGAAGCCCGACAGGGCAGCCGAAGCATTGATCAGCGGCACGTTGAGCGACAGGAACTCCTGCAGCACCAGGAAGGCGGCATCATCAAGCCGGGTTTCCGACAGGATCAGCTTTTCCTTCAGGCGGCGGGCGATCTCCTGCGGGGAGCGGCTGGCATTGGTGGAGTAGCCGGTCGCCTGCATGGTGTTGTCGATATGGGCGATCAGGGCCGCGTCGTCATCGTCGCCGAGCAGGCGGGCAACGTCATCATCCAGGCCGGTGACGAATTGCGGACTGACGAGGCTGGCGAGCAGCGCTTCGAGATGGTTGATATCGCCGAACGCATGGATCAGCCGCTTCTGCCAGCCGAGAGGCAGGCCGAGCGCCTGGACGACGGCCTCGAACACGGCCTGGTCGCCGAGGGTGACCGCCAGCCGCTTGCCGGGCAGCAGCCGCTGGAGCGTGCCGGTGGCATCGCTGACGGCGCGGGCATCGGCGCTCGAGATGTTGATATCGCCGAGATCCTCGATCCCGGCCTGATAGAACTCGTTGCCGCCCTCGCGGCGCTGGCGGAAGACTTCGCCGAGATAGGCATAGCGCTTCGGCGTGCCCATGGCGCTTTCGATATGGCGCAGGCAGACGGGAATGGTGAACTCCGGCCGCAGGCAGAGGCTGGCGCCGGTTTCGCTCTCTGTCATGAAGATGCGGCGGCGAAGGTCCTCGCCGGCAATATCGAGGAACGGCTCGGCCGGCTGGATGACAGGCGTGTCAACGCGCTCGGTCTTGCGGGCGGCGAATTCGGCCAAGAGGTCGGCGGAGAAGTCGGGGAGGTTGATCAGGGGCATATTGTTGACGTCTCCGGGGCTACCCCCCTCTGTCCTGCCGGACATCTCCCCCTCAAGGGGGGAGATCGGCTGGGCTCATCCGCCCGCTCCACCTTCATTGTTTGGCGCAAGGCGCGCGACGAGTTGATCTCCCCCCTTGAGGGGGAGATGCCCGGCAGGGCAGAGGGGGGTGCGCCCCGCTCAAACATCAGAAGCTCGCTTGCGATCTTCCGCCTGCGCCGCCAAAATCTCCCGCACCTTGGCGACAAGATCGCCCTCGAGCACCGTTTCCTGCGCCACACGCGCCTCGCGCCACGAGGCATTGTCTTCGATCTCGCCCGACAGGCGTTTGCCCTCGATCAGGTCCTTGATCTGCACGACACCCTCGGCGCGCTCATCGCCGCCCTGGATGATGGCGACGGGGCAGCCTCGGCGGTCGGCGTATTTCAGCTGGTTGCCGAACTTTTTCCAGTTGCCCTGATACATCTCGGCGCGGATGCCGGCCTGGCGCAGCTCCTGGGTGATGCGCTGGTAGCGGCCCATGGCATCGACATCGCCATCCATGACGGTGACGAGGACGGGTTCGATGACCTCGCTCTGGCCGAGCTTGCCGAGGTTCTTCAGCGCCGTCATCAGGCGCGAGACGCCGATGGAGAAGCCCGTCGCCGGAACCGGCTGGCCCATGAAACGGGAAACGAGGCCATCATACCGGCCACCGCCGCCGACGGAGCCGAAGACAACCTTCTCGCCCTTCTCGTTGGTGACGTCGAAGGTGAGTTCGGCTTCGTAGACCGGACCTGTGTAGTATTCGAGGCCGCGGACGACGGAGACGTCAACTCTAATTCTGTTGGTGCCGTAGCCGGCTGCGCGCACCAAGCTACTGATCTGTTGGAGTTCTCTAAAGCCTTCGTGCGCGGGATGCCCCTCGCTGTAAACAGCAAGGTAGTTCTCGAGAATAGAAGGGCTTGAAGGGAAAATCGAAACGCCATTTTCATTCACTTCAGCTCTGTCATCGGAGTTGGCTGAGTCACGAGTAGCTTGCGCGATAAGGGCTGGCTCGGCGAAACCGAGATAAAACAACTCAAGCGAATTGATCTGCGTTTCGTCCAAGCCGGCGCCCTTTGTAAAATCACCGGATTCATCTTTGCGACCGCTGCCTAACAGGAGCCGCACGCCCTCCGGTCCGAATTTGTCGAGCTTGTCGATAGCGCGCAAAACGTTCAGACGCTGGCCAGCCTTGTCATCGCCGCCAAGACCAATTGCCTGCATCACGCCATCGAGCACCTTGCGGTTATTGACGCGGATGACGTAGTCGCCGCGCTTGATGCCAAGCGCTTCCATCGTGTCCGCCATCATCATGCACATCTCGGCATCGGCCTGCACGCCAGGCGCGCCAACGGTGTCGGCGTCGAACTGCATGAACTGGCGGAAGCGGCCGGGGCCGGGCTTTTCGTTGCGGAAGACATAGCCCGCGCGATAGGTGCGGTAGGGCAGCTGGATCTCGTTGAAATTCTCGGCGACGTGACGAGCGAGCGGGGCCGTCAGGTCGTAGCGCAGCGACATCCACTGCTCGTCGTCATCCTGCAGCGAGAAGACGCCTTCGTTCGGCCGATCGGCATCCGGCAGGAACTTGCCGAGCGCGTCGGTATATTCGAACAGCGGCGTTTCGACAGGATCGAAACCATAATGCTCGTAGACTTCGCGGATCTTGGCGGTCATCTCGTTGACGGCGCGAATATCGCTCGCCGAACGATCGACGAAGCCGCGGGGAAGTCTGGCCTTGAGCTTTTGTGGTTTCTTCTTGATGTCGTTCATTTCCAACGTCTTCCGCTCAGTGTGACAGTGCCGGTTTCCTAGCGGATTGGGTGGGGGCGGGCAAGTGTCGGCGTCTGGCGAAGTGTGGGACACGATGGTATATATCCGCCATCTGAAGGGATCATCGCCATGAACAAGCGCGTTACGATCGAAATGCCGGATGAGATGATGAAGCTTGTCGAGGAATATGCGGCCGAAGCGGGGGCTGCGCCGGACGCCTATATGCGCGACGTCATCGAACAGCATCTGGAGGATTTGCACGACATCGCGCTCGCTGACGCCGCAATGGCGCGCATCCGCAAGGGAGAACCGACCTACACACTTGAAGAAGTGAAGCAGAGACTTGGCCTGGAAGATTGAACTCCGGGCAGAAGTGGAAAAGCAACTTGGGCGTCTCGCGAAACGCGAAGCGGCGCGAATTGTCTCGTTTCTCGAGGAACGTCTGGCAACACACGAAAATCCTCGCGAATTGGGCATTGCGCTGAAGGGACATCTGCTCGGCGGTTACTGGCGCTATCGTGTCGGCGACTACCGCATCATCTGCGACATTCAGGACCAGAAGCTTATCGTGCTCGTGGTCGAAATCGGCCATCGCCGAGACATCTATCGCTGAAGGCAACATAGTGATCGCAGAAGCCCTCCTCTACGCCGCCACCCTCCCCTCCACCAGCAAGCCACACCGCAAATACATCCGCTACTCCGTCAATCTGTGGTCACGCGCCAAGCGCTGCAGCCGGGATTGGGAGGAGCACGAGGCGAATAGCCGGCGAGCGATCGTTAACGCGATGGCAGGCTGCAGGCAGCGGCGCACGGCGGTGGTGCTTGGCTCCGGGCTGTTGCGCGACGTGCCGATCCGGGCGCTGGCCGATGCCTTCGACACCGTCGTGCTGATCGATCTCGTGCATGTCGCGACGGTACGGCTGGCAATGAAGCGCAAGGCCTATCGCAATATCAGGCTGATCGAGCGGGATCTTTCCGGCTACGACGATCTGGCGGCCGGCAAGACGCCGGAGCCGCTGGGCTTCCTGCGCAACGTGCCCTATCTCGATCTCGTCGTCTCCGCCAACCTGCTCTCGCAGATCGGGCGCGGCGTGCAGCGGCGGTTCGAGACCGAGCGCGCGCGGATGCCGGCCGATACTGTGGAGCAGTTGATCGCGGCGCACCTTTCGGGGCTGATCGGCATGCCGTTCAAAAGCTGTCTGCTGACGGATGTGTCCTACAACGTCATCGACCGCAATGGCGCCACGCATGAAGAGACCGATCTGATGCACGGCGTCGCCGTGCCCAAGGCGCAGGCGGGCTGGGCCTGGCCGGTGGTTCCAACAGGCGAGGAAAGCCCGGATTATCAGGTGGTCCACCGGGTGATTGCGGCATACTGAATTGCAAGATATCGTGATGCAATCAAAGATTTATTGTATCACTTTTATTTTGCGATATCGTGGCCATGAAGATCGTTTGGGATGAACCGAAGCGGCTGGCGAACCTTGACAAGCATGGGCTGGATTTTGCCGATCTGGACGATTTTTTCTTTCTCGGCGCAGTGCTGCGTCCGGCAAAGCGCGGACGGTTCATGGCGATCGGCCGGTTTGCGGATGGTTCGATAGCGGTAATTTCTGCAAGGCTTGGCTTCGAGGGCATTTCGATCGTCTCGATGCGGCCGGCGCGCAAGAGCGAACGGAGGTTGCTGGATGACAGCGAAGAAGCGTGAGGTGCAGGTCCAGTTCACCGAAGGACGCGGCTACTCCCAGCAGGATTGGGACGAGGTTTCCGACAACCCCGAATGGACCGAAGAGGATTTCAAGAAAGCCCGGCCGTTTGCCGAGGTGTTTCCTGAGTTCGCCGAAAGCATTCGGCGCGCGCGCGGCCGGCCGGCGGTGGAGCAGCCGAAGCGGCAGATCTCGCTCAGGCTCGACCCCGAGGTGATCGACGCCTTCAAGGCGACGGGAAAAGGCTGGCAGGGGCGGATCAACGATGCGCTGCGCAAGGCGGCCAAGCTCGATCCATAGAGGCCCGATTAATATGGGCTGGCGGCTTGGCAGCCGCGACTGGCTTGCCTATCTTGCGCCGATGCGTGTTCTCGCCATTGTCACCATGATGTTTGCCTGGCTCGCCTACGGGACGCTGTCCGCGTGGGCGGGATGTGCGATGTGCGCGTCCGCGGATATGGCGAGCAACGCGCAACAGCATCACATGGCCAGCATGGATACGGCGGGCATGGCTGCGGATACGCGCAACGTCGCGAATGATGCCGCACCGGCCAAGGATCCCTGCGCCAACGGCGGCATGGCTCACATGCCGTTCTGTTCTGCCTGCCTGGTTATGCCGCCCGCGGTGGCTATGCATGCGGACGAGCCGCGGCTGTTTTCCTATCCCTCGCCTGCTCCATCAGCCGCCTTTCCGGGCGCCCGGCCCGCGCCGCTGGCGCCACCTCCCCGATCGGTCTGAACCACACCGTTACCGGCGCGGCATCTGCCGCGTTCAAAACCATTGCCAGAGACAGAAAGGACATCCGATGTCCATGAAGACCCTTTTTCTTGCGGCAAGCTTCGCGCTCACCGCCCTGCCCGCCCTTGCTCAGGATAAACCCGGAGAGATGCCGGCGATGGATATGAGCATGCCGATGGGCGACCACAGCCCGTCGAGCCATGCCTTCGCCGAAGCGAACAGCAAGATGCACAAGGACATGATGATCGACTATAGCGGCGACGCCGATACCGACTTCGTGCGCGGGATGATCGCCCACCACCAGGGAGCGATCGACATGGCGAAAGTCGAACTGCAATACGGGAAGGACGCCGAGATGCGCAAGCTGGCCGAAGGGGTGATCAAGGCGCAGGAGGCCGAGATCGCCGAGATGCAGGCCTGGCTGAAGGCGCACGGGAAGTAGCGCCGCGGTAGTAGGGTAAAAGTGGACGCTGGAGCGATGGTCGCCCCGGCGTTCCTGTCATTTCCGTGGTTGCGTCAGCCGTAATCAGCTCTTTGGCTCAAACGGCGCCGGACGGCGGCCGGCGCCCTGACGGGCCAGCATCCAGCCGGGATATTCCGGCGCCAGTTCGCTCACCTCGTCCAGTCTTTTCAGATCGCCGGCATCGAGCGTAAGCAATGTCGCCGCGAGATTCTGGTCGAGCTGCTCGATGCGCTTGGCACCGATGATCACCGTGGTAACGAAAGGCTTGGCCAGCACATAGGCCAGCGCCACGGTGGCGACGCTGACGCCGTGCTTTTCGGCGATCTCGCGCATCACGGCGACGCAGGCCCAGGCCTTGTCCTTGTCGACGGGCGGGAAGTCGAAGCTGGCGCGGCGGCCTTCGCCGTTGCCGGGGGCGCCGGGGCCGTATTTTCCCGACAGCAGCCCGCCGGCGAGCGGCGACCAGACCATAAGGCCGACCTTTTCCTCGTTCATCATCGGCACGATGTCGCGCTCGAGATCGCGGCCGGCGATCGAATAGTAAGCCTGCACGGTCTCGAAGCGCGCGAAGCCGCGGCGCTCCGAAATGCCGAGCGCCTTGGCGATGCGCCATGCGTGCCAGTTGGAAACACCGACATAACGCACGAGGCCGCGCGAGACGAGATCGTCCATCGCCCTCAGCGTCTCGTCGATCGGGGTGACGCTGTCGGTGCCGTGGATCTGGTAGAGATCGATGTGATCGGTTTGGAGGCGCTCCAGACTCTTTTCGACCGAATCCATGATGTGGCCGCGCGAGGCGCCGCGGTCGTTCGGCTTTTCGCCCATCGCGCCATAGACCTTGGTGGCGATGACGACGTCCTTGCGGGCAACGCCGAGGTTCTTCAGCGACTGGCCGAGCAGCCGTTCGGAGTCACCGAAGGAGTAGACGTCGGCGGTGTCGATGAAATTGACGCCCGCGGCCAGCGACCGCGCGACAATCGCATCGGCCGCCGTCTGGTCGACATCGGCGATGGAACCCCAGGGGCTGCCTTCCTTCGGCGCGCCGAATGTCATGGTGCCGAGGCAGATTTCGGAGACGAACAGGCCGGTATTTCCAAGCTGGTTATAACGCATGATCGGACGTTCCTTGTGAAAACCGCGGCTATCGCCGACGGATGGATGAAACCTTGAATATGAAATAAGCGACGGACGTGGGCGTTGCCGCCGCTCCTCTTGAAATGAACCCGACTGAGATAAGTCCGCAGAGGCGCGTTTCAACGTGGCCGCGATACTTTCCTTGGTTGCAGCGATATAGGATGCGCGCAACTCTTTGGCGCGCAACCATGATTGCATCACCAAGTTTCCGCCCTTAGTGATTGTATTTACAGCGCTTTCCGGGAGGATTCATAAAGTTCTAATTAATCTTCCCCTAAAGACGTCCACAGATGCGGGGGCAATCATGACGTCTTTGGTTCGGCTTGTGACTTCGTTGCTGCGAAGCGATCGCGGCAATGTGGCGATGATATTTGCGATCACGCTGGTGCCGCTCATCCTGGCCGGCGGCGCGGGCGTGGATCTGGCGCGCTACGAGGCCATTCGCGTCGAGATGCAGGACGGGCTCGATCGCGGCGTGCTGGCGGCGGCCTCGCTGTCGCAGAAGCAGAAGACGGCCGACGTCCTGAAGAGTTACATGAACAACCTGAGCTACGGAAAAGACGTCGTCATCGACTTCTCCGAGGCTACGGCACTGAACTCGCGCAAGATCAGCGCCACCGCATCCTATTCGATCGGCACGGCCTTCATGCATCTCGCCGGCGTCAAGACGCTGACGATCAATACGGCATCCAGCGCCGAGGAAGCAAAGCAGAACATCGAGCTATCGCTGATGCTCGACATGTCGGGTTCGATGGTCGGCAGCAAGATCAAGAACCTGAAGGTCGCCTCGCAGCAGTTCATCGACCAGATTCTGACCGACGATACCAAGGACTACACGACGATCAGCGTCGTGCCCTATGCCGGCCATGTGAATGTCGGGGCAGCGGTGTTCGACAAGCTGAACGGCAAGCGGCTGACGGCGCAGTCGCAGCCGACCAACGACCCGACCTACAAGAACTCCTGCTTCGAGCTCGACAGCAGCAGCTATGGAAGCGACACCATCCCCGCGTTCAAGGATCGCAGCAACCTGCCAATCTTCACGCACTGGAACTACAAGACGACGGACAAGGAAAAGCGCTGGTGGTGGTGTCCCGGCGAAGAGGATGCGATCACCTATTTCTCCAATGACGCGACCTACCTCAAGGCGCGACTGGGTTCGCTGCAGCTTTATGACGGCACGGGCACACAGAACGCCGTGCAATGGGGCTACATGCTGCTCAACCCAGCCTCCTCTGCCATCGTGCAGGCGGCTATCGCCAGCGGCCAGATGTCGTCTAAGTTTTCCAACCGCCCGACCAAGTTCGGCGATGCCGATACGATGAAGGTGCTGGTGTTGATGACCGACGGGGCGATCACCCAGCAGTTCAGGCCAAACGACTACAGCCGCTCGCCGGATCTCAGCCCGAGCAACTACACCGTTTCGGGCAATACCGCGACCTACCTCAACAACATCTGCACGACGGCCAAGGCCAAGGGCATCACCATCTTCACCATCGGCTTCGAGCTCGGTGGCGATACCGCTGCCATCAACGGCATGAAGAACTGCGCCACCAGTTCCGCCCACTTCTACCAGGCCTCGGGCAGCGGCATCGGCGACGCCTTCAAGTCGATCTCGACCTCGATCCGCAAATTGAGGCTGACCCAGTGAGGAATGCTTCCGTTTCCCGCCCTCTGATCAGTCTGCTGCGCGAGCGAAAAGGCACCGCGGCCATCGAGTTCGCCATCCTGGCGCCGATCGTCTTCGTGGTGATCTTCTCGATCTTTGAGGCCGGGTGGATCATGACGCAATCGATCATGCTCGACCGCGCCGTCAGCCGCAGTTCGCGGGCGCTGCAGATCAACGGCTCGAAGATGACCTACGCCCAATTCAAGACCGCGGTGTGCAACGAGGCGATGATCCTGAGCGATTGCGTCAAATCCATCCGCATCGAGTTTACGCCGGTCACCAAGGCCGCCGACTTCCCGACATCGGGCACGTCCTGTGTCGACCGTTCCGTGACGATCGACCCCGTGACGACCTATACCGCCGGCCAGCCGTCGCAGATCATCTTCACCCGCGCCTGCTATGTCGTCTCGCCGCTGGTGCCGGGCCTCGGCTTTGGCCTCAACTTTCCGAAAGACAGCACCGGCGCCATCCGGCTGACCTCCAGCTTCGCCTTCGTGAACGAGCCTACCTGATGATCAAGTCCCTTCTCCACCGACTGGTCCGCGAACGCGCCGGCACCTCTGGCATCGAGTTCGCGCTGATCGCGCCGATGATGCTGTTCTTCTTCCTGGCCAGCATCACCGTGTTCGACATGTACCGCACCTATCAGAACATCGTGCAGGCAAACGGCATCGTCGCCGACGTGATCTCGCGACAGACCTCTGTCGACAACACCTTCGTCGCCAATCTCTACAGCGTCTTCACGCACCTGCAGCAGAACAGTTCGGCACCGATGGCGCTACGGATATCGAGCATCAAGAAGACCGCCGGCGTCTACAAGCTCGACTGGACCAAGGAGAGCGGCACGGCGGGATTGCTGAAGCCGCAGGTTCTCAGCGCGACGACGCTCCCGCAGCTGACCGACGGCGATTCCGTCGTCTATATCGAGGGCACGACGAGCTACACCGCCATGAGCTCGATCATCGGCTTCGGGACGATGACATTCGCCGAGACGGCATTTTCGCGCCCTCGGTTTATCGGCGCCATCGTCTATCAATAACCCACTCCCTTGCCCTGATGCCGGCCGCCATCTAAGTGTTGCCGGATAAACGAGAGAGTGCGCCAATGACATCACGCACACTGACGACGATCGGTTTCGATGCTGACGACACGCTCTGGCAGAACGAGCAGTTCTACCGGCTGACGGAAACCCATTTCACCGAGCTGCTTGCCGATTTTGCCGACGGTGCTTCGATCTCGGAGCGGCTGCTCGCAGCCGAGAGGCGCAATCTCCAGCATTACGGCTTCGGCATCAAGGGTTTTACCCTGTCGATGATCGAGACGGCGATCGAGATCACCGAGGGCAAGATTCCCGCCTCGGTGATCGCGCAGATCCTCGACACCGGCCGCGATCTGCTCTCACATCCAGTCGAAACCATGCCGCATGCCCGCGAGACGCTGGCGGCGCTTGCCGACACCTATCTGCTTGTCATGATCACCAAGGGCGATCTGTTCGATCAGGAGCGCAAGCTGGCGCAATCCGGCCTTGGCGACTTCTTCCACGCGGTCGAGATCGTCTCCGACAAGACGGCAGTCACCTATCGCCGAATCTTCTCGAAGATCGGCGGCGGCCCGGAGCGGGCGATGATGGTCGGCAATTCGCTGAAGTCCGACATCGTGCCGGCGATCGCGGCCGGCAGCTACGGCGTGTTCGTGCCGCACGAACTGACCTGGGTGCTGGAGCATGTGGAAGAGCCCAGCGAAGCGCCGCGCTTTCGCAAGATCGAGCATCTCGGCGAGTTGCGCGGGCTGATCGACACGCTCGGCTGAGCTGAGCTTACTGGCGCGGCGGGAAGAGCGGTGCCGGCTTGCTCTCGTCGGCGGGCGGCGGTTCTGCCGGTGCAGGCTCTTTCGGCTGCGGTTCGACCAGAATGGTGTAGGGCGCGCCGAGGCCACGGCGCGGCGACGCCTTCGAATAATAGGGACGCAGCAGCCAGGTGGTATTTTCCTTGACGGTCACGTTGTAGCTCTGACCGTCCTCGTCGGTGCCGAAGATCGCCTCGTCGTCGGGAGAGGCGAGATCGAAGATCGCCAGATAGGCGAACTGGCTCTTCGTGGAGAAGTCGATCTTCACATGCTGGCCGGCCTTGACCGGCAGGGTGTAGACCCGGCTGTTGCCGAACTTGGTCCAGCCCTTGAGCGCCATCGTCGCCGCCGGAAACTGCAGCTTCTCCAGCTTCTCGCCGGGCTGCAGATCGGGCGTCTGGGCAACGGCTGCTGAGGCCAGCAGCAGGCCGGCAGCGGCAATGATCATCAATCGTTTCATGGACGTACCAATGCCTCGCGCATCGCCTCTACCTCGGGTCGGCAGAAACAGCCTTCGACGTGATCGTTGACGAGACCCATTGCCTGCATGAATGCGTAAACTGTGGTCGGGCCGACAAAGGTCCAGCCGCGCTTCTTCAGATTCTTGGAGATGGCCACCGAGGTCGGCGTCGTCGGATTGGCCATGATGGCGGCGCGATCGACGACCTTTGGCCGCTCGTTGTGGCCCGGTTCATAGCTCCAGAAATAATGGGCAAGCGAGCCGAACTCCTGGCGCATCTCGATGGCGCGCTTGGCATTGTTGATGGTGGAGACGATCTTGCCGCGATGGCGGATGATGCCGGCGTCCGTCACGCAGCGCTCGATATCGGCATCGCCGAACAGCGCCACATTGTCGAAATCGAAACCGGCGAAGGCGGCGCGGAAATTGTCGCGCTTGCGCAGGATCGTCAGCCAGGAGAGGCCGGACTGGAAGCCTTCGAGGCAGATTTTCTCGAACAGCCTAATATCGTTGGTGACCGGCCTGCCCCACTCTTCGTCGTGATAGCGCAGATAGTCCGGCAGGTTGCCGTGCCAGTGACAGCGATGCTTGCCGTCCTCGCCTGTTGTGATGCCCGTGTCGCTCATCTGTTCCGTTCGTTTCTGCGCTGCGAATCCGGCTTTACCATTTGCAAACCCTGTTTCCAAACCGAACGATAACCCTGACGAAAAGTTTATGGGCCGCTTCGGCTTTTAATGAATGCGAATTTACCATTCGCTGGCGAACGGGGTGGCAGCATGATCGGCAGGTGGCGGATGCCGCCCGTCCATTTTCGGCCATTGTAGAGAGTTCGTCCGATGATGAAATCCGTTTTGCTCGCCGCAGCCCTGCTCGGCGTCTTTTCCACGGCCGCCCTTGGTGACGACCGTTACGTCTCCCGTCCGCCCGTGGTGTTGAGCCCCGATCTCGCCGCACCGTGGATCATGCAGCTTGGCGGCGGCAATGTCCGCCCTGTCGTCTATCAGCGCCCTGTCATGGTGCAGCAGCGCGGGCTGTTTGCGCCGCGCGCCGTGCGCCGTGCGCCGGCGGCCCAGCCGGTCTCGGCGATCAATCCGGGCGTGCCCGCCATTCGCGGCCGCATCGAGCCGCAGTTCCTGCCGCAGATGGTCGAGTATCAGACCAAGGAACGGCCCGGCACCATCGTCATCGATACCAACAACCGCTTCCTCTATCTCGTCATGGACAATGGCAAGGCGCGACGCTACGGCGTCGGCGTCGGCAAGCCCGGCTTCGAATGGGCCGGCGCCCACACCATTACCCGCAAGGCGGAATGGCCGGACTGGACGCCACCGTCCGAAATGATCGGCCGCGAAGCCGCCAAGGGACACTATCTCCCGGCGCGGATGGATGGTGGGCCGGAAAATCCGCTTGGCGCCCGCGCCATGTATCTCGGCTCGACACTCTACCGAATCCATGGCACCAACGCGCCATGGACGATCGGCAGCGCGGTCTCCTCGGGATGCATCCGCCTGCGCAACGAGGACGTCGTCGACCTCTACGAACGCGTCAAGGTCGGCACCCGCGTCATCGTCATCTGAGCTTTCGGCAGGCGGTGAGGCACGTTCCTCGCCGCCTGCCCTGCATTTTCAGGGTTTCTTTACCTTGAATTCCCCCTCAAATCGATTAGCCTTGCCAGCGATCTTGCCTAGAGGGGAATTGAAATGAAGAAATTGTCACTGCTCGCGACGGCTTTCGCCGTGGCGATGTCCAGTATGGTGGCCGTTGCCAGCGCCGAGCCCGTGATGACGGCGACCGATGCCGTTCGGGGCGTCAAGCATACGCAGCAGATGAAGCCGCAGTTCAAGAAGCGCGTCGTCCGCCTGGTCACCGACGAGGCACCCGGCACCGTCATCGTCGATACGACAAACAAGTATCTCTATCTCGTCGAAGGCCGCAACAAGGCGACCCGCTACGGCATCGGCGTCGGCCGCGAAGGCTTCGGCTGGTCGGGCGTGGTGAAGATCGGCCGTAAGGCGGAATGGCCTACCTGGACCCCGCCGGCCGAGATGCGCGCCCGCGAAGCCCGCGCCGGCCACAACCTGCCGGCCGTTCAGCCCGGCGGCCCAGACAATCCCCTCGGCGCGCGCGCCATGTATCTCTACCAGGGCGGCCGCGACACGATCTTCCGCATCCACGGCACCAACCAGCCATGGACGATCGGTCTCAACCTGTCGTCAGGCTGCATCCGCATGGTCAATGACGACGTTGCCGATCTCTATAGCCGCGTTCCCGTCGGTACCAAGGTGATCGTCGTCGGCCCTGGCAACAAACAGGGCAACGTCGCGTTCCAGGATCGCGGCATCGACGTGCTGCGCACGATCTTCGGCGGCTGATCGCCGGCGGACCTGATTTGAAAACAAAGGCGGCTGGCTTGCCGGCCGCCTATTTCGAGCCGCAGCTGACCTTGCCGCTCAGAACCAGCGGTTTTTCGCCGCCATCAACCGTCAGATCGTAGACGCCGGAGAAAGCCGTCGCGCCATTGCGCTGTTCGGCGGAGACCACGAGATTGACCGTCTGGCCGCCTGCCGCCTTGCCACCATCGTAGAGAACCTCGACCCTGAGCTCGCCATCATGCGACCAGCGATTGGTAAGGCTGTCGGAATCGAGCGTGATGCGGCCAAGCGGCTGCGGCGCGGTTTCGTTCTTCAGGATCAGGGCGCCGCGGAAGTGATTGAGTTCGTGGCCAGGTGCTGCCTTGAAGCCGCTTTCGACCGTGAAACGAACGCCCTTGTCGTCGGCGGAACAGAAGAAGCGGCTGTCGGCGTGTGCCATCTGTGCGGCGCCAAGAAAAGCGGTGAGCGCCAGGATGAAACGATGCATTGCTATGCTCCATGTGCGACCGGGAAATCCGGCCGTTCTGCAGTGTATCCGGCAGCGCAGGCCGACGAGGACACTCCAGGCTTTTGTTTTCACGCACTTCCACGAGACCGCCCGGCGGTTCTCCCGGAATCAACCTAAGCTAGCGTCAAACCCTTAAATTTCTCTGGCCGCTAAATTTCCTTCCCTTGAATTTCTTACCCGTAAGTTCCTCCGGCGTCCTGTTATCATGGCCCCGTTCGCCAGCGCGCCTATCGCGCCAGGTCCAGATAGGCGCTGGCCACCATCGCATCGATATCGGCGGGCACCGGCACGATGCAGGCTTCAGGACCGACGCCACGATTTGCCACGCGTTCGAGGCAGCGGACCTGCAGGGTAAAGCCGAGATCCATGGATTCCACCGAGTTGCCGAGCGGGCGCGGGCCGGCGAGGTTGGCCATGTGGCCGCCGCCGAGGATGTGGATGGCGCGGCCGTCCTTCAGATTGAGCGTCTCGATGCTGTCTGTCTGGTAACGATCGATGGCGACGACATCGGGATGGCCGCGGAAGGCGGCGACGTCGATCTCGTTGGGGAAGTGGCCACCGTTCAAGAGAATGGCGCCGTGCTTGATCAGCGGCAGATCGGTTGCGGTGACGATACCGGGATGGCCGGTGACGGTGATCAGCACGTCGGCGGAGCGGATGGCATCGTGGCGCAGCGGCGTCAGGAAACCGTCGAGATTGGCTTCCAGCGTGGTGACCGGGTCGATGTCGACGACGCTGACCTGGCTGAAGGCATTGCGGAAGCAGGCCGCCGTGCCCTTGCCGCAGGCGCCATAGCCGAACACGGTGACACGCTTGCCGTTGGTGGAGCGATTGGTGAAGCGCATATAGCTTTCGAACAGGCTCTGGCCGACTGCATGTTTGTTTTCGGCGAACTGCTTGATCGGGCTGTCGTTGATCACGAGGATCGGCATCGCCAGCCGCTCACGCAGCGGCAGCAACCGGGTGCGGCCGGAGGTGGTTTCCTCGGTGCCGCCGAGCAGATTGGCGTAGGGTCGGTCGGCCGCGATGGCGAAGAGATCGCCGCCATTGTCAAGCAGCAGGTCGGGCTTTTCGGCGACCACGGCCTCGAGGCTCTGGTGATGGGCGACGGGATCGGTGGTCTGTGTGGCGAATACGGTCATGCCCTCAGCGCGCAGGAACTCGACCGTCGCCGGCTGGGTGCTGTTGAGGTTGCCGGTGCAGACCAGACGGGCGTCGCCGGCGGCAAGCGTCATCAGCAGCGCCACGGTCTTCGGTTCCAGATGAATGCCGGTGCCGATGGTCAGTCCCTCGAAGGGTCTGGTGTGCCGGAACTCTTCGGCGGTTGCCTGCAGCAGCCGGCAGCTGCTGCCGATCCAGTCGATGCGCGTCTTGTCCGATGTCATGGTCCGTTCTCCTGGCTTTCGACGCATTGTTAGGCCGAATGACGGATGGCGGCCATGGACATATTTCTGCGAAAGACTCAGAAAAACTTCTCATGCGATTCGCCGGGTACACCTGTGGCATCAGGGATTTTGGCCCGAAACAGGCTCTTTCGGACCTTAGCCGGCAATGTTTTTTGTGGAGAAGCGACGCAGAATCGCCACTGTCGCTATCTATCTGTCCTCAGCCCAATGGCGTCATTGATTAAGACGAAAGTCGCGATCATATTAAAAGGCGTCAGACGTGACGGAAATAGAGCATTCGGTGACGGTTTCCTTAAACCGAAACCGAAACGAAAGGCTCTATTGATAATATCCAGTCCGAACCGAAACAAAATGGCACACATGGATCGCGCAAGCTTTCCATGAGACACTAATATACGCAAACAACCGATAAAGGTGACCCGACCGTTGACCCTGCTCGCCCGCCTCGCCTCCGACGTACAGCTGATGTTCCGGCGCCCTCCGCGCCAGCAATATGCTGCGCTCTGCTATCGGGTGAAGGGCAAGAGCGGCGCTGTCGAGGTTCTGCTGCTGACCAGCCGCGACACTGGCCGCTGGGTGATCCCCAAGGGCTGGCCGATGGACGGCAAGACGGCCTACGAGGTCGCCGCCCGCGAGGCCTACGAAGAGGCCGGCGTGCGTGGCACGGTGGAGAGCGCCACGATCGGCTGCTACCACTATCCGAAGGTGTTGAAGAACGGGCTGAAGGTGACCTGCAAGGTGCAGGTCTATGTGCTCGAGGTCTCGACCGTCGCCAAGAACTTCAAGGAGAAGGGCGAGCGCAAGTTCGACTGGGTCTCCTGCGACGAGGCGGCAAAGCGGGTAAACGAGCCCGAGCTGCGCGACCTGTTCCTGCTGTTCAAGCGGCGCATGGCGCATCCCGAGATAAGCGCGCAGATGCAAATTCCGGCTGAGTGAATCCTGCCATCTTGCGCTGCTACAACCAGCGGCGCTAAAGCAGGATCCAGTCACAAGGAACAGCATGCCCGAACGCCCTACCACGCTCACCAAACGTACGCTCGACAAGGATCTCGACAAGCTCACGCAGGTCGAGGACGCGTCGAAATACGTCTCGCGCAAGCTGGTAGCGCCGGGGATCGGCTTCGTGTTCCTCGGCCTCGCCATGCTGTTTGCGGCGGTCTACGTGTTCGACCGGCCGGGCGCAGGGCTGGTGATCGCGGCGGCGGCACTTGCCGCCTACATGGCCATGAACATCGGCGCCAACGACGTCACCAACAACGTCGGCGCGGCGGTCGGTGCGCGCGCCATGACCATGGGCCAGGCGCTTGTTATCGCCGCGATCTTCGAGATCCTCGGGGCGACGATCGCGGGCGGCGCGGTAGTCAAGACCATATCGTCGAGCATTCTCGACGCATCGCAGATCCCGGCGGGCATGCTGGCCTGGATCATGATGGCGGCGCTGATGGCGGCGGCATTGTGGATCAACCTTGCGACGTGGCTGAACGCTCCCGTTTCGACCACCCACTCGATCGTCGGCGCGGTGATCGGCGCGGGCGTCGGCGCCATGGGGACAGGTCCGGTCAACTGGAAGGTGATGATCGAGATCACCTCCAGCTGGGTGACCTCACCGCTGATCGCCGGCGTGATCGCCGCCGGCATGCTCTATTTCGTCAAGACGACGATCATTTACCGCGTGGACAAGATCGCGTCGGCGAAGCGCTGGGTGCCGGTCCTGATCGCGCTGATGGTCGGCAGCTTTACCGCCTACATGATCCTGCAGCTGGAAGCCGCCAACGCGTTCTCATCATGGACGATCGTGCTGCTCGGCATGGCTGCCGGCCTGGTGGGCTGGCTGGTCGCCCGCCCGCTGGTGCACAGGCGCGCCGAGGGACTGGAGAACCGCAACAGTTCGCTGCGCGTGCTGTTCCAGCTGCCGCTGATCGGATCGGCGGCGCTGCTCTCCTTCGCGCACGGCGCCAACGACGTGTCGAACGCCGTCGGGCCTCTCTCGGCGATCGTGCGTGTGACGTTCGGGCTGCCGCTCGGCTCCTATGCCGTTGCGGGCCCACCGCTGTGGGTTATGCTGATCGGCGCGTTCGGCATCTCCGTCGGATTGCTGCTGTTCGGGCCGCGCCTGATCCGCCTCGTCGGCGAGCAGATCACCAAGCTCAACCCGATGCGGGCCTATTGCGTGGCGATGGCCACGGCGTTCACCGTCATCGTCGCCTCCTGGTTCGGGCTCCCCGTCAGTACGACGCATATCGCCGTCGGCGCCGTGTTCGGCGTCGGCTTCTTCCGCGAGTGGTACACCCGCAATTCCAAGCGCCGGATCGAATACATGCGCCGCAAGGCGGAGGTGTGGATGATCGAGGAGCCCGACGATCCGAACACCTACGAGGTGCGCCGGCGCCGTCTGGTGCGGCGCTCGCATTTCATGACTATCATCGCCGCCTGGGTGATCACCGTGCCCGCGTCGGCCACGCTTGCCGCCGTGCTGTATTGGGCTATGGTCGCGCTCTTCGTTTGAACGGGATAGATTTCGATGCGCGCCAATTTCAAAATGCAACGGCTGTTCATCGCCGCGCCGCTTTCCAAGGGCATTGCGGCGGAGGCGACGCCGGATCAGTACAACTACCTCGCCAACGTGCTGCGCATGGCCGATGGCGCCGAGATCCTGGTGTTCAACGGTCGCGACGGCGAATGGAAGGCCACCCTCTCCTTCCCGACGCGCAAGCGCATCATGATCGTGCCGGCGGCGCAGACGCGGCCGCAGCCGGCGCCTTCCGACCTGCAGTACCTGTTCGCGCCGCTTAAGGTCGGGCGGCTGGATTATCTCGTGCAGAAGGCGGTGGAGATGGGGGCCGGACTGCTGCAGCCGGTCATGACCCAGCATGTGCAGGGCAAGATCAGCAATCTCGACAAGCTGCGCGCGAATGTCATCGAGGCGGCTGAGCAATGCGGCATTCTCGGCATTCCGGCGGTTGCCGAGCCGGTGCGGCTGTTCGACATGCTGGACCAATGGCCGAGCGACCGGCGGATCATCTATTGCGACGAGGGCGACGCCGGGCAGAACCCTCTGCCGGTCCTGTCTGAAATCAAAGAGCGCAAGCTGGCGCTGCTTGTCGGCCCCGAAGGCGGGTTTTCTGAGGAGGAACGGGCGCGGCTTCGTAGCCTCGACTTCGTCACCGCGATCCCGCTGGGTCCAAGAATTCTGCGCGCCGATACCGCCGCCGTTGCCGCAATGGCGGTGATACAGGCTGCGATCGGCGACTGGAACCAATAGTCGCGTGGGCAACAAGCCACACATGCTGGTATTTTTTTGATGGGCCGTTGAAACAATTTCACTTGCAACATACCTGCCAGCGGTCCTAATCACCCTTCCTACTGTCCGGATACTTCCGGGCGTTTCCCGAATACAGGTTACTTGAATGGCTCGCGACACTACCGACCAGACACCGCTCTCTTCGGTTCAGGAGCTGACCGATTATCTCGCGGCGGGAAACAAGCCGGAAGAGAAGTTCCGTGTCGGCACCGAACACGAGAAGTTCGCCTTCTTCCGCGCCGACAACAGCCCGGTCCCGTACGCCGGTGAGAACAGCATTTCTGGGCTGCTGAAGGGTCTTCAGAAGAAGAGCGGCTGGGAGCCTATTCTCGACGGCGAGAACATCATCGGTCTCGCCGAGCAGTCCGGCATGGGCGCGATTTCGATCGAGCCAGGCGGGCAGTTTGAGCTGTCGGGCGCGCCGCTCGAAACCATCCACCAGACCTGCAAGGAATCCAACGCGCATCTGGCCGCAGTGCGCGAGATCGCCGAGCCGATGGGTATCCGCTTCCTCGGCATCGGCGGCAGCCCCAAGTGGACGCTCGGCGAGACGCCCGTGATGCCGAAGTCGCGCTATGGCATCATGAGCCGCTACATGCCGAAGGTCGGCACGCAGGGTCTCGACATGATGTACCGCACCTGCACGATCCAGGTGAATCTCGACTTCTCCTCGGAGGCCGACATGCGCAAGAAGATGCGCGTGTCGATGAAGCTGCAGTCGCTGGCAACCGCGCTGTTCGCCTCCTCGCCGTTCACCGAAGGCAAGCTCAACGGCCTGCAGTCCTGGCGTGGCGACATCTGGCGCGACACCGACAACAACCGTTCCGGCCTGCTCGACTTCACCTTCCGGGACGATTTCGGCTTCCACAACTATGTCGAATGGGCGCTCGACGTGCCGATGTATTTCATCGTGCGCGACAACCGCTACCACGACTGTACCCACGTCACCTTCCGCCAGTTCATGAACGGCGCGCTGAAGGGCGAAGTGGCGGATTGGGAGCCCAACATGGGCGACTGGACCAACCACCTCTCGACGCTGTTTCCCGACGTCCGGCTGAAGCGCTTCCTCGAGATGCGCGGCGCCGATGGCGGACCGTGGCGCCGCATCTGCGCGCTGCCGGCCTTCTGGGTCGGACTGCTCTATGACGAGAGCGCGCTCGAGGCGGCCGACCAGCTGACCAAGGACTGGGGCTTCGACGAGGTCAACGCGCTGCGCAACGCGGTGCCGGCCGAAGGGCTGAAGGCGCAGTTCCGCGGGCACGACCTGTTCGAGACCGCGCGCGACGTGCTCGCCGTCTCCAAGGCCGGCCTCAAGGCGCGCGGCAAGCTCAACAGCGAAGGCCAGGACGAGACGATCTTCCTGTCGCCGCTCGACGAGGTGATGGCCAAGAAGGCGACGCTCGCCGATGATCTGCTGTCGCTCTATAACGGCCGCTGGAACGGTTCGGTCGAGCCGGTGTTCGAAGAGTACCAGTACTAAACCCTTCCGCAAAAAGCGGTTTGCGCATTCCTTTTTCCGGCTATAGTGACGCGGTAGCGCGTCGCGAACCGGGGAAAGGGATTTTCCATGCTGCCACTCTTCGACATGATGATGCAGGCGCAGAACGGCGCGGCGATGGACGCGATCTCCAAGCAGTTCAATCTGGCGCAGGAGCAGGCGACGCAGGCGATGGCGGCGCTGATGCCGGCATTTTCGGCGGGACTGAAGCGCAGCACCGATACCCCCTACGACTTCATGGGCCTGATGCAGGCGGTCGCTTCCGGCAACTACGCCAAGTATTTCGAGGACATGGGCAAGGCCTTCACGCCGCAGGGGATCGCCGACGGCAACAACATTCTCGGGCAGTTGTTCGGCTCCAAGGACGTCTCGCGGGCGGTGGCAGCTCAGGCGGCGCAGATGACCGGGATCGGCCAGGAGATCTACAAGCAGATGCTGCCCGTCATGGCCGGCACGCTGATGGGCGGGCTGTTCAAGCAATCGATGGGGCAGATGAACGCGCCGGTCAATCCGTTCGTCAACACGGCGATGGGCGAGAGCATCCAGCAATGGCTGCAGGCGACCGGCTTCGCGCCGAAGCAGGCACCGGCGCCCCAGCCGAGCGTCTTCGACAATCCATTTACGCAGGCGATGCAGCTGATGTTCAGCGCACCGAAGCCGGCTCCCCAGGCACCGGCCGCCAATCCGTTTTTTGACAATCCCTTCGCCAAGGCGTTTCAGGAAATGATGGGCAACCTTGGGCAACCCGTCGCGCCCAAGCCTGCCGAGGCTGCGAAGACCGAAGAGAAGCAGCCGGCTGCCGGCTACATGGACATGCTGAACACGATGTTCGACAGCGGCCTGGAAGCGCAGAAGGGCTACCAGAAGAACATGGAAGCGATCTTCGAGACCTACATGCCGAAAGCGCCCGCCTCCCCGTCTCCCAAACCGTAATTGCAACAATAAAATGGGCATAAAAAAACCCGGTGACGACTGGGAAGTCGGGCACCGGGCAAGAGGCAGGGTTATTGGCTATCACCCTGCGGGGAAAACGGGTCGGGTCCTACACCTTGCGGGACCGTGAGAGATCATTGCGACCGCGATTGCGCGCGGACCGCGTCAGCTGATCCGAGGGATCCTCGAAGAAGGTGGATGCCAGGAAGGCGGAGGTCAGGTCCGCCCTGGTCAAGCCGATATCCTTCAGCTGATTGTCGTCGAGCTCGTGCAGCGCGTTGATCTCCATACGATTGCGAAACACGCGCAGTACGGATGCCAGCGTTGCGAAACCTGCGGCGAGGCGCTGGGACAGCGTCAGGGTCGCGGGGCTGCAGTCGAGTTCCAATATCCGGTCTGTCGTGCGCATGGGATCATCCTTTCATTGGCGCGCAACAACCCACCCTCGCCGCGAGGTCATCGCGCAAGAAGCAAGTTGAAATCCGAGCGGACAGGCAGGTTTGCCGGTCCATCACTTTGATTGATTTGCACCCACAAGATGCCAAACGGCTATTGATCAGTCCAACGAATGTTTCTAATGATTATCATCAGAGATCGTTATAGGTGGGAACCATGGCCGCGCCTCTTGATATTGACCAGCTGCAGACCTTCATCGCGATTATCGACTCCGGCAGCTTCACCAAGGCCGCCGACCGGGTCTACAAGACGCAATCGGCCGTCTCCATGCAGATGCGCCGGCTCGAGGAGCGCATCGGCAAGCAGCTGTTCATCAAGGATGGTCGCGGCAACCGGATGACGGTCGAGGGCGAGAAGCTGCTCAATTATGCGCGGCGCATCATCCGCCTCAACAACGAGGCGATCGCCGCCTTCGACGACAACCGTCTTGAGGGAACGCTCAGGATCGGCACGCCCGACGACTATGCCGACCGCTACATGCCTGAAATCATCGGGCGTTTCGCCAAGACGCACCCGAATGTCGAGCTCTACATCGTCTGCGAGCCTTCGGTGGACCTTGCCGAGCGCATGCATCGCGGCGAGCTGGATATCGCGCTCGTCACCCACAATCCGCGCGAGCGCATGTCGGATGTGGTCAGAACCGAGCCGCTCTGCTGGGTCGGTTCGGCCAACCATCCGATCCGTGACGACGCACCTGTGCCCTTGGCCGTCGGGCGACGCGACTGCCCGTGGCGGCAGGTGTCGTGTGCGGCGCTCGATGCGGTCGGGCGCGAGCACCAGATCCTGTTCACCAGCTGGTCGTGCACCGTCATCGCGGCCGCGGTTCTCTCCGGCCTCGCCGTCTCGGTGATGCCGGAATCGGCTTTGCGTACCGGCATGAAGGTGCTGACCCAGGCCGACGGCTTCCCGGCACTGCCGCCGGTGCAGATCGGCATCATGAAGCGGCCGGGCGTTTCGATCTCTCTGATGAACGCCATCACCGCCCACATCACCGCCTGCCTCGACAACATCACACCCGCTGTCGTCGACGACAATCTGGACGCGGATGTGAAGGGCAGCTATGTCAGAGCGCAGCCGCGGCTGAAGATCGCCAACACCGTCACCAGCTGGTAGACCTCAGGCAGGCAAACGGTCGAGTGCCGGCGCCGGAGCGAAGAAGGATGTGCGGATAACGCGTTTCCATTCTTCTAGAACGCGAGCGGCCAGGCATGGTTCGCTGGTCACCGCCAGCCGCACCGATGAGCCGATCAGGTGGCTGAAGAGATAGGTGCGCGCTTCCATATCGACGGCATCGAGGTCCGGCGCGATGCGGCGGACGGTGTCGCGAAAGATGGCGGCAATGCGGGTGTTATGCTCGATGTTCAGCTGCGCGAGGTCCTGATCGGTTTCGGTTCCGAGCCAGATTCCGAGGCGCGCGGCGTTGCTGCGGTAATCCTCGTAATACCAGTCAACCGTCGCTTCCAGCACATCGACCACCTGCGCGGCCGACTGGACCGACGCGAAAGCATCGGCAACGCGGGCGCGGATCGCGATCGAATGGCGGTCGAACAGCGCTTTGACGACTGCCGCCTTTTCCGGAAAATACTGGTAGACGGAGCCGATCGGCACCTTGGCGGCGGCGGCCAGTTCGGTCATGCGCATGGCGCCGACACCCTTTTCGGCGATCAGCTGGGCGGCCGCCGACAGGATCATGTCGAGCCTCTGGATGCTCCGCTCCTGTTTCGGTTTGCGGCGCAAGCCTATGCGATCCAAGCTCCCGACAGTCATGTCGTTCCCCATCCTTTTTTCGCCGACCGGCAATGTCCCAAACCGGCCCTTTTGGCGGATATGACATGCGGGCCTTCATGAGGCGTAAACGGGAAAGCTTGTATTTTATCGACCCGCGAAAGCTCAACCAAACCGGGGCGATACACCCCGATTTGGTCAGTTTCAGAGGGTAAATTTACTCTGCTGCAGCAGGTTGGGCGCTGATCGTGTCGACCTTGTAGCCGTGCTGCTTTTCAAGCGCCGCCCGAACACCCGATTCGTAGTCGACATGGATGCGCTTGAAGTGGCCCAGCTGACGTTCGATGATCGCGCCGGGAACGCCTCCCATCGCGGCCGCGATGTTGGAGAACAGCCGCTCCTTCTGCCCGGCGTCGAACAGATTGAACAGCGCCGTGACCTGGCCGTAGTCGTCGTTGCCGTCGCGGTGATTGTAGCGGGCGACGTCACCCTCGACCTTCAGCGGCGGCTCCTTGGCGGAGGCATCCTCGAACGGGCTGCCGCCGACGGTGTTGGGCTCGTAGTAGGCGTCCGGGTTGCCGGTGCGGATACCGCCATACGTGTTCATCTGGCCATCGCGGTGATAGTGATGAACCGGACATTTCGGCTGGTTGACCGGGATGTTCTCGTAGTGGGTGCCGAGACGGTAGCGGTGGGCGTCGGCATAGGAGAAGACGCGGGCCTGCAGCATCTTGTCTGGCGAGTGGCTGATGCCCGGGATGACGTTCGACGGCGAGAAGGCGGCCTGCTCGATCTCGGCGAAGTAGTTCTCGGCGTTGCGGTTGAGCTCCATGGTGCCGATGTCGATCGGCGGGAACTCGCCATGTGGCCAGACCTTGGTGAGATCGAACGGATTGTAGGAGGTCTGCTCGGCCTGGGCTTCGGTCATGATCTGGACCTGCACCTTCCAGCGCGGGAAGACACCCTTCTCAATGCCGCCGAACAGCGCTTCCTGGTAGCTCTCGCGGGTCTTGCCGATCAGGTTTTCACCTTCGGCATTGGTGTAGTGCTTGTGGCCCTGCTCGGTCTTGAAGTGGAACTTCACCCAGTAGCGCTCACCGGCATCGTTCCAGAACGAATAGGTGTGCGAGCCGTAGCCGTTCATGTGCATCGGGTCGATCGGCAGGCCGCGATCCGACATCAGGATGGTGACCTGATGCAGGCTTTCCGGCGACAGCGACCAGAAGTCCCACATCGCCGTTGCCGAGCGCAGGTTGGTTTTCGGGTGACGCTTCTGGGTGTGGATGAAATCCGGGAACTTCAGGGGATCGCGGACGAAGAAAACAGGCGTGTTGTTGCCGACCAGATCCCAGTTGCCTTCGTCGGTGTAGAATTTCAGCGCGAAGCCGCGCACGTCGCGCTCGGCGTCGGCGGCGCCCATTTCACCGGCGACGGTGGAGAAGCGGGCAAGCATGGGCGTCGAGGCGCCCGGCTGAAGACACTTGGCCTTCGTGTATTTGGAAATATCGCCTGTGATCGTCAGGGTACCGAAGGCGCCCCAGCCCTTGGCGTGGACGACGCGTTCGGGGATACGCTCACGGTTCTGATGGGCGAGCTTCTCGAGCAGCTGATAGTCCTGCAACATGACGCCGCCGCGCGGGCCTGCCGTGATCGAGTTCTGATTGTCTGGAACTGGCGAACCAGCCGTCGTCGTCATAGTCGGGCGATCGGACATGAAATCCTCCTTGATGAATTGGGTCTGCGAAGCTTCCTCTGCTTCCGACCCGGTTGTTGTCCCATTGACCTTTGATAATTTCCAATCGTATTTATTGTATAATTCGATCGGAAAAACCTATCATGCTGACATTTCGACAAATGCGCTATTTCGATGCGCTGGCCACGACCCGGCATTTCGGCCGGGCGGCGGAGCTGGTGCACATCAGCCAGCCGGCGCTCTCGGCCCAGATCATGGATATGGAAGAGTATCTGGGCGCCAAGCTGGTGGAGCGGACGCGGCAGAATACCATCCTGACGCCGAAGGGCGAAGAGGTTCTCCATCATGTCCGCCAGATCCTGCACCAGGTCGACCTGCTGGAGCAGACGGCGCGCAAGGGCGGCGGCACGCTGGAGGGGCTGATCCGCATCGGCATCATTCCGACGGTGGCGCCCTATTTGGTGCCGCAGTTCATTCCACACCTGCGCAAGACCTATCCCGAGGTCGAGGTGGAATTGCGCGAGGCGGTGACGGACCGGCTGATCGCCGATCTTTCGGCGGGCAAGCTCGACGCGGTCATCGCCGCGCTGCCGCTCGACGTCGACGGCATCCAGACGCGGCCGCTGTTTGCTGACCGGTTCTTCATGGCGGTGGCCGAGAATGGCGACCATGTGCTGATGTCGCCGCTGACGGAACACGAGGTGAATGTCGACCGGCTGCTTCTGCTCGAAGAGGGGCACTGCCTGCGCGACCAGGCGCTGGCGGTGTGCAGCACCAGCAAGCGCAGCCTCGTCAATTTCGGCGCGACGTCCATGGCGACGCTGCTGCAGATGGTGTCGCACGACATGGGGATGACGCTGATCCCCGAGATGGCGATATCAACCGAAACCAGCCGCAACACGATCCGCATCGTGCCCTTCGCCGAGCCGCAGCCGGCGCGCGAGATCGGGCTCGCCTGGAGGCGCAGCAATCATCGCGGCAAGGAGATGGAAGCGCTGGCGGAGGCGATCATCGCGGTCGCCCCTGCCCCATATGTGTCTGCTGCCTGATCAGGCGTCAGCCGTTCGGGAAGATCATCCAGACGGCGAGCCAGGCCCACATGGCGCCGAGCACGACATAGCCGGCGGCAAACAGCGGGCTGCGATAGCGCAGGTCGTTGCTGGTGACGTGGACATAGGCGTGGGCATAGCGCAAGGCGACGAAGATCCAGGCCAGTACCAGCGCGATCAGGTTGTCGGCCTCGGTCATGTAGAGCAGGATGCAGCAGGCGTAGAACAGCACCGGCAGTTCGTACTGGTTGGCGAGGTTGTTCCTGACCACCAGGCTTTCGGCCGGCTCGTCGCGGTTCTCGCGGAACGCCGAAGACTTGACCTTGCCCGCCTTGACCATTTTCTGGCGGCGCAGGCCGAGCAGCATGTAGAGGATATAGACCAGGGCGGCATGGGCGATGATCGGCCAGAACATCTCGTAGCCTGTCATTCCGGTCATAGGTCTTCCTCACTGCGGCTTCTGCGTTGTGGGCAGAGCTTTAGAGGAAAAAAACCGGGCTTTCCAGTGCGATGCCGGGCTAAACCGTGTCACGATCGACAGGTGGCACAAGGCGGTAGACGGCGAAACGCAGGATGACGATCAGGCAGATGGTGAAGCTGGTGAACTTCACGCTCGACGCCCAGGGCAGGATGGCCTCGGAGACGCTCCATTCGGGGCCGCCGCCGAAGAGATTGATGGTCAGGATATTTTCGAGATAGTCGGAAAAGCCGTAGATGAACGGCAGGGCGTAGACAGCCACGATCAGACATGGGTGCATCGGCCGGTTGAAGAAACGACCGGCGAAGCGAAGCTTGAGCAGCACCGCTAAAAGCAGTCCGGCCAACACCAGTGGCAGAATCAGCTCGGGGCCGCGGTGCATGGCGACCAGCAGATCGCGGGCATCAGGCCTGCGCTCCAGCAGGCCGCGCATGGCGTCGATATCCCCTGAGGTGTAGCGGCCCAGCCGGGCCTCGAGCATGGTCGTATGCGTCAGATCGGAGAACGGCAGGATATAGCCGAACAGCATCCACAGGAAGACGCCGAGGCAGACGGCCGCGAGCAGCGCGACGCCCCAATTCGGGATACGGCTGCTCGCGTCGGTCATCAGGCGCCGGAACCCGGATAGTTCGGGCTTTCGCGGGTGATGGTCACGTCGTGCGGATGGCTTTCGCGCAGGCCGGCGCCGGAGATGCGCACGAAGGTGGCGCGTTCCTGGAACTCCTTGAGGTCCTTGCCGCCAACATAGCCCATGGCTGCCTTCAGGCCGCCGGCGAGCTGGTGGATGACACCGGAAACAGGGCCCTTGTAGGGAACCTGGCCTTCGATGCCTTCCGGCACCAGCTTCAGCGTGTCGCGTACTTCCGCCTGGAAGTAGCGGTCAGCCGAACCGCGCGCCATGGCGCCGACGGAGCCCATGCCGCGATAGGCTTTGAAGGAGCGGCCCTGGTAGAGGTAGACTTCGCCCGGGCTTTCGTCAGTGCCGGCGAGCAGCGAGCCGATCATCACGGCCGATGCGCCAGAGGCGATGGCCTTGGCGACGTCGCCGGAGAACTTGATGCCACCATCGGCGATGACGGGAATGTCCTGTGCCTGGGCTGCCTCGACGGCCGACATGATGGCGGCCAGCTGCGGCACGCCGACGCCAGCGACGATGCGCGTGGTGCAGATCGAGCCCGGGCCGATACCGACCTTGACGGCATCCGCACCGGCATCGATCAGCGCCTTGGTGCCGCTGGCGGTGGCGACATTGCCGGCCATGATGCGCACCGAGTTGGAGAGCTTCTTGACGCGGGTGACGGCTTCGAGGACGCGGACCGAATGGCCGTGGGCGGTATCGACGACGAGAAGGTCGACGCCGGCTTCGATCAGGCGTTCGGCGCGCTCGAAACCGTCCTCACCGACGCCGATGGCGGCGGCGGCGCGCAGGCGGCCCTGCACGTCCTTGGAGGCGTTCGGGTTGAGCTGCGACTTCTCGATGTCCTTGACGGTGATCAGGCCGACGCAACGGCCTTCGCTATCGACCACCAGCAGCTTTTCGATGCGGTTGGTGTGCAGCAGACGCTTGGCTTCCTGCTGGTCGACGTTTTCCTTGACTGTGATGAGGCCCTGATGGGTCATCAGCTCATGGATCTTCTGGCTCGGATCGGAGGCGAAGCGGACGTCGCGGTTGGTGAGGATGCCGACGAGGCGACCGGACTTCTCGACGACGGGAATGCCGGAGATGTGGTAGGTCTTCATCAGGCCGAGCGCATCGGCGAGCGTGGCGTCGGGGCCGATGGTGACGGGATTGACGACCATGCCGCTTTCGAACTTCTTCACCTGGCGAACCTGTTCGGCCTGCTCGATCGGCGTCAGGTTCTTGTGGATGACGCCGAGGCCGCCGGCCTGCGCCATGGCGATGGCGAGCCGGCTTTCGGTGACGGTGTCCATGGCGGACGAGATGATCGGAATGTTCAGTTCGAAATCGGTGGCGATGCGCGTCGCGACGCTGGTCTGGCCCGGCAGAACCTCGGAGTGACCTGGCTGCAACAGCACGTCGTCAAAGGTGAGAGCGTCTAAACCGGTCGGCGTTTCAATGATGCGAGCCATTGCCAATTCCTTATGAACGAAAAATGCACCCTCACCCGGAACGACTTATCCGCACCGGCGATGTGTAAGGTTGCTTTGGAAGTTGACGAGGGCTGCTACCACGTCCATGGCGTTAAGGGAATAGTAAAAAATGTGGCGGGTGATGGGTGGGGCAGGAGTGCAGTTGGCGCACCCTTTCTCGCCTCCCGTATGCCGAAAGCACGCCGGCTACCGTTTCGCCCTTCCCTCCCCACACCCTCATTCCTGTGCTTGTCANNCCTGTGACAAGCACAGGAACGAGGGAGGAGAGTATGGAGCGCTCTCCCTTTCAAAAACATCTCCCCAAAAACACCACAAGCCCGACGTGGCCGCCGGGCTTGGAATGGCTGCCATGCAGCGAGATCAGAGGTCGAACTGGTAGGTCTTGGGCACGAAGCGGTAGCCGCTTTCGTAGACTTCGGCGAAACCCACGGCCGGGAACGGCATGTGGTAGCCGATGAACGGGACCTTGTCCGATGCAATCATGTCGAACACCTTCTTGCGGGTCGCAGCCGCCTGCGCCTTGTCCATGTCGAAGCGGACTTCCCAGGTGGGGTTCTGCAGCGACAGGATATAGTGGTTGGCGGTATCGCCGGTGGCGATCAGCCGCTTGCCGTCCGATTCGATGTTGAAGATCATGTGACCGGGGGTATGGCCCGGCGCCAGCATGGCGGTCATGCCTGATACCACTGCGTCGCCCTCACCGATGAAGGTGATCTTTTCGGCAAGCGGCGCGACATTGGCGAGCACCGCCTTGTGGCCGCCTTCGGCCGGCGTGCCCTCGCGGGCCTTGTCGGTCCAGAAGTCGTATTCGGTCTTGCCGGCGACGTAGCGGGCCTTGGCGAAGGCCGGCTTGCCGCCTTCCATCAGGCCGCCGATATGATCGCCGTGCAGATGGGTCAGCGCCACGATGGTGATGTCGTCGGCTGAGTAACCGGCGGCCTTGAGACCGGCGGCGAGCTGGCCGGTGCCCTTGGCGCGGCCGTTTTCACCGAAACCGGTATCGACGAGAATGACTTCGGAGCCGGTGTCGATGACGAAGGGCGCATAGCTGTTGACGAACTTGTCCGTCGGCAGGAAATTCTGCGCCAGCAGCGCCTGCACCGTTTCGGCCGGCTGATTGGTGCCGAAGGTTTCGTTCGGCTTCTCGACCACGCTCTTGCCATCCCTGATGACGGTGAACTTGTAGGAGCCGAGCTTGAACTGGGTGAATTCGGGCTGCGTCGTCGCATCCATCTTGGTGTTGTCTCCGGTTGCGGCCATTGCGGCCGTCTCTCTCAAAATCATCGGCGCCGCCAGAAGGCCAACGCCTGCGGCCACGAAAGTGCGCCTGTTCATCCCCATCGCCATATCCCATCCTTCCAATAACGTGCGGCATCGTCGCCGTACATTCCCCGTCGCCACGCGCAAATGGTTGCAGACCGTGACTTGCGGACCGCCACTCATTGCAATCCGCTGAAACGAACATATGTCAAATCCGGGCTTTGAAATGCCCGAGCCTTCAGTCTCACGCAGACGTGATGCATTCGTGTTGGCCGCGCCGATCGGGGGCTTGGCAGAGGACGATGCGAGGACTACAGAGCACTGGCTTTCCGAGACGCCTTCGCATGACCTTCGAGGCAATCCGCGCATGAACCGCATCGTTCCCCTGATCCTCGCCGTCGCGCTCTTCATGGAGCAGATGGACTCCACCGTCATTGCGACCGCCCTTCCCGCGATCGCCAACGACCTAGGTGTCAGTCCGATCACGCTGAAGCTGGCGCTGACCTCCTACATGGTGTCCTTGGCGGTGTTCATCCCGATCAGCGGCTGGATGGCCGACCGGTTCGGCGCCAAGCGGATCTTTCGCCTCGCCATCTGCGTCTTCGTCGTCGGCTCGATCTTCTGTGCGGCATCGTCCGGCCTTGTCGAATTCGTCTGCGCCCGCTTCCTGCAGGGCATCGGCGGCGCGATGATGACGCCGGTCGGCAGGCTGGTGCTGCTCAGGACCACCAAGCGCAGCGACCTCGTCTCTGCCATGGCGCTGCTCACCATTCCGGCGCTGGTCGGGCCGCTGGCCGGACCGCCGCTCGGCGGCTTCATCACCACCTATTTCACCTGGCACTGGATCTTCCTGATCAACGTGCCGGTCGGCGTCATCGGCGTCTGGCTGGCGACGATCTTCCTGCCCGAGGTCGAGGCAACGGCGCCGCCGAAGCTCGACGTCACCGGCTTCATTCTCACCTCGTTCGCCGCCGCCGGCGTGGTATTCGGCCTGTCCGTCGTCAGCCTGCCGGCGCTGCCGCCGATCATCGGCATCACCGCCACCGCGATCGGCATCGTCTGCGGCGTGCTCTATGTCAGGCACGCGAAACACCACCCGGCGCCGATCCTCAATCTCAAGCTGTTCCGCAACCCGACCTTCCGGGCCTCGACGACCGGCGGCACGCTGTTTCGCATCTGTATCGGCGCCATGCCGTTCCTGACGCCGCTGATGCTGCAGCTCGGTTTCGGGCTGACGCCGTTCCAATCCGGCCTGATCACCTTCGCCGGCGCGATCGGGGCGATCACCACCAAGTTCATGGCCCGGCGCGTGTTCGCCGCCGTCGGCTTCCGCTCGACGCTGTTGACCGCTGCCGGCGTGACGACTGTCGTGACGGTGACGACGGGCTTCTTCACCCCGGCGACGCCGCACCTCGTCATCATCCTGGTTCTGTTGATCGGCGGTTTCTCGCGCTCGTTCTTCTTCACCGGCGTCAATGCGCTGGCCTATGCCGATATCGACGACGCGCAGGCGAGCCAGGCCACATCGATGAGCTCGGTGATGCAGCAGATCAGCCTGGCGCTGGGCGTGGCCGTCGCCGCCGCGATCCTCGAGACCTCGATCTACATTCGCGGCGAGCCGCTGCAGGTGGCGGATTTCCACGTCGCCTTCTACGTCATCGCGCTGCTGACCGTGGTGGCGACGATCCCGTTCATCAGGATGGACAAGTCAGCCGGTCAGCTGGTCTCCGGCCATCGCAACAAGCCGATCTCGGCGACCGTTCTCGAAGCCGAACAGCAGGCGGTGAAGTAGCAGCTATTCGCTATTCTGCTGCCGGCTCGGGCGCCTCGCAGACGGCGCTGAGCTTGTTGCCGTCAGGATCGCGGACATAGGCCGCATAGAAATTCGCATGGAACGGCCGCAGTCCCGGCTCGCCCTCGCTGATGCCGCCGGCGGCGATCGCCGCAGTATGGAAGGCATCGACCTCGGCCCGGGTTTCGGCGGCGAGCGCCACCATGGTGCCGTTGCCATTGGAAGCCCGGCGGTGGTTGAAAGGGGTGACCACCCACAGCCGACAGCGGATATCGCCATCGGCGGCGTAGCCGATTTCCTCTTCCGAATAGCGCTGTCGGCGGTAGCCGAGCACGGGCAGCACGACGTCGTAAAAACGCCGGGCCTCGTCGATGTCATTGGTTCCGAGAGTGACGTAAAGCAGCATTGAAATCCGCGGTCATTCCAGTCTTGTGAGTGTCATACTCCACCCGGAACGACCGAAAGATCAAGCCTCGGTTTCGGCAATCTGCGTTTTGCGGCCCTTGAAGCCCTTGGCGAGCAGGAACATCTCGACCGATTCGGCGCGCGAGGACGCCGGCTTGACGTGGACGACCTGCTTGAAATGCTGCTTCAGCATCGTCAGCAGCTCCTTTTCGGTGCCGCCCTGGAAGGTCTTGGCCAGGAAGTGGCCGCCTTCGCCAAGAACCTCGATGGCGAAATGCGCCGCGACTTCGCACAGATGCATCGTGCGTAGGTGATCGGTGCGGTGATGGCCCGTGGTCGGCGAGGCCATATCCGAGAGCACCACATCAGGCGTGCCGCCGACGGCCTCGATCAGCCTGGCCGGCGCCTCGGGATCGAGGAAGTCGAGCTGCAGGATGGTGACGCCGGGAAGCTGGGTCATCTCCAGGAAGTCGATGGCCGCGACGCGCACATCGTCATCGGTCGAGCCGGTGACCTTGGCGGCGATCTGCGACCAGCTGCCCGGGGCAGCACCGAGATCGATGATGCGGCGGGCGCCCTTGAGGATCTGGTGCTTCTCGTCGATCTCCAGCAGCTTGAACGCCGCGCGGGCGCGATAGCCCTCGAGCTGGGCGCGCTGCACATAGGGATCGTTGATGTGCCGCTGCAGCCACTGCCGCGACGACGACTTCATCTTCTTGTTCTTGACGCGCTGGCCGAGCTTGCGGCCGGTGCGGTTGCCCGCAATGGTTGGCTTGGTCATGCTGATCCCCTATTTGCCGCGTTGGCCGCGGCGGTGGCGATGGCGTCTCCAGACGCCGTCATCCGCCATCATGTCGGTGAGAAGGCCTTCCCTCAAGCCACGATCGGCAACGCGCATGCGCGGACTCGGCCAGCGGCGGCGAATGGCCTCGAGAATGGCGCAGCCGGCGAGCACCAGATCGGCGCGATCCGGCCCGATGCACGGGTTGGCGGCGCGGCTGGCGAAATCCCACGAGAGCAGCTTGGCCTGCATTGCCGAGACCTCGTCGTCCGACAGCCAGATGCCATCGACCTTGCGCCGGTCGTAGCGCGGCAGGTCGAGATGCACGCCGGCGAGCGTGGTCACGGTGCCCGATGTGCCGATCAGGTGAAAATCGCCTAGATGGCCGTCGTCGATCACAGGGCAATCGAACGACGACAGCATGCCCTCGACCTCCAGCACCATGCCTTCGAAGACATCGGGCGTGACATCGCGGCCGCCATGGCGCTCCGACAGCGTGACGACGCCGACGGGCAGCGAGGTCCAGTGGGTGATGTGATTGGCGAGGCGACTGAAGCGGGCGTCACCGATGCGGATGACGGCGATCTCGGACGAGCCGCCGCCGATATCGAAGAGCACGACCGAACGCGTCTCTCGCCCGACCAGCGACGAGCAGCCGGACACGGCAAGCCGCGCCTCGGTCTCGCGGTCGATGATCTCAAGCTCGAGACCGGTCTCGGCCACGACGCGCTGCAGGAATTCCTCGCCATTGCTCGCCTGGCGGCAGGCCTCGGTGGCGATCAGCCGCATGCGGCGGATCTCGCGGTTCTTCAGCTTGGAGGCGCAGACGCGCAGCGCCTCGACGGCACGGTCCATCGCCTCGTCGGACAGACGGCCACTGGCCGCCAGCCCCTCACCCAAGCGGACGATGCGCGAGAAAGCATCGACGACGCGAAACTGGCCCGGCCGCGTCGGCTGGGCGATCAGCAGGCGGCAATTGTTGGTGCCGAGGTCGAGCGCGGCGTAAAGCTCGTCCGGCCACGGATGGGCGGAGGCCGGCTTCTGCTCGCGATCGGCATTCCTGTCGTTTTGGCGGTCGCTATGCCGGTCGGCGTGATGCGCATGATGGCGCGGCGCCCGGTTGTCGTTTTCACCGCCCCGGGCGTCATAGCCCCGAGCGTCGTGCGCGGGCTGATGGGGTTGCTGCGTCTGGGCATGCTGCTGACCGGCGGCCTTGGCCTGCCCGGAAGGCTTGGCCTGCACCAACGGACGGCCCTGAAGCCCGCGCTTGCCGCGGCTCTTGCGCCGGTTGCGTTTGCCGGACACATCGCCGCCATCCACAGCCGGTGCGTGGCTTGCGGCTGCGATCTTGTCGCTTTCGGGTTTTTGCCTGGAACCGCCCTCGGCCGATGAACCGGAACCCCGGCGTCGACGCTTGCGCTTGCGCGCCGATGTCTCGGCTGACGTATCCGTTGGGCGTGCTGCCTCGCCGGCAATGCCAGCGGCGACATGCGAAGCGGGTTGGCCTTGCGGACGGGATTGCCCGCCACGCTTGCCTTTGCGGCGCCTGGATTTCTTACCATCCTTGCGCGCTACCGCCGACGCCCCGTCAGAGTGCGGCTTGGCGCCGCCTTCGGGGTCTTCCACGTTGTTTTTTCCACCGCGCCGCGCAATTTGCCCTGAAAATACGATCTCAAAGACGATCCCGGGGATATGCTGCTGGCGCTCGTTCGATTTTGCGTTGGGATGAGGATATCAGCGCTGAACCGAAACAACAAATTCTTTTTGCCACGGCGCCGAACGCGGCCGTTTTCAAGCCTTCCACATCCCCTTCGATTTTTTTTCGAACACCTATTTGCAATCCGCCACGTTTTGGTTATAAGCGCCGCACAGCAGCCAAGCCACGCTTCGGCAGCGACTGCTGGGGAATAGTTCAATGGTAGAACGACGGACTCTGACTCCGTTAATCTTGGTTCGAGTCCAGGTTCCCCAGCCAAACTCCTTCGGATACTTCTCCTCTCCTCTGTTTCGCAATCGATCGCATACGTTTTCGTCTGCGGGAAAATGGCGTGCCTTCCACTTTCTACTGATCCACCCGCTCGCAGCCTAAGCCTATATCGGAGGCTGCAATCCCGTTGTCTTTCTGACAGGCTTCCGACGGATCGGCAGGGTGACGCGCAACATGGGAAACAGACGGCTTTCGCTTCCATCGATCAGCAGTCCCCTGACGAACATTTCGGTTCTGGCGGGCCTGCTGGCTGGATGCTTTATTGTCTTCGTGCACCGGCCCGAGGACAGCCCTGCGATCGCCGCGCTGGAGATGATCCTTTGTCTTGCGCTTCCGTGCGCCCTCATCGAGGTGCTCGTCAACCGCAGCCCGCAGCGTGCGGGGATAGACTTCTCCAGACGTGACTTTTCACTCAGCCGACTGGTGAGAAAAGTCATTGCTCTCTGGGCAATCCTGGCGGTGTTGGGATTCTTCTATCATGCCTTCGCGATCTATCGCAGCCCGTTCTATGCTCCTTTCGACTGGCTCTGGGGCGTCAGCATCGTGCCTATGCTGATGCTTTCGCTTGTCTATCTCGCGGCTGTGGACATGATGCAGGATGAGCCGAACGATGCGCTCTGGCAGCTGGGAAACCGTTTCTTTTCCCGCCCCCAGCACCTGTCCGCGGCGGAGGGGAACTATCTGCTGGGCTGGCTGGTCAAGAGTTTCTTCTTCCCGTTGATGTTCTGCTATCTGTGCGGACAGATTGCCGACCTTCGGCAATTCGATTTTTCGGGGTTCCACTCGTCTTCGTTGCGGCAGTTTGCCGGCGTGAGCTACGATCTGCTCTACATCGCCTTCTTCTTCGTTGACCTGATGATTTCCGCGACCGGCTACATCATGACGTTCCGGCTGCTGGGAACGCACATCAGGAGCGTCGAGCCCACCGTCGGCGGCTGGCTGGTGGCGGTTGCCTGCTATCAGCCATTCTACGCGACGCTCTACACCAGTTACCTCGGCTACGAGCACGGCCGACCATGGGGGGTGCTATTGTCCGACCAGCCGATCCTCTACACCGTCTGGGGCCTGATGATCGTCTTGTGTCTCAGCATCTATGTATGGGCAGCGATATGTTTCGGCATCCGCTTTTCGAACCTGACGCATCGCGGCATCATCACCACAGGCCCCTATCGATGGACGAAGCATCCAGCCTATATCTCGAAGAACATCTCATGGTGGCTCGTCAGCATCCCGTTTCTTCCCCCCGATGCCAGCCCCTGGACGGCGATCCGGCTTTGCACCGGTCTTCTTTTGATCAACGGGCTCTATTTCCTGCGCGCCAAGACCGAGGAGCGGCATCTGCTGCGTGACCCGGTCTATCGAGAATATGCACAACAGGTGCGCGACCACGGCGTCTTCCGTCGCTTCAGGTTCGGCTCATGATCAGCGCTGTCCGCGCCGATCGGCGCAGGAGCCGGCGGTGCGCGGATGAACCACATTGCGAAATCGGCAATTCCCAGAAACAATTCGTTGCAAATTCGCCGCATTGCCGTCACGGCCGCATATGATAAACCGCCATCCTTCTTCATGCCCCCTCACGAAGAAGCGATCAAAGGCTGGACCGGGCGTTGCCAGGTCCAGCCTTTCAATGGAGCCCGGATGAGCTGCAAAATCGTAACGGTCGTCATCGCGCTTTGCGTCCTGACCGCATATCTCTCCTGGACCGAGGCACCCTCGGCATCGGCGCCGTGGCCGAAGATTCATACCGACAAGACGAGCCGTCTTGCGCGGTAATGTCGTTTCGGCTCAGTTCGCCGGCAGCCGAATGTCGGCCGCGATCGAGTCCAGAATGATGCGGGCTGCAGGTTCGGCGCACGGGAGCAGGACTTTCAGGAATTTCTGCCGTTCCTCCTCCAGCGGCCAGTTCTTGCCGGCCTTGAATTCCAGCGCCGCCTTCTTCATCTGATCGAAATTCGTCACCTTATAGGAGGCGTCCTCGGCCATACGGCCGAGCGTGTTGAAGGGCGGGTGATTGCCGGAATCGAAGTAGATCAACGGTTTTTCGAACAGTTGATATTCGCTCAGGAACGACACGCCGTCTGTCAACATCAGGTCGGATGCGTCGAACAATTCGCCGTAGGTGCCTTCGGAGACGGCGCAGTTCGGCAGTGCCGACCAGGCATCGATGAACTTGCGGTAGCCGCCATTGGCGAAGGGGCCGTGTTGCGAGACGTTGAACTCCAGCGAGGGATGCGGCTTGAGCACGAACTGGATGCCGCGGTCGAAGCGCGCCCATTCCAGCATCTTGTCGTAGATCCGGTGGAAGACGCCGAAACCGGCATTGCCATCGACGGCCAGCGCATAATGTGGCGCCCAGATGACGCGGAAGCTGCGCCCGTTGGGCTCGGCGATCGGCCATATCCCGTTCCCCTTCGAGGCCAGCAGCCTGTCGAGCTTGGGATAGCCGCTGAGCACGAACTTGTCGGGGTCTGAATGGGCGAAGTGGGTGTAGTAGGAGATCGTCAGTTCTGTCTCGCAGAATACCTTCCACGCCAGGCGGTGATAGGGCTGGTCGTAGTTGTTGTCGTAGGCCTCGTCGGACGCGTCCTTCATCTCGGGATTGCCGAGCGTGCCGACGCCATAGGGCACGACGCAGATGCGGGCGAAGGAAATCTCCAGCGTGCGCATGCCGGCGGGCAGCGGCGATTCCCACTGCTGCTGGCGGAAGATCACGTCCGGCATCAGGTTCCTGAGGATGTCGAGGCCATCATAGGGCGACACATCCAGACGGAGATGCGGAATGTTCAGCGCGGTCAGGCCTTTGTGAACGTCGTCCTCGCCGGTGTATTCGGCCATGCCGAGCTCGCTCTTGTTGATCGAGACGACGATCGGATGAAACCGCTCGTCCTCGACCATCGCCTGGTAGACCTCGGCAAGTGAATCCCACATCGGGATCGACTGCACGATGAAGACGCAGCGGATCTTTTCCGTCGCCGGGCCCAGCCGGCGCAGCGTCATGTGGCTGACCTGCTTGATGATGTGGGCGTTGACGGACAGCTGGCCGAGACGGTTGTCGAGCTTGCCCAGCACCTCGCGGGTCAGCGGGACCTTCTCGCGGTTGTTCTGCTCGATCGCCGTCTTGACGATCTCGCTCACCTGATTGGGCAATGCCTCCAGCTGGGCGTGAAACGTCTGCAACAGCTTGGCGATCTCGAACTGGACGGCGCCCTGCACGTCGATCCGCTCGCCGAGCTGTTCGACATGCGCCTTCAGCGACGCAAGCTCGGCCATCGTCTCCGTCGCGTTGGTGGGTGCATCCTGATGTGGCATGGAATTCGCTCCGGCTTATGCAACGGAGATGCGGGCAGGCAACCGATTGCAGGTGGGGTCCTCAGGCCGGCAACCTATGGCTGGAAGCTTTCCCCAGACTGGCGATAGGCCGGCTTGTCAAGGCCCGGCTTTCACGGCGCGGGCGGCTCCCGCATTTATAAGATTTTTATATTGGCGCCGCTTGCCGCGTCTCGAACCTTAATGCGCTTCGGCCGCATATTGATGGCGGGCCGATCGACAGATCCTCCCACGAAAACCAACAATAACGGAAGGAGTGATGGTCGATGATCGACATCGTTCTGCTCGGCATCACGATCCTGTTCTTCGTGCTCTGCGTCGCCTATGCGCGCGTTTGCGACAGCCTGTGATTTTTGTTTCACGCAATTCCGGACGGAAAGCCGCTTCGCACTTTTCCCGGATTTGCTCAGCGGGAGAAACGCCAGTGATATTCGATTACGTCCTCAGCGGTGCAGTGACCGTGTTCCTCACCATCTACCTCACCTATGCCCTCATCCGCCCCGAGCGATTCTGATCTCTCGTCGCGCCGGGTATTGAAAGTTAATCAAGATGACCCTCAACGGATGGCTTCAGATCCTGCTCTACTGCGGGATCGTTCTTGCGCTCGTCAAACCGCTCGGCGGCTACATGACGCGTGTCTTCACGGGCGAGCGCACATTCCTGTCACCGGTCCTCGTTCCGATCGAACGGGGGCTTTACGCACTATCGGGCACCAGCGACCGCGAGGAGCAGCACTGGACGACCTATGCGATCTCCATGCTCGCCTTCAATCTTCTGGGCGCGCTGGTGCTTTACGCACTGCTCAGGCTGCAGGCGGTGCTGCCCTTTAATCCCGCCGGCATGGCCGCGGTCGGGCCGGAGCTCTCGTTCAACACCGCCACCAGCTTCGTGAGCAACACCAACTGGCAGAACTACGGCGGCGAAAGCACGATGTCGTATCTGACGCAGATGGCCGGGCTGACGGTGCAGAACTTCGTCTCTGCGGCAACCGGCATAGCGATTGCCATGGCCTTCATCCGGGCGTTCTCGCGCGCATCAGGCAAGGTGGTCGGCAACTTCTGGGTCGATATGATCAGGGCCACCTTCTACGTCCTCCTGCCGCTCTGCATCGTCATGACGCTCGTCTTCGTTTCGCTCGGCGTGCCGCAGACACTCGGCGCCTATGTCGATGCCACGACTCTCGAGGGTGCCAAGCAGACGATCGCCGTCGGGCCGGTGGCTTCGCAGCTGGCAATCAAGATGCTCGGCACCAATGGCGGCGGCTTCTTCAACGCCAATTCGGCGCATCCTTTCGAAAACCCCGACGCCATCTCCAACCTGATCCAGATGGTGGCGATCTTCGCGATCGGTGCTGCGATGACCAACGTCTTCGGCCGCATGGTCGGCAACCAGAAACAAGGCTGGGCGATCCTCGCCAGCATGTTCGTGCTGTTCCTCATCGGCGTCGGCGTCACCTACTGGGCGGAAGCGGCCGGCAACCCGATGATGCATGCCTTCGGCCTGCAGGGCGGCAACATGGAGGGCAAGGAAGTGCGCTTCGGCATCACGCTGTCGTCGCTCTTCGCGGTCATCACCACGGCGGCCTCCTGCGGCGCGGTCAATGCCATGCACGGCTCGTTCACGGCGCTCGGCGGGCTGATCCCGCTGATCAACATGCAGCTCGGCGAAGTCATCGTCGGCGGTGTCGGCGCCGGCTTCTACGGCATCCTGCTGTTCGTCATCATCGCCATCTTCGTGGCCGGCCTGATGGTCGGGCGCACGCCGGAATATCTCGGCAAGAAGATCGAGGCAAAGGAGATGAAGATGGCGGTGCTCGCCATCCTGTGCCTGCCGCTGGTCATGCTTGTCTTCACCGCGATCGCGAGCATCCTGCCGTCGGCCGTGGCGTCGATCGGAACCGCAGGTCCGCACGGCTTCTCGGAAATCCTCTACGCCTACTCGTCCGCCGCCGCCAACAACGGCTCCGCCTTCGGCGGGCTGACCGGGAATACGCCCTGGTACAACGTGACGCTTGGTATCGCCATGCTGGCCGGCCGCTTCCTGGTCATCATTCCGGCACTGGCAATCGCCGGCTCGCTGGCGGCCAAGAAGACGGTTCCGGCCTCCAATGGCACCTTCCCGACCGATGGCCCGCTGTTCGTCGGACTGCTGACAGGCACCATCGTCATCGTCGGCGGCTTGACCTTCTTCCCGGCGCTGGCGCTCGGACCCGTCATCGAGCACCTGATGATGATCTCCGGCCAGAGCTTCTGAGGATACCATCATGCTGATCCGGCATTTCAGGCGCTACCGGCTTTCTCCCCGCTCCGGTCTTCCGGGGCGGGCGCTGAAGGCATCCGACGCCATTCTGATCATGCTGGCGGCGCTGCTGGTAGCGGCCGCCCTCTACAAACTGATTTTCGGCTGACCGGCCAACCGGTCACCCAATCCCCGTCTCAAACGCTGGAGTTCTCTTATGAGCCAGGCAAAATCCGTGAGCATCCTCGATGCCCGCATTCTCATTCCCGCCGTCGGCGGCGCGTTCCGGAAGCTGAACCCGAAGGCGCTCGCCAAGAACCCCGTCATGTTCGTCGTCGCCACGGTGTCGGTGCTGACCACCGTCCTCTTCGTCCGCGACCTGATCATGGGCAACGGCAATCTCGGCTTCTCGTTCCAGATCAATCTCTGGCTCTGGTTCACCGTGCTGTTTGCCAACTTCGCCGAGGCCGTCGCCGAAGGCCGCGGCAAAGCGCAGGCGGATTCGCTGCGCAAGGCGCGCACCGAAACGCAGGCCAAGCTTCTGACCGCCAACAATGGCAGCGGCTACCGCATGGTTCCCGGCACCAGCCTCAAGGTCGGCGACCTCGTGCTGGTCGAAGCCGGCGACATCATCCCTTCGGACGGTGAAGTGATCGAGGGCGTCGCCTCCGTCAACGAGGCGGCCATCACCGGCGAATCCGCCCCGGTCATCCGCGAATCCGGCGGCGACCGCTCGGCGGTGACGGGTGGCACGCAGGTGCTGTCCGACTGGATCCGCGTTCGCATCACGGCGGCGGCCGGCTCCACATTCATCGACCGGATGATCGCGCTCGTCGAAGGCGCCGAGCGGCAGAAGACGCCGAACGAGATCGCGCTCAACATCCTGCTCGCCGGCATGACGCTGATCTTCGTTCTCGCCACCGCGACGATCCCGAGCTTTGCCGCCTATGCCGGCGGGTCGATCCCGATCATCGTGTTGGTCGCACTATTCGTGACGCTGATCCCGACGACGATCGGGGCGTTGCTGTCGGCCATCGGCATTGCCGGCATGGACCGGCTGGTGCGCTTCAACGTGCTCGCCATGTCCGGCCGCGCGGTCGAAGCCGCCGGCGACGTCGATATCCTGCTGCTCGACAAGACCGGCACGATCACGCTCGGCAACCGCCAGGCCACCGCCTTCCATCCGGTGCGCGGCGTGACCGAGCAGGAGCTGGCCGATGCGGCGCAGCTGGCATCGCTTGCCGACGAGACGCCCGAGGGTCGCTCGATCGTCGTGCTCGCCAAGGAGAAGTATGCGATCCGTGGCCGCGACATGACCAGCCTGAAGGCCAACTTCGTGCCGTTTACCGCGCAGACCCGCATGAGCGGCGTCGATGTCGAGGGGTCTTCGATCCGCAAGGGCGCGGTCGATGCCGTGCTCGCCTATGTCGATGGCGGCGGCGTGGTGGCATCGGGCAATGCGGCGGTGGCGCTGCGCTCGAATTCCGAGACGGTGCGCGAGCTGCAGGCCAGCGCCGACGAGATCGCCAAGGCGGGCGGCACGCCGCTGGCCGTTGCCCGCGACGGGCGCCTGCTCGGCGTGATCCAGCTGAAGGATATCGTCAAGGGCGGCATTCGCGAGCGCTTCGCCGAGCTGCGGCGCATGGGCATCCGCACTGTCATGGTGACCGGCGACAACCCGATGACGGCGGCGGCGATCGCTGCCGAAGCCGGCGTCGACGATTTCCTGGCGCAGGCGACGCCGGAGAACAAGCTGGCGCTGATCCGCGAGGAACAGGCCAAGGGCAAGCTCGTGGCCATGTGCGGCGACGGCACCAACGACGCGCCGGCGCTGGCGCAATCGGACGTCGGCGTCGCCATGAACACCGGCACGGTCGCCGCCCGCGAGGCCGGCAACATGGTCGATCTCGACAGCGATCCGACCAAGCTGATCGAGATCGTCGAGATCGGCAAGCAGCTGTTGATGACGCGCGGGGCGCTGACGACGTTTTCGATCGCCAACGACGTCGCCAAGTATTTCGCCATCATCCCGGCGATGTTCCTGTCGTTCTATCCGCAGCTGGCGGTGCTGAACGTGATGGGGCTGGCGACACCGCAAAGCGCCATCCTGTCGGCGATCATCTTCAACGCTCTGATCATTATCGCGCTGATCCCGCTGTCGCTGCGCGGCGTGCGCTACCGGCCTGTCGGCGCCGGGGCCCTGCTGTCGCGCAATCTGTTGATCTATGGGCTGGGCGGCATCGTCGTTCCGTTCGTCGCCATCAAGGCGATCGACGTGGTGATCACCACCATCGGCCTGGTATAAGGAAACACGTCCATGTTGAAACAACTCCGCCCGGCGATCGTGATGATCGTCGCCACCACCGCCATAACAGGCCTTGTCTATCCGCTGGCCATGACCGGGGCCGCGCAGGCGCTGTTTCCTGCCAAGGCGAACGGCAGCCTGATCGAGAAGGACGGCAAGGTGATCGGCTCCACGCTTATCGGCCAGGCCTTCACCGGCGAGCAATATTTCCACGGCCGCCCGTCGGCTGCCGGCGACGGCTACAACGCCGCCAGCTCCAGCGGCTCCAACCTCGGGCCAACCAGCCAGAAACTGCTCGATCGAGTGAAGACGGATTTCGAGGCCGCGAAGGCGGGTAATCCCGGCGTGGCGGTTCCGATCGATCTGGTCACGGCATCCGGCAGCGGGCTTGACCCGCATATTTCGCCCGAGGGGGCGTATTTCCAGGTGGCGCGTGTGGCCAAGGCGCGGGGCGTCGATGCGGCGAAGGTGAAGGCGCTGGTGGATGGAGCTGTCGAGGGCCGGGAGCTTGGGTTCCTCGGTGAGCCTGTGGTCAATGTTCTCTCGTTGAACCAGAGGCTTGATGCTTCTATGAGTGAGTGACACAGCCAGAGGCCCCCTCACCCGGCCTCCGCTTCGCTCGGCCACCTTCTCCACACCGGGGAGAAGGTGGCCCAACGGGCCGGATGAGGGGGCTACTTGCGCTGAGCGACAAGAAAGATCTCGCACGCATGCCCGACGACACCCGCGACCAGGCCCAGAGGCCATCGCCCGATGCGCTGCTTGAGAAAGCGCGGGCGGAAACGCGTGGGCGGTTGAAGATCTTTCTCGGTGCCGCGCCCGGCGTCGGCAAGACCTACGAGATGCTGGCATCGGGCCATGCGAAGATCGCCGACGGCGTCGATGTCGTGGTCGGCGTGGTCGAGACGCACGGGCGCAAGGAGACGCAGGCGATGCTTGCGGGCTTCGAGGTGGTGCCGCGCGTCGCGGTCGAATACCGAGGCCGGCGGCTGGAGGAGATGGATATCGATGCCATTCTGGGCCGCAAGCCGGATCTGGTGCTGGTCGACGAGCTCGCCCATACCAATGCCGAGGGCAGCCGCCATCCGAAGCGCTATCTCGACGTCAAGGAACTTCTCGACCGCGGCATCGACGTCTATTCGACGCTCAACATCCAGCATGTCGAAAGCCTGAACGATGTGGTCTCGCAGATCACCCGCATCCGGGTGCGCGAGACGGTGCCGGACTCCGTGATCGACATGGCCGACGACGTCGAGATCATCGACCTCACCCCCGACGACCTGATCAAGCGGCTGCACGACGGCAAGGTCTATGTGGCGAACACCGCCGAGCGGGCGCTGACCAACTATTTCACACCTGGCAACCTGACGGCGCTGCGCGAGCTGGCACTGAGGCGCACCGCGCAACGGGTGGACGACCAGCTGCTGACGCATATGCAGGCGCATGCCATCTCCGGCCCGTGGGCGGCGAGCGAGCGGGTGCTTGTTTCGGTCGACCAGCATCCCGCGTCGGCCTCGCTGGTGCGCTACGCCGCGCGCATGGCCTCGCGGCTGCGGGCGCCGTGGGCAGCCGTCTACGTCGAGACCAACCGCGCCATCAATCTCTCCGAAGCCGAGCTCGACACGGTGGCCGCCAATCTGCGGCTCGCCGAGCAGCTGGGTGGCGAGGCGATCACCGTGCCGGGCCGCGAGACCTCGGAGGAGCTGATCCGCTACGCGGCCTCCAACAATGTCACCCATATCGTCATCGGCGCGCCGAAGCAGGCGGCGTGGCGGGAGTGGCTGACGCCGTCGGCCGCCAGCCAGCTGATCCGCCGAGCCGGCGATATCAGCGTGCACGTGATCTCAGGCGACGAGAGCCGGGCCACCACACAGCGCGGCGTCAAGGCGGCTCCTGCATCGCCCACCTTCGATATCCGCGCCTATCTTCTGGCGGTGGTCTATGTGGCGATCGCGCTGGTGGCCGGCATCGTGCTCGACCAGGTGCTCGACGTGCGCAACCTGGCACTGGTGTTCCTGATGGCGGTGCTGACATCGGCGGTGCTGCACGGGCTGCGGCCGGCGCTGTTTTCCTGCCTACTTGGCGCCTTCTCGTTCAACTTCTTCTTCCTGCCGCCGCGCTACACGCTGACGATCAGCGATCCCGAGAGCGTCTTGGCGCTGTTCTTCTTCCTCGGCGTCGCCATCGTCGCCAGCAATCTCACCGCAACCGTGCAGCGGCAGGCGGCGGCAGCCCGGCAGCGAGCGCGAACGACCGAGGATCTCTACCTCTTCTCGAAGAAGCTCGCCGGCACCGGCACGCTCGACGACGTGCTGTGGGCGACCGCCTTCCAGCTGGCGTCGATGCTCCGGGTCCGCGTTGTGCTGCTCCTGCCGGAGAACGGGACGATCGCGGTGCGCGCCGGCTATCCGCCCGACGATACGCTCGACGACGCCGACATCGCCGCCGCCCGCTGGGCCTGGGAGCACAACCATGCCGCAGGCCGCGGCGCCGACACGTTGCCGGGCGCCAAGCGGCTGTACGTGCCGTTGCGCACCGGACGCGCCGCCGTGGGGGTCATCGGGCTCGACAGCGACCGCCGCGACGGGCCGCTTTTGACGCCGGAGCAGCAACGCCTGCTCGATGCGCTGGCCGATCAGGCGGCGCTGGCAATCGAGCGCATTCAGCTGGTCGCAGACGTCGACCAGGCGAAGCTGGCGGCCGAGGCCGACCGGCTGCGCTCGGCGCTGCTGACCTCGATTTCGCACGACCTGAAGACGCCGCTGGCCGCCGTGCTCGGTGCCTCGACGACGCTGCGCGACTACTTCGCCTCGATGACCGAGGAGGACCGCAAGGATCTGCTGTCGACCGTCGTCGATGAATCCGAGCGGCTGAACCGCTTCATCGCCAACCTGCTCGACATGACGCGGATCGAATCCGGGGCGATGGAGCCGAACTACGCGCTGCACGACGTCGGCGATATCGTCGGCAGCGCCCTGCGGCGGGCGGCGAAGATCCTGGCGCATCACGGCGTGCATGTGACGATTCCGGCCGACCTGCCGGCGGTGCGGGTCGATCCCGTTCTCTTCGAGCAGGTGCTGTTCAACCTGCTCGACAATGCCGCCAAATATGCGCCCGAGGGATCGACCGTCGACATCAAGGGGTGGAGCGGCACCGGCGATATCATGGTGCAGGTCTCGGACAGCGGTCCCGGCATTCCCGCCGGCGATCTCGACCGGGTGTTCGACACCTTCTACCGGGTGCGCAAGGGCGATCAGGTCAGGGCCGGCACCGGGCTTGGCCTCTCCATCTGCCGCGGCTTCGTCGAGGCGATGGGCGGCACGATATCGGCCGGCAATCGCCCCGACCGACCGGGCGCCGTGTTCACCATAAGGCTGCCCAGACCAACCGACATCACGAAGCTGGAAGACATGACATGACCGGTTCGCCCGTGAAAATCCTCGTCGTCGACGACGAGCCCCCCATCCGCAAGCTTCTGCGCGTCGGCCTGACGGCGCAGGGATACGAGGTGCACGAGGCGCCTGATGCGGCCACCGCGCGCGACGTCGCCACGCAGACCGCGCCCGACCTGATCGTGCTCGATCTCGGCCTGCCCGACATGCCGGGCTATGACCTGTTGCGCGAATGGCGCGAGCAGGGGCTGGCGACGCCCGTCGTCATTCTCTCCAGCCGCACCGACGAGGCCGGCATCGTCAAGGCGCTGGAGACGGGCGCCGACGACTATGTGACCAAGCCGTTCGGCATGAACGAGCTCGGCGCCCGCATCCGCGTGGCGCTGCGCCACCGGCTGCAGCAGCAGGGCGAGAAAGCGGTGTTTCGCACCGGCGGGCTGTCGATCGATCTGGTGAAGCGGATCGTCAAGGTCGATGATCGCGAGATCAAGCTGTCGCCGAAGGAATACGATATCCTGCGCGTGCTGGCACAATATTCCGGCAAGGTGCTGACGCACCAGTTCATGCTGAAGCAGATCTGGGGACCGGCGGCCGACGTGCAGTATCTGCGCGTCTATGTGCGCCAGCTGAGGCAGAAGATCGAGGCCGCACCCGACCAGCCGCAATACATCACCACGGAGACCGGCGTCGGCTACCGGCTACGCGAAGCCGACCTGCCGGGCGAGGAAAATGCTTCACCGCGGGCGGGATGAGGGCTAATCAGCTCTCTGTTTTACCGCAGGTCGTTATCGCAAAACCGCTTCACAGTTTTGCGCGACATGCTCTATTCAGGTCCAATCGAATTTCACGAGATGGATTGCCTCATGACCGATACCGTTACCGATCGCTTCCTCCGCTATGTCGTCATCGACACGCAGTCGGACCCGCAATCGCCGAGCCAGCCGTCCACGGAGAAGCAGAAAAACCTCGGCCGACTGCTGGTCGAGGAGTTGCTGGCGATCGGGCTAGCGGATGCGCATCTCGACGAGCACGGCTACATCTACGCGACCATTCCCGCCAACACCGACAAGCAGGTGCCGGTCATCTGCTTCTGCTCGCACATGGACACGGCGCCGGATTTCAGCGGCACCGACGTCAAACCGCAGATGGTGCGCGACTACCAGGGCGGCGATATCAGGCTGGTCGGCGACCCCAGCCAAGTGATCCGCGTCAGCGAGCATCCGGAGCTGAAGAACCAGATCGGTAACGACATCATCACCACGGACGGCACGACGCTGCTTGGCGCCGACGACAAGGCTGGCATTGCCGAGATCATGACGGCGGCGCAGTTCCTCGTCGCCAATCCCGAGATCAGGCACGGGACGATCAGGATCCTGTTCACGCCGGACGAGGAAATCGGCCGTGGGGTGAACAAGGTGGATCTCGCGAAACTCGGCGCCGACTTCGCCTATACGATGGACGGCTCGACGGCGGGGCATATCGAGGACGAGACGTTTTCGGCGGACGGCGTCGAGATCACCATCCAGGGCGTCGCCATCCATCCCGGTTTCGCCAAGGGCAAGATGGAAAACGCGATCAAGATCGCCGGCGCGATCGTCGACCGGTTGCCGAAGGACGCGGGGCCGGAGACGACGTCAGGCCGGCAGGGGTTCATTCATCCCACCGGCGTGACCGGATCGATGGAGAAGGCGGAGATCGAGCTGATCATCCGCGATTTCGACAATGCCGGGCTGGCGTCCAAGGAGGAGATGCTGGAGGCGATCGTGAAGGACGTTATGGCGGGCTATCCGGGCTCCAGCTACGGCTTCAAGGTCACCGAGCAGTACCGCAACATGAAAGAAGTCGTCGACCGGCATCCCGAGATCGTCGACAACGCCGTCGAGGGCATCCGCCGGGCCGGCATGGAGCCGAAGCGCGGCAGCATCCGCGGCGGCACCGACGGCTCCCGCCTCTCCTTCATGGGCCTCCCCTGCCCCAACATCTTCGCCGGCGGCCACGCGTTTCATTCGCCGCTCGAATGGGTGAGCCGGCAGGACATGGAGCGGGCGGCGAAGACGATTGTGGAGATTGCGCGGGTTTGGGAGGAGCGGGCGTAGATTTTGAGGGGAGCGTCCCCCTTCTTCTTTGCCTCTTGAGCCGGTGGGCCGGCCCACGCTCCTCCCTCATTCCTGTGCTTGTCACAGGAATCTAGCCACGGCGCGTCTGCGCCGTGATAAGAGTCTATTGCGATCAAGGACTTGATCGCGCTGGATTCCTGTGACGAGCACAGGAATGAGGGAAGTAGGGGAGGTGTCAGCGGCGAAAGATGCTGCTTGCGCGCCGGCAATATCGGCATCATTCTTCAACCATGAAGGGTTATGTCTACATTCTCGCGTCACGGCGAAACGGCACGCTCTACACCGGCGTGACGCGCGATCTGGCGAGCCGGCTCTACGACCATCAGAACGAGCTCACACCCGGCTTCACCTCCCGATATGGCGTCAAGACGCTAGTCTGGTTCGAGGAGCAAGACCTGCTGGTCCGGGCGATCACCCGCGAGAAGACCATCAAGAAATGGCCGCGGCAATGGAAGCTCAACCTGATCGAGGCGATGAACCCGAACTGGGAAGATATTTCCAGCTATTTGCATGGCCTGTAAGCGGGATACTTGGCGGTGCTTTGTTCACGGCGTGGAGAGAGTCGGCGCTTTTTGAAGCGAAGCGCCGCTCCACTCTCATCCCTCATTCCTGTGCTTGTCACAGGAATCTAGCCACGGCGCGTCTGCGCCGTGAAAAGACTCTTCGCGCCCAAAGACTTGGGCTTGCTGGATTCCTGTGACAAGCACAGGAATGAGGGTGTTCTGGGGGACGGTCTGCGCCCGAAATTGACCGGAGGCGGCGGGGTATATACACCACCGCCCGCCACCTCGTTAGCTCCGCAATCCCGGCGCTTCCTGACCGGTGCGCTCGACATACTCCGTGTAGCCGCCGCCATACTGGTGGATGCCCTCGGGCGTCAGTTCCAGCACGCGGTTGGACAATGCCGCCAGAAAGTGGCGATCATGCGAGACGAAGAGCATGGTGCCTTCATACTGCGACAGCGCCTTGATCAGCATTTCCTTGGTGTCGAGATCCAAGTGGTTGGTCGGCTCGTCGAGGACGAGCAGGTTGGGCGGGTCGAACAGCATCTTGGCCATGACCAGCCGCGCCTTCTCGCCGCCCGACAGCACCCGGCACTTCTTCTCGACGTCGTCGCCCGAAAAGCCGAAGCAGCCGGCGAGCGCGCGCAGTGGCGCCTGGCCGGCGAGCGGGAAACTGTCCTCCAGCCATTCGAGAACCGTGCGCTCGCCATCGAGCAGGTCCATGGCGTGCTGGGCGAAATAGCCGAGCTTGACGCTGGCGCCGAGCGCCACGCTGCCCTGATCCGGATCGGTGGAACCGGTCACCAGCTTCAGCAGCGTCGACTTGCCGGCGCCGTTGATGCCCATGATGCACCAGCGTTCCTTGCGGCGGACCATGAAGTCGAGGCCTTCATAGATGGTGCGGCTGCCGTATTTCTTATGGACGTTCTTCAGGTTGATGACGTCTTCGCCGGAGCGCGGCGCCGGCAGGAAGTCGAAGGCCACCGTCTGGCGACGCTTCGGCGGCTCGACTCGGTCGATCTTCTCCAGCTTCTTGACGCGGCTCTGCACCTGCGAGGCATGGCTGGCGCGGGCCTTGAAGCGCTCGATGAACTTGATTTCCTTGGCGAGCATCGCCTGCTGGCGCTCGAACTGCGCCTGCTGCTGCTTCTCGTTCTGGGCGCGCTGCTGCTCGTAGAAGCCGTAGTCGCCGGAATAGGAAGTCAGCTGGCCGCCGTCGATCTCGATGATCTTGCCGACGATGCGGTTCATGAATTCGCGGTCGTGCGAGGTCATCAGCAGCGCGCCGTCGTAGTTCTTCAGGAATTCCTCCAGCCAGATCAGGCTTTCCAGATCCAGATGGTTGCTCGGTTCGTCGAGCAGCATGACATCGGGGCGCATCAGAAGGATGCGGGCGAGCGCCACGCGCATCTTCCAGCCGCCAGACAGAGCGCCGACATCGCCGTCCATCATCTCCTGGGTGAAGCTCAGGCCATCGAGCACCTCGCGGGCGCGGCCTTCCAGCGCGTAGCCGTCGAGCTCCTCGTAGCGCGCCTGCACCTCGCCGTAGCGCTCGATGATGCGGTCCATCTCGTCGAGCTTGTCGGGATCGACCATCTCGGCTTCCAGTTCGCGCAGCTCGGCGGCGACGACGCTGACCGGGCCGGCGCCATCCATGACCTCGGCCACGGCGCTGCGGCCGGACATCTCGCCGACATCCTGGTTGAAGTAGCCGATGGTGACGCCCTTCTCACCCTGGACATTGCCCTCGTCGGGCTGTTCCTCGCCCGTGATCATCCGGAAGAGCGTCGTCTTGCCGGCGCCGTTGGGGCCGACGAGGCCGATCTTCTCGCCCTTGTTGAGCGCTGCCGAGGCCTCGATGAAGAGGATGCGGTGACTGTTCTGCTTGCTGATGTTTTCGATGCGGATCATGGAGGAAACAGGTCCAAAACTTGAATTCGGCGCCCTTATGCCATGCAACACCCGAGATGTCGCCCGTTTTCCGCAGTGCACCAAATGTTCGACGAGCGCCGTTTCCCTGTGGTGACAGCGTTGCGAGACTTCCAAACATCAGGATGCGCTGATACGTTCCATCTTTGTTCTGAGTCGCGATCATCGCGCGGCGGGCATGTGAAGGAGGCTGAAGAATAGATGCAGGCGGCGGCCTATCTCGAGAAACTGAACGAGCAGCAAAGGCTGGCCGTCGAGCACGGCGTCGGCACCGGGCCGGATACGACGGGCGGGCCGCTTCTGATCATCGCCGGGGCCGGATCGGGCAAGACCAACACGCTGGCGCACCGGGTGGCGCATCTGATCGTCAACGGCGCGGACCCGAGACGCATTCTCCTCATGACCTTCTCGCGCCGGGCGGCTTCGGAGATGGCGCGGCGCGTCGAGCGGATCTGCCGGCAGGTGCTCGGCGCCAATTCGGCGGTGATGACCGACGCGCTGACCTGGGCCGGCACCTTCCACGGCATCGGCGCGCGGCTGCTGCGGATCTATGCCGAGCAGATCGGCCTCAACGTCGATTTCACCATCCACGATCGCGAAGACAGCGCCGACCTGATGAACCTCATCCGGCACGAGCTCGGCTTCTCCAAGACCGAAACGCGGTTTCCGACGAAGGGCACCTGCCTTGCGATCTATTCCCGCACAGTCAATTCCGAGACGCCGCTCGCCGAGGTGCTGAAGACCTGGTATCCCTGGGTCGCCACCTGGGAACCACAGCTGCGAGAGCTGTTCGGCGCTTACGTCGAGGCCAAGCAGGCGCAGAACGTGCTCGATTACGACGACCTGCTTCTCTACTGGGAGCAGATGGTGAGCGATCCCGAACTTGCCGCCGATATCGGCGGGCGGTTCGACCATGTGATGGTGGACGAATACCAGGACACCAACCGGCTGCAATCCTCGGTGCTGATGGCGCTGAAGCCGGGCGGGCGCGGGCTGACCGTGGTCGGCGACGACGCGCAGTCGATCTACTCGTTCCGGGCGGCGACGATCCGCAACATCCTCGACTTCCCGAAGACGTTCGAGCCGCCGGCCGACATCATCACGCTCGACCGCAACTACCGCTCGACGACCACGATCCTTGCCGCCGCCAACGGCGTCATCGACCTGGCGCGCGAGCGTTTTACCAAGAATCTATGGACCGACCGCAAATCCGAGGAGCGGCCGAAGCTGCTCACCGTCAAGGACGAGGCAGAGCAGGCGAACTATATCGTCGAGCAGGTGCTGGCCAACCGCGAGGTGGGCATGACGCTGAAGCAGCAGGCGGTGCTGTTTCGCACATCCAGCCACAGCGGCCCGCTCGAGGTGGAGCTGACGCGGCGCAACATTCCGTTCGTCAAGTTCGGCGGGCTGAAGTTCCTCGATTCCGCGCATATCAAGGACATGCTGGCGATCCTGCGCTTCGCGCAGAACCCGCGTGACCGGGTCTCCGGCTTCCGGTTGCTGAAGATGTTGCCGGGGATCGGGCCGCAGACGGCGGGCAAAATCCTCGAGACGATCGCCGCCGATCCCGAGCCGCTGATGGCGCTTGCCGAAATTCCACCGCCGGCCAAGACCGGCGAGAGCTGGCCGGCGCTGGTTCAGTTGCTCGAAGGTCTTCGCAAGAACGGCGCGCAGTGGCCGGCCGATATCGCGCAGGCGCGGGAATGGTACGAGCCGCATCTCGACCGCATCCACGAGGATGCCGACACCCGCAAGGCGGATCTCCTGCAGCTGGAACAGATCGCATCGGGCTACGCCAACCGCGAGCGCTTCCTGACCGAGCTGACGCTCGACCCGCCCGACGCCACCAGCGACCAGGCCGGCGTGCCGTTGCTCGACGAGGACTATCTCATTCTCTCGACCATCCACTCGGCCAAGGGGCAGGAATGGCGGGCGGTGTTCATGCTCAATGTCGTCGATGGCTGCATCCCCTCCGATCTCGCCGTCGGGACGACGCACGAGATCGAGGAGGAACGGCGGCTGCTTTATGTCGGGATGACGCGGGCCAAGGACAGCCTGACGCTGATCACGCCGCAGCGCTTCTTCACCAGCGGCCAGCACGGCCAGGGCGATAGGCATGTCTATGCCTCGCGCACACGGTTCATTCCGGTGACGCTGCTGCAGTATTTCGAGACGGCGGCGTGGCCCCTGGTCAGCGCTTCGGCTTCGGAGCGGAGCACAAAGCAGATACGCGTGGATGTCGGGGCGCGGATGCGGACGATGTGGCGGTAAGGGTGTGTGGCGAGATTACCGGCCGGCTGGTATTTATAATTGATATGTGACGCTTTGCCGTGTGGTACCCCCCTTCTGCCCTGCCGGGCATCT
>UCIT01000119.1 GCA_900472625.1 Hyphomicrobiales bacterium | reverse complement strand
TTGTAGCCGCAAAGTTAGAATGTCCTAATTCAGCAAAGTTAGACTGTCACACTCCCCGCGTTTGATAACGCGGAGACAAGCAGATGGGATTGATAGCGATGAGCGAGCGCGATCTGCAGCGGATCGAAGTTTTGTCGAAGGTAGCGGCTGGCCGTATGACGATGGTGACGGCGGCGCGTGTGCTTGACGTGAGCACGCGCCAGGTGCGTCGGCTGTTGAAGCGGATGGGCACTGGTGGTGCGGCATCGATCCGGCACAAGGCGATCGGCCGGCCGTCAAACAACCGCATCAGCGACGGCGTTCGAGATTACGCGGTGACGCTGGTTCGGGAATCTTATGCGGACTTTGGTCCGACCCTGGCCTCCGAGATGCTGGCTGAGCGGGATGGATTGTGTGTGTCGCGCGAGACGCTGCGACGCTGGATGATCGATGCCGGCATCTGGTTGTCGCGCAAGCAACGTCGGACGTTTCATCAGCCAAGATTGCGTCGCGAGGCTTATGGCGAACTGGTGCAGATCGACGGGTCCGAGCATCGCTGGTTCGAGGATCGCGGACCACCATGCTCGCTGCTAGTGTTTGTCGACGATGCGACCGGCAAGTTGATGCAATTGCGGTTTGTGCGATCGGAAAGTGCGTTTTCGTACTTTGAAGCACTGGCGCTGTATCTTCGCGAACATGGCGCCCCGATTGCGTTCTATTCAGACAAACATTCGGTGTTCCGAGTGGCAAAGAAGGATGCCAAGGGCGGTCAGGCCATGACCCAGTTCGGGCGTGCGCTTTGCGAGCTAAACATCGAGATTCTCTGCGCAAATTCGAGCCAAGCCAAGGGTCGTGTCGAACGGATGAACCGGACATTGCAGGATCGCCTGGTCAAGGCACTGCGACTGGCCAGGATCGATAACATGGAGGCTGGCAACGCGTTTCTGGCGAGTTTCATGAGCCGGTATAATGCTCGATTTTCCATCGTCCCTGCCCGTTCCGATGATTTGCACCGGCCGCTGAATCTGGCGCCGGATCGATTGACCGAGATCCTATGTAAACGCGAGCAGCGTTACGTCGGAACACAGCTGACATTTTCATTTGAACGCAAGCGGATCATGCTGGCGGAGACCGACGTGACGCGTGGTCTGGTTGGCCGCTATGTCGAGACCTACGCCTATGCGGATGGTCGCCTCGATGTGCGCTGGAAAGGATATTCCCTACCCTATACGGTGTTCGACAAGGACCAGCGGGTGACGCATGCGGCAATCACCGACAACAAGCGGCTGGGTGATATTCTGGCTTACGTCAAGGAGCGTCAGGACCGGCAAGTGCCGCCGGTCGTCAAAACCAACAGCGAGAAGATTGGTTACCAACCAAGGGGACGCAAGCCGGGACGGAGGACGGATTTCATGAATGATCCCGCGGTGATTGCCCGGCGCAAAAAGGCACTGTTGAAGCAGCAAGCTACGGAGTGAACTGAACGTCGAATAGCCTCAAAGCTAAAGCCGAAGAGGTGTGTATACCACCCGCCCCGATCTGATCTTGCAAGCGGGATCAGCCGCTCAGATCGGGGCTGGTCGGTGTGCCGTATGGCGATCAGTTGGACATTTCTATTTTGCAAAACGGCGGACCATTCAACCTTGCCGCCACA
>UCIT01000017.1 GCA_900472625.1 Hyphomicrobiales bacterium | reverse complement strand
TGTTCCCCGCGGGGAACAGGCCAATTTGCGGCGACTCGCGAATCAAGCTACTTCTTCAACTACGCAAAAAGGGCGAATTATCGTTTTTTGGCGAAACAACAGGCCGGTTAACTCAGGGTTAACCATCCCGGCGCTTAGAATAATGAACCCGAATTGAGGATAGAATCGTGAACCGGCACCTAAGCAGCCTCGACTTCATGCAGAGCTTTTCCAGCAAACTGGAGCTTGCTCTGCAAAATCTATCGATGGCACAATATCCACCGGACGCCCGCAGGGAAATGCGGAAGTTCACGTCATCAGAGGTCGCATCGCTGCTCGACGTCTCCGAGGCTTATATCCGCCAGATCGTTGTGAAAGAAAAAGGGCCTGCGCCGGAGACCTCGTCGAACGGCCGCCGGATGTATTCCCTAGAGCAGATTCTTGAACTCCGCATGACGCTCGCCGAAAAAGGTCGCAAGAAGTGGATGAACCCACGGCGGACCGAAGGTGAAGAATGCCAGATCCTCGCGGTCACCAATTTCAAGGGCGGCTCCAGCAAGACCTCGACGACCATTCACCTCGGCCACTACCTTGCTCTCAAGGGCTACCGCGTGCTGGCCGTCGATCTCGATCCGCAGGCATCGCTTACAAGTCTTCATGGCAATTTGCCCGACTTCAATCCGCGCGAAGATGAGACCCTGTATGCCGCGATCCGCTTCGACGATCCGAAGCCCACCCGCTCGCTCATTCACCAGACACACATTGCCGGCTTCGACGTCATCTGCGCAGGTCTCGACCTCACGGAATTCGAAACAGCCGTCGCGCTCGAGATGCGCAAGAACGGCGGCACCAGCTTCCTGCTGCGCGTCTCACAGGCACTCGAACAAGTCTCGGGCGACTATGACGTGATCCTGATGGATTCCGCGCCGTCGCTGAACTTTCTGACGCTCTCTTCGCTGACTGCAGCAACAGCCGTCATCATCCCGGTTCCAGCGCATATGCTTGATGTCGACTCCACGGGAAAGTTCCTGGAGCTTGCATCCTCCTACATGCAGATCCTCAGCGACATGGGCGCTTCGGCCCAGTGGGACTTTGCGAAGTTCGTCGTCACCAAGTTCGAGGCAAACGATCATCCCCAGGCCAACATGACAGCGCTGATGCGTCAGGTGTTCGGCGACGATCTGCTGCTGAACATGGTGACCAAATCGACGGCCGTTGCCGATGCACTGACATGGAAGCAGAGCCTGTACGAAGTGCAGCGTTCGCGCTTTTCAGCGCCGAAGACCTACGACCGTGCCATGGAATCAATCAACGCATCCAATGCCGAGATCGAAAAATTACTCTGGAATGCATGGGGGCGTGAATGAGCCGCAAAGACTCTCGAGGCATGTTTGCCAATGTGCTGGGACAGCTTGACCAGCCGGCTGCAGCTCCGCCTCAGGCAAAGACAACGTCGCCGCATCTTCTGAAGGTGGCCGCCGGCGTGCGCCAAATCCAGGAGAAGGGCGAAGTTCTCGATCGTCTCCTTAAAGACGGAGATCATATCGTAGATGTCGATCCGGATGACGTTGCTCCATCGACCATACCGGACCGTTTCGACGGTGCGTATGACGACAGCGCCATCGAAGACATCGCCGCGTCGATCAGCGAGCGCGGCCAGATCGTTCCAGGTCTTATTCGTCCGCACAAGGGCGGCCCAAAACCCTACCAGATCGTTTTCGGCCGCCGGAGATTGGCCGCTGCCAAGAAGCTTGGCCTGAAGTTCCGCGCCGTCGTCCGGGAGTTGGATGATGAGCAGGCGATCGTCTTCCAGGGCGAAGAGAACGCCAACCGCAACGATCTGTCCTTCATCGAGAAATGCGCCTTCGCACTGTCGCAGGAACAGGCTGGCTATAAGCGTGACGTGATCTCCGCATCGCTCGCAACCGGCAAGTCGCACATCTCGGAAATGCTGCGGATCGCTTCGGCAATTCCGCGTACAACGATGCTTGTCATCGGTTCGGCGCCTGATGTCGGCCGCCGTCGGTGGATCGAGTTCGTCGACATATTTCTTGCCCGTCCTGACGCCCCAGAGTGTGTGCAAGAGGCGCTTTCAGAGGTCAGACGCGGATCGGATACCGACCGCTTTGCCTTGGCGCTTGCTGCCTTGAAGACAGAAACGCCAAAGCCTGTCTCTGCCGAGATCACGCCAACATCGGAAATCCGTGCAAACGGCTTCCTGTTGGCCACCGTCAGTTATCCGAAATCCGGTCCGCGCATCAGTTTCACTAAGGCTGTGCCCACCAGTTTCGTCGATTTCCTCAATGGTCGCATGGAGACGCTACACGGCGAGTTCCTGCAATCCGTAGACAACAAGAGCAAAGGATAGAGCCGCAAAAGAAAAAAGCCCCCGAACGTTGCCGTCGCGGAAGCTCTTCTCATTGGTTTAGCAGCTAGAGAATCGCACTTCCTCGAATCACTGTCAAGCATCTTTGGCACCGTTTTGGTGGATGGATTTCTTTTGCCTTGAAAAAGGTGAAGGTAATGGAAGGTGAATTTGTAACGACGCCCTTTGGGCGGCGGGCGATGTCGCTTGGCATGCTCGCAAATCAATTCAAGGCCGAGCAAATCAAGCCCGGGCAGGTGGTCGACAAATGGAAGCTCTATCGCGCGCTGTGTGAAGCCAAGCCGTTGCTCGGGATCACTGATCGCGCGTTGGCCGTTTTGAACGCGCTGTTGAGCTTCTATCCGCAAAACGAGTTGTCTAAAGAAACGGGCCTCGTCGTCTTTCCGTCGAACACGCAGTTGTCGCTGCGGTCGCACGGAATGGCGGAGCAGACGATCAGGCGTCATCTCGCAGCGCTTGTCGAGGCAGGTCTTCTCACCCGCAAGGATAGCCCGAACGGCAAGCGTTATGCGCGCAAGGACAGATTCGGCTCCATTCGCGAAGCGTTCGGCTTTTCACTGGCGCCGCTTCTTGCCCGCGCAGATGAAATCGAGCATCTCGCAGCCGAAGTCGTTGCCGAGAAGCTTTATGTTCAGCGTCTCCGCGAGCGCATCAGCCTGTCACGGCGAGATATCGCGAAGCTGATCGAGGCCGCAATTGTCGATCAGGTTCCAGGCGAGTGGGCACAGACCCACAACACCTTCCGTGATCTCGTCGAAGGCGTTCCGCGCTCGCCAACCGTGGCTGAGCTTGAAGCCACATGCGATTCAGTCGAGCGTTTGCGGCTGGACGTACTTAACCATCTGGATCATCAGTTAAATTTGAGAAAAACGAGCGCCAATCACCATCAAAATGAGCGCCACATACAGAATTCTAATCCCGAATCTTATTTTGATCTTGGACAGATTGCGCAAAACAAGACGGAAACAGTTTCGCTAGGGTCATTGGCAACTTCTCGGATTGATCCAGACGTAGAAGATATCCCTGTGCCGGTTGTCAGCGACAGTACCGATCATCTCGCCGTACGCCCGGTATCAGGACAACAAGTGCCGAAGACCGACCTCAAATCATTCCCACTAGGCTTAGTCCTCCAGGCATGCCCTGAGATCGCCGCCTATGGCCCCCGTGGAGAAGTTAGCAATTGGCGTGATCTGATGAATGCTGCCATCGTCGTCAGATCGATGCTAGGTGTCACTCCATCGGCCTATCAGGACGCCTGCACAGTCATGGGCCCTGACAACGCCGCGACAGTGATGGCCTGCATCCTGCAGCGGGCATCGCAGATAAACTCCGCTGGTGGCTATCTTCGGAACCTTACGCGTAAAACGGAGCGGGGCGAATTTGCCATCGGACCAATGCTGATGGCGCTCGTGCGAACGAACACAGGGCAAGCTCGAATGTTAAGTTGAGCTAGGCGTTGGACATGACCACTAGAGCCAATTGAAGGACGAGGAATTGAGGCAGCGGGTCAATCCGAAGTTTCTATCAGCGTCCAACTGCCTGAGAAGACAAGCGGTGAGATGATAAGGTCACCAACGAGGCTCTCCACCAGCACATTGTTCTTGTCGCTGCCGTAAACGACCGCTTCAACGACAACATCGGACGTGTCCGCGAGGTTATGGCTTTCAAGCGATTGCAAGCGGAGTTTTTTGGCCGTGATCGTCTGCAGCAGTTTCGTTCGGATCGTCGGCTCTTCATGCGCTGAGCATCGAAGTCGCACGCTGTAGAAGCTATCAACGTTCTGTTCGGTAGGCGCAAATCGATCAAAGAATCCATTGAACCTCGGGAGGAAGACATTCGCCACAGAAATCAGCACTGCCGCCTCGACGGCCTCGATCCACATGCCGTTGCCAATGAGCATCCCAACCGCGCCAGTCGACCATACAGTGGCCGCAGTGCCCAAACCACGAACGCTTTGGCCCTCCTTCATGATCAATCCGGCGCCGAGAAAGCCGATGCCGGTGACCACTTGGCCAGCCAGACGAAGATCGACCGTACCGTAGAGGGAAGGTAGGCTTGTGTAGGTCGCAGCGCCCAAGGCTACCAAGGCATAGGTCGTTACGCCGGTATAACGCTGGCGCCACTGCCGCTCGATGCCAATCAGGCAACCGAGCGATAAGGCAACGAGCAACTTGATCGTTATGACCAAGGTGCCTGTGAGAGTAACGGTATGCTCAAGCATTGAAGGCCCCGGCTTTCGCAGACTGGATCTTACTTTGAAGAGGCAAGCAGACGTTAGGTCAGGCAATCTGTAGGCCGTTTATCACCTCAGGCATATTGGCAGAGGCGTCATCACTTGCTCAAAATATCCGAGTCATGTTGGGTTTGGCACGTCAACCCGTCGAATGCTCATAAAAAACCTTGCCGGTCGTGCTGTCGATACCGGATAGGCTAACCTCATACCCCCAGAGGTGACGAGCATGCGTGAGTGTCTCGTTCCGGCTAACTTCCTCAAGCAGCATGCCGTCCTTGATGCTTTGTTTGAGCCTTAACTGCCGGTCACCAAGCAAATCGACGTCGACAACCTGAATGTCGGGTTGCCGGGCGCCGACGTCGTAGCTCCGGGCCAGCGCGGAGCGGATCTCTGAATAGCCGCGCTCGTTGTGGATCGATGAAACCTCACAGAACTTATCGGCTGCCGCATCGGACAACCGGAAGAGACGGAATTTTCGCATCATCGCAGGGCTGAGATATTGAAGAATAAAGGATTCGTCGCGGTGGTTCGCCCAGGCGTCGAGCAGCGTGCCTTTCGGGTCGCCATTGCCCGCAATCGAAGGAAACCACTCGCGATCCTCATCGGTCGGCTGTGTGCAGATCCGCTCGATATCCTGCATCATGGCAAAGCCCAGCGCATAGGGGTTGATACCGGAATAGCGCGGATCGTCGAAGCCGGGCTGAAAGACGACGTTGGAATGGCTTCGCAGCAGTTCCAGCATGTTTCCTTCGCTGATCATGCCCTTGTCGAACAACCGGTTGATGATGGTGTAATGCACATAGGTCGCGCATCCCTCATTCATCACCTTGGTCTGGCGCTGCGGATAGAAATACTGCGCAATGATGCGCACGATCCGCAGGATCTCGCGCTGCCATGGCGCCAGGATCAGGCTGTGCTTTTCGATGAAATAGAGGAGGTTTTCCTCCGGCAGGTTGAGACCTTTCTTGCGCTCCGACGCATTGCGTTCGGCTTCCGCAGGATCCTTGATCCCTCCTGATGTCGGCAGGGTTCGCCAGAGATCACTGTAGGTCTGCTCCTCATATTCCAGCCGCTCGCGCGCGCGTTCGCGCACCTTCTCGGAGGAGAGCCGGGGAGGGCGGCGGTAGCGGAAGACGCCGTGATCCATCAGCGCATGGGCCGAATCGAGAATGGCTTCGACCGCCTCGACCCCGTGCCGCTCCTCGCATTTGCTGATGTATTTCTTGGCGAAGTCCATGTAGCCAAGAATGGCGCCGGCATCTGTCCACTGGCGAAACAGGTAGTTGTTCTTGAAGAAGTGGTTGTGCCCGAAGGCGGCATGCGCAGTGACGAGCGTCTGCATCGCCATGGTATTTTCTTCCATGAGATAGGTAATGCAGGGGTTCGAGTTTATGACGATCTCGTAGGCGAGGCCACGATGCCCCTTGCGGTAAAGATTGTCCTCATAGATGAACCTCTTGCCGAACGACCAATGCTGGTACATCAGCGGCATGCCAACCGACGAATAGGCGTCCAGCATCTGCTCCGAGGAGATGATCTCGAGCTGGTTGGGGTAGACATCCAGCCCCATCTCGTCGAGCGCAATCTCCTTGATCGCCTCATACGCGCTGGAAAGCGTCGCGAAATTCCAGTCGGACCCATCGAACAAAAGCTTTGAGCTTGCCGCAAGCTTCGCCATGTCGGTATTTCCCTCAGTTACGCGTACGAACCCCGGCCTGCCGGGTGAAAAGCTTGCGGAAGACAGGATAGATATTGCCGGGCCTCGCGATGCGGGCCATGTGAAAATTCGGGATTTCGCCATCGACAGAGCGGTAGGCACGCCAAAGCGAGGTTCCGTTGTCGGTGGTGCCGAAGATCTCGGTCTCGCGCTCGTCGATGATCTCGACATAGGCATAGTATTGGCAAAGCCGCATCAGCTGCCCGCGAAGCAGTGCCGCGCATCGTTCTGAATCGCCGCTGCTGTTGTCACCATCAGACGCCTGCGCTGCATAGATGTTCCACATGTCGGCGGGATACCGGTCCTCGATGATCCGCTGCATCTCCTCCAGCGCCGTCGAGACCACGGTGCCGCCGCTCTGCTTGCTGTAGAAGAAGGTTTCCTCATCGACCTCTCGCGCCTCGTCCGTATGGCGGATGAAAATGATGTCGATCCGCTCGTAACGGCGTTTGAGGAAGAGGTGCAACAGCACGAAGAAGCGCTTGGCGAGATCCTTTTCGCGCTCGCCCATCGACGCCGAGACGTCCATCAGGCAGAACATCACCGCATTGGCGTTCGGCACCGGCTGGCGCTCAAAGCGGTTGAAACGGACGTCGACTGGATCGACATAGGAAATGCGGCGCCGGCGACGTTCCAGGGCCTGCAATTCATCCCGGAGCGCTTTCAGCTGCCGCTCGTTTGAAGCCGGCCCTTTGTCCTGAGCTTCCAGAGCGGCAATCTCGTCGAGGATTGCCTTGACCTGTTTCTCGCTTGGCCGCTGCAGCGCCATGCGGCGGCCGAAGCTGTTTCGCATGGTTCGGCCGATATTGATGTTGGTCGGCGACCCCGCTGTGGTGAAGCCAACCCGCTGCGGCTTGAACGTCACGGTTTCCTTCAGGTTCAGCTTGATCATGTCGGGCAGTTCAAGATCCTCGAAAAACAGATCGAGCACCTCTTCGCGCGACAGGATGAATTGGAACTCGTCATCGCCGCCACCGCCGCCGGAGCCATGCCCGCCATCACCGCCGGCGCCACCCTCAGGCTTGGACAGGCGGTCACCCGCAGAGAACTCCTTGTTGCCGGGCAACACGTGCTCGCGGTTGCCGGTGTTGGCGGCGGGGCGAAAGGTCGGTTCCCCGGCACCGCGCCCCGGCATAGGCACGCCGTGCGCTGCGTCCACGTCGACGATCTTGTCCGATTTTATCTGATCCTTGATTGTCCGCTTCAGCTCCTCGCGGGCACGGGTCAGAAATCGTTGCCGGTTGCCAAGGCTCTTGTCCTTCGGGTTAAGCCGGCGGTCGATGAAATTCGGCATGCGCCAATCCCTCGTTTTGGCCCTCGCTTCGGCAACATCAACCGGCCTTGTTGACCCGCATGTACCAATCGACCAGCCGCCGAACCTGACGCGCCGTGTAACCTCGCTCGGTCATGCGCTGGACGAACTCGGCATGCTGCTTTTCCGTCGAACTGTCCTTCTTCGAGCCGAAGCTGATGACCGGCAACAGATCTTCCACCTGTCCGAACATTCGCTTCTCGATCACTTCGCGCAGCTTTTCGTAGCTTGTCCAGGCCGGATTGCGTCCGCCGTTGCGCGCCCGCGCCCGCAGTGTGAACTTTACCACCTCGTTGCGGAAATCCTTCGGATTGGCGATACCGGCCGGTTTTTCGATCTGCGACAGCTCGCTGTCGAGGATTTCGCGGTTGAGGATCTGTCCGGTATCGGCATCCTTGAAATCCTGGTCCTCCAGCCACGCATCCGCATAGGAGATGTAACGGTCGAACAGGTTTTGGCCATACTCGCTATAGGATTCCAGATAGGCCTTCTGTATCTCGTGGCCGATGAATTCGGCATAGCGGGCCGCGAGTTCCGACTTGATGAAATCGAGATAGCTGGCCTCGACCTCCTTGGGAAACTGCTCGCGCCGGATCGCCTGCTCGAGGATGTACATCAGGTGCACGGGATCGGCGGCCACCTCCTTGGTATCGTAGTTGAAGGTCTCCGACAGGACCTTGAAGGCAAATCGGGTGCTGATGCCGTTCATGCCCTCATCGACCCCGGCGACATCGCGGTATTCCTGCACGGATTTGGCCTTCGGATCGGTGTCCTTCAGGTTTTCGCCGTCATAGACTCGCATCTTGGTGTAAAGCGGCGAGTTCTCGTGGCGGATCAGCCGCGTAGCTACGGTGAACCTGCTGAGGTTTTCCAAAACCTCCGGAGCGCAGGCGCTCTTGGCCAGCTCGCTTTCGCGCAGCAGCTTCTCGTAGATCTGCCGCTCTTCCGTCACCCGCAGGCAATAGGGAACCTTGACGACCAGAATACGGTCGAGGAAGGCCTCGTTGTTGCGGTTGTTCTTGAACTGCTGCCACTCGGACTCGTTGGAGTGGGCGACGACGATGCCTTGGTAAGGGAAGGCGCCAAAATTCTCGGTGCCGTTGTAGCTGCCCTCCTGGGTGGCGGTGAGCAGCGGGTGAAGCACCTTGATCGGTGCCTTGAACATTTCGACGAATTCGAGCAGTCCCTGCGTCGTCCGGTTGAGACCGCCGCTGTAGGAATAGGCGTCGGGATCGGCCTGGCTGTAGTTCTCCAGCTGCCGGATATCTACCTTGCCGACGAGCGCCGAGACGTCCTGGTTGTTCTCGTCTCCCGGCTCGGTCTTGGCGATGGCGATCTGGCGCAACCGCGACGGCATTAGCTTGACGACGCTGAAGCGGGAGATGTCGCCGCCTATCTCGTCGAGCCGCTTGGTGGCCCAAGGCGAAATCAGGCCGGTGAGCCGCCGCCGAGCGATGCCGTACTTGTCTTCCAGGAGATCGGACATGCGCTCCGGCTGGAACAGGCCAAGCGGGGATTCGAACACCGGGCTCACCTGGCCGTCGATCGCCAGCGTATAGATCGGGAAGCGCTCCATCAGCTTCTTCAGCCGCTCGGCCAGCGAGGACTTCCCGCCGCCGACGGGGCCGAGCAGGTAGAGAATTTGCTTGCGCTCCTCGAGACCTTGGGCGGCATAGCGGAAATAGCCGACGATCCGCTCGATCGTGTCTTCCATTCCGTAGAAATCAGCGAAGGCGGGATAAATCTTGACGGTGCGATTGGAAAATATGCGACCAAGACGCTCATCGGCGCTTGTGTCGATCAGCTTGGGTTCGCCAATGGCTTCGACCATGCGTTCCTGCGCGGTGGCATATAGTCTTTTGTCATCACGGCAGGCCAGGAGGTATTCCTGGAGACTTAGCTCTTCTTGCGCTGCGTTCGTATAGATCTCCGAAAATAGATCGAATACGTCGCTTTCGCTCTTCTGCATGTTGCTCTCCCGCGGCCAGTTGATGAGGACGGGATCGCTACGTGTCGGCTCGCGAGATAAAACGCGTCAGACTTGTTTTCAGTTCAAAGTGCTTACGAAGTTCGGGACAGTCTGTAGCCGATAGCCGCGATACTCGTCAGACTCACATTATGCAGTCGCGAGGGCTGATCGCCAAGGGCGCAGATCGCATTTCACTCTTTTTTGCACGATATGTGACAATTAGTTGCGTTGCACAAAAAAGGGGCCGGTGAATGGCCCCTTTTCGTTGGTTTTCGCTGACTTTAGTTCGGCAGAGCGTAGGCGATCACATAGTCGCCGCGGTCAGGCGAGTTGCGACCGCCACCGGCGGAGATCACGACATACTGCTTGCCTGTCTTAGGCGACTTGTAGGTCATCGGGCCGCCCTGGCTGCCGACCGGCATGCGGGCTTTCCAGATTTCCTTGCCGGTGGAGGCATCGAAGGCGCGCAGGTAATAGTCCTGAGTGCCGGCGATGAACACCAGGCCGCCCTGGGTCGCAAGCGTGCCGCCGAGTGTCGGCATGCCGATCGGCATCTGTGCGCCCATCTTGATGCCGAGCGGACCGGTGTCCTGAACGGTACCGACCGGAACCTGCCACTTGATCTTCTGGGTCGTCATGTCGATCGCAGTCATCGTGCCGAACGGCGGCTTCTGGCAGGGAATGCCAAGTGCCGACAGGAAGCGGTTCTTGTCGACCGCGTACGGCGTGCCCTTCATCGGAACGATGCCCATGCCGGTGTTGACCGATTCACCGCCGCTCGCGACCTTATCGCTCGGTGCTGCGGCAATCATCTTGCTCCACAGGCCGAGGCGCATGTCGTTGACGAAGATCGTGTTGGTGGTCGGGTCGATGGACAAGCCACCCCAGTTCATGCCGCCGAGCGAACCCGGGAAGGCAAGCGAGAGCGTCGTGTCCGGAACCGTATAGAGACCGTCATAACGCATGCCCTTGAAGGCGATGCGGCATAGGAGCTGGTCGAAGGGGGTGGCACCCCACATGTCGCTCTCGGTCAGCGTGTCGGCGCCGATCTGCGGCATGCCGACCGACTTCGGCTGGGTCGGCGAATAGGGCTCGCCGGGGATGTTGCCCGGCTTGACCGGAACGTCCTCGACCTTGGTCAACGGCTGGCCGGTTGCTCGGTCCAGCACCCATATCTGGCCGGCCTTGGTGCCGAAGACGAGCGCCGGAACCGTGGTGCCGTCAGCCTTGGGGAAGTCGATGAACGATGGCTGCATCGGCACATCGAAGTCCCACAGGTCGTTGTGAACGGTCTGGTAGACCCACTTTTCGTTGCCCGTGGTGGCATCCAGGGCCAGCATCGATGCACCGTATTTGTGGTCCAGATCCGTACGCGGCTTGCCGTAGATATCGACGGATGGGCTGCCGACGGGCAGGAACACGGTGTTCGAGGCCGAATCGTAGGACATGGCCGCCCAGACGTTCGGGGTCGAGCGGGTATAGCTCTCGCCATCGACCGGCTGGTTGTGATCGGTCGGGTTGCCCGGATCGAACGCCCAGCGGAACTTGCCTGTTATCACGTCGAAGCCACGCATGACGCCGCCGGGCATATCGACCTGGACGTTGTCGGCAACGCGGCCGCCCACGACGACGGTGGTTCCGGCAACTGTTGGTGCAGAAGTCAGGACATATTGGGGATCTGGCGCATTGCCCATGCCGGCCTTCAGGTCGACACGGCCATTGTCGCCGAAATCGGCGCAGAATTTGCCGGTGTCGGCGTCGATTGCGTAGAGCTGCGCATTGATCGAGTTCATCAGGATGCGGCGCTGGCAGGCTGCACCTTCGGCAACGACGGCCGGCAGGACAGGCGTCGAGTTCGGCGCGGTCGGCTGCACGAGGGCCTGGGTGGCGTCGAAGTAGGCGAGGCCGCGGCAGCGCATCCAGACGGATGACTTGGCGTTGATCTCGTTCTTCCACAGTTCCTTGCCGGTATCGGCATCGATGGCGATGACATTGTTGTGCGGCGTGCACAGGAACACCTTGTCGCCGACCTGCAGAGGGGTCTGCTGGTCCTCAGCGCCGTTTGCGCCGGGGCTGATCGGGGTGTCTCCGGTGTGATAGGTCCAGGCGACCGTCAGGTCCTTGACATTGTCGCGGGTGATCTGGTCAAGCGCCGCGAAGCGTGAGCCGCCCGGCGTGTTGCCATAGGCTTCCCAGTTCTTCTGCTCCTTGGACGGATCGACGGTGACGAGCGGGGCCGGCGTGCCCGAGAAGGCAACGGTCGGATGCGGCACGAACATGCCTGCAACGCCGGCGGCGGAGCCAATCGCCAGGACGATGGCAACGAGGAAGGACACCGCATAGGCCGGCGTGCGGCCCGAGGCCCTGCGCAGCAGCGGATAGGAGAAGGCAACGACGGTGGCGCCGATGCCAAGCGCCAGGAGGCGCGAGATCAGCGGCCAGAAATCGAGGCCGGCGTCCCACACGGCCCAGACGACCGAGAGAATGACAACAAGTCCGAAAAGCAGTGCGCCAGCCGGCTTGCGCCGGATGATCAAGATGCCGGCGACGATCAGTCCTATGCCGGCGAGCAGGAAGTACCAGCTGCCGCCGAGCGAGACGAGCTTGCCACCGCCGATGGCGAAGAAAAGCCCGGCGATCGTGATGACCGCTCCGAGTAGGACCAGCCACAGGCGGCCTAGAAGCGCCGGTGGGTTGGGTGATTTATCCATGGAATTGCCTCATTGCATATCTGGCCAACGAGAATGGAGAGTTCGTGTTCACGAGGTGCTCGCCGCCCTTGCTCGCCGTGCGGTTTAATTGTCCTACGGACAGTGAGCACGAAGATTCGTCGTCCCTAACAGACGTCGAGCCGGCCGATCGATTATTTGGGAAGGCGCGGTTGGCATCCGTTGAAGGGAGCGAATAAAATCCATCAGGTTCGTCCTACGTGCTTTCGAATATTCACGCGTAAGGTACTGACGGAGGGAGACAGCACCTTAACGTCTCCAACCCTCCCGCGATATACCGTCAGCGGTGCTACCGTTGCAAGAGCTATTCTAGAGGATTTGATATCACGGCGGTGAACACTGCGAATCGCAGAACCAGATGTAGCCATCGACCGTCTTCCCGCATCAACGATGGCTGTCGCCAGCCTTGAAAACCATGGACATCGACGCTCTCGACGCTTGCCACGCGACTGCATCCACAGGCGTTCGAAAAAACCAGAGCAGCAGGGGTCAGTAGGGGCTGGTCGTGGCGCTCTCGACCTTCACGGCTTTGGCATTGTGCAGGCGTTCAAGGCAGGCGGTATAGGTGGCATGCATCGGATAGATGCGTGATGTCGGGATGACCCAGTCCGGCTCGTTACCCTGGAAGGTCACGCTGATATCAGCCATGCCGGCCATTGCCGCGCGGATGATCGCCTGAACCCCGCCGGCATTCTTGTCGCCCGGCAAGCTCCACACGCGCAGGCTCTTGCTGTCCGCGCCGATTGCCGGAACGTCCATCGTGTTGCTTCGCCCGGTGACAGAGACATGAGTGGAAAGATGGTCGGGCAGGGTCCATGCATCGTTCTTGATGATCCAGGATGCGTCCTTGAGGCTTTCGCGGAACTCGACTGTCTTTCCTGTCAGGCTGTCCCAGACCAGCGCGCAATAGGATTGCGGGCCGCTGTTGACGTAACCGATCGACCATTGACGCGAAGAGGCGATCCATTCCTCCGCGGCATGGGACATGACCGGCGTCGCTGCAAGAAGCGCTGCGGCAAGGCAGATCCTTGCGGAAAGAGCGGCGGACGATCCCATGTTGCATACCCCACGGCGATAGAAAATGGGCCATCACGGCCCGACATCGATCGATGCAAGGTGGCACGAACTGGTTTCAAAGCGGTGAATGGTTGCGTCGAACGGGGAGGGGGATGGATACCGGTCATGAAGAACGAAGACCGGTACCCCACACCGTTATGGAAGAACGCAGAGCATCTCGTAGAGCAGATTGGCTGCGATCAGCGCCGTGTTGCCGGATGTGTCGAATGGCGGCGAGACCTCGACGAGGTCGCCACCCACCAGGTTGAGCCCGGCGCAGCCGCGAATGATCTCGAGCGCCTGCCACGTCGTCAGGCCGCCGATCTCCACGGTCCCGGTGCCGGGCGCGAATGCCGGATCGAGGCTGTCGATGTCATAGGTCAGGTAGACGGGTGCCGATCCGATCCGGGCCCGGACCTGTTCCATCAGCGGCTTGAGCGACTTGCCCCAGCAATCCTCTGCCTGCACGACCGTCCAGCCCTTGTTTCGCGCCCAGTCGAAATCCTCGGGCGAATAGCCGGTGCCGCGCAGACCGATCTGGAACACCTTGTCGTTGATCAGCAGGCCGTCGTCATAGGCGCGGCGAAAGGGTGTGCCGTGGGCGATCTTTTCACCGAACATCTCGTCATTGGTATCGGCATGCGCATCGACATGGATCAATGCGACCGGGCCGTGCTTGCGCGCGATCGACCGCAGGATCGGATAGGTCAGGGTGTGATCTCCCCCGAGCGTCAGCGGAATGCAGGGATGCTTCAAGAGGTCGTCGTAGAACTCGGTGATGATATCGACCGACCGCTTGAGATCGAATGTGTCGATCGGCACGTCGCCGATATCAGCCACCTGCAGCCGCTGAAACGGTGCGGCGCCCGTCGCCATATTGAAGGGACGCAGCATGCAGGATTCCTGCCTGATCTGCCTTGGACCGAGCCGCGTGCCGGGCCGATTGGAGGTGCCGACATCCAGTGGAATGCCGACGAAACACGCATCCAGTCCCTCGGCGGTCGGCTGGGTGGGCAGGCGCATCATCGTTGCCGGCCCGGCAAAGCGCGGCATGTCGTTACCCCCGAGCGGCTGGTTCAACTGGCGTTCCTGCATTTCGGCTTGTCTCCTGGCTGCGATTGGAATTGTATCTGCGATGCGCTGTCCCTAACCGGCAAGCGCCACGATTGCTTCGTCGGCGGCGCGAATGCCACTCTGGAATGCACCGTGCGCCGTCGAAAAATCCGTCCGGTGCGTCGCTTCGCCGGCAAAAAACAGCCTGCTGTCGTAGGGTTGTGCGAGAACCGAGCGTGCGTCCGCCTGGCCGGGCAGGGCGTGGCTGTAGGCGCCCCCGATCGAGGGCGTCCGCGTCCAGTCGGATGCCACGAGCGGCCGGAGATTGCGGCGGATGTCGTTGCCGAACAGTGCCGCCAGCTGATCGGTGGCGCGGTCGAAGGCAACGTCAGGTCCCTGCTCGGCAACGACGCGCGCGCCCGCTCCACCGAGGAAGCACTCGATCACCGGTTGGCCAAAGGGGCGAATATAATAGCTACCGGTCGTTGCATCGTGGGGATTGCCGAGGAGATGGCTCTCGTCTTCGAAGGGACTGGCGCCGGCAATTTCCAGGAACAGCTTTTCGTTCGAGCCGAGTGGCAGCTGACGGGCCGCGTCGCGCCAGGGATCCAGCACGGATGGCCAGCGGATGGCGTCGCCGGCGATAATGTTCGTCGACACCGTCACGATGACTGCTCGTGCACGAAGCGTTCCGGAAGGCGTCCGCAGCACAATCCTGCTTTCGTCGAGTTCGATGGATTCAACCGATGTTGAAAGATGAACCGGCACGTCGGCAGGCATAGCCGCCGATACCAGCGTTCCATATCCGGCCGGCACGCGCCAATTGTTGTTGGTCGAAGCCTGATCGTAGGCGGCATAGTCCCGGCAGGAAATCCGCTCCAGCTCGTCACCACTGATAAAGCCGCTGAGCGCCTGGAGATATGCGGTCCATTCGCCCGCCGGATCGAGCGCATCGGCGGCAATGTCGGTTGCCGGTGGATCGTCGGCGACGCGGTCGTTCCAGCGCTCGAAAGCCTCGTTGGCCTCAGCTCTCTCGGCCGCGGAAAAGCCGAGGTCGCGAAACTGGACCTGCCACGCCGACTGTCTACGGTCGACGGCAAAGCCAAGCTCTCCGGCAATCCGGGTCCACGGGTTGCGATCGCCCGAGTGGAGCCAGCCACAGCCGAGATCGAACGTTGCTCCGCCAGTCGTCTGTGTCCAGGCGCGTCCACCGGCGCGGGGTAACGCCTCGAGGATAACCGTGCTCAGTCCGCTGCCGTACAGGCGGCGAGCCGCACCGGTACCGGCTGCGCCGGCGCCGATGATGACAACATCGGCCTCATCGATCAGAGGCATGATTGCAGACGCTCCGACGACACGATATCCCGGATCATCGCGTTGTCTTCCGGATCGAGCGGCTCACGGGGTGGTTGGCCCGCGATTCTTGCCGTCTGCGAGCTTGATACTCGGCTTGGTATGCCCCGGTGATCCCGTCCACTCATTGCTCAGACCCGCACACTGGCCGTGATCGACGTCGCGGCAATTGGCCGGATCGTGCTGGGCATTGCGGTAGCCGTCAAGGCGCATAGTCAGCGTCGCTGACTTTCTCCAGCCATTCCACAGCCTTGCCATCCTGCATCTCGGCGATTGCGGTGTGTGTCATTGCGCAATCGGGTGCGGCGCCATGCCAGTGTTTCTCGCCCGGCTCGAACCAGACGATGTCGCCGGGGCGGATTTCCTCAATCGAACCGCCCTCGCGTTGCACGCGGCCCAGTCCGGCGACGACAAGAAGAGTCTGCCCGAGTGGATGCGTGTGCCACGCCGTGCGGGCGCCGGGCTCGAATGTGACCGTTGCCCCACTGAGGTTGCCGCTGCCGCTGAACGGCGCGTCGATGCGGACGGTGCCGGTGAAGTAATCGCCGGGACCGGCCTTCGAGGGTTGGGATCCGCTACGTTTGATATGCATTTATGCACTCCATGCTGATGCCCTATGCCGGGTTCGTGGCGGCGGGCGAGACGTGTCCAGTCCCATCCTATTCCGTAGGAATCCCGTCGGATAGTCGCCATATCCGCATACCGTCATGTCAGGGATTCATGAGAAACACGCGTGCATTCGGACCGCGTTGCTGGATCACGCTGAACGCCCGGATGTTGAAAGATGGCTTTGTTTCATCGTTGCGGGCCCGCTCTTAAGACTTGCAGCGCTTCTCCCACTCGGTCAACATCTGCATGATCTCCAGCGAATCCGCGAGCTGCGGGGAAGGGCGTGGCGCTTCCTTCAGTCCCTGGCGCAGGCAGTGTTCGACGAGACGCACCTGATGCCCGAAGGCGTCGTGGTCGGAGCCCACGAGGATCGTTTCCGGAGCCGCACCGTAATCGGTGATCTCGATCAGATTGTCGCCGGCGATCGGTAGCCACGGATTGGTGACGAACCGCAGGCAGCCGCGCTCGCCGCGCACGGTGAAGTCGAAGGACATTCCGAAGCTGTCCGTCGATTGCAAGGTGGCGAGCGTGCCGCAACCGAACCGCACGGCCAGTGCCGCATCGCAGATATTGTTGTCGTGAAAGGAGATGTTACCGCAGCCGCTGAGCGTCCGATCCGCGAAAGCGTCGTCGCCATATGCGGTTTGCATGACATATTGCATCAGCGACACCGGATAGCAGCCGAGATTGTAGAGCGTCCCCTTGCCCCTCGGGTTCACCAGCTTCCAGATGTCTGCGGCATAGGCACCGGCGATCGAGCGAACAGGACCGAGCCGACCGGACCGGATGATGCTGCCAAGTGTGGCGATGACGGGATGGCTGAGATACATCAACCCCTCAAGGAAGAAAATGTCGGCGTCGCGGACAGCATCGGCCAGGGCCTGTGCATCCGCCATCGTCGTGGTCAGCGACTTTTCCGACAAGACGGCCTTGCCGCTGCGGGCGGCCTTGATGACGGCATCGTGGTGGAGATGGTTCGGCAGGCCGACATAGACGACGTCCACCTCGGGATCATCGATGACGGCGTCGATGCTGGAGTGCGTCCTTGCAATGCCATGTTCTCGTGCAAATGCGGCAAGGCGCTCGCCGTCACGGCCGCTGACGGCGCGAATTTCGGACCCCGCGCTGCCGTTGATTGCCGTGGCCATCGTGTTCGAGATGAAACTCGTTCCGAGAATTCCCCAGCGCAGCATGCTGTTCCACCTCTAGCATTCGGTCTCGTTGATCGATCCTCTATCCCTGCTTTCGGCGCCGGGGCACAGGGATATTAAACTGCGTTGGCGAGCAGATTTGCTGCCTTTCCCTGTGCGACCAGCCAGTCGCGCAAGGCAACGATCGGCTTGCGGTCGCGATCGGCCACCCGGCAGCAAAGCCGGTATCCGGCCGGTCTGCTGATGAAACCGAAGGGCGCGATCAGCGTGCCTGATGTTAGTTCGGCTTTGATCGACGCACGTGGCGCGATGGTCAGGCCAAGGCCGGCTTTTGCGGCGCTGATCGCCAGAACGAGATCGTTGACCTCGCGACGCCTGTGGAACCGCACCGGGGCAGTGCCGCTCTCCCGAAACCAGTCGTCCCAGAGATAGCGAACGTCTCGTGCGATGATCGCCGTTGCGCTGCCGAGCTCGTCCGCCTCCCGGCCAACGGTTTGCGGACTGCCCACCGGGCCGAATTGATCGTCCATGAACGGGGTGGCGGCGATATCAGGAAGCGGGCGGTATTCGCCGCCGGCGATGATCGCGTCAATATCGGGGGCATCAGACAGCGTCAGGCTGACGGGCACGGGAACGACGTCGATTTCAAGCGTCTTCACGTCGGCCTGGATACGCGCAAGTCGCGGCATGAACCATTCGGAGGCCATAGGCATCGGAACGCCCAGCCGCAGCCGCAGCTTGTCGTCGTAGGAGGAAATCTCCTCGGCTGCGCGCATGATGATGGCAAAGGCGACGCCGACGGCATCCGCCAGGCGCTCTGCCGTCGCATTCAGCGTGACGCGGCCGCTTTCGCGGTCGAACAACGGCACGCCGAAATGCTCTTCCAGGCTGGCGATCTGCTGGCGAACCGCGCCCGGTACCACACCGAGATCGGCCGCGGCTGCACGCAGGCTGCCGCATCGGGCCAGCGCATCGAAAGCGCGCAGCGCGTTGAGCGGCGGGAGGGTTGGTCGTCTGTCGGCCATTGGCATGCTTCTGGATAGCGGTGGTCCACTTGTTCTCGGTCAGCGTCGGTATCAAGTCAATCTGTTGCAGGTCGGGGTATTCGGGTTGAATGTACGCGACTGGGTTTCATATCGCTGGCGAGAGCTTATGATCGAAAGCGGATCAGCTACGCGCTAAGCGCATAGCGCATGGCTGCCGTGCACAAATTTGCCTACCGTTTAGGCCAGGCTCAGTGTATCCATATTCATCGAAGCGATGCATCCTCCTCCCGCAGAGCTTCGATTTTGCAAGCGCTCCACTCCTCCTCCCAGGGGCGTTTGTGCGGACAGTAGCACTCCTCCTCCCAGCTGCTGTTCATTGTTTTGAAAAAGCCTGTCGCACCTCCTCCCGCGGCAGGCTTTTTCTTTTCTCCCGATAGCTTAGCTCAGATCGTCACGAAATCGCCACGGGCTTGGAGCGCAGCCGGCTTGCCGTCGCCGGGTCGGCGCGCCGGCAGAGCTGCGGCGGCAGGCCCTTCATGATCAGCTCGGCATCGGCAACCGCCATGGAGCCAATTTCATAGAAGGCGTCGCGTGTCCCGCCCGTTCGGTGTGCCGAAAGCAAAAGCCCGGGGATCGCGCGTACGGGATCGTCCGGCGCTACGGGTTCTTCGGGAAAGACATCCGTCGCAACCCTGATATGACCGGACGTTACCGCCTCCAACATTGCCGGGAAATCCACCACCGCGGCGCGGCTCATCAGCAGGAAGGCGGAACCGGGCTGCATCAGCGCAAACTCCCGTTGCCCGATAAATCCCTCATTCTCGCTGGTGACGCTAGCAAAGACGAAAACCACGCGGCTTTCGCTGAGCGTCTCGTCAAGGCTGCTCGGGATACAGTCGAGACGCGCGATGATTTCGCCTGGAAGCCAGGGATCGAACACCCTCACGACATTCTTGAAAGGCCGAATAAGGTCGCGTAGCTGCTTGCCGAGATCGCCAAAGCCGACGATGCCAACAGGGGCGCCAGCAAAGCGGAACACCCCCTCGTTTCCGGCAAGCCCGTATTGTTCCGTGCCGGCGCGAAACGCACGATCAGCAACCGTGATGCCGCGCGCCAGATCGAGCGCCATTCCAAGTGCCGCTTCGGCGACGGGAGATGCGAAGGCCGATGCCGGGGTGATCACCCAGATGCCGCGCTCCACACAGGCCTGATAATCGATATTCGGCATGAAGTTGGATTCCACATTGATGATCGCCTTGAGCTTCGGCGCCCTGTCCAGCCGCGCCCTCGGCATGTCTGTCTGCCCGAAGATCAGCACAGTGTCGGGAAGCAATGCCTCGACCTGTTCGTCCGGCATCTGCCGGTCTTCCGATATGATCACTTCGCCCAGCCGCTCCAGGCGTCGGCGAACATCCGGCGTCATGATCAGGTCAAGCGTTCGTGGCAACGGGTCTACAAGAACGATATTGCGGCTCATGACTCCTCCCTCATTCCTCGCGTGCAAAGGATTATCAGCAAATATCCGTTGTGAAAGCGATTTCTGAACGATCCGTGCCCGAAAGAAAAAGGCCGCTGCGGAAACAGCGGCCTCTTGGCACGTCTCGTAAGAGCGGTTCAGGCGAACGGTTCAGTGGGGCTCTTGCCCGGGTGCGTGAACCATTCGGCGCCTGCCTCAGTCATGTAGATGTGGTCCTCCAGCCGAATGCCGTAGCGACCGGGGAAGACGATCATCGGTTCGTTGGAGAAGCACATGCCGGCGGCAAGCAGGATCTGGTTGCCGCGCACGATGTAGGGCTCCTCGTGAATTTCGAGGCCAAGGCCATGACCTGCCCGGTGTGGCAGGCCGGGCAGCGCGTAGTCCGGACCGAGCCCGTGGCGGGTGAGGGTGGCGCGGGCGGCATCGTCGAGGCTAGCGCAAGTCGCGCCGATCGTCGCAGCGTCGAAAACCGCCTGCTGCGCTTCGCGTTCGATTGCCCAGGCGCGGGCGAAATCGGCGGTCGGTTCTTCCAGCACATAGGTGCGGGTCAGGTCCGAATGGTATCCATCGATCCGGCAGCCGGTATCGACGAGAACGACGTCGCCGGCCGCGTAGATCTGTTCCCCGTCGGCGCCATGCGGCAGCGACGACGCCTCGCCGAAGGAGACGATGCAGAAGCTGGAACCACCTGCCGCTCCGAGTGACCGATGCTGTTCGTCAATGTAGCGGACCACATCCGATGCCAGCACGCCCGGCTTGATGAAGGCGTGCGCGCGGCGATGCACCTCAAGCGTCAGGTTCATCGCGTACTGGATGATGTCGATTTCGGCCTGCGACTTGCGCAGGCGAATGTCACGGATCAATCGCGCGCCATCGACGAGCCGCTCGGCGCCGATGGTGCGGGCAAGCGCATGATAGACGAACAGCGGCAGCGCGTCGTCGAGTGCGACCCGGTCGGCGGGCGAGATAAGAGCCGCGACCGTCTCCGCGCTGTTTTCATCCTCTTCCCATGTGACGATGGTGCCGTCGAGCTTCGGCAGGCTGTCGACGCGGCTGCGCTCGAACCCGGGTACGATGTAGAACAGGTCGTCCGCCGTGATCAGCGCGCCGACGAGGCGCTCGCTCTGGTGCCAGACCAGGCCGGTGAAGTAGCGAAGGCTCTCCGTCGATCCCAGGAGCACGGCCTGCAGATTTGCGCCACGCATGGCCGCGCGCAAGGTGGCAAGGCGCTGGCGACGTTCGGTGTCGGTAATCGGGGCAGGGCGGGCGGTGGCCGACATGATGTTTCCTCTTGGCATGAAATTTCGATCTGCCCGGGCCTCGATCACGATCGTATAGTGGTCGAGGCCCGGGTTGGATGAGCGCAGCTAGGCCTCTTGATGCAGCCAAGTCAACCGTTTGAAAAGCGCGCGCAAAGACAGTGGCGCCGATCGAATTGCGAGTTTTAAACAGTTATCAAAAGGTCGGCGGGGTGCACGCGCTGATCAGTTCGCATGGCACCGGCCCGACGCAGCGAAAGCGATGGGGGCGCCGGCTCTCGAAATAATAGGCATCGCCCGGTCCGAGAATCCGGCGCTCGTCATCCACGGTCACCTCTAGCCGACCCGACAGAACGATGCCGCCCTCCTCGCCATCATGGACGAGCAACACCTTCCCGGTATCGGCGCCCGGCTGGTAGCATTCTTTCAGAATCTGCAGCTGGCGGCCAAACAGACTTTCGCCGATCTGGCGGTAGGAGATCGGACCCTTGCCGATCTCGACCAGTTCGTCGGCGGCATAAAACGGCTTTCGGGATTTCTGCGGCTCAAAGGCGAAAAATTCGGCCAGACCGATTGGAATACCGTCGAGAATCCGCTTCAGCGCCCCCACGGATGGGTTGGAGGAATTGGACTCGATCAATGATATGGTGGAGTTCGTCACGCCTGCGCGCTTGGCAAGTTCGCGCTGAGAAAGGTTGTTCAGCAGGCGCAGATGGCGAAGGCGTTGGCCGATGTCGACGGACATGGTGTTTTCCGATGTTCAGATTGTTCGAAATATAGCAACTCGTCCTCATCGTGGCCAACGATTTCAACGGTTTGAAAATATCCAGAAAAGGACTTGTTCGGCAATCTCAAATGGCCGATGCAGGTATCATCGCCACTTCGGAGAAACAGCATGGATCAGATCAGCAAAGCCAACAGCCCTTCGCTCGACAATTTCTGGATGCCGTTCACGGCCAACCGGCAGTTCAAGGCCAAGCCCAGATTGCTGGCGGCCGCGGAAGGCATGTATTACACCGATGTGGACGGCAAGCAGGTGCTGGACGGCACCGCTGGTCTCTGGTGCGTCAACGCCGGACATGGCCGCAAGCGCATCGCCGAAGCGGTCGAGCGTCAGCTGCGGACCATGGATTTCGCGCCGACATTCCAGATGGGCCACCCCGTCGCGTTCGATTTTGCCGAGAAGCTTGCCAAGATCGCACCTGGCGGCGTTACCGCGCAGCTCGACCGCGTGTTCTTCACCGGCTCCGGATCGGAATCGGTCGATACCGCGCTGAAGATCGCCATCGCCTATCAGCGTGCCATCGGGCAGGGCACCCGCAGCCGCATCATCGGCCGTGAAAAGGGCTATCACGGCGTTGGCTTCGGCGGCATCTCCGTCGGCGGCCTCGTCAACAACCGCCGCGTCTTCCCGCAGATTCCGGCCGATCACATGCGTCATACGCTGGATGTGGAACGCAACGCCTTCACCAAGGGTCTGCCGCAGCACGGCGCCGAACTGGCCGACGACCTCGAGCGGCTGGTTGGTCTGCACGGCGCGGAGACGATCGCTGCCGTTATCGTCGAGCCGATGTCCGGTTCTGCGGGCGTCATCCTGCCGCCGAAGGGATATCTCGAGCGCCTGCGCGCCATTGCCGACAAGCATGGCATCCTGCTGATCTTCGACGAAGTCATCACCGGCTTTGGCCGCCTCGGCACCCCGTTCGCCACCGATTACTTTGGGGTCGTTCCCGATCTGGTAACGACGGCCAAGGGTCTCACCAATGGTGCGATCCCGATGGGGGCGGTGTTCGCAAGCCGGAAGATCTACGACGCCATGATGACCGGCCCGGAAAACCAGATCGAGCTGTTCCACGGCTACACCTATTCCGGTCACCCGGTCGCCAGCGCCGCCGGCATTGCGACACTTGAGATCTACGAGGAAGAAGGTCTGCTGACCCGTGGCGCAGGACTGGCGGACACCTGGCAGGATGCGTTGCACTCGCTGAAGGGTCTTCCAAATGTGCTCGACATCCGCACGCTTGGGCTCGTCGGCGCCATCGAGCTCGCCCCACGCGAAGGTGCAGCCGGCACGCGCGCCTATGACGTTTTCGTCGATTGCTTCGACAAGGGCCTGCTGGTGCGCGTGACCGGCGATATCATCGCTCTGTCGCCGCCGCTGATTATCGAGAAGGAACAGATCGCGACGATTGTCTCGATCATCGGCGACGCGCTGAAGCGCGCTCACTAAGACACTGTCCCGGGCCTCGCATGATCGAGGCCCGGGACATGTTGCTTGATGTCTTCTTCAAACTAAAACTGACACGCCAGCACCGGTCGATGCGACCGGCCCATCAGGCCTGCGCACCCTTGATGACCACAGGCACGCCCTTGTAGGCCGGCGTGCCGGAGAGACGGTCATAGTCCGACAGCGCGATCAGCGCATTCATCTCAGGATAATAGCCGGCAACCGATCCCCGCGGAATGTTGTATTCGACGGCCAGCAGACCACGCGCCGCGCGCAGGCGTCCGCCGGCGGTTGGCAGGGACTCGACGTCGATAATCGCACCGTCGACCAGACCGCGCTTGGCGAGATCGTCCTTGTTCATGAAGATCACGTCGCGCCGGCCGAACACGCCGCGATAGCGGTCATCGAGGCCGTAGATCGTGGTGTTGTATTGGTCGTGGCTGCGCAGCGTGGTGAGCACCAGTGCGTCGGGGTTCTTCATCAGCGGATCCTCGTCGAGACCGCGGGCAACGAGGAAGGTCGCCTTGCCGCTCTCCGTCTTCCAGCGTCGATCGGAAGCCGCCACGTCAAGACGGAAGCCGCCGCGAACCCGCACACGTTTATTGAAGTCCTTGAAATCGGGAAACACGATCTCGATCTTGTCGCGGATGAGATCGTAGTCGGCGACCATGCCGTCCCAGTCGATCCCGTAGCGATCTCCCAGCGTCGCCTTGGCGATGCCGGCGACGATTGCCGGTTCGGATTTCAGCATCTCGCTTGGCGGATTGAGGAAGCCGCGAGAGGCGTGCACCATCGACATGGAGTCTTCGACCGTCACGGACTGTGGGCCCGTCGCCTGCGTGTCGAGATCGGTGCGGCCAAAGCAGGGCAGGACGATCGACGTCTTGGCAATCAGCAGATGCGAGCGATTGAGCTTGGTTGCGATGTGAACGGCAAGGTCAAGCTTGCGCATGGCGGGGAATGTGATGTCGGGATCGGACATGGCAACGGCCAGATTGCCGCCAAGACAGATCAGCGCCTTCGACGTGCCATCGTTCATGGCCTCGATCGATTCGACGGCATTGTGGCCTTTCAGATCGGTCGGGCGGAATCCGAACGCCTTTTCCATGCCATCGATCAGCGCCTTGTTCGGGATTTCGGTGATGCCGACCGTTCTGTCGCCCTGCACGTTGGAATGGCCACGCAGCGGGCAGATGCCAGCCCCGGGGCGGCCGATGTTTCCGCGCAGCATCAAAAGGTTGGCAAGCTGCTGAACATTGCCGGTGCCGTTGCTGTGCTGGGTGATGCCCATCCCGTAGCACAGGATGACGTTCTTCGCCCTTACATAGACATCCGCGGCGCTTTTGAGCGCAGCCCTGGTCAGGCCGGAAACGGCAATGATGTTGTCCCAGCTCGTCTTGTCGATATCCTCCCGCAGCGCCTCCAGCCCGATCGTGTGTTCACGGATGAAATCGCGGTCGAGAACGCCGGCGCCACCAGATGCAAGATCGGCCTCGTCGATCTCGAAGATACTTTTCATCAGGCCCTTGAGGGCGGCGAGATCGCCGCCGGTGCGGACCTGGTGATAGGCCGAGGCGATCGGAGTCGATGACATGGTCACCATTTCGATCGGGTCCTGCGGCGAGGCGAACTTCTCCAGCGCCCGCTCCTTCAACGGATTGAAGACGATGATCGGCACGCCGCGTCGCGCCGCCTCATGCAGGGTCGACATCATGCGCGGATGGTTGGTGCCGGGATTGTGGCCGAAGCTGAAGATGGCATCGGTCAGTTCGAAGTCGTCGAGCGTCACCGTGCCCTTGCCGACACCGATCGATTTCGGCAGCCCGACGCTGGTTGCCTCGTGGCACATGTTGGAACAGTCGGGGAAATTGTTGGTGCCGTAGGCGCGCACCAGCAGCTGGTATAGGAAGGCTGCCTCGTTCGAGGCGCGGCCGGATGTGTAGAATTCGGCCTGGTGCGGATCGTCCAGCAGGTTCAACTCGGCGCCGATGCGGGCGAAGGCGGCGTCCCAAGCGATGACCTCGTAGCGGTCCGTATCGGCGTTGTAGATCATCGGGTGCGTCAGGCGACCCTGATCCTCGAGATTGTGATCGGTCCAGTCCCACAGCTCGGACACCGTGTGCTGCGCGAAGAAGTCTGGATCGACGCGCTTGGCGGTCGATTCCCACGTGATCGCCTTCGCGCCGTTCTCGCAGAATTCGAACGACGAGGTGTGCTTGGGGTCGGGCCAGGCGCAGCCGGGACAGTCGAAGCCTTCCGGCTGGTTGGCCTTCAGAAGCGTGGTCGTGCCTTGCGCGACAATCTGCTGATGGCTGAGTGTCTTTGCGACGGCGCGCAGCGCTCCCCACCCGCCGGCCGGTGCAGTGTAGCTCTCGATCCCTTCGGGCCGCTTCTTTGCCATTACCATTTCCTTCACGTGATGAGGCGGACAAACGTTGCAGCGCGCACATCGCTCATGGAAGCGTAGGGTGCGCGCGCGGCATTTGGAGTGGGTCGGCGACTAGTCTGCCGCCTTCATGGCCGCCCGCAGGCAATCGTTGATGCGCTCCTGCCAACCGGGGCCGTCCTCCTGGAAGTAGGCCAGCACATCGGTATCGATACGGATCGACACCGTTTCCTTGGTGTTGGGAATAGCCGGCCTCTCCACCGCGGGTGGCGCCACCTTCTTCGCAGGCTTGAACAAGGCTTCCGCCGCATCCATCGCATTGATCGGACGGCGTGGTGTCGTGGCCATGCTTGAATTTCCTTCTTCCTGTCGAGAACACGATCACCGGCCATAGTCGTGGCGGCGGATGTCATGTTGCTGCTGAAGACTTATCCGCAGATTTCACGCCAGATCAAGTCAGTGTTGGCACGAGAGGGCGTCGCACGTTGTAAGTCATGAGAAACGTGATGCGTCCGCAGTGTTGGCCCGCGCCACGAGGCTTGGCAGCGAAGGTTTACGTCTCATCGATCTGTTCCGCGCCGACACTCTTTTCCAGCGCGGCAAGGATCTCGTCGTTGTGCTCCCCAAGACGCGGTGACCGTCGCGACAGGGTGAGTTCGGCATCCGAGAACACTAGGGGAGTGCGGATGCCTGGGACGCCATCCACGTTGATCTGCATGCCGCGCGAGGTGAACTGCGCATCGGCGAAGAGTTCCGCCACGCTGTTGATCGGCCCTGCAGGAACACCGATCCGTTCGAGTTCAACCAGAAGAGCATCCTTGGACCATTGCTGTGTCCGCGCTTCGATCAGCGCGGTGAGCGAATCCCGGTTGGCTACGCGGACTCCATTGGTCGAAAAACGCGGATCCAGTGCGAGTTCGGCAAGGTCAAGCGCCGCAACGAGCCGGGCAAACTGGTTGTCGTTGCCGCAGGCGATGATGATGTGACCGTTCGCGACCCTCACGGCCTGGTAGGGCGCGATATTGGGATGGGCATTGCCAAGGCGCCTCGGCGGGACGCCGGTTGCCAGGTAGTTCATCGCCTGATTGGCAAGAACGCCGCCCATGCAGTCGAGCAAGGCGAGATCGATCTGCTGTCCCTTACCGGTACTCGCTCTTTGGAGAAGGGCCGACTGAATGCCGACGACGCCGTAAAGGCCGGTAAAGATATCCGCGAAGGCGACGCCGATCTTTTGCGGCGGGCGATCCGGCTCACCGGTCAGGTCCATGATGCCGGACATTCCTTGGATCATGAAGTCGTAACCCGCGCGCTGGGCATAGGGACCGGTCTGGCCGAAGCCGGTGACGGAGCAGTAGATCAGGCGGGGATTGACAGCGGCGAGGCTGGCATAGTCCAGCCCGTATTTCTTCAACCCACCGACTTTGAAATTCTCGATCAGAACGTCTGCAGAGCGGACAAGCGCCCGGACCGCCTTCTGGCCTTCCGGTGTTGCCAGATCGAGCGTCACGCTGCGCTTTCCGCGGTTACAGGCATGGAAGTACGCCGCCCATTGCTCCTCGCCATCGTCGATGTAGGGTGGTCCCCACCGCCGTGTATCGTCGCCTTCAGGGCTCTCGATCTTGATGACATCCGCGCCGAGGTCTGCCAGCGTCTGGCCTATCCATGGGCCGGCGAGAATGCGGGCAAGCTCGATCACGCGGACGCCCTCAAGTGGTGCTGACATCACCCGCACTCCGGTTGCGAAAACACGTTCTGCTTCCTGCAATCAAAAGAATGCCTGCAGGCCGGTCTGCGCACGACCGAGAATGAGCGCGTGAACATCATGGGTGCCCTCGTATGTGTTGACCGTCTCGAGGTTCTGCGCATGGCGCATCACGTGGTATCCGATCTGGATGCCGTTGCCGCCGTGCATGTCGCGGGCGGCACGGGCGATATCGAGTGCCTTGCCGCAATTGTTGCGCTTGATCAGCGACACCATTTCCGGTGCGAACCGGTACTCGTCCATCAGCCGCCCGACGCGCAGGGAGGCCTGCAAACCCAGTGCAATTTCCGTCTGCATGTCGGCAAGCTTCTTCTGAAACAGCTGCGTCGCGGCCAATGGCCGGCCGAACTGGTTACGGTCGAGGCCATAGCGTCGCGACCGCTCCCAGCAATCCTCGGCCGCGCCCATCACGCCCCACGAGATTCCGTACCGAGCCCTGTTCAGGCAGCCAAACGGGCCTTTCAGCCCGGAAACGCCAGGCAGCAGCGCATCCTCGCCAACCTCGACGCCATCCATGACGATCTCGCCGGTCACCGACGCACGAAGGCTGAGCTTCCCGCCGATCTTGGGCGCCGAAAGCCCCTTCATGCCCTTTTCGAGGATAAAGCCGCGGATCGCATTGTCGTGGGCGGCGGACTTCGCCCAGACGACGAAGACGTCGGCGATCGGCGCGTTGGAGATCCAGGTCTTGGCACCGTGCAGTCGGTACCCGGTCGCGGTCTTCTCGGCGTGTGTCTTCATCCTACCGGGATCGGAACCCGCGTCCGGCTCAGTCAGCCCGAAACAGCCGATCAGATCTCCGGCCACCAGCCCTGGCAGGTAATGATCTTTCTGCGCTTCGCTCCCGTATGCGTGGATCGGATGTATGACCAGCGAACTCTGCACGCTCATCATCGAGCGATAGCCGGAATCGACCCGCTCCACTTCGCGGGCGACGAGGCCATAGGACACATAGTTTGTGCCCGCCGCGCCATATTTCTCCGGCAGCGTCACACCGAGCAGACCGGCCCGACCCATCGCTTTGAACAGCCCCGGATCGGTCGTCTCCTCCATGTAGGCGTCCTTGATCCGAGGCGCGAGCTCGGTCCTGGCGAATGCGCTGGCGGAGTCGCGGATCATCCGCTCCTCCACGGATAGCTGCTCCTCCAGAAGGAACGGATCTTGCCAGCTAAATGGCGCCATGTCGCTCATCGGGTCCTCCATCCTCCACCCATGATGCTGCACGCGCAGCCCAAGCTCCGCGTGCGTTGGCTTTCTTAAGCAAGGCCCTCGGCAGCGACGGCGCCGGTCAGCCGGTCAAGCGTGCGGCCCATGCGCGCCATGATCTCGGTCACATCGTCGGATGTGACAATCAGGGGAGGGCATAGCGCGAGCTGGTCGCCGATGGCGCGGAAGATCAGGCCTTCCTCGTGGCCGATGGTCGATGCAAGCGCGCCCGCCTTGCCGATCTTTTCGAAGGGCTTGCGTGTCTTCTTGTCCGCCACCAATTCGACCGCGCCGATCAAGCCCGCGCCGCGGGCTTCGCCGACCAGCGGATGGTCGGCGAAGGATTGGAGTCCTGCCTGGAATTGCGCCTCGAGACGCGCGGCGTTACCCATCAGGTCGCGCTCCTCGATGATGGCGAGGTTCTCAAGCGCGACGGCGCAGGAGACCGGATGGCCGGTTGCCGTGAAGCCGTGGCCAAAGGCACCGATCCTTTCGGAGTTGTCGGCGATCGCCTGGTAGACGGCATCGGAGAACATCACGGCGGCTAGGGGCATGTAGGACGAGGTGATCTGCTTCGACAGCGTTATGATATCAGGGGTGAAGCCATACTTCTGGCAACCGAATGGCGTGCCGAGGCGGCCGAAACCGCAGATCACCTCGTCGGAGATGATGAGGATATCATTGGCGCGGCAGATGCGTTCGACACCTTCCCAATAGCCGGCAGGCGGCGGCAGAACGCCGCCGGCAGCTATCAGCGGTTCGCCGATGAACGCCGCGATGGTGTCTGCGCCCTCGGCGGCGATGACACTTTCGAGCTCGGCGAGCAGACGCGCGGTGAACGCCGCCTCGTCCTCGCCTTCCGCACCGAAACGATAGAAATGTGGGCAGGTCAGGTGATGAACCGGGATCGCCGGCAGATCGAAGTCGCGGTGGTTCATCGGCAGGCCGGTCAGGCTGCCGGAGGCCACGGTGATGCCGTGATAACCCTTGATGCGCGACAGGAACTTCTTCTTCTTCGGCCGGCCGAGCGCATTATTCATGTACCAGACCATCTTCACGATCGTGTCGTTCGCCTCAGAACCCGAGGAGGTGAAGAAGGCACGGGTAATGTTGGCCGGCGTCATCTCGACCAGCGTTTCTGCCAGGCGGATCGACGGTTCGTTCGCCTTGGAAGAGAACGTGTGGTAGTAGGGAAGCTTAAGCATCTGCTTGTAGGCCGCCTCGGCCAGTCTCGGCTCGGAAAAGCCGACGGCCACCGACCAGAGACCGGCGAGCCCCTCGATATATTCCTTGCCGCGCTCGTCGTAGACCCGGATGCCATCGCCCCTTTCGATCACCAGAGGACCTGTACGCTCGTGCTGTCGCAGGTTGGTGTTCGGGTGCATCGTCGTTGCGATGTCGGCGGCGGCAAGCGAGTTGGAAAGTACGGTCATGTCAATTCTCACAGGCTGGAGCGAATGCTGAGGTCGTTGGGCTGCGGTCTTCTTTTGTGCTGTATATCGAGGTCTCGTATCTCGGCCTGCTTTCCCACGCGTCGGCGTGCACCGTGGTCATATGGACGACCAGACCGTCGTTCATGCCGATCATGCCGGTTTCCCGCGCATCCGCAACACGGAACATCAGCATGGCTGTCACGCGGCCGCGCAGATAGCGCGCATCATGCGGATGATTGCGTGATCGAGGGCGGGATCGACAGGCAGTGTCTGCGAAGACAACTTGACGATCACGGTTTCGGTTTCCGGGTGGATCCAGATCCACTGCCCATGGATGCCGATCGCCGCCAGTTCGCCGTTGCCGGTTTCATACCAGTAGTTGCGGTAGCTTCCCTCGGGAAAGAGTTCCAGTTGGTCTCCCTTTGCCCAGGCGCCGCGCCGGCTGCGGGACCAGAGGTCGCTTACGAACCGAGCCGGGACGACCCCTCCACCCTGCCTTCTGACAAGGTCGCCCACCAGCGCCAGATCGCGTGGCGCAGTTGAAATGCCGCCAGCGGCCCGCGCTGTGCCGATGCGGTCGACCGTCACCATCGCACCCGACACCGCACCCATCGGCTTCCACAGTTCGTTGCTCATCAAGGACGCAAACCGAACACCGGCGGCGCGTTCGAGAACGATGCCGGCCAGATCGGTGTTGGGGGATCGGTAGGCGTGTTTGTCGCCGTGCGGGCCATCGCCTTTGCCGATTCCGCATAGGAAGCTGCTGAGATCTGGCGCCGGATCTCCTGGTATGTCAGGGTTCCAGCGTGTGGCGCGGCGGTAGCGCTCGAAGCCGCCCGAACTATCGAGATAGTCTTCGACAAAATTGCTGCTGATCTCCATGTCGAAAAGCTGTTGGACAGTCGCGTCGGCATAGGCCGATCCCGCGACCTCGGGGACATACTCGCCGATCAGCTTGTCGAAAGACAGAAGCCCCTTGCCGGCCAGGATCCCGGCCAGCAATCCCGTGAGCGACTTGGAGACCGAGAAAATGATGTGGGGGCGAGAAGGATCGGAATGCGCTGTCGACCATTCCGCCACGATTGTCCCGGCGCGCATCACCACAAGCTCGTCGGTTTCGCTCGTAGTCAGAAAATCCGCCAATGTCCTAGTGACACCGTCCGTATCCGCGAACTCGACGGTCGCCAGAGAGCTCAGTGCAACCGGCGCCGGTTGAGGCCGCGCCGCTCGGGAGCCAGCAATGACGGCGGAAGGGATGATCTCGCTGACGTTTTGAAACGACCAGCGGCTGTAGGGCGTGGTCCGCCAGTTCGAAAGCGTAACGTCGGCGCGGTTGAACGCTTCCGTTGCGGGACCAGTCGATTTGGGCTGCCGCTCGGCCAGATGGTCTGTCGCCATGATCAGGCGCCTTCGAAGCCGGTCAGGACACTCACCGCATTGACGCCGATTTCCGCCACGGCGTAGCCACCTTCCATCACAAACAGGGTCGGCAGCCCGAGTTTTGCGATCCGCTGACCGATCTTGGGGAAGTCGCTTGTGGTCAGCTTGAAGCGGCTGATCGGGTCTTTCTCGAACGTATCGACGCCGAGCGAGACGACGACCACGTCAGGCGCGTAAGACGTGAGCTTGTCGCAGGCGTCATCCAGCGCCTGGCTCCAGCGATCCCAGTCGGTACCAAAACGCATGGGGTAGTTGAGGTTATACCCTTCGCCTTCACCGCTCCCGCGCTCGTCGGCATGGCCGAGAAAATAGGGGTATTCCTGCATCGGGTCTGCATGCAGGTTGATGACCTGAACATCGGCGCGTGCATAGAAGATTTCCTGTGTGCCGTTGCCGTGGTGGTAATCGACGTCGAGGATCGACACCTTCTTCGCGCCGTTGTCGCGCAGCCACTGGGCGGCAACGGCCGCATTGTTGATATAGCAGTAGCCGCCCATGAAGCCGGCGCCGGCGTGGTGGCCTGGCGGGCGGCAGAGCGCGAAGGCCGACCGGTCGCCGCCATGCACCAGGGCGGCTGCCGTCAGCGCCGTGTCGTGCGAGGATTTGATCGCATCCCATGAGCCTTCGACGATGCCGCAGCCCGCGTCGAACGAATAGTAGCCGAGCAGACCGTCGATGAACTCGGGCAGCACATCGCCGCGCAGGCCACGTGTCGGCCAGGTGAAGGGCAGCGCCGTGCCGGAGCGACCCTCGGCCGTCCAGCGGCTCCAGATCGTCGGCAGGAAATCGAGATAGTCCTGCCGATGAACCTTGGCCGCCGTCGACAGGTCATGCGCATTCGGTTCGAGAATGGCGCCGAGCGCGATGGCCTTGATGCGCTCGGCGACGTATTCGGCGCGCGACGGCAGCTCGAAGCCCGGGACGATGGCGCCGGCAACCAGCTCGAGTTGTTCGGCATGTCCGCGATGGCGCGGCGAAAAGACGGTCTTCATAAGATTATCCATCAGCGGGAAAAGGCTACACCCCGCCTCATCCTGGCGGGGTGCAGATGGGCGACTTACTTCTGGAGTTCGGTCCAGATCTTGGTGTAGAGGGCCTGGACATCCGGCGGGCAGGTCATCGACGGCACGCCGACCGATGCGAACTCGGCGGGAACGTTGATTTCCGGCGCACCCTTCATGTCGGCCGGCATGAACTTGTCGGAGCCGGCAATGCCGTTGGCGTAGCGGTGGAAGCCGGAATTCATGCCGGCGTTTTCAGGATCCATCATGAAGTTCTGGAACAGCTTGGCATTTTCGACGTTCTTGGCATCCTTGAGCACCGACAGGTTGTCGCTCCAGTCGACGAAGCCTTCCTTGGGATAGCCAAACTTGATAGCGGGGTTCTTCAGGCGCTGGCGGAAGGCGGAGCCGTTCCAGTCGCTGGAGGCAGCGAAGTCGCCGGAGCCCATCTTCTCGATGGTGCCGTATTCCATTGCCACCCAGTTCGGCTTGGCCTTGACCAGCGTGTCGCGCACTTTCTTCAGGATCGCCAGATCGCCGGTGCACTTCTTGCCGCCATTGTAGAGCACCGCCGCATCGATGACATCGGTCATCTCGGGCACGACATTGACCTTGCCCTTCAGCTCATCCGGCGTGTCGAAGATGATGCCCCAGGTGTTGATATCGCCCTTATAGACATCGGTGTTGACGACGGTGCCGACGATGCCCATCGCCCATGGCACCGTGTATTTACGGCCGGGGTCGAAGTCAGGATTCGCCCATTCCTTGGCGACGTTCTTGAAGTTTTCCATCTTGCCCGGATCGGTCTCGAGCAGCAGGCCCTCGGAAATCCAGATCGGAATGTAGTTCTGCGAGGGGACGACCATGTCGAAGCCGGAACCGCCCTGGCGAACCTTGGCAAGCGCGGTGTCGTTGGAATCGTAGTCGGTGATGGTCACCTTGACCTTGTAGGTGTCCTCGAACTTCTTGATCATTTCGGGGCTGGTGTAGTTGCCCCAGTTGTAGATGTTCAGTTCGCCCTCGGCGTGGGCGAAGCTGGCCGATGCCAGCAGTGCCGCCGCCAGGGCGATGGTGGACGTCATGCGTTTCATGCTTAGGCTCCCTTTCTCTTTATTGTTCAGGCACGATTTCGGTTGACGACGAAGAAGACGATGACGACGCAGATCGACAGGCCGAGAAACAGCGTCGAGATCGCGTTCATCTCCGGCGTGATGGAGCGGCGGATTTGCCCCAGCATGTAGGTGGGCAGGGTATCCTGGCCGGCCGACTTGACGAATTCGGTGATTACGACGTCATCCAGCGAGATGACGAAGGCCAGCATGAACCCGGCAAGAATGCCCGGCCACAGCAGCGGCAGGGTCACATAGCGGAAGGCGTTCCATGGCGTCGCATAAAGGTCGGCTGCAGCCTTCTCCAGCGTCAGATCCATGTTCTCCAGCCGGGCGCGGATCGGCAGATAAGCGAACGGAATGCAGAAGGCCGTGTGGGCGGCAACGAGGTAGCCAAGCCCGGAATAGCCCGTCCAGATCTTGATGCGCGCGAAGAAGATCAGCAAGGCCACCGCCGTCACGATCTCGGGGATCATCAGCGGCTGGTTGATGAAGGCGTATTTCATCGTCAGGCCGCGGTAGGGCTCCGTCCGGGTGGTCGCCAGCGCCGCCATGGTCGCGGCGATCGTGGCAATCACGGCCGCGATGCTGGCTATCTGCAGCGAGCGAAGCGATGCGTCGATCACCTGCTGGTTCTGGAAGGCCTTTTCGAACCATCGCAGCGACATGCCATCGAACGACGCCAGCGATTCCCCGGCGTTGAACGAGTAGAAGACCAGCACGGCAATCGGCAGGTAGAGCGCCGCGAAGCACACCATGGCGATCGTGGTGAAGCCGCGCTGCCGGCGGACGGAGAAGGACCTAGCCATGCTGGCGGCTCCCCTGCGAACCCGCATTGCGGACATAAAACAAAAGCGCGACCATCACGATCAGCATCAGCGCGATCGAGAGCGCCGATCCGAGCGGCCAGTTGCGCCCCTGGCCGAACTGCAACTCGATCAGGTTGCCAAGCATCAGGTTCTTGCCGCCGCCGAGGATGCTGGGTGTGACGTAGGCACCGAGCGCTGGAATGAAGACGAGGATGGAGCCGGCTATGATGCCGGGCTTGACCAGCGGGATGATGATGCGGCGAAGCACCTTGAACGGCGTGGCGTAGAGATCGTAGCCGGCCTCGACCAGCCGGAAGTCCAGCTTTTCCATGCTGGCATAGAGCGGCAGCACCATCAGCGGCAGGTAGACATAGACCATGCCGGTAAGGATGGCGCCGTCGGTAAACAGCATCTGCAGCGGCTTTGCGATCAGACCCGCCCTTAGCAGCAAGCCGTTGATCAGCCCCTCGTTGCGAATGATCTCCAGAATGGCAAAGGTACGGATCAGCAGGTTCGTCCAGAACGGTATGGTGATCAGCAGCAGCCACAGTTCGCGCGTCGTCTCCCTGCGGGTGGCGATGAAATACGCCGTGGGAAAGCCGATCGCCAGCGTCAGCACTGTTGTCACCAGCGAGAGCACGACCGAACGCACGAAGATCGAGATATGCGCGCTGGCGAGCGACAGCGTGTCGTCGAAAATGTCCTTCTCGAGAAACACGTTGATCCAGCCATCGAGGGACGGCTGCCAGACGACGTCGCCATACGGTCCTGGCGTCAGAAACGAATAGGCGACGACGATCAGTAGTGGTCCGCTGGCAGCCGCTAGGATGATCAGCAGGGCCGGGAGCGAAAGAAGCCATCGTTTCCGGATGTCCCGGGTCTTTTCCGTTTCAACCGTTGCGACTGCGTCTGTCATGTCAGCCTCTCAAGACGCGGGCTGCGTTGGGTTCGATGGCGATACCGACCCGGTCGCCCTCGGAAAATCGCGCGGCCTGCAGCGGCTTGTTCTGTTCGCGCAGCGTGAATATCGTTTCCTCGTCGGCGAGACGGACGTGGTAGTGTGTATCCGTTCCAAAATAGACGACGGTCTCCAGCGTGCCCGTCATCTGGCAGGCTGGATGGTCCACCGGAGGGCAAAGGGCGGCGTGCTCGGGCCGCAGCACCAGCGTCACATCTCCGTCGGTCGCGAAATCCTTGGGCATGGTTGCCGAGATGCGGCCGGCCGAACGCGTTTCGACCTCAGCGATTCCGCCCGTCATCGAGCGAATCCGGCCCTTGAGGAAATTCGTCTCGCCGATGAAGTCGGCCACGAAGCGATCGGTCGGTGCGTCGTAGATTTCCCTGGGCTTGCCGACCTGCAGGATCTTTCCGGACGACATGACGGCGATGCGGTCCGACATAGTCAGGGCCTCTTCCTGATCATGGGTCACGAAGATGAAGGTGATGCCGGTTTCCGACTGCAGGCGCTTCAGCTCGATCTGCATGTCCTTGCGCAGTTTGTAGTCCAGCGCCGACAGCGGCTCGTCGAGCAGGAGCACCTTTGGCTGTGGCGCGAGCGCGCGCGCCAGGGCGACGCGCTGCTGCTGGCCACCGGAGATCTGGCTGGTGCGCCGTCCGGCCAGTGCTTCCATCCGCACCAGCTTCAGCATGGCCGCGACGCGTGCCTTGATCTCGCTTTTCGGCCGGCCGAGCATGGTCAGTCCGAACCCGATATTGTCCGCAACGGTCATGTGCGGGAAAAGGGCGTAGCTCTGGAAAACCGTGTTGATCGGTCGCTTGAAGGGCGGCATGGCGGCAATGTCGCTGCCGTTCAGCATGATCTCGCCGGATGTTGGATATTCGAAGCCGGCGATCAGCCGCAGAAGCGTGGTCTTGCCGCAGCCCGATGGGCCGAGCAGCGTGAAAAACTCGTTCTGCCGGATCGAAACCGATGCGTTGTCGACGGCGGAAAAGGCGAACTCGCCGAAGCCGAATACCTTGGAAACACTGCGAATTTCAATCGCGTCCAATTCCGCCATATGCGGGCCACTCACCGTTGCTGAAGCTGCTGTTCCCGCCTTTTCGGCTTTTGGCTAGGTGACCACACGCCATGTGCGTTGACAACCCGAATCTAATCTCCCGGTGGAAAATATTTATCGGCCGGAAAACTAATGTGCCCGCCGCAGATCGTCGTTGTCGGTCGGATCGTATCGATAGCATCGGGATCGGTCGCTTCGATATCGGTGTCGAGGATGACGATGTCGGCAACGTAGCCCGGCCTGATCATGCCCTTGCGATCCTCCTTGAACTCGGCATAGGCGCCTTCGACGCAATAGGCGGCAAGCGCTTCCGGCAGCGAAAACGATTGATCGGGGTCGGTCTCGCTCCAGCGCTTGCGGGTAACCGCCGCCTTCACGCCGACCAGCGGGTCGATCGGCGACACCGGCCAGTCCGACGCGAAGCAGATATGGGCGCCGGCGTTCTTCAACGTCCGCCAGGCATAGCTCACCGGCCAGCGGTCGCGGCCGATGCGCGAGATGGTCGGTTCCAGCGGCAGGCCAGCGCAGCCGGGTGGATGCGGCGGCTGCATGGAGGCGATAACGCCAAGCTCCTGAAAACGTCCGATATCGTCGGGATGCACAACCTCGATATGTTCGATCCGGTGGCGGCTGTCGCGGGCGCCGTTCGCGTTTCTCGCTGCTTCGTACCCGTCGAGCACGGCGCGCACCGCGCCGTCGCCGATGGCGTGGACGGCGATCTGCAAACCGCGCCGGTCCGCCTCCACGGCCACTGCCCGGAAGGTCTCGGGCGTGAACAGGCCCTCGCCGCGATCGCCTGGCATATCGGCATAGGGCTCGACCATGACCGCCGTGCCGCTTTCGATGACGCCGTCGTAGAAGACCTTGACCAGACCGGACGAAAGCCAGTCGCTGTCGAAACGCGCAGACATGTCGGATGCTTTTTGAAGCATGTCGATCGACATGAAATTCTTGAAGTGGAAGGGGACCTGCACCCGGCAGGGCAGGTGGCCATCTTCCTGCTCGATCGCCGACAGCAGCTGCAGTTGATAGAGATTGCCGTCCATGTTCTGGACGGTGGTGATGCCGTGGCTGGCGCAATAGGCAAGACCGCGTCGCATGACGGCGATATCCTGCGCCCATTGCGCGGCATCAGGATAAGGGTCCGGCTCGCCGCCGGTGGACAGGCCCAGTCGATAACGATCGAAACCGCCGGCCGCCTGCAGTGGGCTGAATGCTTCCATCTCCCGCAATTCGCCGGTTGCCAGGCCATCAGGGCCCATGACGACCTCGTTGCCGGGGCCGAGTTTGGCGCCACCGAGTATGCCGACCAGCTCCAGCGCGCTGGTGTTGGCCCAGGCTGTGTGGTGATCCGGCGCGAAAAGAACCAGCGGCTGGGCGGGCAGGATCGCGTCGAGATGCTGGCGGGTCAGCGTCTGCGCCCGGCCGAGAATGGCGTAATCGACGCCCTGCGCAAACAACACCTTCTGCGTCTGGCGCGTGTGAGCGTAAGCGCGGACCGCCTCGGTCAGCGCGGCAAGGCCCTTTACGCCGGTGAGCTGCAGATGGTCGAGTTCCGCGGCGCCTGAAAAGAGATGCATGTGGTTTTCGGAAAAGCCCGGCAGGACGGAGCCGCGGGCGGCATCGATAATCCGGGTATGAGGCCCGCGCAGCGGCTCGACGTCGGCACTGGTCCCTACCGCTATGATCCTGCCAGCGGCGAACGCGACCGCCTCGGCATGCGGACTATCGGGATCAAGGGTCAGAACACGTCCGTTGAGGATGATGGTGTCAGCCGTATGCGTCATGAGATGCTCATCGTTGCCATGCAATAGGCCGAGCTAAGCCGATACGGCGATCGAATTCAACCGAAACCAGTTTTGCGGCTGATCTTGGGCCGCGCGACATGACGGCACTCACAGCGGGGACGGGGTGGCTGGGAAGACCGCGCGTCTCCGCCTGCGCGAAGACGCTTGAGTGCTCAGGCGAACGCGGCAATCGCCGCGTTGCAGGCCTTGGAGAAATGGCCGCAACAGTTGTCGTTGCCCATGGATTGCCGCGTGACGCGGGCGCCTTCCAGCAGAAGGGTAAGTGTATCGGCCAGCAGCTGCGGTTCACGCGCGCCGGCGGCAAGACAGAGCGCTTCCAGCTTGTCCCGCTGCTCTGCCTTATGGCGCTCTATGACCCCATAGGCCGGATGGCCTTCGCCTTTAAGCTCGATCGCCGCATTGGCAAGGTCGCAGCCGACATGCTCGCCGCAAAGGCTCTGGGTGCGCATCTCGATCCAGGCAACGAGTTGGCCCCGGGCATCGTCGGGATGGGCCGCCTCCAGGTCACGCCAGATCGCCTCGGCCTTGTCGGAGGCTCGGCGCAGCGTTTCGCAGACCAGTTCGTCCTTCGAGCGGAAGTGCCGATAGAGCGTCATCTTGTTGGTGAGTGCACCTTCGGCGATGGCATCGACGCCGATGCCGCGAATGCCGTGCTCACGAAAAAGCTCCGCGGCGGTCGAGACGATGCGTTCCCGTGGCGGGATCTTTTCGTCGCTGTTTGCCGGCATGAGAGCGGTGGAGGTTTCTGATTTTTTTGAGGACAACGTCCTTGACATCCGTGTGACCGATCGGTAACAAATGCATTGTTACTTACCGGTAACACCACTTTTTGCGGAAGTCAATGCCGACAGGGCGTTGCAGCCAAGGTGGAACACGGGCGACCGCCCACGAAAGGAGGACTGAGCCATGAGAAAGACCAGAGACGACCTGACGATATCCGAAGCCCTTCGCGACCCCCTGATCGCCATGGTGATGCGCGCCGACGGCGTGAAGCTTGACGATTTCAAGCGACTTCTGGAGACGGCGGCGGTGAAACGCGAACAGCGTTCCAACCCGGTCAAGAAATTCATTGACGTCATAAAGAGCAATCCGGCTGCGACCTGCAGCTTCTGCTGATACCTAGGGCGTTCCCTGCCCCTGTAAGAGCCGTCGCTGACAAAGCGACGGCTTTTTTGGTTTGCCCACAGCTCCCCGCGAATACAAAAACGGGGCCGAATGCGACCCCGTCCTGTCTGTTGGAATGATCAGAATTCAGACCATTCAGGCTCTTGCTTCAGCGCCGCGTTGCCTCGGAAGGCACTGGCGAGCTTCTGCCCCAACTGACGCGCGGGCGAGGCGACGGAGGCGTGGCTGGCGCGGGCGCTCGTGGCCACCGGGCGGGACTGGATCGGTGCCTCGCCACCGAGCTTGAACTGCGACATCAGATGCGACAGCGCCGTTGCTTCGTTGGCCAGGCTGTGGCTGGCGGCCGTGGTCTCTTCGACCATGGCGGCATTCTGCTGCGTGCCCTGGTCCATGCTGTTCACGGCCGTGTTGATTTCCTGCAGGCCGATCGACTGTTCGCGCGAAGCTTCCGCAATCGCATGGACGTGGCGGTTGATCTCCTGGACTTCCGAGACGATCGCGTCGAGCGCCTTGCCGGCTTCTCCGACCAGAGCCACACCGGACTCGACCTGCGAGCCGGACGCGGTGATCAGCGACTTGATCTCCTTGGCAGCCTTGGCAGAGCGCTGCGCGAGTTCGCGGACTTCCTGTGCGACGACCGCAAAGCCCTTTCCGGCATCACCGGCGCGGGCCGCTTCGACGCCGGCATTCAGTGCCAGAAGATTGGTCTGGAACGCGATGTCGTCGATGACGCCGATGATGTTGCTGATCTCATTGGAGGACTGCTCGATGAGATGCATTGCCTTAACGGCGTTGCGGACGACCTCGCCCGACTTCTCCGCACCCTCGCGGGTGCGGGCAACGAGCTGGCTCGCCTCATTGGCGCGCTTTGCGGCGTCCTTGACTGTCGTGGTGATCTCTTCGAGGGCCGCGGCCGTTTCCTCGACGGATGCAGCCTGCTGTTCCGTCCGCTTCGACAGGTCGTCGGCGGATGCGCGGATCTGGCTGGAGCCCGCGCCGATCGCGCTTGCATTGGCGCCAACTGCCTGAAGAGCGCCGTTCAGTTTCAGTACTGCGGCGTTGAAATCCTGACGAAGCGTGTCGAGGTTGCCAGTAAACGGCATGTCGATCCGGCAGGCCAAGTCGCCATCGGCAAGGTTGCCGAGCGCGTGGCCCAGCGCCTGGACCGCCGTCTGCAGGCTTGCTGCTTCTTCGGCCTTTTCCGCTTCACGCTGGAGGCGCTCGCTTTCGCTCATGGAGCGTGCCGATTCCGCCTGCTGCTCGATCCGCAGACGCTCGATGGCGTTGTTGCGGAACACGGCGACAGCGGTCGCCATCTGGCCGATTTCGTCACGACGATCGAGACCATCGATATCCTGCTGGGTCTCGCCGGCAGCCAGCGATGCCATACGCTCGCGCAACTTTGCCATCGGTGCTGTAATACCCTTGTGTGCGATGGTCATGGCAAAGGCGATCGCGGCGAAGATGCCGACAATGAGGCCAACGATCGAGCTGAAGATGGTCGAGGACACGGATGCCGACAACTCGCGGCCACCATTGTCGAGAAGATCGGCCATGGCCTTGTTGTTGGCGCCGAATTTCGGAGACAAGGCGATGATCGCCTCGTCGAGCTTGGCGGAAAGGTTCTTGACGGCCTCGGCATCTCCGGCAGCGTGCGCTGCAAGCGCCTGGTCACCGATCGCCTTCAGCGCGTCAGCGCCGACGAGCAATTCGGCGATGGCGTCCTTGCGGCTCGCGACGAGGTTCGGGGTCTGCGACAGGCGTTCGCGGGCACCGGCGAACTCGGTGCCGAAACGCTTGGAAATATTGTCGAATGCCGGCGAACCGGTTTCCTGTGTGAGAGCGCGGCTCAGCCAGGTGGTCGATGTCCAGATTCCCGCGGCCGCCCGAGCGCCGAGGGTTGCCGCCGTGCTCTCGTTCTGCAGGAAGCCGGTGTAGGATTGATTGGCGGCGTGGAACCTACTGGCGACATAGGTCAAACCAGACAGCGAAATCACGCCAAGCAGCGCAATGGCGATGAGAAACTTGGTCTTTATCTTCAAATTTTTGAGCATAGCGCACCTTATAGCCACAGGACGACGAGCCGTGCTCGAGACTTAGGCAATCGAGCAGAAGCGGAAAATTGATATTGTCAAATTGGTGGGGCGCATCATGCGCAGAGCGACGACCGGATACCCGGGCATCGCAAACGCAACCTAAGCACTCGTTATTAAAAAATCCTGACCGCGTCAGAATAGGTGGTGGGTGATCACAGCCGACCACTCGCCACGCGCTCTATGTCGAGACGCGCGGCGCCGTATGAAATGAATTCGGGCCGCCACCGATCTGGTGGCGGCCCGATGAGTTTTGCCGAGCGTCAGACGATGCCGCCGCTGCCGCCGACCGAAGCCGGCCGCTCGCCGGCGACCTTCTTGCGGTAACCGCTGGCGCGGTAGGTCGCGACCGGGTCGATGGCGCCGCCCGCACGGCGACGGGCCTCGGCGAGGATCGGCTCGACGTCGGCGCGATAGCCCCTCTTCAGCGTTTCCGTGGCCATCAGCGCGTCGTTGTCATCCTGGTAGCCGGACAGCGCCTTGCGATCGACGATCAGCGCCTGCGCATAGGCGCGGCGGATTTCGTTGGCGCTGTTGATGAGGCTTTCGATCGGGTCGGTCACATTGTGCGACTGGTCAATCATATGGGCGGGGTTGAAGTCGTTGACGCCGCGCTGCTCAGCTTCGACAAGTTCGTTGAACACGAGGAACAGGCGATAGGGGTCGATCGAGCCGGCGTCGAGGTCGTCGTCGCCATACTTCGAGTCGTTGAAATGGAAGCCGCCGAGCTTGCCGAACTGGATCAGGCGGGCGACGATCATCTCGATATTGGTGTTCGGCGCATGGTGGCCGAGATCGACCAGGCAGTGCGCCTTGGGGCCGAGAGTCTGGGCGATCAGGTAGTTGGTGCCCCAGTCCTGCACGACGGTCGAGTAGAAGGCCGGCTCGTACATCTTGTGCTCGGAGAAGAGCTTCCAGTCCTCGGGCAGCGCCTTGTAGATATCGGCCATCGAGGCGAGGTAGCGTTCGAAGGAGCGGGTGAAGTTGCTCTGGCCGGGGAAGTTCGAGCCATCGCCGACCCAGACCGTCAGCGCCTTGGAGCCGATCGCCTTGCCGATCTCGATGCATTCGATGTTGTGCTCGACCGCCTGCGCACGGGTGGCGGCGTCTGTGTGGCTCAGCGACCCATACTTGTAGGAATGGGCCTGGCCGGGCGCGTCGGAGAAGGTGTTGGAGTTCATCGCGTCAAAGCCGAGGCCGAGTTGTTCCCCCTTGGCCTTGAGTTCCTTCACATCCGTCTTGTCCCACGGAATATGCAGCGAGACATTCGGCGTGGCGCGCGTCAACTCGTTGATGACGGAGCAGTCTTCCAGCTTGTCGAAGATGCCGCGCGGTTCGCCGGTGCCGGGGAAGCGGGCGAAACGCGTACCACCGGTGCCGACGCCCCATGAGGGGACGGCGACGAAGAATTCGGAGACGCGGCGGGTGATCGCTTCGATATCGACACCGCGACGCGACAGGCTGGCGCCGAGCGCTTCGTAATCGGATTTGAGCGCGGCTGCGCGCTTTTCGTTTTCCTGCGCGATCACATCCTGCGCAATTATCGTGTCTGCCATCAATTCCTCCCTTGTCGCATTGAACCAAACGGCTCCTGTCCGCGTTTCGCTGCGTGAAATAATATAATCCGTTACGAGGCGACCTTGGACATCATACGCATTCTTCTCGCAATCATCCTGCCACCTGTCGGCGTATTCCTGCAGGTCGGTATCGGCCTGCAGTTCTGGCTCAATATTCTGCTTACGCTGTGCGGCTACGTTCCGGGGATCATCCATGCAATCTGGGTGATCCTCCGGAGGTAGGGATCAGCGCGGGAAGCTCTGCGCGTTGCCGGCATCGACGTTGATGATGTTGCCGGTCGATTTGGCCGACACATCGGATGCCAGGAAGTAGATGGCCTCGGCGATGTCTTCGGGGAACACGTTGAGCTTCAGCATCGAGCGCTTGCGGTAATGCTCCTCGAGCTCGGTGATCTCGATCTTCGAAGACGCCGCACGCTGTTCGCGCCACTCGCCGTTCCAGATTTTCGATCCGCGGAGAACCGCATCCGGATTGACCGTGTTGACGCGGATGCCGGCTTCCGCGCCTTCCAGCGCCAGGCAACGGGCGAGATGGATTTCGGCCGCCTTGGCGGTGCAATACGCAGCCGCGTTCGGCGAGGAGGCCAGGCCGTTCTTGGACGCGACGAACACGACGTTGCCGCCGAGGTTCTGCTTGCGGAACAGACGGAACGCCTCGCGCGATACGAGGAAATAGCCGGTCGCGAGGATGTCGATGTTCTTGTTCCACATCGAAAGCTCGGTGGTTTCGATCGGCGCGGACGAAGCGATGCCGGCGTTCGACACCAGAATGTCGATGCCGCCGAATTCTACGCAGGCTTCCGCGAAAGACGAAATCACGCCGTCTTCCTTGGTGACGTCGAGCTTGACGCTGCGAACCGCATCGCCGCCAAACTGCTTGGCAAAGTCGGTCTGGGTGCCGTCGAGCGCTTCCTGGTCGATATCGGCCAGAACCACGCAGGCACCTTCGCCGATCAGGCGGGCAGCGGTTGCGCGGCCGATGCCGCCGGCGCCGCCGGTGACGAACGCAACCTTGCCGGCCAGGCTCTTCGGCTTCGGCATGCGCTGCAGTTTGGCTTCTTCGAGCAGCCAGTATTCGATGTCGAAGGCTTCCTGCTCCGGCAGGCCCTGATACTCGGAAACTGTGGATGCGCCGCGCATGACGTTGATGGCGTTGACATAGAACTCGCTGGCGATGCGAGCGGTTGCCTTGTCACGGGCAAAAGACAGCATGCCGACGCCGGGAACGAGGAAGATGACCGGGTTCGCGTCGCGCATGGCGGGCGAGTTGGCATGCTTGCAGTCGTTGTAGTAGCGGGCGTAGTCGGCGCGGTAGTCTTCCAGCGCCTTGTCGAGTCCGGCAACGATGGCGTCCACGTCAGGCTTCGCCGGGTCGAAATCGACGATCAGCGGGCGGATTTTGGTCCGCAGGAAATGGTCCGGGCAGCTGGTGCCGAGCGCGCCGAGCGGCGCTAGGTGCTTCGAGTTGACGAATTCGAGCACGGCATCCTGATCGTCAAAGTGGCCGAGTTTGCGTTCCGACTTGCCAATGCGACCGCGGATCTCGGGCATCAGGCGGGCGACGATGGCGCGGCGTTCGGCAACCGGCAGGCTCTGCGTGACAGCGCCCCCGAAGATCGTCTTGCCCTCGGTCTTCTCGGCAAACCAGACGATGGCCTTGTTGATGATCTCGAGCGTCAGCTCGTAGCAGGCCTTGGCATCGTTCGCCCAAGTGAAGAGACCGTGGCTCTCGAGGACGACGCCCTTGGAATTCGGGTTCGCCTTGACGAAGGCTTCAAGGTCCAGACCGAGCTGGAAGCCCGGGCGCCGCCAGGGCAGCCAGCCGATGTCGGCGCCGAAGATCTCCTGGGTCAGCTCCCTGGAATTCTTGGAAGCGGCGATGGCGATGATCGCATCAGGGTGCATGTGGTCGACATGGGTGAAGGGCACGAAACCGTGCAGCGGCGTATCGATCGAGGCAGCGCGGCTGTTTAGGTTGTAGGTGCAATGGGGGAGGAAGCCAACCATGCGGTCTTCGTCTTCGACACCCTTGTAGATGCCCTTGAGCGAATCCAGCTTGTCCTGATAGAGCGTCGCGAAGCCGTCGAGCTTGATAGTGCCGACGTCGCCGCCCGAACCCTTGACCCAGAGAACCTTGACCTTTTCGCCGGTCAGCGGATCGGTCTCCATGACCTTCGCAGAGGTATTGCCGCCGCCGTAATTGGTGATGCGCTTGTCGGCGCCGAGCAGGTTGGAGCGATAGAGCAGCTTTCCGGTCTCATCGAGGCCTGCCGCATATGTCTCGTCCCAACGGTTATCCAGAAGCCGGACAGTTGCCGCCATGTCATCCTCCCATATAGAATTCGTGGACGCCCGAACGAACTCCGCGTCCCTTGCGGTGACGGTATCGCTCATGAAAACCGGCGTTGTCAATCGAAAACGATCAAAAACGATTATGCTGCAGCGCACTATGAAAATATATGATCGTTTCTGATTGACACATAGTCACAACTGCGAAATAAACGATGCAGGAGGACCCCATGCACGAACGCGAACGCCATCGCATCATATTGAGCGCCGTACAGGAAAAGTCGGTCGTGACAGTTCAGGATATTTCCGAGCTGACCGAGGCTTCCGAGGCGACGATCCGGCGTGACATCGCGGCGCTGCATGTGCAGGGCAAGATCCGCCGCGTCCGTGGTGGCGCCGAAGCGGTGCACCCCCCGCAGCTCGGAAATCTCGCAGGGCGCCCGTTCAGGGTTTCAGAATCAGTCAATTCCGATAAAAAGCGCGCAATTGCTCGCGCTGCCGTCGATCTCTGCGATCCGGGCGATGCGATCATCATCAATGGCGGCACCACGACATTCCAGATGGTGCACTTCATGGCCGCGCACCGGATGCAGGTGATGACCAATTCGTTCGCGATTGCCGAGCATCTGGTCAAGCATTCGAAGAATACGGTGACGGTGCCCGGCGGCGTGATCTATCGCGAACAGAGCCTGATCCTGTCGCCCTTCGACAATGATGCGATCCGCAATTTCTATGCGCGACGCTTCTTCATCGGTGCGCAGGGCGTCGGCCCGCTCGGCATCATGGAGGCCGATGCGCAGATCATTCAGAGCGAGCAGAAGCTGATGCATCAGGCCGACGAGCTGATCGTCATGGTCGATTCCAGCAAGTTTCGTAGGCGCTCGAGCCTCATTCTGTGCCCGCTCGATCGCGTAACCACAGTCATTACGGACGAGGGAGTCTCCGAGGAGTCCGTCCGGATGATCGAGGATGCGGGCGTCAAGCTCGTGATTGCGAACACGGTTTCGCAAGTGAAGGAGGATTCCTCGTCGGTCGCCTGAGAAGCCCGGCAGGATGTAGTCAAGTCTTTTTAACCTGGGAGGATGAAAGCATGAAACTCGCAAAAACACTGGCGGTGGGCGTCGCCTTTGCCGTGGCGCTGATGGCAGGCGCCGCAAGCGCCAAGGACATCAAGATCGGCCTCGTCGTGAAGTCGCTCGGCAACGGCTTCTTCGAAGCCGCCAACAAGGGCGCGCAGGAAGCCGCCAAGGAACTCGGCGGCGTCGAGGTGATCTACACCGGCCCGACCTCGACGACGGCCGAAGGCCAGATCGAAGTCATCAACTCGCTGATCGCGCAGGGCGTCGACGCCATCGCGATCTCCGCCAACGATCCGGATGCCGTGATCCCGGCCCTGAAGAAGGCCAAGCAGCGCGGCATCAAGGTCATTTCCTGGGATTCCGGCGTCAACAAGGATGGTCGTATCCTGCAGCTCAACCCGTCGTCCAACGAGCTGATCGGCAAGATGTGCCTGACGCTGGTCAAGGATCATCTGGAAGGCGGCAAGGGCGACTTCGCCATCCTGTCGGCAACCACCACCTCGACCAACCAGAACATCTGGATCGGCGAGATGAAGAAGCAGCTGAAGGACTTCGCCGGCATGAACCTCGTCACCACCGTTTATGGTGATGACCTCTCCGACAAGTCCTACCGCGAAGCCGAAGGCCTGCTGAAGTCGAACCCTGATGTCAAGGTCATCGTCGCTCCGACGACGGTCGGCGTTCTCGCCGCCTCCAAGGTTGTCGAAGACAAGGGTCTGGTCGGCAAGGTCTACGTGACCGGCCTCGGCCTGCCGTCTGAAATGGCCGGCGCGATCAAGTCTGGCGCGACGAAGGAATTCGCCATCTGGAACCCGATCGACCTCGGCTACTCCGCGACGCAGATCGCCTATCACCTCGTCAAGGGTGACGCGACCGGCAAGCCGGGCACCGAAATCGAAGCCGGCCGCATGGGCAAGATCAAGGTGGACGACAAGGGCGAAGCCGCGATGGCCGATCCGTTCATCTACAACGCTTCGAACATCGACCAGTTCTCGAAGGTTTTCTAAGCCTCGCTTGAACACCATAACCCGGCGGCATTGCCGCCGGGACTTCCCAATCGACATCCGGTAAATGCTGATGAACAACGCCCTTCAACACAATGTTGCAAGCGTCGCGCCTGGCGACGTTCCCGCAATTCTGGAAATGCGCGGCATTTCGCAGATCTTTCCCGGCGTGAAGGCGCTCGATAACGTCAGCATCTCGCTCTATCCCGGCAAGGTGACGGCGCTGATCGGCGAAAACGGTGCCGGCAAATCGACGCTGGTGAAGATCCTCACCGGTATCTACCGTCCGAACGAAGGCGAGATCCTCGTCGATGGCAAGGTGACGACATTCGCCAACGCGCAGGCCGCGATCGACGCCGGCGTGACCGCGATCCATCAGGAAACCGTGCTCTTCGACGAACTCACGGTTGCCGAAAACATCTTCCTCGGCCACGCGCCGCGCACCCGCTTCCGCACCATCGACTGGGCGCTGATGAACAGCCGTGCCAAGGCGCTGCTGGTCTCGCTGGAAAGCAACATCGATCCGACGATCCGCCTGAAGGACCTCTCGATCGCGCAGCGCCACCTTGTGGCCATCTCGCGCGCACTGTCGATCGAGGCCCGCATCGTCATCATGGACGAGCCGACCGCCGCACTCTCGCGCAAGGAGATCGACGATCTGTTCCGCATCGTCGAGGGGCTGAAGGCGCAGGGCAAGGCGATCCTCTTCATCAGCCACAAGTTCGACGAGCTCTATGAGATCGCCGACAATTTCGCCGTCTTCCGCGATGGCCGCGCCGTCGGCCACGGCAATCTCAAGGCGACGCCGCAGGACGAGATCGTCCGCCTCATGGTCGGTCGCGATGTGGAGAACGCCTTCCCGAAGGTCGACGTCGCCATCGGCGGCCCGGTGCTGCAGGTCGAGAAATACTGTCACCAGACCGAATTCCGCGACATTTCGCTGACGCTGCGCAAGGGCGAGATCCTCGGCATCTATGGTTTGATCGGGGCAGGGCGCTCGGAGCTCTGTCAGTCGCTGTTCGGCATCACCAAGCCGCTGTCGGGTAAGCTGAGCCTTGATGGTCGTGAGATTGCGATCAACTCACCGCTGGATGCGATCCGCGCTGGCATTGTCTATGTGCCGGAAGAGCGCGGCCGCCATGGCCTGGCGCTACCGATGCCGATCTACCAGAATATGACGCTGCCTTCGCTCGGCCGCACTTCGCGAAAAGGCTTCCTGAAGGCGGCCAACGAATTCGCGCTGGCACGCAAATATGCCGAACGTCTGGACCTGCGCGCCGCGGCGCTATCCGTTCCCGTCGGCACGCTGTCGGGCGGCAACCAGCAGAAGGTGGTCATCGGCAAGTGGCTGGCGACCATGCCGAAGGTGATCATTCTCGACGAGCCGACAAAGGGTATCGATATCGGCTCCAAGGCAGCCGTGCACGGCTTCATCAGCGAGCTCGCCGCCGAAGGCCTGTCGATCATCATGATCTCGTCCGAGCTGCCGGAGATCATCGGAATGTCCGACCGCGTCCTCGTCATGAAGGAGGGCTTGTCGGCAGGCCTCTTCGAACGCAAGGACCTGACGCCCGAGGCGCTGGTGCGCGCCGCCACCGGCAACGCTTGAGGAACCAGCATGCCCCGATTGCTCAGAAAACGAGAAACCCTCCTCTTCATCATCATCGCGGTGATGATTGCCGCCTTTTCGACGCGGGCCGATGGCTTTGCAACGCCCGGAAATCTTTCGGGCATCTTCAACGACACGTCGATTCTGATCATCCTGGCGCTGGCACAGATGACCGTCATCTTGACCAAGTCGATCGACCTGTCGGTGGCCGCCAATCTTGCCTTTACCGGGATGGCGATCGCCATGCTCAACGCCACCTATCCCGGTCTGCCGCTGGTGGTTCTCATCCTCGCCGCGATCCTGATCGGCGCCTGCCTCGGCGCGATCAACGGCTTTCTCGTCTGGGCGCTGGAGATCCCGCCGATCGTCGTGACATTGGGCACGCTGACCATCTATCGCGGCATGGCCTTCGTGCTGTCGGGCGGCGAATGGGTCAACGCCCACCAGATGACGCCGACCTTCCTGAATGTCCCTCGCACCGTCGTGATGGGCATGCCAATTCTCAGCTGGGCCGCTGTTATCATCGTCGCGCTGATCTATGTCGTGTTGAAATACACCCAGTTCGGCCGCTCGACGTATGCAGCCGGCGGTAACCCGACGGCTGCCGTCTACGCCGGTATCGATGTCGGCTGGACGAAATTCCTGGCCTTCGTGCTGTCGGGCGCTCTGGCCGGGTTGGCGAGCTACCTATGGGTCTCGCGCTATGCCGTCGCCTATGTCGATATCGCCAACGGTTTTGAACTCGATAGCGTGGCCGCTTGCGTGATCGGCGGCATCTCGATCGCCGGCGGTGTAGGATCGGTCCTCGGCACCGTGCTGGGCGCGCTTTTCCTCGGCGTCATCAAGAACGCGCTGCCCGTCATCGGCATCTCGCCGTTCACCCAGATGGCGATCTCGGGCACCGTCATCATCCTCGCCGTCGTCTTCAACGCAAGGCGCGAGCGCAATCGCGGCCGCATCATCCTGCGCGACAAGGCCGCCGCAGAGATACCAGCAGAGGTGGCCGCATGAGCACCGTCGTTTCCACACCCTCTGAAAAGCGCGTCATTCCCGATCGCCTCGGTACACCGTTCAAGCGGATCATGGCGAGCTGGGAAGTGCTGCTGTTCGGCGTCGCGGTGCTTATCTTCATCTTCAATTCGCTGGCTTCGCCCTATTTCCTCGACGCCTGGAACCTCTCCGACGCGACCTTCAACTTCACGGAAAAGGCGATGATCGCCTTCGCCATGGCGCTGCTCGTCATCTCGGGCGAGATTGACCTCTCCGTCGCCGCCATTATCGCGTTGGCCTCGACCGCCATGGGCGCCGCCGCACAGGCAGGGATCGGCGCGCCCGGGCTGGTGGCCATCGGCGTTGGCGTCGGTCTGCTCTGCGGGATGTTCAACGGCTTTCTCGTCTCGGTGATGAAGCTGCCGTCGATCGTCGTCACGATCGGCACGATGAGCCTGTTTCGCGGCATCTCCTATATCGTCCTCGGCGACCAGGCCTATGGTGGCTATCCCGAGGATTTTGCCTTCTTCGGGCAGGGTTACGTCGTCTGGGTGTTCTCGTTCGAGTTCGTACTGTTCGTCGTCGTGGCGATCCTGTTCGCCATCCTGCTGCACGCCACCAATTTCGGGCGCCAAGTCTATACGATCGGCAACAATGATTTCGCCGCACGCTTCTCCGGCATTCCGGTCGAGCGGGTGAAGTTCATCCTGTTCATGCTCACGGGTGTCATGAGCGGTGTGGCCGCCGTCTGCCTCACCTCGCGTCTCGGCTCGACGCGTCCGTCGATCGCGCAAGGCTGGGAACTCGAAGTCGTCACCATGGTCGTCCTCGGCGGTGTCTCGATCCTCGGCGGCTCCGGCAAGATCGGCGGCGTGGTCATCGCCGCCTTCGTCATGGGTCTCGTCACCTTCGGCCTCGGATTGCTCAACGTACCCGGCATCGTCATGTCGATCTTCATCGGCCTGCTTTTGATCATCACCATAGCGATCCCGATCATCGCCCGCCGCATCAAAGCCATGAGTTCGAAATGACGCTGGAAAAACACGCCTTCAAGATGGTGCTCAATCCCGGCATGGAAGCCGAGTATAAAAAGCGCCATGACGAGATCTGGCCGGAACTTGTCGAGTTGCTGCACCAGTCGGGTGCCAGCGACTATTCGATCCACCTGGACCGCGAGACCAACACGCTGTTTGGCGTCTTGACGCGCACAAGCGACAACAGCCTGGCCAGCCTGCCGGATCATCCCGTCATGAAGAAGTGGTGGGCACATATGGCCGACATCATGGCCACCAATCCCGATAATTCGCCGGTGCAGAGCGTTCTCGTCACCGTTTTCCATATGCCATGACGACCGAACCGCAATTTTCCCGCATCGCCGTTCTCGACATCGGCAAGACCAATGCAAAGGTGGTGGTGCTCGATAGCGCCACCGGCGCCGAGATCGCCGTCGTCAAGACCGCGAACCGGGTTATCACCTCAGGCATCTATCCGCACTACGACGTCGAGCGTCTGTGGACCTTCGCGCTCGATGCGTTCAGGCGCTTTGCTGTCTCGCCCGGTTTCGATGCCATCTCGATCACCACCCATGGCGCCTCCGCTGCCCTTCTCGACGCGACAGGAGAGCTCGTCATGCCAGTACTCGACTACGAGCACGGCTATCCGCAATCGGTGATCGACGCCTACACAGCACTACGACCGCCCTTCGAGGAAACCTACTCGCCGCACCAGACGATGGGCCTGAATATCGGCGCGCAGTTGCACTATCAGCAGACGGTCTTTCCGGAGCTTTTCGCCGAGGTCGCGACCATCGTTACCTACCCGCAGTACTGGGCAGCCAGGCTGACCGGGGTGACGGCGAACGAGCGCACGTCGCTCGGTTGCCACACCGATCTCTGGAACCCGTGCGCCTCCTCCTATTCCAGCCTCGTTGATACGCTCGGCATCAGGGAGCTGATGGCGCCGATCCGCTCGGCTTTCGACGCGCTGGGCCCGGTTTTGCCTGAGGTCGCCCAGGAGATCGGTCTCGAACGATCGGTTCCCGTCTATTGCGGAATCCATGATTCCAACGCGTCGCTGCTGCCGCATCTCGTCAATCGCGCCGCGCCGTTCGCCGTGGTTTCGACGGGCACATGGGTGGTAAACTTCGGCGTTGGCGGCGATCTGGATCACCTTGATCCGCGGCGAGATACGCTGGGAAATGTCGATGCATACGGCCGCGCCGTGCCGTCTTCGCGTTTCATGGGCGGACGGGAATTCGAGGTTCTCTCCGCCGAGATTGGTGTGGTGGCAACGGATGACGTGCTCGATGTCGTCGCCACCGTCATCGCCAAGGGCATGATGCTGCTGCCCAACGTAGTACCGGGGTCCGGTCCGTTTCCCGGCAAGCAGAGACGGTGGATCGCTGCCGAAAGCGCTACGGCTGCCGAATGCTACGCTGCTGCCTGCCTCTATCTTGCGTTGATGACAGAGGCTTGCCTTAGCCTGATTGGCGCAAAAGGGCCGATCATCGTCGAGGGGCCATTTTCGTTGAACCAGGTCTACCTCGATATTCTCGCCGCCGTGACGGGTCGCGATGTCATTGCCTTGCCTGGCTCTACCGGCACCAGCGCCGGTGCCGCGCTTCTGGCGGGTATCCGACCGGTTGTAGGCGCCGAACGGCACGTTTCACCGCGTCAGATCGAAGGGCTCGCTGACTATCGCCGCGATTGGCATGCGGCGCTGAGGTAACACTCTTTTCCGGATCGCCTCTTGCGCGGCCTGTCATTCCCGATAAATTGAAGGCGCCATCAGATCAGGTGAGGAAAAGACGACATGACAGTTTCATCCGGCGAGGAGTTCGATCCGCGGGCGCTCGCAGCACGGTTTGCCAGCCTTGAAAAATCAAGAAAAAAGGCGCCGACGGCCGATTTTACCCTACCGGCCACGCTACGGGACGCGATGGATGCCCAGAATTTTCTGGTGGCGGAAGAACGCATTTCCAAGCCCGCCTGGAAGGTTGCCATGTCGCCTGACGGCCAGGCTGTGACTGCCCCGCTGCATCCCTATTTCGAAGCATCATCCGGCGCTTCGATTGCATGGCAGCCGGGCATGAAGTTCGAAGCGGAGATCGCAGTGCGTCTCGGCAAGGACATCCCGGTTCGCCAGGACGGATCCTACACGAGACCGGAGATGATCGAAGCCATTGCCGAGGTCCATCTCGGCGCCGAGCTACTGGCGAGCAGCATCACGGAAAGCGGCGCGGTGTCGTTCTTGCTCTATCTGGCCGAGCGCATCGGCAACAAGGGTTATGTCCTCGGCCCGGTCCTGCCGAAGGGCGTGATCGATACGATCGGCAGCACGCCGCTCAAGGTCACGCATGGTGCCGAGGTCATCTACAACGGACTGGCGAAGCATCCGAAGGACGATGTCCTCACATGGCTGCTCGCCTACGCGAACGACAAGCTCCGGCCGCACACGTCCTTGAAGAAGGGTGCTCTTATCACCACAGGCACGCTGTGTGGCGCGATCGAACTACAAGGTCCGGGCCTGATCGAAATCGTGCACGACGGCAGCACGCGTCTCAGTCTCGCGATCGTCTGACGACACTACGATACTTCCCCTGCCGTTTGAACGCCGGCAGGGGAGGTGGGAACCTTGCGGCGCACGGCGCATTTTCCAGATTGGATATCTGGAGGATGTCATGAAGCACCGTTTTCTGACCTTTGCTGCGATTTCGATGCTTATGGCAAGCAATGCTCTTGCCACCGAAGCGCCATTTCTGACGTCCCTCGCTGGAAGTTGGAGCGGCGCAGGTATGATGAAGCGCACCGCGGGCTCATCGCCCATCAAGCTCGACTGCAGCTTTCAGTCCACGGCGAAAGGCGAGGCACTGTCCATGAATGGCAAATGCCGAGGACTGCTTGTGGTCTCGCGCGCGGTTTCCGCTCAATTGATCGCCAACGGCAATAGATATGCAGGCCGTTACATTGGCCCGTCTGGCGGGGTGTCCGCGTTGAACGGCGGCCGCAGCGGAGATGCAATCAACCTGTCCGTCCGTTGGTCGAGAATTATCAATGGTGACCGTAACGCCGATATGGTGATCCAGCGCGTTGGCGCGAACGCAATCCGGATCCGTACAACCGATCGGGATCCGGCGTCCGGTCAACAGGTGATAACCAGCGAAATAAATCTGCGCCGGCAGTAGAAACCGTCGCAAGTGCAATTCGGTTAGAGCGAAATTCAAGATCACCCGCCAAGCCCGCCGAACGCTTTCAGATAGAGTGCCAGAAGCTGGGTCTGCGATGATATGCCCAGCTTCCGGTAGACGTTTCGCCGATGGACCTTCACAGTACCGGTTGAGATATTCAGCTTTAGCCCGATCGATTCCGAGGAATGGCCCTGCAGGACCAGATCGACGATGGCTGTTTCGCGACTGGTAAGGTTGAGGTCTTGCCAGACGGCGTCGGCGGGCTGGATCTCGACTTGGTTTTCACCGCGCTTGCGGCCGCGCCGATTGCCGGCATGCGCCTGGCCGTCGAACCGGCCGGCAAGGCCGGAGAAATAGTGCTGCGTCAACCGCGTCACCAACGGCTCGACCTTCTTCAAGAGCGCGATCTCGGCGGGCGGGAAGACGCCGGTCGCCTCGCGCCGCATCAAGGACAGCACCACCGTGATGTCGTCCTCCATCTCGACGAAGAAGCCGACCTCTTCGGCGAGTCCCGTCTGCACATAGTAGGTTCGGTAATACTCGCTGGAAAAGAAGCGGTCGGGCGCCAGCTCGCGCATGCGGATGACGCCGCGGCGGCTGGAGCGGGCGGTATGATAGAACGGATCGAGGAGGTAGGGGCCGGCCTGATAGAGCGTGACGAAGATGATGTGCTCCTTCGGATCGAAGGTGCTGTAGAGATCGATCGGCCGCTCCTTGCCTCGGTAGGCGAAGACGACCACGTAGTCGAAACGCACGAGCGACGCCATCATCTGGCGGAAGGTTTCGCCGAACTCCGCATCGCTCATCGCGGGTTTGCCGACGGTGGCGCCGAAGGCCTGGAACAGCGCCTCGAGATCCGTACTCATGTCAGAACACCTCCCGGTCGCGGCGCCGATATCCGCCTACCCCTGTATATACCTCCCACGAAGGCGAAATGCCCGAAATACCTCTCTCGGGGTATATACCGTGCAGGATCACCGGGCTTAGTCTTTCGCTAACGACGGTGGCAAAAAGGCAGCATAGACTGCCGCCAAACCAACCGCAGGGAACAGACGTGGCATCCGCTTCGACGAACGATATCGAATTCCGTTCGGTCACCAAGAGCTATGGCTTCGTGACCGCCGTGACGGACATCAACCTCAATGTGCCGAAGGGTGCCTTCCTAGCACTTTTGGGCCCTTCCGGCTGTGGCAAGACGACATGCCTGCGCATGATCGGCGGCTTCGAGCAGCCGAGCGAGGGCACGGTGCTGATCGACGGGCGCGAGATGAACGGCGTGCCGGCCTACCGCCGCCCGGTCAACATGGTGTTCCAGCACTACGCGCTGTTTCCGCATTTTAATGTCGAGCAGAATGTTGCCTACGGACTGCGGCAGATGCGGCCGAGGATCGCGGCGGGTGAGATCAACCGCCGGGTCGGCGAGGCGCTCGAGATGGTCAGGCTCGGCGGCTTCGCCAAGCGCCGCATTCACGAGATGTCCGGCGGCCAGCAGCAGCGCGTGGCACTGGCGCGCGCCATCGTCAACCGCCCTTCGGTTCTGCTGCTCGACGAGCCGCTCGCCGCCCTCGACAAGAAGCTGCGCTCGGCCATGCAGATCGAGCTGCAGACGCTGCAGCGCGAACTCGGCATCACCTTCGTTCTGGTCACGCACGATCAGGAAGAGGCGCTGTCGATGGCCGATATCGTCTGCGTCATGAGCGCCGGGCGCATCCGCCAGCTGGGATCGCCGCAGGAGGTCTACGACCGCCCCGCAGACCTGTTCGTCGCCGATTTCGTCGGCAAGACCAATCGTGTCGATGCGACGATGGAAGCCGATGGCAGGACGCTCAGGCTGGGCGACGGTTCCGCGCTTGCGGCATCTGCCCGCCAGAGCGTATCGCCGGGGCAGGCGATCGTGGCGATCCGCCCGGAAGCGATCCGGCTGACGCGGACACCGGCGGCGGATGTGGCAAGCTTTCAGGGAACGGTGACGCACCGTATCTTCCTCGGCTCGTCGGCGGAATACGCTGTGACGGTGCCCGGGCTCGGCGATTTCCTGGTGACGGCCGATCGACGCGACATGAACGCGAGCGAGCTGGTGGAGCCGGGCCAAACGGTCTTTCTCGGCTTCAATCCGGCAGGCGCCCATGTGTTTTCAGCATCCAGTGCAGCATAAAATCACAACAAGGGAACAGCATCATGAGCAAGGACTACAAGGATAATCTCCCCATTTCCGCTGAAGGCTTCATGGACGAGTTCATGCGCCTGAAACGCGGCTCCGTCAGCCGCCGCCACTTCCTCGGCATAACCGGCCTCGGTCTTGCGACCGCCGTGATGTCGCGCTTCCCCGGCGCGCTGTCCACGCCAGCCTACGCGGCGGGCGAACTCGGCAAGCAGATGTCGATCGCCACATGGCCGAACTACCACGACCCGGCAACGTTCGAGAACTTCAAGGCCGCCACCGGCGTCGGCGTCGAGGTCAACGTCTTCGGTTCCAACGAAGAAATGCTGGCGAAGCTGCAGGCCGGCGCTTCCGGCTGGTCGCTGTTCGTGCCGACCAACTACACGATCTCCACCCACCACAAGCTCGGTCTGATCGACGAACTCGATCTGTCGAAGATCCCGAACTTCAGCCAGGCGACGGAAAACCCGCGCTTCACGAAAGAAGGCCAGATCGACGGCAAGACCTATGCCGTGCCGAAGAACTGGGGCACGACCGGTTTTTCCGTCAATACCTCGAAGATCAAGACCAAGCTCACCAGCTGGAAGGACTTCTTCGAGATCGCCCAGACCGAGGCCGACGGCCGCGCCATGGTGCACGACTATCAGCTGACGACGATCGGCAGCGCGCTGGTCTCGCTCGGCTACGACTTCAACTCGATCAAGGCGGACGAGCTGGCCAAGGCCGAGGAGCTGCTGATCAAGGTGAAGCCGCATCTCTTCGCCATCAACAGCGACTACCAGCCGGGCATGCGCGCCACCGACGCCTGGATGACCATGTGCTGGACCAATGACGGCGCGCAGCTCAACCGCGACATGCCCGAGATCGCATTCGTGCTCGGCAAGGACGGCGGCGAAATCTGGACGGACTACTACGCGATCCCGAAGGACGCGCCGAACAAGGCCGCCGGTTACGCACTGCTCAACTTCCTCATGGATCCGGCCAACGCCGCCAAGGAGCACATCGCCAACGGCGCGCCGGCCACCGACAGCCGCGTCATCTCGCTGCTGCCGAAGGAGATCACCTCGAACACGATCGTCTATCCCGACGAGGCGTCGCTGACGCCGCTCGAATTCGGCGCGGCCGTCACGCTGACCGACCCGAGCCGCGCCGAGCTGATGGCGCGCTTCAAGTCCGCTTGAGTTCGAACCGGGCACGCCACGTCCAAGGGTGTGGCGTGCCCCGGTACTGCGATATCCCTTCAACAGGCACTCGAACTGCGATGACATTGACACCGGATGCCAAGAAACGCCTCGTCACCGCCGCGCTCGTCGCGCCGGCAAGCGCATGGCTGTTCGTGTTCCTGGTGCTGCCATTCATCGCGATCGTCGTGTTTTCGTTCGGCGAGCGCGCGCCCGAGGGCGGCTACCAGGCGGCCTTCACCTTCGCGCAGTTCGCCAATCTCGCCTCGCGGGCCGCTGCCTTCAAGAACACGCTGGTGCTTGCGCCGATCGGCGCCTTTGCCTGCCTGCTGGTCGCCTATCCCGTCGCCTATTATCTCGCCGTGAAGGCAAACCCGGCGCACCGGCTGTTGCTCGTTTCGCTCGTCGTCGTGCCGTTCTGGACCAGCCTGCTCGTCCGCACCTATGCCTGGATGTACATCCTCGGCGCGCGCGGCATTCCGCATCTGCTGGAGTTCGTCGGCATCGAGAATGTCCGCCTGCTGAACACGCCCGGCGCCGTCCTTCTCGGCATCGTCTACGGCTATCTGCCGCTGATGATCATGCCGATCTATGTTAGCCTGGAAAAGCTGGACCGCCGCCTGCTGGAAGCTTCGGCCGACCTCGGCGCCAAGCCGCTCTCGACCTTCTTCGGCATCACCCTGCCTCTGTCGCTGCCGGGCGTGATGACCGGCGTAGCGCTGGTGACCATTCTTCTGCTCGGCGAATACCTGATCCCGCAGCTACTCGGCGGCGGCAAGGTGTTCTTCATCGGCAACGCGCTGGTCGACCTCTTCCTGCAATCGCGCAACTGGCCGTTCGGCTCGGCGATCGCCGTCACGCTTGTCGTGGTCGTTGTCATCGTGCTGCTGGTCGCCATGCGCATCGCCTGGCGCGTCGCCGGCACCCGTCAGGTGGATCTCGTCTGATGCGCAGCCTCGTTACAGCCGTCTATCTCTTCCTCTACACGCCGATCGCGCTGGTCGTGCTGTTCTCCTTCAATGCCGGGCGCAACGCGTCGGATTTCACCGGCTTTTCGACCCAATGGTACGGCCGGGCGCTGAGCAATACCTTCCTGATGCAGGCGCTGGAAAACAGCCTGATCATCGCCTTCACCAGCGCGACGCTGGCCGCGATCTTCGGGACGATGGCGGCGATCGGCATGGAGCGGCTGGGGCCGCGCACGCGCGCCTTGTTCGACGGGTTGTTCGCGGCGGCGATCGTGGTGCCGGGTGTGGTCATTGGCATCGCCACTCTGGTGGCGCTGGTTGAGGTGTTCGGCTTTCTCAACCCCTTGCTCGCCGCCGTCTGGCCGGGCGAACAGCCGCCCAAACTGGCGCTCGGTTTCGGCTCGATCATTGCGGCGCACGGGCTCTTCACCATGGCGCTGGTGACGATGATCGTGAAGGCGCGCATCGCCAGCCTAGGCCGCGATATCGTCGAGGCATCGAGCGATCTCTACGCTACGCCGTTCACCACCTTCAGGGAGATCGTGCTGCCGCAGATCCTGCCGTCGGTGCTCGCCGGCTTCCTGCTCGCCTTCACCTTCTCGTTCGACGATTTCATCATCGCCTTCTTCGTTGCCGGCTCCAACACAACGCTGCCGATCTACGTCTTCGCATCCATCCGCCGGGGCGTCACGCCCGAGATCAATGCGATCGCCACTATGGTGCTGATCGCATCGCTGGTGATGATCCTCATCGCCCGGTTCCTGATGCGTGAAAAACAACAAAAAACGCCACGGGAAACACCATGATCCTCAAGAATCGCATTGCCATCGTCACCGGAGCGGGGTCCGGCATCGGCCGGGCAGGGGCCTCGATCATGGCGCGGGAAGGCGCCCATGTCGTCGTCGCCGATGTCGATTTCATGAATGCCGACGAGACTGTCAGAGAGATCAGCGAGGCCGGCGGCAGCGCCGAGGCGCTGGTGCTTGATGTGACCGACGACCGGGCGTTGGAGGCCGGCATCGCCGCCGTCGCCGATTGCCACGGCCGGATCGACATCCTGCACAATCACGCCGGCGCGCAGGTTGCGGGTGATCTGGAGCAGGTGGCGGTCGAGGGTTTCGACAAGTCTTGGGCGCTCAATGTTCGCGCACATTTCATGGCGGCCCGGCTGGTCATGCCGCTTATGACCGCCGCCGGAAAAGGCGTGATCCTGAACACTTCGTCGTCTTCAGGTGTTCTCTACGATCGTGAAATGATCGCCTACACCACCACCAAGCACGCGGTCATCGCCATGACCCGGCAGATGGCCGGGGACTATGCCAAATTCGGTGTGCGGGTGAACGCGCTCTGCCCCGGCTGGGTCGACACGCCGTTCAACGAACCCTTCATCGCACAGATGGGCGGGCGCGAAGCAATCGAGTCCTATATCGCCGAGAAAGTTCCGCTCGGACGTTGGGCCAACGTCTCCGAGATCGCCGAACCAATTCTTTTCTTGGTCTCGGACAGGTCGTCCTACATGACCGGACAGATCCTAGTCGTAGACGGGGGCGAAACGGTCATTTGATGAGGTTGCCGCGAGCTTTTCCCAAGCCGGGACCATAATCCGCCGACCTATCTGGTTAGGCACCTCATTCATTATTGGTATCGAACTGGTTCTTTTGACGTTCGGGTGAGGAAGCTACATGTGCAGATCGGCGATGAAGTCGTAGACCTTGCCGTTGTAGCGGGTTTCCGTGAATTCGACGGCACGGCCGTCCTCTAGGAAGCAGCGGCGGTCGGCAACGAGCATCGGCGTGGCCGGAGCGGCCTGCAGAAGTTCAGCCTCGGTCGCAGACATGACGTCTGCCCTGATGCGCTGGAAACCGTGATGCGGGCTTGCATTGAGTGATGCCAGTGTCTCGTAGAGCGACTGGGTGACCAGCATCGCGTCCGGTAGAATGGAGATTGGGACCACCGCGCGCTCGAGTGCAATCGGAATCCCGTCGGCGCGTCGAACCCGGATCAGGCGCATGACCTCGCTTTGGACCGGCAGCCCCAGCGCCATCGTCTCCTGCATCGTGCCGACCACCGCGCCTCGAAACAACCAAGAAAAGCTGGGTTCCATACCTCTTGCGCGGATATCCGCTGAAAACCCGGTAAGATTGGGAAGGCTCTTTCGAACGCGCGTCTGAACCACCGTGCGCGCGCCGTGTCTGCGGCTGACGCGGCCGTCTGACTCCAGTTCTGCAATCGCTCGGCGCACCGACACGCGCGAGATATTCAACCGTTCCGCTAGCAGGCGCTCGCCCGGCAGGCTGCGGCCGTGGCCCAGTTGGCCGGTATCGATGGCATCGGCGAGCGCCATTGCCAGTCGCATGTAGATCGGCGAATGATCGTCGCCTTCGCTCAGGCTGGTGGACAGGCGCTCAAGCAGCGGATCGCCTTGGGCCGCGCTGTTCTCAGTCTGTTGCTGTGTCGTCTGGCTCAAGGGAATGAGACCTCTTGGGAAATGCGAATTCGGTCAGGCTGCAATGCCATCATCTTCTGAAATGTAGCACGAATTCCAGCCAGTATTAAAGCCAATTGCATTCCAGTTTATCCACAGATCTGCGAAACTGGTTGTAATCTGGTATTGTTTGTCATAGCGTTCAGCCACTGAAAGGTTTGGTGACCGTGCTGACACATCTTCTGAAGAACGCCTTGATCGTTTCCTGCCAGCCTGTTCCGGGCGGCGCCATGGACGACAGTCCCTATGTTGTCGGGTTCGCGCTGGCAGCGCTCTCGGCCGGCGCAGCCGGTCTGCGCATCGAATCGGCGCGCTACGTCGCTGCCGTCCGTGCCGCGACCGATGCTCCAATCATCGGCCTCATCAAGCGGGATCTCGATGACAGCCCGGTTCGCATCACGCCGTTCATCGAGGACGTTAACGATCTGGCTCGCGCCGGCGCCGATATCATCGCCTTCGACGCGACGGACCGGGTCCGCCCCGCCACCGTCGAGGCGCTGGCGGAGGCCGTGCGGGCTGCCGGCAAACTCTCGATGGCCGATTGCAGTTGCATCGAAGATGCACGCCGGGCACTGGCTGCGGGGGTCAACTTCGTCGGCTCGACCATGTCGGGCTACACCGGTGGGCCGGAGCCGGTCGATCCCGACATCGAGCTTGTAGGCGCCCTTCGGAAACTAACGCCGAATGTGATCGCCGAAGGTCGCATCCGCACGCTCGAGCAGGCGCAGGCAGCGGCGCGCGCCGGCGCCTCCTGCGTCGTCGTGGGCTCCGCCATCACGCGCACCGAACATGTGACCGCGTGGTTCCGCGATGCGCTGGACGAGATCTATGCGCCGGCACCCGTGGTCCTGGCCGTCGATCTCGGCGGCACCAAGATCATGGCGTCGCTCGTTCAGGCCGGAGAGGTTCTTGACACCACAGTGTTTGCCACCGACCGCGATGGATCGCCGGAGCGGTGGTTGGCGGCGATTGAAGATGCGACAGCGCACTGGAAGGGACGCTACGCGGCTGCAGGCATTGCCGTCACGGGTGCCGTTCGAGATGGCAACTGGCGGGCGATGAACAAGGCGACACTCGGTATCGCCGGCGAGTTTCCGCTGGAGGCCCGCGCCACCGAACTGTTCGGCGTGCCTGTCGTGGCTGTCAATGATGCCCAGGCCGCGGCCTGGGGCGAGTTCAAGGCAGCCCCCGACCGCTCCGACCTGGTGTTCATGACGGTATCGACTGGCCTTGGCGGCGGCATCGTTTCGCAAGGCCGTTTGATGCGCGGCATATCAGGCCATTTTGGCCAGATGCGTGATCCGTCTGCCGACGGCGCACTGCTAGAGAGCCGGCTGAGCGGCCCATGGATTGCCGCCGAGGCGCAGCGTCTGGGGTACGGTTGCGACCCCAAAGAGGTATTTTCCGCAGCTTATGCGGGCGAGCCATGGGCAGTCGGCATCGTCGCAGGCGTCGCCGGCCGTCTCGCGCGTCTGTGCTGCGATATCCAATTGGCGATCGATCCTGCACGGATCGTCATAGGCGGGGGCGTCGGTCTCGCCGCGGGCTTCCTGGATAGGGTGAGGGCTGAAATTTCAGCCATTGGCCCTTCTGCGGTGCCCGAGTTGCAGGCAGCGACCCTGGGGCCAAAGGCAGGGATCGTCGGCATCGCCGATTTGGCACTCACACATAATAAAAAATGATGAGCTTCTAGAAGGGAAAGTCAAATGACGAAATTGCGTAACTTTTTAGCCGCCGGCGTGGCGGCAGTGTTCTCTTTCGCCGCGATCCCTGGGATCGCGTCAGCCGAGGTCACGGTGCTCGGCTGGCCGGGTGGTTCCGAGGAGACGGCACTTCGGGCCGCCGTCGAGACCTACAATGCACTTCCCGCCACGGCAACTGAAGACAAGGTCGAGCTTCTGTTCTTCAACCGCGACGGTTTCTACGACAAACTGCAGGCAGACCTTGCTGCCGGCTCCGATGCTTTCGACATCAACCTGATCGCCACCTATTCGATCGGCCGCTATGCGCCATTCATGGAGCCGGTCGATCTCGGTGTCGACGCGGAAAAGGTTTTCGGGAAGCCGATCCTCGAAACCATGCAGTTCGAAGGCAAGCAGTACGGCGTGCCGACCGATCTGTCGCTGCACTTCATGTACTATCGCAAGGATCTGATCGATGCGCTGATGGCCGATCCCGACGCCAAGGCGAAATATGCGGAGATCGCCCAGAAATATCTCGGCAAGGCACTGGAGCCGAAGACGCCGGATGCCTGGACCTGGGATGATTGGGCAGCGACTGCGCTCTATTTCACCAAGTCGGTGAACCCGGACAGCCCGGTGCGCTACGGCACGGTGCTGCAGATGAAGAACCTGCTGTTTAATATGATGGTATTCCAGTCGCTACCACGCGCCTACGGTGCCGATTGGACGGACGCATCCGGCAAGGTGACGGTCGACTCGCCCGCCTACCGAGCCGGCCTCGAACTCTACAAGAAACTCTACGATGCCGGTGCAACGCCGAAGGATTCTCTGAGCTACGAGTACCCTGAAACCAATGCCGCCTGGACCTCCGGCCAAGTCGCCACGGCGCTGCAATGGAACGCGGCTGCTGCCGATCTGATGAACCCGGAAAAGGCGCCGGCTGTTGCTGCAGACACCGCCGTCGTGGCGCCGCCCGCGGGTCCGGAAGGTCGCAAGGATCACATCCACGGTCTCGGTCTCGGCCTCAACAAGAGCTCCAAGCACAAGGAAGGCGCCGTTCGCTTCCTGAAGTGGTTGGCAACCGAAGATGCGGCATTGGCCTATGCCAAGGCTGGCGGCTCTCCGGCGCTGGCACCCTCGGTCGTCTCGAAGATTGCGGCCGAACGTCCTGACCTCGTCAAGCTTGGCGAGTTCGCCGGCGCCTATGGCTACGTCATGCGCGGTGCCACTTCCGCCAAGGCGCTGTCGGTTTATGAAGCGCAGGCCAAGGAGTTCACCGCGTACTGGGCTGACCAGAAGAGCCTTGACGAGGCGCTCGCGGCTGCCAGCAAGAGCATGACCGAACTGTTGAAGTAAGCGACAAGCCCGGGCGCGACAGCGCCTGGGCGCCTTCTCCGGCGAAAGACCATATGATGCGAACGACACCCCAGCAGCGCGAGGGACGGCTTCTTCTGGCGCCGCTTGTTGCCTTCCTGCTTATCTTTTTGAGTTTTCCGGCGCTCGTGGACATCGTCTATGCGCTCTCGGATGTCAGTTTCCAAACCATGCGCGCACCTGAACTTATTGGCTTCCGCAACTTCGGCGCGGTGCTCGCCGATCCGGAGTTCTGGCAGGCCTGCTGGTTCTCCCTGCGTTTCGGCCTTCTGACCGCCGCCATCGAGTGCGCTCTTGGTCTCGCCCTCGCGATCTTCCTCTCACCGATCGTCAGCCGCCACGGCTGGACGACGGCGATCCTGATGCTGCCAATGATGGTGGCTCCCTCGATGGTCGGCCTGATGTATCGGCTCGTGCTGCACGAGTTTGCAGGTCCGTTACCCTACTACCTGACACTATGGTTCGGAACGAGCCCGGCCTTCCTCGACGCCAGCCATGCCTTCTGGACGCTCGTTGTCGTCGAGGTTCTGCAGTGGACGCCATTTGCGTTCCTGCTGTTTCACGTTGCGTATATCTCGATCCCTTCGGAGATCCGCGAAGCCGCAGCGATGGACAAGGCCGGTCCCTGGCACATCCTGTGGCGCATCGAATTGCCGATGATGAAAGCAACGATTGCGATTGCGCTCGGCATTCGCTTCATCGACGGCTTCCGGGTCTTCGACAACGTCTTCGCGCTGACAGGGGCAGGGGCCGGCGGTTCGACGATGTCGCTGTCGATTTATATATATCAGTCCTTTTTCAAGGGCGGTCAGATCGGCCAGGCGGTCGCCGCGTCGGCATTGCTGTTCTTCGCTTCGCTCGTCGTTCTTTATGGCGGCGCACTGCTAAAGTCCTATCTCGAACGACGGAGGATCGCCGCATGAACATCCTGCGCTGGATTGTCTTCGCCGTTGCGGCGATCGCCATGAATTTTCCGGTAATCGTCACGCTGGTGACCTCATTCAAGAGTGCCAAGGAAATCGCGATGAACCCGGGGCTGATCCTTCAGGCTCCAACACTGGCAAACTACGCCAAGGTGCTGACGGATACGAGCCGCTTCAACATCTATGCCTACCTGTTCAACAGCACCGTTGCGGCCTTCATCGGCTCGCTTCTGGCGCTGTTGCTGACGCTGCCGGCAGCCTACGCCATCGTGCGCACCGGAACGGGGCGCAAGCACCTCCTTCCCGTAGTCGCCAACCTACGCGCCGTGCCGCTCGTGGTGTTCGCGATCCCCCTATACATGATGTTCCAGTTCGTCGGCCTGCTAGATACCCGCATCGGCCTCGGACTGATCCTCACGATTGTCAATCTGCCGCTCAGTCTAATGATGATGGTCAACGCTATCTCCGATATTCCCGGTGAAATCGACGAGGCCGCGCGTATGGATCGCGCCGGTGCCTTCGTTATCCTCCGGCGCATTGTGCGGCCCGTCATCCGTCCGGCCATGGTCACTGCTTTCATCTTCGGCTTCATCACCGCCTGGAACGAGTATCTCTTTGGCCTGATGCTGACGACACGCCAAGCGGTGCCCATTACTGTCGGCGCGTCGTTCTTCTTCTCTGCCAGCGGCGGTGGCGTTCAGTGGGGGATCGCATCGGCGGTGATGGTTCTCGGCGCGTTGCCACCTGCCATTCTCGGATGCCTCATTTATCGACAATTGACCGGATCCATGACCGCTGGCGCGGTCAAGGGCTGAGCCGGACGCAAGAACCATATTGGAGTGACCATGGCTCAGATCAAACTCGACGGCATCAGCAAGGTCTTTGACAAGACCACCGTCATACCGCCCCTCGACCTTGATATCGCCAAGGGCGAGTTCGTCGTCTTCGTCGGCCCTTCCGGCAGCGGCAAGTCGACCCTGTTGCGTCTGATTGCCGGCCTTGAGCATGGCAGCGGCGGGCGCATCAGGATCGAAGGCAAAGACGTTACATCGACGCCCTGTGGCGATCGTGGCCTTGCCATGGTGTTCCAGTCCTACGCGCTTTATCCGCACATGACGGTGCGGCAGAACATGGCCTTTCCCCTTGAAATGGCCGGTGACACCAAGGCTTCGATCGAACGCAGGATTGAAGAAACCGCCCACGTCCTCGACCTCACGCGGTTCCTTGAGCGGCGGCCGGCACAACTGTCCGGCGGGCAGCGCCAGCGCGTGGCGATCGGTCGTGCCATCGTGCGCAATCCGACAGCCTTCCTGTTCGATGAGCCGCTCTCCAATCTCGACGCCGCCCTTCGGGGCAGCATGCGCCTCGAGATCATGAAACTGCACCAGCAACTCCGCGCCACCATGATCTACGTTACCCACGACCAAGTGGAAGCGATGACGATGGCAGACCGCATCGTCGTCCTCAATCACGGCAAGATCGAGCAGGTTGGGACACCGCAGGAGCTATATGAGCGTCCAGCCAATCTATTCGTTGCGGAATTCATTGGCGCGCCCCGGATGAACCGTATCGACGGCGAAGCCGCCGCCGCGCTCGGCGGGGTGACCATCGGCGTGCGTCCGGAGCACATGCGTATTGTCCAAGGTGGTGGCATGTGGCCGGCGACGGTCGAACTGATCGAAAATCTCGGTGCGGAATCGCATATCCATGCGCAATCCGAAACGACTGGAGCGCTCGTCGTTCGTATGCCAGGCCTGCCCGGCGTTAAGGTCGGCGACCGTATCGGGCTCTCGCCGGCGGACGGGTCCATCCACAGATTCGATCGTGATGGCCAAGCATTACGCTGACTGAAGACGTTTCAAACTCAAAGGATTTACCGACCTGCGAATAGTGCGCATTCTGTCGGTCGCACGCTCAATCCGGCGCCCCGAGCCTTGGATATCCGTTATACCAAACTGTTACACGCCGGGTATGCCCGGCGTGTAGGTTAAGCAAGTTTTTGTGGGGCTAGGCGATAGATCCCAGAAGCTCGCTGACCGACTTCTTAGCATCGCCGTAGAACATCCGCGTATTCTCTTTGTAGAACAGCGGGTTCTCGATGCCGGAATAACCGGTTCCCTGGCCGCGCTTTGACACGAACACCTGCTTGGCCTTCCACACCTGCAAAACCGGCATGCCTGCGATCGGCGAATTCGGGTCTTCCTCGGCGGCCGGGTTGACGATGTCGTTGGAGCCGATGACGATGACCACGTCCGTGTTCGGGAAGTCGTCGTTGATCTCGTCCATCTCAAGGACGATATCGTAGGGCACCTTGGCTTCGGCGAGCAGCACGTTCATGTGCCCCGGCAGGCGGCCGGCGACAGGATGAATGGCGAAGCGCACGGTCTTGCCGGCGGCCCTCAGCTTGCGGGTCAGCTCGGAGACGGCCTGCTGCGCCTGCGCCACCGCCATGCCGTAACCCGGCACGATGATGATGCTGTCCGCGTCGTTGAGGGCGCTGGCAACGCCTTCGGCATCGATGGCGATCTGTTCGCCCTCGATCTTCATTGCCGGTCCCGCCGTCGTGCCGAAGCCGCCGAGGATGACCGAGATGAAGGAGCGGTTCATTGCCTTGCACATGATGTAGGAGAGGATCGCGCCGGAGGAGCCGACCAATGCACCGGTGACGATCAGCAGATCATTGCCGAGCGTGAAGCCGATGGCCGCCGCTGCCCAGCCGGAGTAGCTGTTCAGCATCGACACCACAACCGGCATGTCGGCGCCGCCGATGCCCATGATCAGGTGGTAGCCGATGAAGAAGGCAAGCAGCGTCATCAGCACCAGCGTCCAGATGCCGGCGCCGTTGAAGAACATCATCAGCAGGATCAGGGAACCGAGGGCCGCGCCTGCATTGAGGAAATGGCCGCCGGGCAGTTTCTTGGCCTTTCCGTCCACCTTGCCGGCGAGCTTGCCGAAGGCGATGACGGAGCCCGTGAAGGTGACCGCGCCGATGAATACGCCGAGAAAGACCTCGACCTTGAGGATGGCGATCTCAACTAGGTCCTTTTGCGCCAGCTTTTCGGCAAAGCCGGCAAGCGTCGAGAGGTCCCCGCCGGCAGCCTTCAGGGCCATGACCGTGCCAAGCTCGAGTTCGGCATTGTAGCCGATGAAGACGGCCGCCAGGCCGACGAAAGAGTGCAGCGCCGCGACGAGCTGCGGCATCTCCGTCATCTGCACGCGGGCCGCCACATAGTAGCCCATGATCGAGCCGCCGGCGATCATCACCAGGATGATGAACCAGTGGCCCACGCCGGGCCCAAACACCGTGGCGACGATGGCGAGCGCCATGCCTGTTATGCCGTACCAGACGGCGCGCTTGGCGCTTTCCTGGCCAGACAGACCGCCGAGAGACAGGATGAAGAGAACAGCAGCGGCGATGTAGGCCGCAGATACGATACCGATAGTCATAGGTTTTTCCCTTGCCCGCTCACGACTTCTGGAACATGGCGAGCATGCGCCGTGTCACGAGGAAACCACCGACGATGTTGATCGTCGCGATCAGCACCGACAGGGCCGCAAGGATCACCACCAGCCAGTTGCCGGAGCCGACCTGAAGCAGCGCACCGAGGATGACGATGCCCGATATGGCGTTGGTCACCGCCATGAGAGGCGTGTGCAGCGAGTGGCTGACGTTCCAGATCACCGAGAAGCCGATGAAGCAGGCAAGTACGAAGACGATGAAATGATTCATGAAGCTTTCCGGCGCATAGGCGCCGACAAGCAACAAAAGCAGCGTGGACACCACAAGCAGGCCGAGTTGATTGCGTGTCTGTGCCTTGAACGCGGCGACCTCCTTCGCCCGCCGCTCTTCGAGCGTCAGCTCTTTGACCTTTTCCTTCGGCTTGGCGGCTGCGATCGCCTGGACCTTCGGCGGTGGCGGCGGGAAGGTGATGGCACCCTGATAGGTGACGGTCGCACCACGGATGACGTCGTCTTGCATGTTGTGCACCAGTACGCCGTCTTTGGCCGGCGTCAGATCGGTCATCATGTGACGGATGTTGGTCGCATAAAGCGTCGATGCCTGCGCGGCCATGCGGCTCGGAAAATCCGTGTAGCCGATGACGGCCACGCCGTTTTCGGAAACGATCTTCTGGTCGGCGACGGTGAGGTCGCAGTTGCCGCCGCGCTCGGCTGCTAGGTCCACGACGACGGAGCCGGGTTTCATCGCGGCGACCATGTCGGCCAGCCAAAGCTTCGGCGCATCGCGGCCGGGAATCAGTGCCGTGGTGATGACGATGTCGATCTCGGGCGCAAGCTCGCGGAACTTGGCGAGCTGCTTCTCTCGAAATTCCGGCGAAGAAGGCGCGGCATAGCCGCCGGTCGCAGCACCGTCCTGCACCTCGGCGAAGTCCAGATAGACGAACTGCGCGCCCATGGATTCGATCTGTTCTGCGACTTCAGGGCGAACGTCGAAAGCGTAGGTGATGGCGCCGAGCGAGGTCGAGGTGCCGATGGCGGCAAGACCTGCCACCCCGGCGCCGATCACAAGCACCTTGGCCGGAGGAACCTTGCCGGCAGCCGTGATCTGGCCCGTGAAGAAGCGGCCGAAATTGTTGCCGGCCTCGATCACAGCGCGATAGCCGGCGATGTTGGCCATCGACGACAGCGCATCCATCTTCTGGGCACGGCTGATACGCGGCACCATATCCATGGCGATCACGTTGGCGCCTTGTCTGCTGCAGAGCTCAAGGAGTTCCTTGCTCTGCGCCGGATAGAAGAACGATACGAGCGTCTGGCCCTCACGCAGCTGTGCAGCCTCGGAGTGTTCGGGCGGGCGCACTTTAGCTACCACGTCAGACGTTCGGTAAAGGACGTTTGCATCGTCCACCACCGTCACGCCGTGGGACCGATAGCTGTCGTCCGAAAAGCCGGCTGCCTTTCCGGCGCCGGTCTCGATCAGGCATTCGTATCCGAGCTTCTGCAATTGTTGAGCGCTATCAGGCGTCATCGCCACCCGCGCTTCGCCAGGAAAAGTCTCCTTGGGCGCGCCAATTTTCAATGTCATCTCGTATCGGCTAGAGCCGCTCCCCAATATAGAAGATTGCAAAAGAGGCCAGTGCTGGATCAGCAGCCGGCAAGGCGAGTGAAACCATCAGAGCTGACGGAAGCTGTCTAGTCCACATAGGAATAAATCCAGCCATTTCCGAAGCCGTTATAAAGGCTTAAATCGATTTTAATTTTTAGGCGGTTTCGAAATGCATTGATGTGCGTCATGTCAGCGCACCCGGCGTGGTCAAATAACTAGGATAAATACATGCATTGCGAGCAATTTTAATGGTTCTGTAAGCTAATGGTATGACAAGTTGACCTCGGCAGTCTGGGAGGAGCTAATCGCCATGAGGGTGGGAGTTCGGCTGCCATGATCTTTCAGAAATCCGCACATCTCGACATGTCAGCGCAATAACCCACGCGTTCGCGGGTCCACGCGCAATGGCGTTGTCGATGCTTGTCCGCCACCCGTCAGGCTTCCAATGAGCTTTCTTCAGAACGCCAAAATTCGCACGAAAATCATCGCGGTCATTGCCCTGATGGGCGCCATCGCGATTTCAGGACTTGCTTACGTCAGCATCCAGTTTAAGCGCGCAGATAGCCGCTATTCCAGCTTCCTGTCTCACGAGAGCATGGCTGCGATGCTGAACGCCCGCGCCACGGGCGGCCTGCTGCAGCTCGGCTTCCAACTCGGCCTGATGCTGATCAATGATCCCGCCTCTCCCGAGTTCGCGGCCTCGATCAAGATCTACAATGACAACCTGACTCTGATGAAGGAGCGCATTGTCACAACCGGTCGCCTCGTCGAGTCGAGAGCAGAACCTGCTGCGGCCATGCTGACCGCCATCAGCGCCTTCGATGCGTCCGGCCAGGAGGTTATCTCGCTGGTGAAGGCCGGCAAGCGCGACGAAGCTGTCGTCGTTATGCGCCGCGCGGGTAATCAGCTGACTGCCATTCTGCCACTCTTTGCCGGCGGCAACGATCAACTGATCAAGATGATGCAGGATGGGACCGCCGAACTGCAGGCGACGACAGACGATACGATCGTCATGGGTCTCGCGGCCGTCGGTCTTGCGCTTGTCGCGATGATCTTGCTTGGTCTCCTCGTCTCGTCACGCGGCATCACCGGTCCGATCAATCGTCTTCAGACGCGGATGCGCTCGCTTGCTGCAGGCGATACCGCGAGTGAAACGCCGGGTCTCGACCGCAAGGACGAAGTCGGCCAGATGGCCGCCGCCGTCGCGGTCTTTAGAGAAAATGCCATGGAGCGTGCGCGTCTCGAGCGCGAAGCGGACGAGGGTCGCTCATTGTCGGAGCGCGAGCGCCGTGCACGCGAGGCGGCCAAGGAGCAGGATGCCGCTGACACCAAGACTGCCGTCGACGCCCTGGCGCTCGGTCTGACCCGTCTTTCCGAGGGCGATGTCTCTCACCGTATCGACAAGCCTTTCGTCGATCACCTCGATGCGCTGCGTGAAAGCTACAATGCATCGCTCGACAAGCTTCAGGCGGCACTGCAGGAAGTCGGCAAGAACGCCAGCGTGATCAACTCGGGCGCCGCGGAAATCCGCTCCGCTGCCGACGACCTCGCGCGCAGGACGGAACAGCAGGCCGCATCCCTGGAAGAAACGGCCGCGGCACTGGAACAGATCACCACTACCGTAAGGGATTCGACCAAGCGCGCCGAAGAGGCCAGTGTCCTCGTCGAGCAGACGCGCGCTGGCGCCGAAAAGTCGGGTGGTATCGTGCGCAATGCCGTTGCCGCGATGAACGAGATTGCCAAGTCGTCTGGAGAGATCAGCAATATCATCGGCGTCATCGACGATATCGCTTTCCAGACCAATCTGTTGGCGCTGAATGCTGGTGTCGAGGCAGCACGTGCCGGCGAAGCCGGGAAGGGCTTTGCCGTCGTCGCCCAGGAGGTCCGCGAACTTGCGCAGCGCTCCGCAAAGGCTGCAAAGGAAATCAAGGTCCTGATCACCACCTCGGAGACGCAGGTCGGTACCGGTGTCAATCTGGTCGGAGAGACCGGTGCGGCGCTCGTTCAGATCGAGGCCGAAGTGACCGAGATCACGGCGCACGTCCGCGCCATCGTCGAGGCGGCACGCGAGCAATCGACAGGCATTCAGGAAATCAACACGGCGGTCAACACCATGGATCAGGGCACGCAGCAGAACGCGGCCATGGTTGAACAGACCAATGCCGCCAGCCACAGCCTTGCCAAGGAGGCCAGTGCGCTGAACGGCTTGCTCGGCCAGTTTACGCTTGATGCTCGCGGCGCCTCGGGCCGAATGACGGCCGTCGGCGTCGCGACAGAGACATCCCGCCCGGTCGTATCTCAGGCACGCGCCCTGACACAGCGCCTGGCATCGAGCTTCAGAAGCGGCGGCACAGCCGCTGCGGCTGCTAAGAACGAGTGGGAAGAGTTCTGATCACCGTCCCTCGGCGTGCGGCGAAGTTGTGAAGCTTCGCCGCACTAATCTTCGCGGACTTTATCACAGTAGTCCGTGAACCATGGGGCACTGGTCTTGAATGCCTTGCGCCGTTACGTTCCAACTCCAACGCGCGGACCAAAGCTCGCCTGCCAGTGTGCCGCTGTTACCCAACTGACATGAAACCATGGCAAATGGTGCGCTCGTCAGGCGCATGGAGATCAGGAACAGCTATGGCTACCCTCAAGCAGGTCGCATTGCAGGCCAGATGCTCGGTGGCGACGGCCAGTCGTGTGCTCAATCACAGCGGTCCGGTTAGTCAGGCGGCGGTCCTGCGGGTTCGCCGCGCGGCCGCGGAGGTCGGCTACAGGATGATGGGCGCGCCGCCGAGATCGCGTCGACCTGTCATCGGGGTGCTTATTCCGAGCATCACAAACCCCGTCTTTGCAGCGTCCTTGTCCGGCATCCAAAATCGGATGCTGGCGGCCGGCCACAGCGTTCTCATCGCGCAATCCAATTATGATCCAGAACAGGAGTTATACGCTGTCGCCAGCCTGCTCGGCGAACGCCCGACAGGCTTGATCCTGACGGTCTGTAACGGGCAGACCAGCCGCGCTCTTCAGCAAATCCTGCCACCTACGGTGCTGCTGAACAACCTGCCGACTGCCGATTTCCCCTCTGCGGTAACCGTCAACAATTTTGAGGCTGGCCGGAAAGTCACCGAATACCTTCTGTCTATGGGTCACCGCCGCATCCTCTTCGTATCTGGAGACTTCAGGGCCTCCGATCGGGCGAGCCTGCGCTATCAGGGCTACAAGCAGGCAATGTCGCAGTTCGGCGCCGCCGGCTTTCCAGCGCTGGAGATTTCCTTCGTCAGCGGTTACGACGAGATCGACCTTGCCCAACCTATATCATCCATGCGCCCGACGGCGATCATCGCATCGAACGATCTTCTCGCACTGGGTGTGATCAGCGCCGTCCGGCGCGAGGGCCTGCGGGTTCCGGAAGACATGTCCGTTGTCGGATTCGACGGCATCTCCATTGGTCGATTGACAGATCCGAAGCTGACGACGATCGAGATGCCGGATGCCAGCATGGGCGTGACGGCGGCATCGCTGCTTCTCGACATCGCCGAGAACGGCGCCGCGCCACGCCATCTGGAGCTAGACTACGTCCTGCGTAAAGGCGGCACGGTTTCATCGATCTGACGTATAGCGTAAAGCAAAAGCCTGCCGCATTTTGGGGCGCGGCAGGCTTCCTTCATCCAGTCTTCACGTTAGCTGCGTGGCAGCATGCCGGCTACGTCGGCCGCAGCGTCATCAAGCGCTTCTTTCGGCTCGGCCGACTGGTCGACGATGCGCGAAAGGTTATCGACGATGGTCTGGGTGACACGGACACCGTTCGAGCCGGGGAATGCGTACCAGGGGATCATGACCGACATCTGGCTGAGACCAGCCTTGAACAGTGGGTTCTTCTGGTAGAATTCGCCGAGATATTCGGCCGACTTGGCCGCCAGTTCATTGTTCGGTACGTAACCTGTGCCGGGTACGACGACCGAGGCGCCATAAGGGCCGGCCGCAAACTTGGCGAACTTCCAGGCAGCTTCCTGCTTGGCGGTGTCCTTTGTCAGGATGACGACGGCGTTGCCGCCTGTCGGCAGCTTTCCGTTCACAGGATCAATCAGCGGGATCTTGGCAGTGCGCAGATCGAACTTGTCGCCAACGTTCTTGATGGTGTTGCGCAGTGCGCCCGTCGTCTGGAACTCGAAGCCGACTTTGCCTGCTGCAAAAGCCTGCTCGCCCGCGGACTTGGTGAATACGGGCAGGCCGCCTTCCTTGACGAGACGCGAGAGGACGTCGACCGCCTTCTGGCCTTCGGGACCGTTGAAGGTCACCTGGCTTTCGTCGCCGCTGAGCATCTTGCCGCCAGCGCCGAACAGAAGCGCCGAGAACATCCAGTCGTCGCCCTGCCAACGGAAGTCGATGCCATCGACACCTTTGCCAAGTGCCTTGATCTTGGCGCCGAGAGCGATCACTTCGTCCCATGTCTGTGGTGGAACGTCGGGATTGCCGCCGGCGGCCTTCACCAGATCGGCGTTGTAATACATGATCGGATTGGACGTAGCGAATGCCAGTCCGATCTGCTTGCCCTTGACCTGGGCGAGCTTAAGGATCGTGTCCGAGAAGCCCTGCTCGGCCATGTTGCCGTCCTTCTTGACCAGCGGGCCGAGGTCGACGGCGACGTCACGCTCGTCGATCATGCGCAGGCGATTGAGGCCGATGAAGGTCAGGTCAGGCATTTCGGACGTGCCGACCTGGCGAAGGATCGTCTGGATGCCTTCCTCGTAGGTCGCCGAAGGGCTGGCGAACTGGATCTTGATATCAGGGTTTTCTTCCATGAACTTCTTCGAGATCGTGTCCATCACGTCCTTGAAGAAGCCTGGCATGGGGTAGTGAACCGTCAGCGTCGTTTCGGCATATGCCGGTACGGTCACGGCCATCGAGATGGCTGCTGCGGCGAGAATCTGGGTGATACGTTTCATCGCTCGTTCTCCTGTTGATACGACCGGTCAGCCTTTGAGACCGGTCATGGTGATACCCTCGACGAAGCGTTTCTGAGCGAACAGGAATGCGGCAACGAGGGGAAGGGTGATGATCATCGTGGCGGCCATCAGCGCGCCGTAGTCGTCGCCGGCCTCAGCCGCGCGGAAGTACATCAGGCCGAGCGGCGGCGTGGCGTAGTCCTGCTTGCTGATGACGACGAGCGGCCAGTAGAGGTCGTTCCAATGGGCGACGACCGAGAAGATCGAAAAGGCTGTGACGGCCGGCCAAGCGTTCGGCACGATCACGCGCGTGACGATGCCGAGCTCCGACATGCCGTCGAGACGGGCGGCATGAATCAGGTCATCCGGCATGGCGCGGAAGAACTGGAGAAACATGAAAATCGCAAACACCGAGATCGAGAAGGGGGCCACCAGTGCGGTATAGCTGTTCAGCAATGACAGGCTGCTGAAGGCGACATAGAGCGGCAGGGCCGTCGCATGGATCGGCACCAGCAGGCCGAGCATTACCAGTACCATCATCAGCCGGGCGGCGCGGAACTTCAGCTTCGCCATGGCATAGGCGCAGGGTATGGCGATCAGCACTTGGAAGAAGAAGATCAGGCCGCAGACCAGCACGCCGTTCCAGAGCAGCGTCGCCAACGGCACGCGCGACAGCGCCTTGGTGAAATTGGCGACATAATAGAATTGCTCGGGGATCAGCGTTAGTGCCGAGGTGAAGATCTCGCTCTGCGCCTTGCCGGCGACCGACAGCATGAAGACATAGGGCGCGAGAAACAGCACGGCTCCGAAGAGTAGCAGCGCCAAGCGGCTGACACGGCCAAGGGGCCATCGGTTTGCGGCCATTGCGCGCGGGCTCAGGGTGTTCGTGCTCATGAGTAATGCACCCGGCGATCGAGGACGTTGTATTGCAGGAAGGTGAGCATCACGAGAATGGCGAGGAAGACCACGGTCATGGACGAGGCATAACCGACCCGGAGGTAGATGAACCCCTCCTGGTAGATGCTGAAGAGCAGGACCTCGGACGCGTGGTTCGGGCCGCCCTGTGTCAGCGTCTGTACGGTTTCGAACACCTTGACCGAGTTGATGATGCTGATCGTGGTGACAAACAGCGTCGTCGGCCCGAGCATCGGCCAGGTGACCAGCCGGAAACGGGCGAGCGAGGAACGCGCACCGTCGACTTCGGCCGCAGCATAGAGCTCTCGCGGGATCGCGGTGAGGCCAGCAAGGAACAGCACCATGTTGAAGCCGACCGACTGCCATACACCGATGATCGACAGGCTGTAGAGCACGGTGCCCGAGGCGGCAAGCCAGTTGGGGCCGGGAATGCCGACCAGCGCCAGCAGGCTGTTGATCGGACCGATGGTCGGGTGGAAAAGATACTGCCACACGGTCGCCATGGCGACGATCAGCGAAGCGACCGGCAGGAAATAGACTGTCCGAAAGAAGCTGCGGGCCGTCGTTTCGCTTTCGATCAGCAAGGCAACGCCGAGCCCGAGGACGATCGAGACTGGCGCAACGATCGCGGTATAGCAGGTGGTGTTCCAGAGCGCCTTGCGGAAGGCGCGGTCATTGATCAGGTGGGCGTAGTTCTCGAAGCCGACGAAGCGGAACTTCCCCATGCCGAGTTCGAAGTTCGTGAAGCCGAGAAACACCACGGCAACAACAGGCAGTAGGATGAAAAAGAAGATCAGGACGATGGCGGGAAGCGCCAGCAGCCAGGCCGTGCGAGCCTCGCTGCGCTCGTGCGCAGCGGCTGTCTTTCTGGCGCGGGGAACAGCGTCGATGGCGAGATTAGCCATGCGCCTTCTCCAGCGTTGCATCAATGCTGACGGGGCCGGCCTGAATGCGGCGGCCATCTTCTGCGAAGATCAGGGCCTTATCCGATGAAAGCGACAAACTCACCGGCATGCCGGCGGAAACACCTGCGGCCTCGGCGGGCGTCAGCTTGGCGATCATGATCTCGCCGATGGCGTCGAGCTTGCAATAGAGGGTGACCTCGGAGCCCAGGAATTCGATGCGCTCGACATGCGCGGCAAGGCCGTTCTGCGCCTTGTCGGCGAGACGCACGAATTCGGGACGGATTGCGAGGCTGACCGGGGTGCGGCTGGCATCTGGAACCTTGAGGCCGAGACGAACGTCACCAAAGGAGACGATGCCGTTTTCCGCGAGCGCCGGAGCGACATTGATGCGCGGCTGGCCGACGAAGCGGGCGACCTCGATATGGGCCGGATCGTCGTAGATAACCTGCGGGCTTGCGAGCTGCAGCAGATTGCCGCCGATCATCACGGCGACGCGGTCGGCCATCGACAACGCTTCGGCTTGGTCATGCGTGACATACACGGTCGGAACACCAGCGCGGCGGTGCAGTTCGACGATCTCGCCGCGTGCATGAACGCGCAGGTTGGCGTCGAGGTTTGAAAGCGGCTCGTCCATCAGGAACACGCTCGGCTGTCGCACCATGGCGCGGGCGAGCGCCACGCGCTGGCGCTGCCCGCCGGACATCTGGCCGGGTTTGCGGTCGAGCAGATGGTCGATTCTCAGCGATTTTGCCATCTCGCCGACATCGCGGGCAATGGCGGCACGGGTCGCGCGCTGGCCTGGGACCAGGGAGCCGATGAACGGCAGGCGCTGCGTGCCGGAAAGGCGGCGCATCGCGAGCGGCACGGCGATGTTCTGGCCAGCCGTCAGATGCGGGTAGAGCGCGTAGGACTGGAAGACCATGGCAATGTTGCGATCGGCGGCCGCGATGGCAGACATGTCCTCGCCACCGATGACGATCTCGCCCTCATCGGCGTGGTCCAGGCCGGCCAGGATACGCAGGAGCGTGCTCTTCCCGCAGCCTGAGGGGCCAACAAGCGCAATGAACTCGCCTGGCTCGACATCAAGGCTGACGCCCTTGAGAATGGCGTTGCCGGAGAAGGATTTCGTAATGCCGCGGAGGGAGAGAGCGCTCATTCGGCCTGCTCCGGCTGCTTCTTGTGGGCAGCCTGCGGATAGACTTCCTCGACCACGTCATCGAGAAAATAGGCTGTCATTCCCGGGACGGCGACGAGCTCTGTCTTAACCTCGTCGCCAAGTTCGTGGACAGCGGCACCGACGAGGCGTTCGCCCGGCATTTCACGCTCCATCTTGTCGAGTATGAAAGCGGTCGGCGGCGCCCAGACCAGCGAGGTCTTGCCGAATGCGCCTTTCCAGCTCCAGTGCAGGTGGCCGCTGCCAAACAGGGCGACGTCGTGGGCTTCGATCAGGTCATAAAGGTGGCGACGCTGACTTGGGCGGAGGCTCCAGTAGCCGGTATCGCCCTCGTTGGCGTCGTCGACGAACAGCGGCTTGTGTGCGAACATCGCGATGCGCCGTGTGCCGCGTTCGGCGAGCGTCTTTTCCAGCCATTCGAACTGGGCCTGTTCCTCGGCATCCTCGAAACCCATCAGCAGGCTGTTGAGGCCGATGATCCGCCAGTCGCCGATGTCCTGCGCCCAGTAGTCGGGGCCAACCATGGCGCGCCAGCGCGCGAGTCTCTCGGGATTGACCGGCTGCGCGGAGCCCGGCAGATGGCCGACATCGTGGTTGCCGGGAACGATCAGCATCGGGATCGAAACCTCCCGCATAAGCTCCATGCAGAACGAGAGATCCTCATCCTTGTCGGCACCGTCAACGCTGAGGTCGCCGGTGTGAACGACGAGGTCTGCGCCCGTTTCCGCGATCCAGCGGACGAGCGGCGCCCAGTTGCCGTTGAAGTGCGGCTTGCTGGGGCTCAGGTGAGTGTCGGTGATATGGATGATTTTCATGTGCGCACGCTCCGATCGGCGGTCCGTCATGACGGGCCGGATAATCTGTAGCGGCCTCTTTAGCGATGTTGCGTGTCACTGAGGTAACAGCCGTTTCCACCGGCCTTACAATGTCGTCATGTCCTCGTCACATTGCGTTTGCGGACGCAAAGCGTCTCCGAAGATCCGTAAGACGCGTGCGTTAAGCACGGCACGGTGAGGCCGTGCGGAAGCGCTCATCGTTTCACGGCACTGCGGCGTTGGCTTGTTGAAGGCTAATGTGAGACATGAACGCCGGGCGTACCCATGTCGGAGCGGAAGTCTGATTTGGCGGCTTCACAAGGGCAAACCAGGAAGCGTTCTGGCCGCCGTGTGATCCGAAACCTGCGGGCCTTGCCCCCCGGTTGAATGTCAGTCGTGACGCTTGCGAAGTTCGCTGCGCAGGACATAGACCAGAAGACCGGTCATCATGGCCGCGAGAACGAACCAGGTGATTGCGTAAGATAGGTGGCTGTTGGGAAACTTAACCTGCGTCAGGCCGCCCTTTGGCCAGCCGCCGGGGTTCGGTGTCGCATCCGCATCGATGAAGTATGGAGCAACATCCGAAATACCGTGCTTGTTGGCCATCGCCGTGACGTCGCGCGAGTACCAGCGGTCTTCTTCCGGAACGTTGGAGCGAATGAATGTGCCGCCGGGTTCGTCAAGGCGTAGCAGGCCGGTGAGTGTAACCGGGCCGGAAGTCTGTGCTTCGGACCGGGTCTTTGGATCCCGCTTCTCGGATGGCACGAGGCCTCGATTGATCATCACCGACGTACCGTCCGTCAGCGTCAGCGGCGTCAGCACCCAGTAGCCGGGGCCAATCTCGGTGGACGCGTAGACGAAGCTTTCCTTGTCGTTCTGCAGCGTCCCCTCGACCGTGACACGACGATACTCGTCGTCGGCACGGTTGATGCTGCGCCACTCGGCGCGAGCCGGCGCGGAAACGGGGTCGGCGTGAACGCGTTGATCGACGCGAGCGATCAGGTCGCGCTTCCAGGAAAGGCGTTCGACCTGCCAGATGCCGAGTGACAGCACCAGGCCGATCATCACAACGATAAAACCACAGAAAATAACCAGCGCGGTTGTGGAGCGTCGGCGTGGTGCTTTGTCAGAAATGGGCGTGCTCAAAATACAAAACCATAACGGGCGGCGTTTCCGCCGCCCGTCCGTTGTGCCGGTTAAGGCATGTTCTTCATCATTTCCGGGTTCATCGGCATCATGTTGGTATTCAGATGATGCATGACCCAGAGCGAACCTGAAAGGGCGATCACCACGAGAAGGATCGTGAAGATCAGCGCCATCATCGTCCAGCCGCCTTCCGAGCGCGGGTTCATGTGCAGGAAGAAGATCATGTGAACCACGATCTGCACTGCGCCGAGACCCATGATCCAGGCGGCGGTGACGGCCTTGCTGTCGAAGACGTCGCCCATGACAAGCCAGAATGGAATGGCTGTCAGGATGACCGACAGGACAAAGCCGATCATGTAGCTTTTGAAGGAGCCGTGAGCTGCCTCATGGCCGTGACTGTGACCATGATGGGCTTCGTGAGCATCCTCATGTGCGGGTGCGTGCGAACTCATCCGAGTACTCCCATAAGATAGACGATGGAGAAGACGCCGATCCAGACGACGTCAAGGAAGTGCCAGAACATGGACAGGCACATCAGGCGGCGCTTGTTCTCCGGAATGAGGCCGTGCATCGAGACCTGCGTCATCAGCGTGATGAGCCAGATGATGCCGAAGGTGACGTGCAGACCGTGCGTGCCGACGAGCGTGAAGAACGCCGACAGGAACGCGCTGCGGCTCGGGCCGGCGCCTTCATGGATCAGATGCACGAACTCATAGAGCTCGAGCGCGATGAAGACGGCGCCGAACAGGCCGGTGACCCCAAGCCAGAACAGCGTTTCGGCTTTCTTTGCCCGCTCCATCTGCAGCATGGCAAAGCCATAGGTGATGGAGGAGAGCAGCAACATGGAGGTGTTGATCGCCACCAGCGGCAGATCGAACAGATCTGCCGGCGATGGGCCGGCCGCATAGTTGCGGCCGAGAACGGCGTAGGTGGCGAAGAGGATCGCGAAGATCAGGCAGTCACTCATCAGGTAGAGCCAGAAACCCAGCATTGTGCTGTTTTCCGGGTGATGCTCTTCCGTCAGGTAGAATTCAGGCTTTTCGGCCGTTTCGATTGCAGTCTTGCTCATTGTCTCACACCTGCCCGGCAAGCAGCTTGGTGCGCTTGTCTTCAGTTTCCACGACTTCTTCCACAGGGATGTAGAAGTCACGCTTGTAGTTGAACGTGTGGCCGATCGTGACAACGAGCATGGCAACCGCGGAGACCACGACGAGCCACCAGATGTACCAGATCATCGCAAAGCCGAAGATCACGCTCAGGAGACCGAGGATGACACCGGTGCCGGTGTTCTTCGGCATGTGGATCGGCTTGAAACCGTCCACCGGACGAACGTGGCCACGGCCCTTCATGTCGTACCAGGAGTCATGGTCGTACACGATCGGAGTCATGGCGAAGTTATAGGCCGGCGGCGGCGACGAAGTCGACCATTCGAGCGTACGGGCATTCCACGGATCGCCCGTGTGGTCCCAAAGCTCTTCGCGCTTGAGGTAGCTGACGACGAGCTGGATCAGGAACGAGCCGATGCCGAGTGCGATGAGGAACGCACCGAAGGCAGCGATGATGAACCAGATCTGCAGCGACGGATCTTCGAACTGCGACATGCGGCGGGTCACGCCCATCAGGCCGAGAACGTAGAGCGGCATGAAGGCGAGGTAGAAGCCGATCAGCCAGAACCAGAAGGACATCTTGCCCCAGAATGGATCCAGCTTGTAGCCAAAGGCCTTCGGAAACCAGTAGGTCACGCCTGCCATGAGGCCGAACACCACGCCGCCGATGATGACGTTGTGGAAGTGGGCGATCAGGAACAGCGAGTTGTGGAGCACGAAGTCGGCTGGCGGAATAGCGAGCATCACGCCGGTCATGCCACCGATAACGAAGGTGACCATGAAGCCAAGGGTCCAGAGCATCGGCACTTCGTAGCGGATACGGCCGCGATACATCGTGAACAGCCAGTTGAATATCTTCGCCCCTGTCGGGATGGAGATAATCATCGTGGTGATGCCGAAGAACGAGTTGACGCTTGCGCCCGAACCCATGGTGAAGAAGTGGTGCAGCCAGACGAGGTAAGACAGGATGGTGATGACGACGGTGGCGTAAACCATCGAGGCATAACCAAACAGGCGCTTGCCGGAGAACGTTGCGACGACTTCGGAGAAGATGCCGAAGGCAGGCAGCACAAGGATGTAAACTTCCGGGTGACCCCAGATCCAGATGAGGTTCACATACATCATCGGATTGCCACCAAGGTCGTTGGTGAAGAAGTTCGTGCCGGCGTAACGGTCGAGCGACAGCAGCGCGAGCGTTGCGGTCAGGATCGGGAACGAGGCGACGATCAGCACGTTGGTGCAGAGCGAGGTCCAGGTGAAGACAGGCATCTTCATCATGGTCATGCCGGGTGCGCGCATCTTCACGATCGTCGCGATCAGGTTGATACCCGACAGCGTCGTTCCGATACCGGCGACCTGCAGCCCCCAGATGTAATAATCGACGCCAACGCCCGGGCTATACTCGACGCCCGAGAGCGGCGGATAGGCCAGCCAGCCGGTACGTGCGAACTCGCCGACGAAGAGCGACATCATGATCAGGATCGCACCTGCGGTCGTCATCCAGAACGAGAAGTTGTTCAGGAAGGGGAACGACACGTCTCGCGCGCCGATCTGCAACGGAACCACGAGGTTCATCAGGCCGGTCACGAACGGCATGGCCATGAAGAAGATCATGATGACGCCGTGGGCCGTAAAGACCTGGTCGTAATGGTGCGGCGGGAAAATGCCGGGATTGCCGTTGAAGGCCATCGCCTGCTGGGTACGCATCATCAATGCGTCGGCAAAGCCGCGTAGAAGCATGACCAACGCAAGAATGACATACATGATGCCGATCTTCTTGTGGTCGACGCTGGTGAACCACTCTGTCCAGAGATAGGTCCAGAGTTTGAAGTAGGTGATGAGACCGAGAACGGCGATCCCGCCGACGACGACCGCGGCAAATGTCGCGACGAGAATCGGCTCGTGGTAGGGGATGGTCTCGATCGTCAACCGGCCGAAGATCAACTTCAGAAGGTCAGGATTGGAAAACATGGATTAACCCGTTCATTGATGTCTTTTAGACGCAAAGCGCCAGGTTGAATTATTTGGTCGCTGCAGGCGTGCTTGTGTCGGACGACGGCATGGTGTGGCCATCATGCTGCATGGTCATTCCGGGCGTGGTTTCCATGCCGGGCATGTTGTCCATGCTGTGGTCGGCGCCGTGGGCCGGTGCATCGCCTGCTGCAGCTGGTTCCGGGAGGTGAATGCCGTCAATCGGCTCACCTTCGAATTTCAGCTTGTCATGGTTCTCGTGGCTTTCCTTGCCTGCGCCGCCCATCATGTCGATGTGCATCATTTCGTTCATGCACATCTTGCCGGGGCTGGCGCACATGTTCAGGATCGCGTTGAAGAGATCCTTGTCGGCGGTGGCGAAGTAGCGAACCGGTTCGCGCTCGCTCGGACGCTCAAGCTTGAGATAGGCGTCGCGGTTAAGCGCGGTACCCTGGTTCTTTACCTGAGTCACCCAGCTATCGAAACCCTGCTGGTTCAGGCCGTGGAACTTGAAGCGCATGTGGGAGAAGCCTGCGCCGCTGTAGTTCGCCGAGAAGCCGTCGAAGACGCCTTCCTTGTTGATAACGGCGTGAAGCTTGGTCTGCATACCGGGCATCGCGTAGATCTGGCCGGCAAGTGCGGGGACATAGAACGAGTTCATCACCGACGAAGCTGTGATCTCGAAATTGATGGGAACATCGACCGGTGCCGCGAGCTCGTTGACCGTTGCAATGCCGAGTTCCGGATAGAAGAACAGCCACTTCCAGTCGAGCGCCACCACCTGAACCGTCAGAGGCTTGACGTCGGCGGGAATGGTACGCTCCGCATCGATGCGGTCAAGCGGGCGATACGGGTCGAGCTTGTGCGTGGTGATCCAGGTGATTGCACCCAGCACGATGATGATCGCGAGCGGAGCGGACCAGATGACCACTTCGAGACGCGTGGAATGATGCCATTCCGGATCGTAGGTTGCCGCTGTATTCGACTGGCGATATCGCCAAGCGAAAAACAGCGTCAGACAAATCACGGGGATGATGATCAACAGCATCAGCAAGACCGACACGATAATAAGGTCGCGCTGTTGAACGGCGATATCGCCTGAGGGCGACATGACCACCAGGTTGCATCCTGCGAGCATTAAAAATAGCGGCAGAATGACGAGATGGCGGGAAAACTTTGACAGCTTTTGCACGTCTTTATTGCTCTTGTTGTTTCGTCCCATCTGCGACTAAAGCACGGTAACCGGCAGAAACATGAGGTGTTTGGTCGCAGCGCAGCAGAATTGCGGCATTGCGGGATACGACGCCCGGAGCACGATGTCAAAATCTCGAAGCGGCGATAAAGGCTTTTTCTTGTTGTCGCAGCTTTCGAGCAACTCATATAGCCTTGATGTGTCAAACGACCACCTTCGCTGCGGTCATTTAATGCGATTCAGGGCTATTTTTTGAAATATTTCTAATTTTCGGATTTGAAATGAACTATTTGAGGCTTGTGGTCTTGATAAGCGTGACGGTTCGTTCAAAATCTCTGTGAGGCGCTTTGCCGCAGGCGCCTCAACGAGGGAGGCGTTTTGAAATATGGCTAATGTGTCCAACTATGGTCCTTCGTCCACGTCTATGGAGCGTGACGCGAGGCAAATTCATGCTGATAAGCCGGTCTCGCCCGGCAGTATCGCCATCGGCGTCGTCATTGGGCGCACGTCTGAATTTTTCGATTTCTTTGTCTACGGACTTGCGTCTGTTCTGGTATTTCCGCAGTTGGTCTTTCCGTTTGCACCGGATCGACTGACGGCCACGCTCTATTCGTTCGCGATCTTCTCGCTGGCGTTCATGGCCCGGCCTGTCGGCTCAGTTGTCTTCATGACGATTGATCGGCTTTACGGCCGCGGTACAAAGCTCACGATCGCGCTGTTCCTGCTTGGTGGGTCCACCGCGTCGATTGCTTTCTTGCCCGGCTACAACGAGATAGGCGTCTGGTCCATCGCATTGCTTGCTTTGTTCCGGTTGGGACAGGGCTTCGCTCTTGGTGGAGCTTGGGACGGCTTGGCGTCGCTGCTTGCGCTCAACGCGCCAAGCAATCGCCGAGGTTGGTACGCGATGATACCGCAGCTTGGGGCGCCCATCGGGTTCGCGCTGGCAAGCTTGCTGTTCGGTTATTTCGTTGCAAACCTGTCGTCCGAGGATTTCATCAGCTGGGGCTGGCGCTATCCGTTCTTCGTCGCGTTCGCGATCAACGTCGTTGCACTCTTCGCCCGTCTTCGCCTGGTGATGACGACGGAGTTCGGGACCGCACTGGAACAGCATGAGCTCGAGGCGGCGCCAATTCGCGATGTTTTGCGTGTTCACGGCCGCGATATTTTGATCGGTGCATTCGTACCTTTGGCGAGCTTCGCGATGTTCCACCTAGTAACCATCTTCCCACTTGGTTGGATGAGCCTTTATGGGGACCAGCCTATTGGTGCTTTCATGCTCGTCCAGACAGTCGGCGCCATGGTCGGGATTTGCACAATCATCGCGTCGGGCTTGATGGCCGATCGTATCGGTCGGCGTGGACAACTTGCCGTTTGTGCAGTGCTGATTGCGATCTTCAGCTTCATCGGGCCAATCATGCTCGGGTCCGGATCCAATGGGCACGATGCCTTCGTGATCATCGGCTTCGGTGTTCTCGGCCTTTCCTTCGGCCAAGCCACAGGCTCGATCTCGTCGCGTTTTGGCAGAGGCTACCGCTATACTGGCGCGGCATTCACCTCGGATCTCGCCTGGCTTGTCGGCGCAGGCTTTGCACCGCTGGTGGCGCTCAGCCTGTCCAGCCGCTTTGGTCTGACGTTCGTTGGCTATTACCTGCTTTCGGGTGCGATCTGTACGCTGGCAGCTCTGGCCTTCAGCAGGGCACTCGAGCAACGCGACTGAGCTTGAGCAGAACACAAAAAAACCGGCGGGTTAAACTCCGCCGGTTTTTTGCTTTACGAACTAGACGTTTCCTATCACACGGGCTGCGGCTTCTTGGCAGCACGTGCAGCGGTGAGTTCTGCCGTGGTATGATTGAGGCGATCGGCGAGTACACGCATGATCTCGACAGCCATCTCGGGGAAATCGCTCAGAAGCTTGAGGAAATGTTCCTTGCTAATGCGCAGCACTTCGAGCGCAGACGTCGCCCGCACCGTCGCGGTACGCGATACGTCACAGAGAATGGCAATTTCACCAACGATGGAATTGGGCTCGACATCGGCCACCTTGATGTCGCCGGCAGGAGAGCGCACCAGGATGTCGGCTGTGCCCGAAAGCACAACATAGGCCGCGTCTCCAGGGTCGCCTTGGCGGAACAGGTCTTGACCGGCATTGTAAGTCATGCGGTCGGAGGTGAATGCCAAAAGCTTGAGCTTGGCCGGTGCGATCCTCGAGAAGATCGGCACTCGCCGCAGCATTTCGACTTCGTCTCTCAGCAGCATGAGCCTATTGCCTCCTGCGCACCAGCCATGCGCTCGCTAGAATTGTACACGTCCTTTGTGAAGGACGTCGTTTTTGTAGCCGCTTTACGATATTACGATAACAGTTCCTTGAACATACCGTTCTGTTCGGAAAGTTCCGGAAAGTTGCCCGCCTCGACAAGGCTTCCACGGTCGAACAGCAGGATGCGATCGAACAGCGCGGCCAACCGTGCGTTCGACAGCACCCAGATGATCGCCGGGCGTTCGCCCTCGTGATGCAATCCGTTGACGATGTTGTCGGTGATCTGGTCCTGGACACGCTGGTCCAGAGCCGACAGCGGCCGGTTGAATATGATGTAGTCGGAACGGCGCAGCAGCGCTCGCGCCATGTTCAGCTTCTGGCGCTGAACCATCGTCAGACGCTTGCCGCCCGACCCGACGTCGAATTCGAGGCCGATCGACAGAACGTCGTCGAACAGATCCAGCGTATCGAACAGGTCGCCCATGATCGACCTGATGCTTTCCGAGGCATCGGCGCGCTGGTAGGCGATGCGACCGAAGAGAACGTTGTCCATCAGGCTGGCCGACGAGATGAAATGTTCCGGATCATAGCGTTCGATCACGGCAGCAAGGTCCGCCGGAATGTTCTCGTGGAACTGCTTGCGCGCGCTGACGATTTTGGCCGTCAATTCATCTGTCAGAAGGCCGAAACGATGCCGTGGCTCGATATAGGCAAAGCTTAGGCGGATGATCGCCGAACGCTCTTCCTGTGTTGCGTCATCGAATTTCCGGCTGCTGAGTTTTTGCAGCAGGGCCTGGTAGGTCGGAATATCGTCTGCCGTCATAAAGGTCAGCTGTTGGAAAAAGGGGTGGTCCGGCGGCAGGTCGTGGAAGAGTTCGACGGCGTTTTCGGCGATCTCGAGGCCCATGGCATAGAGGTCGTTACTCAGTCCTGTTTCACGGAACAGCGCTTGGAAATAGGGATGCGCCGCCAGGCGGCGGTTGTTCATCACCGGGCGCTTCATCGAGCCGAACAGCAGGTTTTCACCAACGGTCGCTTGCGCGTTGTACGTATCGAAATCGAACGGCACAACGATATTCCCGAGATCTGATTGTTGCATCTTCTCGCGAAGAGCCGCGCGTAGATCGACGATGTGTTCGGCAAGCTTGAGGTGCACGCTGGTGTCGACTGTCGAGCGAAGCGCCAGGTCGAGAATGTCCTGCGAGATCATGACAGCATCCAGCACGGGGCGTATAGTCGTCAGAAGATCTGCTGGCCCGCTTGCGCCGGCTGCCTGATAGTCTACCCAGTCGCTGTTGGGATCGAGCGTCGGATTGCCGGCCTTGAGGGCCTCTTCTGCATGCCACTTGGCTTCCAGCGCGGTTTGCTCGTCGTAGTCGGGCGGACTGAGAGGTGCGTGCTTCAGGCCATAGAGCAGATTGTCGCGCAGCGTCCCCTGGAAGAAGTAGAGGTCCGACGAGGCATAGGAAATCCGCCTGCCGGAGACGGCTTCGGGGAGATCGAGCAAGTCCTTGCCATCGATGGTGATGCGGCCCGAATCCGGCCACACAACGCGCCCGAGTGCTTCTGCAAAGGCCTCGGCGCCGCTCGAATTCGGTCCGACGACAGCCACCGTTTCGTTCGGCTGGATTTCGACCGAAACGTGATCCATCAGCTTGGCACCGCTGTCGTCGCTAATCGAAAGGCTGGTAATCACGATCGGCGCTGCCAGGCGAGCCACATCTCCAACCGCGACCTCCTGGATACGGTCATCGATCAGCGGCTCGACGTTGAACTGCTCGTAGACCTGCTGATACTTCACCTGCACGTCCTGGCGCATCTGGTCCCAGTCGATCAATTCCTTCAATGGCCCCGGCAGGTCCTTGTAGGCGCTGATGACGGCAACCAGCTGGCCGATGTCGAGACGTCCCTGCAGCGCGAGGTAGCCGCCGATCGCGTAGAAGAGAAAGGGCGTGACCTGGGCGAGGAAGTTGTTGATGAACTTGACCAGGAATTTCCACTGATAGAGGTCGTAGCGGATCGAAAAGATCAGGCCGAGTCGCGCGGCAATATCGGCGCGCTCGAGGTTGGACGTATCGTTGCCGTGGATCGTGCCGATACCGTCGACAATCTCACCGACTCGCCCTGACAGTTCACGTGCCGTCAGCTGACGCTGGCGGCCAAGTTCGAGCAGCCGCTTTCTCATGCGTGGAATGACCACGGCCTGAACACCGACAATACCGGCTGCGATCATCCCGAGCCAGAAGTTCTGAACGATGATGAAGGCCAGAGCCGTCAGTGCCTGGCCGCCGAGCAGCGCCGGAGACACAAAGGCGTCGCCGGTAAAGCCACCCATCGGCTCCACCTCGTCCTTGATCATCGTGGCGATTTCGGCGGATTTCACTCGCTTGAACTGGCTGGGCGGGAAACGCAAAACGCGGTCGATCAGCTGAAAGCGGATGCGTCGCAGCATTCGTTCGCCGAGCCGGCCCTTGTAGGTGTTGATGTAGAATTTGAAGAGGCCGTTCAGGACCACGAGCGCCAGGAACACCAGGCTGAGCGCCATCAGCATCTGCTCGCGGCCGAGATGGATGCCCTCGAAAAACTCGACCTTCCCGATCAACGGAAAAGTGTAGGAAAGATGCATGAAGACCTGCGTGGCGCCTTCGCCTTCGAAGCCGGACCCCTGTATTGGCCCGTTGACGATCTGCTTCGGCAGGTCGAAAGACAGGAAGTAAGGCACCATCGAGAAGGCGACGACGGTCAGAATCCAAAGCTGCTGCAGCCGCGTGTTCGACCAGATATAGCGCGCGAGGCTTTTTTCCATTGCTAACCGTCAATTGTCCGGAAAATCTGAGACATCGATCCTGAAAGAGAGGTGATCATGACCGAAAGCAGGACCATGCTGCCGGATGGCATAGTAACAATAATACGTGAGAATCTCATCGTTGGATGCCGATTCCTGCAAGATTCTATATCATAGGAATTTCATAAAGGGCGAGAGTTTCAGCCTAGGATCGACCGAATGATACCGGCCGTCTTGCGTGCTCCATCGAGATCGAGACTGGCTGCGGCATTTGCTGTCGCCGTCAGTGCCGTGCTGACGGCTATTGCCACCAGGTCGCCGGTCAGTCCGACTTCGGGCAACAGATCAGCAAGGCCAAGTTTGGCCAGACGATCGGCCCTTACTGTCTGCTCGGTTTCTCCACCGGCGACGAAGGGGATAAGGATCGGACGGCAATTCGTCCGCAACAGGTCACCAACAGTGTTGTAGCCGGCCTGCGAGAGCGAGACCCTCGCACTTCGCAACAGGGACGGAAAGTCCTTGCGAAATCGCACGAGCTGCACGTTTGGGGGGACGGCCTCCGTAAGCACGGCGAAATCCGGCTCCGGCAGGTTCGGGCCGCTGATAAGCAGCCACCGTAGCTCGGCTGGCAGAATCTTGGCGGCTTCGGCAGCGGCCATCAGGAGATCCATGCCGACCGCTCCGCCACCAGCGGATGCAATGATGTCGTAGACGTCATCGGGCTCAGGCGATTCCGGGGGCGCCACGATGCCGGTGTAGACGATCTTATCCGATATTTCCGACGTCAGCGGGAAGGTGTCCTCGAGCATGATAAAGTCGGGATCGCCATGCACCAGAACACGGTCGAAATGCGCCTGCACCAGCGCGGCAGTCTCGGCGTCGCGCCCGGGCTTCCTGTTTTCCTGCAGAATGTCGCGTACCGAGCTCAGGAGCTTCGGTCTCGGTTCCGATGTCTCGATCGCCTCGATCAACGGCAGAAGCTCGAAACGCATCTGCCTGCGTCCGAACGGAAAGGCTTCGATGATGACGACATCCGGCTTCGCGTCCCGGAACGCGCACACCAGGAGATCACGACGCTGCTGGAGAAAAGCCTCGTCGACGGCCACGCCATTTTCGTCGGCGAGACCCGAGAAGCCGGCATTGCTGGCAACGACTGGGGGGAGTGCGACCGTCTTCAGGCCCGGCGCCGGAAAGCCCGCCACTGGCAGCCCGCCGGTCACGACAGTCACGTCAAAGCCGTCCTCCTGCAAGGCATTCGCGATGCGGCTGGCGCGGGCGATATGCCCTATCCCCAGCAGATGTTGAACGTAGAAAAAGACCCTCGGCGCACTCATGAGGCTTTCTGCCATTCGCCCTCGAAGAGCTGGCTTAACTGGGTAATGCTTGCGTTGTAGTCGAAATGCCCGCGCACGCGCATCTCAGCGGCATCGCCTAATCGCTGTCGCAAGGCGGGATTGCGGATCGCCATCTCCAGCGCACCGGCAAGGCCGGCTGGATCGTCCGGCGACACCAGAAGTCCGTTTTCACCATCGACCAGCAGTTCCGGGACGCCGGAAACGGACGTCGATATGCAAGGTAGCCTTTGGCTCGACGCCTCGACCAGAACATTCGGCAATCCGTCGCGGTCGCCGTTGGCGGCGATACGGCAGGCCAATGCGAAGATATCGGCCCGGCGGTAGTGGTCGAGCACTTCCTCTTGCGCCAGTGCACCTTTCCAGGTGATCCGGCCGGAGAGACAGAGCTCGGCAGCGAGAACCTTCAGCTTCGACAGCTCGTCGCCGCCGCCGATATGCTCGAACCGCCAGTTCAGTTCTCTCGGCAGAAGCGCCAGCGCTCGTAACAGCGTATCGTAGCCCTTCTTTTCTACCGCGCGCCCGACGCTGAGCAGGGAGACCGGAGCGCTGGCGTCGCTTCCGTCGCGGCCGGAACGTTCACCGGAAAAGTGTCCGAAGCGGGCGAGGTCGAGGCCGTGGTAGCTCAGGTGGACCGCGTCCTTGCGCGCGGTCAGCGTCTTCATGTGCTCATAGCCGTTGCGCGTGCAAGTCACCGCCCATCTGGCGCTTGTCAGCTTCTCGGTGAGCTCCCAATCCGGCGAGGTCCAGATGTCCTTGGCATGTGCGGAACAGGTCCACGGCACGCCGGTCAGGATGCTGGTGTATTCGGTGACTGACGCTGGCGTGTGGATGAAATGCGCATGAAGCCACTCACCGTTGTCGGGCCACTCGCGTGCCAGAACCATTGCTTGACCCAAGCGACGGAAGCGGTTGCGCGAGATATCGCGCGGCAGATCCTTGAAAAAACGGCCCAGAAGCGCGCCGAACCCTGGCTTGCGAAAGGCAGAAATCAGCCCCTTCAGCACCCGTAGGGGCTCTTCATGGAGATATTCAGGCAGGTAGACGACGCGCGCCTTGATCTCGTCATGCACAGGATGCCGCTTCTTGTCGGTCGGCCTGCGCATTGAAATCAGAGTCAGGTCGAAGCCTGCCTTCTCCAGACCCAGCAGTTCCTGTGCGATGAAGGTTTCTGACAGCCTGGGATAGCCCTTCAGCACGACCAATAACTTCCGGCGTTGCGGCAATGGATCTGCTCTCACTCGGCGCCGACAACCGACAGGTGACTGCCACGACTGTCGAGCCAACTGCCGACAGTCTCGGAGATATGATTGAGCCCCTCCAGTCGCATGTTGGAGCCGCTCATCGATGGCGGCTGGCGGTGTGGCAGACGCTTGAGGGCGTCAGCCATGATCGCGGCGTCGGCGGAGGCATCGGGCAGCAGCATCTCGACCAGGCCGAGCTCGCTGGCGCGCTGAGCTCGCAACAGCTGCTCTTCGCGCGGCTTGACGCGCGGCACGATCAGGGCCGGCTTGTCGAAGGAAAGGATTTCGCAATAGGTGTTGTATCCGCCCATGGCCACGACGCCGGTTGCTCCGGCGATCAGCTCCTCCATGTTGTTATCGAACTCGATAACCTCGACGTACGGAATTTTCGTGCCCTTCTGGACGAGCTTGATGCGCTCTGCGGACGGCATGTACGGTCCGAGCACGATCAGCGCCTTCTGCTGCAATGTCGGGTCCTGTTCGTAGGCGTTCATGACGTCGTGAACGAGATCCGAACCGTCGCCGCCGCCGCCCGTGGTCACGAGAATATAGTTGTCGCTGCGGGCATTGATTGATGTCTTGTTGGCCGAGACACTGCGCTGCAGGAAACCAACGAAGTCCATCTTGCGGCGGACGCTGGCTGGCACGTCAAGGCCGATGAGGGGATCGTAGAAGTCCGGCGGGCCGTAGACCCAGATCGAATCGTAATACTGATCGATCTTCTGCATGATGCCGTTCTTCTTCCACTCTGCATCGAGCAGGTGCGGCGCGTCCATGATCTCGCGCAGGCCAAGAACCAGCGTCGTCCCGCGGGACTTCAGATACGCCAGCGTCTCCTCGACCTCGCCCTTCAGGCCCATCGGTTCCTTGTCGACGATGAAGATATCGGGCTGGAACGTTTCGGCCGTATGGCGAATGATGGATTCGCGCATCTTCAGCGTGTCCTGAAGGTCGATATGGCTGGCGAGCGAGGTGTATTCGCCGTTCCGCAGCTTGATGACGCTCGGCACCTTCACGAAATCCACACGTGCTCGGTAATCGAACGCGCCAGCGATCGTTGCGCCCGATACGATCAGGATGTTGAGGCCGCGATAGTCCTCCACCAGCGCGTGGGCAATCGTGCGACAGCGGCGCAAGTGCCCGAGCCCGAACGTGTCGTGGCTGTACATCAGGATCCGCGCATCTTCCAGGCGCCGCGCCATGGATATTCCTTCCGGGCTATAGATCATCTAGCACCGCCGCTTTCAACGACGCGTGGGACGGCTCGTCCGAGACCAACCGCTGGCCGTTATTTGTAGGGATCTGCCGCATCGCGCAAGCCGTCTCCCAGAAAGTTGAACGCCAATATCACAAAGACCACCGGTATAATCGGGAAAAGCAACCAAGGATAGAAGGCAATCACGCTCACGCTCTTTGCCTCCGTCAGCAGGATGCCCCAGCTGGTGATCGGTGGGCGGAGACCGAGGCCAAGGAAGCTCAAGGCCGTTTCGCCAAGGATCATGCTGGGGATGGAGATGGTTGCCGAAGCTATCAGGTGCGACATGAACCCCGGCACAAGATGCCTGCCGATGACCCGCGACGTGCTGGCGCCCATCAGCTGGGCTGCCTGCACATAATCTTCTTCGCGCAGCGCCAGCAGCTTGGAGCGCACCGCGCGCGCCAGCCCTGTCCAGTCGATGATGCCGAGGATCACAGTGATGCCGAAATAGATGACGAGCGGGCTCCACGTGACGGGCATGATGGCCGCCAGCGCCATCCATAGCGGCAGGCTCGGCAGCGACTGAAGCACCTCGATCAGACGCTGCACGACAAGATCGAACACACCGCCGCGATAGCCGGCAAGGCCGCCGATGACGATCCCTAGGCAGAAGCTGATGGAGATGCCGATCAGGCCGATGGTCAGAGAAATGCGGGCGCCATAGAGAATGCGTGACAGCACGTCGCGTCCCAGCCGGTCCGTTCCAAGCAGGAACATCTGGCCGCCGACCGCCGGGCAGACGAGATGCAGGTTCGAATCGACCAGCCCCCAGAACTTGTAGGCATCGCCGCGGCACAGGAAACGGATCGGCTGCACGTCGTCGGGCTTGTCGTTGTAGAGCCGGTGGAGGGTGTTCATATCAAGCGACATGCTCCGACCATAGACGAACGGCCCGACGAAACTGCCATCATGGAATAGGTGAACGCGCTGTGGCGGCGAATGGATGAAATCGACGTTCTTCGTATGCAGGCCATAGGGTGCCACGAACTCGACCACAGTAATCATCAGATAGGTGAAGATCAGGAACACGCCTGAAATCAGCGCCAGCCGATGCTGTTTGAACTTCCACCACATCAGCTGTTTTTGCGAGGCGAGGTGAATGCGCGACTGCGCCGATGTCATCGTTTCCGTCGCCATCGGGTCGAACGGCGCGGTCGAGATGTAGTGCGGCAGAGGTGCGCCGGGTGGGGGCAAGGGCGACATTATTTGGTGCTCCTGCCTTGCAGGCGAATACGCGGGTCAAGGAAGCCGAGGGCGATGTCCGAGATCAGCACGCCGATGACATTGAGGAATGCCAGGAACATCAGGAATGAGCCGGCAAGATACATGTCCTGGCTCTGCAGCGCCTTGATCAGCATCGGGCCTGTGGTCTCCAACGACAGCACGATGGCGACAATCTCGGCGCCTGAGATGATCGACGGCAGGATCGAGCCGATATCGGCCACGAAAAAGTTGAGCGCCATCCGCAACGGATACTTCAGCAGCGCGCGCAGCGGATGCAGGCCCTTTGCGCGGGCCGTAACCACATACTGCTTCTGCATCTCGTCGAGCAAGTTGGCGCGGAGCCGACGGATCATACCGGCGGTTCCTGCCGTTCCGACGATGATGACGGGAATCCAAAGATGCGACAGGATCGATCGCGCCTTCTCCCAGCTCATCGGTTCGGCCAGATACTGTTGATCCATCAAGTGCCCGATCGAAACACCGAACCAGATGTTTGCGAAGTACATCAGGATGAGCGCCAGCATGAAGTTCGGGATGGCGATGCCAAGCAGGCCGAACAGCGTCAGGCCATAATCGCCCCAGCTGTATTGATGGGTTGCGGAATAGATGCCGATCGGGAAGGCGATCAGCCATGTCAGCAAAATCGTCGTGAACGATACGAGGATCGTCAGCCATAGCCTGTCGCCGACCACTTCGGATACCGGCAGCTGATATTCGAACGAGTATCCGAAATCGCCGTGCAGCATGCCGCCGACCCAGTAGAAATAGCGAACGACGGCCGGCTTGTCGAAACCGTACTGCTTGCGCAGTTCCTCGATCTCCTGGAGGTTGGCGGCTTCTCCCTGCGCGCGCAATTCTGCGATCTGGCTTTCGAAGAAATCGCCTGGCGGCAATTCGATGATCGTGAAGACCAGAGCCGAAATCACGATCAGCGTCGGCACCATGGCGGCGATCCGCCAGAGAATGTATCTCAGCATCGATCAGGCCTCCTTGAACCAGAAGCTATCGGGCATGTAGATGCCGAGATAGGAGGTCGGGTCGAAGCCATAGAGTCCTTGCTCCGGGACATTTTGCAGCTTTGCCGACTTCAGAATAGGCTGCAACGTGCTGTTGATGAGGCCGATCGAAAAGACCTGTTGCGTATAGAGCGACAGCATCTGGTGCCAGATCGCTTCACGCTCTTCAAAATGTGAGGTCGCGCCCCAATGGCTAAGCAAGCTAACGAGCTGTTCGGCCTCCGGCAGATCGGGCGCAGTTCCTGCCTGACCCGCGGACAAATGGTACATGCCCCAGAGAGGCCATTGGAGCTGGTCGTCCATGGTCGGCGCCAGCTGACTGGGCGACATGTCTGCGTTTGCCACCCCGTTGTCGATGCCGAACCAGATCGACATCATGATCCGCCCGCTCATGGCGCGGTTATGGAAGATGTCGCGTTGCGAGGTGCGGGTGTAAAGAGCAATTCCGATCTGGCGCCAATGATCACGCACCAGTTCGAGCACGTCAGTGTCGAGATTGCTCTCGCCCGGTGTTTCGACTGTGATCTCGGCGCGGCGCCCATCTGGCAACAGGCGTATGTCTTCGCTGTCGCGCTCCGTGAGTCCGAGCTCGTCCAGCAGTCTGTTGGCCTCGTCGGGATCGTGGGCGATGAAAGCGTCGGCATATTCCTGTTTGAACAGCGGACTATCCGGCAGAACGGTGTCCGCGCTTGGCCTGCCAAGGCCATAAAACGCCACCATGTTGATCTCGTGTCGATCGACGGCGAGCGAAAGCGCGCGCCGGAAACGGGTCTCGCGAAAAAGCTTGCGCCATACATCGTCGGCGCAGTTGAGGTTGGGCAACAGAGCCACCCGCGAACCACGTATCTGTTTCCAAAGATTGACCTTCACCGGAAAGCGCTTTTCGGCGTCTTTCAGATAGGTGTAGTCGTTGAAATCGACCCCCGTCGCCTGCAAGTCGGATTCGCCGGCCCCTGCCTTGGCGGCAATGATCGACGACGAACTGACATTCATGATGAAGCGGTCGATATAGGGCAGCTGTACGCCGTTCTCGTCGATACGGTGGAAAAACGGATTGCGGACGAAAACGAACTGTTCGGCTGGCGGTGCCGTCGTGTTGACCCAGGGATCAAGCGAGGGCAAGTCTGGATTTTCAGGGCGCGACGCGCGCGACATCTTGATGTGCAGGTCGACCCATTTTTTAACCCTGTTCTGCTTCATCAGCGCCGAGAGTCGGAAGTCGTCCTGGTAAGTCTTGTGGAACTGCTTCAGGTAATGCCCGGGTCCGAAGATCATCAGCGGCAACGGACCTGCGAGCGCCGGCATGAAATTTGGGTTCGGCCTATCCCAGGTGTAGCGTACCGTCATGGGATCGAGAACTTCGAAACGAGGCAGGCTGCCGTGAGGTCGCAGCTCCAAGGCGCCGCCGCCCGGCGTCAGCTCCTTGTTGAGGATGACGTCTTCCCACCAGTAACGGAAATCGTCGACGGTGAAAGGCGAGCCGTCGGACCAACGATGCCCCTCGCGCAGGTGGAAGGTGAAGACGGAATCGTTTTCCGACGTGAAACCCATCAGGATGTCAGGCTGAAGCTGCAGTTTGGTGTTATAGCCGACAAGCCTGGAATAGCCGTAGACGGTCATGTAGCGGATGTCTTTTGCGCTGCCGATGATCGTGCGTACGGTGCCGCCATAGACACCGGGCTGCATGCCCATGTCCTTCATGTTGATGATACGCGGGTGGGTCGGCAGGCGTTCCACCATCGGCGGAATCCGGGCCGCGCGCAGCCAGTCACGCAGGAACTCGGGTTCGATGTCGCGGTCCGCTGCCGCCTTTGCGAGGGAAGGCGCAATCGCCGCGCCGACCAGCCCGCCCATGAAGGTGCGTCGCGTTACCATGCGCGTAGCTCCTTGGTATCGGCGCCCTTGCGCGCACGCACAAAATGGCCGTTGCCGAGATCGGCATAGTCGAGTTCGGATGCGTCGTCATGTTCGGCGGTGAAGGTCACGCCCCAGTTCTGCTTGTCGGCTGCGCCATTTTTGCGAAGCGCTTCGAAGTCGAGCGGCCGATCGAGGTCGGGGAAGGGAACTGCTGCCAGAAGCGACTTGGTGTAGGGGTGCACCGGGTCTCGAAGGATGATTTCGCGTGGTGCGATCTCGACGATGCGGCCCTTGCACATCACGGCGATGCGGTCAGCCATGTAATCGACGACGGCGAGATTGTGGGAGATGAACAGGTAGGTCAGCCCGAGCTCTTTCTGCAGGTCCTTCAACAGGTTGAGGATCTGCGCCTGTACCGAAACGTCGAGGGCCGACACGGGCTCGTCGAGAATGACCAGCTGCGGATTCAGCGCCAGAGCGCGCGCGATACCGATGCGCTGCCGTTGGCCACCGGAGAAACTGTGCGGGTAGCGATTGAGGTAGCGTCGATCCAGTCCGATGGCGCCCATCAGGGCTTCCACCTTGCGGTTGCGTTCCGCACTGTTGCCGCGGTCGTGGATTTCCAGCGGCTCGCTCAGGATGTTGCGCACTGTCATGCGCGGCGACAGGGACGAGACCGGATCCTGGAACACCATCTGGATCTTGGTGCGCAGCCTCTGCAGGTCATCGCCGGTCACCGACAGGACATCGACGACCTCCTTGCCGTCGTTGAAGATCACCGAACCGCTGTCCGGCGCCATGGCGCGCATCAGTATCTTGCTGACGGTGGTCTTGCCGCAACCGGATTCGCCCACCAGTCCGAGACATTCGCCACGGCGTATATCGAAGCTGACGTCATCGACTGCGCGCACGCCATCAGGTTCGCGCGTGCCGAACAGGCTGCGGTTGCGGGTCCTGAAGGTTTTTGTGAGGTTGTTGACCGCCAGCAGCACCTTGGGTGCCTCCGGCTTGGCGATATCCTTGACGGTCTGCTTTCCGACCAGCGATTCCAGATTGACCGGCACATCACGCAGCGCCTTCAGCCGCTCACCGGGCTTCATGTCGAAATGCGGGACCGCGGCCATCAGACCCTTGAGATAGGGATGTTGCGGATTGCCGAAGATCGATTTGACCGGGCCGGCTTCCATGATCTCGCCGTGGTAGATCACCACCACCTCATCGGCCATGTTGGCCACCACGCCGAGATCGTGGGTGATCAGCAGCATGGCCATGCCGAGCTTGTGCTGAAGGTCGCGGAGCAGTTCCAGGATCTGTGCCTGGATGGTCACGTCAAGCGCGGTCGTCGGCTCGTCGGCGATCAGAAGGGCGGGCTTGCAGATCAGCGCCATTGCGATCATGGCGCGCTGGCGCATGCCGCCGGACAGCTCGAAGGAGTACATGTCGAAGGTACGCTTCGGATTGGCAAAACCAACCAAGCCGAGCATCTCTTCCGTCTGCTGCCGTGCTTCCTTCTTGGTAGCATTGGTGTGGATCAGCAGTGACTCGCTGATCTGGTTGCCGACCGTATGCAGCGGCGACAAGGAGGTCATTGGTTCCTGGAAGATCGTCGCCATGCGCCGGCCGCGCAAATCGCGCATCTCGGCGCTGTCGCGTGAATATTGTAGGATATCGGTGGTCTTGCCGTCCAGCGGGTCGGTGAACAGAATACGTCCAGACGCCTGCGCCGGGTTCGGCAGGATGCCCATGATGCTCTGGCTGATGACAGATTTTCCGGAGCCGGACTCGCCCACCAGCGCAGTCACCTTGCCAGGCAAGATGCGCAAATTCGCATTCTTTACGACACCCAGCCTGTCGCCGAAAACCGAGAAGGAAATATCAAGATTTTCGATGCGCAGGAGATCGGACGCGGACGCCATACCAATGAATTTCCCCAGTTTTCTTAGTTCCCGAAACAAGGACACTAGCCTACGGCAATCAGGGTGTCCAGTTGATGACGGAGACGTTTATTCCCGGGATATTTCAGCGAATTTCGCAGCGACTGCAGGGCTTTCTGCCGCTCGCCGTTTTACTGCATGAACTTATCCACACCCGGCGGCTTGGCCTGCTTGCGCGCATCGCGGTGCAGCAAAATAACCTGCTCGGCTTCCGAGAGAGCCTCCTGCGGCCCGTCGTGGAAGTTTTGCCCGACCTCCAGCGAGGGCGCTGGTGCGTGTGGCTGCAATACCGTGATCTTCTGGCGGACACCGCGCAGCTTCTCTTCACCAAGCGTTGTCCACTCACCGCCGCAATAGCCGGCAAAGGCCTGACTGGCCACAACCTCGCGATTATACTTCTTGGTCAGAGATTGCAGGCGCTGAACTTCGTTGACCGCGGAACCGAAGGCGGAAAAGGTCAACCTGTCCTTCAACCCCACATTGCCGAACATGACGTTGCCGACATGCAGGCCGATGCCGTAGGAAATTTTGCTCAGGTTGTTCGTCTGGCGCTCCCGATTAAGGTCGGCAACACGCGACTGCGCCTGGTGGACGGCCGAGAGGGCCGCCTGGCATGCGATTTTCGATGGATCCTTGTGACGGCCGCATGGATAAACGGCCAGAAAGCCATCGCCGATAAAGCTCAAGATCTCGCCACCGTTGCGGTTGAACGGCGCGGCAATCGCGTCGAAGAATTGGTTCAGCGTATCAATATAGTTCTGACGGCCTTCCTTTTCGGCGTAGACCGTCGATTGCCGCATGTCACCCATCACCAAAGCGGCACGGATCGTTTCGCCGTCACCACGGCGGATCTGACCGTTGAGCACACGCTTCCCGGCGTCTCCGCCGAGATAGGTGGTCAGCATGTTGTTGGCGAGTTTGCCGAGGACAGCCATCTTGGCGGCAACCGCCAGGTGGTTTTGCATGCGCAGCAGCGCGTCGATCATGTCGTCGGAGAAACCCGAATGGCTATCCGTTGACCACGAACCCATCATGCCCTGCACCGATCCGTCGCCGAACGGCTGCACGAAGGCCAGGTAATCAGTGATCCGCTCTTGGCGCAGGTCGGCAAAGACCGGGAATTCAGCTGGGCCGTCTGCCGGAATCTGTCGGCGAATATGTTGCAGGTTATTGTCGAGGAGATAGTAGTATGGGCTCTGCAGGAACCGGTCCGGCTTTTGGCCGGCCGCGTGTCGATAACCCTCGATGGTCACGCCGCTGGCACGCCGCCAGGTGAAGCTCAGCGCGTCATAGAGCGGATGCAGCATCGAAAAGGTCAGGTGGACACGCGCTATCGGAAGGCCCGCGGCCGCAATCCGCTCGCAGAAACCGCGAACGATATTCTCGAGGTCGTCCCCGGCCAGCGACGAATTCGTCAGCCATTCAGCGACCCGATCCAACAAGATCGATGAAACCCGGGGTTCTGTCGCGCCCATGCCTGCCAGTATCCTCATCAGGCGCGTCATCCTCATAAAGCATCGAATGGCTCTCCCGTTGCACAATCGCGCGTCAGGCGGAAATCGAGGATGGACGAGCAGTATTATTGTGTCAACAAACCGCTGGAAGACCAACGGCGGCCTCTTCCCAACCGCATTTTCCGGTGAGTGAGCGACCCTTTAAGATGGTGTATTACGTGATCTAGATAGGCCTGCCATTGTTGCCGGACAATGGGCGACGCGGAATTTCCGGTCACGGATGACATCTCTCTGACCATCCGAGTCATTTCCGCAACACCGTCGCGCAGCATTTATCCCCAAGCAGGCGGGAGCAACCACGTTCACGTCAGTTTTCCATTATCCCGGTTGGCGGGTTTAATTCGAGGCGGTCTTGCACTAGATCAGAGTTCCCTTCGGTTTTAGACGAGACCTGATTTGACCACCTCCCCAGTATTCGACGTACTTTCCGAGAAGATCGCCACCCGCACGGCCCGCGCCGGCATCATCGGTCTCGGCTATGTCGGCTTGCCGCTCGCCATGGCGATTGCTCGAAGCGGCTTCCCGGTCACTGGCTTCGATGTCGATCCGAAGAAGATCGTCGCCATCGAGGCGCGCCGCTCCTACATCGACGCCGTCACCAGCGCCGACATGCAAACCGAAATCGATGCCGGACGCTTCACCGCAACGAGCGAATTAGCAGGCCTTGCCGACTGTGATGTGATCGTCATCTGCGTCCCGACGCCGCTGACCAAGCACCGCGACCCCGACCTGTCGTTTGTCGAAGCAACATCGCGCTCGATCGCGCAGCATCTGCGCGAGGGCCAGCTGATTGTGTTGGAATCGACGACCTATCCCGGCACCACAGACGACGTGGTCAAGGTCATCCTTGAGAAGACGGGCATGAGATCGGGCAAGGAGTTCTTCGTCGGCTTCTCGCCTGAGCGCGAGGATCCGGGCAACCAGCATTATCACACCGCGACCATCCCGAAGGTTATTGCGGGCGACGGCGCAGAGGCCTTGGAGCTGATGAAGGGCTTCTATGGCGCCGCCGTGAAAACCGTCGTGCCGGTTTCGTCGAACGCCACCGCCGAAGCCGTCAAGCTCACGGAAAACATCTTCCGGTCGGTGAATATCGCGCTCGTCAACGAGTTGAAGACCGTCTACGCAGCCATGGGCATTGATGTCTGGGAAGTGATCGACGCGGCAAAGACAAAGCCCTTCGGCTATATGCCGTTCTATCCGGGCCCGGGCCTTGGCGGCCACTGCATCCCGATCGATCCCTTCTATCTGACCTGGAAATCACGCGAATACGAATTGCCGACGCGTTTCATCGAGCTCGCTGGCGAGATCAACTCCGCCATGCCGCGCTATGTCGTCGGAAAGCTTGCCGAAGCGCTGGACATCCGGGCTGGCAAAGCCCTGAGCCGCTCTCGTGTCCTGCTGATCGGGCTAGCCTACAAGAAGAATGTCGCCGATATCAGGGAAAGTCCGTCCTTGCGCTTGATCGAGATCATCGAGGAGCGTGGCGGCAGGGCCGACTACCACGATACCTTCGTAGCCGAGATCCCGTCGACGCGCGAATACCAGGCGCTCAAGGGGCGTCAATCGGTGGCGCTGACCGATGAAGCCCTGGCCACCTATGACGCGATCCTGATCTCCACCGATCACGATGATGTCGATTACAGGCGTCTGGCGGAAAGCGGCGCGTTGATCGTCGACACCCGCAACGTCTTTGCCCGTCTCGGTATATCGGGCGACAAAATCCTCAAGGCGTAACCTCGCCAATCGACAGCGTCTTGCCGGATATCTGGCTGGCGGCGACGGCATAGCCACCGCTGGCACCGTCGATGAAGTGCATGTGATCGCGCGACAACGGCGTCGGTACGAAGCATGTCATCAGCGCCGATGTCTGGCTATGCAGTCCGTAGCGGGCAATGCCATCAACCTGCGCTTGTTCCAGGAGCGTGCGGATTTGCGCAAGACGGCCGGCGTCGATGTCGACGGTCATCTTCAGCCCGTCGTCGAACTTGCGAAAGTCGGAGTTGTCGGCGACGTCCTGCTTGTAGCGGCGTGCATCGAAGCTGCCAAATTTCAGATTGAGCTTGTGCAGGAGCACGGTCAGGCCAATCTGCAGGATGATCGATAGACGCTGTCGCAGCCGACCGCCGACGGGGGCCGTGGCGCGCGCCTCGCGATTGATGCCCTTGAGGGAAAAAGCGAGCGCTGGCCCGTCCGCGGGCACGGGATGCGCGTCGCGACTTTGCTCGGCGGATAGGGCCACCACGTCGTTCACCAGCGTGCGAAACTCCGGTGTGACGCCGCGATCGCCGGGCACGGCGATGATCGAGACGATCTCGCCATTGCGGGCCTCGATCGGGTTCCAGCGACAGGACAGCCCCGTGAGGTCTGGGCGCGCTCCAGCCGTAGCGGGATCGACGCCGTAACGGCCATCCTTCATCTGCCGTTCGGCCCAACTTGTTCCACCGCCTGCAAACATCGCGTAAGACACGAAAGGGCTCGCCGAATAGCGAGCGACGCGGACGTCCAGTCCCTCAAGCCTGATGTCGTTGACAGGCACCAGCGCAATGCGCAGCGTCAGTTTCAGATCTTCTTCGGCCCATCTTTGTGCAGCCGCCAATGCGTTGCGGGCGGCGGGCTCCAGCGCGCCCGGCAGGGCCACAAGGGCGCCATCGCCGCCGAAGACGAAAGGGTAGTCACCCTTCCCAAGCGCATTGAGCACGGCCGAGATGACACTCGCGCCGGCCATGTTCACGTCCTTGTAGCGACCATCCATGATGGCTTTCGTCGAGCCGACGACGTCGGCGACCGCCAAGACCCAGTCATCGGGCAGGCGGCGGTAGTTTCCGGTATCGGTCACGCCTTCGAATTGGTCGAAGACAGGCACGGTCTCGAAGAAGGGATCGCTTAAAATGTCGTTCATGAGAAAACTTAGAACAGACCGGCAGGAGCATCGCAACGCCATTTTGCGGCAATTGGCAGCGAGTGGAGTGGTCACCTTGGCGTGAGCCGATCAAAGCCCCGCAAATGTCGGCTTGCAAGCCTAAAGCTTTGCCGCTAGCTCTACCGCCAGCGCCGCTCTTTTGCCGACGGCGCGATCAGGCATGTCGACTGAAGGTTGCGCTGTTCCAGCTTGCACCAGATGCGGCCATCTCAAGCGCGATGCGCTCGCATCCGCTTCCAAGCGAAGTGAACGGACACAGATTCAATGAGCCGCCTCGACAGCTTCATCCGCCGTTTGACGGCCCAGCGTGACATTCTCAATTCGATCGTCGACCTGGTGGGCAAGACCGAAGGCCCGGTTCTTGAGTTTGGCCTCGGCAACGGCCGAACCTACGATCATCTTCGAGAGCATTTTCCGGATCGCCGTATCATCGCGTTCGATCGCGATGTGCGCTCCTATTCGTCCTCGACGCCGCCAGCCGAGAATATGGTGACCGGGGAGATCCGCGAGTCCGGCCAGGCCTTCCTCGGCATCGGCGCGGCTCTCGCACACGCCGACATCGGCACCGGCCACGACGAAATTGATGCAGTCACCCTGAGGTGGCTGCCGCAACTGATGGTCGGCGTGCTGACGCCGGGCGGGATCGCCGTGAGTGGCCTGCCGATCGATCGTCCGGAACTCGAACCGCTGCCGCTGCCTGCGGGCATCAAGGAAGGCCGCTACTTCCTGTATCGCCGCCGCTGATCAGGGCAGAAACAAGACATCGTACTGGTCGATGTCGCCGGGCAGATCGACAACCTTCATTTCCTTCTCGTGATCCTCGAAAAAGACTAGGCACGTGTCGTAGAATCCGGACAGCGTGGTGATGAAGTCGCGCGTCTGCTGAGGCCCGTAGAAACTCGGCGTGAACTCCATGTAGAGCGGCACGCGACGCTGTAGCAACGGTACCATCGAGCGACAGGCGACAGGCTCGTAGCCTTCGATATCCATCCAAACGAGGCCAATGGCGGCAGGATCGATCGATAGATCCGACAGGATCCCCGTCACCGGTTTCACCGGAACGCTGATTTTCGTGTCGCTTGCACTTTGCCGTATCGCGCTGCTCTTGCCGTGGTTGTTGGCATTCATGAAGAAGTCGATCTCGCCAATTGCATCGCCTGCAGCGCAGTTGACAGTTGTCACGGTCGCCTCAAGGTGATTTTGGCGGATATTAAGCCGCAGCAGCGGATAGTTTCTCGGGTCGGGCTCGATGCTGACGATATGCGCATAGGCGCCGCTCAGAGCGAAATAGACCGTCTGCGTGCCGATGTTCCCGCCGATCTCAAGTAAATGGCTGCTTCTCTGCATCAAGCCGCGCTGCCGCAGGATGGCGATCAGCCGATCGACATGATCGCGCTCGAAGTGCCCTTTGCGAAACACCTTGCGACCGATGTAGTCGGACGGCGAGAAGCTCATCAGATGATCGCCGGCATCGACGGTCATGGAAACAACCCGCGGCCCGATGCTCTCGATCAGCATGCGGCGGCCGGTACGGGTATCGAGAAGCTTGCGGGCGATCGTGTTGCGAACCTTGCGCCAGCGCTTCATCCAGTATTTCGCGGTCAATCGCGTCTGCGCCGGCATCAGTCTTTCCCTTCGAGCAGTTCGGTCGCCTTGTCTCGCGGAATGACGTAGACTTTCAAGGGCAGAGCCCGGCCACGCACGTTGATTTCCCGGCTTTCTATCCCGCCCATATCCGCACCGGCCAGCATTGCCACCGGCTCCGAGACGACGAGCGCGACGTCAAACTCCTTGGCTGCCGCCTCCAGGCGACTGGCGACGTTGACCATGTCGCCGATCGCCGTCGTGCTTCGAACCCGCCCGTAGCCAAGCGTGCCGACCACGGCCGGGCCGGTATGGATGCCGATCGCGATCCGTAATGGCAGAGACAGCTCGTCCGACAGCTCCCGACCGAGCGCCTCGATGTCGCGGGTGATGGCAGCCGCCGCTACGAGGGCTTGGCGACAGGCTTCCTCCGGTGAGGTGCCGATGCCGAACAATGCCATTGCCCCGTCGCCGATGAATTTGTCGATGCGGCCACCGGCCTTTTCGACGGCATTTCCGACCAGGGCAAAGTACCGGTTCAACAGGAACACGATATCGAACGGCAGGCGTTCTTCCGTCAGTGTGGTGAAGTTACGAATATCGCAGAAGAGAACGGCGATCTCGCGCTCGCGGCCGGGGCTGGTTTCCTGGGTGTTGGCCGGGACTGCGGCCTCCGTGGCTGCCGGCAGTAGCAAGGGCACCACGGTCAGGTCATGGGTTGGACGCAGCTGGCAGGCGAGCCGGACATCGGGGGCTGCGTTGATCCGTTTGAGCGTCGATTGCTCCAGCTTGTCCGGCGTTGGTAGGTTTTCAAAACTACTGAGAACCTGCACGCGACAGGTCGAACACTGGCCCTTGCCGCCGCAGACCGCATAGTGTGGAATTCCACCCAGCCGGCTGGCTTCGAGGACGGTAAACCCGCGCGGTACATTCACGACCTCACCGCCCTGATAGCGAACCGCGATCTGGTTCACCCGTTCTCTCCACCGTCGGTGGGTTCGCGCCGCTACCACGACGAACAGGGCACCAGCGAATGAGCCGTAAAGCCCAGTGCGGATCATGGCGACCTCTGCCCTTGCCTGCGGATCGGTGGCGTAGCGGGCGTTAAGATTGGCCTCGTACCGGCCGGTGTCGACGATACCTTCATAGGCTGGCTCGGCGATCGTACGGCCCATTTCGATGAAGCCGAGAATGGCCAACACGGGGACGAGAATGGCGATCGCAAGTAGCGGCGCCGCCACATCGGTGTACCAGGTTCGATAGCGCAGCCAGTAATGCAGGCCGATACAACCGTGAAACCAGACGATGATCAGAGCGAAGATCTGCCGCAGGCCGTTACCTGGCGCGGTGATCCATAGTGTCCGCATGATCGTCTCGTAGTTGTCCCGATACCCGTAGAGACTGTGAACGATCCGTGTTCCGATCACATGGTCGATCAGCAGCAGCGGTATCGCTAGGCCGAGCACGATCTGCGCCATCTCTCCCTTGGGCATGATCAGGCTGCGGCGGATGTAGATGCCGCGCAAGACCAGGCCGATATGCGTGAGGATCGCGCCATAAAGAACGAGCGTGCCGACCGGATTTCGCCAGAGGGCGGTGAAAAACCGTCTACCATCCTCTGCCGCGGACACGGAAATGAGACCGAGGGCGTGATTGGAAAAATGCAGCAGAGCAAAGGCGAACATGACAAGGCCGGAGCCCAGCCGGGCGCGTCTGATCGAACGCTCCGAGAAAATGCTGCTGGCTGCGACGATTGCCATTCAATCCCGTTCTTGAAACCCAAATCACATATGCCTTATTGGTAAGGCAATTGAGGTTTTATTGCCGTCTTTCAACCGCGTGTGTACGTCACATGTTCGTCAGCGAGCCGTAAGGACACGAACACCATAGCAAACTTTTCCTCGACACGACCAGCGGACGGCTGTGAACACTCCGTTTCGGCAGAGAAGTCCTGATGCGCATCGCATTCTACGCACCGCTCAAATCTCCCAATCATCCCGTGCCGTCGGGCGACAGGCTGATGGCACGGCTGTTGATCCGTGCACTGGAATTAGCTGGCCACACGGTAGATATTGCCTCGGAGTTTCGCAGCTTCGCCGCAACACCCGAAGCGGCAGCCGAAGTTGTAGCCTGTGCCGCGCCCGAACTGCAGCGGCTGCGAGCAGTCTGGTCGGATGGGGAAAAGCCGCAGCTCTGGTTCTGCTATCATCCCTACTACAAGTCGGTGGATCCGTTCGGGCCGGCGCTGTGTGCCGAGTTCGACATACCCCACATGACCGCCGAAGCCTCCTATTCTGCGAAGCGGGACCAAAGCGATTGGGCGCCGTTTCAGGCGCAGGTCGCAGCGCAGGTCAAGGATGCCGCCGTCAACATCGCCTTCACGCAGCGCGATCGGCTGGGCCTGGAACGCGCTCTCCCTCAGGCAACCGTCGCGCAGCTTGCGCCGTTTATCGATACGGTGTTGTTTGAAGGTGCCATCTCTAAGCCGCAGCCAACCCGATTGATCACCGTCGCGATGATGCGAGCCGGCGACAAGATGGAAAGTTACAGGATGCTGGCCGGCGCGCTCGCTGAGATCAGCGACAAGCCATGGACGCTGGCAATCATCGGCGATGGTCCAATGCGATCAGAGGTCGAGCAGTTGTTTTCGCAGTTCGAGCCGCACAGAATCGAGTGGCTGGGCGAACGCGATGCTGCCGAAATCGCCGATGCGCTCGGACATGCCGGGGCCTATGCTTGGCCGGGTTGTGGCGAGGCGTATGGTCTTGCCTATCTGGAGGCGCAGGCAGCCGGCTTGCCTGTTGTCGCGCAACAGACGGCCGGCGTGCCGGAGGTGGTTCAGGCAGGTGTCACAGGGTATCTGACGCCGGACGGCGATGTCGCCGCTTATGCAGCCGCGCTCGCCACCCTGCTGGACGATCCCTCCACGCGCCAGGCTATGGGCGAGGCGGCGCGTCACTTCGTGCTTGCCGAGCGATCGTTGACGGTTGCGGCAGGAACGCTCGACGAAATTCTACGGAAATATGCAGGAGCAAATTGATGACGGTCGATGAAACCTGGGCGCCGTTGCGCGTTGAACTCGACCGCTGGTGCAATGCTGGCCGAACGGCCCGGCTGTGGCTTCGTGACGATGATGCCGCGGAGCCGACGCCGGCGCTTGAGCAGCTTCTGGACTTGACGCGCACGGCAAGCGTGCCGCTGACACTTGCTGCCATTCCCGCGACCTCAGGCGAACCGCTCGCTGCCAGATTAAGCATCGAGCCTCATGCTCTGGTGGCGCTGCACGGATGGGCGCACGCCAATCATGCCGGACCCGACGAGAAGAAGCAGGAGCTCGGCGCGCATCGCCCTGTCGATACGGTGCTCGGCGAACTGCGCGACGGGGGCGCCATTTTGCGCCGACTGTTTCCCCAGCAATTCGTACCGATGCTGGTGCCGCCGTGGAACCGGATCAGCAAGGCGTTGATTCCCGATTTGCCTGGGCTGGGGCTTGAGGCCTTGTCGATCTACGGCAGGGCGCAGGCAGGTGGACCGATCCCGATGCTCAACACCCATGTCGATATCATGAACTGGCACGGTGTTCGCGGTGGCCGGCCGCATGTCGAGCTGATTGCCGAACTTGTCGGGGAACTGCGGGCTCGTTTTGATGATGACGGAGAGCCGATCGGCATTCTCACCCATCACCTCGTGCACGACGCGACGGCCTGGGACTTCCTCGCACAGCTCTTGAAGTCCACGGCGGATCATCCCGCTATTGCCTGGAAATCCGCGCGGGCGCTGCTGATTTAAAGGTCGAGTACTTGGTTGTCGCGGGCCGCGAAGGAGTTTGGGAAGGCGGCCTGTGCGTCCTTCTCCATTGCTTCCAGCTGTGTATCCGTGCGGGATGGCGCATGGTGAAAAAGCGCAAAATGCTTGGTGCCGGCCATTTTCGCGAGCTCGATGCCATGCTGCCAGGTCGAATGGCCAAAACCCTTGAAACGCTGCATCTCGTCTTCGTTGTAGGTACAGTCGTAAACCGCAAGATCGGCACCCGCCATCATTTCAAGCGCCACCGGATCGTGCGTGCCGGGGATGTGTTCCACGTCATAAACAAGTGCCAGCGAGCGGCCCTGATATTCGATCCGGTATCCGATGGCGCCGCCCGGATGGTTGAGCATGAACGTCTTGATCCTGACACCGGGATGCGGCTCCAATGTCTGACCGGCGCGAAAATCGCGGAAGCTCATCGTCGCCTGACAGATGTCGGTCTTCACAGGAAACCAGGGTGGGCTGATGAATTGTTCGATCATCTCGCGCGTGCTCATCTTGCCGTCAAGGTGGCCGGACCAGATGCGCAGGTCGATCGAGGGATAGTAGATAGCCTTGAAAAACGGTAGGCCAATGATGTGGTCATAGTGGCAGTGGCTGAAGAAAAGGTCGACGTCGCGGACCTGGTCGTTGAGCATGCAAAGGCCTGCTTCGCGCGCGCCGGAGCCCGCGTCGAAGATCATCCGGTGTTCACCACAGCGGATTTCGATGCAAGAGGTATTACCTCCATAGCGATCGAATTCAGGCCCGGAGACCGGGATACTGCCGCGAACGCCCCAGAACTTTACTTGAAAGAGATCTTTACTCATCGCTTTTTCAAAATGGGCCAACCCTGCCACGTCACGCAATCATCACTCAAGCCTGACACGAAGTGCGGATTTCCGAAGCCGTCTCTGTCTTCAGTACCACATCCAACCACTATCATCTGATGTGATCGAATTTCTTAAGCAACCGGGTTTTGTCACGGAAAGCAACTGCTTATGGTTCGATTTTGGTAAATAGCAGTGATGACCGGCCAATTTGGAATGGCAAAACCCTGTTTTCCTGAGAAATAGATGGGAATTCGGTTGCCCGAATGCAATTGCCTCGGCATTCGACCAAAGTGGAATGAGGCAATGCAGGGGCCGTGCTTTAGACGCGGCGCGCATCGTGAGAGGCGTAGTCGATGAATGCGCGGATCACCGCGGCCAAGGCTTCGGGCTGTTCGACGCAGGGCAGGTGGCCGGAATCCGCGATCACCTCGTAGCGCGCATCGGGAATCAGGCGGCCATCGACCTGACGAGATCCGGCGGCGTCGATCCATCCTGTTCGCCGACGATGCAGATGGTTGGAACAGCGATCGTCTTGACTGCCTCGGCGTAGTCGGCATCGCGTATGGCAGCGCACGTGGCCAGATACCCCTCGACCGGCTGGCGGACCAGCATGTTGGCGTATCCATCGTACGCAGTGTTCTCGGGGCGGCGGAACGGTGGCGTGAACCAGAGCTCCATGATCCGATCGACGATGCTCGCAAGCCCCGCTCTTTCAACGGATTCGATACGCGCGTTCCAGCTTTCCTGTGTGCCGATCTTGTGTGCGGTATCGCAAAGGATAAGCCCCTGCACCAGTTCCGGGCTCTGGTGATACACCGCCTGCGCGATCATTCCGCCCACCGAAAGACCGCAGAGGAACGCATTCTTCACCGCAAGCAGATCGAGCAGGCCGAGGAGGTCGGATGCGTGATCATCGATCGTGTAGGGCATCTGGCCGATGGACGACAATCCGTGGCCACGCTTGTCGCAGAGCACGATCGCATAGTCACCAGCCAATCTGACGACAACATCGCGCCAGATCCTGAAGTCGGTTCCGAGCGCGTTGACGAAAACGATAACTGGCTTGTCGGCAGGCCCGCCGATCAACTGGTAATGGATCGTTGTATCGTTGATGCGGGTGAACTGCATTGTGTCTTCCTTCACTGCTGATGGCCGCAACGTACTTGCGGCAACGCGCCAGACGCGTGTCCTTGTGGCGCCATCCGGTGCGCCCAGATAGGCGGCTTGCCGGCGCTAAGGTAAGGCGGAAGCCTTACGGGCGTCGGCTGGCTTGCCTTGTTCTCCCGTGCTATGTAACCGCGCATACAAATCACGTCGAGACTGCCTTTCGCATATCCTACCGTATGGGTGGATCCGCGTGCATGGGTTTTCGTCATGCAAACCCATGATGTTCCATGTGGCTAGCGACGCCCACGGCATCGCACCAGCCAATCCGCATTCAATAATGAGGTGCAGCGTGGCAGGTGATCCAAATCATGGTTCGACGGCAAGAAAGAACGGCTACTTCATTGCGCTTCTGGTCGCTGTGATGCTGGCTGGCTTGCCGGTTGCCGTGTGGTTGGATGTCAGCAGCCTGTCGCAGGTTGCGCTAAAACGGCAGGCCCAGGATATGAGCTCGCTGATCACCAGTATCCGGTCGTACTACGCCAGCAATGTCGTCGGACGCATCCTTGCCGCCCATGCGGCGGGCGTCGATACGGGTACCACTGTCACCCATCAATATGCCACCATACCGGGCGCCATTCCCATCCCCGCCACGCTCTCTCTCGAACTTGGCGACGTGATCAAGCAGCAGCAGGCCAACATCACCTATCGCTTTGTCTCCGACCTGCCATTCAAGAAGCGTGCGCCGCACGATCTCGACAGGTTCGAAGCCGCCTCTCTCGGAGCCCTGCGCGCCGATCCCAAGCAGTCGCTGACCGAGATCAGTCGCGACGGTTTCACCAACACGTTTCGGCTGGTGACCCCCGTCCTCATGGGGCAGGCTTGCGTTGCCTGCCACAACACCCATCCCGAAAGTCCGAAGAAGGACTGGAAAGTCGGCGATGTTCGCGGCATTCAGGAGGTGATCATCCGGCAGCCGTTTGTCAGCGATGTGTTCGCCTTCAAATACCTGTTGCTCTATTTTCTCTGCTTTGCCGGTCTTGGAATCGCGCTCGTCGTGCTGCAGCAGCGCCAGGCAACCCTGATTCAGGGCTTCAACCGCGATCTGGAATCCACCAACGAATTCCTGGCCAGCATTTCGATGAAGATATCCCGCTATCTCTCGCCGCAGATCTACAAGGGTATATTCAGTGGCCAGAAGGATGTTGTGGTCCATACCGAACGCAAGCGGCTGACAATCTTCTTTTCCGACATCAAGGATTTCACAGCGACAACCGAGAGGTTGCAGCCCGAAGCCTTGACGGAAATGCTCAACGAATATCTGACGGAGATGTCCGCGATTGCCTTGAAACATGGCGGCACGCTCGACAAGTTCATCGGCGACGCCGTGCTCGTCTTCTTCGGTGACCCTGAAACCAATGGCGCAGCCGAAGACGCCAAAGCCTGCCTGAAGATGGCGATCGACATGCAGCGCCGCCTCGGCGAACTGAAAGCCAAGTGGCGCAGCGACGGCACGGAGGAACCGTTCGTTGTTCGAATGGGAATCAATAGCGGCTATTGCAATGTCGGCAATTTCGGCAGCAACGATCGGATGGACTACACCATCATCGGTGCGGAGGCCAACCTGGCTGCCCGCCTGCAATCGATCGCCGAGGGCGGTAAGATCGTCATCAGCTATGAAACCTATGCGCTGGTAAAAGATATCGTCGACGCGACGCCGCTGCCGCCGATCACCATGAAGGGTATCCAGCGCGAGATCGTTCCTTACGCCGTGAACGGATTGCTGCTCGGGGAAGACCACGCCATCCGAGTGATGAGCGAGCACTTCTCCGGCCTCGATCTGCACCTCGATATCGGCCAATTGGATCCAGCGGAAAAGGCGCGAGTGCGTGCAGCACTTGCTGAGGCGATAGCGGCACTCGACGAAAAACACCCGGCCTGAGGATGCGGAGGGCTATCGAAATCCGCGGCTGAAACACGCCAGCGACGAGTGACGGCTTTGCTTGCGGGATGCGCGCAAACACGACGCTTGTAGACAACAATCGACAGCTTCGTTGGACAACGAGCTATGAAGCTTCCGTTTGGCGGTTCGATGTGTCTTATTGGGTTTCGCTGCGGGCGAGGCCTCTCACCCTCAGTGTCCGCTGGGAGGACGGATCACCACCGGAATGCTCGCAACTTGAGGAGGAAGCGCGAGCAGAGAGTCGTCAATGCGGTGGCCTTCTGGGCGACCCGCCCATACAGAGTTATTCGCGTGCAACCTACCACAGGCTTAGACCATCAATCGGCAGCCGGGCCGCATCATCGCCGGCTGGCTATCTTTCAAGGCATCATCTCCGCTCTCGCATTCAGCCTGCTGTTGGCCGGAACGAATGCCACGACGCCGCTGCTTCCGGTTTACAGACAGCTGCTCGGCTTTACGCCCGTCACGATGTCCTTGACGTTCGTTTGCTACGTCGGCGTTCAGGTGGTTTTCCTTGCCGTGCTGTCGCGGCCGTCCGTCGTCAGGTGGTCTCCGGTTCTCCTGTGCTGCGCGATCCTGGCGGCCATCCTTTCGGATCTGAGCATGGCCAGTGCTTCCGAAGAGAGCATCCTGTTCGGCCGGGCGCTTGCGGGTGTGGCTGTGGGATTGGGGACAGGCCCTGCTGCCGCGCTCGTGGTGGCGGCCTTTGGTGCGGGTGGGCGCTCGCTGTCGGCGACGGGAAATCTCGTCGGGGCGGTGGTCGGTACCGTTTTCTCCCAGCTGTCCGTCGTGCTTCTCGAGCATCGCGTTGCCGTCAGTTGGACCTTCGAAGCGCATGCCACTGCGTGCTTGTTGCTCTTCGTCGCACTACTGGTGACCTTCGGCCTGATGCGGACTGCCAATCGCAGCACATTCGGCAGGATTTCGCTGGAAGCCGGCAAGGTCCGGACGGCGCTCACCGCCAACCTGTTTCCCGTTTTCATTGGTTCGCTCGCGTGGATTGCCATCAGCCTGGCGATCACGTTCTTCCCCAGCTTCTTCGAGGAGCGCGGCATGTCGGACGTGAAAGCATCAGGCATGATCGTGCTTCTAATCTGCTGCGCGGCCAGTCAGGTTGGAAGCAAGCGGATCGGAAGGATTGCGCCAGCTCTGAGCGGTGTCGACGGCATGGCGTTGGGGTTGCTGCTCATTGTCGGCGGGGCGGTGACGGGAAGCGAAATCGTTGCCATCGCTGGCTTCGGCGCCTTCGGTGTCGGTATCGGTATTGCCTACAGGCTGGCCCTCGTCATCCTGACGAAAGGTGCGTCGCCAAGGGACCACGGCGCGCTGTCATCGACCTACGCCGCCATCACATACGCGGTTGCTGCATGCACCGTTATCGCCGTTGGCGCTGTTGGCAACATCTTTGGACTGGTAAGCGTGGTGACGGCAGTTCTGGTTGTCCTCCTGCTGATCTGCTGCGCTCTGCTGAGGAAAGCGCCTCGTCTGTCGGATGAGAGGCGACTGTAAACAGATCGTATCGACGAGAGAGAAGCACCTTCTCGTCGCGAGCGTTATCTAATGCCGATCAGCAAGGTCCACACAAGCGACGAGGAACACAAGTAGCTCAACATGTTCGGATTCCGGTTGGTGCGGCGGCTCTCCCGTCGTCGCAACAGCCGGACCTCAGGAGTTGAGATTTTGAAAAGCGCTGCCGCCCAGATTCGGGAATTCGACGATCTTCATTCCATAATTGGCAAGGCGGCTATCGTTCGCACCCTCTACGAGGGGCGGGATATCACGCCAGTCTGGGAAAAGTTGGTTGCACGGGTGTCTGCCGACCAGGCAGATGCTGGCGCCTTCATGGATCTGTCGATCATTCTGCAGACGGTCGGCAAGCCGACTGAGGCGGCCACCACACAGAAGGCAGCGCTCGACATCAGCCGTACATACCGTGTCAGCAATGGGCAGGGCAATGGAATCAACGTCCTGGTCATCGCTACGCCGGGCGACTTCATGGCTAACACGCCGATCGAGTTCCTTTTAGAGGGATCGGATACCAACATTCTTCTGCACTACATCGATGCTTCCACCCAGGACCTGCATGACGTGCCGCAGCACGATGTCGCCTTCGTTGCTGTGGGCGAATCCGCCGACAATCGGTCGGTTCTTGAAAATCTCGAACGATTACTGATCAACTGGGCCGGCCCCATCGTCAACGGCGCACCACGCAATGTCATCGACCTGTCGCGCGAAGGCGTGTCCGAGGCTTTCCGCAACGAGGCCTCGATCCTGGCGCCAGTTACAAGTCGGGTCGCCCGCGCAAAGCTTGAGGAAATCGCAATCGGGCCTGACAAAATCGATGCGATCGACGGTCTTACAGGCTTTCCTGTCATCGTTCGGCCGTTGGGCACGCATGCCGGCCACGGCATGGAAAAGATCACGACCTCGCTGGAACTGGCGAAGTATCTTGTGGCGCGCCCGGAGAAGGAATTCTACATCGCTCCCTTCATCGATTACAGCAGCGCGGACGGCAAGTTCCGCAAGCAACGTATCGCTGTCATCGATGGCAAGCCGTTTGCCAGTCATCTGGCGGTTTCCGACCACTGGATGGTGCATTATTTGAGCGCTGGCATGGCCGAACACCACGAGCGACGGATGGAAGAGGCTGCGTGGATGGCCGACTTCGATAGCGACTTCGCCGCCCGGCACGCGGATGCCTTCGAGGCGCTTCACCGCCGGATTGGGCTGGACTACTTTGCCATCGACTGCGCCGAAATGGCGGACGGGCGCCTTCTGCTGTTCGAGGCCGATGTCGCAATGATCGTTCACTCGATGGATTCGGAAGTTGTGTTTCCCTATAAGAAGCAACCGATGAACGCGCTGTTCTCAGCTTTCGAAAATGCGTTGGCTGCGCGCGCCAAATTGCTCCCGAACCGGTCCGTGTGACTGTGTTTCCTGGCGCGATGACCAGATACGGAAACAGCATGATCACGATTCCCGCAACAATGCGCGAGCCGGGAGACGAGCAGTCCTTTAGTCCACAGCCGGTCGATGCCGCGCACGCTCTGTCGCTTCTGCTTGCCGGCGGTGGCGACGGTCGTATCCGGCCGGATCCGGCAACGGGCCGCAACCGTTATGGCACCAGGATGACACCGGCGCCGCACGAAATTGCCTTCGCATCGACCACGGCGAGCAATGTTTCGACGGAGGGCTTTCTTGCTGCAGATGCTCAGTTGAGGCGACTGTTCGGCGCCGATACTGCGCAATCCGCCGGCATCGACGACTGGTTTGCTTCTATCCGCGTGGGCATTGCCCAAGCATTCGGCTGCGGCGATGCGGATGTCATCCTTGCCGCATCCGGCACAGATGTGGAGCTTCTGGTGATCGGCCTGGTGTCTGCCCTGTCGACCCGGCCTTTGACGAGTATTCTGATCGCGCCTGAAGAGACCGGAAGCGGCGTGCAGCGCGCGGCTGCCGGGCGCCACTTCTCCGACGCAACCGCGCTCGGATCGGCGGTGACCGCCGGTGCGATGCTCGAAGGCTTTTCCGCCGGGCGGATCGAGCTGCGCAGTGTCGCTATCCGCAATGAGCTTGGCCAGCCGCGCAGCGCGTGCGACATCGACAGCGATGTGATCGCTGCCGTCGAGCAGGAGCTGAAGCGCGGCCGCGACGTGCTCGTTCATGTGCTCGATACGTCGAAGACTGGTCTCGCTGGTGTCTCCAGGCAAGCCGCGCGTTATGTTTCCTCTCTCGCGCCGGAACGTGTTCGTGTGCTCGTCGACGCCTGCCAGTTTCGCTGCACCCGTGCTGCTTTGCGGCAGGACATTGCCGACGGGTTTCTGGTCGCGGTGACTGGGTCGAAATTCTTGGGTGGGCCACCGTTTGCTGGCGCTCTGCTTTTGCCGCCATCGATTGCCGCGGAACTGGCGTCGGCCACGGATTTCCCGACAGGGCTCTCCTGTTATACCGCACTTCACGACTGGCCGGCCTCTCGCAGGGCGACAGCAACGCTGGTGTTCGGCTCGCATTTCAATCTTGGATTGGGGTTGCGATGGGCGGCCGCGCTGGCGCAGGTGAACTCCGCTCGAACCGTCGATGATCGCCTCCAGTTCGAGATTCGCGCGGCATTCACCGAGCTCGTACGTGCGCGGATCGGCGTTCTCCACAACGCCTTCATTCACCCGGATGACGAAGGCGAGCATGTCGCCACCCGCACCATTGTTCCCTTGACGATCACGAACAAGGCTGGCGCATTCTCCTCTCTGGCGGAAGTCCAGAAGCTGCATCTGGCTTTGCGTGAGGACGGATGCGGTCCCGTCTGCCATGTCGGGCAGGCGGTCAATCTCGGTCATCGCACGATCTTGCGTGTCGCGGCTTCGGCACTTGATATCAATACGGTATCCCAAGGACTTGCCGCCGGACTGCCTTTGTCGAAGGCCTTGGAGCCAATCGCGGCCAATTTGGACGTCCTGTTTGAAAAATGGGCCACCATTTCCAATAGAGTCAAAGGTGTGTGATGCCGGAGTCGAGCCAAGAAGGCGCGTTGCCGGCGGCTGAGCCGTCCAAAAACCCGGTAGGGCTGGATCCTGCCGATTGGCAGCAATTTCGTGCCGCGGCACATCGGATTCTGGACGATACGATCGATCATATTGCGAACGTCCGACAAAATCCGGTCTGGCAGCCAACGCCGGATGCGACACGCGAAAGGTTCGCGCAACCGATACCCCACGCATCGCGCGACCTGAACGACGTGCTGGATGATGTGCGTGCGCATATCTTCCCGCATGCGACCGGCAACCTGCATCCGCTGTTTATGGGCTGGGTGCATGGCGCAGGGACACCGGTTGGCATGGTGGCCGAGCTGATCGCCGCCGGTCTCAACATGAACTGTGGCGGTCGTGATCACGTCGGCATCGAGGTCGAAAAGCAGATCGTCCGGTGGATGAGCGAAGCCCTAGGCTATCCGGCGTCGGCGAGCGGACTGTTCGTCACCGGTTCGTCGATGGCGAACTTCCTCGCTGTCATCATCGCCAAGACCGAGGCATTGGGGCAGGGCGCGCGCCAGACGGGCCTGCGCAACATCGAGCAGCAGCTTGTCGCCTACACGTCCTCGGAGGCGCATGTCTGCATCGCGCAGGCGATGCAATTGTCGGGGATGGGATCGGCCAATCTGCGGTCTGTCCCAGTGGATGTCGCCGGTAGAATGAGAATGGACGCCTTGTCCGCCGCGATCGCGCAGGACCGCGCTGCTGGCTTGTTGCCGTTCCTCGTCGTCGGTACGGCCGGGACGGTCAACACCGGCGCGATCGATCCGCTCTCTGAGATCGCTGAGATCGCCGAGACCGAGAAGCTGTGGTTTCACGTCGATGGCGCCATCGGCGCGCTGGGCATGCTCTCACCCGAGATGCGCGATCTGTTTGCAGGTATCGAACGATCGGCGTCCGTTGCGCTCGACTTTCACAAATGGGGTCACGTTCCCTATGATGCGGGCTTTCTGCTGGTTCGTGACAGTGCCGCGCACAAGGCGGCATTTGCGCAGCCTGCCGCCTATCTTCAGCGCTCCGATCGCGGCCTTGCGGCCGGCGACACGTGGCCGTGCGATCTCGGGCCGGATCTTTCACGTGGGTTCAGGGCCTTGAAGACCTGGATGACGATCGAGGCTCTTGGAACGGAGCGGATCGGTGACTCGATCGCCCATACATGCGAGGTGGCGCGGTATCTCGCCGAACGCCTTGAACGTGATCCAAGGTTCGCGCTTCGCGCTCCGGTCGCCTTGAATATCGTCTGCTTCGGCATCCGGGGCGCAACCGCGGAGTTCACCCGCAATCTCGTGCTCGACATTCATGAATCGGGCCTCGCGGTACCGTCATGGACGACGTTGAACGGCCAACTGTCCGTGCGCTGCTCCATCGTCAATCATCGCACGACAAAGGCCGACATGGACAATTTTGTCGGCATTTTGGCCAGCCATCTGAACTGACCGTGACTTGGTGGCTCGTTCGAGGCACGGTCCGTCTGTAGACAGGGCCTTGCCCGGACGAGTTCCAGACTCCCGATTGCATATTTGCCGCATTGAGATTCGTCGAAGTTTTCCGTAGAGAAGGAACCACGGGAGAGGGCCGATAAAGGTGAAGTGCCAGCAGATGATGATTGCTCGGTGGTTGGTGCGCATGGCTTGCGCCATCGCTTTGCTATTTGTCGGCTTCGGCCACCAGGCGCCGGCGTCGACCGCGAGCACATTCGCCCAAGGCGAGTTCGCAGCATATGTGCTGCCGGATGGTACACTGCCAGTGATCTGCATTGCCGACAAGGACAGCAGAGTTCAGCCACACGGCAAGAAGCATCAATCTGAATGCGAAGCCTGCCTTGTCAGCAGTGCTGTCATTCTGCCCACGCCGGGATCGTTCGGTATCGTCAATCTCCGCATCGAAGATGCACTTGCTTCGCCTTATGTTGGTGCCATCGCGCGCAAGCAGGCCCAGCCGCCGAACAAGGGCGCGAGGGCTCCTCCTCTACTTCACATCACGGCTTGAGCGTGTCTCGCGGCGTAAGCCCGTAACGCCCGTTTGGCGCTGCCGCTTAATGGCGTTACCCCCGAAATCACAAGCACGCTCAGTCTTTCGCGCATACCCACCGTCATCGTTCCAAGGGTTCGGTGGCAGAATGCATGACCATGCCATTTCCCATTCAGGAACCGTAAAATGAACAAGCTGAATATCGCTCTTGCCGGTCCGCTTTTTGCTGGCCTGTTTTCCACATTGTCGATGGCGCAAAACGTCAAGGTCGGTGATATCGAAATCGATCATGCCTATGCGCGTGCCATGGTCCCAGGTGCCAAGGTCGGTGGCGGCTATCTCACACTGACCAACACCGGGTCTGCCGACGACACGCTTGTCGCTATCGCTGCGGACCGGGCCAAATCCGCGGAAGTTCACCAGATGAGCGTCGATGGTGGGTTGATGAAGATGCGGCCGGTGCAGGGGGGCCTCGTTGTGCCGGCCGGCCAGACGATCGAGCTGAAACCGGGTGGTTATCACGTGATGTTCATGGGCGTTGTCCAGCCATTCAAGCAAGGGGAAACGGTGAAGGCGACCCTGACCTTCGAAAAGGCAGGCGCGATCGACGTTGAATTCTCCGTTGGAAATATTGCCGGAGGGGCCCCGGGCGCTGATGCGACCCACTCCGATATGGGCGGTATGACCATGCCGAAACCACAGTAATCCGAATGCCTCAGCGCATTTTTAATCGAGCCAGCATACAAAAAGAAAGTATCAATATGTCCAGATTGAACGTTGTTATCGCCATGTCCCTTGCCGCCGTTCTTGGCTTCTCCGGACCGGCATTTGCCCATGCACATCTGAAGACCAGCACGCCGGCTGACAAGTCGACTGTCAGCGCGTCCCCCACCCAGATCGATCTGCATTTCACCGAAGAACTCAACCTTCGTTTCTCCGGCGCGACGATTACCGGTCCCGGAAAGATCGAGATCAAGGCGGGGGATGCGACGCTCGCAGATGAAGGCAAGACGCTGACGGTTCCAGTTCCAACCAAGCTTGATGCCGGGTCCTACACAGTCGAGTGGCACGTGCTTTCCACCGACGGCCACAAGACGAATGGCAGTTACGGCTTCACGGTCAAGCCGTGACACCGGCAGGCGCTCTGATCGTCTGCCGTTTTCTGTTCGATGCGCCGGCAATCTGGCTCTGGGGGGCGTCAGCCTATCTGGGGTTTGTCGTTCCGGCCAGGCTCGCACGCCATATCGATCAGGTTCTGCGGTCAGCGCGCGCAGTTGCCATAGCGATTGCTGTTGCGGCCACGGCGGCGATGCTGCCCTTGCGGGCGGCGACGATCGGAAATGGCTGGGAGGATGCGTTTTCACCCGAGATGCTGCACGGCATTCTTCTGGAGACGGATGTGGGGCGTGCTTGGATTTTCCAGGCCTGTGCAACTGTTTTCCTCGTGGCGGCAAGCAGCCTACGGGTGCATCGGCGGAGGGCGCAAAACGTTGGTGCTGCCTTGCTGCTGATCAGCCTAACGACCAGTGGCCACGCCGCGATGAACAGCGGCTGGCTGCGGATCGCGCATCGGCTGAACGATGGTCTTCACCTTCTCGCCGGCGGTGCCTGGCTCGGCGCGTTGGTGCCGGTGCTGCTGATCCTCCCAATGCTCGGCGCCGGGCGCTTTCAATCGGAGGCGCGACTGGCGCTGATGCGTTTTTCCGCGGCCGGCCACGTCGCCGTCGCACTGGTCATCGCCTCCGGTATCGCCAACATGCTGCTGATTGTCAGAACGGTTCCGTTTGACTGGAGTGTTCGCTATCAGCTGCTACTGAGCATCAAGGTGACGCTGGTGGGAATCATGGTGCTGGTTGCCGTGGTCAATCGCTACGTTTTCGTCCCGAGGCTCGCGCGTGACCCTTCGTTGCACGCCCTGAAAGCATGCATTCTCGTTGAAATCGGTCTGGGATTGGCCGTCGTTGGGCTGGTCGCCTGGTTCGGTACATTGGAGCCGACGTAGGCGCTGCTGCAATGCAGCACCGATCTACGTCAAATAACTGTAACGGCAGTTTTTTCGCTTTTCCACGCTGCCTTGCCGTGCCATTTTCGCTGCAACACTGCACAACGATAAGGGGCACATCCGTGTTTTCAAAGAGCATCAAATTATCCGCTGCGCTGACAGCACTCGTTCTCGCTCCTTCGCTGGCATTTGCCCATACCGGCGTAGGCGACACGGCCGGTTTCGTCCACGGCTTCAGTCATCCGCTGTCCGGCCTAGACCACGTCCTGGCGATGGTGATGGTCGGTGTCCTCGCATGGCAGCTTGGCGGTCGCGCAGTCTGGATCGTGCCGTCGACGTTCGTCGGCGTCATGGCTGCAGGCGGCGCGCTTGGCATGATGGGGATTGCCATCCCGTTCGTTGAAGCGGGGATCGCGCTTTCGGTGCTCGTGCTTGGCGCCGTCATTGCATTTAATATTCGCGCGCCCGTTGCTGCCGCCGCCGCAGTAGTCGGTTTGTTTGCGATTTTCCATGGCCTTGCCCATGGTGCGGAAATGCCCGCCGCCGCGGGTGGCATGGCTTACGCCGCCGGTTTCATGATCGCGACGGTCGCGCTGCATTTCGCTGGCATCACCATGGGATATGGGCTTGCTAAAATGGGTGAAACGAGGGGCTCGTTCGTGACCCGCGCCAGCGGCGGTGTTGCAGCGGTTGCAGGCATTGCGCTTCTGAGCGGCCTTATCTGACGAAAAGGCCCGGACGCGATGTCCGGGCCCTATCCACTTATTATGCCGGATATCTGCTGCGCTCAGTTAAGACTGCGCCGCGCATCTGCAGCCTGTTCCAGCGTCCGCTGTACCGTGGCGGGCATGGCCGGTTTGGTCACGACGCCTAATGCGCCATTCAGGCGATTGGCGACGGCCTCCGGATTGCCGGTCATGAACACCACCGTCACGCCGAACTCCTCCACCAGTCGTCGCCCGATCTCCGGTCCTGTCGGCCCGTCGGAGAGATTGACGTCGACAAAAGCGATGTCCGCAAGCGACGCCAGTTTCAACGCCTGATCCTGACCGCTTGCCAGTCCGGCCACATCGAAGCCCATCGCCTTGACAGTTTCTTCGAGGTCGAGGGCGATGAAAAGCTCGTCCTCGACGATCAGGACGCGATGTCTGGCTTTGCTTTCGTTCGATGACTTGTACTCAACGCCGGTGGCCATGACGGCTCCCTGTTTGCTATTTCCGTTAGGACTCGTGCAATTAACGGAGCAGCAACCGATATGTTCCGCATCAATGCAAGCGTATTAGATGGTAAGATATTGTTAACGTTAAAAAATATTTAATTTTATGTGATTTCAAGCGAGTCGCGCCTAAGTGCCGCCAGGGTTTCTGGCGTTGAGGCGAAGGCACCAAAGATTGCTGTAGGCCATGTCATTCCGCGAGTTGACAAGCTGCTCGCGAGTGGGGAAAGTCGCGGCCACATCAGGCGTCAGCATATCGGGGGGATCCTATGTCCGTACGCGCGTTCCTTGCAGCCGCTACAATCGTTGTTTCCACTGTTCTCGGAGGCTCAGGCGCGTTCGGCGCCGACACCAAGCGCGAGATTCAAACGGTGCGGGACGCCGATTATTTCGGCTTCGACCTGCGCAGCGAGCAGAATGTCACGCTCGACCAATGCAAGACCGCCTGCATCGGTGACAAGTCATGTAAGGCCTTCACCTATAATCCGAAGGCGAGCTGGTGCTTCCTCAAATCCGATTTCAAGACGATGAATGCCTTCCCCGGGGCAATCGCCGGAAAGGTCGTTGAAACCGCCGGTCAGCAAGAGCCCGACCTCGGTGTCGCGCCGCGGATCAGCTTTCTGTCAGCCGATGTGTTGCAGCAAGCGCGTGACGACAAGGCAAACCTCGAACTTGCCGACGACCAGCAGGGCCAGTCGGCGGACAGCCTGATCGCCAATGGTCGGATCGATCTGACGGCGAACAACGTCGTCGACGCGCTGAAATCCTTCAGGGGCGCGCTGGCGATCACGCCTGACAATGGCGAACTGTGGCTGGAAACCGCACGCGCCGGCGACAGCTTCGCCAAGACCGACGACAACAACGGCAGCGACATCTACGCCCAGGCGGTGCTGGCCGCGATCAACGGCTACGATCTGACGCGGACCACGACCAACCGCGCGGATGCGCTGGCGGTGCTTGCCGTGGCGCTGGAGAAGAACACCAATTACCGCGCGGCGCTGAATGCCTACAAGGCAAGTCTGGCGCTGGTGAACGCCAGGGAAGTCCAGGCGGCATTTCTACAGCTGAAATCGACCCAGGGCTTCCGCATCACCGAACATACCGTCGATGCCGACAGCGCCACCCCGCGGGCCTGTGTCACCTTTTCGGAATCGCTGGTCAAGACGACTGATTATACGCCCTTCGTGACGCTGAACGGCGCTGCGCCAAAGGCGCTCGAGACAAAGGACAAGCAGATCTGCGTCGAGGGGCTGACGCATGGCGAAAACTACAAGATCGCTTTCCGGACCGGTCTTCCCTCGTCGGTCGATGAAGTTCTGGAGGCGCCGGTCGGTCTCGACATCTATGTCAAGGATCGCACGGCCAGCGTCCGCTTCACCGGTGACAGCTTCGTGTTGCCGTCAACGGCGCGTCGTGGCATTCCGATTGTTTCGGTCAACATGCCGTCGGCCAAGCTCAAGCTCTACCGCATCGGCGATCGCGGCATCGCGCCGCTTCTGACAAGCTCGCAGTTCCTGACGCAGCTCGACGGTTACGGCGCGCAGCGCATTGAGGACGAAAGCGGCGAACTCGTTTGGCAGGGGGCGATCGAGATCGCCAACGACCTGAATAAGGATGTGGTCACCAGCTTCCCGGTCGACGAGGCACTGCCTGAGCGCAAGCCCGGCGTCTACGTGCTGACCGCTACCGCGGAGAATGCGCCGGACCAGGAGTGGAATTCGCAGGCGACGCAATGGTTCGTGGTTTCGGATATCGGCGTCACCACCTATGCCGGCACCGACGGTCTTAACGTCTTCACCCGCTCGCTGGCCTCTGCCAAGCCGATGGCGGGTGTCGAACTGCAGTTGCTGGCCAAGAACAACGAGGTGCTCGGCAGCGCGACCACCGACGACAACGGTCGCGCCACCTTCACCGCCGGCCTGATCCGCGGCACCTCGGCGTTGACGCCGGCGGTGATTACCGCGAAGAACGGAACATCGGACTACGTCTTCCTCGACATGACGCGCGCCGGCTTCGATCTTTCCGATCGCGGCGTCACCGGCCGCGCATCGCCCGGCGCGATCGATGTGCTGACATTCACCGAACGCGGTATCTACCGCGTCGGCGAGACAGTTCACGCCTCGGCGCTTGCCCGCGATACCGATGGTAAGGCCATCGAGAACCTGCCGCTGACCTTCATCTTTCTGCGCCCCGATGGCGTCGAGGATCGCCGTATCGTTAGCCAGACCAGCAATCTTGGCGGATACAACATTGATTTCGCCGTTCAGGACAACGCCATGCGCGGCACCTGGACGATGAATATTCACACCGATCCAAAAGGCTCGCCGATCGCCAGCAAGAGCTTCCTGGTCGATGATTTCGTGCCGGATCGTACCGACATGGAGCTGAAGACCGAGGCCAAGGTAATCGGCCCGGACACGCCGGCGACAATCAATATCACAGGCAAGTATCTCTATGGCGCACCCGCGGCCGGCCTGACGCTGGAAGGCGATGTGGTCATCAAGCCGACCCGTCAGGCCGATGCTTTCCCCGGTTATTTCTTCGGCCTGGCCGATGAAGAAGCCAGCGAGGATTCGCGTCAATCGATCGAGGGACTGCCTGATCTCGACGAGAACGGCGAGGGCGCCACCGATCTCACCGTCGGCGAACTGCCGGCCACAACGCAGCTGCTCAATGCCACCGTCTACATCAGGATGCAGGAGAGCGGCGGCCGCGCGATTGAGCGTTCTCTAGTTCTGCCGGTGCAGAACCAGGGGCCGATGATCGGGATCAAGCCCGAATTCTCTGGTGATCTCGGTGAGAACTCGATTGCCAACTTCACGGTCATCGGCGTCAGCGCCGAGGGCGTGAAGGAAGAGATGAAGGGGCTGCGCTGGAAGCTTTACAAGCTGAACCGCGACTACCAGTGGTACCGCGACGGCACCGCCTGGAAGTACGAGCCTGTCTACACCGCCGAGCAGGTGGGCAACGGTAATATCGATGCAGGTCTGGACGGCGCCAAGATCGCCTCGCCCGTGCAGTGGGGCCGGTATCGCCTGGAGGTCGAGAGCACCGATGCGGACGGCCCGACCTCGAGCGTCGAATTCGATGCGGGCTGGTTCGTGCAGGCGACTTCGACGGAGACGCCGGACGGGCTGGAGATTGCCCTCGACAAGGACAGCTACAGGGTCGGGGAAACAGCCAAGCTGAAGGTTTCCTCGCGCTACGCCGGGCAGTTGATGATCGCCGCTGGTACGGAGACGCTGGTAGCCGTGCAGAACGCTGATATCGGCGAGAAGGGCGGCGAAGTCGATATCCCCGTCACGGCCGACTGGGGTGCCGGCGCCTACGTGACCGCCACCCTGTTCCGCCCCGGCGATGCACAGGACAGCCACATGCCGATGCGTGCCATCGGCGTCAAATGGCTGAAGGTCGATCCGCAGGATCGGGCGCTTCAGGTGAAGATAGACGCGCCGGAAAAGATGCTGCCGCGCAGACCGTTGCCGATCACCCTTGCGGTGGCCGGTGCCGGCGCCAATGAGGACGCCTATGTCACGGTCGCCGCCGTCGATGTCGGCATTCTCAATCTCACACGCTATGAGGCGCCAAATCCCGAGGACTGGTATTTCGGCCAGCGCCAGCTTGGCCTCGAAATTCGCGATCTCTATGGCCGTCTGATCGATGGCTCGCTCGGCGCCACCGGCAAGCTGCGCACCGGTGGCGACGGCGGCGCGATTGCACTGCAGGCCAGTCCGCCGACACAGAAGCTGGTCGCCTTCTTCTCCGGCCCTGTGAAGCTGGATGCAGAGGGCAAGGCGCAGGTCAGCTTCGATATCCCACAATTCAACGGCACGGCGCGCCTGATGGCGGTCGCCTGGTCGAAGTTAGGTGTGGGCCATGCGACGCGGGATGTGATCATCCGCGACCCTGTCGTCGTTACCGCCAGTCTGCCGCGCTTCCTGGCTCCCGGTGACACGTCGGAACTGCGGCTCGATATCGCCAACACCGATGCGCCCGCCGGCGACTACAAACTCGCTGTCACGGGCAACGATGCCGTCGGCATCGACAAGGGCTCTCAAACCATTCGGCTGGATGCAGGCGCCAAGCAGGCGCTGACGCTTTCCGTCAGCGGTCTTCAGCCCGGCAATGGCAGCGTGTCAATCAACCTGTCTGATGCATCCGGGATGTCGCTCGACCAGAGCATCGATTTGCCGGTACGCCCGGCTGTCCTGCCGGTCACCGAACGCCGCGTGCTGGCGCTGAAGCCGGGAGCAAAGCTTGTGATCGACAAGGCGCTTCTGGCTGACAGCGTGCTGCCCGGCGCGTCTGTCAGCGTCAATGTCACGCGCTCTGCGGCCTTCGACATTCCGGCGCTGTTGATGTCGCTCGACCGTTATCCGTTCGGCTGCGCGGAGCAGACGACGAGCCGGGCGCTGCCGCTACTTTATCTCAGCGAACTCGCCGAGCAGGCAGGCCTCGACAACGATGCCGATATCAAGAAGCGGGTGCAGGATGCGATCTATCGCGTGTTGTCCTACCAGGCATCGGCCGGCAGTTTCGGTCTCTGGGGACCGGATAGCGGCGACCTGTGGCTTGATTCCTACGTCACCGATTTCCTGACGCGGGCCCGCGAGCAGAAATACGACGTGCCGGATCGGGCGCTTGCCCAGTCGCTGGAGAACTTGCAGAACGCCTTGAGTTACGATGTCAACGTCAAGGATCAGGGCGACCAGATCGCCTATGCGCTTTATGTGCTGGCGCGCAACAAGAAGGCGGCGATCAGCGATCTGCGCTACTACGCCGACACGATGATCAATGACTTCCCGACGCCGCTCGCCAAGGCACATATCGCCGCGGCGCTGGCGCTTTATGGTGATGCGACGCGCTCGAAGAACATCTTCGTCGACGCGCTGCAGATGTCCGCCCAGTCGATGGTAACGAAGGTCAACCTGTCGCGCACGGACTACGGTTCGGTTCTGCGGGATGGCGCGGCGATCCTGGCGCTTGCCGCTGAAAGCCGGCCCGTGCCGCCGATCGTGCCGGAACTCGCCAAGGCCGTTGCCAAGGAATGGGAACGCAGCAAATACACCAGCACCCAGGAACAGGCATGGATGCTGCTCGCGGCGCGGGCGATCCAGGGCGGTGACGATTCGCTCAAGATCGATGTCAACGGTGCGCTTCACAATGGTGCCTACATGGCGCGGATGATGGGTGAGGCGTTGGCGGACCATCCGTTGACCTTGACCAACCAGACCAGCGACGCGGTCTCGGCCGTGGTGACCACGGTGGCTGCGCCTGTCGTGCCGCTGCCCGCCGGCGGCGACGGCTTTGCCATCGACCGCAGCTACTACACGCTGGATGGCGAGCAGGCGAATGTGTCGGAAGCCAAGCAGAACGAGCGATATGTCGTGGTGCTGCATGTCACCGAGAGCAACAAGTGGCCCTCACGCATTGTCATCACCGACCTGCTGCCGGCCGGCTTCCAGATCGACAATCCGAGCCTCATCGACAGCGCCCAGCTGACCAACTTCGACTGGATCGGCGAGGTGACTGCAGCGCACACCGAATTCCGCAACGACCGTTTCGTTGCTGCCTTCAACCGCAGCGCTGATGACAACCGCGAGATAAATGTCGCCTATGTCGTTCGCGCCGTGACGCCCGGCACCTACGATCACCCGGCGGCAAATGTCGAGGACATGTACCGGCCGCAGCTTTCGGCCCGCACCGCGACCGGCAAGATGGAGGTTGTGGCAGCGCGGCCATGAGATTGAGACGCAAACTTGCGATCGGGGCTGTCGCCGGCATGGTCATGGCTGGCGCGGTTCTGCTTGCGCTTGATGCGGCCGACAGGGCATTTCCGCCGCCGCTCGACAAGGCCAGCGTTTCGGTCGAAGTGCTGGACGCGGATGGTCAGCTGCTGCGCGCTTTCGCAACCCCGGAGGGCCGCTGGCGGCTGAAGACGACGGTTGGCGACGTCGATGCGCAGTTCCTGCGCATGCTCGTCGCCTATGAAGACAGGCGGTTCTACGACCATGACGGCGTTGATCCATGGGCGATCGGCCGGGCCGCGTTGCAGCTTGCCACAAATGGCCGCATCGTCTCCGGCGCCTCGACGCTGTCGATGCAGGTCGCTCGGCTGATCGAGCCGCGCCAGGGTCGCTCGCTGTCGGCCAAGATGTTGCAGGTGGCGCGGGCTCTGCAGATCGAGCGCCGGCTGTCAAAGGAGGAGATCCTCGATCTCTATCTCACCCACGCCCCCTATGGCGGCAATCTCGAGGGTGTCAGGGCCGCAAGCCTGGCTTATTTCGGCAAAGAGCCGAAGCGCCTGACGGTGGCGCAGGCCGCACTGCTCGTAGCCTTGCCACAGCTGCCTGAGAAGCGCCGTCCCGATCGCAATCTCGCGGCAGCCCAAGCGGCGCGCAAGCGCGTGCTGGAGCGTGTCGCGGTTGCCGATGCGGTGGGGGAGGGCGAGGCGGAACGGGCAGAGGCAACGCTGGTCCCCGCAAGGCGCATGCAACTGCCGGCGCTGGCGGCACATGTCGGCGAGGCGGCGCGGCGCAAGGAACCGGATGTGCTGCAGCACCGCACCACCTTGAAGAAGCAGGTGCAGCAGGGGCTGGAGTCCGTGGCGCGGACCGCCGCCCTGAAGCTCGGTCCTAAGCTGTCGCTGGCGATGGTGATGGCGGACGCCGAGACCGGCGATATCGTTGGCGAGGTTGGCTCCGCCGACTACTTCGACGCCAGCCGATCCGGCTGGATCGACATGACCCGCGTCAACCGTTCGCCTGGTTCGACGCTGAAGCCGTTCATCTACGGCCTCGCCTTCGAGGAGGGGCTGGTCAGCCAGGAAACGATCATCGAAGATCGGCCGGCCGACTTCTTCGGTTATCGCCCGCGCAATTTCGACATGAGCTATCAGGGGGACGTGACAGTGCGCGATGCGTTACAGCTGTCTCTCAACGTCCCCGCCGTCAAGCTGCTCGATGCCGTCAATCCCGCCAAGCTGTTGATCCGCTTCCGCCGCGCCGAGGTGCGCCCGGTGTTGCCGGCCAACGAAACGCCGGGGCTTGCGATCGGGCTGGGTGGCGTCGGCCTGACGCTGAAGGATCTGGTGCAGCTCTACACGGCACTCGCCAATCGCGGCCAGTCTGTCAGGATCGGCGATGGTGTCTCCAGCCAGCCTGGCAAGATCGATGGCGAGGCATTGCTGGAGCCGGTTGCCGTCTGGAATATTGCGGACATTCTGTCTGGCGTCATTCCGCCGACCGGTGCGCCACAGCGCGGCATCGCCTACAAGACGGGAACGAGCTATGGCTACCGGGATGCCTGGTCGGTGGGCTATGACGGCCGATACGTCCTCGGCGTCTGGGTTGGACGCCCAGACAACGGCGCCTCTCCCGGGCTGACGGGCTATGGCACGGCGGCGCCGATCCTGTTCGAGGGCTTCGCCAAATCGGGGCTGGCGACGACGCCACTGCCGCGACCCCCTTCCGGCGCGGTGCGGATCGCGCAGGCGCAACTGCCGATCAGCCAGCGCCGTTTCGCGATCACTCCGAGTGGTCTTCTGGCCACATCGGGGCGCGAGCCGGCGCCGCAGATCGTCTATCCACCGGAAGGCGCGCATGTCGATCTCGGCGCCAGCAATGGAGCGCTGTCGCCGCTGATGCTGAAGCTGCAGGGCGGACGGGCGCCGTTCCGCTGGCTTGCCAACGGCAAGCCATTGCCTGACATATCGAGGCGGCGCACGAACCAGTGGCTGCCGGATGGCGGCGGCTATTCCAAGCTGACCGTGATCGACGCCATGGGACGAGCCGCCAGCGTCGGCGTTTTCGTCGACTGAGCCATTACACAAGGAAACGGACTCCAAGATGACCACGAGCGAAACCCTGTTCACCCGTGCGAAATTTCCCGACGGGACGCTCAGAACAGTGACGGTCTCCGGTGGACGAATCGCTGCAATCAGCACCGACGACGTTTTCGGCGGGAGCGGCCAGGAGGTCGTCGATCTCGGGGGCCGGTTGATCCTGCCCGGATTCGTGGAGGGACACATTCATCTCGACACGAGTTTCTTCGGCGGCAAGTGGATATCGCACAAGCCCTGCACCGATGGTTTCGACGTGCACGAGCGGGTGGCGTTCCAGCACCAGAACATGGCGATCGCTGAGCCAATGGACGTGCGTGCGCGAAAGCAGCTCGAGCTCTGCATAGCGAACGGTTCGACATCCATGCGCAGCCACGTCATGGTCGATGGATCGGTCGGACTCAAATCGCTTGAGACCATTCTCAAGGTTCGCGAGGAGTATCGCGACCTCATTGATATCCAGCTCGTGGCGTTCCCGCAGAGCGGCATCCTGAGAAGCCCGGGCACACCCGACCTGATGGATCGGGCCATCGGTCTCGGCGCCGATCTCGTCGGCGGGCTTGATCCTGCGAGTTTCGATCGGGACGTAGAAGGCCACCTGAATGTCGTCTTCGGGATTGCCGAAAAGCGCGATGTCGATGTCGATATCCATCTTCACGATGCAGGCACCCTTGGCGTCTTCACGATCGAGCAGATATGCGACCGCGCTGTCGCGCTGGGTATGCAAGGGCGCGTCGCCGTCAGCCACGCATACGGGCTCGGTGATATCCCGCAGGATGCGGCGAGACGAACGGCGGAGCGTCTCGTGAGGTCGGGCGTATCGATCATGACCAATGCGCCCGGCGCCCACAACTTCCCGCCGGTAGCGCTTCTTCGAGCCGCCGGCGTGACGGTGTTTTCCGGCAGCGACAATATCCGCGATTCCTGGTGGCCCTACGGTGATGGCGACATGCTCGGCCGCGCCATGACGATCGGCTACCGCTCGGGCTTCTACACCGACGCGGAGCTGGAAGCAGCCTTCGACGTCGTCACATCGGCTGGTGCGAGTGCGCTGCGGCTTGAGGGCTATGGCTTGGTCAAAGGCGCAAAGGCGGATTTCGTGGTCCTGGATGCCGAGCACGTGCCTGACGCGGTCGTCGCCGTGCCGAAGCCGCGGACTGTGTACAAGGCCGGCAGGCTTGTGGCGCAGAACGGCAAGCTTGTCTGACGCTGCGGCTAGAGCACCGAGCCTTGTAAGATCTACCAGCGCGGCTGCAGACGTGATCCGCACAGAGGTGCGGCAAATTTACCCTTGACCTTCCAGCAGCTGGAAGGTTGATAAGCGTCTCCATTGCCCTTAAGGCGCAGGAGACTCTCATGGACACGCAAGCACACCATCACGACCACAGCGGCCATCATCGCACCGCAACCGATGATCTGGTGGTGCGAGATCCGGTTTGCGGCATGATTGTCGATCCTGCTGCCGGCAAGCCGTCGATGGAGTACGACGGCGGCGTCTATCACTTCTGCTGCGACGGCTGCCGCAAGAAGTTCGAGGCTGAGCCGCAGGACTATTTGACGGCTGAAGATCTTGTATGCGGCATGACTGTCGATCGGGCCACCGCCAGGCATTTTCTCAGACACCAGGGCGAAAAGCACTATTTCTGCTCTGCCGGCTGCAAGGCGAAATTCGAAGCCGAGCCCAACGCCTATCGCGACGGCAGCAGACCGCGGCCGAAGACTGCGCCCGCTGGTACGCAATACACCTGCCCGATGCACCCTGAGGTGATCACCGACCACCCGGCAGACTGCCCGAAATGCGGCATGGCGCTGGAGCCGATGGGGATTCCGCCCGCGGACGCCGGACCGAATCCGGAGCTTGCCGATTTCACCCACCGGCTGTGGATCAGCGCGGCACTGTCGGTGCCGCTGCTGGTGATCACCATGGGGCCGATGGTCGGCCTTCCCGCCCGCGACTGGATCGGCGAGCCGCAGGCGACTTGGGTCGAGCTGCTTCTTGCCACGCCGGTCGTGATGTGGGCGGCTCTACCGTTCTTCCGCCGTGCCTGGGCGTCGCTCGTCAACCGCAGTCCGAACATGTGGACATTGATCGGGCTAGGCGTTGGCGCCGCCTATCTCTACAGCGTGGTTGCGACGTTGGTGCCCGGAATTTTTCCGCATACCTTCCGAGCACATGGCAATGCCGTGCCGGTCTATTTTGAAGCGGCTGCTGTCATCGTGGCTTTGGTCTTCGTTGGTCAGGTGCTGGAACTGCGCGCGCGCGAAAGAACAGGATCGGCTATCAAGGCGCTGATCAACCTTGCTCCGAAGACGGCGCGGCGCGTGGGTGCTGACGGCACCGAGACAGACGTGCCGATCGATGACATCGTGGTCGGCGACCGCCTGCGTGTTCGCTCCGGCGAGCGGATTCCCGTCGACGGTGCTGTCAGCGAAGGGCAATCGACGATCGACGAATCCATGATCTCGGGTGAACCGATTCCGGTGGAGAAGGTCATCGGTGACGAACTCACCGGCGGTACGCTAAACAAGAATGGCACGTTCATCATGACCGCTGTAAAGATCGGTGCGGACACCACGTTGTCGCGGATCGTCGATATGGTTGCCACGGCGCAGCGTTCGCGGGCGCCGATCCAGAGCGTTGTCGATCGTGTTTCGGCGTTCTTCGTGCCCGCAGTCGTGGCCGCCGCGCTGGCCGCGTTCCTAATTTGGTCGCTGGTCGGTCCGGAACCCCGCATGGTGCACGCGCTGCTGGCGGCCGTCGCCGTGCTGATCATCGCCTGCCCATGTGCGCTCGGTCTGGCAACGCCGATGTCGATCATGATCGCGACCGGTCGTGGTGCCCAGGAAGGTGTGTTGATCAAGGATGCCGAAGCTTTGGAAAGCTTTGCAAAGGTGAACACCCTGATCATCGACAAGACCGGGACGTTGACGGAGGGTAGGCCAAGACTAACCGATGTGATGCCTTTCGGGGGCGTGGCGGAGCAAGAGCTTCTGCGGCTGGCGGCAAGTCTCGAGCGGGGCTCCGAGCACCCTCTGGCGGATGCGGTCGTCGCTGGTGCGGAAGCGAGGGGTATCAGCCTCGTTGATGTCACAGGTTTCGAAGCGATCACAGGCAAGGGCGTGCGCGGCAAAGTCGGAGAAACGATCGTCGTGCTCGGTAACGCTGCGATGATGCGTGATATCGGGATCGACGTCACGTTGCACGAAGAACGGATTCAGACATTGCGGGATGATGGTAAGACTTTGATGTTTATCGCCATCGACCAAGGATTGGCCGGTTTCGTGGCTGTCGCCGATCACATCAAGCCGACGACGGCCGCCGCAATCAAGACGCTGCACGACAGCGGTCTGCGGATCGTCATGGCGACAGGTGACAACAAGCGTACGGCGCGTGCGGTTGCGCTGAGCCTTGGTATTGACGAAGTCCATGCCGATATCTTGCCGGAGGGCAAGAAGGCGCTGGTCGGCGAGCTCCGTGCGAGGGGCGCCGTGGTTGCGATGGCTGGCGATGGCGTCAACGACGCACCAGCGCTGGCCGCCGCCGATGTCGGGATCGCCATGGGCACGGGTGCCGACGTCGCCGTGGAGAGTGCCGGTATCACGCTGGTCAAGGGCGACCTGAACGGCATCGTCCGGGCACGGCGTTTGGCGGAGGCGACGATGCGCAACATCCGTCAGAACCTCGGCTTCGCTTTTGGTTACAATGCGCTCGGCGTGCCGCTTGCGGCGGGGGTGCTCTACCCGATCTTCGGTCTTCTTCTGTCCCCTATGATCGCAGCCGCCGCTATGAGCCTGTCCTCGGTTTCGGTGATCGGCAATGCGCTCAGATTGCGCTTTGTCAAGCTATAGGAGCACACGATGAACATCGGTGAAGCATCGGAACGATCCGGCCTGCCGTCGAAGACCATCCGCTACTATGAGGAAATTGGCCTGATCCGGCCTGATCGGAGCGTAAACGGTTATCGCGATTATGCCGCTTCAGACATCCACAAGCTTCGCTTCCTCCAGAAATCACGCGGCCTTGGATTTTCCGTCGAGGAGTGCCGGCAGTTGCTGGCGCTCTACGAAGACAAGAGCAGAGCAAGCGCTGACGTCAAGGAGATGACACAGACCAAGCTTAGCGAAATCGACCGCAAGATCCGCGAACTCACCGAATTACGCCGAACGCTAGAACATCTTGTCCACGCTTGCCACGGCAACGAACGCCCGGATTGCCCGATTTTAGAAGAGCTGGCGGACGGTCGCGGCGCGTAAGGGCGTTACGGCAATGGCTCTCAAGCTATCCAGCATCTGCTTATGTGTCAGCTCGAAGACCCGAGTAAGCACGCCGGCGCTATTGGACAACCGCTTTTGGCGAAGTGAGGGTTTCAAAAACGTGCCCGTTGACTGTTTCGCTTCTAGGGAATGATCAACGGGCACAAGAAAGACTTTGTCTAAAAGATTGGAAGTTTTATTCCACCAGAACACTGGCACGAGCAGCGATGCGATTGGTAACGTCGGCAAACGGATCGCGTATAGGAATTAAACGCGAGACGCCCAGCAACAGCAATGCCTTCAGGTGCCGCTGCCCGCTTTCCTCCCCCACTACCGGCGCAAATGATGCCATGCTGGGATGAGTGTCCGACGGGTAAAGGCGCTTGATTTCGACGAAGTTGTCGAATTTTTCATAAGTGTCGCCGAACAGCTGCAGTGTTTCAACCGGCGTCGCTTCCGCTACGACAACGTCATGCCTGTCGAGCATGATGTTGTAATATTCGATTGTCTCTGCGTCTGCAAAGAGGGCGCGGGTGATCGAACGACCGTTGACCAAGTCACGTGCTCGGATCAGGATACCATCAAGATAAACGGCGTGTCCTGGCGAAACATAGAGATCCCTGCTGGGTATTCCGTCGGCCAAGGCGCCCTGTGAGATGCGGATGGGCAGGATGGTTTCGCTCCACGAAGACCGACTACGGCGGAACGTCTGGCGGCCGATCCAGCGAATTGGCATGGCGTCGCCGGATACGGTATGTACCAAGCCTCCCGCACGCAACTGCTCAATCGCAACAAATCCGGTCGGAGTAGCGATCATGGTGCCGCGAAGCAGGCAATTGGCGCCACCGTCGCCGCCGCCAGATCCGGAGCCTCCATGACCGGAACCGCCATGTCCGCCACCGCCATGTCCGCCACCGCGCGGTCCCCAGTTCCTGCCCATTGCTCGAGCCGGAGAAGACACGATCGCCATCGTTGCTGCAGCGATGCCAGCCACTCTTGCGCCTGTAGCCGCTGCAACACCAAGAAAGTGCCTGCGTGCACGGCTAGAGGGTATTTCGTTTGGGTCTATCGATGACATCCTGCTCTCCTATTTCGCGTTGCACCTATATATTCATGATTGCTATCTCGCATCGTACACCAACCGCCGACGCAATAAACTCAACCGAATAGATCGCAATATACTCAAATAGTGGTAGTCTACGATTGCCTGGTCGTCTTGGTGCAGGCTAGGATAGGCCGGTGAGGTGGATTGTGCTCAACTCAATCTATGAGGGAAATTGGCCGGTGCCAATTTTGTATTTTTTAATGCCGACATTTGCTTTGCCGGCGGTCCGCTTATATTTGAAGTCAACGCATGTGCTGCTGAAAGCAACGCCCTCAGGTCCAGCGATAGAGACAGAAATGGCAGCAGACCTGAGGCGCGCAAGGTCGAACGAAGCTGCCAACTACGTAATAAACATGTTGCCATTCGTTGTCGTTGAACGTTTGACGGGGGCTGAGCGGATCAGGCGATCGCGAGCTCGGGCGTTACAAGCTCGGACTTTATCGCACTTACCACGATTTCGATCTCGTCGTTCGTCATCTGCGAGAACAGCGGCAGGATGATAGTTTTATTCTGTGCTGTGATGCTGTTCTTCAGCGTTCCTGCGACGCGGTGTGAGTTGTGTTCCGCATAGGCAGGCTCGAGATGGCTGTTCATGATGCCGCGCCGGGTTGAAATGCCACGATCGAGCAGACCCTGCATGATGTCGCGCTGGCCCCATTTGTCAGGCAGGGCTACGCAATAGCTTTGCCAGTTGCTGCGTGCAAAACTCGGCTCAACCGGCGGCCTCGGGCCCGCGGCAAAAACCAGCTGTTTGCTATACAGCTCTGCGAGCGCGCGACGGCGTGCAACAAGATCAGGCAGCCGCTTTAGCTGGACACGGCCGACGGCCGCCTGCATGTCAGTCATCCGGTAATTGAAACCGAGCTCAGGATAGCTTTCATAAATCACCTGCTTTGAGCCATGCCGCACCGTATCATTCACGCTCATGCTGTGTTGGCGCCAAAGGCGGAATTTGCGATCATATTCAGGGTTGGAGGTCGTCAGCATCCCGCCGTCACCGGTGGTGACCACCTTTCTCGGGTGAAAGGAGAAGCAGGCAATATCGCCATGTGGCTTGCCGATCTTTTCCCACCGACCCTTCCAGAGAATCTCGCTGCCTGTGGCGCAGGCCGCGTCTTCGATGACAGGTATCGAAAGGCGAGTCCCGATTTCGACGATGCGGTGAAGGTCGCAGGGCATACCAAGCTGATGCACGCAGATGATTGCCTTGGTTCGCGGCGAGATCGCAGCCTCGATCTCATCCGGATCGATATTAAAGCCATCCGCTTCCACATCAACGAAGACGGGCGTCGCCCCACAATAGCGGATAGCATTTGCGGTAGCGATGAATGAATGACTGACAGTGATGACTTCATCGCCTGCCGTCACGCCGATGGCCAATAGCGCAAGATGCAGTGCCGTCGTGCAATTCGAAACCGCGCAAGCGTGGGACGCGCCGACGAAATCCGCAAATTCCTGTTCGAAGGCAGCAACTTCGGGCCCCTGGGTGACCCATCCGGAGAGGATGACGCGGCGCACGGCCTCAACCTCCTGTTCATCGAGTACGGGTTTTGCGACGGGAATCTGAATCATGCTGCTTCTCCCGCACTCCCAACCTTCTCTTGCCGCCACCAGCCGACCAGATCCCGGAGTCCGTCTTCCATGCTGATCTGCGATTTGAAGCCCAACAACCCCTCTGCCTTGACAGTCGAAGCAAGGCGCCGTGGAACAGCGTTGACTTTTCGGGCCGGGCCAAACTGCGGCTCCATCGACGCGCCCATGACCTGGGTCAACAATTCTGCAAGTTCGCGCAGGCTGGTTTCCTCGCCGCTCGCCACGTTGAAGACCTCATCGGTCACGTCTGATTTCGCCGCCAGAAGGTTGGCGCGTGCGATGTCCTGTACATGCACGAAATCCATTGTCGCGGTGCCGTCGCCGAGAATGATCGGCGGCAAGCCGCTGGCAATGCGCTCCATCCAGCGGATGAGCACCTCGGTGTATACACCGTGTATGTCCATGCGGGGGCCGTAGACATTGAAGTAACGCAGGGCGACATAACGCAGGCCGTACATCTCGGCAAAGCTGCGCAGCAGGCCTTCGTTGAATGCCTTGGCCGCACCATAGATTGTGCGGTTGTTGTAGGAATGATGGTCTTCAGTGGTCGGAAACGTCTCGGCAAGCCCAAGCACGGAGGCGGACGATGCGGCGACGACTTTCGATACCTTCGCTTCGACCGCGGCTTCCAGCACGTCAAACGTTCCTCCGGCCAGGACATCGAAGGCTAGGCGCGGCTCTTCGGCGCATTGCGTGATGCGGATTGCCGCCTGATGAAAGACAGTGTCGATGCCGGCGAAGGTTTCCTTCAGAAGCTTCTGGTCGCGGATATCGCCCTCGATGATCGTTACCCGCGCCGACGCGATCGCGGCGGCAAGGTTTTCGCGGCGACCGCGGACGAAATTGTCGATGATGACGATTTCGCGCGGGTTCTCCTGCGCAACGAGGTCTGCGATGTGGGAGCCAATCAGGCCCGCGCCGCCGGTGATCAGAATTCGCTTTTCTCTCATGGCTGTCCCAAACTCTTTACTGTGGATGGATCGCAATCTTCCCGCCAGCGGATGAACTTGGCGGGCACTCCGGCAACAACCGAGAACGGTTCAACGTCGGACACGACCACCGCGCCAGCGCCGACGATCGCTCCCTTGCCGATGGTGACACCTGGCAGGATGGTGGCATTGGTGCCGATGTCGGCCCATGCGCCGATGTGTACCGGCTTGATCTCGAGATCGGTCCGGATGATCGGTACATCGACGGGGAGTGCGGTATGGCTGGAGCCGAGAACCTTGGCGCCAGGCCCCCAACCAACGCATTCCTCAATGACGATATTACGGGCATCGAAATACGCCTGCGGGCCAATCCAGCTGTTGTCGCCGATCTTGCAGGTGCCGTCATAACGGCCCTGGATGTAGGCTTGGGCACCGATGAAGACGCCATTGCCGATCTCGAAGGTTTCCGGGTGCTTGAAGCCGACGCCGCTGCCGACCTGCAGGCCAGAACCGCATGAGCGCGAAAGGCTCGCCCATATCGCTTTGCGCATAAAGGCATCGACGAAACCATCGCCCATCGAAAACCGCCCATAGAGCTCGATCAGGCCGGCCCGGCCGTAGGACTCCCTAAGTTCCTTGGCAAGCTCAACCTGATAGCCCGGATCGGACATGGCTCCCTTGAGGCCATGTACCGACTGCACGAGCCTGATAGGGGATGCTGCATCAACTGACATAGGCGTCCTGCTCCACGGCTGCGGCGACCTCTTCGACCTGCCGCATGGTCAGCTCCGGATAGATCGGGAGCGACAGCACCTCGAGCGCCGCGGCCTCGGAGATAGGGAAATTGCCGACCCCATAGCCGAGGTCGGCATGTGCTTCCTGAAGGTGAACCGGTACCGGATAATGCAGCCCGGTGTGGATGCCTTCGGCGCGCAACGCCTGTTGCAGTTGATCGCGATCACGGCTGCGCACGGCGTAGACGTGGTACACGTGACGACGATCGCTTGCCGCGACCGGTGCCTGGACACTTCTGGATCCGGTCAGTAATGAGTCATATCGAGCGGCGCGAACGCGGCGTGCTTCGGTCCAGTCTTCAAGATGTCGGAGCTTGATCCGAAGTATCGCGGCCTGGATCTCATCCATCCGGTAGTTGAAACCTTTCATGACGTGATGATATCGCTTTTCCTGGCCCCAATCGCGGAGCATGCGCATGGTCTTGGCCTGCTCGTCATCATTGGTGACGATGATGCCGCCTTCGCCGCATGCGCCGAGATTTTTGCCTGGGTAGAAGCTGAAACTACCCGAAAGACCGATGCTGCCGGCCCTCCGGCCCTTGTATTCAGCTCCGTGCGCCTGGCATGCATCCTCGATAACCGGCAGGCCATACTTGTCGGCGATCGCCTGGATGGCGTCCATATCAGCCATCTGACCGTAAAGGTGGACAGGCACAATCGCCTTGGTTCTGCGCGTGATCGCGGCCTCGAGCTTGGACGGATCCATCGTGAGCGTCACCGGCTCGACATCGACGAAAACCGGGCGTGCGCCAGTGTAGCAAATTGCCGCCGTGGTCGCGACGAAGGTCAGCGATACCGTCACCACCTCGTCTTCCGGACCAACACCGGCAGCCAGCAGCGAAAGATGCAGTGCACTCGTTCCAGTGTTAACCGCGATGGCATGCTTCGCGTCGCAATAGCGCGCAAACTCCTCTTCGAAGCCGACGACTTCTTCGCCGAGGACATAGTGGCCCGACGCGAGCACACGGAGAACGGCGGCATCGACGTCGTCCTTGATCGATGCGTATTGGGCCTTCAGGTCTAGCAGCGGGATCATGCGATCATCCTGGCCTGTTCGAGTTCGATGACGCGGCCGCGCTGGGCCAGCGATTGGGTCGCCGCCTCAAGAATGCGCACAACACGCAATCCGGCATGCCCATCTGCGAGCGGTTGCGTGTTCGTGGCAACGCAATCGACGAATTGCTTCAGTTCGCGGCCGAGTGCCTCGGTCATGTCGAGTTGCGGCGCATACATGTCACCGGTGCGGTAACCGACCCGCATCTCGTAGACCTTGTCGCCGTCCTGCTCGGCATTGCCGTTAAGGGTGATACCCTTGTCGTAGACCTTGATCTTCTCGCTCGGCTCAAGATCGTCGTAGACGATCATCTTGTTGCTACCACCGATCAATGTTCGGCGAACCTTCACCGGCGCCAGCCAGTTCACGTGGATATGTGCAATCAGCTTGCTCTCGAAAAACAGGGTGAGATAGGCGATATTTTCTGGCTCTCCCGCGACGTGGCCCATCCCTGTTGCGGACACCGCCACAGGCTTTTCAGGAAGCACGTAATCCATGATCGCCAGGTCGTGCACCGCGAGGTCCCAGACAACGCTGACATCGTGCTGGAACAGGCCGAGATTGACGCGGACCGAGTCGTAATAGTAGACGTCGCCGAGACCGGTCTCGATGATCTCGCGCATCTTGCGAACCGCGCCGGTGTGAATGAAGGTGTGGTCGACCGCGAGGATCAGCCCGCGGCGCGTGGCCTCCTCTACCATGCGGCGCGCCTCCTCGGAGGTCGAGGCCATCGGCTTTTCGACAAATACATGCTTGCCGGCCATCATCGCCTGCATTGCCAGCTTGTAGTGCGCGAACACCGGAGTGGCGATGGCGATGGCATGCACGCGCGGATCCCGCAGGACTTCATCGAAGTCGTCAGTGATCTGCACAGTGGGATAGCGCATCTGCACGGCGCCCAAACGTTCTTTCTTCAGATCGCACACCCAGATCAGCTCTGCGCCGGGTGTCTCTGCAAAATTTCGGACCAGATTGGGTCCCCAATAGCCATAACCGACGACGGCAATACCGATCATCGTGCCCTCCCAGATGATAAAATTTCGACAGGTGCGTCTTTTGCGCGGCCGATAATCCGCGCCGGCACACCGGCAACAACGGCGTAGGCTGGGACATCTCTGGTCACGACGGCTCCAGCACCGATCTGCGCGCCCTCGCCGATCGTCACACCCGCCACGATCGTCGCGTTGCTGCCGATCGAGGCGTAGCGCTTGACCAGAGTTGGAACGACTGACCAGTCGGCATCGGATTGGAGTGATCCGTCGAGATTGACGGCCCGAGGTTGCAGGTCGTTGGTAAACATCACGCCATGCCCAACGAACACACCGTCTTCGATCGTCACGCCCTCGCAGACGAACGAGTGGCTTGATATCTTGCAGTTTTCCCCGATTGCCGCACCCTTTTGGATTTCAACAAAGGTTCCGACGCGGGAGCCGGCGCCGATCGAGCATCCGTAAAGATTGACGAGATCAGGATGGTGAATGACGACATTTTCGCCAAGTCTAACGCTCGGTGCTATCATGATGTATGCGGTTGCCCCGTTTTCACTAAGGAAGCGAGGCCTTGGAAAGGCATCACTTCCGGAAATACTTGCGTTACTCACAGAACGGTCTTTTATATTTCAAGTAAAGGCTGCCAAATTCATTATGGCGGCAGCCGAAAGGCGTATGGCTACGCGGTTACTTCGGATGCGGGGCCAACTTCGCGTGAGTAATTTCAATGGCTTGAGAATTTTCGCTCATGAAATTTCGTGAGGCAACCACATGCGTTTCTTGGAGCACACCAAAAGCCATCCGACGCAAACTCTTTCGGACGCCTTGTTCAGCAACCGTCGCGCGCGCGAGCAAGCGGCCGGACGCACTCTAATGGCCAAGTTTATTTATCATCGAGCACAATGTATCGAATAAATGTTCGGAATTTTCTGCCGTGGAGGTCGCTTTGGAAGAAAAAGTATCGGTTATACTTCCTGTATATAATAGAAGCGCTAGCATTGTAGCTGCGATCAATAGTGTTCTCTCGCAATCCTACATGAACATAGAGTTGATCGTGGTCGACGACTGCTCAAGGGAAGATATCAAGGTTCTCGTCGATCAAGTCGGCGACTCCCGCATTAGCTACATCCGGCGTGACAGGAATGGAGGGGCCGGTGCAGCACGAAATACGGGGCTGTTGCATGCGACCGGTGAATTCATCGCATTTCAGGATAGCGATGATCTCTGGCTTCCGGGAAAACTGAGGCGGCAGATGGATCTCCTAGCTGCGGCCCCCAGTCACGTCGGCGTCGTCACCGGCGGAAAAATTGTGTATGGCCGCGACAACCAATTCAAATACGGATCTACCCTTGTGGCGTACTCACCGCCGCCCGCGGGCCTTCTGCGTCTTGACGAGGATCAATTAGGCCATCTCCTGCGAGACAACCGCATAAGCGTCCAAAACACTCTGTTCAGGCGTGCTGCCGTTCCATTTGCACCATGGTTCGATACGTGCGCGCGCGCAAACGAAGACTGGGAATTCGCTATAAGGCTATCGCAGCATACGACGATATTTGAGGATCCTGAGCCGGTTGTGCTCGGCTTCGTATCTCACGACAGCATATCCAGAAGCGGACGCAGGGAGACGATCGGTGTCCTCAGGATACTGAGAAAGAATAGATCACTGCTGAATACCAAGAAGGAGGAACGCTCTCGATTGATGATCAGCGTAGCTCGCTATCTCTGGTCGGTAAGAAAGCCGAAGAGCGCCTTGCGATTTCTCATCGCCGGACTACGGGCCGATCCGCGAAATCTTGGCGATGTTGTGCTGCCGTTTGCTAGAAGAATATCGAGATCACTCGTCTTGAACCGTTGGGTAGCCGCGAAGATGTGAGGGATATGGTGTTAGCGGGTCAGCCTTGGCGGCCAGCTCCCCGCTTTCGCACTCGCAAGCATCACAGTCTCAAACGCTTTTCGTTCGCGTTTCAGCAAGGGATTGTGGTTCTTGACTTCAAGGCCCAAGGCCAGCATAGCGGCTCTAAGCGCTTCAATAGGGCGAAGGGCAGGTGGTCTTTTCAGGATGGAATCATAGATCTCCAGCTGAACATCGACAGCACGCTCCAAGCTGAAGCGACTGCAAACGAATTCTCTACCAAATCTTCCGAGCCTCGCACGTTTTTCGGGATCATTTATCAGACTGGCAATCTGTGATGCAAGCGTTTCGACGCCCGCAGTGTCGTCGCCGAGGCCATAGAAGCCTTGGCTCAGGAACAGCTCCGTTGTGGCGGGTTCGAACGTTTCCGAGAATGCCCGCTCACCTTGAACGACCAGTGGACGTCCGATGGCAAGTGCACGAAGCGCTGAACTGCCCATTCCAACGACAAGATCCGCCGCCGCATAGGCGCGTCGTGGATCCAGATCAGCGCCGGTGAAGACAACGACCTTGCGTTGATGTCGATGGTTAACAGCAGCGGCACGCGCTTCAAGGGCCTCACGCGCCGCACCGTCTCCAACGAGAACGAGCTTGATGGGGGTGGACGCGGCGAGCTGGTCTGCTGCGTCAATAAGACGAACAAGCGCGTCCAGCTTCAGATCAACTGCCAGCCGTGAAACACTCACGACCAGGAAGTCGCCATCACCAATCCCATTGACGTTGCGGAAATGCTTTCCGTCGACCTCCGGGCGATCGCGGCTGACATCTATAGGCGGTTCCAGCACCCACACATCTCCCAACTGCCTCTCTCGCGCTTCTGCCCCAAGCTCGGCCGTACCCATTATCAAAGGAACCGACGGCGGCACGTATGGCGCTACATGCATACTGAGCACCGTGCATAAGGTCGGGACGCGCTTCACAAGTGCGGCGCCAAAGTAGGCGTCGAGGCAGGCTGACCACTCGTAGGTGTGGATTAAGTCGATCCGCTCCTGCTCGGCGATCGCGGCAAGTTGGACGATACGGGATGGGGCAGGGCGATACTTCATTCGCCGAGCGGGAATGAAGCGGAGGCCGCGCTCTGCTATATAGCCTTCTAGCGGCCCTGGAACGCCATAAACTATTACATCGTGACCTTTCGCCGCGACGCCGGCTGCTAGGTCTATGGCGTTTATTTGGCTCCCGCCAATCGCAAGCTCATGGGGATAAACGAGAAATCGCAAGCTAAGCTCCCAAGCCTTACATCGGCTGTAAACAGACGAGTACTGGTCAATTGCAAATAGTCTTACATCTTGATTCCATCTTATGAAATGACAGAAGTATTAGTAATACTAGGTAGCCCGAATTCACTCCGGCGTAAAAGCATCCCATCGAATTATTCTGACTATCGAGCTCGCTGGACATTTTCCGGGCCTAGTTGCCGATAACGCGCTGCTCCCGCGGTCATCGGATGTAGAATTGCTGTGTAAAGCATAACAACGATGGAGGCGCGACGGCGTCGCTTTGTACTTTTGTTTAACTATCTCCCTCTCACTATAGTAGATAAACGGATCGGATAGGCCGTGTTTGAGCTGCAAAGGCAACTGACACGGATACCCGAGTTTCCTAGCGGAGCAAGATGATGACGCTCGACGGCGGATCGCAATCTCTGTCTGATACACGCCAAGCAAAACTGTCGGTTGTGATCGTGACATTCAACAGCGCCATCGCTTTGCCGCCACTTCTGAACTCCATATCGGCAGGTATGAACGGGATAGGTGAGTATGAGGTTGTCGTCGTTGATAACCAGTCGAATGATGGATCCGCGGATCTGGCAGAGTCTCACCCAATTCGACCTACGGTTATTCGGATGGGCCGCAATGCTGGCTACGCAGCCGCTATCAATGCTGCAACTGCTGTGGTTGACCAAAATTCCCCTGTGCTGATCCTCAATCCCGATTTGCGTCTCTATCCGAGTGCAGCGGCCGCCCTGATGAAGCAGCTTTCAGTCATGTCCGTCGGTGTTGTGGTGCCAACCAATTACACCGAGGATGGCGAGATCGATCTGACCTTGCGGCGAGAACCATCGATTGCGACGGCTTGGGCCGATGCCCTTCTAGGCGGTAGGCTCGCCGGGTTACTGGGCTGGGGGGAGACAATCACCAAACAAAGGCGCTACGGCAGGAGTGGTCTTGTCGACTGGGCGACTGGCTCGGCTTTGCTGATCTCTGCCGAGGCGCGGCATGCCGCCGGCGGATGGGACGAGTCGTTCTTTCTCTACAGCGAAGAAGTCGACTATCTCAGAAGAGTAAGGGAAGCTGGTTTCGGCGTGTTGTACGAACCGGAATCACAGGTCATGCACGCTGGCGGCGGAAGCGGCCGGAATCCGAAACTCTTCGCCTTGCAGACGGTCAACCGTATTCGATACTACGCCAGCAATCATGGTCGTGTCCCAACCTTCGTGTTTCGGCTCGGCGTGGTGATCGGTGAGGCGCTTCGTTGCTGGCGTAATCCCTCGCATCGTGCAGCGTTATCGAATTCCGTCAAGCCGCTGGTGAAGGGTGCCGACTTCATGATTCACCGGAGCTGATGGATGAAAGCGGGGAAGTGTCGAGATCCGATCATCCGTCTGGCAGCGCCGCGCATTCGGAAGCGGTGGGACAACTCCACAGCATATACAGACGACGCCAATGCATAGGCGCAATCAAGTCAATGAAAGCCTTAGTGGAGACGGAGTGCTAGCGGGCAGTCCTCATTTTCCAGGCATGTCGCCATCTCGCTCAAGGGTGATTGAAAATCGCAAGCAGGCGTTTCAGACCAAAGACAAACTTCATCCCTTGATCAAGTTTTTTATGATCGGGCTTGTCGTCCCATGGATTGTCCCACTGGGTGGCGCTAATTTTCCACCCTACCGTGTCGTCCTCTTGTTAACGCTATTGCCATGTCTTGCTTCGTGGCTTCGCGGAAAAGCGGGGCCCATACGAGCCGTTGATATCGGCGTATTCACATATTGCATCTGGATCGGCATCGCTTTGGCGGCGACGCAGGGACCTGCAACAGCCTTGCAGCCGAGTTGTTCATTTTTCATCGATGGCTTTGGTGCCTATCTGCTGGCGCGATGCTATATCCGAAGTGCCGAGGACTTCAGTAGAATGATCCTCTTTGCTGTAAAGCTGATCGCGGCGTTGCTGCCGTTTGCGTTATACGAATGGATCACGGGCAACGCCATTCTCCTGACGATCTTCGGTTTGGTCTCTCCGACGGTGGATTTTTCGAACATGCCGCCACGACTTGGTTTGTTTCGTGTGCAGGGACCGTTTAGCCATCCTATTCTTTTCGGGGTCTTCTGCGGTAGTATCCTTGCACTGGTTTGCTCGGTGACTCCCTCGAAGAGGTTCTTTCTCGGCCGTGGATTTTCGGCCTGTCTCGTTGCCTTTTCAGCAATGCTATCCATGTCTTCTGCCCCGCTCGCGGGCGTTTTGTTCCAAGTAGGACTGCTTGTTTGGTTCAGGGCCCTCGGCCGGTTCTCTTGGCATTTGAAGGTGCTCTGGGGCCTTTTTCTGCTTTGTTATCTGATTGTTGAGTTTGGATCCAATCAAACGCCAATTCAATTCTATATCTCACACTTCACCTTTGACACGCAGACTGGTTGGTATCGCCTTCTCATTTGGGATTATGGGTCCGAGTCCGTGATGAACAATCCAATTCTTGGCATTGGGTTGGAAGACTGGGTCCGGCCCCCTTGGATGGCAAGCAAATCGGTCGATAATTTCTGGCTGTTGACGGCCATGCGGCATGGCCTTCCCGGCCTTCTAATCCTCTCCGTATCCTGTCTTGTTCTTTGGGTTGGGCTAGCGCGTGGCCCCGCGCTTCCGAGCGCCTTGCAAGCCTATCGAAGGGCTTACCTTATCTGCATGATAACCTTTGTTTTTGTGGGATCTACAGTACATTTTTGGGCCGCTATCTATTCCTGGTTCTTCTTTCTGCTGGCTTGCGGCGTCTGGCTCCTTGATGCTCAGCGAGAAACATCGCCCGACACTGTTCGTGCTCTATCGCGACACGCAAGGGAGACGCCAGCTTATGGGAAAAGCCGCCGATCCAATACGGCTACCTCATCCTGAGGGGGGGGGAGGCGGCCTCGGGTGTTTGGTGATCTACCTCAAGCGAATGTTTCGCTCGGGTGTTCTCTGCGTTTGAGTATAAATCCGAAATAGAAACCCGAAATAGAAACCCCCAGTTCTTATTATTTCTGCAGTTGCATAATCAAAATGAAGTACAGATCGCCTTGGCGCGTACCACTGTTTGCCGTCATTCCCAAAGCCGCGAAAGATGTCAGGATGATCGCACAATCACGGGGATGAGTGCGCTGATGTTTAAGAATCGGGTCAAAGATCATAAATATCTCAGTGGATTTGGAGGCGTGAGCAGCGTCCATACTGCTGCAGCGACATGGCGCCTTGGGCCTGCGGCAATGGCATCAGGCTCGTCAACTGACCAAGTCCCGGCGTCTGCAAGCGTCTTGCAGCCATCGAGTGACGTTGCGGCAACGTCGGCAACTGCAAAGTTGAGTGGCGAGAGCAGCAGCGTGGCCTCGGCTGAAAGTTCGGCCACTCCTCCGGTCCTCGTGCCAACGGCGGTAACCGCATCTGTTGAGCCTGCACGTACGGTTCTAGGTGCCGAAGATGCTGCCCCCATATCCCTTCGACAGACCTCCTCTGCCGCTGGCACTGGCACTCAACCCGACAACCAGCAATCAGCTGATGCGGCACTAACGCTCGTCGCCGTCGCGCCCGCCGCTGCACAAACACTGCGTGTTGCGGAGGTCTCGGCAACCGCAAGCGAACCCGCTGCCACAGTCTCCTTGCTGGCGGCCCCGGCAGCCGCGGCGACGCCGAACAAGATTGCCCTTGAAAACATGAAAACGGGCAATCCACAGAGCGAATGGGGGATTGAGGGCGACGGAAACGGGACGATCCAGGGGTTCGCCACGCAGATCAGCACCAATATCGGCCAAACCGTCGACTTTAAGATTGCGACAGATTCCACGCACTATCGCATCGATATTTACCGCATGGGCTACTACGGCGGCGATGGTGCCCGCAAGGTGGCATCGATCGATAAGTCGCTGACGACGGCCCAGATACAGCCGCATCCTATCGTCGACATGACGCTTGGCCTGATTGATGCCGGCAACTGGTCGGTATCGGCGAGCTGGGACATTCCCGCCGACGCTGTTTCCGGCGTCTATTTTGCAAAACTGGTGCGCGAGGACGGTGTCGCGGATGCCAGCATTGTCCCGTTCGTTGTCCGTGACGATGCCTCGGCCAGCGACATTGTGTTCCAGACGTCGGACACGACCTGGCAGGCCTATAATGCTTGGGGCGGCGCCAGCCTTTATTATGGTCAGGTTCCGGTCGATCCAAACGACATGATCGGCTATCTGCCGCCAAACTGTAGCTGCGGCCTGACTGCGATCGGCCGCGCCTCGGCTGTCAGCTACAACAGGCCGATCATTACCAATACCAGCCCTATCGGGGGCACTCACGACTTCATATTCGGTGTCGAGTCCTCCGCGATCTCCTGGTTGGAGCAGAACGGATACGACGTTTCCTACATTTCAGGCGTGGATGCGACCAGAAGCGGGAGCCTGCTTCTCAATCACGATGCATTTCTTTCAGTTGGGCACGATGAGTATTGGTCGGCGGAGCAGCGTGCGAACGTAGAGGCAGCACGCGACAGTGGCGTCAATCTGGCTTTCTGGAGCGGCAATGAGGTCTACTGGAAGGTGCGGTGGGAAAGCAGCATCGACGGAAACGGTACGCCGTACCGCACGATGGTCTCTTACAAGGAGACTTGGGGCACGAGCAGTGATCCGAGCAATATCGGGACGGGTACGTGGCGTGACCCACGTTACGCCGATCCGGGCCAACAGCCGGAAAATGCTCTGACGGGCACAATGTTTACAGTCGACAGTTATCGGCTGGACACGATCACGATTCCTTACGACTATTCGAACTTGCGTTTCTGGCGCAACACGGATGTCGCTAACCTTCAAGCGGGCGAGACCTACAGCCTAGTTCAAAACCTGCTCGGTTATGAATGGGATTCCGACGTCGAGAACGGCTTCAGGCCGGCTGGCCTTGTCAATCTGTCGCTCTCCAGCGTCTCGGTCGACACATACTTGCGCGACTACGGCACGACAGTCGGCAGCGCCGTCGCCACGCACAGCCTGACGATGTATCGTGCCGCAAGTGGAGCCCTGGTATTCGGGGCGGGTACCGTTTTCTGGTCCTGGGGTTTGAGCGACAATCACGAGGGTCCAACGACGCCGACCGACCCGAACGTCCAGCAGGCAATGGTGAACATGTTTGCGGACATGGGCATTCAACCAACAACGCTCAGCGCAAGCCTTGTGATTGCGACCCAATCCACAGATACGCTGAAGCCCACGTCGACGATTACCTCTCCGACAGTTGGTGGCAGTTTCCTCGAGGGACAGCATGTGACGGTGACCGGCACGGCGCAGGACTTCGGTGGCGGCATCATTGCAGGGATTGAAGTCTCAACAGACGGTGGCCTGCATTGGTTCAAGGCGACAGGTCGCGAAAACTGGAGCTATAACTGGGTCGTCCAGGCCAGCGGCACGTACACGATAATGTCGCGTGCGGTCGATGACAGCGTCAACATGGAGACGCCAGCCATCGGCAAGCAGGTGACGGTGTCACTGCCGAGCACAGTCGGGTTGTGGACGCTGGCGGCAAAGCCTGTGATTGAGACCGTGATCGAGGACCGAGAGAAGGTCGAGCTCGGCGTACGCTTCCAGTCAACGACAGGTGGCTTCGTCACGGGGATTCGCTTCTACAAGGGCTTTTACAACATCGGCGAGCATGTCGTCAGCCTGTGGAATGCAGACGGTACATTGCTGGCCACAGGCATATCGACGGGTGAATCGCTTTCAGGCTGGCAGACGGTGACGTTCGCCACCCCGGTCGCAATCTCTGCAGGCACGACGTACACCGCGTCCTATCACAGCGACGGCTATTATTCGGCAACGGAAAACTACTTTGGCACAACGCCATATTCAAACGGACCTCTGAAGATCGTCGATGGTGGAGGTGTCTATTCATATAGCACCACGACCGGAACACGTCCCGTAAACAGCTCCAATGGCGCGAACTACTGGGTTGACGTTGTGTTCAATGCCGGTGCGAACACTGCACCGGTCGCCACAGACGATTTCGGCTATGTGGCATCGCGAAACGGGAGCGTAACGCTGTCGATAGCATCGCTTGTCGCCAATGACGCCGATGCAAATGGTGACAGCCTGACCATCTCTGCCGTCGGCGGCGCGGTCAACGGTTCGGTGGTCCTCAATGCACAGACGGGGACGGTCGTCTTCACCCCGAGCGCAAACTATGCGGGGCCGGCGAGCTTCACATATACGCTATCGGATGGACGTGGAGGATCGGATCAGGGTAGCGTTAGCCTGACGGTGCAAGACGCTCCTACAGGGGCAAGCTTGTTCCTGGGCAATGAAGGCCCCACCACAGCTGGCTTCACCGACAACACGCCGGTTGAACTTGGGATGAAGTTTGTCTCATCCGCCACTGGAACGATAACATCAATTCGGTTCTATAAGGCCAGCGGCGATACCGGAGCACATACCGGTTCTGTCTGGAGTTCCAGCGGCGCTTTGCTCGGGACCGTCAGTTTCTCTGCCGAATCCCTCAGCGGATGGCAAACCGCCACCTTCTCCACGCCAATTCAGATCACAGCGGGTGCGACCTACATTGCCTCGTACCATACGACAGGCACATACGTGGCAACGGCGAACTATTTCACGCAAGCGCATACGAACGGTGTCCTGACCGGATTGGCTGCGGCAACGAGCGGCGGCAACGGCGTCTATAGCTACGGTTCGTCCGCGACATTCCCAACCTCGAACTACCAGGCATCGAATTATTGGGTCGATGTGGTCTTCAACCAGTCCACGGTCAACACCGCACCTGTCGCGGCCAACGACAACGGGTTTGTGGCCTATTCAAACACCGCGCTGTCGATAGCGGCCACTGCGCTTCTTGCCAACGACGTCGATGCCGACGGCGATGTGTTGTCTATTACTGGCGCAACCGCGATCAGTGGCGGTACCGTGGTGTTCAACAGCCAGACCAACGCAATCACGTTTACACCAACGAACGGCTATCTGGGTTCCGCAAGCTTCAGCTACACCGCCTCGGACGGTCGCGGCGGCACGTCGTCTGCTGTTGTCAGCCTCACCGTCAGTCAGCCTGCGACCAACACGACAAGCCTGTTCTCGGCCTCTCAGGTCCCGACGATCGCTGCCGATGCCGATCCGGACTCGGTCGAACTCGGCATGAGGTTTGTCGCGTCAGCCGCTGGCCAGATCACGGCGCTACGCTACTACAAGAGTGCCCAAGATACGGGTACGCATACTGCGTCGCTGTGGAGTAGCACAGGTGCTCTGCTCGCAACCGCAGTATTCACCAACGAGACTGCGAGCGGCTGGCAAACGGTCACCCTCTCGCAACCCATTGCCGTCACCGCAGGTACGACATATGTCGCCAGCTATCACTCGAACGGCTTCTATGCGGCGACTCCCAACTACTTTACCAGCAGCTATACCAACGGCGCCCTGACCGCACCGAGCGGAAGCAACGGCGTTTACGCCTACGGCACGGGCAGCCTGTTCCCATCGGCGACCTTTAACGCAACCAACTACTGGGTAGACGTCGTTTATCAGAGTGGATCGCAGACCGTAAACAACACCGCGCCTGTTGCCGTCAACGACAATGGCTTCTCGACAACGAGCGGCACAGCTCTGGCCATCCAGGCTTCCGCATTGTTGGTGAACGACAGCGATGTCGATGGAAATACTTTGACAATAGCCGGCGTCACCAGCGGGACAGGCGGCAGTGCCGTCTTCAGCAGCCAGACAAACACCATAACCTTCACGCCGACCGCCGGCTTTACAGGTGCCGCGACGTTCTCCTACACGATTTCCGACGGTGCAGGCGGCGTGGCTTCGGCGACTGTTGGTCTGACTGTCACCCAACCGACATCAACAACTACCTCCGGCTTGTTCTCCTCATCCCAAACGCCAAGCATCGCCGCGGACAACGATCCGGCATCGGTCGAACTGGGGGTAAAATTCGTCGCCTCCTCGACCGGTCAGATTACCGGCCTTCGATACTATAAGAGTGCGCAGGATACAGGTGCTCACATCGGCACCCTGTGGAGCAGCACCGGAACGGCGCTTGCGTCTGCGACTTTCACCAACGAGACCGCGAGCGGTTGGCAGACGGTCAGCTTCGCTCAGCCAATCACCATCTCGGCCGGCACGACTTATGTCGCGAGCTATCATTCAAACGGCTTCTACGCGGCAACGCCGAACTACTTCACCACCAGCTATACCAACGGTGCCCTGACCGCCCCAAGCGGTAATAACGGCGTCTACGCCTACGGCACGGGAAGCCTGTTCCCGTCTGCGACCTACAACGCGACGAACTACTGGGTCGATGTTGTCTACCAAAGTGGCCCGCAGACGGTAGCCAATACCGCGCCGGTAGCACTCAATGACAGTGGATATTCGACCGGCACCGGCACCACCTTGACGATCCAGGCTTCCGCCCTGCTGGCAAACGACAGCGATGCTGATGGCAACAGCCTGACGATCACAGGTGTCACCAGCGGCACGGGTGGCAGTGCTGTCTTCAACAGCCAGACAAATGTCGTCACCTTCACGCCGACTGCAGGCTTCACCGGCGCTGCTAATTTCTCCTACGCGATCTCCGACGGCGCCGGGGGGGCCGCGTCGGCGCAGGTATCACTAACCGTCAATGGCCAAGCGCCGAGCCAAGGCGCGGAGCAGAACCTCTTCGTTGCCGGGACGACGCCAACCACCGTTTCTGTCAACGACAACAACCCTGTCAATCTTGGCATGAAATTCCAAGCCGATGCGGCGGGTTGGATCACCGGTATCCGCTTCTACAAAGGCGCCAACAACACCGGCGCGCATACCGGATATCTCTGGAGCGCAACGGGAACACTGCTCGCCAGCGCCACTTTCACCAATGAGACGGCAAGCGGCTGGCAGTCGGTCAGCCTGTCGAACCAGGTGGCCATCACAGCCGATACGACCTACGTCGTGTCCTACAGCACGAATGGCAGCTACTCGGCAACGGGCAGCTATTTCAACTCTGCCGGTGTGACCAATGGCAATCTGGAGGCCATGTCGTCCGCGCTCAGCAGCGGCAACGGAGTCTACGCTTACGGCTCCGCAGGCCTCTTCCCGACCAGTACCTACAACAGCACTAACTACTACGTTGATGTCGCGTTCAAGCCCCAGTTGGCGGCTTAGGAGCATGGATGGGGCAATGGGCGACATTAGACTTCCAGTAACCGTGTTGGCCGGCTTTCTAGGCGCTGGCAAGACCACCATTCTCAATCATGTCCTGCGCAATCGCGAAGGACTTCGCGTTGCGGTTATTGTCAACGACATGAGCGAGATCAATATCGATGCAGAACTCGTCCGGGATGGAGATGCAAATCTGTCCCGGACGGAAGAAACTCTGGTGGAACTCACCAATGGATGCATCTGTTGCACATTGCGCGATGACCTGCTGGGCGAAGTCCGCCGGCTCGCCGCCGAGGGCCGCTTCGACTATCTCCTGATCGAAGGCACGGGGATTGCCGAACCATTGCCGATTGCCGCGACGTTCTCGTTTCGCAACGAGCATGGCTCAGCGCTTTGCGATATCGCGCGGTTGGACACAATGGTCTCGGTTGTCGATGCCGCCAATCTGCTCGCCAACTTTTCGAGCACTGATTTTCTGAGTGATCGGGGAGAAACGCGTGACGCTGAAGATAAGCGGTCGCTGATTGATCTGCTCGTTGAGCAGATCGAGTTTGCAGATGTGGTTGTCATCAACAAGATTTCCGAGGTCAGTGCCGAGACGCGTATCGTTATTCGACAGATAGTCGCGGCCCTCAATCCTGATGCGCGCGTGGTCGAAGCCGATTATGGTCGTTTACCTCTCGTGTCGATACTCGACACGCAGCTGTTCAGCGAAGCCAAGTCGGCGCGGCACCCGCTGTGGCACAAGGAATTGTATGGATGGGGTGACCATGTTCCGGAGACAGAGGAATACGGTATCGCAAGTTTCGTTTATCGTGCAAGGCGTCCCTTCGACCCTGTGAAGCTTGAAAGCTTCCTGGCTTCGGATTGGCCAGGCCTGATCCGTGCGAAGGGGCATTTCTGGCTCGCGACGCGCGTCAATGAAATTGGGCTTCTGTCGATCGCTGGGACGCAGCGCCAAATCAGCAGTAAGGGCTTCTGGTGGGCAACTGTTCCTCAGGCGCAGTGGCCGCGGTATCCGCAGTTTCGTCAGTTTCTGGATCGTCACTGGCATAAGACATGGGGTGATCGCCGCCAGGAACTTGTCTTCATTGGTGCCAGCCTCGACCAGAACGCCGTCTGCAGCGCTTTGGACGATTGTTTGATCGGAGACGAAACAGGCTTCGATCCGCGCCTAGCGCTAGACATTCGCGATCCTTTTCCGGCGTGGGAACACGCCCATGCACATCACTGATCTTAACATTGAGCAGCCAGAGGGGCACATCATGAGCAATGAACTCTACGCAGACGGTATCGGCGAAATTACAGTCACCGGAACCATCGTCAGGATCGACCTGATGTCACTGTCTGCCACCGAACGCGATGCAGGCGGTAGTCCGCTGCCGGTATTCCGCCAACGTATTATCATGCCGGTCGATGCTTTCGCAAACGCGGTGGACCTGATGCAGAAGGCACTTGGTGGCTTGGTGGAAGCCGGCGCTGTCCGGCGTGTCAACGACGCGCCGCTGGTCTCCAACGCTGAGATCATTCAACCAGGGCAAACGTCGGCCAACGCCTCTCCTAATTTTAACTGATCGAGCAAACACTGTTCCGGGTGGGCCACGCGTATGTTTTTGCACACCAATCTACACTGCCTTGCACTCGTTGCGCGACATCACGGTGTCGATCTTTCGCCTGAAAGACTGCAACACGACTATGCGGTCGGCGAGGAGCCGGTCGCCATGCGACAACTGCTGCGCATGGCAAAGGATTCCGCTCTTAAAGCCAAGCACCTTATGCTTGAATGGCCGGCATTGTTCAAGTTGGGCAATGCCTACCCCATTCTCGCCGAACTTGAGAACGGCAACTGGGTTGTCGTGGCAGGCGCGGTGGATGGCGAGGAAAAGCAGGTTCGTGTACTTGATCCTCTTGCATCACGCCCGGAATTCATTCTCTTGAACGAGGATCAGTTCACCAAATCCTGGCGTGGGTCGGTCATTCTGGTCAAGCGCAGCCACAAGATAAGCGATGACGATCAGCCCTTCGGCTTTCGCTGGTTCATCCCGGAAGTCATCAAGCAGCGCAGTTTTTTTCGTGACGTGGCACTGGCTGCATTCGTGCTCTACGGCTTGGGCTTGATGACGCCAATGTTCTTTCAGCTTGTCATCGACAAGGTCCTGGTTCACCAGAGTTATGCGACACTGACGGTGTTGACGATTGGCATCGCCGTGGCCCTGATCTTCGACGCCACTTTCACCTTCCTACGGCGCTATCTCTTGCTTTACGCCACCAACAGGATCGATATCAGGATCGCCACCCGCACTTTCGGACATCTCCTTAACCTCCCGATCGCGCTCTTCGAGCAGGCCTCGGCCGGGGTCATCGTCAAGCATATGCAGCAAACAGGCCGTATTCGCGAGTTCCTGACTGGCCGTCTGTTCCTGACACTGCTTGATGGTCTTTCGCTGCTGGTCTTCATCCCTATCCTGCTGCTTTACAGCGTCAAGCTCACCTTTGTCGTGCTGGGTTTCGCGCTTCTCGTCGGCTTGGTGGTCATGGCGCTTGTCGGGCCGTTCCAGCGTCGATTACAGGCGCTTTACAAGGCCGAGGGCGATCGGCAGGCGCTGCTTGTGGAAACCGTTCACGGCATGCGCACCGTCAAGTCCCTTGCGTTGGAGCCACGCCAGCGCAAGGTCTGGGATGATCATTCGGCGCAGGCCATCTCCGTGCGTTTCCGTGTCGACAAAATATCGACGGCCGCCCAAGCCATGACCGGGCTCTTGGAGAAGTTGATGAGCGTCGCGATCATCGGCCTCGGTGCGCTCGACGTCTTCAGCGGTGCGATGACGGTCGGTGCGCTGGTTGCTTTCAACATGCTGGCAGGCAGAGTCTCCGGGCCACTGGTGCAGATCGTCACCATGGTGCACGAATACCAGGAAGTGGCATTGTCGGTGCGCATGCTTGGTGAGATCATGAATCAGCGACCGGAACAGTTCGGCCGGGGCCGCGGCATCCGCCCGCAACTGAAGGGTCGGATCGAATTCGACAAGGTAAGCTTTCGCTACGGGCCGGACGGCGCGCCTGCGCTCGACAACGTCTCCTTCACGGTACCGGAGGGATCTGTTTTCGGGGTCGTCGGCAAGAGCGGTTCGGGCAAGACCACGATCACCCGGCTGATCCAAGGGCTCTACCAGAGCCAGCAGGGGCTGGTGCGCATCGATGGCTACGACAGCCGCGAAATCGATCTCGTCCATCTCAGAACCAGCATAGGCGTCGTGCTACAGGACAACTTCCTATTCCGCGGCACGGTGCGCGAAAACATAGCGGCTGCAAAGCCGGATGCAAGCATCGAGGAGATCATCGAAGTCGCGCGCATCGCTGGTGCCGAGGAGTTCGTCGAGCGTCTGCCGCGCGGTTTTGAAACGATGCTCGAAGAAAACGCATCGAACCTTTCAGGCGGCCAAAAGCAACGGCTTGCTATCGCGCGGGCACTCATTACTGATCCCAAGCTGCTGATCTTCGATGAGGCGACAAGCGCGCTGGACCCCGACAGTGAAGCGATCATCCGGCAAAACCTCAGCCAGATCGCCGCTGGCCGAACGGTTATCATCGTCTCGCATCGCCTTTCGACGCTCGTCGATTCCGACGCCATTCTTGTCGTCGAGCGCGGCAAGATCGCCGATATCGGCAGACACGATCAGCTCGTAAACCGCTGCATGACCTATCGTCATCTCTGGTCGCAGCAGATGAGGCAGGTAGCATGAACGCGCGCGCGCAAAAGCCGGTAGAAAATCCACCAGTACCGGTCGCGAAACCGGGAAGCCAACTTGCTTCGAACACAACGTTCACGCCCGTCATAGCAGAGTTCCAATCCGATGCGGTGGAACTCGAGGAGCGTGCGCCGCCTCGCGTCGCCCGCATGACGCTGTATTGTGTCACAGCACTGATCGGATCAGCCATCGTCTGGGCGTCCGTGTCCTCGATCGATGAAGTCGTCATCGCTCCAGGCAAACTGGTGACGACGCAACCGACTATTGTCGTCCAACCCCTCGAAACCTCGATTATCAGGACGATAGACGTTACCACCGGTCAGGTTGTCCATGCCGGTCAGACGTTGGCGACGCTCGACGCCACCTTCAGCCAGGCGGATGTCGACCAACTGGCGGCGAAGTTTGCTGCCCTAGACGCTCAGGTTCGACGCATCGAGGCAGAACTGGCGGGCGCGGACTATTCGACCATGGCCGGCGCCACGTCGAACGAGATACTGCAAGTGCAGCTTTTTGGACAGCGCCGCGCATTCTATCAGGCGCAGCTCCAGAATTTCCAGCAACAGATTGCCGGGCAGGCCGCAGCGCTCGATGCTAGCAAGAGCCAGGAAGCCGTTCTAATCGATCGGCGTGACAATCTGTCGAGGATCGAAGATGCACGTTCGCGGCTCTATGATCGCGAGAGCGGCTCGCTGATTACACTGCTTGCCTCTCGTGACGCTCGCTTAGACGTGGACGCTAGCCTCACGGCTGTGAGAGGACGTGCCAACGAGGCCGAGCACTCCTTCGCAAAGCTGCAGGCCGATCGTCAGGCCTTTATTGAGGATTTCAGGCGGGCGACGATGGAACAACTGGTCGAGCTTCGCAGCCAGCGCGATACGGCCGGTGAAGAGCTTAAGAAAATGGAACTGCGGCGCAATATGGTGGCTCTGATAGCGCCTGCCGATTCGGTGGTGCTGGATCTGGCACAGCGTTCGGTGGGTTCTGTCGTCAAGGAAGCCGAGCCGATCGTTACGCTGGTTCCTCTGAACGTTCCATTGGAAGCAGAGATATCCATCAACGCACGCGATATCGGACGCATCGAAACGGACAGTGAGGCACGGGTCAAATTTGACGCCTACCCGTTCCAGAAATACGGCACCGCATCCGGAACTGTCAGGACGATCAGCCGCGACACGTTTACGCCCTCGCAGCAGGATGCCGTTGTTAGCCAATCGAACTCGCCCTACTTCAAGGCGCGCGTGCTGCTGGCTGATACGCTTTTGGGCACCGAAAAGGATCCCGTGCGATTGCTTCCCGGTATGGCGGTTTCGGCTGAGATCATGGTTGGACGGCGAACGGTGATGTCGTATTTCCTTTATCCGTTGCTGAAGGGTCTGGATACGGCCATACGCGAGCCATAAGCACCGTCTGCGAATGTCGCCAGTCGAGCGCTTGCGGCTTCGCAACAAGACGCCCCGAAAGGCACGAGTGCCGTGTACGCCCTTCATCATAAGCCCCGCAGGATTGTTGAGAGCAATTCCAGCATCGTCAATCGCGCTTCTTAAGCTTCCCATGCAGCGGCGCGAGCAGGTGATGTCAGTCCACTCTGATGAACATCGGCGGGAGTCGATGTTCATTTTCGCGCTGTGTCCATTGATTGCCAGGGTGGCTCCGGTTCGACGCATGCCTTCGCCAGAAAAGTCCATGGGTTAGCGAAAGGTTCGCACCAATGGCGGTTAGAGCCTTTCCGAGTTAAATTGAACCATTCTGTTGGCCCAAATGGAGTCGAATGGTCGCCCGGCCGGCGCGCGTCGTAGCCAAAGCATACGGCCAAGCCGGCCGGGCGATCAGGCGGCCCGTTTCAGCCAACCCGCAGGGCCGGGCATCTTTCCGCCAGGGCAAAGGCGATCGGCTCGGACGTACCTGGGGTATGCCCTTCGCCGATCGCCTTTGCCCTGGCTAAAACCTGCTCCGGCAGAATGGTTCAATTTAACCGGGAAAGGCTCTAGGTTCGGACAAGCCTGTGGCCGCTCGCTTGCACGGCCGAAACACGCTTCTAGAGCGTGACGCCGCGGTTCAATAAAGGCTAGGTTGAGGAATTGCCCTCTCGGGTCGCTCAAGCGATCAGGAAGGGCTCTATCAGAAACCACCCATTCAGCGTGGTCCAGAACGATCGGTTCGCACCCAGCCCGCGTCGCTTCCCGAGAGCAACATCTTTGGATACTTGGCAACCTTCGACATCACGTAGCGTGGCACCTGCAGCAGGCTCGCCGGGGGCAAAACTGTGGTTCCAAAGGCGACCCAACTGGCGGCGACCGCAAACAGGAAGAGGAGGAAAGTCGCCGAGGCAATGGCCAACGGCAGCATCCCGATGCCCAGCAGGGCGCCGACGACGCTAACGAACACCATCGACACGACGGCAGTGCCAAGCAGCGTCAGCGGCGGCACCAACACATCGAGCAGCAGGCAGAGATATCTTATATCGCGCAAGACTCCGGGGCTAGCGAACGCGCGCAAGGCATAGCCCATCATCGCCAGATGGCCGCCTTCCCAGCGCTCGCGTTGTGTTTCTGTGGCTTCCGCAGAATGGGGAAAAAAGCTTGTCACCATCGCCTCCTCGCAGAAGCGAGGCGCGTGCCCCGAGCATGCGAGATCGAGGCCGAACTTCATGTCCTCCACCTGGTGCCCGGTCGCAAGATCGACTCTCTCGAGCAGTGGCCACGGCAGTGCCATGCCTGTGCCGGTCATAAGGCATGGCAGGCCGAGTCTGGCAAGCCCGAGCGGTCGCACATGGTTCTTGATGCGGAATGCAAACTCGGCGATGGCTAGGCCGAAGCCAGCCTGTGGTGGGGCGATCTGCAGGTTGAGCGCCTGCGCCGGCCGGGCGAAGGTCAGGACATTCGCAGCAAGCGCATCCAGCGTCCCTTGGGCAATCTGGCAGTCGGCATCGACGAAGACGACGATCGCCGGAGGCGCCTGTCGCAGATAGTCGATACCGGCGGCCAGCGCATATCCCTTTCCACGCTTGAGGGCATCGCTTCGTTCTACCACCTCGGCGCCCTCACAGCGGGCGATTTCGGCGGTCTCGTCATCGCAGTTGTCGGCGACCACAACGATGCGGTCGCCGCGGCGGATTTGGCTGCGAATGCTGTTCAGCGTGGCAGCAATACCGAGCGCCTCGTTGTGGGCGGGGATCAGAACGGCGACGGGTGGGCGAATCTGCAGCTCGGTGGCAGGTCTTTTACCCCGCGACCAGCTGCCGGAGATACATTCGACCGCGAAGATCACCACTGGGATCAGGCATATGAATGTCAGAACGGCAAGGACCGATGACGCCAAAGTATAAATCACGAGTATTGTTCCTCTGCTTCGTCTGTAATTGCCGACATATGTAAATACCATGGAATAGACCCTGCAACCCATCGTCGACTGGTAGTCCTTTCTGATGATGCCTCTTCGAGGTGCTGAGAAGAACCTACATCGAATTGCTAGGCGTCGGATAATTGCGCAACAGCGCCAATAAATTACGTTGAATTCCAAGAATTGAACAAGGTTCGCAACGCCGTCACCCGGGTGACGCAGCGGGGCTTAATCTCGGACATAGGAAACTCACATGCCGGCATTGGACGTACCTCCGGCTCGCGCCGCTGCCTCGGTCGACCGAACGCGACACTATTTCCTTGGTGCGCCGTTCGACGACATTGCACAGGATGCAGCCGTCGACTTAGTCGAGGGCAGCCAAGGCCAATCGAAGTTTCGCTACGTGGTAACGCCGAATGTCGATCATGTCGTGCGGTTGAATGGTGACAGGCTGCTGGCGCCTTACTATGATGAGGCCTGGATGTCGCTTTGCGACAGCAAGCCGATCTCGACCTTGTCGCATGCGGTATCCCTCGACCTGCCTGTCGTCACTGGTTCCGACCTGACGGCGCGCCTGTTCAAGACGGTCATCAAGCTGGGCGACCGGATTGCGCTGATCGCGGCCAATGACGAGATCGCCCGTGATATGGCCGCCGCCTTTCCGGATGTTCTTTTCCGTAGTTTCGTTCCCCCAAAAAACGTTCTGGGTGATCCCGCCGGCCTGCAGGCCTGTGTCGATTTCGCGGCTGCGGAGCCGGCGCGCTTCCTGTTCATTGCAATCGGATCGCCGCAATCGGAGAAGATCGCACACGCATTGGCGCAGCGACCTGATGCCTGTGGCGTCGGGCTGTGCATCGGCGCCTCGCTGGAATTTCTCCTCGGTGCTAAGAAGCGCGCGCCGGTTTGGATGCGTAAGCTCGGATTGGAGTGGGTCCACCGCCTTGCGTCGGATCCCAAGCGGCTCTGGCGCCGATATCTGTTCGCAGTCGTGCCGCTGCTGCGTCTGTTTGCACGAGAACTTGCGAGCCGCCTTGGGCGCGCATCGTAGTGATATCGGCTGCTGACGCAGCAGGTGCGTGCTCCCAGCTGCGTTTCTCAATTCGGAGCGAAGCGGCAGAGCCGCTTCGGTTCATATGCGTGATCGCTGTCGTCGGCCGGAAACCGTGTGCCTCAGAAGCGTCGGCTAACTGAGATCTTGAAATTGCGTCCCGGCATCGCCGAAATGCCATCGCTGAGGTAGGGCAGATATTTCTTGTCGAAGATATTGTCGAGCGCGACATGCAGCTCTGTGTCCTGCATCAATCCCTGCTTTGGGGTCCAGTCCAGGAAGATGCCGTGAACGGCGTAGCCGGCGCTTGGTTCGCGAGCGTAGAGATTGCCCTTGTCCTGCTTGTAAGGCGTGCGTCCCTGCGCGCCGACGATTGTTCCTGTCCACCCGAAGGAAACATCGTGTGCCGGAACCTTCATGCCGAGCGTCGCGAGCACGGTCGTCGGTGCCAGATCGTCTACATAGGTTTCGGTGTAGAAGATGTTGTTGACGGCACCGTGCCGCTTGCCGTTCATCCATGATAGACCGAGGTCGCCAAACATTTTCTCAGTCTCGTAGTGGGCCTGAACTTATATCCCGCGGGTGTAATAGGAAGGTGTGTTCCAATAGAAAGGGTCCTCTTTCGCGGATGCAATATGACTATAAATATCATGGTTTCTGCGCGCCTACGCCGGTGACGCTGAGACTATAGCAGGGAACCCGGCGGCGCTGACGCACCGCCGGGCATTCTATCAGCCAAACACCTTGAAACGCGCGCTATCGTCCATGAACGCCTTTTCGGCGAACACGGCGGAATTCGCGCCGAACGGCATCTGGGCGCGCAGCTTCCACGAGGCGGGGATGTTCCAGGCAGCTGCGATTTCCGTGTCGGCCAGCGGGTTATAATGCTGCAGGCTGGCGCCGATGTTGGATTCAGCCAGCGCGGCCCAAACGGAAAACTGTGCCATGCCGCTCGACTGTTCCGACCAGATCGGGAAGTTGTCGGCATAAAGCGCGAACTTTTCCTGCAGGCCCTTCACGACGTCCTGGTCCTCGAAGAAGAGAACCGTGCCAGCACCGGCAGCAAAGCTGTTGATGCGTGTTTCCGTCGAAGCGAAGGAGTCAGCCGGTACGATCTTGCGCAGGGCTTCCATGACGAAACTCCACAGCTTGTCGCTTTCCGCGCCATAGAGAACGAGCACGCGCGAGCTTTGGGAGTTAAAGGAAGATGGCGTGTGCTTGACGGCTTCCTGGATGAGCTTGGTGGTATCGTCCTGGGACATTGGCAGAGTCTTGCCGAGTGCGTACTGGCTGCGACGCTTCTTGATGGTCTCGATCAAAGTATTGGTCATGCTGTGGCTTATCCTCTTTCTCGAAATACGCCCTCTCGCTGCTGGGAGGGGCAGGGAGATCAGACGAAGGAGAAGCGATAATGCATGTCGGGGAGGAAGGGTATTGCAATGCAGCGCGAACCGTAAATTTTCTTGGCCGGGTCTCAGCTTTGTGAACTGTTTCGATCTAACCGTCTGCTATCGCCGCACGTTGATGCGCTGAGCTGGATATCAGACTCTAAATCATGCCCACGGCCTTTCCCATGTTGCATTGCACCCTAGCTATTGTCGAATGGAACGGTTCATACAGGAATTTCGCGACGAAACAGCGTGGCTGCCCGCCTGGCTCGTCAGTGTCGGGGTCATGGCAGCGGCCTTCGTCGTCGGCCTCCTGATCCATCGCTTCGCTTTCCGATTTCTGACACGGCTGGTCGAGACGCGGGATCTGTTTTGGCGATCGCTTGTGTCGCGCGGAAAGAGACCGCTGAGGCTTGGACTGCTGACCTTCACCCTGTCGTTTGGCGCTGCCATCGCACCGCTGACGACAGAACAGGCACAGGTCATCCGCCACATCCTGTTGCTCGGCTTCATCGTCGTGCTTGGCTGGTCGGCGAAGACCAGTCTCCACATCTGGATGACGGTTTACCTCCGGCGTTTCAAGCTCGACGCGGAAGACAATCTGCTGGCGCGCACCCACGTCACCCAGTCGCGCATCGCTGAGCGGATTGCGGGGTTCATGATCGTGGCGCTGACAATCGCCGCCGCTTTGATGACGTTTCCGGAGGTGCAACAATATGGCGTCAGCCTGCTTGCCTCCGCCGGCGTTGCCGGTATCGTGCTCGGTATCGCGCTGCAGCCGGTGTTGAAGAACATTTTCGCCGGCATACAGTTGGCTATAACCCAGCCGATCCGGATTGACGATGCGCTGATCGTCGAGGGCGAGTGGGGCAATGTCGAGGAGATCACCTCGACCTATGTCGTGGTCAAGCTGTGGGATTGGCGACGGATGATCCTGCCGCTCAGCTATTTCATCGAGAACCCGTTTCAGAACTGGACACGCGAAAGTTCGGCGCTGATCGGCACGGTGATGATCTATCTCGACTATTCGATACCGGTGCCAGTCATCCGCGCCAAGGTCGAGGAGATCGCCGCGGCATCCAAGCTGTGGGATCGTCGCGTCGTTGCCGTCCAGGTCACCGATTTCCGCGAGAACGTCATGGAAATCCGAATTCTGGTGTCTGCGTCCAATGCACCCAAAACGTTCGATGTCAGATGCGAAATGCGCGAGAAGATCATAGAATTCGTCCAGCGTGAATATCCTGCAAGTCTGCCGCGGATACGGGCCGAAAGCGCTGACGGTGTTGTCGGGACAGCCGCCAAAGCCATCGTGCGTGGAACAGGTTTCAGCGCCGGCTGAGTGCCCAGACCACCGACCATGGCGCGCGTTTGGTGCCGTGTCTCTTGCCGAGAGCGAAAACCTCGGTCGCGCCGTTCGGCAAAGCGTCGCCGACGACCGCTTCCTCGCTGAGGTTTGCGCGCAGATGAAGTCTGCCGTCGTCCCGCAGTGGCCAGTCGATCGAAATTGGCTCGCCGTTCGGCTTGCCCAACGAGATGCCGCGGCCTGCGCCATTCAAGAGCGGCACGATCGTTTCACGGCGGATCGTCAGGAGCATTTTGTAGAATTCAAGCATGTCTGCGCACGATGCACCGGCGAGACTCCACCAGCCAAGCTTGGCCATCTCGAAGGTAAAGGGTGCCGTCGGGTCGGGAATATCGTCGGTATCGAAGCCGGGCAATCGCGAAAGCTCTTCGCGCCGGCCTTTGCGGACCATCGCGTTGATTTTCTCATTGTGATCGCAGAAGTAGGGGAACGGCTCCTGTGAGCCCCATTCCTCGCCCATGAAAAGCATCGGGATTTGCGGGGCAAGCAGATAGACGGCAGCCATCGCCTTGATCACGTTAACCGGCTGCGATGCCATCACGCGATCGCCCAATGCCCGATTGCCGATCTGATCGTGGTTTTGGATGAAGGATATGAAAGCCGTCGGCGGCAGGTCGGCCGTGCTTTTGCCGCGTATTTCGCCGCGGTAGGGCATGTTCTGGCCCTGAAAAACGAAACCCTCGGCAAGCGCCCGTCCGATTGGATCGGGCTCAGCTTCATAGTCGGCGTAATAGCCGAATGTCTCACCCGTTGCGGCGATGTGCAGCGCGTGATGAATGTCGTCGTTCCATTGGGCTGTGAACAGCTGCGTCTGTCCATTGTCGCTGCGTTTCAGCAGGTTGCTGTCGTTATCCTCGTTCTCGACGATCAAGTGTATATGCCGGTCACCGGCCGCAGCGCGCACCCGTCGCGCCAGTTCGTGAAGGAAGTGCTCCTCGCTGTCGTCCTTGATGGCGTGAACCGCATCCAGCCGCAGTCCATCGAACTTGAATTCTGTCACCCAATAGATCGCGTTCTGGATGGAGAACTCACGGATCGGACGCGAAAGCTTGCCGTCGTAGTTGATACCATTTCCCCACGGCGTCGTGTGCTCATCGCTAAAGAGCGGAGCGTAGCACGGAAGGTAGTTTCCATCGGGGCCGAAGTGGTTATAGACAACGTCGAGAAAGACGCTGATGCCGCGCTGATGCGAGGCGTCCACGAGAGCCATCAGATCTTCCGGTCGACCGTAGCTGCTGTCCGGGGCGTAGGGAAGCACCCCGTCGTATCCCCAGCCATAGCGGCCTGGAAAATCGGCAAGTGGCATGAGCTGGATTGCGGTGACGCCGAGCTCCTGTAGATGATCGAGCCGATTGCAGGCCGCGGAAAACGTGCCCTCCTCGGTAAATGTGCCGACATGCATTTCATAGATAACCATCTCTTCCCACGCGCGTCCTGCCCACGTCGGGTCCTGCCAGATGAAAGAGGCGAGATCGACCACCTCGCTGACGCCGTGTATGTCGTGCGGCTGGAATCGGGATGCGGGGTCCGGCACCTCGAGACCATCCGGCAGAACGAACTTGTAATGCGTGCCGGCTCCAATTTCCGCGATCTCACAGCTGAACCAGCCATCGTCCGAACGATGCATCGCTTCCGACGCACGGCCTTCGATCTTGAGGTGAACACTGTTGATCAAGGGCGCCCAAAAACGAAAGAGAACCCCGCGCTCGGAGATCACGGGGCTGAACATTATATCTGTCATGCGAAGTCTTCCGATGAAATTGGCAGGCTGCTGTAAACGCGCTCGATGCCGGAAAGTTCGCCGACGAAGCGTCGTTGGGGTAAACGTTTTTGGCGATCGTCAAGCTAGCGTCGGTCAGTCCGTGGGTTCGAGGAGCGCCACCGGCTGTCGACCGAGCAGATGCGAAAGCGGGATCGTCTCGCCGGTATCGACCTCGTGTCCGGTAATCAGATCGCGTTTCCGGCCCCGAAGTGCCGTGGGCGGGGCAATGGCCGTGCCGTCCCAGAATTCGGGGGAGGCGAAAAGCGCACCCGGTTCGAGCCGTCCGAGCATCATCCTCGGTGCTACGCTGATCGCGTAATGTCCATCAAGCTCGCGAGCGTAAGCGACGGCGTGGGCCTTGTGGCGGCCGATTATCTCTAAAGGAACGTATTTACCGTGAGAAAACAGCACCGGATCACGGTTTCGGAGATCCAGAGCGATCTTCACGATACGCTGCTTCAGCGCCGGAACGGTCAGCTGCGATGTCGGCGCGGTTGAGGTGAGCATGTGCGCCAGCTGATTGAAGTCGATGGCGCGTCGGTTGTCCGGGTCGACGAGGCTGAAATCGACGGCTTCAGTCCCCTGGTAGAGATCCGGGATGCCGGGAGCAGTCAGCTTTATCAGCGTCTGCGAGAGACTGTTGAGATATCCGGCGGCCGCGATCGGCTTCATGACTTCGGCGAAGTCTTCGTGAAACGTCAGGCTGGCGGAAGCGGTCAGCGCCGCGGCATATGTCTTTACAGCGTCTTCGTATTGCTGGTGCGGCGCGTCCCAACTGGTCTCGAGCTTGGCTTCGCGCACGGCCTTTTCGGCGTAGGCCACGAAGCGCTCGCCGAGCGATTCGGCCGCGCCGTCCCGGAACTCTTCCGGCCAAATGCCGGCGAGAGCCTGATAGAGCATCCACGCGACATTGCTGTCCGGCGTCAGGCCGCCGGGCAGGTCGACGAGATGATGTCGGTTCATCTCATGCCAGCGCTGGAAGCCACGGCGCCACGTATCTGGTTCCTCGCTGAGGGCATAGAGGCGCGCGCGAGAATCCTCGCCTCGTTTGGTATCATGGGTGGAGGTTGCCGACAGGCCATGTGGCTGGAGGCTTGCCCTTTGCTGCATTTGCCGGTGAAACACATCGGCACCGCCCGGCCGCTCGCCCGGATCGCCACCCACTTCGTTTGCGGCAAGCAGAAGGTTGTGGCGATAGAAAAGCGTGTCCTCCATGGCTTTGGCCATGACAGGGCCGCTCAGCTGTTGGAGACGCCGCTGGAACTCCTCGGCCTTTGGCCCGTCGTGAAGCAAGGCGGCAACCGCTTCAAGTGCTGCCTGGTCAGTGACATGCCGCGCTGCGGCTGCTTTGATCTGCTCGATAATAGCCAGATCGGCGGCTTCACACTGTCCTTCGTGTCCATAGGTTCGATAGACTGGAAAGGCGACCAGCATCTCAAGGATGGCGTTGGCAATCAGGTGTCGGTCGATGGATGGGATCAGTGAATGCGCGATCTCCACAAGACGCGTTGTCTCTCCTTCGAAGTTGCGCATGACCATCAGCGTTTTTGCGGCGCGAAGCTCTGCTGCAAAATCGGCCGTTCCGGGTGATATGTCAGTATAGGTGGCTTTGAGTTCATCGGTGCCGTGGTCATCGATGAACAGGTTGCTGAGTGCGGAGATGAACTCGTATCCGGTTGTGCCCTGGATCGGCCAGCTCTCCGGCAGCTTTTCATCGTGGCCGAGGATCTTTTCAGCGACGATGAAGGTTTGCGGACCGACAGCCGCACGCAGGCGTTTGAGATAGACGGCCGGATCGGCCAACCCGTCAATGTGGTCAAGGCGCAATCCCTGTACCTTGCCGACACGCAGCACCTCAAGCAGCAGGCGGTGGCTGTCGGCAAAGACCGCTTCGTCCTCGACACGGACACCGACAAGTCCGGTTACCTCGAAAAAACGCCGGTAGCTCAGCGTCTTCGAAGCGTCCTGCCAGAACATCAGCCGGTAAGGCTGCAGATCGTGAATGCGCGATATGAGTGCCTTGTCCGTGCCATCGCCGGAAATGTCGAGCGTGCTTTCTGGATGCAGGGGGAAGCGATTGTCGAAGTAGCAGAGCATCCAGTCACCGCTCCGCGCGTCGCGAAGCAGGCTCATTTCGCCGTCGGCCAATGCCCCCTCAAACGGCTTGCCCAGGATCGGCAGCGTCAGCCGATCACTCCAGTCGATGTCGAAATGCCGTGCATATCGACTTTCGCGACCGAACTTGAGCACATCAGCCCACCAGGCATTTTCCGTTGAAGCCGCCATGTGGTTCGGAACAATGTCGAGGATCAGCCCGAGGCCGGCATCCTGCAGCGCAGCGCTCAAGCGATCAAAGCCTTCTTGGCCACCGATCACTGGATCGATCTCGTTGAAATCGGTGATGTCGTAGCCGTGAGTCGATCCCGACGTCGCGGTGAAGATCGGCGAGGCGTAAAGGTGGCTGATGCCGAGAGACTTGAGATAAGGAACGATATCGACGGCCTTGTCGAAAGTCATGCCGTTACGAAACTGCAGGCGGTAGGTCGAGTTTGGAATATCCATGAACGGTCTCTGCTTGTGATGTCGGAACCGGAACCGCGCGAGGCTGGCTTTTGTTCCGCATCTCCGACAGCTCATGGGCTATTGAAGGTTTAGACGATCAGGATATTTCCTTTTCTTGATAAACAACAAATATTGCATTGTCGGCAACGGACCGGATGGCTCGCCGCAGACGATGATCCAAGAATTGTGAGGGGCTGCTGCGCGTGATGGACGGCAGGTTGGGTACGGAACAGGAGCGCATGCGCGCAATCATCGACAGCGCCCTATCGTTTGCGATCATAGCGACGGATCTCGACGGTATAGTCACCGAGTGGAATTCCGGCGCCGAGCGGGTGTTGGGCTGGGCCGGGGAGGAGATGTCGGGCCAGTTGCTAAGCCGGATATTTACCGCTGAAGACCAGCAGGCAGGCCAGTTGCAGAAGGAGATGGCAACTGCGGTCGAATACGGCCGAGCTATCAATGAAGGTTGGCGGGTGCGGTCGGACGGTTCGCGCTTCTGGGCTTCGGGCGAATTGACGCCATTGCGTGACGGTGCCCGCAAACATATCGGCTTCGTCAAGATCGTGCGGGATGCGACGACGGAATTCTTTGCCCAGCGTGACCTTGCGGCAGAGCGAGAAAAGCTGTCGCAGATGTTCGAGCAGGCTCCGACGTTCATGGCGATCCTTCGTGGCCCAGAGCATCGTTTCGAGCGCGTTAATCCAGGGTATGAGCGGCTGGTCGGCCACCGCAACGTCGTTGGTAAAACCGTCGCTGATGCGCTTCCGGATGCTGTGGAACAGGGGTTCCTTAAGTTGCTCGATAAGGTCTTCCGCACGGGGGAACCGTTTTCCGCTCAAGGGTATCGTTATGCCGTGCAGGCCGTGCGCGGCGGTGAGATCAATGAGCGCTATGTGGATTTCGTCTATCAACCGCTGCGTGACAGCGACGGAGCCATCACCGGTATCTTCATCGAGGGTGCTGATGTGACGGATCGCACCGTCGCCGAGACGGCGCTGCGGGAAAGCGAGGAACTCTACCGCTCGCTGTTCGATGCGATCGACGAGGGGTTCTGCATCATCGAGTTCTTCGATGGACCCCATGGACCGCTCAGCGACTACATTCATGTCCAGGCCAATGACGCCTACGCGCGCCACGCCGGCATTCCTAATGTGGTCGGGCAGAAACTCAGGGAGATGGTCGGCAGCGAGGCGGACGACTGGGTCGAGCGCTACGGTGGCGTGCTGCGAACGGGCGAGCAGATCCGGTTCGAGCGCGAACTGGAAGCAACCGGCCGCTACCTCGAACTTGCCGCTGTGCGCATCGAACCGGCGAGCCGAAAGCAGGTCGCGGTTCTGTTTCAGGACATCACCGCACGCAAGACCGCCGAAGCCGGGTTGCGCGAGAGCGAAGCGCAATTTCGCGCCTTTGCCCAGGCCGTCCCCAATCACGTCTGGGCCAGCGGCGCCAATGGAGAACTTCACTGGTTCAATGATCGCGTCTACGCCTACACCGGCGAGCGGCTGGGCAGTCTCGACGGGTCGAACTGGAGCCGCATCGTCCATCCCGATGATCGGGAAGCGGCCCATGCCGCCTGGATTTCCTCCATCGACATCGGTGCGGTTTACGAGACCTCGTTCCGCATTCGCGGGCATGACGGAACCTACAGGTGGTTTCTCGTCCGCGCAGAGCCGGTTTTGAATGCCGAAGGCACCATAACGAGCTGGATCGGCACCAATACCGATATCGAAAACACGCGCGCGCAGGCAGCTGAGCTTGCCAACCTGAACGCCACGCTGGAGGAAAAGGTGGAGCTTCGCACCGCAGAGTTGATGGCCATCGAGGAGACGCTGCGGCAGTCGCAGAAGATGGAGGCGGTTGGGCAACTGACGGGTGGCCTAGCGCATGATTTCAACAATATCCTGGCCGGCATCGGCGGCAGCCTGGAGATCATGTCGACCCGACTCGCGCAGGGCAGGATCGGCGACATCGATCGCTACATCACCGGTGCCACCACCGCCGTTAAAAGGGCCGCCGGATTGACCCAGCGTTTGCTTGCATTTTCAAGGCGGCAGACACTGGATCCGAGGCCGACCAATCTCAACACCTTGATCGACGGGATGCGCGACTTGATCAGTCGCAGCATGGGACCGGCCGTCGAGCTTGAGACGGCCGGTGCCGCTGGGCTCTGGACAACCTTCGTCGACGCAGGGCAACTGGAAAATGCCTTGCTCAACCTCTGCCTCAACGCCCGGGATGCGATGCCGCATGGCGGCAAGGTTACGATCGAGACCGGCAACCGATGGATGGACGAGCGCGCCGGCCTGCAGCGTGGCCTCGAACCGGGCCAGTATGTGTCGCTCTGCGTCAGCGATACGGGAACCGGCATGTCCGCCGATGTCATCGCCCGAGCCTTCGATCCGTTCTTTACGACCAAGCCGATTGGGCAGGGGACCGGGCTTGGTCTGTCGATGGTCTATGGCTTTGCCGGCCAGTCGGGCGGTTCAGTCCGTATCTATTCGGAAATCGACAAGGGAACGATGATCTGCATTTATCTTCCCCGCCACGCAGGCGACGAACAGCCGGACGAGCCGGCGCCGAGCCTTAGCGAAGCGCCGCGCGCCCATGGCGGCGAACTCATTCTGCTGGTGGATGACGAACCGCTGATCCGGATGGTCGCCGCCGAGCAGCTCGAAGAGCTGGGCTATTCGGTGATCGAAGCCGCCGATGCACAGTCGGCGCTGAAGATTCTCAACTCACCGAGCATCATCAATCTGCTGATCACCGATGTAGGGCTCCCCGGCGGAATGAACGGCCGGCAACTGGCGGATGCCGCGCGCGTTGCCCGGCCGGCGCTCGAGGTGTTGTTCATCACAGGCTATGCCGAAAATGCTGTCCTCAACCACGGACATCTCGATCAGGGAATGCACGTGCTGACGAAGCCGTTCCAGATGGACACGTTCGCCAGACGAGTGAAAAGCCTGATCGCGAAGTCATAATAGCTTCTCCAGCTTGCCGCTACGCGGTCACCGCGATGGCAGCGTGCGGCTTGACGCGCTCGCGAAAATGGCTCGGCGATGCGCCGATCACCCGCTTGAAGGCGCGGCTGAAGGAGGCCTCCGACTCGTAGCCGAGCCGCTCCGCAACGGTCGCCACGCGTTGTCCCTCGCGCAGCCACTCGTGCGCCTGGTGCATCCGCATCCGCGCCACGTAGCGGGCAGGGGTCTCGCCGACCACGCTGACGAAGCGTTGCGCGAACCCGGAGCGCGATGCGCCCATGTGGCGCGCGAGTTCCTCGACGCTCCAGTCGTGGGCCGGATCGAGGTGGATCGCAGCCAGCACCCGCCCGACCTCGGGATTGCGCACGGCAGCAAGCCAGCCGGTGGCGTCGCCGCAGCCGTGCTCCACCCAGGCCCGGATGATGGTGGCCGTCAGGACGTCTGCAAGGCGCGAAAGAATGCCGCCGGCGCCGACCCGGTTCATCTCGACCTCGCGTGCCATGGCGTCGAGAAGTGCGGGGATTGCAGGTTCACTGACCGCCAGATCACTGGTGCGCATCACATCCGGCATGAGCTGCAGCAGCGGGTGCCTCTTGTCGACGTTGAAGCGCATAACGGCGAAAAACAGGAGGTTTGTGGAGTCGGAGCATGCGCATTGCAGGTCGATGATGCCATCGCATACCGCCTTGCGCGGGAAGTTGGCGACAGGCGTTGGCGTCAGCCCCGGCTGGCTGGCCACGACATGCGCGTCGCCGCGCGGCAGCAGCACCGCATCGCCCGGACGCATTTCCAGCCATTCGCCGGACGGTGCCTGCAAAAACGCACTGCCTGTCGCGAGAAAATGAAACTGCGCTTCGTCCTGGGTCGGAAAGGCCGTGGCCCAGGGGGCGGAAGGCTGGCAGCGGCCATATTCGACGCCGTCGAGCCGCAGGCCGCGAAGCATTTCGGTCAAAGGATCGGTCATGGCCTGTCTTTCAGAATTTGGACGAATGATCATGTCTTGTGGATTATTCAGCATAGAAACGCCAAGCCGCTCTGTCTAGACCTATGCCGCTAATCATGGAGACGGCATATGAATACCCAAGCTGCAAATTTACCAGGCGAACATAAGGACAAGGTACCCGCTGCGTGGGCCGGTGTGATCTCGCTTGCACTCGGGGTCTTTGGCCTTGTCACCGCAGAGTTTCTGCCGGCCAGCCTGCTGACACCCATGTCTCAGGATCTCGGCGTCAGCATCGGGGCTGCCGGCCAGTCGGTGACGATGACAGCCTTGGTGGGCGCCGTTGCCGGTCCTGCCGTGGTCATCGGCACCAGCCGCTTCGATCGGCGCTACGCACTGTTTGGTCTGACTTCGCTGCTGATCGCGTCGAGCCTGCTGGCCGCCTTTGCCAGCGGCCTGCCGATGCTCCTGATATCCCGCGCGCTGCTCGGCATCGGGCTCGGTGGCTTCTGGGCGATGTCGCTGGCGCTTGCCATGCGGCTGGTGCCGGAGCGGCTGATGCCGCGCGCGATGGCGATCATCATGACCGGCGTGTCTGCCGCAACCGTCTGTGCGGCTCCGGTGGGCGCCTGGGTGGGCGATGTTCTCGGTTGGCGGTTTGCCTTCCATATCGCGGCGGTCGTCGGCGTCGTGGCGCTGGTCGCACAGGTGTTCACCCTGCCTGCCATGCCGTCCACCGGTCCGGCGGGACTCGGCACCATGGCTGCCGTCTTGCGCCGTCCGGCCATCCGTCGCGGCCTGCTGACCGTACTTCTGGTCGTGGCCGGCCATTTCGCGGCCTTCACTTTCATTCGTCCGTTTCTCGAAGCGGTGCCACAGTTTGATGTTGAAGGCATTTCCGCGATCCTGCTGGCGTTCGGCATCGGCGGCTTCGTCGGCAATATCCTCGGTGGTCTGATCGCCGAGCGCAACACACGGCTGGCGATGACGCTTGCGGCGGGCGGCATTGCGCTGACGACCTTTGTGCTGGCCCTTGCAGGCATTTCCCCTGCCATCTCTGTGATCGCAACAGCTCTGTGGGGACTTGCTTTTGGCGCCTTGCCCGTCAGTGTCCAGAGCTTCGTCACGCAGGCGGCATCCGATGAGGCGGAGAGTGCCGGCGCCTTGATGCTGACCACCTTCCAGTTGGCGATCTCCAGCGGCGCTGTGTTCGGCGGGCTGATCTTCGAAACCCAGGGACCGGCCGGCGTCTTCGCTTTCGCAGGCGTATCGGCCCTTCTCGGCGTTGCCGTCATTGGGCTGACCGCCCGCGCAGGTGTCGTGGCTGCAGAGTGAGAATGGCGCGAGGTGGTTGCCCCTCGCGCTTCGTCGGCCCTCTCAGGTGCAATCCCGGCTAGGTTGCTAGCCGGGTATCAGCGAACGACAGCTTCTGCTGCCGTCTCATCCGTCGCAAACGGCCTTGGCTTTCCGTCGTCGTCCACTGCCACCATGACGAAGACGGCATCCGTCACCTTCTCGCGTGAATGCTCGTAATGCCTGCGCGTCCAGGCCTCGACGCGTAGCGTGATCGATGTACGGCCAATCTTTTCGACTGCCGTGTAGACGCAAAGCGTGTCGCCGATCTTGACCGGTTTCTTGAAGACGATTTCATGCACCGCAACCGTCACCGTCCGGCTTTTGGCGATGTCATTGGCGCGGACAAAGGCCGCAAGGTCCATCTGCGACATCACCCAGCCGCCGAAAATGTCGCCCGCCGGGTTTGCATCGGCCGGCATTGCCAGCGTACGAAGGGTGAGTTCTGTACCGGGAGGTGCGCTGAATTCCATCAAGGGCTCCGTTCGTGTCGATCCTCCCAGCAGGTCAATTAGCCGCACCGTGGTCGTTGGCCAATAGATATGGATGCATAGCTGCCATCTCGTTCGGATCGGCATCGGTCGCACGATCGATGTCGCAGCTTACTGCCAAGAACGAGAGGCCGTCAGCTGCAAGCAAGCGTTTTTCGGGCACGCTGTCGCAGGACATGAAATCGCGACCCGAATCGCCTATCTAGGAACCAACTTGGCGACAGCTGTGCTTATACCGTGGTGTGGGGCGATCCCGATCCGCATCCATGCCAATAATGACGAGGTGATATTTTGACGGATACAAGCAGGGCTGACGAACTGGTCAATATTCCCGTGTTCGATGGTCATAACGATATCCTCTCGCGCATGATGCATGAAGGTCGAGATGGTGCCGAGACCCGCTTCCTCGGCGGCAATACAAATATGGATATCGACCTTCCGCGTGCGCGACACGGTGGCCTCGCGGGTGGTCTTTGTGCGGTATACGTCTCGGCTGCCAGCAGGGAGCAGGATGCCAACGGCGATCTGCCGCGTGTGGAGCGGCAATCCGCGGTGGATCAGACGATAGCGCAGGCAGCGCTTCTGCGTCGTATCGAGGCACAGTCCGAAGGCGCTTTCTCCATATGCACGTCGGTTGCCGAGATCCGCACGGCGATTGCCAATGGCAGCTTCGCCTCGGTTTTTCACATTGAGGGCATTGAGGCCGCGGGTCCTGACCTCGACATAATCCATGTCCTGCACGCCGCCGGCCTGCGGACCCTCGGCCCGGTCTGGAGCCGGCCGAACATATTTGCTCATGGCGTGCCCTTCCGGTTTGGCCATAGCCCCGATATCGGACCGGGGCTGACCGAGGCCGGGCGCGATCTCATTCGGTTGTGCAATCGCCTGAAGATCATGATCGATCTCTCCCATATGAACGATGCCGGCTTCTGGGATATCGCCCGGATGTCGGATGTGCCGCTGGTCGCCTCCCATTCCAACGCCTTTGCCGTCTGCCCACACAGCCGCAACGCGACCGACCGGCAGCTTGATGCCATTCGCGATACGGGAGGTCTGATCGGGTTGAATTTCGGCGTTAAGTTCCTTCATCCGGAAGGGAGGGCCGATACGGAACTTGACCTGTCCCTCATGGTGCGGCACGTCGACTACCTCGTCGAACGCGTCGGTATCGATCACGTCGGGCTCGGTTCGGATTTCGACGGCACGCTCATTTCGAAGAAGATCGGCGACGTCACCGGGCTGCTGCGCCTGCTCGGCGCTCTGCGGGCATCAGGTTACGACGATGAGGCTCTGACGAAGATCGCGCATGGCAACTGGCTTGCCGTACTCGAGCGGACATGGGGTGAATAATCACCGACGACACCGGTATGGTCCTGCTACCTTGAGCGGGCATCCTTCGGTGAGAAGCCATAGGCCCTCTTGAAGGCGGTGGCGAAATTTGCGGGGCTGGAATATCCCGCGACAAAGGCCGCCTGGGCGATCGTCAGATTGCCGGCTTCCAGCGCCTGGCGTGCTTCCTTCAGTTTGAGGGTGCGGACGTAGTGGAACACCGTGGTGTCGTAGGCTGTGTGGAAGAGGCGCTGCAACGTGTTGACGCTGACGCCGACTTCGCTGGCGATGACATCGACGGAGGGAGACGCCCCCTCGTTTGCCAGCAGCTCCTCAGCCCGCTGCAGTCTCTGGCGCTCGATGGCGTTGAGGCTGGGGCGCGCGGGTTCGGCATGGCCGCCACGCAGCTGCGAAAACGCTTCCGCTATGATTTGGAGGACACGGCTTTCCATGTAGAGCCGGGCGAGATAGGGCTCGAACGCTTGTGGGCTGATAGCCTGCTCTGCCAGTGAGACCAGGGCAGCACTCGGGCTCCACGATCGGGCGGCAAGGCTGCTGGACGTGAACTGTCTTAACGCCTCCGCGCCGGTTCCGCCGAGCACGTCGCCCGATTCCAACCATTCCGGAAACACCTTGATGGTGAGCTTGCGGACCCGATCACCGATCGCGGCTTGTCTGCGGAAGACCTCGCGCTCGCTCTGGTGAAACAATGTTGCCGACGGCGACCAGCGGCTTGAGCCGGATTGCCTGCACGGCATGGGAATATCCTGATTGCCGATGCTGGCGCTGACGCCGCCCTGAAAAAACAGTTTGATCCCCAGGTGCGGTGGCGCTTCGGTTTCGGTAGAGAGGTCGCAGAGATTGGTCACATCGGAATAATGCATGGTCAGGCCCTGCCTGATCTGCGTCTTCTGGAAACGGCCGCGCAACACCGCCTCATCACCGCCGATATTCGAGGCGAGAAGCCGGAACGAGCCGCTCTCCTTTTGCATGTGGTCGAAGAAATCCCGCGCTTTAACAAGGGCATTCATCAGGGCGATCCCATCTCTAGGCTTTCCGTCGCCATCGTGTGTTTTTTCAAACGAGATTGGGGTTTTCCCAAACATGTTCGCGGTGGCCGACAGCTCAGCAATCCGTATAAAGGCATAACATGATTAATTCCATCATATTTTAATCCGGCTCGATGCCCAGCGAAGATTTGGGCGCCGCATGCCACGCGCAGTGTGACTGAGAGGACATTATGGTTTCTATTCGAATTCTTCTGGGCGTCGCCGCCGTGGCGCAGACTTTCCTGGGGGGCACAGCCGCAAATGCGCAGGAGCCGGCGGCGACAGATCTGCAGAAGATCACGATCACCGCCAAGGACGCGAAGGAAAAGGGGCCCATCGCCAAGCGCTCAAGGGCCGGAACCAAGACCGATACGCCGCTGGCAGAGACGCCTCAGTCGGTATCCGTGGTCACCAAAGACGATATCGCAAAGCGCGCGGCGACCAGCGTTGCCGCTGCACTGCGCTATGAACCGGGTGTGACGACGGGATCGAGGCCCGGTGACCGCTTCGACAGCGTGTTCATTCGCGGCTTCGGCGGTTTCGGCGGCAACGCCAACTATATCCATTACTGGGACGGATTGCGGCTGCCGACGGGCATCAATTACAATGTGCCATCCGTGGATCCCTATCTACGCGAGCGCATTGATATTACGCGCGGGCCGGCCTCCGTGCTCTATGGTTCGGGCAATCCGGGCGGTTTGGTCAATCTCGTCAGCAAGGAACCTGAGGCGGAAGCATCGAACGAGGTGCTGACGCGCTTCGGCAACAACGGCCGCGCCGAAGCCGCGTTCGACTTCACTGGCCCGGTCGATGGAAACGACGCGTTGCTCTACCGGTTGACCGGCGTCGGAAGCTTGTACAATCTCGGCTTCGACTATTCGGACAGCCAGCGTGTGGCGATCGCGCCGTCGGTCACATGGGCGCCTGATAACGACACGAAACTGACGGTAAAGGCCACCTACACCCGTGATCCGAACGCGGCGCTGACCAACTGGATGCCTGCCCTCGGCACGTTGCAACAGAACCCCAACGGTCAGATCCCTTACGACTTCTTCAGCGGCAATTCGAACTACAACAACTTCGAGCGTACGCAGGCGACGCTCGGATACGAGTTTGAGCAGCGTCTCGACGACACATGGACCCTTCGCCAGAACCTGCGCTACATGCACAGCGAAAGCGAGTTCAAAGCCTACTCGGTATTGCCGAGCGGCGGGTGGGCAACGGCGGCCAATTGCGGCGGTGTTGCCTATCTATGCCTTTCGCGCCAATCGACCCACTACATCGAACAGTTCAATGCGCTGGCGATCGACAACCAGGCGCAGGCCGAATTCAAGACCGGTCAGCTCGAACACACGCTGCTGATGGGGCTCGACTACCAGCAACTGGGTGCTGACTCGACCTACGGAAATGGCGCTACCACCTATCTCAACTTCCTCAATCCCGTTTATGAGGCCGCGCCGAATGTTACGCTGACTGGCCATCAGGATCAGTCGCGCCGCCAGACGGGCGTCTATATTCAGGATCAGATGAAGCTTGATAACTGGGCATTCATCCTGGCTGGCCGGCAGGACTGGTCAACGATCGAAAATACAACGACGACGCTTGCCTCGGGGGCACAGACAAACTCGGGAGCAACAGACAGCGCGTTCACCTGGAAGGCCGGTTTGCTCTACCAGTTCGACAATGGCGTGACGCCCTATGCCAGCTATGCCACCTCATTCGATCCGACGACGGGTACCGGCTATGGTGGCACGAGCTTCAAGCCCACGACCGGACAGCAGTATGAAGTCGGCATCAAGTATCAGCCTGCCAATCTCGATGCGCTCTTCACCGTAGCGCTCTATGATCTCACGCAGCAAAACGTGCTGACCACCGACACGCTGCATACGAGCACCAACACGACGCTGACGCGTTGCAGTGCGACCACCTGCCAGACGCAGACCGGCGAGGTCCGCTCGCGCGGCGTCGAGCTTGGTGCCAAGTTTGCCCTGAACGACAATCTCACCCTCAATGCCGCCTACTCGTACAACGATATCGAAGTCACCAAGAGCAACACCACCAACCTTGGAAAGACCCCGGTCGGCGCGCCCGAACACATGGCAAGCCTTTGGGCTGACTATACGCTCGACGCTGGAAAGCTTGCCGGTCTTGGCTTCGGTGGCGGCGTTCGCTATATCGGCAGCACCTACGGCGATACGACGAATACCGACGCGATGAAAGTTCCAGCCTACGCGCTCTTTGACGCCGCCATCCACTACGATTTCGGCGTGAATGATCCTAAGCTCAAGGGCCTGACGGGTGCCGTCAACGTCACCAATCTCTTCAACAAGGAATATGTCGCCGCATGCGCGTCGTCCGCCCAGTGCTTCTACGGCACGGGACGCACGATCACGGCAACGCTCGCCTACAAATGGTGAGCGACGCTTGCTACAGCGAAGGATCTGACATGTTCGACAGAGCGAAATTCGAGATCGGGCGAGGCCGGATTGGCAACTTAATCGGCCGTATCCGAAGCGTTGCTCAGTGCAGGTGGCACGGCAGAGGCGCTAAGGCGGGCATGCTGATTGCATTGATGCTGATTGCTATGCCGTGTGTCGCGCGTGCCGAGGTTGCCCTGACGGACTTGAAGGGACGCAATGTCATCCTTGCCAATCCCGCCAGGCATCTGGTGGTCGATGATGGGCGGCTGATCATCGCGCTGTCGTTTCTCAGCGACGATCCGGTTGCCCTCGTCGCTGCGTGGCCACATGACGTCGGCCGTTTCGGGCAGGAGCTTTATGGGGAGTATCTGAAAAAGTTTTCCGCGATCGACAAGCTGCCGCGATCGACGAGCAATACGCAGGATCTGGCGGTTGAGCAGCTTGTGGCGGCCAAACCCGACCTCGTTGTTCTGTCGCTTTATTCCCATCCCGCCGAGGAGCAGCTTGAACAACTGAGCGAGGCGGGAATACCGGTGATCTTCGTCGATTTCACCGCCGATCCCTTCGCCAACACCGATGCCAGCCTGCTGCTCCTTGGCAGGGCGATCGGCAGCGAGCAACGCGCGCAACAGGTCGTGGCGTTTCGTCAGGCGCAGAGGCAGTCGCTGTCGCAGACGATTGCGGCGGCGGCCTTATCGCCTCGGCCAAACGTTTTCGTGGAAACACACGCCTCAAGTAGCGAGCCATGCTGCAATTCGCCCGGTTCTGGGAACATAGGAAAGTTCATCGATTTTGCCGGCGGCCAGAACATCGGCGTTGTCCTGAAAGACAAGCCTTTCGGGCAGATAAGCCTTGAATATGTCATCGCCTCAAAGCCGGACATCTATATCGCCAGTGGTGGTCAATACATGGAGAAGCGGAGCGGCCTGCTGATCGGTCCGCATTTCAGCCCGGGCGATACGAAGAGTTCGATGGACCGCCTACTGGCGCGGCCGGGATTTTCCGCTCTTCCGGCGATCGCAAATGGTAATATTCACGGGATATCACAACAACTGTTCAACTCGCCGCTCGACCATCTGGCGCTTGAACTGATCGCCAGATGGGTGCATCCGGAGCTCTTTTCCGATGACGATATCGAGAGGGTGCGGCAGGGCCTGAACCGTTTCATGGCGGTGCCGCTGACCGGGGCCTACTGGACTGAATGACGATTGCGTGCCCAATGCATGAGCGACACCATCAGGGTTCGTAGGCGGGTATGGTGCGCCAGAAGTTGAAACGCAGGCGGATGAGCGAAGATATGCAGCCACAGTCGAAACACGAGCAGCGAGCGGGCATTCTGGCGATGCCAGGCTATACGACGTTTCAGCAACGCTCCGCGGCTACCGGGCTTGTCTACGATATATTCGTTCATGTGCCGGATGCCGAAGCGCCGGCATCCGGTTTTCCTGTGGTCTATGTGCTGGATGCGAATTCGGATTTCATTGTCGTCGCTGAAACGGTCAAGCGCGCTTCCCGCAAGGCTAGGGCGACAGGCATTTCTCCATCCATCGTCGTCGGTATCGGCTATCCCGATACGCAGGCCTACAATCTCGATCGTCGTCAATTTGATCTGACGCGCTGTTCCCCCGACGAAAGCGCTCTGCCGGATCAGCCGAAGGGAGCCCACGGTGGCCAGGCGGCCTTTGTCGCATTTATACGAGACCAGCTTCAGTCCCATATCCAGCAGAATTACCATGCCGACCCGGCACGCCGCATTCTGCTCGGCCACTCCCTAGCCGGCTATTTCGTCCTCGATTTGCTGACACAGTATCCCGGGATGTTTGCGGGCTATATCTGTTTCAGCCCGTCGATATGGTGGGACCGGGCGGGACTGTCGCAGTCTGTTGGATCGCTTGGCAGCATTCAGAAGGCGCTCCGCATCTACATGGGCGTCGGTCAGTGGGAGCAGGAGGTTGCGCCGTGGCAGGCGGCTGAAAGCTTCAGCGATCGCTATCACCTGGTGCGCCAACGGCGTCGGATGATCGATAACGCACGCGAGATGGCGGGGCAGATCGGCGCCGTCCTCGACGATCGATCGAAGATCAAATTCGAGGTGGGAGACGATGAAGATCATGCAACTGTCGTGACCGCTTTACTCTGTCGCGCTCTGCGGTTTGTCGGCGGGGTGTGAACAACGTGTGCCGACCGACCGTTTGAAAGAATATGCAATCATTTGATGAGCTTACCCTTACAATTTAACTGATCATTAACCATAATTGTCATAGTTCTATCGCTGCAATATGAGGTTGCAGGGGTAGAAAATTCCATGTCCGCGGCTAAAAATGCATCATTGCGCGTTCCACTTTTTATCTGCTCTTCGTTCATCCTGCTGACTCCTGATCTCGCAGCTTCGGCCTCGCTTTCGTGGTCCGGCGCGTCCGGCAACAGCTGGTCCAATCCCAACAATTGGCTTCCCGCGGGCTCAATCCCTTCGTCGGGTGATTCCGTGTTGATCGATCAGACCTCGCAGACCGTGATGGTGAACACCGGCGCGGCGGCGGCGGACCTGATTGTCGGCTATGATGGCGCGGGCGCGGTTTCGGTTATGGACCGGCTGGAGACGACATCAGCTGTTCTCGGTGCAAACGTCGATGCCGTCGGAACAATCGAACTCGTTGGCAGCGACGCCATCTGGGACAACGACGGAACGCTGATCGTCGGCGATGCGGGAACCGGCAGCCTGGCGCTGGTTTCAGGCAGTCAGTACATTGGCACTGGCGCGATCTATCTGGGCTATGATGCCACGGGGAACGGGAGCCTAACGGTCAGCGGCACTTCATCCCTATCAAACACAGGCAACATTTTCATTGGCTATGAAGGCCGTGGCACATTCGAACTCACGGCAGGCGGAACCTCTGTTGCCGGTGATGCGACGCTTGGCTATGCTCTCGGCTCGACTGGAAGCGCTTCGATTTCGGGATCGGGAAGCGCCTGGATCATCGACGGAGATCTGACTATCGGTGCCGATGGAACCGGCACGCTGACGGTCTCGACTGGCGGCAGCCTGAGCAGCGACAGCGCGACGATTGGCCTAGGCGGTGCTGTCGGTACCGGCTCCGTTACGCTTTCTGGGCTCGGCTCGGCGTGGGACAATAGTGGCCTGCTGACCGTTGGCGCTGGCAGCGACGGCGCACTGTCGGTCTACTCTGCGGCGACGGTCTCAAGCGGCAGCGCTATCATCGGACTTCATTCCACCGGCCTTGTCACGGTCGGTGGAAGCGGGTCACTGTGGACCACGGGCGCGCTGCTGGTCGGTGGAGATCGGACAGACACCATTGGCGCTGACGGATCCGGTACGCTCGACATTAGCACTGGCGGCCACGTCGTCAGCGATGCCGCTATCGTGGGCGATGCGGAAGATGCGGCAGGCTTTGTCACCGTTGACGGCACAGGTTCAGCCTGGGACCTCGCCACCGGCCTGACGCTGGGCGGCCTTGGATCAGGGAACGTCACCATTTCAGGGGGAGCGACGGTCACTGCCGCGGAGGCATGGCTCGGCGAAGGCTCGAACTCGACGGGTTCGGCGGTGGTGACCGGTACCGGAAGTCTTCTCGACATCGGCGGCGACTTCTTTGCCGGCGTCGACGGCGTGGCATCACTGAAAGTGCTGGCAGGTGGCAGCGTTTCAACCGGAGACGCTTATCTAGGCAGCAATGCTGGTGGTGATGGACGAGTCCTGATATCGGGCTCCGGCTCAAGTTGGGATGTTGACGGTGATCTCGTGGTCGGTGACGCGGCAGGTGCTTCGGGCACGGTAGCCATCTCGGCGGCTGGTAGTTTGACCAGCACCAACGGCTTTCTCGGGCGACTGGTCGACTCGGAAGGGTCTGTTGTCGTCACCGGTAGCGGTTCCGTCTGGAACAACAGCAGTCTCCTGATTATCGGTGATGCCGGGACCGGCGCTCTCGATGTCATCCTGGGTGCGACCGTGGACACTACGAGCAGCATCGTTGGCAATGCCGCGGGTAGCGCGGGTTCGGTGAACGTCACCGGTGCCGGCTCGACATGGCAGACAAGCGCGGATCTCACCGTTGGCAACAGTGGCGATGCAACCGTAACCGTTGCGGACGGAGGGGTGCTGTCGGCTGACGCGCTCTACATCGCGGCACAAGGCGGTTCGACGGGCACTGTCAATGTCGGCGCTGCACTTGGCCAGACTGCTGCCGGGGCAGCGACGCTCGATGTCGATGCCATTCATTTTGGCTCTGGCGACGGCGCGTTGGTCTTCAATTTCGGCGGCGACGTGCAAACGCTTGGCGCTGACATCGATGGCGACGGATCAATCTATGTGGCGGCCGGCGACGTCGTGTTCACTGGCGATTCCGCGGGCTTTGCTGGCGCCACGACTGTATCGGGAGGAAGCCTGCTGGTCGACGGAACGCTTGGCGGAAGCTTGTCGGTCCGCGGCTACGGGCTGCTCGGCGGTACTGGAACCGTCGGGTCGACGGTTGTTGATGCCGGCGGAACGATATCTCCCGGTGATGGCGGTATCGGAACGCTAACGATTGACGGCGATCTGACATTGGAAAGCGGCTCCACCTACCTCTACGAAGCCTCGGCAAGTTCAAGTGACCTGATTTCGGTAACAGGATCGGTAACCTTGAATGGTGGCACGCTGTCGCTGCTTGGGGCCGGCTTGCAAGCCTTTACAAGCTATGAGCTCTTTTCGGCCACGGGAAACGTCTCCGGCGTATTCGACAGCGTGCTATCCGACTACGCCTTCGTAGACCCGATCATCGACTACGCATCGAATAGCGCGAGCCTTAGCCTGCAGCGCAACGATGTTGCATTTTCCGAGGTCAGCACCAGCGCAAACCAGAGTGCTGCGGCAAATGCCGTTGAAAGCCTCGGCGCTGCGAACGTGGTCTATGATGCCGTTGCGGTGTTGGATGCCGGGGAGGCCAGACAGGCATTTCAGCAGCTGGCAGGGGATTTGCACGCGTCGGTTTCCAGCATGACCTTCGACAATAGTCGTTTCCTGCGCGATATCGGAATTGATCGGCTTCGTGCCATTGCCGGAAACGTCGGCGGGAACTGGCAGGCCTCGCGGTCGTCATACACCAGTTCCGCGCTCGCATACGGCGATGCGGTCGGAGACCGCCGGATGCCGGCGGCCGTTGCGACCGAAGCGATATTGACCGATCCATCGACCGATGGCGCGCGTCTGTGGGGGCAGGTTTACGGCGGCTGGTCGCAGGCAGATGGCAGTGCGGGAAACTATTATCAGACGATCAGCCGTACCGGTGGTTTTGTGTTCGGTGTCGATGCGGCATTTCCTGGGTCCGACTGGCAGCTGGGTGTACTCAGCGGCTATGGCCGCAGCCGCTTCACGCAGTCATCCGCTTCGGGGACCAGTGATGACTACAGCGTCGGCCTGTATGGGGGCAATCAATGGGGTCCGGTTGCCTTGCGGATGGGAGCGATCTATACACTGCACGATATCTCGACGGCGAGAAGCGTTGCCTTCGGCACCTATTCCGATGCGTTAAGCGCCAATTATCGTGCAAATTCCGCCCAGATATACAGTGAACTAGCCTACGCGTTCGATCGAAATAACGTCCGCTTCGAGCCCTTTGCCAATGTGGCCTACGTCGCCAGCCGCACGAATGGTTTTTCGGAAAGCGGCGGTGCGGCGGCTCTGACTGGTGATGTTGAGCGGGCGGCTGTGACCTTCGCAACATTGGGTGCCCGCGCGCAGGGCGAGTGGCAGACGCCGCTGGCGCCAGCAATATGGCACGCATCGGTTGGCTGGCGCCATGCTATGGGTGACTTGGATTCCACTTCGACCGTTGCCTTCTCTGGTGGCGATGCTTTTTCGGTGGCTGGAACGCCACTCGAATCCGATGCGGCCGTCGTTGACGCCGGCATCGACATGAAACTCAGCCAGTCAATCTCGCTTGCGCTGACTTACGGTGGTGCATTCGGAAGCCAGGCTTCGAGCCACACCGTCAAGGCGACGCTGCAAGGCCGATACTGATCTTGGCCTTGCCAAGGTCCGGTAACCCACGGAAGGCCCCAATCGCTATGCCTACCGTCAGGCCGTATCTTTTGAAACAGGCTGACTGGATTTGGCCCAACCTGCAATCTAGCCGACAAAACACAGGGGCAAGACGGGCAAGGTACGGATCCTGACTTGCCTTGCTCCGCCTGATTTCAGAGATTGTTTGTACAACCGCAACGGCGCGACGCGCCGTTGCGGGCAACCCCGTGTGGCCTCGGACGGCTTAACCGTCGAGCGCAAATCTTGTCGTGTCGAAATCGTCGTCGGCAAGCGCGGACGAATCCAGCGTGTCCTCGTCGGTATCGTCGTCTTCGTCGTAGGCGACACCATGCAGGCGAGGGGCCGTCATCTGGATCGCCGCGCCGGGCGCCTGCAAGGCCCACGAAACCAGCGCTTTCGTCGAAATAGCACCGACGCCCGCGGATACCTGAGGCAATTCTGAGCTCGGGACTGTCTGCAGCTCAGCCACCTTGGCGATGATCTCGGCGTTGTCTCGGCTTGCAATGACCAGTTCGCCAGCCGCGCCCCGGCCGACGACCGCGCTTGCCAGCATGACGGGCGCGACTTTCGGAGGTACGGATGCAACAGTCATGGCGTCAACAACTGGGCGCAACGTCGGCAACGGTATGGCCAATGCCGCAAGGTCGGGAACTGGAGGTTGTTTCGGCGTGTCCTCGGCCGGTCTCCTGCCGAACTGCAACGCCAAGCCGTTGTCGGCGCGGCTTCGCGGCGTGGGCAGCATGGCAGCGACAAGGCCGCGGGGCAGGTCGTCGGACGAAACATCCGAGCCCGAATCGTCTTCCTCATCGATCTTGCGGATCGTTTCGCTCACGGGCGCACGGGACCGCTTCTTCTGGTCGGCCATGGCGAGCTCGTAGCCCGGCAGCGCTCTGCCATCGGCCGGCAGATGCAGGGTGCGCCCGTTCGGAAAGAGGCGTGCCAACTCCTGGCGTGACATGCGCGGCCAGGCGCGGACATTGCCGACGTCGAGATGCACAAACGGTGATCCGGAGGTGGGATAGAAACCGACACCGCCAACCTGCATCTGCATGGCCAGCGCGCGTAGCGTCGCTAGCTTGACGCCGGGAATATAGAAATCCATCGCCTTGCCGAGCATGTGCTGGCTTTTCTTGGCGACACCTGTGGTGCGCGAGCGGTTCCGCAGCATGTTATTTGTCGAGGGTGAACGATAGGCGGACACCACGTGGATGGATTCCTTGGCGCCGCTGCGCTGATAGACCTCCCAGACGAGATCAAGCAGACGTGGATCGATCTTTGTCGGCTCGTTCTTGCGCCAGTCGCGCAGGAAGCGATTGATCTGCATCAGGCCCTTAGGGTCGAACTTGCCGTTGCGTTTGTAGACGATCGTCGCCCGTTCGCCTGTATGCGTGAAGAAAAGCTTCAGCGCCCGGTCGTCGGCAGCCGCTTGCGCGGTTCCGGCCAAGGCTGCAAACAGCAGCAATGCGATCAACGCCGCCCGGTGAGCGACAAACGACAGCACCACGGTTAGGGCGGTGGTCGGTATGGATATGATTGCATGGTGCAGGAACACGGATACTCGTCCTTGGTAAAGGCCAGCAGACATCAAGACGACGCGCGGGCGACGTCGCTTCTGTCCCAATTATGGTCAACAGAGTCCTAACGGACCGTTTATGGTCGCGGGAATGTGATCGCTTGGTATGATTTGCGCCGAGCGCCGGGGCCGAAGCGGGTGGTTGATTTTCTTCGCTTCGCCCGAAACAGAGACGACTTGGAGCCTTAGCCTGTCTTCAGCTGCGCGATGGCGAGCAGGGTATCCGCGCTGATCGTTGAAGAGCCTGTCAGAATGGAGAGCGCCGAAGATGTGTTGGCTGTGCCGTTGGCAACGTCATACATCGCGGTGAACCGCTTGATCAGATCCTCGACTTTATCAGGGTCCGACAGGTCACTTAGATCGATGAAATTCTCGACCATCGTCGCCTGCTTGTCGACGTCCATGTTCGAAACGTAGCTTGAAAGGTCGAAGGTGGTGGTGAAGAACTCGAACAGCGCGCTGTCGCCGAGAATGTCGTAAGCATTCGAGATATCGGGCGCCTTTCGCTGGAAATAGAGTGCCAGACGTACACCGGTATTAGAGTCGCCCTGGTCTCCCTCCAGCGTCATTCGGACATAGTCGTTGATCGTTTCCAGCACGTCGCCGCGCTGTTGTATCGTCCCCGTCGGGTCTTCGGAAATAGCGCCTTCCGCGTCGAAATTGAAGGCACCAACCAGTTCTGCGAACGTGGTGTCTTCAAGCGAGTTGACGTAGCTGGTCTCGTCGTCGAGATCGGACGCAAACATCTTGGCAAGGTCGCTCGACGTAACGTCGTCGGGATCGAGCCCTTTCGCCTCAAGTGCAAATTCGACCAGTCGATCATCCGCGAGAAACTCGTCCGCAGTTTTGATCGTCGCCATCTGTTCGCGGAAATAGGCAATCTCCTCGTCGGCGGCGTCGCTGGCTTCGGTTTGTTCGGTGCCGTCGAGATTACGGATCTTGTCCTGCTTGTAGTCCGCAGCGAAGTCATCGATGACCGATTCCGACATCGCCTGCAGTGGGACGGTCACTTCGCCATCATCGCCAAAATTGAAGGCATCTCGAAATGCCTCGAAGCGGTCGTCGTTCAGAGAGTTGACATAGCTTTTTGGATCGGACGGGTCGCTTTCAAGGATTTTTCTAAGCTCCGTTTTCGACACCGTTGTCGGATCGATGCCATAAGAACGCATGGCGACTTCCCACAATTCAGGAAGGTCATCATTGCTGTCATCGTCGTCATCTGCGTTCGATGTCAGGAAGTCGTCGATTGATGTCACTGTTGCGATGCGGGCGGTGTAGTTTTCCGTTGCGTCGTCAGTGGTGGCGTTGACGATCGCCGCGGCGTAGTTGGTGGAGAAGGCTGCTTGGGTCGATGTCGTCTGTTCGGATGTCTGTGCCGCAGTTCCATCCGTCAGGCTTCCATCCGAGTTAAAGTTGAAAGCGTCGTGCAGGTCGGAGAGGCCCAAAGCGGATGCGGTGGAGGCGCTCTTTAGTGCCGCCGAAATGAAATTATCGCCCTCGTCGTCCGTCAGGCCATAGGCGGTTCTCAAATAAGAAACCAGCTTGTCATCCGCCATCAGTTCGGTGACGGAGGTTATATTGCCGATCTCGGCTGAAAAATAGCCGTCGTAGGCATCGCCGACCGTCGATGAAGCGAAGGTCGAGCTGTTGATCGTGTAGGCGTCAGAGATTTTCGCCATCTGTTCGTCGGAGATCGCTTCGCCGTCGGTCGAACCGTCCGTGTTAAAACTGAATGCCTCTGCAAGTTTGCGGTAGACACTGCTGTCGTCGAGCTGATTGACGAAGCTGTCGGGGTCATCCAGATCGCTTGTCAGCACGCTTTTCAGAAAGCTGGTCGATGTGTAGTCCGTACTCAGGCCGAACGATGTGAGGACGACATTTTTCAGTCGCGAGTTCGACAGGAAGCTGTCGACTGAGGTGACGGACTGGATCTTCGATTCAAAATAATTGGTTTCATCCCCAATCGCGGTGGTCTCAGTATCGAAAGATGCAGTGTAGCCGTCCAAGACATTGGTTTGCTGAGTGTCGGATTGCGCCGTGGCGGTCTCGCCGGAAAATTTGAAAGCGGCGGCGAACTCGGTATAGCGGGTGTCGCTCAAGCTGTTGGCAAAGCTTGCTGAATCACTGAGATCGCTTTCCAGCACTTTCTTCATGAAAGCCTTGGCGTAGGTCATGTCTTCGAGACCATAGGCCTTCATGGCGTAAGAGTAGAGCTTGTAGTCGCTCATAAAGTCGTCAACCGAGGTGACCTTGTTGATGTTCTCCTTGTAGTAAGCGCTGTCGCGCGAAACCGTTGCCTGAGAGGCGACATTCGAAAGCGTCGTGCTTAGATTTCGTGTGATCGACAGGTAGCTTACGTAAGTGGAAACCATCGTCTGTTCCCTCGGCATGAGCGCAGCCGTGCGCCGCCCGCCGGTGGCGGGTCGATATTGGACATAGGTCGGAGGGGTAGCGCCATTCATGGCGGCTTCAGAACGCTACACGCGTTCGAATCAGTCTTTAAGAACTGCCTAGTTCTATAAATATTCAAACAGAAATTTGGAAGGGGAAATTTACCATCGGCAAAAGCGCGGACATCCCCGCCTTAAGATGCGCCGACGCCTGCCGAGAATATGGCAATACAACGTCGCAGGTGGGCGATACACTGGTCCCGATCGGGCCAAGCCTGCGCCCGCCCCTCTCGGGGCCCCATTCCGCCGAAGATCATGTCCATCAGCATGCGAGCTCCGCTTGCTGGATCGTCAAGCGAAATTCGGCCTTCCGCTACGCGCTCGGCGAGCCAATCGGCGAGGTTCTGCCGACTGGCGAGCAGCCCCTCGCGGTTAAGGATCTCGACAAGCTCCGGAAACTGAGCGGCCTCGCGAAAAACGAGCTGGAGAAAGCCTGCCCGCTCGGCATCCTTTTCTTCGTCCAACTCGATCATGAAAATCCGCTCGAGACTTTCGGCAATCGAGACGTCCTCCCGATCCCGGGGGAGGTCGAGCATGGTGCGCCTATGAGCGGTCACCGTTGCCGCGAACAGCTCTTCCTTGCTTTCGAACAGCTTGTAGAGCGTCTGCTTCGAAACACCCGCTTCGAGAGCGACAACAGCGGTTGTGCTGCCGGCGTAGCCATGTTGCATGAAGATGCGGCGGGCATTTTCCACGATGTGAGCCCGCTTGTCGTCATCGCTCGAAACTTTTGGCCGGCCCCTTTTGCGAGGCGCCCCTGCGGCTGTGTTGGTACCACTCATTGCGGGTCTCAAAATGCTTTGTCGAATCGACTGCCGACAGCAGAAAAAAGTAAACTACGACTTCTGGGGGAAGATTTTTTCGGTTGCAGCGTTAATGATTCCAAATTAGAGAACCAGTGAGTTCTGTAATGCGTTGCACTGAAACCCTCTCCCGTTGGAGCGCATATGACGACCATTTCAGCAGCTACGTCAACATCAACTTATTCTTATACAAAAAACTCAACCACCGCTTCTGACGATATCGCCAGTAGTATTCTGGTTTCTCCGAAAAAGGCAACAACCACAGATCAGGCAGATGACGACACGTCAAGCAGTGCCGAAAAGCTTGTGGCGCAGCTCATGGCACTGGCTATGAGCCAATGCTCTTCCACACAGTCCTCGGATGAAAGTGGAGGCGGTGATGCTGCTCTTGATGTTGCAAGCATGGATAGCGACAGCGACGGGCTGGTCAGCCGTTCCGAATTCGTCGATGCACGGCCGTCCGATGTCACGGAAGACCAGGCGGGCGTACTTTTTGACAGTTTCGACAGCGAAAGCACGGGTTCGCTGTCTGTCGATGCCTTGTCCGAAGCGATGGCCTCTCGGCCGTCCGGCCCCGGCGGCCCACCACCGTCCGATGACTCGGACGATGACGATGACCCGCTGGAGGCGCTGTTTGAAACCCTCGATGCGAACGGCGATGGCGTCGCCACGTCTGACGAGTTTTCTGCCGGAATGTCGTCCGACACTCGTGACGCCCAGGCTCGGGAACTCTTTGATTTCTTGAGCGGAAGCAGCAACGGCGAAATGCCGTCGAGACCGCCGGCGGATGACGGAGCGGAAAAAGTCGACGGTGCATCGCGTTGGTCTGCTGGCTTGGCCGGTGACGAAGCGCTGCAGTCGGCTTCCACTTCAAGCTGAGGATAGATTCGGTCGGCCCGGAAACGTTCTTCCGGGCTGGCGAGATTACCCGCCGGGATTTCCGGCACGACCCACGCGCGGATGATCCGCAGCGCATATCGCCAGTGAGGCACTCCAATAGTCTGTCCATTCTCGGTGACGGCGCGCTTACGGGCTCGTCGGCCTCCGATGGCGCACGCCCGCATCCGGGATCGGGAGACCTCAATTCATGGCATGTCCTCAAATTCCCAAATCAGGATTGCGCCATGAGCATTTTTGGAAGCATGAAAACCGCCGTCTCCGGCATGAATGCCCAGGCAAACCGGCTAAGCACGGTCGCCGACAACATCGCCAACGTCAACACGACGGGCTATAAATCCGTATCGACGTCATTTTCGTCGATGGTGCTTCCGTCCTCGTCGGGCAACTATAACTCTGGCGGTGTCCAGACATCGGTCCGCCAGGCGATTTCCCAGCAGGGCGACATCTCCTACACGACCTCGGCTTACGACCTTGCCATATCGGGGGACGGGTTCTTCATCGTCCAGAGCGCCGACGGGACCCCCGTTCTAACCCGCGCCGGCGATTTCTCCGTCGATAGCGACGGCAATCTGGTGAACGGTGCCGGTTACACGCTGATGGGCTATTCCTATGACTCCGGCGTACCCGCCGTTGTCGTCAACGGCTTCGACGGTCTGGTGCCGGTCAACGTCGCGCAGTCCGGATTGAGCGCCATCGCATCCAGCAGCGCCTACTTTAGCGGCAACCTCGATTCCTCCGCCGAAGTCGTCACCGATGCGACAACGCTGCCGAGTGAGAACGGCACGAGCGTTACCGACGATACGAAAAAGATGTCGCTCGTCGCCTATGATGGTCTCGGAGCCACAGTGCAGTATGACTATTATTTCACCAAGACCGGTGTGACCACCGATGCAAACGGTGCCGTCACTGGCAGCACCTGGGAAGTTGCCGTCTACCGCAATGGCGACGCGGCCACCGGCAGCACTACATCCTTCCCGTACTCCTCTGACGCGGTTAGCGTTGCGTCCTTGAGCTTCGATGCCAACGGCCAGCTGACGTCCTCCGCTAACACCGACATTGTCGATCCGGTTACGGCCCAGACAATCACGATGGACTATTCCGACTTCACCCAGCTCGCTTCCGACTTTTCGGCGACGGGTTCGGCTGATGGCCAGGCGGCGAGCTCAGTGAGTTCGGTATCGATCAGCACGGCCGGCGTGGTTTCGGTTGCCTACGCCAATGGCACGACCAAGTCTCTCTACCAGATTCCTTTGGCGACAGTCGCGAGCCCCGACAACCTGACGCTCCTCAGCGGAAACGTCTACAGCGCCAACGGCCAGTCCGGTGTCACTGTCACTGGCTTCCCGGAAAGCAACGGGCTCGGCTCCATCGAATCCGGCGCTCTGGAAAGCTCGAACGTCGATCTCGCCGGCCAGCTAACCGAGATGATCGAGGCTCAGCGGAGCTACACCGCCAACTCGAAGGTGTTCCAGACCGGCTCCGACATCATGGATGTCCTCGTCAACCTCAAGCGATAAGGGAGCGCCACCATGTCGCTCGCCTCCGCCCTCAACAATGTCCAGAGTATCTTCAACACGACGGCACTGCAAAGCAGCGTCGTCTCGTCGAACATCGCCAACGTCTCGAATTCCGACTACGTCAAGCGCGAGGCGACGATCACCACGTCTCTGGCCGGTGCGCAGGTTGTCAGCATCAGCCGCGCGCAGGAAACTGCGCTTCTGTCGCAGTATCTCAGCTCGAACTCCGCCGACAGTGCCCAGGAGACGCTGCTGACAGGTCTCGAAAGTCTGAAATCGTTGGTCGGGGGTAACGATTACGAAACCTCGCCGAGCACCTATTTGACGGCGTTCCAGACAGCGCTTCAGACATTCAGCACCACGCCGAGCAGCACAATCGCCGCGCAATCGGCGGTCACGGCTGCGCAGGACCTTGCGAATTCGCTGAACACGGCCAGCGATGGCGTGCAGCAGATACGCGAGGATGCCGACAGCGATATTGCGACACAAGTCTCATCCCTGAATTCGTTGCTCTCGCAGTTCAAAACAGCCAACGACGCGGTGAAGCTCGCCACCGCCACTGGCACCGATACATCTTCGGCGCTCGACGAACGCGAGAAGCTGCTGAAGCAGATCTCCTCGATTGTCGGCGTCACGACCGAGGTCCGCAGCAACAACGACATGGCGTTGTACACGTCGGATGGAACAGTTCTTTTCGAGACTGTTCCGCGGACTGTGACTTTCGTTGCCACCGCGACCTATACGGCTGGGACGGAAGGAAACGGCGTGTACATCGATGGCGTTGCTCTCGCCGCTGGCGAAGGCTCGACGACCACCGCCGAAGGCAGTCTGCAGGCGCTCCTGCAGCTGCGCGACGAGGTCGCGCCGACTTTCCAGGCTCAGCTCGACGAGATCGGCAAGTCGCTTGTCCAGATTTTCTCGGAAACGGACGGCACCAGCAGCGCAGCGGGTCTCTTCGTCTGGACGACCGCATCAGGAGTTGCCGGTGGTACGCCGACATCTTCCGACGATATAACAGGAATTGCTTCGACGATCTCCGTCAACTCCGCCGTCATCACCAGCGCGGGCGGCGATCCGATGAAGTTGCGTGACGGCTCCATCAGCGGCATCACCGACCTCAACACCTCCGCCAGCAGCGGTTTTTCCGACAATCTTGACAGCCTGTATTCCGCGCTGTCCACGAAGCGCGACTTCTCCTCGGACGCTGGGCTTTCGACGCAACAGAGCCTGCTGGACTACGCAAGCTCGTCCATCGGCTGGCTTGAGCAGTATCGAAGCGACGCCACGACATCGGCGGAAAACACCACGGCAGCGCTGTCGCGCTCGAGCGAAGCCTATTCCAACGAGACAGGGGTGAGCCTAGACGAGGAACTGACCCTGCTGCTTGACATCGAACAGTCCTACAAAGCTGCGACCAAGATGCTGAACGTCATCGACGAGATGCTTCAGTCGCTCCTCGACATAGCGAGCTAGTCATGAAAACATCCTTTGTCTCCTCATCAGCCATGCAGAATACGCTGCGACTGACCATCAGCCAGTCCCAATCGAAGTTGTTGCAAGCCTCGACCGAAGCGACCACCGGAACATATAGCGACCTTGGTGCCGCGATTGGTTCCGGCGCCGCAAAGTCGGTCAATCTCACCAGCGCGCTCAATCAGGTGGCCTCGTTTCAGTCGACGAATGCCATCGTCTCCCTACGGATGGATGCTTCGCAGACGGCGCTCGCCAGCTTGCAGGACGCCGGCGACAGTCTCGTTTCAAACCTGACAGCCCTTCAGGCAAGTCAGGATTCGACAAGCATTGCCGTCGCGTTGCAGGCGGCAACCGATACGCTCTCCCAGCTGATCTCAACCGGAAATACCGCCGTCAACGGGGAGTATCTGTTCGCCGGAACGAATGTCGATAACCAGCCTCTGAGCGATCAGTCCTCGTCGGTCACCGATACCATCGTCAGTGCGCTTGGCGACTACGCGACGAGCCTCGGAAAGCAAGTCAACGAACTCACGGGCGACGAGATCGGGACGTTCATCACCGATACCGTCGAGCCTATGTTTTCCGAGAGTGCGTGGAGCGACCCGGACAGCGGATGGTCAACGGCGTCGAGCACCAACATGACGAGCCGGATCAGCGCATCGGAAACCATCACGTCCTCGACCAATGCCAACTCCGAAGGCATGCGTTATCTGGCGCTCGCGTCGGTGGTGGTTTCTGCCTTGTTCGGCCAGGATCTGAGTGCCAGCGCACAGAGCACCGTTGCCTCGAAGGCCATCACCTACGCAGTCCAGGGAACCTCTGCGCTCGTCACCGCGCAGAGCCAGCTCGGCCTCTCGCAGGAGCGGGTCGAAAAGGCAAATGATGCGCTCGACGCGCAGACGACCTTGTTGCAGGGGAGTCTCGGCGATCTGCAGGGGGTGGATACTTACGAGGCCTCGACGCTGGTCAATGAACTGCAAACCCAACTGGAAACGGCCTACACGCTGGTCTCGAAGCTCCAGAGCCTGAGCTTGGTCAACTACCTCTAACGGATATGAGATGACTGAATTGAAACGGTTGGAGATGTCGAGATTGGCAATATCGCCGGGCGGCAGCCACAAGGAGACGATGTCTGAGCTTGCCTTCACGCTTGCGTCCGGCATCATTGATACGATGCCATTCGTCGGCAGCAAACTCAATGCGGAGCAGGAGCGCGCCTGGCCACGGACCGGAATCTTCACCGATGACGGGGTCGAGATGACCGGCATTCCGCCGGAGATCTATGAGCTTTGCGAACTGCTAGCATCGCATATCGAGAAGGGTGTTGAATTCGACGTGTTTCAGGTTTTCCACAAGATTGCCCGGATCGATCGGCTGATAGACTTGCGGAAGGGCACGATTACGCTGCGTGAGGAAGGATGCCACCAACGCGTTGAATAATTATATAAAACCGGATCGAAGGGAACCGTGCCCAAGTGGGTTGCCACAACCCTGACACTACCCCTGAAAACATCGAGACATTGCGGGTATGACAGCTTTGTCGTAGGTGGAGCGATGACATTGTCGGCGGCTTGACGACGGTGTCTTCGAGAGGCCGAGTATTGGTGATGTTGAAGCCGCGCGCAAAACTGCCGTTTTCCGAAGAAGGCTTGCAGGCGATATTGATCCGCGTGCTGCGGCCGCTGGTGAAACTTGCGCTGGCATCAGGCCTCAGTTTTTCGTCGTTCTCAGCAGTCCTTCGCCGGCTTTACATTGAGGTCGCAGAGAACGATTTCGCTTTGCCGAACAAGCCTCAAACCGATAGTCGCATTTCGCTTCTAACGGGTATCCACCGTAAAGATGTCAGTCGCTACCGCGGGCAGGCCCTCACGGACTCGTCGCCGCCGCTTGCCGTTTCGCAGACTGGGCGCATCGTTGCACGATGGCTGGCAGATCCGCTCTACTGCAATGACGATGGGTCGCCTAAAGCCCTTGCACGCACGTCGGTGGATGACAGTCCCTCTTTCGAGGCCCTCGTCAGCCAGGTGACCAAGGATGTCCATCCCCGTGCGGTTCTCGACGAATGGCTGGACCGGCAGATCGCCTTCCTTGATCAGGACGAGTATGTTCATCTCGATCTTACGTCGATCATACCCAATGCCAGCGAGGACGCGTTGCGGCATTACTTCACCCGCAACCTCCATGATCACACGCTTGCAGCAGTGACCAACATCATGAGCGAACCGCCTCCCTATTTCGAGCGCGCCGTGCACTATGATCGCATATCTGCGGCTCTGGCTGCGCGCCTGGACGAGATTGCGCGCCAGGAATCCATGGCGCTGCTGTTGAGGCTCAACAAGATCGCCCACAACGCCCTTCAAGATGATCCCGGTGGTGATAGTCGTTGGATCGCCGGTATCTACATCATGCCGCAGGCTGTTAAGCCGGAACCTTCTGCGGTGGGCGACGTGGACAAAGGGGTCGACGAATGACGCCCGCGCTGATCTCACGGCGGCTGTTTCTTCTTGCGGGTGTCTCGTTGCCGCTTGTCGCTGCCGCCCGCGCCGTGGCGCAACAGGCGACTGGCGATCACGGTATCGGCGGGTCGGGCCTCTCGGTGACCAGCGGTGGAGAAAACGAGGATCACGGTATTGGCGGCACAGGGATCGTCGGAACGATCCAGGGCTTCGGCAGCATCATCGTCAATGGCGTCCACATTCCCTTCACTATGGCGACGCCAGTTTTCATCGATGGCAAGCGGGTATCGACGAACGCCATGCAGATTGGTCATGTGGTCCGCGTTCTCCTGTCGGGTGAGCGTGCGCAGCACATCATGATCGTCAGCGAGGTCCAGGGACGCATCGACCGGATCAGCAGAAACGGCATGACGGTGCTGTCGCAGGACATCGATACGACCCATATCGACACGGCAAGCTTCAGAAAAGGTGGCCGCGTTGCGGTCTTCGGTATCAGAAAACCCGATGGTACGATCGTTGCCAGGCGCATCGAGCGTCGTTTGGTCTCGGATGGTTCGCATGTCCGCGGCGTTCCGCAACTGGACGGCGCGCGCATTAGGATCGGCGGCCTCGTGCTGGAAACAGCAAGCCGGCATCTGCTCGGAAAGCAGACGCTGGTGCGTTTCGCCACCAATGGGCAGCAGCAGCGGGTAGTCCGCATAGAGACCGAAGCGGTGGTTCCGGGGCTCCGGCATGGGTTCGTCAATGTTGAGACCTATGGCCACGAAGAGCGTGGACATGTTGCTCTTGGGCTTGGGATCCTGGCACCCGGCGATCGCATGCAGTTGTCTGCCGATGGTCACGGTTTCGTCGATCTTAGCGTTCGCGATTCGAGCCGCATGGCCGGTCCGGGCAATGGTCCTGGTCCGCGAAATGGCGGTCCTCCGCCGGATGGCGGCGGGCCGCCTGATCGCTCGCCGTTCTCCCGTGGATGGGGGGACCCGGGCAGGGGGGCGCGCGGCGGGCCACCCGGCGGATTTGGAGGGCCTGGAGGCCCACCGGGTCCGGCCGGCCCTCCCGGCGGCCCAGCAGGTCCTTCGGGACCCGGCCCGCAATAAAACCCTTATATGATAGCCTTGACACATGGGAAAATTTCCCATGTACTATAGCTGCGATTCTCGTGCCGGTTACGGCAGGTGTGAATCGTCGATTGTCTGTCCGATGGCGCCCCTCGGCAGATAATCGTCCAGTCTACAGCGCGCGTTGCCATTTGACCCCGTCCTATGGATTTTGATTGAAATGGGTGATGCACAGGTGATCGAAATGTATTCAACGATCTTGTCCGCCATGGGCAATCCGCGCCGCCTTGCCATCCTTGGGCTGCTTGCCGATGAAGAAGTCAGCGTTCGCGATCTCGCAAATCAGGTCGGGATCAGCCAGTCGGCGCTGTCGCAGCATCTTGCGAAGCTGCGTGCAGCCGGACTGGTTTCCACGCGGCGTCAGGGGCAGATGATCTTTTACAGTTCATGCCAGGCGTCCTTGGTGCCGATACTTTCGGATTTGTCCGATTGGCTTGGCAGCACACCGCAACCCGACCTCGCATCATTCTGAGGATTGCCTGAATGTTCATGCTGAAAAGCGAACCCAATATGATGATAGAGATGGCCGAGCGGACTTTGATCACGACGTGGGAAAATCGCTCGGAAATACTCGAGATCATGCGCAAAGCGGTGCATGTCAGCCAGGAGATGCAGTATCTCTGGTCCGGCAGCGGCTACACGAACCGTCTGACCCAGGAAGACACAGACCAGCTCGTCGGGCTTCTCGACCAGATGGGTGATCTCGGCGAGAAGCTTTCCAGCTTGCGCTAGCTCGGCCCTCAGGCGTAGGGCCTATATGGTCGACGATGCTCGACTTGGTGATCACGCGCCCCAAGTGCGATGCAGCACGTCGATTCAATTCTGATGGGTGATCTTCGACATGGCTGCCTCATCAAAGCCCGAGACGCGCAGCTCATCCACAAGGCGCTGCAGTCCGGCAACATCCTTGATATCGGCAGGAACCGTTGTCCCGTCGAAATCGGATCCTAACGCCACATGGTCGATACCGATGCGGTCTGCGATGTATGCCACGTGGCGGACAAGGGAATCGAGGCCGGTGTTGGGATTCTTGATCCCATCGTGACGCAGGAACAGAACACCAAAGTTGATGCCGACAAGGCCGCCTGTGTCGCGGATCGCGTCGAGCTGCCGGTCGGTGAGGCTGCGGCTGTGCTGGCAGAGCGCATGAACGTTCGAGTGCGAGGCGACCAGTGGGGCGGTCGACAGCTTGGTGATATCCCAGAACCCCTTTCGTTCATGTGCGACAAATCGATCATGATCCTCAGTTCGTTGCAGGCACGGATCAGCTCCTTTCCCGTGGCGCTCAGGCTCGCCCAATGTCGGGTGAGGACGGAAAGCGGAATGGCACACCATAGGCAAAGATGTTTGGTCGGCTCCAGACAGGGCCGAGCGTGCGCAACCCGGCGTGGTGGAGCACATGCAACGCATCGAGATCACTCCCGATCGCCTCGGCACCCTCGATGTGCAGGACGGCGGCAAAGGCGCCTTGACTGATTGATTGCCGAATCTCGGCAGCCGTGCGGCAAACCTTGAGGCCGCGGTCGCTCTGCGTCTCGATGTCGAACAGCATGCGCGCCATCGCCAGCGTTTCGTTCAACGCCTGCGGTTGCGCGGGCGTCGGGAAATCGCCGTTGTCGTCCTTTTCCATGCTGGGCGAGGACACATAAATCGCGCAAAGCCCACCGGCGATGCCGCCGGCGCATGCCCGCGGCAGATCAATGTGTCCCACGGCTTCTCCGTCGAGGAAGGATCGAACCGGATGTTTGGCGCCGGACCGACGCAACCGCAGCAGCACGTCGTTGTGGCCATCGAACACGGGAAGCGGGGAATGCGACATGTGGGGAGGTCCGGATCTGTTCCACGAGCTGGAACACTCGTAGGCAAGCACGCCTGACCCCGCAAATGCAATCCACGCATAAGGTCTGCGAAAAACGGAATTGGTCCTGCGGAAATGCCGCTGATAAGAGGGCCGGCAAAGCAATTCAGCAATCCTTGCCGTGCGTCCGTTCCTTTTCCGGTGCCGCGGTCGGTGGAGAAAACGGGGAATAAAAATGGTCTCACGACGCAATTTTCTGATCGGCAGCGCAGCCGTACCGTTCCTGTCCTACCTCGAGCTGGCCGAGACGGCCTTCGCGGCAACGCCGAAGGACATTCTCGTCGTCGCGCAGCAGCTCGACAACATGACGAGCCTTGATCCGCATGAGGGCTTCGAGGCCGTCGGCGGCGAAATGATGAGCAACATGTACCAGAAGCTGGTGCGCGCCAACAGCGACAACCCGAACGAGGTCGACCCTGTTATCGCAGCCTCCTGGGCAGCCGATGCCGAGAACAAGGTCTTCACCTTCAAACTCGCCGATGCCACTTTCGCCTCCGGTGCGCCTGTGACGGCCGACGACGCGGCGTTCTCGCTGCAGCGCGCCATCAGGATGAACAAGAGCCCCGCTTTCATCATCAATCAGTTCGGTTTCACCGCCGAGAATGTCGAGAGCCGAATCGTCGCCACGGATGCGAAGACCCTCACGCTGACCACCGAGACGCCGACGGCGATCTCGTTCCTGCTGTTCTGCCTGTCGGCGAACGTTGCAGCGATTGTCGAGAAGAAGACCGTTCTAGCCAATGAGGCGAATGGCGACCTTGGCAACGCGTGGCTGCAGAAGAACAGTGCCGGTTCCGGCTCGTTCAAGCTGCAGGCTTGGAAGGCTTCCGAAAGCATCACCCTGATGCTCAACGAACACGGTCCCTACAAGGGCAACCTCAAGCGCGTCGTCATTCGCCACGTAGTCGATCCGTCGTCGCAGATGCTGATGCTGCAGAAGGGTGATGTCGATGTCGCCCGCGATCTGACGTCCGAACAGCTGAAGGCCCTGCAGTCGGATGAAAACGTCGTCCTCGTCCGCAAGCAGATCGCTTCATTGATGCTCATATCGCTCAACCAGAACAATGCTAACCTGGCCAAGCCGCAGGTCTGGGAAGCGGTCAAATGGGCGCTCGACTACGACGGCATGCAGAAGAACATCGTGCCGCTGACGCACGCCGTTCACCAGAGCATGGAGCCGGCAGGCTTCCCAGGTACGGTTACCGACACGCCTTTCAAGAAGGACGTTGCCAAGGCTAAGGCGCTGATGGTGGAAGCCGGTCTCGCCGATGGGTTTGACATCACCATGGACCATTACTCGGCACAGCCCTATCCGGATCTTGCGCAGGCGATCCAGGCCAACCTTGGTGAAATCGGCATCCGCGTGAAGCTGCAGTCGGCCGAAAACCGCCAGGTTCTCACCAAGATGCGCGCTCGCGGTCACGAGATGGCGCTGTCTGCATGGGGCACCGACTATTTCGATCCGAACTCCAATGCCGAAGTGTTCTGCATCAACAAGGACAATTCGGATGACGCCAAGAAGAAGCCTTTCGCATGGCGCTCCAGCTTCAAGAGCGACGACTTCACCGCAAAGGCCGAGGCCGCACGCGACGAAAAGGATCCGGCCAAGCGTCTGGAGCTTTACGAAGCCCTGCAGCGCGAGTTCATGCAGAACAGCCCTTTCGCGGTGATGTTCCAGAACACCAAGACCGCGGCTTGCCGAAAGAATGTCAGCGGTTTCCAGCTTGGCGTTCTGTCTGAAGGCAATTCCTACCTGGAGACCAACAAGGCGTGAACAAGCGTTTCAAGAGCCTTGCAGCGACACTGAGCAGCGTCCTCCTGACGCTGCTCGGCTTGACCATCCTGACGTTTCTGATCGGCCGGGTCATGCCGGTCGATCCAGTCATTGCCGCCGTTGGCGACAATGCACCCGAGGACGTCATCATGCGTGCGCGGGCCGAGATGGGGCTGGATCAGCCTCTGCCCGTTCAGTTCCTGCATTATCTCGGTCAGTTGCTGCATGGCGATCTCGGCGTATCGGTTCTGACCAAGAATCCGGTCGCGCAGGATATTGCCCGCTTCTTTCCGGCAACATTCGAACTGGCCACGGCGGCCCTCATCCTCGCTGTCGTCATCGGTGTGCCGCTCGGCGTATGGGCTGCCGTCCGCCAGGGCTCTGTTACCGATCAGGCGATCCGTGTCGTGTGTCTCGCCGGTCATTCGGTGCCGGTATTCATGTTATCGCTGATCTCGCTGCTTGTCTTCTATTCGGCGCTCGATATCGCGCCTGGTCCTGGCCGTCAGGATATCATTTATGACGGCATGATCGACAGCGTCACCGGCATCCTGACGATCGACACGTTGATATCGGGCGACTTTGGTGCGTTCAGGGATGCGCTGGCGCACATGGCGCAGCCGGTCATCATCCTTGCCTATTTCTCCATGGCTTACATCGCCCGCATGACGCGCGCCTTCATGATCGATGCGCTCAAGGGCGAATACATCATCACCGCCCGCGCCAAGGGGCTGTCGCTGACGACCGTGATCTGGGGGCATGCGTTCCCGACCGTCGCCGTACAACTGGTCACCGTTCTGGCGCTGACCTATGCCGGTCTGCTTGAGGGTGCCGTCGTCACCGAGACGGTGTTTTCCTGGCCTGGACTTGGGCAATATCTCACTCTGTCGCTGATGAATGCAGACATGAACCCGGTCGTTGGATCAACGCTTCTGATCGGCGTCATCTATGTCGGTCTCAATCTGTTCGCCGACATACTTTATCAAATGCTGGATCCGCGGGTGCGTTCATGATCACCACGTTTACGAACTGGGCGCTGGATGAATCGCCGTCCTCGCGCCGCCAGGCCGCTTGGGGAAACCGCTACCGCACATGGTTGAAGCTGCGCACCAACCCATTGGGCATGATCGGGTTGTCGATCATCGCGGTGTTCGTGGCGATTGCGATCTTTGCTCCGCTTCTGGCCACCCACGACCCCGCGACGCAGGACCTGGCAAACCGCCTGGCGCGACCAAGCGCCGTTCATTGGTTCGGGACGGACGAACTTGGTCGCGATATCTATTCACGGATTGTCTATGGCGGTCGCGTCACACTCGGCATGGTCATCGCGGTCGTGGTGCTGGTCGCCCCGATTGGCCTGGCGATCGGCTGCATTGCCGGCTATTTCGGGGGCATCGTCGATACCATCCTGATGCGGCTCACGGATATTTTTCTAGCATTTCCCCGGCTTGTGCTGGCGTTGGCCTTTGTGGCGGCGTTGACGCCGGGCATCGAAAGTGCGGTGCTAGCAATCGCGCTGACGGCTTGGCCGCCCTACGCGCGCTTGGCGCGCGCTGAGACGATGACCGTGCGCGGTAGCGATTTCATTGCCGCCTACCGGCTGACCGGCGGATCCGCCTGGCGCATTATTTTCCGCCATATCGCGCCTCTCTGCATTCCAAGCCTGGTCGTGCGTGTCACGCTCGACATGAGCTCGATCATCATCACCGCGGCCAGCCTCGGCTTCCTCGGCATGGGCGCGCAGCCGCCATCACCGGAATGGGGTGCGATGATCGCTACCGCCAAGCGGTTCATTTTCGACCAATGGTGGGTCGCGACAATTCCGGGGATCGCCATTTTTCTGGTTTCGCTTGCCTTCAACTTCATCGGCGACGCGTTGCGCGACGTTCTCGATCCGAAGGAGAGTTGAGATCATGCTTGTCGATATCAAGAACCTCAGGATCGGATTCAAGACACGCAGCGGCCTCACCGAGGCTGTCAAGGGCGTGTCCATCCAACTCGGCACCGAAAAACTCGGCATCGTCGGTGAAAGCGGATCGGGAAAAAGCCTGACGGCGCGGGCCCTGATGAAGCTGCTGCCATCGCAGGCCCGCATCGAAGCGGACACGCTGTCCTTCGACGGCATCGACGTCCTGTCGGCCAGCGAAAAGCAGATGCGTCAGCTCCGCGGCAAGCGCGCCGGATTTATCCTGCAGGATCCGAAATATTCGCTCAATCCGGTCAAGTCGATCGGCAGCCAGGTGGCGGAGTCATGGCGTACCCACAAGGGCGGCAGCCGCCGTGAAGCACTTGAAGCCGCCATCAATCTTCTCGAACAGGTCAAGATCCGCGATCCCGTCAAAGTCGCGACATCCTACCCGCACGAGGTCTCCGGCGGCATGGGCCAGCGCGTGATGATCGCGATGATGCTGGCACCGGATCCCGAGCTTCTGATTGCCGACGAGCCAACCAGCGCGCTCGACGCGACTGTCCAGGCGGAAATCCTGCACCTGATCGAGGAACTGGTGTCGGAACGCGGTATGGGCCTGCTTCTGATCAGCCACGACCTGCCGCTTGTCTCGCACTTCTGCGACCGTGTCGCCGTCATGTATTCCGGTCGGGTGCTCGAGGAACTTAACGCGTCCGAGCTTCTGAGCGCCAAGCACCCTTACACCAAGGGTCTCCTGAACTGCATCCCATCTCTCACCCATCCGAGAGAGCGCCTTCCTGTCCTCGCCCGTGATCCGGAGTGGCTGAAATGACCATAGAGATCGACGACCTGCGCATCCGCTTCGGCGAGCACGAAGTGGTGAAGGGAATCTCGTTCGCGGTCGCCGAGGGCGAGAGTTTTGGCATCGTCGGCGAAAGCGGCTCTGGCAAGTCGACTGTCTTGCGCGCCATGGCGGGCTTGAACCAGTCTTGGGAAGGCCGGATTGCCTTCTCCGGCGAGCCCGTCGAAGCGAAGCGGCCGCCTGCCTTCTTTCGAAAAGTGCAGATGGTGTTCCAGGACCCTTACGGTTCTCTCCATCCACGCCAGACGATCGACCGTATCCTCAGCGAACTTCCGTTGGTTCATGGGCTCGACGGAATCGAGAAGCGGATTGCCCGGGCTCTGTCGGATGTAACCCTGCCGCAGAGCGTCCGTTTCCGCTATCCGCATCAGCTCTCTGGTGGCCAGCGCCAGCGTGTCGCCATCGCCCGGGCGCTGATTGCAGAACCGCGGGTGCTGCTGCTCGACGAGCCGACCAGTGCGCTCGACGTGTCGGTGCAGGCGGAAATCCTGAACCTGCTTGCTGATCTGCGGGTCGAGCGAGGACTTACCTACGTCATGGTCAGCCACAATCTGAGCGTGATCGCGCATCTGTGCGGGATGGTGGGCGTGATGATCGATGGACAGATGGTCGAGCAGGTGTCGGTAGACAACCTGCGCCTGGGCAAGGTCGAACATTCCCACACCAAGGAACTGCGCAGCCTCAGCGTCGAGCTCGAAGAGCCGGCCTGACGTCGCAACCTGCCAATCGAGGATCAGCCATGTCGGAAGCATTGAACTGGAACGCCGCCGCCGCGATCGCCAGCACCTTCGTGGATCAGTGGGGCGCTGCTGAGCCGGGCGGGGCTGTCATCGGTTTCGACAGGAACGGCTTCCGGTTCGCGCATGCGGGCGGTGTCGAAAGCCTTGCCACGCTGACACCGTTTACGACGCGCAGTGTAAGCCGCTATGCCTCCGTCACCAAGCACGCGTTTTGCACCATGGTGCTGGCCTATTCTCACCTAGTCGACCTGGAAGATCCCCTGGGTCTCCACTTGCCTGAACTGCAGGAGCCGTTGGCCAGCGTCACAGTTGGCCAGGCGCTCGACATGAGCGGCGGTTTGCCGGATACCCGCGAATGCCTGTCGCTGCTAGGGCTCTCCGTCTACACCGAGACGAAGGCTGGTCCTTTGTTGCAGTTCCTTGCCCGACAAAACCGCCTGAACTACGAGGCTGGTACCGAGGTGTGCTACTCGAACACCGGCTACCGTCTGGTCGAGGCGGCACTGGAGCGCAAGGGGGTCTACTTTCGCAATTTTATTCGCGATCTTGGCAGCCAGGCCGATGCTGCCTTCGATGCGCCCGACGTCTGGAACGACGCTGTCGAGGGGCTCGTCCCTGGCTACTGGCACGATGGAAGCAAATGGCAGCTCTCGGCGGCAGGCCTTCATATCTCGGCGTCCGGAAGCTTGACCGGAAGCACCGAGAGCCTGGCCAACTGGCTGCGCGCTCTTATGGCTGGCGAAGGCGCTTTCGCCGGTGTGCTTGAGAAGCTTTGCGCGCCCCGCAAACTGGTCGACGGTCGCGAAAGCGGTTATGGGCTCGGCCTTCGCCGCACTATTCTCAACGGCCGCGTTCTCACCGGCCACGGCGGTTCGCATCCAGGCTACAAGACTTATTTCCTGCTCGATCCGTCCACGGGTGCGGGCTTCGTGGTCGCCTCGAACAGAGAGGACGCCAACGGCCACAAGATCGCGATAGAATGCATGGCCGCACTCACCGGACTATGCCTGCCACGCCCATCGGCGGCGCTGGCGCCCGGCGTCTATGTCACCGAAAGCGGTCCGTGGTGGATTTCGGTCGATGGCAGCACGGTCACCTATCTCGATGCCGGTGATACGGTCTACGAAGATAGTGACGGCTGGGTTTCTTCTCGTTCCGCGTCGTCGCCGATGCTGCTCAAGATGGACGGCGATGCCATTGTCGGCGAAATCGGCCATGCCGTGCGGCGGTTCGCTCCCGCCCGTAACGATGGCGTGCCGGCGTCGCTCGCAGGACGGTGGGAATCGACAGAGGGGGCTTTCTTCGAGCTCGATGGCGCCGATCTCGTCATGGGGGTCGGTCCCAACCGCCACCGCATGCCGCTGACGCCGCTCGGCAATGGCCGCTACCTCTTTACGCTCCGGGACGGCCCGTGGACCAAACGCGTCTGCCTGCATATGTTGGCCGACGATCGCCTGGAACTGGTGCTGAGCCGTGCTCGAATGATCGAATATCGCCGCGCCGGCTGATTGCATTCGATCGCCAATGGGACCAAGAAAAGGCCGGCTTAAGAGCCGGTCTCTTTTTAGGAGCTTTTGTTGGAAGTCAAATGGCTTGAAGATTTTCTGGCGCTGGCCGGAACGCTGAACTTTTCCAAGGCAGCGGATGAGCGCAACGTCACCCAGTCCGCCTTCAGTCGCCGTATCCGGCAGCTGGAAGGTTGGGTCGGCACCAGCCTGATCGATCGCGCCACCTATCCCTCGAGGCTCACTGATGCCGGCCAGCGTTTCGTCCCGGTCGCGGAACAGACCCTGCAACAGCTCTATCAGGCGCGGCGCAATCTGCAGCACGAGGACGGAACCGGCGCGCGCACCGTCACGCTGACGGCGCTGCACACCCTATCCTTTTCCTTCTTCCCGGACTGGCTGAACCGCATCAGCGCCCAAACCGGTCCGATCGTCTCCCACTTGCGGCCAGACTCGGGCAGCATCGAGGAGAATCTTACCTCGCTTATTGACGGGGACTCAGATTTTTTGCTGACCTATCAGCACATCCATGTTCCGATGCTGCTCGATGCGCAGTTCGAGCATCACACTCTCGGACATGAAAACATCGTGCCGGTCAGCGTGCCCGATGCCGATGGCCAGGCGCTGCACACCGTTCAGCCGGGCTTTGCACATGTCAGCTATCAGAAGCTGTCGTTCTTCGGACAACTGATCGACGGGGCCATCGCCGCACGGCTGCCTGCTGAGAACCGCGTGCATGTCGGTAGCATGTCGGTCGGGCTGAAGGGCATGGTGATGGCAGGCTGGGGGCTCGCCTGGATCCCGGAAAGTCTGGTCAGCGCGGAGCTGAAGGACGGCAGCCTCGTGCGGGCCGCCGATCCTGATTGGGACATCGACGTCGAAATCCGGCTTTATCGATCCCGGGAAAACCGGCGGCCGATCGTCGAGCGCATCTGGTCGCTGCTCGACGAGGGGTGACGCTGCCGAGGCCTTCCCGGCTGTTTCTCAGATCGCCGTACGGCGTGCGTTTTCCATGTAGAGAACCCGCAGCCGATTGAACATCGGTCCAGGCTTACCGTCGCCCACGGGCGCGCCGTCCATATTGGTGATCGGCACGATGAAGTTCGAGGCGCTGGTCAGGCATGCTTCGCGCGCGGCCTTGGCTTCCTCGACGGTGAAAGGGCGCTCTTCGATCGTCAGCCCCTGCTCGCGAGCAAGCTCCAGCACCGCAAGGCGGGTGCAGCCGGGCAGGGTGGCATTGCCATTTCCCCGGGTGATGATCCTGTCGTCATGGGTGACGATATAGGCGGTGGAGGATGCGCCCTCGGTGATCAGCCCGTCTTCGACCATCCAGGCCTCGTCGAAGCCCGCAGCTTTCGCATCGCGCTTGGCAAGGACCTGCGGTAGCAGGCCCACCGACTTGATGTCGCGTCGTGCCCAGCGCTGGTCCGGCATGAGCTTGACCTTGAGGCCGGTGTCGACGGCGGCCACATGCTCAAGCGTCTTCACCTGCGTAAACAGCAACAGGGTCGGTTGCAGATCGTCCGAATAGAAGAAGTTTCGATCCTCTGCGCCACGTGTGTACTGCAGGTAGACGACCCCTTCGGTCAGCTTGTTGTCCGCCACCAGCCGCTTTTCGATCGCTACGATCTCGTCCGTGGTCAGAGGCAGGCGCCCGCCGATTTCGCCAACGCTGCGTTCCAGGCGCGCCATGTGCAGCGCACTGTCGATCAGCTTGCCGTCAAGCACGGCGGTGACTTCGTAGATGCCATCTCCGAATAGAAATCCGCGATCGAAGATCGACAGATGGGCTTCGTTCTCGGGCAGGAAGGCACCGTTGAGATAGACGATGCGGGCAGTCTTGGCAGGCATGGAAACTCCTGATGATGAAATGTGGGTCAGCGCTTACTGAGAGCGCGAAGAGAGATGGCCCGGACGGTCGAGGCCTTGCCCGTCCGGGCATTGAAACCGCTGGTCGTCGTTGCCATGGTCAGCGAATTGATGATCGCTTCTTCCGTGGTTTCGATGGCGGCCTCGAACAACGGTGACACGACATCGTTCGACAGCGTCGCAATCTCCGCGATCGCCTTCCGCCGTGCAGGCGTGCGACGCACGGAGGCGGCAGTCGAAAATGCCAAGGCGTAGTCGCCAGAGCCGTTGCTTAGGGCGGCGCCGGTGCGGGCCAGGCCGCCGAAGCAGCGCTCGGCCAACCGTTGCAGATTGCGCGAACAGAGTGGGGCGTTCGTTGCGAGGACGATGACAATTGACCCATCCTTGTCGTGCTGCAGCTCGGCCTCATAGGCGCGATCGGCGACGGTCAGCCGACCGCCATAGTTGGATTGTACGAGCACACCGACCGTATAGGTCTCTTTGTCGATGGGGACGAGCCTGGAGCTTGTACCGATGCCTCCCTTGAGGCCGAAGGCGACAGTGCCGGTGCCTGCGCCAACCGCGCCTTCATCCACAGCACCGGATTTTGCCGCCGATATAGCAGACAGGATTTCGTCGATCATGGGGCGCGGGGCACGAATGTCGTTGAGCACCGAATCGTTGGTCTCGCCGACGACGGCATTCAGTGACACGACCTGCTCGTTGCCAAGTTGTGCCAGCGTATATTGATTGATTGCCTCGATCGCGCGGCCAACGGCAAGCGTGTTGGTGAGGACGATCGGTGTTTCGATCTCGCCGAGCTCGACGATCTGCGTGGAGCCCGCAAATTTTCCGAAGCCGTTGAGCACCGCAAACCCGGCCGGAACCTTGTCCTGAAAAAGATTTCCGGCGTGGGGAAGGATTGCCGTCGCGCCCGTTCGGGTTTGTGCTCCGTCCATGCAGGTGACGTGCCCGACGGTGACACCTGCGACGTCGGTTATGGCATTCTCTGGCCCCGGCTCGAAATGGCCGATGGTTATGTCGAGCGATCGCAATCGCAGGCGCTTTTCGTCAGTCATGGCAATGATTTCCACCCTGGTCACATCTCGACATTACGCGGGCTGATCGGCGAGAGGCACAACAAAAATGGAATAGTTTCAGACCGACCTTGCAATGCCTTCGGCATGCACGACGATAGCGGCAACAATGCCGGCAAAGACGCTTCGCGACCTCTGATTGCTTCGGGTAGTGAGCCCTTCATCTAATGGCTGAGGTGGCGATAATTCGTGCTGAACTCCTCACCTTTTGATTGGATCAAAGCACTGCAAGGCCATACTGTTTTACTAAATTTTAATGTAAAAACAGAGAAGTTGATCTTGTGTTGGAAGCGTTAGCCAGCAGCACAGGTCGCTTTAGTGATAGATGTCTCTGCGAAGCACGGTGTCGAGCGTCGAGTGTCTTGAAGAATTGCATGAACATGTTGACGGGAAGAACTGTGACGCGACAAATAACGGCTGCTGATCTCGAACGTGCGATATCTGGACACCAAATAGAGCCCGCGTTCCAGCCGCTTATTCGCCTGGATGAAGACACGACGGTCGGCTACGAAGTACTGGCACGGTGGACGGACCCGGTTTTTGGTCCGGTCAGCCCTATCGATTTCATCGCCATCGCCGAAGAGCACTCGCTGATCGGCAAGCTGACCCGGCAAATCATTGCCAAGGCGTGTCAGCATGCAACGTCGCTGGATCGCAACGCCACGCTGGCTTTCAACCTGTCGCCGGTGCAGTTGCGCAATGCGACCTTGTTCAACGACGTCTCGGGCGCCATCGCAAAAGCAGGTGTGCCTTTTGAGCGCGTTGTCATCGAAATCACCGAGAGTGCGCTGATCGACGATGAATCACTTGCGCTTGCGACAATTCGCAAGTTCAAGCAGGCCGGCTTCGGCATAGCCCTTGATGATTTCGGCACGGGCTTTTCCAGCCTGACGCGACTTCACTCTTTTCCATTCGACAAGTTGAAGATCGACGCCAGTTTTGTCAGAACGATGGAAACTGATCCTGGTAGCCGCAAAATCGTAGCCGCGGTTGTCGGCCTTGGGCAAAGTCTTGGCATGTCCGTCGTTGCGGAGGGCGTGGAGACAGCGGCCCAGCTTTTCATTTTGAAGCGACTTGGTTGCGACATCGGCCAGGGATATCTGTTGGGAAGGCCGATGCCGGCGGCGCAGCTTGTGGATCACTCACTCTATCCGCCTGGGAAAATGCCTTCGCGGCGGGGCGTCATCTCTCCGCTCATTAAGCTCCACCAACTGGAAACGATCTATCAGGGTGCGCCAATCGCCTTGGCTTTCCTGGATACCGCTGGCCGCTACGTCAGCGCCAATGATCGTTACGCCCGGGTTATTGGCGAAGAGCGCACATGCCTGATCGGCCAAAGCGCTGCCGATGCCTTTGCGGAGGGAAGGCGTGCCGTGGTCGCACGGATCGCTCGCCGTATATTGGCGGGCAGGCCAGTCATCGAGAGGGAAGTGGTCAACCGGCGCACCAACCGCTCTTATGTTCTCTCCTGCAGCAGGATCGTTGATGATGGGGGAGACGTGCTCGGTCTATCGATCTCGTTGATCGATGTTACCCGGCGCAAGCTTGCCGAGGCAGCACTTCGTGCCGACGAGGAACATTTCCGCCTCGCGATCGAGGTCAGCCCCAATGTCGCGTGGGCAGCCCGTACGACAGGTGAAGTCTACTACATGAGCCCGGCTCTATCCGGCGGCGCGCATGTTGCGGTCGAAGATCGCATCAGCAACTGGTATGAACGCATGCATGCTGAGGACCGGGTCCGCGTCCGGCAGGAATGGTTGGCGACAATCTCTGACGGGACATCCTTTCAGACGGAGTTTCGAATCCTATGGTCGGACGACCGATGGCGCTGGGTGAGAAGCGAGGCCGTTCTAGCGCCCGGCGCAGATGGTAAGGCCCATCGCTGGTTCGGCGTCATGACGGATATCACCGCGCGCCGCGCGCTCGAAGAGCAGGTCGACAGGCTCCAGAATCGGGTTGGGAATTCCGCCGACGAGATATTGCAGTTGTTTCGGCTTTAGCGGGATTGCGGACGCAACCTAGAAAGCCGCCAGAAAAGTCCTCAAGAACGACCCTATAATAACGCAAGGCACGCATGCACTGCCGGAGCGTTGAGCGACTGTATCCGCCAGCGGAACTGTGCCATGAATCTCCTCTGTTATAGTCTCACTCCTATGGTGCAACACGATGAAGAAAATCGGCTTCTTATCTTTCGGACATTGGACGCCTTCGCCGCAGTCGCAGACCCGCTCTGCCGGTGATGCATTGCTTCAGTCCATTGATCTCGCAGTCGCCGCCGAAGAACTGGGCGCGGACGGCGCCTATTTCCGTGCACACCATTTTGCCCGCCAGCTCGCATCTCCCTTTCCGCTGCTGGCCGCCGTCGGCGCCAGGACAAACCGGATCGAGATCGGGACCGGCGTCATCGACATGCGTTACGAGAACCCGCTCTACATGGCCGAGGATGCGGGCGCCGCTGACCTGATCGCTGGTGGACGCTTGCAGCTCGGCATCAGCCGTGGCTCCCCCGAGCAGGTGATCGACGGCTGGCGCTACTTCGGCTATCAGCCGCCGGAGGGTGGATCTGATGCCGATATCGGTCGCCGGCATGCCGAAGTGCTGCTTGATGTGCTGCGCGGCGAAGGTTTTGCCGAGCCCAACCCACGGCCGATGTTTCCCAATCCTCCTGGAAAGTTGCGGGTGGAGCCGCATTCCGAAGGACTGCGCGAGCGCATCTGGTGGGGATCCGGCTCGAACGCCACGGCTGTCTGGGCGGCCAAGCTTGGCATGAACCTGCAGAGCTCGACGCTCAAGGATGACGAGACCGGACTTCCGTTCCATGTCCAGCAGGCAGACCAGATCCGTGCCTACCGCGAGGCGTGGAAAGCTGCCGGCCACACGCGCACGCCGCGCGTATCGGTCAGCCGCAGCATCTTCGCGCTGATAGATGATCGTGATCGCGCCTATTTTGGCCGGGGCGGGGAGGGCGACGACAAGATCGGCTTCATCGACGACAAGACGAGAGCCATCTTCGGCCGCAGCTACGCCGCAGCGCCGGATGTTCTGGTCGAGCAGCTAGCGAGGGATGAAGCCATCGCGGAAGCTGACACGCTTTTGTTGACCGTGCCGAACCAGCTCGGGGTGGAGTACAATGCGCATGTGATCGAGTCGATCCTGACCCACCTGGCACCCGCGCTCGGCTGGCGCTAAGTTTCAAACCGGCGCTGGCTGCTTGTTTTAATCGGCCACCGGTCCTGATCGGTGGTCGATTGTGGTAGTTTACCAGCTTGCGCCGCCTTATCGGCTCTCGTGCGAACCATCGGTGCTTGCCTTTACGATGGCATCCATCAGCCGGTGAGCCGCTTCGATATCGGCATCGCCGATATCGCCGAGCACCTTGTCTCTCAAGGCGCTGATCACCAGTTCGACGCGGTCCGCAAGCGCCTGTCCCCGCGGTGTCAGCCATACTGTCTTGGCGCGCCGGTCCTCGGGGTCGTCGCGGCGCTCGATGTGACCGCTGTTGTTCAACTCGTCCAGCAATCTCACTAGAGACTGGCTCGCCAGGCCGAGACTGTCCGCCAGTTGTACCTGCCTCGCACCGCCGCCCGAACGGCTTACCCACAGTAGCAGATTGGCACGGGACGCGGAGATGCCGTCATCGGCGAGCGCTTTCTCGGCCATGCGCCGCCAGATGCTGCCGGCCTGCAAAAGGCTCGACGTGATCGCCACGCGCTTCGCCGAAATATCCGATGGCCCACCCATGTCGTGTCTCTCTGTTTTCGGCAGACGCTGAGGGAAATTGCTACCGGCGGTAGACAAAGGAGTAAAGCATATTGTGATTTATAGATCGTATGCGTATAGTACGTATACGATCTAATATGATGTGTGGGCCGCCACCTGAAATGACAAGTAAGCAGCCGACATGGCTTCCCGATCCATGGGACATGGTCTTCTCGCTCAAGACCTTCGCGGCGGCGATGCTGTCGCTGTTCATCGCCCTGTGTTTCGACCTTCCCAATCCCTATTGGGCGGTGACGACAGTTTATATCGTGGCCCACCCCCTTTCGGGCGCCAGCACCTCAAAGGCGGTCTACCGCTTGGTCGGCACGGTTGTCGGCGGAACGATGAGCATCATCCTGGTGCCGAACCTGGTCAACGCGCCCGAATTGCTGACGGTTGCTTTGGCCTTATGGGTCGGCGGATGCCTGGCACTCAGCCTTCTCGACCGAACGCCGCGCAGCTATTGCTTCATGCTGGCAGGCTACACGGCCGCACTGACGAGTTTTCCGGTCGTCGATGCGCCGGCAACGGTGTTTACCTACGCCACCTCGCGAATGATCGAAATATCGCTGGCGATCATCTGTGCGGCGCTGATCAACAGGATCGTCTTTCCGCGCCATGCCGGCCCGGTGCTGGCGGCGCGCATAGACGCGTGGCTGCGCGATGCGTCGGCCATCACCGTTGCGGCGCTGGAAGGGCGCGGCGATGACCCGGCTCTCGTGAAGATACCCCGTCGGCTTGCGGCGGAGGCTGCCGACATACGCATGTTCACCACGCATGTTTCCTACGACACCTCTGGCCACAGCACTCTGGTCGATCGCTCCCGAGATTTGCAGGGCCTGATGATCACCGTTTTGCCTGTTATTTCGGCGCTTGCGGATGTCCAGGCAGCTCTCTCGAAGGCGGGCTACCAGCCGCCAGCTGCGACGGAGCAACTGATCGAGGATGTCGGGATATGGCTGAACAGCGGCGAGCCGCTTTCTGACGAGCGGCGTGCCGGACTTCTCGCCGGCCTGGCAGCGGTCGAAATCCAAGCTCGAACTTCCGAGGACTGGCAGGCGCTGCTGCTGTTGGACCTGACGGCGCAGCTTCGCGATCTGCTGCGGATATGGAGCGACTGTGTCGCGTTGCGGCAAGAGATCGCCACCGGCGTGGAGCAACCGCGTAGGCAGCGATATCCATGGTTCGGCACGACCGCACGGCGGCCGATCCATAAAGACTACGGCATGGCGCTGTTTTCCGGGTTCTCGGCCGCATTGGCGATCATCCTTGGCACGGTGTTCTGGATCGCGACCGGATGGAGCAGCGGTGCCGGGGCGCCGCTGATCGCTGGAATTCTTATCTGCTTCTTCGCGACGATGGACAATCCGACGCCGATCATCCGCAAATTCATGATATTCTCGATCGTCGCCATGGCCCTCAGTTTCGTCTTCGTTTTTGCGGTCATGCCGGTTCTGGATGGGTACGTATCGCTGGCACTGGCGCTGAGTGTTCTGTTTCTGCCGCTCGGATTGCTGATCGCCAAGCCGTCGACCTTCCTGCTTGGCATGGCGCTCTCCGCCAACATCCCGACAATGCTGACGCTGCAATCGCGGCCGGTCTTCGATCTCGCGTCCTTTCTCAACACCAACATCGCCACGATCCTCGGCACCATCATGGCGATCGGGATCGCCGCGGTTGTCCGTTCGGTCGGCGCCGAATGGAGTGCACGGCGACTGTTGCAGGCAGGATGGGTGGACATTGCCGCTGCCGCGGAGAGGTCACGTCAACCGGATCTGCAGGCCCTGCTCCACAAGATGCTGGATCGGCTTTCGCTGCTTGTGCCACGGCTTGCCGCGATACCGCAGGGTTCGCCGATTCTCGGTGCGGATCTGCTGAAGGACATGCGCGTGGGCAGCCATGTCATCGCACTCCAGCAGCAGAAGGATCGGCTGCGCGGTGACCGACCCGAGGCCGTGGATGCCGTTCTGGTTACGATCGCCGGTTACTACAGGCAGAGGCGCAGCCGAGCGGATCTGGCGCCCGCCCCGATGCTTTTGACGGTGCTCGATGGCGCGTTGGACAGGCTCAGAGGGCCCGAGACCTCATCAGCGGCTCTGGCAGCACGAATGGCGCTTGTTGGTCTTCGGTATAATCTCTTTCCCGAAGTAGCCGGGATCGCGCCGACCGAGACCGACATACTCAGGCAGGCAGCGGAATGACGGCGGCGACGTGAGGCGGGTCGCCGCTAGGATGGATTGATCTTGAAGACATCATCGCCAACGAAAACGATGATGTAGCCGCCCTTGCGTCTCGCCTCAAAGGCCCAATCGTTGAGCTGCGTTGCGTAAGGCTCGGTCTTCCAGGCAGTGGGATAGTCGGGATCGACGAGCACGGTGATCTGCTGACCCTGACCGTAGACCATCATGTTCGCCACTGACGGCTCCCATTCGGGCCCGAGCGACTCGTTGATCATCCAGGCGCATAGGAAGTCGCGACAGAGCTGCGGCCGGTCTGCGTAGATGGAACAGCCGCGGCCAGCCGTGCAGTTCGGGCACCAAGTGTTCGCGGGCTTAGCGAAATGATCGATTTCGGGCAGCCGACAGCACAACGTGCAGGAGCCGCAGGCACGCACGTCGAGCTTTGGCGGGTGCAGGCGCGTTTCGAATGTGGCGTCGGCAGGTTGGGACATGTCCGGTTTTGTCAGAAGGTGGGAGTGATCACTGCTTTGGTTGTCTCATATGCCAGATTTCGTCCCGCCGCTATGCCGGTCCTGTGCCGCGATTTACGGCAAACCATCCTGTCTTGGCGTCGTTGCCATCGTCGCGCCATAGGCATTGCGCAGTTCACTTGCGTCTTCAGGCCTTCTGTCGGCCGCCTGGTGCAGAAGAGATGACGTGTACCCCTCAGCATGTGTGCCCTCGATCAGGGTGACGTCGGAATTGCCTGGATTGTCGGAGCGCTCGAACCACTCGACCGGCTGCTGCATGAAGTTCATCTCGAAGGCGCGATTGGTCACGCCATGGCTGACGATGACGACACTGTCGCTGCCGCGCGCGGCCTCGTGCATCAGCGTTTGCAGGAACAGGCGAACCCGCTGCGCCACGTCAGCCCGGCTTTCGCCATCCGGCGGTCGGGCGTAGAATTTTCCGCTGTTGTTGCGCAGCCGTGCCCATTTTTCGAACTCATCGGGAAACTTCTGCCTTTGCTCCGCGTGGTCGTATATCTCGGTGAAAAGGCCGAAATCCTGTTCGCGCAGGAGATAGTCCTCGCTGACATCGCCGATCAATTCGGCCGGCAAGGCGTCGAGCAGTGCATCCTTGCTTTGCCGCGTTCTCAGAAACGGTGAGTACCAGACGCGCAGCTTTTTCGTTCCGCCAATCGGCGCTTTTTCGAGATGCAATCCGATGGCGCGACCGGCTTCGTAGGCCTGGCGGTATCCCCACTGGCTCAAGGGAACGTTGTGATCGCCGAATTGGCGGTAGGCCTGGCCATTGAGGTTGCCGAGGGATTCGCCGTGGCGAACGAGAAAGATACGCATCAGCCATCCTGCACTACGCGATATGGAATCGCTATCATCATGGACGCGACGCGGCCTGGGAGCAACCAAGCGCGCCGACGGTCAGCGCGTTCTGCCGACGCTCGCATACATACCGGTGGTGCGAAACTCGGTAGGGTTGGTACCGTAAACCCGCCGAAATACCTTCGAGAAATAATTGGCATCCTCGAATCCCGAGCGGATCGCCACCTCCTTTACCGGCATGTTCGCTGTTTTCGTCAACAGCTTGACCGCACGTTTCAGTCGTCTCTGCAGAACATATTCGGCCGGTGGAAGCCCTTCGTTGGCGGCGAACATTCGGGAAAAATGCGCTCGGCTGAGGCCGGCGACACGGGCAAGATCCTCCACAGGGAGGGGCTTTTCCAGGTTGTCGCTGATGTAGTCAATCACGTGCTGCATCGTCCGGTATTCTTCGCTGAACACAGGATGAGAGCCGAACACGTCGTCGTAAAGCGCCATCGCCGCTTCATAGGCGATCGCCGATGCCAGGCCTGGCGTCTCGGCGCCTGATATCAGGCGCAGGCTGCAATCCGCCAGATGCTCGACCGTTTGCGGCTGTAGCTTCAGAATCGGCCCAGTCACGGCAAGGATCGAGCGGTGAATGCGCAGCGCCTCGTCGCCATTCATCGATATCCAGAAGAATTCCCAGCGGTCGCCGTCCTCGATCCAGTAGCGATGATTGTGCGGCACCAGCACCAGCAGCGTTTCGCCTTCCTTCACCCGAAGCGAGCGATTCTCGTATCTGAGATTCCCCGCGCCGCTGATCGTATGCTGCAACACGGTAAAAGGCGTCTGTCCACGTTTGCGGCCATCCCAGTCGTAGGTAGAATCCTCGCGCAGTTCGTAGCCGGTGCTGGTTGGCATGGTATGCAGGGATTGTCGGCCGCGCGGCAACGAAACCGTGCGCATGCACGGGCCTCGATCGATCAATTTCTGCAGCACAGAATTACCCATGAAAGCATAATCCTTCTCTGGCGGCCCCGCCGAATATACGCATAATCCGCCCCAAGAGAGAGAACACCGCCGGGCTCACGGAGCGGCGGGGAGGAGAATAAGCCGGATTACTGGGCTTTTTTGACGCGACGCGCAAGCCCGTGTCCTATTCTTCTTCCTGTCATCCAATATCGGCAATTTGATCGCATCGAGGTTAGGATCATGAGTTTCAAAATCGCTATCATCGGCGCCGGCAGCGTCGGCTTCACGAAAAAGCTGTTCACGGACATCCTGTGCGTGCCGGAGTTTCAGGACATCGAGTTCGCGCTCACGGACATGAGCGAGCACAATCTGCAGATGATCAAGCAGATCCTCGACACCATCGTCTCGTCAAACAAGCTGCCGACCAAGGTGACCGCCACCACCAACCGTCGCGAGGCGCTGACCGGCGCGCGCTACATCATCAGCTGCGTGCGCGTCGGCGGCCTGGAAGCCTATGCCGACGACATCCGCATTCCGCTGAAATACGGCATCGACCAGTGCGTCGGTGATACGATCTGCGCCGGCGGCATTCTCTACGGCCAGCGCAACATTCCTGTCATCCTCGACTTCTGCAAGGACATCCGCGAAGTCGCCGAGCCGGGCGCGAAGTTCCTGAACTACGCGAACCCAATGGCGATGAACACCTGGGCGGCGATCGAGTACGGCAAGGTCGACACCGTCGGCCTCTGCCACGGCGTCCAGCACGGCGCCGAACAGATCGCAGAGGTTCTCGGCGCCAAGTCGCTTTCCGACCTCGACTATATCTGCTCGGGCATCAATCACCAGACCTGGTTCGTCGATCTGAAGCTCAACGGTCGCAAGATCGGCAAGGACGAGCTGGTCGCCGCATTCGAGGCGCACCCGGTGTTCTCGCAGCAGGAAAAGCTGCGCATCGACGTCTTGAAGCGCTTTGGAGTGTACTCCACCGAGAGCAACGGCCATCTGTCGGAATACCTGCCATGGTACCGCAAGCGGCCCGAAGAGATCACCAAGTGGATCGACATGTCGGACTGGATCCACGGCGAGACCGGCGGTTATCTGCGCCACTCCACCGAGACCCGCAACTGGTTCGAGACGGAATTCCCACAGTTTCTCGCTTCGGCCGAAAAGCCAATCGATCCTTCCAAGCGTTCCAACGAGCATGCCAGCCATATCCTTGAGGCGCTGGAGACCGGTCGTGTCTATCGCGGCCACTTCAACCTCAAGAACAACGGCGTCATCACCAACCTGCCTGCTGACGCGATTATCGAATCGCCCGGCTTCGTCGATCGCTTCGGCATCAACATGGTTTCCGGCATCACCATTCCAGAAGCCTGCGCGGCGACCTGCATGGCATCGATCAATGTCCAGCGCATGTCGGTCCACGCAGCCGTCAGCGGCGACATCGATCTGCTGAAACTTGCGGTGTTGCACGATCCGCTCGTCGGCGCGGTCTCGTCACCGGAGGAAGTCTGGCAGATGGTGGACGAAATGGTCGTCGCCCAGGCGCGCTGGCTGCCGCAATACGCGCATGCCGTTCCTGAAGCCAAGGAGCGCCTGGCGAAATCGACGGTCAAGACGCGCGATTGGGCAGGTGCTGCCCGTCGCAACGTTCGCTCGATCGATGAACTTCGTGCTGAAAAGGCAGCGCTCAAGCAGGCTGTCTGAGTTTCCCGGAGGACGGGTGGCGATGGGGCTCCGGGAGGGGAACTCATCGCCACACGGCCGTTTCCGGATCGTTGAGGAGAACGGGGTTGCTGGCCAGCGCCTCGAAACGAAAAAGGGAGAGACGATGAGAAATTTCCGCAACATTGGCGTGCTAGCCGGGCTGGCGCTGAGCGTCTCGGTCTCGGCTTTGAGCGCCTACGCCTCCGAGCCGACAGCGCCACCGGTGCCGCCGCAGTTTCCGGCCGAAGGCAAGATCAAGTATGTGTCCAGGGATTCCATCGAGGAGTTTAAGGCGCTTCCCTCATATAACGAGCCGGACTGGGTGAAGAAGAACTTCGTCGACACCGGCAAACTCCCGCCCGTCAAGGATCGCCTTCCCAAGGAGCCGCTGGTCTTTAAGACCGAGAACATGGTCGACGGCGTCGGCGTCTACGGCGACACGCTTCGCCATGTCATCGGTGGTCGTCCTGAAGGTTGGAACTATGGTGCCGGCCAGACGCAGGGCTGGGGCGGCATCGACATCGGCCTCTCCGAATGCCTGACGCGCACAGCGCCGCTGTTCCAGGTCCAGGCCAAGGATACCGAGCCGCTTCCAAACCTTGCAAAGAGCTGGGACTGGTCTGAAGACGGTCACAAGCTGACCATGCATCTGGTCGAAGGCGCCAAGTGGTCTGACGGCGCGCCCTTCGGCGCCGACGACATCATGTTCTACTGGGAAGACGAAGTCGTCGATCCGAACGTCTCGCCGCTCGGCGGCGGCGCGTCGCCGGAAGCCTTTGGCGTTGGCACGACATTGAAGAAGATCGACGATTACACGGTCGAATGGACCTTCAAGGAAGCCTTTCCGAAGCAGTATCTCTACACGATGGCCTACCCGAACTTCTGCCCGGGTCCGTCGCATATCCTGAAGCCGCAGCACCCGAAATATTCCAAGAATACCTACGACCAGTTCAAGAACGCCTTCCCGCCGGAATACATGAACATGCCCGTCATGGGTGGCTGGGTGCCGGTGGAATACCGTGCCGACGATATCATCGTTATGCGCCGCAACCCTTACTACTGGAAAGTCGACGAGAAGGGCAATCAGCTGCCTTACCTCAACGAGCTGCACTACAAGCTCTCCACCTGGGCTGACCGCGACGTGCAGGCCGTTGCCGGCTCCGGCGACATCTCCAACCTCGAGCAGCCGGAAAACTTCGTCGCCTCGCTGAAGCGCGCTGCCGACAAGACGGCACCCGCGCGTCTCGCCTTTGGTCCGCGCCTGATCGGCTATAACCTGCGCATGAACTTCTCGGCCAACGGCTGGGGCGATCCTGATGCGCGCAGCCAGGCGATCCGTGAGCTGAACCGCAACGAGGACTTCCGCAAGGCTGTCACCATGGCGCTCGACCGCAAAGCAATCGGCGATTCGCTCGTCAAGGGTCCGTTCACGGCGATCTATCCAGGTGGCCTGTCCTCGGGCACCAGCTTCTACGACCGCAACTCCGTGGTTTACTACCCGTTCGACCTCAAGGGCGCCAAGGCGCTTCTCGAAAAGGTCGGTCTGAAGGATACCGATGGCGACGGCTTCGTGAATTTCCCGGCCGGCACCGAAGGCGGCAAGAACCTTGAGGTCGTGCTTCTGGTCAACAATACCTACACCACGGACAAGAGCCTGGCGGAAGGTGTCGTCGGACAGATGGAGAAGCTGGGGATCAAGGTCATTCTCAATGCCCTCGATGGCCCCAAGCGTGACGACGCCCATTACGGCGGCCGTTTCGACTGGCTGATCCAGCGCAACCCGACGGAACTTGCATCCGTGGTGCAGAACACCGAGCAGCTTGCTCCGGTCGGCCCGCGCACCAGCTGGCAGCACCGTGCCGGCAAGGACGACAAGCTCGATCTGATGCCTTACGAGCAGCAGCTGGTCGATGTCGTCAACAAGTTCCGCACCAGCCAGGACAATGACGAACGCGTCAACCTGATGAAGCAGTACCAGAAGATTGCGACCGAGAATGTCGATACGGTCGGCCTCACGGAATATCCGGGTGCGCTGATCATCAACAAGCGCTTCTCGAACGTGCCTGAGGGCACTCCGATCTTCATGTTCAACTGGGCCGAAGATAGCGTCATCCGCGAACGTCTGTGGGTGGCTGCCGACAAGCAGGGCAAGTACGAGTTGTTCCCGCAGCAGCTGCCTGGCAAGCCCGGCCAAAAAGGCCCGATCAACTAAGCCTCCTCCTCCCGACGAACGGACCGGCCGCGCGTGATGCGCGGCCGGCGAAGATCAACAAAGCCGGCCGCACCACCATTGGCGCGACAGGCCGCAAGGAGAGGCGAACCCTCCGATGTTCCGATTTCTGCTCGTGCGCATAGCCTCCGCGATTCCGGTGCTGATCATTCTCAGCATCGTGACCTTCGCGATCATCCAGGCACCGCCCGGCGACTATGCCGACTATATCCGTTCCCAGCTGATCAATCAGAGCGGCGCGTCCTTCGCCCAGGCCGAAGAGCAGGCGCAGGCCTACCGCGTCGCCCACGGTCTCGATCAGCCGATGGTCATCCAGTACTTTGCCTGGATCAAGGGGATCATCACCCAGGGCGATTTCGGCTACAGCATGTATTACAACAAGCCGGTGGCCGACGTTGTCGGCGAGCGCCTGCCGCGCACGCTGCTGCTGGCCCTTGTCTGCCACATCTTCGCGTCCGTGCTCGGCATCGGCTTCGGTATCTGGGCGGCGACGCGCCAGTATTCCTGGATCGACGGCCTGCTGTCCGGTATCTCCTTTCTCGGCATGACGGTGCCGCGCTTCCTGATGGCGCTGATCATCGTCTATCTCATGGTGTTCCATTTCAACGTCTCGGAAATCGGCAGCTTCTTCTCGCCGCAATATGGCGGAGCGCCTTGGTCCTGGGGCAAGTTCGTCGACCTCGTCAGTCACGTCTGGCCGGTTGTCGCCATCGCCACCTTCGGCGGTCTCGCCTATAACATGCGCGTCATGCGCGGCAATCTGCTCGACACACTGAACGCCCAGTATGTCGAGACCGCAAAGGCCAAGGGTCTGTCGGGCAGTGCGGTGGTCATGCGCCATGCCGTGCCGAATGCGCTGCATCCGCTGGTCATGTATCAGGGCGTCGTGCTGCCCTACATGCTGACAGGCGAGATCGAGACTGCAATCATCTTCTCGCTTCCCACGGTCGGACCAGCGATCGTCGGCTCCATGGCGATTGGCGACGTATACGTCACGGCCACTTTCATGATGGTGCTGTCCGCCACGCTCATCGTCGGCAACATCATTGCCGATATGCTGCTTGCCTTGCTGGACCCGCGTGTCCGCCAGTACGGAGGAGCCTGATATGCTCGCCTTCGATTCCGCGCCTCCGCCTCCGCATGAGGAAACCGTCAAGAACCAGCCGGGTGGCAATGAAAGCTATCTGTCCCTGGTCTGGCGCCGGCTTCGGCGCTCGTGGACTGGTCTGATCGGCCTGGTGCTCGTCGCCCTTTTGATCCTGATGTCTATTTTCGCGGACTTCTTCGCGCCGATGGACCCGAAAGCCACCGACGTCGGCTTCGCGCCGCCGCAGATGATCAGCTTTCATGACAAGGACGGCAACCTGACCTATCCGCCGCGCGTCTATGCGCTTGGCGAGTCCGAAGAGCTCGATCCTGTTACCTTCCAGCCGATCGTTGGTCCCGACTATGACAACCCGCGCCTTCTCGGCTTCTTCGTCAACGGCGCCGAATACAAACTGTTCGGCCTCATCCCCACCAGCCGTCACTTCTTCGGTTCGATTGATGGTCAGCCGGTGCATCTCCTCGGCACCGACAAATTCGGCCGCGACGTGCTGTCGCGCGCCATCATCGGCTCCAGGATATCGCTGACCATCGCGCTCACTGTGGTCTTCATCGTGACGGTCATCGGCACCACGGTCGGCATGGTCTCCGGCTATTTCGGCGGCTCGTTCGATACCTGGGTGCAGCGCTTCGTCGAAGTCGTGCTCGCCTTCCCGCAGCTGCCGCTCTATCTGGCGCTGACCTCGCTGATCCCGGTCACGGCACCGACCAATGTCTTCCTCGGCTTCGTCATCATCGTCATGTCGGCGCTCGGCTGGGCGCAGATGTCACGCGAAGTCCGTGGCAAGACGCTGGCGCTCGCCCGCATCGACTATGTCCGTGCAGCCATGGCCGTCGGCGCCACCGACCGGCGCATCATCTTCCAGCACATTTTCCCGAATGTTATGAGCCACGTGATCGTTGCGGTCACGCTGCATATCCCGAGCGTGGTGCTTCTGGAATCCTTCCTCGGCTTCCTCGGTTTCGCCGTGAAGCCGCCGCTGATCTCTTGGGGTCTGATGCTGCAGGATACGGCCAACTACTCCGTCATCGGCACCTATCCCTGGATTTTGGCGCCCGTCGGCTTCGTTCTGATCACTGTCTTCGCGTTCAATGCGCTGGGCGATGGTCTGCGCGATGCAGTCGATCCTTATTGAGGTGAAGAACATGGCTCTTGCACTCGTCAACTCTTTCGCCCCGCCGGTACGCCTCGATCACGAGGGCCGCACGGAAAGCCCCGTCATCGACGCCCGCAACATCGGCGTCAACTTCAAGGTCGAGCATGGCACCGTGGAAGCGGTGAAGGACATCTCCTTTCAGCTCTATCGTGGCGAGACCATTGCTATCGTCGGCGAGTCCGGCTCAGGCAAGTCGGTGACGGCGCGCACCGTCATGGGGTTGTTGTCGAAGCGCGCGGTCGTCGCACCAAAATCCACCGTTGAGTACGACGGCGCCAACATCCTGAAATATCCCGAGAGGCAACGTCGCAAGCTGCGTGGTGACCGCATCTCGATGATCTTCCAGGAGCCGATGAGCTCGCTGAACCCGATCTACACCATCGGCAGCCAGATCGTCGAGGCGATCCGTGTGCATCAGAAGATGAGCAAGAAGCAGGCCTATGCCCGCGCGCTTGAACTCCTGAAGCACGTCCAGATCCCGGACCCGGAAGCACGGCTGAGGCAGTATCCGCATCAGCTCTCCGGCGGCCAACGCCAGCGCGTGATGATCGCCATGGCGCTCTCCAACGAGCCCGACGTGCTGATCGCTGACGAGCCGACGACGGCGCTCGACGTGACCGTCCAGGCACAGATCCTCAATCTTATTCGCAACCTGCAGAAGGAGATGCGGATGGCGGTGATCCTGATCACCCACGACCTGACCGTGGTCCGCCAGTTCTCCGACTACGTCTACGTGATGCAGCACGGCGAGATGCGCGAGCACAACACCACGGAAAAGCTCTTCGCCAACCCGCAGCATGCCTACACCAAGCACCTGCTGAGTTCGGAACCACGCGGCCAGGCCAATCCGTTGCCCGAGGGCTCCGAAGTTATTCTCGACGCCAAGAATGTGCGGGTCTCGTTCATGATGCGGCACGGCACCTTCTTCAAGCCGGAGCTCAAGGAACTGGTCGCCGTTGATAGCCTCGGCCTGACACTGCGCAAGCACGAGACACTGGGCCTCGTTGGCGAATCCGGCTCTGGTAAGACGACGTTCGGCCAGGCGCTCCTCAGGCTGAACGATACCGACAACGGCGAAATCTATTTCGACCGCGAGCCGATCCATGGCAAATCGCGCGCCGAGATGCGGCCGCTGCGGTCGCGCATGCAGATCGTGTTCCAGGATCCGTTTTCGTCGCTCAATCCGCGCATGACGATCGGCCAGATCATAGAGGAAGGGCTTGTCGTGAACAAGCTCGGGGCAAACAAGGCCGAACGTCTCGACCGGGTCCGCGAGGCGCTGATCGCAGCCGGCATGCCTGGCAACATCCTGTCGCGCTTCCCGCACGAGTTTTCCGGCGGGCAGCGCCAGCGTATCGCCATTGCCCGCGCCATCGCGCTCGAGCCGGAATTCATCCTGCTCGACGAGCCGACATCGGCGCTCGACCTGTCGGTCCAGGCGCAGATCATCGAACTGCTGCGCAAGCTGCAGGACGAGCGCGGTCTCAGCTACCTCTTCATTTCGCACGATCTCAAGGTCGTGCGTGCCCTCTGCCACCGGGTGATTGTCATGCAGCATGGCAAGATCATGGAAGAGGGACCCGTCAACGAAGTGCTCACCAATCCCAAGACCGCCTACACCGAACGGCTCGTGAAAGCCGCTTTCGAAGTAGCCTGATTGCCCATGCCGGAGGATATTATGGCAAGAAATCCCAAGATCACCTTTATCGGAGCTGGCTCCACCGTCTTCATGAAGAACATTATTGGCGACGTGCTGCAGCGCCCGGCGCTGTCGGGTGCGACCATCGCCCTGATGGACATCAATCCGCAGCGCCTGGAAGAAAGCGCCATCGTCGTCAACAAGCTGATCTCGACGCTTGGCGCCAAGGCGAAGGCCGAGACATATTCGGACCAGCGCAAGGCGTTGGCAGGCGCCGACTTCGTCGTCGTTGCCTTCCAGATCGGCGGTTACGAGCCCTGCACGGTCACCGATTTCGAAATCCCGAAGAAATACGGCCTGCGCCAGACGATCGCCGATACGCTCGGCGTCGGCGGGATCATGCGCGGCCTGCGCACTGTGCCGCATCTGTGGAAGATCTGCGAGGACATGCTCGCCGTCTGCCCCGAGGCGATCATGCTACAATACGTCAACCCGATGGCGATCAACACCTGGTCGATCGCCGAGAAGTATCCAACGATCAAGCAGGTCGGCCTTTGCCACTCGGTGCAGGGCACGGCGATGGAACTGGCTGAAGATCTCGAGATCCCCTACGAAGACATCCGTTACCGCTCGGCCGGCATAAATCACATGGCCTTTTACCTGAAGTTCGAGCATCGTCAGCCCGACGGTTCCTACAAGGACCTTTATCCCGATCTCGTGCGTGCTTATCGCGAAGGCCGCGCGCCTAAGCCGACCTGGAACCCGCGCTGCCCGAACAAGGTGCGCTACGAGATGCTGACCCGTCTTGGCTATTTCGTCACCGAGAGCTCGGAGCATTTCGCCGAATACACGCCCTATTTCATCAAGGAAGGCCGCGAGGACCTGATCGAGAAGTTCGGCATTCCGCTCGATGAATACCCGAAGCGCTGCATCGAGCAGATCGAGCGATGGAAGGGCCAGGCGGCGGCCTATCGCTCGGCCGAAAAGATCGAGGTCAAGCAGTCGAAGGAATATGCGTCCTCGATCATCAACTCGGTCTGGACCGGCGAGCCATCGGTCATCTACGGCAACGTCCGCAACAATGGCTGCATCACCTCGCTGCCATCCAATTGCGCCGCGGAAGTGCCATGCCTGGTCGATGCGTCGGGTATCCAGCCGACATTCATCGGCGACCTACCGCCGCAGCTGACGGCGCTGATGCGCACCAACATCAACGTTCAGGAACTGACCGTTCAGGCGCTGATGAGTGAAAACCGTGAGCATATCTATCACGCTGCTATGATGGATCCGCACACGGCAGCTGAGCTCGACCTCGACCAGATCTGGTCGATGGTGGACGACCTGCTGGCCGCTCACGGCGATTGGTTGCCGGCATGGGCGCGAACCGGTCGTAAGGTACAGGCCGCCTGACCAAACTCTCTCCCGGTCACGGCCTCAAGAAGTCCCGCGGCATTGTCGCGGGACTTTTCCATGAAAACGGTGCAGCCACAGATAAAATGTAGGCCGATCAGCGCGGCGGCGGTGCTTGCCGAGGATCGGCGAAGCCGACTTCCGGGCATCCGCGAATGTTACCGAAGCTGATCTCGCCACGATCGCCGGCAGCGGTGAGGCCTCGGAAGGTCAGCACATTCTCGTCGCTATAGACAAGATCGACCCGGTCGAACCCTGCGCGTCTTGCGCGGTTGCGGGCTTGGCTGATGTTGCATTGGCCCAGCGACGGCGACACATGCCAGGTGCTGGTGCCTCGTCCGTTGGACTGCCACCCGTCAGCCTGTGCGGGTGCAGCCACCGGCACGAGCACAGCAATGAAGGCGAGGGCGGCGGCAAAGGCAGATTTCAAGATCGAGGGCTCCATATTGCGTTCGCGGCTATGAGCGAAACGCGCTTCCGTTAGAATAGACTGCATGCCGTTGTGCGCAACGGCACAAGCCCGGTTTTCGATTAGCGTCGTTAACAACAGGGGCGGATTGTTTGCCGGCTTCGATGCGCGAACAATTGAATAAATCCAAATATTCGATATAGAACAGTATCAGACATTTTCATCCCGCCGATCGGAATCCCATGAGCCGCAATTTTCTTGTCGTCGATCCCGAGGCGGATATGCCTGTCCTCAAGGGGCTCGCCTCGCCGGCCAGGGTCTCCGTGCTCAAGCTTCTCAATGAGAAGGGGCCGCTCAACGTCAACGATATCGCTGAAATCCTTGCGTTGCCGCAATCCAGCGTCTCGACCAACGTGCAGATGCTGGAAGAGGCGGGGCTGATCCGCACCGAGACACAGAAGGCCCGCAAGGGCAACCAGAAGGTCTGCCACAGCGTTTACGACGAGATCCTCGTGGTCTTCAAGAACGAGATCAAGGAAACCGAACCGGATGCCATCGAGGTAGCCATGCCGCTTGGCCTCTATACCAGCTTCGAGGTGACCGCGCCCTGCGGGCTCTGTTCGGTAGACGGCATCATAGGTCTGCTCGATGTGCCCAACACGTTCTTCGATCCAGATCGGATGAAGACGGCGTTGATCTGGTTCACTCGCGGCCATGTCGAATACCAGTTTCCGAACAATGCCCGGTTGACCAATACGCGTATCCGCGAGATCGAATTCGTCATGGAACTGAGCTCGGAAGTGCCCGGTACCAGTGCCGACTGGCCGTCCGACATCACGCTGAGCGTCAACGGCACCGACATCGGAACATGGACATCACCGGGAGATTTCGGCGACAAACGCGGCGTTTTTACGCCGGGTTGGTGGAAGCTCAAGGGATCGCAATACGGCAAGCTGAAGAATTTCCGCATCAACGACGAGGGCGCATTCGTCGACGGCTTGCGGATCTCCAACGTGACACTCGCTGACCTTAAGCTGGACGAGCATCATTCGATTCGCCTGCGTATCGGCGTGCGAGACGACGCCAAGCACCCCGGCGGTATCAACATTTTCGGTCGCGGCTTCGGCAATTACGACCAGGACATCCTGCTGCGCCTGAAGACTCGCTGACCCTACCCGGTTTTGCGAATTTAAGCCTTGACCACGAGGGCCGCTTCCGCTTTATTCATCTCAAATTGTGATATAGATCACAAAAAATGATATAGTGGAGGATATCATGAAGGCTGCGGTCACCGCGCATAGCAAATACACCATTTCCGACATCGACCCGCGGCTGTACGGCTCCTTCATCGAGCATCTCGGCCGTGCCGTCTATACCGGCATCTATGAGCCCGACCATGCGACTGCTGACGAGAACGGCATGCGCAAGGATGTGATCGACCTCGTGAAAGAATTGAACGTTCCGATCGTGCGCTATCCCGGCGGTAACTTCGTCTCGGCGTATAACTGGGAAGATGGCATCGGCCCGAAAGAAAGTCGCCCGACGCGCCTCGACCTGGCCTGGCACACGTCTGAGAGCAATCAGGTTGGCATGCATGAATTTGCCGAGTGGTGCGTATCGGCCAAGACCGAGATGATGCTGGCCGTCAATCTCGGCTCGCGCGGCCTTGATGAAGCCCGCAACTTCCTCGAATATGTCAATCATCCCGGTGGCAGCGAGTGGAGCGACAAGCGCATCGCCAACGGCCGTTCCGAGCCTTGGGACGTTAAGCTCTGGTGCCTCGGCAACGAGATGGACGGCCCTTGGCAGATCGGTCACAAGACGGCTGACGAGTACGGTCGCCTGGCGCACGAGACGGCCAAAGCCATGCGCGCCTTCGACAGCTCCCTGGAACTCGTCGTCTGCGGCTCGTCCAATGCCCACATGCCGACCTATCCGGAGTGGGAGGCCACTGTTCTCGACCACACCTACAACGAGGTCGATTACATCTCGCTGCACATGTATTTCGAAAACCGCGAGAAAAATACCGCCAATTATCTGGCGCGCAGCATCGAACTCGACAACTACATCGGTACGGTTGCCGGCGTCATCGACTACATCAAGGCGAAGAAGCGCTCGACCAAGGACGTCTATATCTCCTTCGATGAGTGGAACGTCTGGTACCATTCCAAGGAGCGCGACAAGGCGACGCTTGCCGGCGCCAACGGCTGGCCGCATGCGCCGGCGCTGCTCGAGGACGACTACAATTTCGAAGACGTGCTGCAGGTGGGCTGCATTCTCAACGTCTTCATCAATCGCGCTGATGTCGTAAAGATCGCCTGCCTGGCGCAGCTCGTCAATGTCATCGCCCCGATCATGACGACGCCCGGTGGCGCTGCGTGGCGCCAGACGATTTTCTATCCCTACTATTTCGCATCGGTATACGGCCGCGGCACGGCGCTGAAGCTGATGGTCGATAGCCCGACTTACAAGGTCGACGACGTCGGTGAGGTGCCTTACCTTGATGTCTCCGCCGTTCACGACAACGACGCGGGAGCGGTCACGTTCTTCATTGTCAACCGCCATGGCACAGAAACGCTCGATCTCGATGCGAGCCTGCTTGAGTTCGGTGGGTTGAAGATCATCGACGATCAGGTGATCGTCCATTCGGACCTCACCATTACCAATACCGCCGAAAAGCCGGACAACGTCGTGCCGGTTAAGGCTGGTGGCTCGGTATTCTTGGACGGAAAGCTCAAAGCGAAAATCGCACCGCTGTCCTACCGGGTGATCCGGCTAAAGGCTTGATATTGTAAATCGGGATATCTGATGCATATCAAACATGTGTTGACATCGTAAGCTGATGATCTAACGTCGGCTTACCGGTCTTGACGTGCCACTGGGAGGAAGAGATGGAAGCAAGTGCTTCTGTTCTGGCACTATCGCTGACGGACTGTGGTCTGCTTATACGGGCAGCCGCAAATTCGGTCAGTTCATGCCAAGCATGTATTCATATCGGAATATTGGATTCCAACCGCGGACAAGGTGCGGTTGGATGACAGCCAGTATCGAAATAAAAAACGTCAGCAAACGCTACGGATCGATGACCGTGCTCGACGGCCTGTCGCTGTCGATCAAGGCCAATGAATTCATGGTGTTTCTCGGACCATCAGGCTGCGGAAAATCGACCTTGTTGCGGATGATTGCCGGTCTTGAAAGCGTTGACGAGGGCACGATCTCCATCAATGGCGAACGCATCGACACGCTGCCGCCGGGACAGCGCGACATCGCCATGGTCTTCCAGAGCTACGCGCTTTACCCCCATATGACGGTAGCCGACAACATGGCGTTCGGGCTGCGCAACATCGCCGTGCCCGCGGACGTGATCTCGGCCCGCGTGGCGGAGGCGGCGCGCATGCTCGAGATCGGCCATCTGCTGGAGCGCAAGCCCGGCCAGCTCTCCGGCGGTCAGCGCCAGCGCGTCGCCATCGGTCGGGCGATTGTCAAGGAGCCGAAGGCCTTCCTCTTCGACGAGCCGTTGTCGAACCTTGATGCAGCGTTGCGTGTCCGCACCCGGGTTGAGCTCGCTCAGCTTCGCAACCGGGTGCAGTCGACGATGATCTTCGTCACTCACGACCAGATCGAGGCAATGACGCTGGCGGATCGCATCGTTGTCATGAACAATCGCAAAATCGAGCAGATCGGCGCGCCGATGGAGATCTACTCGCGCCCGGCCAGCCGTTTTGTCGCTACCTTCGTCGGTTCGCCGACGATGAACTTTCTCGATGTCGGCCTGTCGGAGCGCAACGGCTTTATCAGCGCCAGGCTGCCCGACGGGACGGAGTTGCAGACGGCGATCCGCGCCGCCGCCATCGGCGCCGGTGAACATGCGCTCGGCATCCGCGCCGAGGCGGTAAAGATTGCCACTGGCGTGCCGGCAACGACAACAGGCAAGGTCGACGTGCTCGAACGACTGGGCGACCGGACGCTGCTCTATACGCGGTTGAAGGACGGCAGCACTGTCGTTGCTGAGGATATTGGCAACAGCCGCGTCACTATCGGCGACGAGGTGGGGCTGACACTCGACGGTAGCAGGACGCATCTCTTCGACGGCGAAGGTCACGCCTGGCATAACGAGGAGGCCGGGCATGGCTGATACCACCTTGTCAGGAAGCGGCGTGACGGCCAAGGTCGCGGCACGCCGGGCGGTGCAGAACGTCAACGCGCCGTTGTGGCGCAACGCGTTGTTCGTGCTGCCTTATCTGTTCTTCTTTGTTACCCTGCTGGTCTTACCGCTTTTCTGGGGCATCTGGCTCAGCCTCCACAAGGCCGATGCCTTCGGCGTCGGGCGGTTTGTCGGCATCGACAATTACTTCAGGCTGTTCCGCGACAAGATCTTCATCCAAGCGATCGGCAACACATTCTATTTCGTGGCTCTGACCGTTCCGGCGCTCGCGATCATCGGCCTGATGCTGGCACTGGCGCTGAACCGCAAGACCCGCACGGCCGCGGCGCTCCGCACCATCTATTTCTCCTCATCGGTGCTGTCGGTCACCATCGTCACGCTGATCTGGCGCATCGTCTTCATCGGCAACTTCGGTCTGCTCGCAACGATCTACGGCTGGTTCGGCGCCACGCCTCCTGCCTTTCTCTCCGATCCCAAGCTGGCAATGATCGGCATCGCCATCGCGACCATCTGGTGGTGCATCGGGTTGCCTATGATGCTGTTTCTTTCGGCGCTACAGCAGATTCCCGGCGATATCTACGAGGCCGCAGCGCTCGACAATGCCAGCCGCTGGCGCACGCTCTGGTACATCACGCTTCCGTCGATCCGTCGCACCTTCGCCCTGGTCATCATCATCCAGATCGTGCTTCAGTTCCAACTGTTCGGGCAGGCCAAGTTGATGACGCTCGGCGGTCCGAACAACGTGTCGAAGCCGATCGTTTACTACATCTATGAAGCTGCCTTTACCAAGTGGGATCTGGGTCTCGGTGCCGCGGCCTCGGAAATCTTGTTCATGCTGATCCTAATCGCTGCCATGGCGCAGTACGTTATCTCGCGTCGCAAGGGAGAAGAAGGATGAGTGCTGCAACAGGCGGTAACATCATCGGTCGGTCTTTCGGTGATCGAGTCATCCTCATCCTTGCCATTGCCTGCGCGCTAATCATGATGGCGCCGGTCCTGTGGGTGGTCGGGCTGTCGCTGAAGGACAACAAGGAACTGATGGCGGATATGAATTCCGTCTTCAACGCGCCGTACACGCTCAACAACTACATCAACATTCTGGCGACATCCTCGGTGTTTCGCTGGGTGCTGAATAGCGTCATCGTTTCCGGCGGTGTCACGCTTGCGACGCTGGTGCTGTCCTCGCTCGCCGGCTACGGGTTCGCCCGACTGAATTTTCCCTACCGCAACACGCTGTTCATCATCGTGCTGCTCGGGCTGGCGGTTCCTGAGCAGGCGGTGCTGATCGCCCGCCATCAACTGTTCAGCTGGCTGAAGTTCCACAACACGTATCACGGGCTGATACTGCCCGGCCTGTCGGCTCCCTTCGGTGTGTTCCTGATGACGCAGTATTTCCGCGCCATTCCCAAGGAACTGGACGAGGCGGCGCTGCTCGACAACGCCAGCCGCTTCAAGATCTTCTGGAGGGTGCTTCTTCCGTTGACGGTTCCGGCGCAGGCAACGCTCGGCATCTTCACCTTCCTCGGCGCCTGGAACGATTACTTCTGGCCGCTGATCTCGGGCACGAAGAAGGATATGTACACGCTGACGGTCGGCATTGCCTCGACACAGACCAACTTCGCGCAGTCTGAGGGCCTAGGTTTCCTGATGTCGCAGGCGGTCTTTGCCAGCGCGCCGATCCTTATTCTCTACCTGTTTTTCCAGAAATACATCGTGACGGCAGTCTCAGGCGCCGCCGTGCGCTGAGCCTGACATGCGGTGATGTCGCAACCGGCTTCCGGGGAGGAGGCCAGCCAAGGGTCAGAAAGACCATTTGAGGAGGAGAAGGGCATGACACACACATTGAGGAAATACATGCTGGCGGCGGCATCCGTGATCGCGCTCGTTGGCGCGTCACCGGCTTTTGCCGCGACAGAGCTTACCGTGCAGCGGTTCTTCGGCGCCTGCGATGCCGATTGGGGCAAGAACACCGACGTCAGCAAGGCCGTGGGTGAGTGCGGCATCATCACGTCGCTGATCAACAAGTTCAACGCCGACAATCCGGATGTGCACGTCACCGTCACCACGGTCGAGTGGCCAGGCTACGACCAGTTGACGGCGCAGTTCGCCGCCGGCGACCCGCCCGATATCGTCACCATTCACCAGTCGGTCCTGGCAGACTATCAGTCGAAGGGGCTGATCATGCCGCTCGACGACGTGCTGAAGTCCGTCGGCGTCGCAGCGAGCGATTTCACCGATGCGAGCCTCGGCGGCGTTACCAAGGAAGGCAAGATCTATGGCCTGCCGATCGACAACTGGACCATGCTCTACCACATAAACATGGACCTTTTCAAAAAGGCGGATCTGGTCAATGCCGACGGCACGCCGAAGCTGCCGACCAGCCCTGAGGAGCTTCTGGCGCAGGCCAAGCAGTTCAAGGAAAAGACCGGGAAGCCATACTTCGTGCAGAACCTCGCCAACGAAGTGGCACTCTATACCCGCAACCTCTACACCTATCTCTTCCAGCAGGATTCGGCTTTCTTCGCCGATCCGAAGCAGGTGAAGATCAACACGCCGGAAGCCAAGAAGGTCCTCGAACTCTACAAGGCGATCTATGATAATGGCGACACGGTCAAGGATCTTGACTATGCCGCCAGCATCAATGCCTTCCTCGCTGGCGAAGGCGGCGTGCACCTGAACGGCACCTGGGTGATCGGTGACTACAATGCCTCATCGGAGACGGCGGGCACGGCGCTGAACAAGGGCGGATACGCGGTCTATCCCTATCCGCAGCTCTTCGGTGGCAAGAAGGCGCAGTATGCGGACGGCCACAGCTGGGCCGTATCGACGAAGGATCGCTCTGACGAGGAGAATGCCGCGATCGGCAAGTTCCTGAAGTTCTTCCACGACAACGATTTCGACTGGTCGCGCACCGGCCACCTGCCGGCGGTCAAGGCGGTTCTCGACTCCAAGGAGTTCAAGGCGCTGCCGCATCGCGACACTATCGCCTCGATTGCCACGCTCGGCACAGCACTGCCTTCGACTGTCCAGCGGCAGTTCGCGATCCAGGACATCATCGGCCAGGAAATGAGCTCGGCCATCACTGGCCAGAAGGAAATCGATGCCGCGCTCTCCGATATGGAATCGCGCATCAACGAACTGCTCGCCAATATCTAAGGCTAACACTCTCTCCTGAGCCGAAGAGCAGATACCCGCCGCCGGTCTCGCGGCGGGTATTTTTACGATCGGGGCTCTTGTGCAGTCAAAGAGCCGGTTCCACGACGTCAAATGCTGTAACGGATGACGATGACAAGGTCAGGCCGAGCGGCGCGCCATTCTGGTCATAGGCGTCGAGAGTGATCCCGTCTTCGTTGCTTGCCCTTTTCCAGTAACCGATCGCACCGGCGCGCAGGTGGAAGTGAAAGTCTGGAACCATCACGTTGATGAATCCCATCGACGGAACCAGCTTTTCGATGATGCCTTCCCACTCCTGGCTGAAGCCGGGCCGGGTGATGCCGATCGCGACGACCGCGCCGGAGGTCAATGCTGCATGTAACGGCACCAAGCCTTGATCATCTGGCAGCGCTTCGCTGCGTTCCTTGATCTCGAAAGGGCTTCTGGCATCCAAACAGGGCTCTGTCTTCAGGTCCTCGATCGCTGCCAGGAACGGATCCAGTCCCTCGAAACTGACGACGCTGAACATGGCCCGGTCATCGCTGTCATAGCAGTCGATCCTGGGATATGCCTTTTCGGCCATGGCGCTGGATGTGTCGATGACCATCTTCGCGATCGACGGCACATGAATGCGGCAGTGGTGCGCATCGCCGGTGCAGACTAGCCATTCGCCCTCTGCTGTTGTGGCTTCCAACAGCCCGATGCGCTCGTGGGTGACCCCTTCGCGGCTGTTGATGATCATCAACCGGCCGATCCGGGGCAGACGATGAATCACATCTGTAGCTCTTTCAAGGATAAGGCTGAATGGTGTCTGCGGCTGTTCGGTCACTTTGCTGTTCCAATCCGATAGGAGGATGCGCAGGTGCCCGCCACCAGTCGCCAATCGGAACTGTCTAGCCGTCCACAAAGATGACATCAATAGTCCAGTTTGGCGCGGCGGACCAATTGCGAACTGGCATGGGCGCTTGCGCCTTACAGCTCAACAAAGTGTAGGTGTCGCGCTGGATCTAACGGGAAAGCCCTAATCTTCCATCGGCAAAGCGTTGCACGGTTAAGCCCTCATAAGTCGAAAGGGTCGGATGCGCAGTTTCAAGCTCGTGGTGCTGCGTCGCGGTGACAACGACCACATCGGCACCTGCCGCCTCGCCAGCCAGGATGCCAGCCTGGACGTCTTCGAACACAAGGCAATCGCTTGCGCTGAAGCCCAGACGCTGTGCGCCAAGCTTGTAGCACTGGGGGTCGGGCTTGCCGATCTCGACATCCTCAGCTGTTACCAGAAAATGCGGGATCGGCAAGCCGGCCGCTTCCAGGCGCTTCTGGGCAAGTCTGAGAGGAGATGACGTAACGATCGCCCAGCGGTCAGCGGGCAGCGACCGAAGAAATTCTGCGGCGCCGGGAAGGGCATATACACCTTCGACGTCGGCGATCTCTGCTTCGGTAATTTCAGCCGCCTCCTTCGCCGGGTCGATGCCGGGCAAACCGAGCTTGGTAATCGTGTCGACGCCGCGCGCGCCATGCATTGTCGGAAGGAATGCCGCCACGTCTAGTCCCTGGCGCGCTGCCCAGGCGCCCCAGACCCGCTCGGCCGCAAGAAGGGAACTCAATATGGTGCCGTCCATGTCGAACAGAAAGGCAGAGTAATTGCGATCGAAACAGGTGGGCATGGTTTGAGGCAATGCAGAGGCTTTCCAGGAGGGAGCAAGATCCGGTGATATCTTTGCGACGTTGCTAATCGAGATAGCCGATCGGAGCCGTCGATGAAACCGTTCGATCGAAAATAGAATGGCGTGTCTTCAAAAGTCGTCCACACGACAACGCTGCGATCACCCGCACACGGCTGCGCGGGCATCCGGCGAGATCGCCTAAATGCCTTTTAGTGAAGATCGAGGCTCAATTGCTGTCCCTTGATCTTCGGCAGCGGACGTCCAATCTCAATCTTTCCAAAAACGCGCTTCCGGCGTTCGGCATCCCTCTCGCGTTCGGCACGCGATGCGGCAACGACTGCCAATGCGTTTGCGATGACTGTCTCTGTTCTTGTCATGCTCACCTCGCTATTTGTTCTTGTTTTGTTCTATTTCAGCATGGATGTCAAGAACGAGGATGAAGATGCTAGGCGACATGCCCCAGCATCTTCACGTGTATCCCTTCGGGTGGCTGTCGATGCCAGTTTTTCAATAGAGCAGGAAGCCTAGCTCTTGGCAGGAACGAAAACCGCTATGCTTTCGCGCTTTATGGTAAGCGGCTCCTTTGGCTGGATCGTTTCGAAAGGATCGTCGGCGCCGGTGTCGAGCACGCGCTGCCATTGATTGATGTCGTTCACCTCAGGCAAGTTGATGTCGCAGTCGCCACCAGCATTGAGAGCGACAAGAAGCCCGGCCGATTTTTCTGCATCTGGTATAGCCGCGCTGTAGGACAGGTAGACGACCAGGAGGCGAAGCTCCGGATCGCTCCAGTCGTCTTCTTCCATCACGTTGCCATCAGGCTTGTACCAGGCGATCTCGGTGCGGCCGTCTTCGCCCACGGTTCCCGTCAAGAAGCGCTCCTGGCGCAGTTCGGGATGATCTTTGCGCAATGCGATCATCTTCTGGCAGAACATCACGAAGGGATCGTCGAGGCCCGACCAGTCGACCCAGCCGATCTCGTTGTCCTGGCAATAGGCGTTGTTGTTGCCGCCCTGACTGTTGCCGACTTCGTCGCCAGCGACGATCATCGGGACGCCTTGGCTTAACAGCAGTGTCGCCATCATGTTGCGGCGGCGGCGGCTGCGCGCGTCACGGATGCCCGCGTCATCCGTCGCACCTTCCGCGCCCATGTTGTCGGAATGATTGTCCGAATGGCCGTCCCGGTTATCCTCGCCATTGGCTTCGTTGTGCTTGTTGTTGAAGGAAACCGTGTCCATCAGCGTGAAGCCGTCATGGGCGGACAGCAGGTTCACGGAGGAGGTTGCGCCGCGGTCGGAATGGTTGAACTGCAGCTGTGACCCGGTCAGACGCGAAGCGATATCCGGCGCCAATCCGCCATCGCCCTTCCAGAAACGTCTGACATCGTCACGGAACTTGTCGTTCCATTCGCGGAACGGATGCGGGAAACCACCGACCTGATAGCCGCCAGCGCCGACATCCCATGGTTCGGCGATCAGCTTGACACCTGAGAGGATGGGGTCCTGCCTGATGGCGCCGAAGAAGGTCCCTTGGCGTTCAAACTCCAGATCCTGGCGACCAAGTGTGCTAGCGAGATCGAAGCGGAATCCATCCACATGCATGACGCCGACCCAATAGCGCAGACTGTCGAGAACCATGCGCATGACCATGGGATGTGCGACATTCAGCGTATTGCCGGTGCCCGTTGTGTCGAAGGTGTGGCGCGGATCATCCGGCGACAGGATATAGTAGCTGGCATTGTCGAGGCCGCGGAAGGAGAGCGTCGGCCCGCGTTCGCTGCCTTCGGCCGTGTGATTGTAGACCACGTCCATGATCACTTCGATGCCGGCGGCGTGGAATGCCCTCACCATCGTTTTGAATTCGGTGATTTTCTTGCCCGAGAGGTAGCGTGGCTGCGGCGCGAAGAAGCCGAGCGTCTGGTAGCCCCAGTAGTTCGTCAGGTCCTTCTCCAGCAGATAACGGTCATTGGGAAAATGCTGGATCGGCAGCAGTTCGATCGCAGAGACGCCAAGCTTGGTCAGATGGTCGATGATGGGTTCGCTGCACATGCCGAGAAAGGTGCCGCGCAGTTCGTCGGGAACATCTGGGTGGGTCATCGTCATGCCGCGGACATGCGCTTCATAGATGATCGTGTCCGTCCATGTGCGGCGGATCGCCTGATCGCCATCCCAGTCGAAATCCGGATCCTGTACGATGCCCTTGGTCATGTAAGGCGCGCTGTCTCGGTCGTCGAAGGATAGGTCGCCGTCGTCGGCACCGATCGTATAGCCGTAAAGCGCATCATCCCATTTCAGGTCGCCGAGAACCTGCTTCGCATATGGGTCAAGCAGCAGCTTGTTCGGGTTGAAGCGATGGCCTGCCTTGGGGTCGTAAGGGCCGTGGGCACGATAGCCGTAAACAGTACCTGGGCCGACGCCGGCGATATAGCCGGACCAGATATCGCCCTCACGCTTCGGCAAGGCCATCCGGGCGACTTCCTCCTTGCCATCGGGAGAAAACAGACAAAGTTCCATCTGCTCCGCATGGGCGGAGAACACAGCGAAATGCGTTCCTTGACCGGTATACTCGGCACCGAGTTCAGGCTTGAGAAAATCGAGTTCGGAAAAGGAAAAACTCATGGATCGCGCCCCGCGTGTTTGATTGGCATGCAGGGAACGTTGTTGCAGTGCAAAAGTTCCCTGCGGGTTCAACGCCGGGAACGATCGATACCAGGCAAACTCAAGGCATCAGCTGCCCGCCATTGACTTCGATGATCTGTCCGGTGACGTAGCCGGCAAGCGTTGGCGAGGCGAGGAACAGATAGGCGCCGACGCAATCCTCCGGCGTGCCGACAAAACCCATCGGGATGGACTTGCGCTGCATCTCCATCTGCTCGTCGTTGGTGTAGCGCTCATGGAACGGTGTGGCGATGACCCCGGGCGCGACCGCGTTAACGCGGATGCGATCGGGGACGAATTCCTTGGCGTGCCCACGGGTAATCGTCGACACGAAGCCCTTCGACGCCGCATACAAAATCGCGCCGCCCCCACCGCCGTTGCGGGCCGCGATGGAGGTCGTATTGATGATGAAGCCGCCCTGTTTCTTCAGCCATGGGTGCGCGGCGCGCGTCGCTGCCAGTACAGAACGGGCATTGAGGTCCATGACCTTCTCGTAGTGTTCGTCGGTATATTCGGATGTCGGCTTCCGGCCGAGCATTCCGCCGGCGTTGTTCACCAGGCCGTCGAGATGACCGAAGGTCCGCGCCGTCTCTTCGACCACTCTCTCGGTCTCGCCCTCTTTCGAGACGTCGCCATGAACGAGATGGACGGTGCCACCGGCGGCCTTGATTTCATCGGCCAGCGCCTCCGCCTGCTCGCGGCTTGAATTGTAGTGGATCCCGACCTTCATCTGCTGCGCAGCCAGCGCACGGGCAAGAGCGGCGCCGATGCCGGTCGATGCGCCCGTAATCAGCACAGCCTTTCCCGCAAGATCGGGGATTTTGATCGAGGCAAGCGATTGAGCAAGATGAGCCATGGTAACAGGTTCTCCCATTGATAGAATAACGACAATTCCATTCCCCGCGTTTGCGGGCAAGGCTTTAGGCTTAGCCAGCGAGGTCGAGTTCCGGATAATGCCGGAAGATGCCGTCCTCGCTGAACGCCAGCCGGCGCGGAGAGGCGAGATAGGCGGAGATCCTGGGGCGGCTTCGCACCGCTGCATGCAGGGACGCCAAAGCCTTGTAACGATCAGCATAGCCTTTCATCGCCTTGGGGAAGGCATAGTTCAGACCCTCGATAAGCTGGAAAAGCGATAAATCGACATAAGACATATTCCGGCCGACTGCATGCTTCGTACCACCAGGGTTCTGTTGCAGAATGCGCTCGAAATATCCGAGATATTTTGGAATACGATCCTTGATGAAGGCGGCCGACCGAGCCTTCGCTTCCCGTATCTGATCCTCGTAATAGAGCGCTGTCGAGATCGGGTGATGGGTATCGTGCACCTCGCAGACGAAGTCGGTGATCGTCAGCTGCAGCCCGTTTGCCACATAGCGCAGGCCTTCATCATTGGGTGCGAGGTCGAGCTTCGGGCCGAGATAAAAGAGAATGTTGGCGACGTGCGATACAACCAGATCGCCGTCTTTTAGAAAGGGTGGAGCGAATGGAATGTTCGATCCGTCGCTGTTCATGATTTCAAGCATGGCGCCGGTTCCCATGCCTGCGCCTTCATGTCGCGTGATGTCGATATATTCCGCGCCGGCTTCCTCCAGCGCCAGACGCACAAACTCGCCGCGGCCCTGTATTCCGCTCCAATAGTAAAGCTGATAGGACATCTGCGCCTCCTAGCAGGCGCCTGCGATTGGATCTCGTAAAGACGCCACTGTTTCTAACAGTATTTTGAAATATCGGGTTTGTCGCCCATCATCGCTTGAGTCGGAGACGCCGCCTTACATGCGCAACGCGATTACTTGCGCATCGCCCAGCGCGAGGCCGCAAGGATTTTATCGAAGGCCGATCGGCGCAATGCAATCGTTGCCCGCTTTTCGCGGAAGAACAAGGCCACAAGGTTGTCGATGACAACCACCAGAAACATGGCAAGCGCCAGATAAGCCGTTGCAGCGAGGACGAGGGTCGGCATGGAATCTCACATGGGAGCGATGAACATGTAGCAACTTGCTACGAAGAGAGACACGAGAATGACGTCGAAATATCCGCGGTTCATGACTGCCCTCCGAGTTTTGCTGAAAAACGGCCGGCAGTCATTATTGTTCCGTTCAGTGCCCTCTGCGACGCGATTTCCCCAGTTGCAGCATGAGCGTCGCCGATTGCTGCATGGCCATATCTATTCAGTACGCCTAAATTAATTCAGGCGTATGACGAATGAATCAGGGCTCCGGTGAGGCGCCCATTCGAAGCAATAGGCATTGAAATTGTCAGGCCGACTTCCGCGCCGCTGTTTTCTTTGGAGCCGCCTTGGCAGCGCCGTTTGCCTTGACATCAACCACAGGCCTTTTTGCTCTGGTTTTCACTTCCTTGCCGTCGCTTGACGCAGCCGATCCTTCGAGCGCAGCGCGCTCCTTCATCGCCTGTTCCCAGTGCGCATGATCTCGCCCGGCCGGGCGACCTTCCTCTTCCCAAAGCGCATAAGCACGCTTCGCAATCCACTCTTGTTGAGTTTCCGTCATCGCCGATCTCCAGTGCAGGGATGCCATCGTTCAAACGCGATACTGAAAGGAGAGTTCCAGACGAATCGCCTTGTTTCAAGGAATTTCTGACACGCTGCAAAAATAGATGCGGCGCTGCACCATGAAGGCAGGGCATCGTTTGTAATTGTGCTCAAAAGACGTGCAGATCGAACCTTTTCGAGCAGCTAACTCCCAACTGGAACGTGACGGATTTGACCTATGCGCAGGCAATTGAACAATGGTGCCTGACCGCTATATCTTGCGCTAATGTTTTATCTCATATCGACTTACTGGCCGCATATCCTGTTTGCTATTTCGTTGGTCATGGGAGCGGCCGCGGCCATCCACGCGACGATGACGAAAGAAGAGGTGCGCGCCGCCATCGGCTGGGTCGGCGTGATCGTGCTGTCGCCGATTGTCGGCGCCGTTCTCTACGCTATCGCTGGCATCAATCGGATTCGCCGGACGTCGCTGAGCTTGCGCCGCGATGCGTTGATCTCGCAGGCGGACCTCGACGAACTCGAAAGCTTCGATGCCGATGCTGACCTGATCATCAGCGGTTTCGGACGCCGCTTTGCCGCGCTGCAGACGCTGGGAGATCGGGTGGCCCGCAGCCCGATCTCCACAGGCAACACCATCGACATGCTTGAGACGGGCGATGACTGCTATGCGGCGATGAAAGCGTCGATCGACAATGCCGAGCGAAGCGTGCTGCTCGAAACCTACATTTTCGATCGCGATCCGATCGGCCTCAGGATCGCCGATGCATTGATCGCCGCCGCCAAACGCGGTGTGGCCGTACGTGTGCTGATCGATGCTGTCGGTGCACGCTATTCGGTCCCCAGCATCCTTGGCTATCTCGAAGAGGGCGGCGTCACCGTTTCGGTATTCAACGGCAATGTCATCATCGGCCTACGTCTGCCCTACGCCAATCTGCGGACCCACAGAAAGATTGTCGTCATCGACGGGCGGATTGCGCTGACAGGCGGCATGAACATCAGGGCGGGGTTCACCCGCGAGATTGCCGGGGACAATTTCGCCCGCGACACCCATTTCATGATCACTGGCCCTGTCGTCGCCGATCTTTTCGACATTGCCGCCGAGGATTGGCGCTTCACGACTGGTGAAGTGTTGAATGGAGACGAATGGCGCATTGCGGCGCCGGAGCGAGAGCCCGGCGATCCGGTGTTTATGCGTGTGGTGGCTTCAGGCCCAGATCGGCGGGTCGAGACCAATCACAAGATGCTGATGGGCGCCTTCTCCGTCGCCCGCAAGTCGATCAGGATCATGTCGCCCTATTTCCTGCCCGATCGTGAATTGATCAGCGCTCTGGCGACGGCGGCCCGCCGCGGCGTCGAGGTCGATATCGTCGTGCCTGCAGCCAACAATCTCGTGCTTGTCGATCGCGCCATGACGGCACAGTTCGATCAGATTGTCAGCAATTACTGCCGCATCTGGCGCGCCAGCGGCGCGTTCAGTCATTCAAAGCTGTTGTCGATCGATGGTGTCTGGTCCTATGTCGGTTCGTCCAATCTGGATCCGCGATCGCTGCGCCTCAATTTCGAAATCGATCTTGAAGTGTTGAACGAAGGCTTTGCCACCGAGATTGACGAGCACATTGGCGAGTCGATCCGATCGGCATCACCGGTGACACTCCAGGGACTGCGGGCCAAACCTTTTGCTGTACGGCTGTTGAACAAGGTGCTGTGGCTTGGGTCGCCGTACCTCTGAGTGCTTTTTCCCTGTGTCGGCATGGTAAGTTGGGCTGGACCGCCTATACTTGAAGCAGAAGCACATTTGTTCAACGGAGCGCCGGCAAACAGCGATGCATGCCAAAAAAGACAGTCTCCCCGCCAGCATTCTAGCTTCCATAAGAAACCGCAAAAAACGCGTGGATGCACCGCATTTCGGGTCGTTGTCGCGGCCGGAAGGCACGCTGATCGCATCCTACAATGTCCACAAATGCGTCGGCAACGACCGGCGTTTCGATCCCGAGCGCACCAGCCGGGTGATCCATGAGATCGACGCCGATGTCATCGCGCTTCAGGAGGCCGACACCCGATTTGGTGAGCGTACGGGTATACTGGATATGGCGAGGCTCGAGCGCGAAACCGGACTCGTGCCGGTTCCGGTCAGCGGTATGGCAAAGGCGCATGGATGGCACGGCAATGTCGTGCTTTTCAAGAAGGGTCTGGTGCGTGACGTTCACCAGATCAAGCTGCCCGGCCTGGAGCCGCGCGGGGCGCTGGTGGCGGAACTTGAGTTGGAGCGGGGAGGGGGGCTGCGCATCATCGCCGCGCATTTTGGCCTTCTCCGGCATTCGCGTTCACAGCAGGCAAGAGTGCTGCTCGAGCTCATGGCCGACACGTCCGAGATTCCGACGATCCTGCTCGGCGACCTCAACGAGTGGCGCCTGGGCGACCGCTCGTCCCTACATTCGTTCCAGTCGATCTTCGGCCCGCAACCGCTTGCCGTCCCGAGCTTTCCCGCCCGGCTCCCGGTGCTCGCGCTTGATCGGATCATGGCGAACCGTAAGGGCGTGGTGACGACCGTCGAGGCTCATGATACCCCGCTCTCCCGCATGGCCTCCGATCATTTGCCGATCAAGGCGCTCGTGAACCTTCGAAAAGCCGTGGAGGCCTGAGCGCCGTTCGTGCGGCCAAGGCTTGTGATTTCGCAGGACTGAGAGTGGAGCCTTGACTCTCTTCGTAGGCGTGGCAGTTTCTGCTCCGATGTTGACACTCATCACATTGAGGGCCTCAAGATGCGCAGCGTGGACGATATGCGACCGCCGTTCGATCGGTTGAAAACGATCGCGTCGTCCATTATCCGCCGCGCGTTGATCGCCGGATTCTCGATTTGTCTCTCCGGCGTCTTCAGCATGTCGGCCGCAATTGCCGCCGAACGGACCGTGCAAGCGGACGCACCACAGAGCGAGACCTCAAAGCAACAGGTTGAAAAGCTGCTCGGGGTGTGGACGGAACACTACTCCAAAGCGGTGACGCTGGCAGAAAAGAGGGCGGCATTCGAGCAATTGATGCGCGACACGCCCGGCCCGTCGCGTGTCCAGATCCGGCGGGTCGATGCCGGTGGGGTGGATGCCGAGTTGATCTGGCCGGCGCGTGTGCATTATTCGATCGGCAAGCGCGCTATTCTCTATGTTCATGGAGGCGGTTTTTTCAGCGGTTCGCCTGATACACACCGCGCCTCGGCGGCGTCCCTTTCAAAGGCGGCATCGGCTGATGTCCTGCTGATCGATTATCGGCTTGCACCGGAATCACCTTATCCCGCACAAATCGACGATACGCTGACGGCCTATCTATGGCTGCTCGATTCCGGGTACGACCCTGGCAACATCGTGATGCTCGGAGATTCCGCTGGCGGCAATCTGGCGATCGAGGCGACGTTTCGGCAGATGAGGCTGAAGGGACCGCTCCCCGCAGCGGTCATCACCATCAGTCCGATCACCGACCTTGCGTTGACCGGGGGGTCGATCAAGACCAACGCGGCCAGCGATCCTTTCGGCAATCTGCTGCAGGTCGAGGACGCCCGCAAAGCTTACCTCGGGGACCGCCTGCCGACGGACCCGAGAGTTTCGCCGCTCTACGCCGACATGAAGGGTTTTCCGCCGCTGCTCATGCAGGTCGGCTCGCGGGAGATTTCGCTCGACGACACGCTGCGACTGGCCGACAAGGCGCGACAATCCGGTGTTGACGTCACGACAGAAGTGATCCCCGGCATGGTTCACCAGTGGCAGCTGTTTCCGTTCTGGCTCGAAGATGCCCGCCGCTCGAACCAACGCGTCGCAGAGTTCGCCATACGGCATTTCACCGACAAACCTCACGATTAGGCTTGCCCTCGGTGGGGTGACTGGCGATCAGATTGCTGCAGATGTATTTGCCTGCTGAGCCGACGTGACGGCCTTGCGGCTGGCATGGTGCTCTCGCTTGTGCTCGTACATGGCCAGGTCGGCACGGCGCACCATCGACTCCATCGTTTCGCCCGGCTCGCTTGTGGCGAGCCCGACCGAAAGGCTGAGCGGTGCGTTGGAATAGAACTGGTTGTTGATCTTCACAAGTTCGTTGATCGTGTCGAGTGTGGCGACGGCGGCGTGGCGATCGGCGCCTGGCATGAGCACCGCGAACTCGTCGCCGCCAACGCGTGCAGCGTGGTTGGGCACGGAGATGGCGCCGTTCAGGACCTCGCCAAGCCTGCGCAACAATGCATCGCCCGCGTCATGGCCAAGCTGATCATTGGTTTCCTTCAGCCCGTTCAGGTCGATGATCATGGCGGAGACCGGCCGCAGGGACTTGCGCTGCAGCCTGTTCAATAGAACTGCAGCAGCACATGGCGCTCGGAACCATCCAACGCATAGTTCACGACTTCGCGTTGATGAAAAAGGTTTCCATTCCATAGCTCGATCAGCTGTTCGCGAAACGTCTTCGTCATGTCATCGCGGAAAATCTCTGCGAGGCGATGCAGCAGCGTTGTGCGGTCAGGCGCTCCGAAAAGATCGAGCGTCGCCCGATTGATCTCGATGACGCTGATCTCGCTCATGCATTGAACAACGAATTCCGGGTGCACATCGGTGAACACCCGGAAGTCCCCAATGCCGCGGTGCCGGACATCCTCAATCAGATGCTTGATGCGGCTGAAATCCTCGATCCAAAGCGACACCGGCGAATGCTCGAAAATGCCTTCAGCATATTGCCGCTACTGTTCCTCCTGGCGCCTTGCGTCCTCGCGGGGCGTCACATCCTCGGTGGTCAGCAGCAACCGCTCTAGTGTTTGCTCGTGACCGGGCATGACTGTCCCGCGCAGCTGGATGTCGAGCCGGCGCCCGGAAAGCGTGTAGTTCACTGCGCTGCCGTCAAACTCGGTTTTGCCATCCCAGAGTGCAGCTAGCTCGTTCACATGGCTCTCCAGCATCTCGTCGCGGAACACCATCGAAAGATTGTCCGTGAGATGATCAACGCTCGATGCTTCGAACAGTTCGAGCGTTTTGCTGTTGACACGCAGGATACGAATACGGCTTGAACAAGCGGCGACCCGTGCCGGATCCTCCTTCAGAAAAGTTCTGATGTCGGCAACGCCTTCCTGCCGCCACTCGTCGAACAGCGCCTTCACACTGCTGAAGTCTTCGATCCACATGGCAATCGGCGCTAGGTCAAAGATCTCGAGGTCGGAGGTAATGTCGGGCATGCCGTCTGCTCTTTCGATGCGTTCTGCGTGCGATGGATGTGCACACGCGAAGGTTGACGACGCCAGCCTTAAAACAGATTGGTAAACCCGATCTTGACGGCATCGACATTCATGCCGCTCAACCGGCAATTTGTCGCCGGAGTTTTGAGATGACAGTGGTTCTGACCAATCTTGTGGCGGCCACACCAATCAAATCGGCAGAGACGGCGTCGCATTGCGCGAGGCCGTCTTCCGTTATGTCACGATATCATCGCTATAACATCACGCCGATCGAAACAGCTTCCAGCGGGTCGGACGAAAGGCGATCCGGCTGCGATCGAGGCTCCCGGCTGCTGCCGGCGGCAGCTCCAATTCGACCGGCGGATGGCCGTTGCCGATGTCGATTTCCACGTGCCGCGTTCCTGCAACCCGCCGGCTGCTTGTCAGCAGTCCAGCGATGCAGCCGCCGCATCCGTCGCGGATTTCGATGTCATGCGGACGGAAGTAGAGGCTTGCTTCGCCATCCGGCTCTCCCTCTGCCGTCAGACCGAGCGGGCGGTCCTCGAACCATATTTCGCCGCCGGAAAGGCGCACCTTGAGACAGTTCGACTGGCCGACGAAGCCGAACACGAAGGGCGAGTTCGGGTCGTCGTAGACCTCGTCTGGCGTGCCGACCTGTTCGATCGCGCCCTGGCTCATGACGACGACGCGGTCGGCCAACTCCATCGCCTCGTCCTGGTCGTGGGTGACGAAGACAGTGGTGTGGCCGGTGCGATCGTGGATCTCGCGCAGCCATTTGCGCAGGTCCTTGCGCACCTGCGCGTCGAGCGCGCCGAATGGCTCATCGAGCAGGAGCACGTTCGGTTCGACCGCCATCGCCCGCGCAAGTGCCACGCGCTGCCGCTGGCCGCCGGACAGCTGCGCCGGATAGCGTTTTTCAAGGCCCGGCAACTGCACCAGTTCGAGGAGTTCCAGCGCACGGCGGCGGATTTCGTCGCGCGGCGGGCGGCGTGAGGAATGGCGGACCTTCAGGCCGAACGCCACGTTATCGAGAACCGTCATATGTCGGAACAGCGCGTAGTGCTGAAACACGAAGCCGATATTGCGCTCCTGCACCGTCTTCTTCGATGCGTCCTCGTCACCGAAATAGATCAAGCCCTCGGTCGGGCTTTCCAGCCCGGCGATCAGGCGCAGCAATGTGGTTTTCCCGGATCCCGAAGGGCCAAGCAGGGCGATCAGCTCACCGGAATGAATGTCGAGCGACACGTCATGCAGAGCCGGAAACCGATCGAATTCCTTGCGTAGATTTTGAACACGAACTTCCATTCTAATTCCTCAGTGCCGCCGGCTCGCGGCGATTTCGTCGCTGTATCGCATTTCCAGCAATGTCTTCAAAACAAGGGTGACCAGCGCCAACAGAGCCAACAGCGTTGCAACGGCGAAGGCTCCGGTAAAGTTATACTCGTTGTAGAGAATCTCCACCTGCAACGGCATCGTATTGGTCTGGCCGCGGATATGGCCCGACACCACCGAGACGGCGCCGAACTCACCCATCGCACGGGCGTTGCAGAGCAGCACGCCGTAAAGCAGGCCCCATTTGATGTTGGGCAGCGTCACGTGCCAGAACGTTTGCCAACCGCTTGCCCCAAGCGAAAGCGCCGCCTCCTCGTCACCGGTGCCCTGTTCCTGCATTAGCGGGATCAATTCGCGTGCCACGAAGGGGAAGGTGACAAACATCGTCGCCAGGATCAGACCCGGCACAGCGAACAGCACCTTGATATCGTGAGCGCTCAGCCACTGGCCGAGATAGGTATTGGCGCCCATCAACAGCACAAAGACCAGACCGGATATGACGGGTGAGACCGAAAAGGGCAGGTCGATCAGCGTCGTCAGGAACGCCTTCCCTTTGAACTCGAACTTGGCGATCGCCCAGGCGGCGGCGACGCCGAAGACGACGTTGAGGGGCACGCTGATGCCCGCGACGATCAGCGTCAGCCGGATCGCCGAGAAGGTCTCGGCGTCTTGCAGCGCGGTGAAGAATGCACCGGCGCCTTTGCGAAACGCCTCGACGAATACCGCTGCCATCGGCAGCAGCAAGATCAAGGTCAGGAAAACCAGCGAGATCGCGATCAGCGTCCAGCGCGCCCACCTACGCTCGGTGACGACGGATTGCACCTTCGGCGAACTGGTGGTTGTCTCAAACGCCATAGCCGTACCTCCGTCTGCTCCAGCTCTGGATGAGGTTAATCACCAGCAGCATGATGAATGAGAGGATCAGCATGACGGCGGCGATACCAGTCGCCGCGGCATAATTGTATTCCTCGAGCTTGATGACGATGAGAAGCGGCGCAATCTCGGATTTGAACGGTAGGTTACCGGCGATAAAGATCACCGAACCGTATTCGCCGACACCACGCGCGAAGGCAAGCGCGAAGCCGGTGAGTACGGCAGGTGCGAGGCCAGGCAGCAGCACACGCGAAATGGTCTGGAACCGATTGGCGCCCAGCGTCGCGGCCGCTTCCTCCACTTCCTTGTCGATCTCCTCCATGACGGGCTGAACCGTTCGCACCACAAACGGAAGTCCGACGAAGATGAGGGCAACAACGATGCCGACCGGCGTGAAGGCGATTCTGATTCCCAAAGGCGTCAGAAACTGGCCGATCCATCCATTGGGCGCGTAAAGCGTTGCCAGCGCAATGCCGGCAACGGCGGTTGGCAGGGCGAATGGCAAATCGACCATGGCATCGATGATCCGCTTGCCGGGAAAGCGGTAGCGGACCAGCACCCAGGCGAGCACGATGCCGAACACGGCGTTGACACAGGCCGCGGCAAAGGCAGTGCCGAAGCTGATGCGCAGAGCGTTTACCGTGCGGGCATCAAACGCGATCGACCAGAATTTTTCCCAACCGAGTTCGCTCGAGCGCCATGCAAGGCCAGAGAGAGGGATGAGGATGAGGAGGGTGAGCCAGATCAAGGTAAAGCCGAGCGTCATTCCGAAACCCGGAATGACACTCGGCCGCCTGAACCGCCACCGTGTGGGGCTATGTGCTTTCATACGGCGTATTATTGTGCCGGCTTGTAGATTTGGTCAAATACGCCGCCATCTCCGAAGAACTTTGGCTGTGCCTCTTTCCAGCCGCCAAAGTCGTCAATGGTAGCGAGCGTCAGCTTCGGAAAGCGGGCGATATCCTTTGGATCGGCCGATTCCGGCTTGATTGGGCGATAGTAGTGCTTGGCAGCGATCTTCTGGCCCTCGTCGGAATAGAGGTAGTTCAGATAGGCTTCGGCGACCTTACGGGTGCCCTTCTCGTCGACGTTGCCGTCGACAATGGCGACCGGCGGATCGGCGCGGATCGAGAAATTCGGCGTTACGATCTCGAACTGATCGGGGCCCAGTTCTTCCAGCGACAGATAGGCTTCGTTTTCCCATGCCAGCAGAACGTCACCCAGGCCACGCTGCACGAAGGTCGTCGTCGCGCCGCGCGCGCCGGTGTCGAGAACCGGAACATGCTGCAGCAGCTTGGAGACATACTCCTGAGCCTTGGCTTCATCGCCGCCGTTTGCCTGTTTGGCCCAAGCCCAGGCTGCGAGGAAGTTCCAGCGTGCGCCGCCCGAGGTCTTGGGGTTCGGAGTGATGACCTGAACGTCATCCTTCACCAGATCGGCCCAATCCTTGATACCCTTGGGGTTGCCCTTGCGGACAAGGAAGACGATGGTCGATGTGTAAGGTGTGGAGTTGTTGGGGAATTTCGTCTTCCAGTCGGCAGGGATCTTGCCGGTCTTCTTCGCAATCGCGTCGATGTCTCCTTCTAGCGCCAGCGTGACGACGTCGGCATCGAGCCCGTCGATTACGGATCGCGCCTGTGCGCCGGAACCGCCGTGCGAGGCCTGGACCGTGACCGTTTCACCGGTATCCTTCTGCCACTTCTGGGCAAAGGCTGCGTTGAAATCCTTGTAGAGTTCCCGTGTCGGATCATAGGAGACATTGAGAAGCGTTTGGTCGGCAAAGGCCGGGGCAACAGCGCCAATGGCGAAACTGCCGGCCAAAACGGCGGCTGTCAAAAGCCGGGTGATCCGGTGTGAATGCATGGGAACCTCTCCTTTGTTGTGACCCAAACACTACCAAGCTGGTCGTATAATGAAACGAAGATTGTTTCTGTTCCATGGTGAAGTTCCGGAATGCTGTGCCATTTCGCCGACGGATTTGGAATGAATCTGCTTAGGTCGTCAGCGAACGTTGTTTGGGAACAATCTGCTGGAAGCTGCACCAGATATGGAACGGCGCAAGACCTCGTGGAGTTGCCTTGGGCATTCCGTCACCTGCTGGGCAAATGCATCGCAAATCGAATTGAAATTCGGCGGCTTCGGGTTCTATAGTCTGGCCGACGCTGCGCTCGATTCAGCGAGCGGGGAGGCTATAGGGAAGGAACCGATAATGACCAAGGTGCGTGCATTGGTGCTCGAACGCCAGCATGAACTCGCAATTCGCGATATCGATCTGCCGATGGAAACAGGACCTGGGCAGGTTAAGATCAAGATCCACACCGTGGGTGTCTGCGGCTCCGACGTGCACTATTACACACACGGCAAGATCGGTCCATTCGTGGTCAACGAGCCTATGGTGCTGGGCCACGAGGCCGCGGGAACGGTCGTCGAGGTCGGTGCGGGGGTGACCCATCTGAAGGTCGGCGATCGTGTCTGCATGGAACCGGGCATTCCGGACCCGAACTCCAAGGCAAGCCGTCTCGGGATGTACAACGTCGATCCCGCCGTCAGCTTCTGGGCAACGCCGCCTGTGCATGGCGTGCTGACGCCGGAGGTCGTGCATCCAGCGAATTATACGTTCAAGCTGCCCGACAATGTCAGCTTCGCGGAAGGTGCCATGGTCGAACCCTTTGCGGTTGGCATGCAGGCGGCAACAAAGGCGAAAATTGCGCCAGGCGACACGGCCGTGGTGCTGGGCGCCGGACCGATCGGCACGATGGTGGCGATCGCGGCGCTCGCCGGCGGTTGCGCTCGCGCGATCGTTGCCGACCTTGCCCAGCCGAAGCTCGATATCGCCGCTCAATACCAGGGCGTCATTCCCGTCAACATCCGCGAGCAGAACCTTGTGGAAGAAGTGTCGCGGCTGACGGACGGATGGGGTGCGGATGTGATCTTCGAGTGCTCGGGTTCGCCGCGCGCTTGGGAGACGATCATGGACCTGGCCCGTCCGGGCGGCGTGATCGTTGCCGTCGGCCTGCCGGTCAATCCGATTGGCTTCGACGTTTCGACAGCATCCACCAAGGAGATCCGTATCGAAACGGTGTTCCGCTACGCCCATCAATACGAGCGTTCGATCGCGCTATTGGGTTCCGGGCGCGTCGATCTGAAGCCGTTGATCTCGGAAACATTCGCTTTCGAGGAATCGATCAAGGCCTTTGACCGCGCCGTCGAAGCGCGGCCGAGCGATGTGAAGCTGCAGATCGTGATGGAATAGCCTCGATCTACGGCCGCATGACACCAAACCGCATCCGGCGAAACGCAAGGGCTGCAACGGCTATCGCCGCTGCAGCCCCGAGCGCGATGAGCAGGTGATGGTGAAGCGGCAGCCGGCCCATCATCTGCTCGATCCCGTGCCCAAAGAGATAGCCGAGCGCTGTGAACAGCTGGCCCCATATGAATGCCGCGACGGCATTCAAAGCAACGAATTTCGCGGTCGATATGCGCGTGGTTCCGATCACGATCGGACTGATCGTTCGCAGCCCGACAAGGAACCGGAAGGCGAGGATAAAGCCGGTGGGATAGCGCTCCAGAAGCGCTGTGACCCGCGAGAGCACCGGCGTTTCCATCACGCGCCGAACCACTTTCCAGCGTGCTGCATGTCGGCCTGCGAAGAACCACATCTGGTCGCCGGCGAATGAGCCGGCGCATGCGGCGAGCGAGGCAGCCCACCAGGGCAGCAGCCCGCGATGCGCGATGACCCCGCCAAGGAAGGCTGCCGTTTCCCCTTCGAATGCGGTGCCGAGAAAGATGGCAAGCAGGCCGTAGTGCTCGATCAGATGTTCGATGGACACGGGTGAGATTTCTCCGTCGCTCCGGCGAGCCTACACGGCTTTCAGGTCGCCGAGCAAGGTCGGGATCAGTTCCGACACGGTCGGGTGTATCGGCACTGCCCATTTGAGGGCCGGGTAGGGCGTCTTGGCATTCATTGCATCGATGAAACCGTGAATGGCCTCGTCGCCTTCGATGCCGAGGATCGCGGCTCCGAGGATCTGTTGGGTCGAGGCGTCGGCAATCACCTTCATAAACCCCTTGGTCTCGCCGCGCTCATTGGCGCGACCAACCCGGCTCATGGGCCGGGTGGAGATCATCAGGTCCCGGCCGGAGGCGCGCGCCTCCTTTTCGGACATGCCGACCCGGCCAAGAGGAGGGTCGATATAGAGCGCATAGGCGAGGATGCGGTCGCTGAGTTTGCGGTTCTCGCCATCGAGCAGATTGGCGGCGACGATCTCGAAGTCGTTGTAGGATGTGTGGGTGAAGGCGCCGCGGCCGTTGCAATCGCCAAGCGCCCAGATGCCGTCGACATTGGTTGCCAGTTTGTCATCGACAACGATGTAGCCCCGTTTGTCGACGGCAACGCCGGCTCTGTCGAGACCGAGATCATCGGTGTTGGGTATTCGTCCAGTCGCTATCAGCACATGGCTGGCCGTGACGTCCGCCACGCCGTCCGCGACGCTAACGGAGATGTCGTCGCCTGCTCTGGCAAATGCAATTCCGTCGGCGCCGGTGCGGATGGTGATATCTTCGGATCGCAGGATATCGGCGATCGCATCCGAAATATCCGGATCTTCGCGCGAGGCTAGTTTCGATCCTCGCTCGATCACGGTGACCTCGGCGCCGAAGCGGCGATACATCTGGGCAAATTCCAGGCCGATATAGCTGCCGCCGACCACCACTAGATGACGGGGGAGGCTGTCGAGTTCTATGATGGAGGTGCTGGTGAGGTAGCTGATATCGTCAATTCCCGGCATGTCGGGGATTGCGGGTCGCGCGCCGACATTGAGAAAGATGCGGGGCGCCGTGAGCCTCTCCCCTTCGACAGAGATCGTTCTCGGGTCTTCGAAGCGGGCATGGCCATAAATCACTGTCACGCTGCTCATGCCGCCAAACCATTTGATCAGGCCGCTGCGGGCATCGATTGTGATCGTCTGCGCGCGGCTACGAACTGTCTTCATGTCGATGCCGACCTCACCGGGGATCGTCACCCCGTAAGCGGCGGCCGTTCGTGCCACGTGGGCAGCGCGTGCGCTGGCAACCAGTGTCTTGGTTGGCATGCAGCCGGCGTTGACACATGTTCCGCCGAGGAATTTTCGTTCGATCAGCGCCACCGTCATGCCCTTTGCAGCCATGCGCGCGGCAAGGAAAGGACCGGCCTGTCCCGCACCGATAACGATGGCATCAAACGCGCGCATCAGACCGACGCGACTATCAAGATTGCACCAAAGATCGCCACCGCGTCTTCGATCAGGGCCGCTGGCGGGTCCTTGCCGAAAATCGAGGCGAGCTTGCCGCGCGCGGCGGCACCGCCGAGCGTGCCCACTATGGCGCCGACAATCCCTGCAATCAGCCCCCCGACAAGGGAGCCGCCCGCCGCACCAATCGTGGCGCCGGCAAGCGCCCCCATGATCAGTCGGGCACCGAACTGCATTGGAACCTTGCGAGACGGGGTTGACGGTAGCTGGTCGGTCACCAGTTCGACGAGTGCCAGCAGCGTGAAAATCCAAGGCGTCCACCGATAGCCCATGAAGGCCAGAGGCGTCTGTGAAATATCGAACCATCCAAGTGCCGCTGCCCAGGCGACCGCGGCTGGTGCCGTCAGCGCCCGCAGGCCTGCAATAATGCCGATCAGAAATGCGAGAAACAGAAGCATGTGCAATCCCCTTCGCGACACGGATCCCCTCCGTGGTCACGCAGGCTTGCACATTGTCCGTCTGGTTGCAATTTGGCTTTGCGGGACTGCCGATACAATTCGGCAGGAGGCTGTGGTCGGCGCCTATTGCGAAAGCGAAAGCAAGTCGCCGACCAATGTCTTTGCTACGGCAGGCGAACGTTAAGACCGCCGACCCATGTCGCGGCGATATTCGGTTTCGACGCCGTGTTGATGATCTTCTGCAGGATTTGCTCGCCGCTATCGAACTCGTCGAACAGCCGAACGGAGCCTTTCTCGGCCCTTGTATCGATGACAATGGCGTCGAACAAATAGCCGGGCCGGAACTGGCCAACGGGAAGATCCAGCGCCACACCGCCGCCTGCTGTGGCGATATAGAATGCATCGCGAAAATCGATCTGAGCGGGACCGAACGTTGCACGTGCCGCTGAATCGAGCGTGGGATCGACGCCGCTCTCCAAAGCGCGCGACATCAGGATGGCGCCGCGGCAGTTCTCCAGCATCGACGCGCTCGGGCCGCCGGATATGTCGGTCCCAAGGCCGACATGCACGCCCTTGTCGAGCGCGGCACGCAATGGGAAGACGGCGTTGGCGAAGTAGACATTGGACAGCGGGCAGTGTGCGACGGCGGCCTCGCGCTCGCGCACGCGGTCCATGTCATCGGTCGTCAGGAAATTGGCATGCGCCAACACCGTGCGTCGGCCAAGCAGGCCGAAGCGATCGAGCGCCTCCGTGTCGGTAACGCCGTATCGCGACAGCACATTACCATGAGCCCAGTCGCTCTCGGAACAGTGCGTCTGCACATGGCAGCCGCATTCCTTGGCCAGTGCGCCCAATCCCTCAAGTGTGGCATCGGTACAGGAAGGAATGAAGCGCGGTGTGATGACTGGGAGCACGCGTCCATCAGTGTTTTCGGGATGCGTCCTGACGTAGTCGATCAGTGCCCGGGTCCCATTGATGGCGGCTTCCGGCGAGGCGTCGCGGTAATAGTCCGGGCACTCATCGACATTGTCCATCGAGACCTTGCCGATCAGCGCGCGTTGGCCTTTTTCGATGCAGGTATCTACAAGAGTGCGCGTGGCATCCTGGTGTACGGTGGCGAAATAGAGCGCTGTTGTCGTGCCGTTCGCTAGAAGGTCATCGACGAGCAGTCCATAGCTGCGCCGTGCGAAGGCCAGATCCTCGTAACGCGCCTCAAGCGGAAATGTGTATTTCTGCAGCCAGACTTCCAGCGGTACATCGAGCGCGCTGCCGAGTTGTGGATATTGCGGTGCATGCACGTGAAGATCGATAAAGCCGGGCAACAGATACGAACCGGCAGGCAAGGTGACCAGTTCCCCGGTCTCTTCCCGGGCATCGCGGATGCTGCGGTAGTTCGGGTCGCTCGGTCGGTGGATCGCACTGATCGTACCACCGGCGCTGACATCGATCAGCACGTCGTCCAGAATGTCGATCTTTCCGCGCTCCGGTGCGTGAAACCCGGAAGCGCAGAGCGTCTTGTTACGCAAGTCCAATGCTGTGTTCCTAAATTCAATCGGTATTTCGACGGAGGTATGTAAATGCGAAACCTGAAACCTGTGGCGCTTTTCCAAGGAGTCCATGGCGAGAGCCCTGCGTTTTCATAGCGTCAGCCGTGCGTTAATGGGATGCAAGGTTTCCCGTATTGTGTCGGTCAGGAACGAGGAAATCGCAGCGATTTTCCAAGGTCCGAAGGCTATGCCATGCTGAAAAACATGGCGCGCTCCGTAAAGAGCAATAGATGCTCTCTATCGAAATTTTTTTATTTATCTATTTCATTTATCGCCGGCTTCTCTTTATGTTGCGTTGCGAAAGCGGTATTTCGCTTCGCAGCAATTCCACAGGAGCCTCCATGTCCCTTATCAACACATCCATTAAGCCCTTCAAGGCGCAGGCCTTCAAGCAGGGTAAATTCATTGAAGTGACCGACGCCGACACCAGGGGCAAGTGGGCGGTATTCTTCTTCTACCCTGCCGACTTCACCTTCGTCTGCCCGACGGAACTCGGCGACGTTGCCGACCACTATGCCGAACTGCAGCGCCTCGACGTCGAAGTCTACTCGGTCTCGACCGATACCCACTTCACGCACAAGGCATGGCACGACAGCTCCGAGACAATCGGCAAGATCGACTACACCATGATCGGCGACCCGACGGGCACCATCAGCCGCAACTTCGAAGTCATGCGCGAAGCAGAAGGCCTTGCCGACCGCGGCACGTTCGTCGTCGATCCCGATGGCGTCATCCAGGCGATGGAAGTCACCGCTGAAGGCGTTGGCCGCAATGCAGCCGACCTGCTGCGTCGTATCAAGGCTGCTCAGTACGTCCGTGCGCATCCAGGCGAAGTTTGCCCGGCCAAGTGGGAAGAAGGCGAAAAGACGCTTGCTCCTTCGCTGCACCTCGTCGGCAAGATCTGATTTTCAAATGATTAAGCTGCCTTCCAGCCTTGGGCTGGAAGGCAGTCCAAAACCGCCATATTCAGCGCCTGAAACGGCCGCTGTCATCCATTTTTAGCGGAGTGTCCCATGCTCGACGATAATTTGAAGTCCCAGCTCAAGGCCTATTTGGAGCGGGTTGTCCGCCCGATCGCGATCACCGCCTCTGTCAATGACAGCGCCAAGTCGAAGGAAATGTCGGAGCTTCTCGCCGAACTCGTCAAGCTGTCGGACAAGATCTCCGTCGTTGAGACACGCGACGATGGCGAACGTGCACCATCCTTCGCGCTGACCAGCCCCGGTCATGATATCAACCTGCGCTTCGCCGGCATTCCCATGGGCCACGAGTTCACGTCGCTGGTCTTAGCGCTGCTGCAGGTCGGCGGTCATCCACCGCGCACCGAGCAGGCGATCATCGACCAGATCAAGGATCTGGACGGCGACTTCCTGTTCGAGACCTACTTCTCGCTGACCTGCCAGAATTGCCCTGACGTGGTTCAGGCGCTGAACCTGATGGCCGTGCTCAACCCGCGCGTCAAGCATGTCGCCATCGACGGCGGCGTATTCCCAGCAGAGGTCCAGAGCCGCCAGGTCATGTCGGTGCCGACGGTCTATCTGAACGGCCAGCTGTTCGGCCAGGGCCGCATGGAGGTCGAGGAGATCATCGCAAAGCTCGATACCAATTCGGCGGCGCGTGCGGCAGAGCGGCTGAACAAGCGCGAAGCCTATGACGTTCTGGTCATTGGCGGCGGTCCAGCCGGTGCGGCTGCGGCGGTCTATGCTGCCCGCAAGGGCATCCGCACCGGAGTTGCCGCCGAGCGCTTCGGCGGCCAGGTGCTGGATACGATGGCGATCGAGAACTTCATTTCGGTTCGTCATACTGAAGGCCCGCAATTCGCGGCCTCGCTCGAGGAGCATGTGAAGGAATACAACGTCGATGTCATGAACCTGCAGCGTGCCGAAAAGCTGGTGCGCGGGACCGACATGATTTCGATCGAACTGGCCAATGGCGCAACGCTGCAGTCGAAGACCGTCATTCTTTCTACCGGCGCCCGCTGGCGCCAGATGGGTGTTCCCGGTGAAGACCAGTATCGCAACAAGGGCGTGGCCTATTGCCCGCACTGCGACGGCCCGCTGTTCAAGGGCAAGCGTGTAGCGGTTATCGGCGGCGGCAACTCGGGCGTCGAGGCGGCGATCGACCTCGCCAATATCGTCAGCCATGTGACCTTGGTCGAATTCGACAACAAATTGCGTGCCGACGACGTGCTGCAGCGCAAGCTGCGCAGCCTTCCGAATGTCGAGATCCTGTTGTCCGCCAAGACGACAGAAGTGCTGGGGGACGGCCAGAAAGTGACCGGCCTGGTTTACGAAAACCGCGTCGCCGGCCAGCGTCATACGCTCGCCCTCGAGGGCATCTTCGTGCAGATCGGTCTTCTGCCGAACACCGAGTGGCTGAAAGGCGCCGTCGAGCTTTCGCCGCGTGGCGAAATCGTCGTCGATCATCACGGCCAGACCTCGGTTCCCGGCGTCTTTGCGGCCGGCGATTGCACCACGGTGCCTTACAAGCAGATCGTCATTGCGCTCGGAGAAGGCGCGAAGGCGTCGCTAGCGGCATTCGATCACCTGATCCGCACCTCGGCGCCGGACGCCGATGCCGTGAAGGCGGCGTGAGACACGTTCGCGTGTTGATGCGATGACGCTTCGCGAGTTGGAGTATCTGATCGCCTTGGCGGACCACCGGCATTTCGGCCGGGCCGCCGAGGCGTGTTCCGTGAGCCAGCCGACGCTTTCCATGCAGATCAGGAAACTTGAGGAGTTTCTCGGGTCTCCTCTCATCGAGCGCACGCCGCGCTCGGTGATGCTGACGCCGTTCGGCGAAGATACAGTCGAGCGGGCACGTCGGATCATGGCCGAGATCGATGAGATCAGGTCGTCCGCGCTGCGCAGCCAGAACCCCGAAGTCGGCACCTTGCGCCTCGGCATTTTCCCGACGCTTGGGCCATATTTCCTGCCGCACGCGGTGCCGCGGATCCGCAAGCAGTTTCCGCGTCTGGAAACATTGCTGATCGAGGAAAAAAGCGATGCGCTGCTGGCACGCCTGCGCAGCGGCAATCTGGATGCAGCAATCCTTGCCTTGCCAGTCAACGATGATCACCTGAAAACCGAGTTCCTGTTCGAGGAAGATTTCCTGCTGGCCGTTCCTGCCGGTCACGGGCTTGCCAACAGGCATTCGCTGACGCTTGCCGATCTCGACCGGTATGACCTGATGCTGCTGGAAGAGGGCCACTGCCTGCGCGATCAGGCGCTCGACGTCTGCCGCATGTCGGGCGCGAGCGAGCGCACGTCTTTCCGCGCCACCAGTTTGGAGACGTTGCGGCAGATGGTGGGCGCGGATGTCGGTATTACCCTGCTGCCGGAACTTGCGGCGGTTCAGCCTGCCTCAAGCAATGTGCGCCTGCTGCGCTTCGAAGGCACGGCGCCAAACCGGCAGATCGGTATCTGCTGGCGCAAAGGATCCGCAATGGGATCGTTTCTCAAAAGAGTTTCGGAACTGCTACGTGATGTTGCAAGTGAACTGCTCGTCGATGCATCCCAATCCTTGGACGTCTGACCTCGTCCCAACGAGCTCTTACTTCCACTCCCAGAGAATGTTGGACGCGAAGGGCCGGGTCTCGATCAGCAGGGCAGGGCGTGCAAGGCGGGCTTCATACGCTGCGGCATCCGCATCGCCGTTGAGGCCGATAAACAGCATTTTCATCGACGTGGCGCGCGACTGCCCCTTCTTGCGGAAGGAGAACTGGACCGCGCAGGTCGGGTACGTCCAGTCCGCTGTCAGCGTCTCGGCAAACTGCTCCTCGCCAAGTCCCTCGGCGCGTCCTGAAGATGCCAGAAACTGGCCCAACCCGAAAAAACCGGCGAAAACGCCATAGGCCGCCTGTTGCGGCATCTGGGCGCGCTGACCGGTCGATGTGTCGCGGCGATAGAACAGGCTGTCAGTCTGCCCGCGCTGCCGCTTCATTGCGTAGCTGACGAGGTTTTTCTGTGCCAGCAACTCCATCGTCAGCGCGTAAGTCTGATATGCCGCGGTGTCGGCATGGAGATCGTCCATGCGTGCCTTCAGATCGACAATGTAGTCACGGTAGAATGCGGCACTCATCTGCGGTTCCTTTTGGCTTTTGGCGGCGTCGTAGCAGAAAATCGCACTGGACCAAAGAGGAGCGGTTGATGTGCCGAAATGACTAACTAGCGCAAATCTGCAACAGCAGCCGCGCGTTAAGCGCATGGCGCATAGCTGTTCTGCAAAAATGTGCCTATCATTTGGGCGTGCTTACTGTATGTTCAAGTCATCGAAGTGATGCACCTCCTCCCGCAGAGCTTCGAGTTTGCAAGCGACCTTATCCTCCTCCCAAGGGCGCTTGCGGGAATGGCAGCACTCCTCCTCCCAGCTGCCGTTCGGTTATTTTCGAAAAGCCTGCTGCACCTCCTCCCGCGGCAGGCTTTTTCGATTCTGGAGGTCTCGCAGCCTTTAGCGCTTTGCGCCCTTAGCTCAGCTTGTTACCAGTCATTGCTGCCTCGAAATGAGCAAGCATGCGCCCCGCATCCGCATTTCGCCCGGTGAAGAGACGAAACGCCTCTACCGCCTGAAACACCGCCATGCCACCACCACCCAGTGTCCGGCAGCCCCGCAATTGCGCGTGGCGCAGAAGCTCGGTTTCGAGCGGGAAATAGACGATCTCCGACACGCATAGGTCGGGCCGCAGCAGATCGGCCGGCAGAGGCATGCCAGGGTGTTTGTCCATCCCGGTCGGGGTCGCATGGATTAGGCCAGCGACACGGTGCATGGCCTGCTCGACGTCCTGACCGGCATTGACCGTTGCACTCGGAAAGAGCACCGACATGGCGGCTGACAGAGATGCGGCGCGTTCCGGTTCGCGGTCGATCACGGTGAGTTCCCGCAGGCCGAGCGAGAGGATCGCGTAGGCGGTCGCAACGCCGGCACCGCCGGCGCCGAGCTGGACAGCCGACGACAGGTCTGCCCCGGGCAGACCGCGTCGAAACCCTTCCGCGAAACCCCACCAGTCCGTATTGTGTCCGTACCGGCGGTTCTCTTCCAGGACAACGGTATTGACCGCGCCGAGAGCCCGCGCCGCAGTCGAGAGATCGTCGAGAAAGGGCAGGACCGCCTGCTTGCAGGGATAGGTGATGTTGAGGCCGGACAAGCCACGTTTCTCAGCCTCGGAGAGAAGAGCAGGGAGGTCATCGACCGCGGCATGGATCTCGTTCAGATCGATCAACTCGTACTGATAGTCGAAACCCTGCGCTTTTCCCTCTCGCATATGCATCGATGGTGTCAGCGACGCTTGTATGCCGGCGCCGATCAGCCCTGCTTTGAGTGGCATAAGACCGTATGTCCGTCTTTGCGCCCGAGGTGGCTCGCCCTACACTGGTCTTCCGAGGGTTGCTCGGACGGGCCGAGCCGATCCTCATCACAGGAGGACGAGCCATGGCAGATTATAGAGAAGCTTTTGTCGGAATCGATGTCGCCAAGCTGAAGAATGCGATTGCTGTTGCCGAATCTGGCCGGGACGGAGAGGTGCGCTACTTCGGCGAGATTGACGCCTCCGATGGCAGCATGCGCCGCATCATTCAGCGAATAGCCGCGAAGTTTGATCACGTGCATTTCTGCTATGAAGCCGGACCTACCGGTTATGGCCTCTATCGGCTGATCCAATCTCTTGGTCATAAATGCATGGTTGTTGCCCCGTCATTGATCCCGAGGAAGCCTGGCGACCGGGTGAAGACGAACCGTCGAGACGCACTCGCGCTCGCCCGGCTATTGAGGGCCGGCGAGCTCACGGCAGTGTGGGTCCCAGACGAGGGCCATGAGGCTATGCGCGATCTTGTTCGTGCTCGAGCTGCTGCTGTCGAGACATTACGGGTTCATCGGCAACAGGTAAGTGCCTTTATGCTCAAGCATAGTCGCATTTATCCACGAAAGAAGGGCTGGACGATGCGATATCTGCGCTGGCTGCAGGAGCAACAGTTCGATCACCCCGCGCATCAGATCGCCTTGCAGGAAATGGTCGAGGCGGTGCGCCTCTCCAAGGAGCGTGTCGAACGACTGGAAAAGGTCATTGAAGAGTTTATCCCCACTTGGTCTCTCGCGCCCGTCATTCGAGCTCTACAGACGTTACGAGGGGTCGATTTGATCGTTGCCGTCACCTTTGCAACAGAGGTCGGTGATGTGACCCGCTTTGAAAGCCCCCGCCAATTGATGGGATATCTCGGCTTGGTTCCTGGTGAGCGATCAACGGGTGAGACGGTCAGACGGGGCTCAATCACCAAGGCGGGCAATGGGCGCGTTCGGCACATGCTGGTCGAGAGCGCCTGGACATATCGCCATCCACCGAAGGTCGGCGCGAGGAAGCTGTACCGTATGGAGCAAGCGCCTCCGAAGGTGCGGGAGATAGCATGGAAGGCTCAGAGCCGGTTGACTGCGCGGTATCGAACGCTGACCGGACGAGGAAAGCGAACGACGGTGGTTTGTACCGCCATTGCCCGCGAGCTGAGTGGGTTCATGTGGGCCGTTGCAAGGGAGGCGCAGTCGATCAGATCGTAGATCGCCGCATCGAACTTGCACCTCGCGCATGGGCGGAGGCGGGACAACGGCAGGGGAATACCCGTCATCCGCTTTGTGGCCGGCTTCAGACCGACGCCCGCAGTAAGATAGGAACAGCCCCGGACGCATAATCGGGAATGCGGTAACCAACCCGCGCATCAGAGCTTGATCACCGACGTCCTTGAGTTCCGCCTCCACCCATGCGCGATCATCACCATTAACAGCCGCTTCTTGAAGCGGGAGGTTCCTTGCGATCAAAGCATTGACAACGCACATCAGAGCGGTGTCTTGGTCATCTCAGTCATTCTCAGGTTATGGTGTCGGGCCATCCACAGGGAACTGCGATAAGCAGCTTCACATCCCCACGGTGATAGCTAATTGTCCAATCAGTTGATCCCGCCCAGGCAGACATACTTGATCTCGGTGAACTCTTCGATGCCGTAGCGCGATCCCTCGCGTCCGAGGCCCGAAAGCTTGACGCCGCCGAATGGTGCTTCAGCCGTCGAGATCAGGCCGGTGTTGACGCCGACCATGCCGTACTCCAGCGCTTCGGCGACCCGGAACACCCGGGCGAGGTCCTTGGCGTAGAAATACGAGGCCAAGCCAAATTCGGTGTCGTTGGCTTGCTCGATCACATCCGCCTCGTCGGTAAACCGGAACAGCGGCGCGACGGGCCCAAATGTCTCCTCGCGAGAGACTGCCATGTCCTTGGTGACATTGGCCAGAACCGTTGCCTCATAGAAGGTGCCGCCAAGCGCATGCGGCTTGCCGCCTTGGATGACGCTCGCACCCTTGGCGAGCGCATCGGCAACATGCTCCTCGACCTTCTCGAGCGCCGGCTTGTCGATCAGCGGTCCGAGGATGACGCCTTCGTCGAAGCCGTTACCGGTCCTCAGCTTGCCGACGGCAGCGGCGAGTTTGCGAGAGAAGGCGTCGTAAACACCGTCCTGCACATAGAGGCGGTTGGCGCAAACGCAAGTCTGGCCGTTGTTTCGGAACTTCGCGATCAACGCGCCTTCGACGGCAGCGTCGAGATCGGCATCATCGAAGACGATGAAGGGCGCGTTGCCGCCGAGCTCCAGACCAAGTTTCTTGATGGTCGGTGCACTTTGCTTGTAGAGCTCGGCGCCGACCTCGGTAGAGCCGGTAAAGGTGAGCTTCCGCACCGTCGGATTGGCCGTCATCTCGGCACCAATCGCGGCGGCCGAGCCGGTGATGACGGAGAACAGCCCCTGCGGAATGCCGGCGCGCTCGGCAAGAATGGCGATAGCGATTGCCGAAAACGGTGTTTGCGACGCCGGCTTCAATACCATGGCGCATCCGGCGGCGAACGCTGGCCCAGCCTTGCGGGTGATCATTGCGTTGGGGAAATTCCATGGCGTGATCGCCGCCACCACGCCGATCGGCTGCTTCATCACCATGATTCGCTTGTCCGGCTGATGGCCAGGGATCAGGTCGCCGTAAACACGGCGTCCTTCCTCTGCGAACCACTCGATGAAGCTGGCGCCGTAGACGATCTCGCCGGTGGCTTCGGCCAGCGGCTTGCCTTGCTCAAGCGTGAGGATGCGGCCGAGATCGTCCTTGTTTTCGATCATCAGGTCGAACCACTTGCGCAGAATGCCGGCGCGATCCTTGGCCGTCCGTGCTGCCCAACCTTTTTGCGCAACACGCGCAGCCTCGATCGCTGTCTTCGTCTCAACGGCACCAAGCTTCGGCACATGGCCGATGATTTCGCCGGTGGCGGGATTGTTCACGGCAATCGCATTGGCTGGACCGGCTTCTATCCAGCGGCCTCCGACGAGTGCTGCCTCGCGAAAAAGGGAAGGGTCTTTGAGCTTCATCGGATCCGTCCTCCAAGGGGGCGCCAGCTCTGGCCTTTCGGCCGGGCCGGCTTAGGTGTCACCGACAGCGGGTGTCCGCGTCGGCTACGTCAAACTGGCCGAGTTGGCAGCGAACCGCAACTGGATGCATTGTAGATAGTGATCCGCCCCATTACTTCGCACGCACTCCTGTCTTGTTCACGAATCTTATGGCGGCGATGGCAGCGTGCTTTAGCAACGGCTTGACTGCGAGCCATAAACCGATTGGTATGATTGCGTCGCAAACCAATGGCACCGCCGAGACCAGATGTTCGCAGTCGGACGCAAGCTTATTCTTCTGGCCGCCGGAGTTTCGCCCCTGGTGCCGTTCCTGACGCTGGCTGTTCCTGCGTTTGCGACTGAGCCTCCTCCGTCAACGACAGAAGCTGCCTGCCTTTACACGCGCTCGATTGCCGGCTCTGCGGAAACGCAGTGCATTCGCAAGGATAGCTTCAATATCGACCTCTGTAGCGCCATCGAACGCACGGCTGCGGATCACGACCTGCCGCCGGACTTTTTTGCGCGGTTGATCTGGCGGGAAAGCCGCTTTCGTCCGGATGCTCTCAGCTACAAGGGTGCGCAGGGGATCGCTCAGTTCATGCCGGGCACCGCCAAGTTGCGCGGCCTGCAGGATAGCTATGATGTGCTGGAGGCGCTTCAGAAGTCGGCGGAATATCTCGACGAACTGCGGGACCGCTTCGGCAATCTCGGCTTGGCCGCGGCCGCCTATAATGCTGGCGAAAACGGGCTCTCGAACTTCCTCGGCGGCGGAAGTTTGCCATCGGAGACGCGCAGCTATGTGATGGCGATCACCGCCCACACCGTTGAAGAATGGAAGGCCGATACGCCGGGCGAGACGGCGTACGCCTTAGCCAAGGATACCCCCTTCATTGACAGCTGCGTTGCCTTGGCCAACCGCCGCAAGATTTCGGAACCGGTCTGGCAGCCGGAGGGCAATTGGGCGCCGTGGGGCGTGCAGATTGCTGCAAACGCCAACCCCGACGTGGCGCGCCGGCTGTTTTTCGAGGCCGTTCAGCAACTGCCGGCGCCGCTCAATCAGGAACAGCCGCTCATCATTCGCCAACGTGACAGAAGCTTCGGCTTCCGGCCTCGCTATGTCTCGCGCATCGCTCGGCAGACACGGGCGGAGGCCAATGAGGTCTGCATACAGGTGCGAAAAAGCAACCGAACCTGCTTCGTCTTCAAGAACTGACGACGGCTTTGGCGTTCGCATCCTATTTCCTGCTCTCAGGTTTCGATGCACGGGTGTGCAAAAAATCTTTCTGCGACCGTTTTTGTCATGTCGCTGTTACGCGCCGGCAGTAGCAAGCCCATAGACCTTGAGGGCGCGGGCCCCGAACCGAACGGAGACGGATATGAACAGACGCGAGTTTCTTGTCACATCATCGGCCGCAGCAGGCCTTCTGGCTCTGCCGCGTTTCGCATCGGCTGCCGACGCGACCATCAATCTCTACAGCGGCTCAGACGCCAACATCATCGACTTCTGGAACAACACCGTACGCCCGGCCTTCGAAAAGGCCAATCCTGGCGTTGCCCTGAAGGTCACCGACGGTGGCGACAACACCGGCTTGCGTGCGATTGCAGACCGCGCGCTTGCTGCGCTGAAGTCGAAGACCGATCCGCAGTCCGATCTGTTCGAGGCCTTCAATCCTCGTCTTCCCACAGGTGGCATCGATGCCGGCCTTTGGGTGAAGTTCTCTGCTGACAACATCGAGGGGTTCGGCAACGTCAACCCGCTGAGCGTCGATAGCCCATACTCGCTTCCCTATCGCGGCTCGCAGGTGCTTCTCGCCTACGACAAGACCAAGCTCGACCCAAAGGATGCTCCGAAGACCTGGGAACAGCTGACGGCCTGGATCAAAGCCAACCCCGGCCAGTTCATTTACAATCGTCCCGACAAGGGCGGTTCTGGCGGCAACTTCGTTCGCCGTGCGATCCATGAAGCCAACGGTCGCGATCCGAAGAAGTTCACGATCGACAATTTCACCGCCGACTTCGCCAACCAGGCGCTGACGCCGGCCTGGGCGATCCTCAACGACCTCGCGCCATCGCTCTATGAAAAGGGTGCCTATACCGCCGGCAACACGCAGTCGATCCAGCTGCTTGCGCAGGGTGTCGTCACCATGACACCCGTCTGGTCGGACCAGGTACTGCAGGCCCTGTCGCAGGGCGTTCTGCCGGAGACCACGGGCCTCGTGCAGCTCAGCGATCTCGCACTGTGCGGCGACTTCTCGCGTATCACGGTGTTTTCGAATGGCGCCAACAAGGATGCTGCCTTGACGCTTTCGGCGTTCATGCTGACCAAGGAAATCCAGGAAGCGATCATAACCGAACTCGGTGGCTTCCCTGCTGTTTCGTGGGATCATATTTCTGACGAACTGCGCCAGAAGTATGCCGACGTCATCCCGACGACGATCCCGACCTTCCCAAGCGGTGATTGGGAGCCAGCGATCAACGACGGTTGGTATCGCACCGTCGCCCCAGGCATCAGCCGCACCTGATGCGCAGAGGCATGGCATTGCCGCTGTCGGCGCGAGCAGTCGCGCCGACGAAAGCACAGCGTCCGGTGGGGCTTCTTCTGGTTGCCCTGCCCGTGCTTCTCTTGGCGTGGCTGATCGTTTATCCGATCCTTGCGGCCGTCGTCACGACCGTGTTCGTTCGGCAGCCGGACGGAAGCGCGGCGGTTTCGCTCGCGTCCTACGCTTTCTTCTTTAGCGATTCCTACAGCCTGGCCAATCTTTGGGTAACGCTGTGGACGACGTTCGTCTGCGGCGTGATGCTGCTCGCCATCGGCCTGCCGATCGCGCTTTACCTGCGCTTCTCGCAGGGCCGCCTGCCGGCCTATGTGCAGGGGCTGGCGATCTTCCCGATGTTCGTGCCGTCGATCATTCTGTCTTACGCGCTGATCCGGACCATCGGCCCCAACGGAACGGTCGATATCCTGCTGAATGCGATCGGCCTGCCAAAAATACCATCTCCCTATCTGACGCCATGGGGACCGGTCATCGGGCTGGTCTGGGACAACTTGCCTTTGACGGTGCTGATGCTGACGGCCGGGCTTGGCACCATTCCAAAAAGCTCGGTCGAAGCCGCGCGCGACGTAGGGGCTTCTCCGCTGCGCGTGTTCGTCTCGATCATCCTGCCGCGCATGGGCAATTCGCTGCTGGTCACTGCGTCCTTCGCGATCCTTGGCATCTTCTCTTCCTTCACCTTGCCCTATGTGCTCGGGCCGGCGTCGCCGGAGATGATGGGGCCGTTCATGCAGCGCACTTTCTCCGATCTCAACGATCCCCCTAATGCATTGACGCAAGCGGTGATCTCCTTCGGCTTCTGCCTCGTCTTCGGCATCTTTTATGTGCGCTCGATCGCCAGGAACCGGGAGGCCGCGAAATGAGGGTCGGCAACACAGCCATCAGCACGCGGCCTGATTGGGCGGGTATCGTCTTCGCCGTCCTGTTGACGCTTTTCATCGCACTTCCATTGATCGTGGTCGGCACATGGGCGTTTACGGAGGTCTGGCGCTACCCATCGGTGATCCCGCAGCAGTTCGGTCTGCGTTTCTGGTCGCAGACGCTGTCGCGCTCGGACGTGTGGGAAGCTCTGCTCCTAAGCCTGAGGCTGACGGCGACCGTGACGGTTCTGTCGGCGATCATCTGCCTGCCGGCCGCCTACGCCTTCGCGCGCATGTCGTTTCCCGGCAAGAACGTGCTCTTCCTGTCGTTCCTGGCCTCCCACGCCTTCCCGAAGTTTGGCCTGCTGGTCGCGATTGCAGGTATTTTCTTGAAGCTCGGGCTGATTAGCACGTTCTGGGGCGTGGTGCTGATCCAGTTGGTTGGTACGCTGATGCTGATGATCTGGATTCCCGTCGCGGCGTTTCAGAATGTCGATCGGCGTATGGAGGAGGCCGCCCGCGATGCCGGCGCCGGCCCGCTGCGGGTGTTCTGGTCGATCACGCTGCCGCAGGCGGCCCCGACCATCGCCGCGGCGCTGCTGCTCACCTTCGTCGGAACGTTTTACGAGACGGAAGGCGCATGGTTGATCGGCGCGCCGGAAATCCGCACGATGCCGGTTCTGATGATCACCTTCATCAACAACCAGATCGTCGTTCAGTATGGCGCCGTTCTATCGGTGATGCTGTGGGTACCGTCGTTCATCGCCCTGATGTTTGCTCGCCGCGTCGTCGGAACGGGCGCCTTCGCGCGCGGCTTCGGCGCGTGACGTTTGGATCGGGCTCGGCCCGAGAAAGGCTTTAAGATGGCACGCTTGACGATCAAGAACGTCTCGAAGACGTTCGGCGCGTCCCACGCGGTGCGTGACTTCTCGCTCGATGTCGAGGACGGCGAACTCGTATGCCTGCTCGGGCCGTCCGGTTCCGGCAAGTCGACGCTGCTGCGGATGATCGGTGGCTTCGAAACGCCGACTGGTGGCTCCATCCTGATCGACGCGAAGGATGTCACGGCACTGCCGCCGGAACGACGCCCCACCGGCATGGTGTTCCAGAGCCATGCGCTATGGACGCACATGGATGTCTTCAACAACATCGCCTTCGGCCTCAAGCTGCGGCGCCTACCCAAATCCGAGATCAAGGAGCGCGTCGAGGGCGCTCTGACGCTCGTCGGTCTTGCCGAGTACGGCAAGAGGATGACAACGCAACTCTCCGGCGGTCAGCAGCAGCGTGTGGCGCTTGCGCGATCGCTGGTGCTCGAGCCGAAAATCCTGCTTCTCGACGAACCCTTCGCCAGCCTCGATCAGCATCTGCGCGAACGCTTACGGGAAGAGGTGCGGGATATACAGCAGCGGCTCGGGATCACCACGCTGTTCGTCACCCATGGGCAGGACGAGGCGCTGGCGCTTGCCGACCGCATTGTCGTGATGCGTGACGGGGGCACCGAGCAGATCGCGCCGCCGGATGTCGTCTACCGTGAGCCGCAGACCGAATTTGTCGCCGGGTTCATCGGATCGATGAACTTCATCAGGACGAGCATATGCGGTGGCAAGAGCCAGCATCCGGCGTTTCCCGTGTCGGTGCCGATCGACGATGGCGATGTCGTGCTCGCTCTGCGCCCCGAGGCGGTGTCGTTGCGTGCGTCCAGCAGCTTTTCGACCGCGATCATTCACCGCAGCATCGATTTCGGCACGCATAAGATCGTCGATATCGATCTTGCCGACGGAACACGGTTGAAGGCGATGACGGCGCCGGATAGCAACTGGGCGAGGGGCATGGGCGTCGAGCCGGTCGCTCGGGTGTTCCGCGCTTATCGCGACAACAAGCTTGTCCATCAATCGGCGGCGACGCCAGAACACAATCATGATCGGATTCTCGGTAATGTCTGAGCGCAACGGCATCGCGATCGACACGGAAGGCCACAAGACTTGGCTGAAATGGCATCGCGGCCACCGCTATGCCGGCGACATCTCGTTCACGGGACAACGTATTGCCGAGGCCATGACCCTTGGCGCCAGCGTCGAGATCGATCTTGTGCGCTACAATGGCGCGGGTTTTGCGGTCCTGCACGACGAGACATTGAACCAGGCGACGACGGGCAGCGGGCGCGTGCTTGACGCGACGGAAAGCCTGCTGCGCACGTTGCATCTTCGCGACCCGTTCGGAGAGCCGACAGCGCATCCGGTCATCCTGATCGACGATCTCGGCCGGCTCCTCGCCGATACGAAGGTGCATGATCACGCCATCCTGCAGCTTGATCTCAAGGAGCAATCGACAGCCATTCGTGAGGAAGACATTGCGGTATTTGCGACGGCGATCGGGCCGGTCGCCCGGTCGGTCATCCTGTCCGCCGGCGACCCGGAAGCGGTCGAGCGCATGTCGCAAGCTGTTCCTGATATGCCGATCGGCTACGACCCTTGCCACGATGGTGCGATCGAGCGCTTGCAAGACAGCCGTGATTTTGAAGGCTTCGTCGCTGATGCGGTAAGCGCTTCGCCTCGCGCGCAGATGATTTACCTGCACCATAAACTCGTGCTGTTTGCCGAGGATGCGGGCTACGATCTTGTCGCTGCCTTCCATCGAGCCGACCGCCGCATCGATGCCTACACGATCAATTCCGCCGTCCCGGCAGCACTCCCCATCGTTCGTCGCCTTCTGGCCCTGAAGGTCGACCAGATCACTACCGATGATCCGGTCGGTATCGAGGCGCTTCTTCTCGGCTAACCTCGTTCGCCTTCAAGCCCCTCGACCAGCCAGGGGTGGAGGGACATGTTGCCGGCAAGGATGTCGCCGTTGGCCGTGACCGGTCCGCCGTTGAAGGCAGAGACGCGCCCACCGGCCTCCGTGACCAGCAGGGCTGCAGCTCCGTAGTCATGCATCGACAATCCATCCTCAAAGAAACCGTCCAGGCGGCCGGATGCGACGTAGGCTATCGACAATGCCGCGGAGCCTAGCCTCCGAACGCCTGCCGTATTGGCCATCAATCGCTTCAGCGCATCGAAATAAACGGCTTCAGGGACTGCCTTGACCTGACCGGGGACCGGTAGGCCAGCGCCGACGACCACGTTTTCGATGTCTGCATTGTGAACGCAGACAATGCGTTCGCCGTTGAGATAGGCTCCGCCGCCGAGTTCGGCGCTGAACAATTCGTCGAGCATCGGGTCGTAGACGACGCCGGCTACGATTGTGCCAGCCTCTGCGATCGCGATGGTCATGCCGAAATGCGGGATGCCCCAGGCGAAGTTGGTCGTGCCATCGATCGGGTCGATGTAGATGACGGGCGCGTTCTCGTCAGCGACGCGATTGCCGACATCCTCCTCGCCCTTGATGGAATAGGCTGGAAATGCCTGGACCATCTGGTCGACGATGATCCGTTCGACGGTCACGTCGATTTCGGTCTGGTAGTCACGCGGCGCTTTCGAAACCATCTCGGTCACGCGACGGCGTTTCAGGGACGCGCGCGCCGTTTCGCCGGCCTTGACGACCGTCGATGCCAAGGTGATCAGGCGAGGGGAGGCGGATGGCGAAAGGCGTGCGGAGATAGCTGAAGATGTCATTCTGAACCCGGGTAATGAAACGCTGTTGCGGCCCGAACGCATGGCAGAGGCACGTGACGCTTTCATGACGTCGGGTGGGTTTTCGACCGTGACGTCTCGATAGAACGACAATCTTCAGCCCAAGATATCGCCACGGTCGGAAAGCGCTGAAAAATCGAACAAAGCATCGTTCAACCTATTGCTGCCGCTGGTGATTTACCTAAGGTGCAGGGTAGACCAATTGCATGTCGCGGAGCGCTATTTCATGACTTTCGACCTTATCGTTCGCCACGCCACTCTTGCCGACGATCGCACCGACATCGACATCGCCGTCAACGGTGGGAAGATTGTCGCCGTCGAGCGCAGCATCGAGGGTGAAGCCGGTCGGGTGATCGACGCTGGCGGCCGTCTTGTGTCTCCGCCGTTCATCGATATTCACTTTCACATGGATGCGACCCTGTCGCTTGGGACGCCGCGCCTCAATCGCTCCGGCACTCTGCTCGAGGGCATTCAGCTATGGGGTGAACTCAAGCCGCTGCTGACCAAGGAAGCGGTGATCGAACGCGCCCTGAAATATTGTGATCTTGCGGTTGCGCAGGGACTGCTCGCCGTGCGCTCGCATGTCGATGTCTGCGATGACAGGCTCGTCGGTGTCGAGGCATTGCTGGAGGTCAAGGACCTCGTCAAGGACTACCTCGATCTGCAACTGGTGGCATTTCCGCAGGATGGGTTCTATCGCTCTCCAACGGCTGCAAATAACCTCATCCGGTCGCTTGATATGGGCGTCGATGTCGTCGGCGGCATCCCGCATTTCGAGCGGACCATGGAGGATGGCCGGTTTTCGGTCAAAGCACTCTGCGAGATCGCTGCTGAACGCGGGCTGCTTGTCGATCTCCATTGCGACGAGACCGACGATCCCATGTCGCGCCACATCGAGACACTGGCCTACGAGACGCAGAGATTGGGGCTGCAGGGGCGGGTCGCCGGCTCGCATCTGACGTCTATGCATTCGATGGACAACTACTACGCCTCGAAACTGCTGCCGCTGATCGCGGAAGCCGACATTCAGTGCATACCGAACCCGCTTGCCAACATCGTGCTTCAGGGACGACACGACACTTACCCGAAACGTCGCGGCATGATGCGGGTACCAGAACTGATGGCACTCGGCGTCAATGTGGCGCTCGGGCAGGATTCCTGCATGGACCCGTGGTACAGCTTTGGCAATGCCGACATGCTGGAGGTCGCTCACATGGCTGTCCACACCGGCCACATGACCAGCCGCGATGCGGTGAAGGCCTGCTTCCAGGCAGTGACCACCAATCCGGCCAAGACGTTCGGACTTGAAGGCTACGGCATTGCCCCCGGCTGCAACGCCGATTTCGTGCTCATCGAGGCGCGGGACGCGATCGAAGCAGTCCGGTTGAAAGCCGGTCGGCTTGCCGTCGTCAGGCGCGGCAAGGTGATTTCGGAAACGGCGCCGCGCACTGCCAGCCTTTCGCTGGCCGGTCGCCCGGCAAGCATTGATCCCTGGACATATGCGCCGGTGGAAGCTGCCGGCTGAGACTGGTCGTTAGAAATTGCCCGCGGAGCCGCCGTCTTTCCAGGCGTAGACTTCCCAGAGTTCGTCATCCGGACCGCTGAAGTAGAAACCGCGAGCGTTCCAGACATAGTCCTCGGGCGGGCCATACATGACAACACCTTTGCCGGAGAGGTCGGCAAAGGCCTCGTCGATTTCCTCAGGCGTCGGCAGGCGGACGGCTACGCAAACCTTGTGCGGGCCGTCGGCCTTGGCATTCGAGATGCCCGTGTGGCTGCTGATGTGATCGATCTCCCAGCAGGCGAGCGTCAGGCCCGCACCGTTGAATTCAGCAAATCCTTCCGCTTGGCGGTTCAGTTCGAAACCGAGCCTCCCGACATAGAAGTCGATAGAGCGCTTGGTGTCCTTCACCAGAATGCAGACATCGGTAATGGCGTAACGTTGGGCGAATGACATTCAATTCTCCGGGTCGTTGGTGGACATGCGGCCCGTCACGACGGCGTTTTCCGCCGGCCGGTCAGCCGTGATGGTGATGGCGCCGCGGATGGCATCGGCGGCTGCTTCATACGCAATCGCATCGCGTGCATGGACGAGACAAAGCGCGTCACCTGCGACGATGGCATCGCCGAGATGGCGCATTCCGGTGACGCCGACGCCATGATCGATGCTGTCGGTCGGCAGCCTGCGACCTGCACCAAGCCCAACCATGGCAAGCCCGATCTGGAAGGCATCGACCTTGGTGATGTATCCGGCGGTAGCTGCCGTGACCGGCATGACATAAGGAGCCGTCTCCAGATAGCGCTCCGGCCCATCGACAAGATCGGACGGCCCACCCAAGGAGGCCACCATTTTGCCGAAACGCTGCAGTGCCGCCCCGTTGTCTAAGTGTTGCTGCAGCATCTGCCGCGCTTGCCGCTCGTCGGCGACCAGATTTGCCAGGAGCAGGATCTCAGCGGCAAGCGCCATGACCAGGGTCAGCATCCGCGGATCGCGATGAGTCCCGTCCAGAAAACGGATCGCCTCCAGCACCTGTAGACGACTTCCGACCGAATCTCCCATGACCTCGTCCATGTCGGCAATCAGCGTCACCATCGGCAGGCCTGCCTGCCTGGCGACGGCAATCAGGCTGGAGGACAGCTGTTCTGCGTCAGCGATGGTCGGCATGAACGCCCCGGAACCGAAATTGACGCTCATGACCAGACCGGAAATGCCGGCCGCCAGCTTCTTGGAAAGGATGGAGGAGGTGATCAGCGGCACCGACTCCACCGTCGCCGTCACGTCGCGCACGTAGTAGATGGCGGCATCGGCGGGTGCAAGCCGCCCGGTCGGGCCGATGACGGCGGCGCCCGCCGTCTCGACGGCACGCTTGAAGACATCGGCCGGCGGCGCGATATCGCATCCCGGTATGGCCTCCATGAGATCCACTTCGCCGCCGGTGTGCCCGAGGCCTCGCGCCGAGATCATCGGAATGTGGACTCCACAGGCTGCGACCAGGGGAGCGAGGATGAGGCTGACTTTCTCGTCGCCGGTCCCGCCGCTGGAATGCTTGTCGATGATGACGGATGACGCGATCGCCGTATCCGCCCAATCGATGACGTCGCCGGAATCGCGCATGGCAAGCGTCAACGCCGCCGTCTCGGCCGACGACATGCCGTTCAGGAATGCGGCCATGGCAAAAGCCGCGATCTGCCCCTCGGAGACTGTGCCGTTGCCGATACCCTCGACGAATTCGCGGATATCTGCCGGAGCAAGCGGCTCGTCGTTGCGCTTGCGGCGGATGAATTCGGCGGGAGACAGACCGGACATCAGCGGCCGACCACGCTGTTCTGGCCGGGCCAGAGCGGCAGATCGCCCTGATAGCGGTTCATGCCGACATCCTGCAGCGTCGCCCGGCGATACATCTCGCGCATGTACGGCTCGAAGCGCGCGTTCAGTCGCTCCAGTTCCGCATGGTCCTTCATGTAGGCTGGTAGAAGCTCGCGCAATTCGGCGAAGATGTCTTCTTCGTTGATGGTCAGAAGCTTACCGTCTTCCACGGTGATCTCGCCATTGACGATCACCATGCGGATGCCGGATCCGTTCTCGCAATAGACCAGATGATGATCGAGCTCGTTCATCGGCATGTAGTCGTAGCCGCCGAGATCAATCATCACGACATCGGCGCGCTTGCCGACCTCCAGTGATCCGGTCACCTTGTCGAGCATCGCCGTTCTTGCGCCGGCGATCGTGGCGGAGCGAAGGACATCGGATGCGCTGACCCAACGATCGGTCTCCGGCGTGGCGACGCCGTGCAGCAGGGCGGCAAAGCGCATGACATCGAAAATTCGCGCCGTGTCGTTGCTGCAAAGACCATCGGTGCCGAGGCCGACATTGACGCCGGCGTCGAGAAGGCGGCGGATGGGCGCGATTCCGGAGCCGAGCTTCAGGTTGGAGATGGCATTGTGGGCGATCGAGCAATCGGCCGCGCCCATCAGTTCCATGTCTTCGTTCGAGACCCAGATTGAATGCGCGATCGTCGTGTTGGCGCTCAATAGGCCGAGATCGTGCATGTAGCGGATCAGGCTCTTGCCGTAAAACTCCGTACCGGTCACGGCTTGCGTTTTCGTTTCGAGGATGTGCGTGTGGTAGGGGACAGATTTTTCGATTGCCAGCTCGGTGCAGGCCTGCATCATCTCGATCGAGCAGCGCTGCGGCGCCGATGCCGAAATCATGAAGCCCAGACGGTCGCTGCGCCCGTGCTGCGAAGCGAACACGTCGGCGCAATAGTCCATGTAGGCATCAGGCGTAATCGATGGCCCTTGGACTTCCGCCTGCAATGCGGCGGGGATCGTGTCGCGGAGATAGGGCATGGTGTCGAAGACATGCTTGTCGATGACGCAATGCGAGATATTGGCGCGGATACCAGCGTCGTCATAGGCGTCGAAGACCAAGCGTAGGCGGTCGAGATCGAAGCCTGGCGGATCGAAGAAGTCGTCGACGATCGTGGTGACGCCTGCCTTCAGCGATTCCATCGCCACCAGCAGGCTGCGCAGATAAAGCAGGCGCGATGAAATCGGCCCCTTCATCAACAGCGGATAGGCATAAAGCATCCAGATTTCCAGCGGCATGTGCTGGTACCTGCCCTTGAAGAAGGTCTCCGACGAATGGAGATGGGCATTGATGAGGCCCGGCATCAACAGTTTGCCGCGCCCGTCGATCTCGCGGGCGTTGGCCGGCAGCGCAAGCTCCGGGCCAATCGCTGCGATCGTTCCGTTCGCGATCAGCATGTCGCCGGAAAAGGGTGTCGTGCCGTTGCGCTTGTCCATTGCCAGGATCGAAGCATTGCGGATCAGGAGGGTCATTGGGAGTATCCGATGTACTTCAGGCGTCGCCGCCGGGTTTGCCGACAAGGAAGGGGAGCAGGACAAGTTCGATGCCGATCAGAACCGCACAGGAAATCGCGAACACGATTGTCCCGATGGCATTCAGCGATGGATCGATGGCGGCAACAAGCACCGAATAGATCGCGACCGGCAATGTCGGCTGGAAGCCCGATACGAACCAGGCGATGATGAATTCGTCGAAGGAGAACGTGAATGCGAGCAGCCAGGCACCGAAAATACCGGGCAATGCAAATGGCAGCACCACCTTGCAGACGGTCTGCCACTCCGTTGCTCCGAGATCCCATGCAGCCTCTTCAAGGGATCCGGGCATCTGCGCAAGGCGGAGCTGGATGATGGCCAGCGCCGGTGCCGTGATCAGTACCACGTGGGTGAGGAAGACCGCAAACAGCGTCCCGGAGAGATGCACCCGGGCGAGCAGGCCGAGAAAGCCGACGCCGAGGATCAACGGCGGGATCAGTATTGGCAGGGTCACCAGCCCGAGCAATGCTGTCTTGCCGCGAAAGTGGAAGCGGTTCAGCGCATAGGCGGCAAAGAAAGCAATCACTGTCGCAACCGTCGCCGCGGCCGGCGAAACGATCATCGTGTGGCCAAGCGCGTCGAGCAGCGTTCCGTCGGAAAACAGTTTTCCGTACCAGCCTGTGGTCCAGCCCTGTAGCGGAAAGCCGGGAAAACGGTTCTTCTGGAACGAGAAGAGGATCAGGACGACCAGCGGCAGGAACATGAAGGCATAGGCAAGCCCAAGCCAAAGACGTCCAAGAAAGATCCAAGGGTTACGCGCCATCATGCGGTCCTCCGGCGGGCGCGGTCTGCAGCGATGAAGCCGACGACAAGCGCGGCGATCATGACGCCGATCAGGATGGTGGCAAGCGCCGATGTGCGGGGCAGGTTGGTCGAACTCGAATAGTCGGACATGATCATGCTGGCATAGGTCGGCAGCTTGCCGAAGATCGAACGCCCGGCGCCACCACCGAGCAGATTGCCTGAAAGTGCATCGCCAAGGCCAACGATGACCGCAAAGCTGCCGGCCGTCAGCAGGCCGAAACGGCTGAGCGGCAGGATTACGCGGGTAAAGGCCTGCCACCGCGTAGCGCCGAGTTCCCGTGCCGCCTCGATCAGCACCTTATCGATCGCAACAATCCCGACATAAAGAATGACGACCAGGATCGGCGCGAGATAGTGGATCAGGCCGATGCGGGTAGCAATCTGCGTGTAGATCACGTCGATGCGCAGATCGGAGAGGCCGATCTGTTTGAGAGTGGAGTTGATGACGCCGTTGCGCGACAGGATGGTCTGCCACGAATACAGCCGGAGCACGTAGCTCGACCAGAAAGGCGCGATCGCCAGCAGCAGCGCAAGCCGCTGCCAGCGCGCAGGCACGGCGAAAGCCAGTGCCAGCGCAATGAGATAGGAAAAGGCGACGGCGAAGACCGCGGTCGTGATGGCCACCCACAGAGACTGAACCAGCGCCAGCCCATAGCGCGATCCGCTGAAGAAGTTCGCGAAAATCTCTTGGTAATTGTTCAGCGAGAAATCCGGTATCGCCTGGAAGTTCTCGACCCGCCAGAAGCCAATCCACAGCAGGAACAGAAGCGGCAGCAGGAAGAGCGCGCCAAGCCACAGCACCAGCGGCGCGAGGAACCAGAATTTCAACGGGCTGTCGTTTGGCGTCTTCAGCCTCTTGTCGATGCCTGATGTCGCCGTCATCACGCCGACCCCTCGATCAGCGTGGCATGTTCGGCAGCGAAATAGGCCGAAACGGGCGCGTTGATCTCGATCGGCAAGGTGGCCTGCGATGTCAGCTTGACCTCGGTGCCGTCGATCAGGTCCATGAGGTAGATATTGTGAGAGCCGGCATATTCGCGCCCGCGCAACGTTGCATCGACACGGTTCTCATGCGCAAGACCTGTCGGAGCGCTTGTCATCTTGTCTCCCTGCACGACCACAAAGACCGGCGTGCCGACAGTGGGCGGCGTTTGAGTCGCGACGTTGACCTGACCATGCGCGCAATGGATCACGGCATGGTCCGGCTCGATCGAATGCACGCGACCGGGAAACAGATTGTTCGAGCCGACGAAGCGGGCGACAAATTCCGTCTTCGGCCGGGCATACATTTCCTCGGGCGTATCGATCTGCTCGATCCGCCCCTTGTTCATCACAACCACGCGGTCGGCCATTGAGAAGGCTTCGATCTGGTTGTGAGTGACGTAGATGAACGACATGCCAAGCTGGCGCTGTATCCGGCGCAATTCGCCCTGCATGCGAATGCGCAAATGCGCGTCGAGCGCCGACAAAGGCTCGTCGAGCAGCAGGATCTCGGGCTCGGTCACCAAGGCGCGGGCAAGCGCCACGCGCTGCTTCTGGCCTCCGGAAAGCTGCCCGATCCGCCGGCCGAGAAAGTCGCTAAGTCCTACGAGGTCTGCCATCGCCCGAACCTTCCCGGCAACGATCGCCTTGTCATGTGCCTTGAGTGTCAGGCCGAAAGCAATGTTCCCGGCGACATCGAGATGTGGAAACAGGGCATAATTCTGCCAGACCAGGCGCGTCGAGCGCAGATTGACGGGAACATCCGAGACGTCTTTGTCGCGGATATGCAGCTGTCCCGAGGTGACCATCTCCAGTCCGGCCAGGATGCGCAAAAGTGTGGTCTTGCCGCAGCCCGACGGTCCCATGATGGCGACGAACTCGCCGCGGCCGACCTTCAGATTGACGTTATCGACCGCCGTGAAACTGTCAAAGCGCTTGGTGACCGAAAGCAGTTCAAGGTCGGGAGCTGATGTTGCGGCAATCATGGTCGTTCCTGGATGCAAGCAGAGAGGCGACGCCCGACCTATGCCGGGCGGCGCGCGTTTCATTCAACGGGTGGTAATCAGGCCGTCTTGAATGTGTTGAAGATGTCGATCCAGGCCTGTTCGGGCTGGTTCGACGGCAGGCCGCGCGGCATGGACCGGTCGATCAGCGTTTCCACAAGCATCTTGCCGGGATTGGCCGGATCGGGCACGTAGGAGAGCAGCTTCTTCTGGTCCTCGTCCCAATGATCGACGATCTTCATGTTCGGACCGCGGGCCTTGAAGGCCTTGGTATAGACCAGCTTGGACTGCACCTTCGGCGAGGTCATGTACTTGACCCACTCCATCGCCAGGTCCTTGTTCTTCGACGCGGCGCAAACCGTGGCGACTTCCTGCCAGCGAATGCCGCCCTGCTTCGGGATCGTCGAGGAGAAGTTGTCGTAGCCGGCGAGTTTGAGGTCGATGTCGAGGTCGCCCGTCGGCGAGGCGATTATGTCGCCCGCCAGCATCGCCTGGGCGATCGGCTGGTTCGAAGAGCCGAACATGCCGATCTGTGGCCGCAGCTTCATCAGGAAGTCCTTCACCTGCGCCAGTTGAGCACCGTCGATCGCGTAGGGCGTCTGGTTGCCGGGGTTGATCGCCAGGCTGGCATTGCCGAGGTTCGGCAGGTACCAGTCGAACATGCCGATCTTCCCTTCATACTTGGGATTGAGCAGCGATGCCCAGTCGCCGGCTTCCTCGGCCGACATTTCGTCAGTGTTGTAGGAGATGCCGTAAAAGGAGAAGCGCGTCGGGATGCCGTAGACCGTGCCTTCCGTCTCGCCTCTGGTCGGCGCGAAATCGCGGAACTTCGGGTGATAGTTGGCGAGCTCGTCGAAGCCCTTGGTCGAATAGGCCTCGATCGCCTTCTGCGCCTTGAGCTTCTGGACATACTCGGCGTCTGAAATGATGGCATCGAAGGTACCGGGCGCGGTCTGCGCGAAGAACTGCAGCATTTGCTCGCCACCGATGTAGATCTTGAACTCGACCTTGGTCCTGTGCAAATCCTCGAACTCGGCAATGACGTCCTTCTCTTCATAGCCCGGCCAGCACAGCACACGCAGCGGCTCGGCGGCATGCGCCTGGCGCGAGAAAATGGTGAAGTTTCCAAAGACGGTGCTGGCGCCGGCTGCGGCAACGCCGCCCAGTAGCGTGCGCCTGGAAATGTCAGGCAGCGATGAGAGCAGCGTCTTGTCGCCGGTGTCTTTACCCTTGGTCATTGCATATCCCTCTTGTGACGAAACGATGCAAGTCCCGTCGCAAGAGCTGTGCCAAACAAAATATCGTTGATTTAAAACGATAAACTTATGTTCATTAGCCTTATGATGTTTGGCTCAGGCTATTTTCTGACCAAATGGTCAATATTTAGCCGAGGGCTCCGGCAGCTGGCGCCTCAATCGGGCGAGGTCCGGCGTTTAGCACGTTTTGTCTTACCCGCCGCAAACGCGCTCAATGATTGCTGCCAGCCACGCGTTCCGTTTTGATGGCGGCCGGTTGGCTGAACAGCAGATCCTTGACGCCGGCCAGCGCGGAGGCGATCGCGGTCGGCCGAATAGAGTAGAAAACCGACTGGGAGACACGCCGAGTGCTGACGAACTCGCAGGATCGCAGAATTGCCAGATGCTGTGATAGAGCCGACTGTCCGAGCCCGAGCTTGGTCGCGAGCACGTTGACCTGGATCTCTCCATCGGCAAGATTCTTCAGGATGGCGAGGCGGTTTGCATTTCCAAGGACGAAGAGTTGATCGGCAAGAGTGGTGATGGTCTTCTCAGTGTAGCTATCGTTTTTCATAATGATTTTCCCGATGAAATAGAAAGACGACGCAGAAGTCCTGGATTTCGATCGCACACGGTCGCGCCGTGACGTCGTGCCGAGCACTGCGTATGGAGGAAACGACAATTAGCCGGGGGCGGCAGTGTGTAGCTGCGGGATCGGGGAGCCGTTGAATGAAGATTCCACGCGGCAGCCAACGGCGTTGATCCGTGGCGGAGACAGCGCTGTTGCCGTCGCCATAAGCGGCAGGCCATGCTGCAAGAGGGTAGTGGACATCATGTTCACCTGATTGGAGTTTTCTCTCCTACAATCCCGTACACTGTTGAAAAGATGGTTAACGGCGCTTCGCAGGCACATGAAAGGTCGCGTCCCATAGACCGCGTGAGGGAGGAAAAGCGGGCGCGGGCCAAGGGTGTTTGAGGGCGTGTTGGCCCCTTTGGAAATTCCCCTGTCAAATCAGCGCATTACGAGAAAGCTGATTTT
>UCIT01000036.1 GCA_900472625.1 Hyphomicrobiales bacterium | reverse complement strand
AAGAAAAGCTGCGCTTCGCAATCCGCGAAGGCGGCCGCACCGTCGGCGCCGGCATCGTTGCCTCGATCGTCGAGTAATCATAGATCGGCCGTCTCGTGAGGGACGGCCGCTTCGATGACATTATTATGAAGCAAGTGGCTCTAGCCGCTTGCTTATTACACGAAAATACGGCAAATGGCGCGCAAGCGCTGTTTGCGTGCTGCTTCGTTATGCGGAGTGGCTGACTGAAACTAACAATAAGGTGGCCGAATGGCCTGAAGACTGGATAGGGATGCCGCATTCCGGCGTCGCTCTCGATCTTTGAAACCGGTGGTCCGCCTTAGGCAATACGAACAATCCGTGTCTTCACAAGAGATACGAAATAACAAACACAAGGATAACGTCGAATGAACGGCCAAAATATCCGCATTCGCCTGAAGGCGTTCGATCACCGCATTCTCGACGCTTCGACGCGCGAGATCGTGTCGACGGCGAAGCGCACCGGCGCAAGCGTCCGGGGCCCCGTTCCGCTTCCGACTCGCATCGAGAAGTTTACGGTAAACCGGTCCCCACACATCGACAAAAAGAGCCGCGAGCAGTTCGAGATGCGCACACACAAGCGCCTTCTCGACATCGTTGACCCGACACCACAGACGGTAGACGCGCTGATGAAGCTCGATCTCGCCGCAGGTGTCGATGTTGAGATCAAGCTCTGAGCCTGGCTCGAGCTGAGTTGGAAGGATTGAACCGATGCGTTCAGGTGTGATTGCACAGAAGATCGGCATGACCCGCGTCTACAACGACGCCGGGGAACATGTTCCGGTAACGGTACTGCGTTTGGAAAGCTGCCAGGTTGTGGCCCAGCGCACTGTAGAAAAGAATGGCTATGCCGCAGTTCAGCTTGGTGCTGGCACGGCTAAGGTCAAGAACACGTCCAAGGCTATGCGCGGCAATTTTGCGATTGCTAACGTAGAGCCTAAGGCCAAGCTCACTGAATTCCGTGTTACGGAAGACAACCTGCTTGACGTCGGCACCGAGATCAAGGCTGGCCACTTCGCCACCGGACAGCTCGTCGATGTCACCGGCACGACGATTGGTAAGGGCTTTGCCGGCGCCATGAAGCGCCACGGCTTCGGCGGTCTGCGCGCCACGCACGGTGTGTCGGTTTCGCACCGTTCGCACGGTTCGACTGGCTCGCGTCAGGATCCGGGCAAGGTTTTCAAGAACAAGAAGATGGCTGGTCACATGGGCCAGACGCGCGTTACGACTCAGAACCTTGAAGTGGTTTCGACCGATGAAGATCGCGGTCTGATCCTGATCAAGGGTGCTGTACCCGGTTCCAAGGGTGCCTGGATCATTGTACGCGACGCCATCAAGTCGGCCGCGAAGTAAGGGAGCCAGACCAATGGAATTCAACGTCAAGACCCTCGAGGGAAAAGACGCAGGGAAGGTTTCTCTTTCTGATGCGATTTTCGGCCTCGAGCCCCGCGAAGACATTCTCGCCCGCGTCATCCGCTGGCAGCTTGCCAAGAAGCAGCAGGGCACGCACAAGGCAAAGGGCCGCGCCGAAGTATGGCGTACCGGTGCCAAGATGTACAAGCAGAAGGGTACGGGCCGCGCCCGTCACCATTCGGCTCGCGCTCCGCAGTTCCGCGGCGGTGGTAAGGCTCACGGCCCGGTTGTTCGCAGCCACGAACACGACCTTCCGAAGAAGGTTCGCGCTCTCGGCCTGCGTCTCGCTCTCTCTGCAAAGCTGAAGTCCGACGATGTCATCATCATCGACAACCTGGTTGCTGCGGAAGCAAAGACCAAGGCACTGGCATCGACCTTCGAGACGCTCGGCCTGACCAACGCTCTCTTCATCGGCGGCGCTGAACTTGATGGCAACTTCAAGCTCGCAGCCAAGAACATCCCGAATATCGATGTTCTGCCGATCCAGGGCATCAACGTTTATGACATCGTTCGTCGCGGCAAGCTCGTGCTTTCCAAGGCTGCGGTTGAAGCTCTAGAGGAGCGTTTCAAGTGACCGATCTTCGCCACTATGATGTGATCGTCTCGCCGGCGATCACCGAAAAGTCCACTCTGGTATCGGAAAACAACCAGGTTGTTTTCAATGTCGCCAAGACGGCGTCGAAGCCGGAAATCAAGGCTGCAGTCGAGGCGCTCTTTGGCGTCAAGGTCACGGCCGTCAACACTCTGCTCCGCAAGGGCAAGACCAAGCGTTTCCGCGGTTTTGTCGGCAAGCAGAAGGACGTGAAGAAGGCAATCGTGACTTTGGCTGAAGGCCAGACGATCGACGTCTCCACCGGTCTCTGAGGAATAAAAAGATGGCATTGAAAACATTCAATCCTACAACCCCGAGCCAGCGTCAGCTGGTCATCGTCGACCGCTCCGCGCTCTACAAGGGCAAGCCGGTCAAGGCGCTGACACAGGGTCTGACCAAGAGCGGCGGTCGTAACAACCTCGGTCGCATCACGGCCCGCTTCATCGGCGGCGGTCACAAGCGTACCTACCGTCTGATCGACTTCAAGCGTCGCAAGTTTGAAGTTGAAGGCACGGTTCAGCGTATCGAATACGACCCGAACCGTACGGCGTTCATCGCGCTCATCGCTTACGCAGATGGCGAACAGGCCTACATCATCGCTCCGCAGCGCCTCGCTGCCGGCGACAAGGTCATCGCTTCTGAGAAGGCCGTGGACGTCAAGCCAGGCAACACGATGCCTCTGCAGTTCATCCCTGTTGGCTCCATCATCCACAACGTGGAAATGAAGCCGGGCAAGGGTGGTCAGATCGCTCGCTCCGCCGGTTCTTACGCACAGCTCGTCGGCCGCGATGCCGGTCTGGCGATCCTTCGCCTGAACTCGGGTGAACAGCGCCTCGTGCCGGGCTCCTGCCTTGCTTCGATCGGTGCGGTTTCCAACCCTGACCACGCCAACATCAACGACGGCAAGGCCGGTCGTACCGTTTGGCGCGGCAAGCGTCCGCATAACCGCGGCGTCGTCATGAACCCGGTCGACCACCCGCACGGTGGTGGTGAAGGTCGCACATCTGGTGGTCGTCACCCGGTTTCTCCGTGGGGCAAGCCTACAAAGGGCAAGCGCACACGGTCGAACAAGTCGACCGACAAGATGATCATGCGCTCGCGTCACCAGCGTAAGAAGTAAGAGAGGAAGTCTCCAATGGCTCGTTCAGTATGGAAAGGTCCGTTCGTTGACGGCTATCTTCTCAAGAAGGCTGAGAAGGTTCGTGAAGGCGGACGTGCAGAAGTAATCAAGATCTGGAGCCGTCGCTCCACGATCCTGCCCCAGTTCGTCGGTCTCACCTTCGGCGTCTACAACGGCAGCAAGCATATTCCGGTCAACGTCAATGAAGACATGGTCGGTCACAAATTCGGTGAATTCTCTCCGACCCGGACCTACTACGGTCACGGTGCGGACAAGAAGGCAAAGAGGAAGTAACGATGGGCAAGGCAAAAGCCGAACGCCGGCTGAAGGACAACGAGGCGCAAGCAGTCGCCCGCACGCTCCGCGTCAGCCCACAGAAGCTCAACCTGGTGGCCGCGCTTATCCGCGGCATGAAGGTCGAGCGTGCTCTCGCTGAGCTGGAATTCTCGCGCAAGCGTATTTCGGGCGCCGTCAAGAAGACGCTTGAATCCGCGATCGCAAACGCCGAGAACAACCATGATCTCGATGTTGACTCGCTGGTCGTAGCGGAAGCTTACGTTGGCAAGTCGATCGTCATGAAGCGTTTCCACGCTCGTGGCCGTGGTCGTGCATCGCGCGTCGAAAAGCCCTTCGCGCACCTCACGATCGTTGTTCGCGAAGTTGAAGCAGCCACCGAGGAGGCCGCATAATGGGTCAGAAAATCAATCCAATTGGTTTCCGTCTTGGCATCAACCGTACCTGGGATAGCCGCTGGTTCGCGGACAATGCCGAATACGGTCAGCTGCTTCACGAAGACCTGAAGATGCGCAAGTTCGTCATGAGCGAACTGAAGCAGGCCGGTATCTCCAAGGTGGTTATCGAGCGTCCGCACAAGAAGTGCCGCGTCACGATCCACTCGGCTCGTCCGGGCCTGATCATCGGCAAGAAGGGCGCAGACATCGACAAGCTCCGCAAGAAGCTGTCGGACATGACGAACTCCGAAACGCACCTCAACATTGTTGAAGTTCGCAAGCCGGAAGTCGACGCTGTACTGGTCGCTCAGTCGATCGCTCAGCAGCTCGAGCGTCGTGTTGCTTTCCGTCGCGCCATGAAGCGTGCCGTTCAGTCTGCAATGCGTCTTGGCGCCGAAGGCATCAAGATCACCTGCGCAGGCCGTCTCGGCGGTGCTGAAATCGCGCGTACGGAATGGTACCGCGAAGGTCGCGTGCCGCTGCATACGCTGCGCGCTGACATCGACTACGGCACAGCCGAAGCGGAAACCGCTTTTGGTATTTGCGGCATCAAGGTTTGGATCTTCAAGGGCGAAATCCTTGAGCATGATCCGATGGCCTCCGAGCGCCGCGCACTCGAGGGTGATGCACAGGGTCCGGCTAGCCGTGATCGTGATCGTCGCCGCGACAACGCTTAATAGCGTTGGTGGCAGATAAGTTCGGAGAATTAGAAAATGTTGCAGCCAAAGCGTACCAAGTACCGCAAGCAATTTAAGGGCCGCATCAAGGGCGTCGCCAAGGGTGGTTCAGACCTCGCCTTCGGTGAATTCGGCCTTAAGGCTCAAGAGCCGAACCGCGTGAATGCACGCGAGATCGAAGCGGCACGCCGCGCGATCACGCGTTACATGAAGCGCGCCGGCCGTGTATGGATCCGCGTGTTCCCGGACGTTCCGGTAACCGCAAAGCCGACCGAAGTCCGTATGGGTAAGGGTAAGGGCTCCGTTGAATATTGGGCATGCAAGGTCAAGCCAGGCCGTATGATGTTCGAAATCGACGGTGTCAGCGAAGAAATCGCTCGCGAAGCGCTTCGCCTCGGCTCTGCCAAGCTCTCGGTCAAGACGCGCTTCGTACAGCGCATTGCAGAGTAAGGAGCAAGGCACATGAAAGCCGAAGAAGTTCGCGGCCTGACGGCCGATCAGCTCAAGGACAAGCTTGCCGACCTGAAGAAGGAGCAGTTCAACCTGCGCTTCCAGAAGGCCACCGGTCAGCTCGAAAAGTCCTCCCGCGTCAACGAAGTTCGCAAGGACATCGCTCGCGTGAAAACCATTGCCCGCCAGGCGGCAGAAGCAAAGAAGGCCTAAGAATATGCCGAAGCGTATCCTGCAGGGCGTCGTCGTTGGCGACAAGAACGAAAAGACTGTAGTTGTTCGCGTTGAGCGTCGTTTCGCTCACCCGCTGCTCCAGAAGACCGTTCGTCGTTCCAAGAAGTACAAGGCGCACGACGAAAACAACCAGTACAAGATCGGCGATGCCGTTTCCATCGAGGAATGCGCGCCGATCTCCAAGGACAAGCGCTGGACGGTCGTTTCCGCCCAGGCCAAGTAAGAAATTCGCGCGAGGCCTTGCGTCTCGCGCAAATATCTGTATGAAGCAGCGTCAGAACGCTCGTTCGTCGAGCGTTCTTTTGCTTTGAGCGCACGGAAGGTCCCAACGGGAAACCACCCTGGCACGATCGATCCCGCGCTATTCAAGCTACTGCCGTGTTTTCGCCTGCTCTCTTGGCAAGCGGCCGGCTGACAATTTTCATAAGCCGGGATAGGGGGCGCAAGCCCAACCATTCCGGTAAACCTAGAAGGCGACCTGATATGATTCAGATGCAAACAAACCTCGACGTGGCGGATAATTCCGGCGCACGTCGTGTCATGTGCATCAAGGTGCTGGGCGGTTCTAAGCGCAAGTATGCCTCGATCGGCGACATCATCGTCGTTTCGATCAAGGAAGCTATTCCGCGCGGCCGCGTGAAGAAGGGTGACGTGATGAAGGCGGTCGTCGTTCGTACCGCCAAGGAAATCCGTCGCGTTGATGGTTCCATCATCCGCTTCGACACCAATGCAGCAGTCCTCATCGACAACAAGAAAGAGCCGATCGGCACTCGTATCTTCGGACCGGTTCCGCGCGAACTTCGCGCTAAGAACCACATGAAGATCATCTCGCTCGCTCCAGAAGTACTGTAAGGAGCGCGAACGATGCAAAAGATTCGTAAGGGCGACACGGTCGTCATGCTCGCAGGCAAGGACAAGGGCCGTACTGGCGAAGTCCTTCAGGTCCTGCCTAAGGAAGATCGCGCCGTAGTTCGTGGTATCAACGTCGTAAAGCGCCACCAGCGCCAGACGCAGACCCAGGAAGCCGGCATCATCAGCAAGGAAGCCTCGGTTCACTTGTCGAACGTCTCGATCATCGACAAGGACGGCAAGCCGACCCGCGTCGGTTTCAAGGTTGTTGACGGCAAGAAGGTCCGTGTGGCCAAGCGTTCCGGTGAGGTGGTCTGATGGCTGACGCAAAGTACGAGCCACGGCTCAAGAAGGAATATGTCGAGCGCATTCGTGGCGCGCTGCAGGAGCAGTTCTCGTTTGCAAACGAGATGATGATCCCGAAGCTCGACAAGATCGTGATCAACATGGGTGTTGGCGAAGCAACGGCTGATTCGAAGAAGCCGTCTGTTGCCGCAGCTGACCTTGCAGCGATAGCCGGCCAGAAGCCGGTCATCACCAAGGCGCGCACCTCGATCGCTGGCTTCAAGGTCCGCGAATTTATGCCGATCGGCACGAAGGTAACACTCCGTGGCGCTCGCATGTATGAGTTTCTGGATCGCCTGATCAACATCGCGCTTCCGCGCGTTCGCGACTTTCGCGGCCTGAACCCAAAAAGCTTTGACGGCCGTGGCAACTTCGCCATGGGCATCAAGGAGCACATTGTGTTCCCAGAAATCAACTACGATAAGGTTGATCAGATGTGGGGCATGGACATCATCGTTTGCACGACGGCCACCAAGGACGACGAAGCACGGGCTCTCTTGACAGAGTTCAACTTCCCGTTCCGTCAGTAACCGTAACGACGAGCGTAGAAAAGGAACCACACATGGCGAAGACCAGCGCAGTTGAAAAGAACAAGCGCCGCCGTACTACGGTCGCAAACCAGGCCGCGAAGCGGGCTGAGTTGAAGGCGATCATCATGAACCAGGCTCTTCCAATTGAAGACCGGTTCAAGGCCTCGATCAAGCTGGCATCCCTGCCGCGCGATGGATCGAAGACCCGTATTCGCAACCGTTGTGAAGTATCGGGCCGTCCGCGCGCATACTACCGCAAACTGCGCATGTCGCGTATCGCGCTGCGTGAACTCGGCAATCTCGGCAAGGTGCCGGGCATCGTCAAGTCGAGCTGGTAAGGAGCAGGTTAGATGACAATGACTGATCCGTTGGGCGATATGCTCACTCGCATCCGCAACGGCGCTTCTCGCCGCAAGTCGTCGGTTTCGACGCCTGCTTCGAAGCTCCGTGCACGCGTTCTCGATGTTCTCCAGGCTGAAGGCTACATCCGTGGCTACGCTCTTGTCGATTTCGGCAATGGCAAGTCTGAAATCAACATCGAGTTGAAGTACTACGAAGGCGCATCGGTGATCCGTGAGATCGGCCGTGTGTCTAAACCGGGCCGCCGGGTTTATGTCTCGGTCAAGTCCATTCCGCAGGTCGCGAACGGTCTCGGCATCACCATCCTTTCGACTCCGAAGGGTGTGATGGCAGATCACCAGGCTCGCGAACAGAACGTTGGTGGCGAGGTTCTTTGCTCGGTATTCTAATACCGAGCATCGATCTCCATAGCGAACAGACAGGATTGAAACATGTCTCGTATCGGTAAGAAGCCCGTTCAGATACCTGCTGGGATTACGGCTACGGTCGAAGGCCAGAAGGTTACTGCAAAGGGCCCGAAGGGCGAACTCTTCTTCGTCGCAAACGACGAAGTCGGTGTTAAGCTCGAAGATAATGCGGTTGTCGTGACTCCGCTCACGCAGTCGAAGGATGCTCGTTCGAAGTGGGGCATGTCCCGCACGATGATCGAGAACATCTTCACGGGTGTTAAGGACGGCTACGAGCGCAAGCTCGAAATCAACGGCGTTGGTTACCGCGCGTCGCTTCAGGGCAAAAACCTGCAGCTGGCACTCGGCTTCAGCCACGACGTGGTTTATCAGACGCCGGAAGGCATCTCGATTGCTGTGCCGAAGCCTACTGAAATTGTTGTCACTGGCATCAATAAGCAGCAGGTCGGCCAGGTTGCCGCTGAAATCCGCGAATACCGCGGTCCTGAGCCTTACAAGGGCAAGGGCGTCAAGTATGCCGGCGAACGTATTGTTCGCAAAGAAGGCAAGAAGAAGTAAGGATCACGCGAAATGGCTAGCAGGAAAGAAGCACTTGCACGTCGTGCCAACCGCGTGCGCCGTCACCTCAAGTCGGTGGCCAATGGCCGTCCGCGCCTGTCGGTTCATCGCTCCTCGAAGAACATCTACGTTCAGGTTATCGACGATGTTGCAGGCAAGACGCTCGCGTCTGCCTCGACCCTCGATAAGGATCTGCGCGGTTCTCTGAAGACCGGTGCTGACACAGCAGCTGCTGCCCTCGTGGGCAAGCTCGTTGCTGAGCGCGCCTCGAAGGCTGGTGTCAAGGAAGTCGTATTCGACCGTGGCGCCTTCATCTATCACGGCCGTATCAAGGCCCTGGCTGATGCAGCACGCGAAGGCGGTCTGTCCTTCTGATTTAGATTTCCGGCCGGGGCATGCGAGCTTCCGGCCGGATTTTCACCGGACCGCAAACACTCTCCGATAGGGGAGGTTGATGCGGTCTTCGTTTTGTTGCCGTTCGCACCCGGAAAAGAAAAAGGAAAAGGACAATGGCACAGGAAAGAAAAGGTTCGCGCGACGATCGCCAGAACCGCGAAGAACGCGATAGCGAATTCGTTGACAAGCTGGTCGCGATCAATCGCGTTGCCAAGGTTGTCAAGGGTGGCCGTCGTTTCGGTTTTGCCGCTCTCGTAGTCGTTGGTGACCAGAAGGGCCGCGTTGGCTTCGGTCACGGCAAGGCTCGTGAAGTGCCTGAAGCAATCCGCAAGGCGACTGAAGCTGCCAAGCGCGAACTGATCTTCGTACCGCTGCGTGACGGCCGTACGCTGCATCACGACGTTCATGGCCGTCATGGCGCCGGCAAGGTTCTGCTTCGTTCGGCCAAGGTCGGTACCGGTATCATCGCTGGTGGCCCGATGCGCGCTGTTTTCGAAACGCTCGGCGTCCACGACGTCGTCGCCAAGTCGACCGGTTCCTCGAACCCATACAACATGGTTCGCGCTACCTTCGACGCTCTGAAGCACCAGGTTCACCCGAAGGACATCGCAGCTCAGCGCGGCATCAAGTATGCAACGCTTCAGGCTCGCCGTGCCGCTTCCGGTAACGCTTCTGAAGAATAAGAGGAGCTGATCCATGGCCAAGGCTACAAAGAAGACCGAAGCTAAGACGGTCACCGTCGAGCAGATCGGCAGCCCGATTCGCCGTCCGGACTACCAGCGCAAGACGCTGATCGGTCTCGGGCTGAACAAGATGCACCGTCAACGCACGCTGGAAGATACGCCTTCCGTTCGTGGCATGATCCGTGCTGTCCAGCATCTCGTTCGCGTCGTCGACGAGAAGTAAGCAGGGAGTATTCGCTATGAAACTCAATGAAATCAAAGACAACGAAGGTTCGACCCATAGCCGCAAGCGCCTCGGCCGCGGTATCGGTTCGGGCTCGGGCAAGACCGGTGGTCGCGGCGTCAAGGGTCAGAAGTCCCGTTCGGGCGTTGCCATCAACGGCTTCGAAGGCGGTCAGATGCCTATCTACCGTCGTCTGCCGAAGCGCGGCTTCAACAACATCTTCAAGTCCGACTTCGTCGTCGTGTCGCTTGAGCGTGTTCAGGCTGCGATCGACGCTGGCAAGCTCGACGCCAAGAACACGGTTGATGCAGCAGCTCTCAAGGCTGCCGGCGTTATCCGTCGCGTCAAGGACGGCGTCCGCGTTCTCGCCGACGGCGAGCTGAAGGCAAAGGTCAAGTTCGAAGTTGCTGGCGCTTCCAAGCCGGCAGTCGAAAAGATCGAAAAGGCTGGCGGTTCCGTCACGCTTCTTTCTGCCGCAGCTGCGGAATAATTTAATCTATGATAAACCGCCCGGGGTGCTTCACACCGGGCGGTTTTGCTCCCATATGTGAGCCTCACAAAAACCGGCCGGATGCACGTGCATCAGGATCGGTCGAACGAATAACAGGGTGAGGCATAGGTTGCGCCCGCAATCCGTCCAAAGCCCGCTTTTGAATAATTCAGAAATGCCGATTCGGCGGTCTGCCTTTCGCTTGGTCAGAGCCCGAAGCCGGTAGCGCGGAGAAACGCATGGCGTCTGCAGCGGAACAGTTGGCTTCCAACCTCAATTTCTCGACCTTCGCCAAAGCCGAGGATCTCAAGAAGCGCCTGTGGTTTACACTGGCAGCTCTCCTCGTTTACCGCTTGGGCACTCACATTCCGCTCCCGGGTCTCAATCCCGAAGCTTACGCCGCCGCCTTCAGTGGCCAGGCCGGCGGTATCCTTGGTCTCTTCAACATGTTCTCGGGCGGCGCCGTACAGCGCATGGCGATCTTCGCGCTCGGCATCATGCCCTATATCTCCGCTTCGATCATCGTGCAGTTGATGACCTCGGTTGTCCCGGCGCTCGAGAACCTGAAGAAGGAAGGCGAGCAGGGTCGCAAGATCATCAACCAGTACACCCGCTACGGCACGGTTCTTCTGGGTACGCTGCAGGCCTACGGCATCGCCGTTGGCCTTGAAAGCGGGCAGGGGCTTGTTGTCGATCCGGGCATCTTCTTCCGCGTATCGACTGTTATCACGCTGCTCGGCGGCACGATGTTCCTGATGTGGCTTGGCGAGCAGATCACCTCGCGCGGTATCGGCAACGGTATCTCGCTGATCATTTTCGCAGGCATTGCAGCTGGTCTTCCCACCGCTCTTGCCGGCACCCTTGAACTCGGCCGCACCGGCGCCCTGTCCACGACGTTGATTCTCGCAGTCATCATCGTTGCCATCGCCGTGATCGCCGTCATCGTCTTCGTCGAGCGTGCGCAGCGCCGTCTTCTGATCCAGTATCCGAAGCGCCAGGTCGGCAATCGCATGTTCCAGGGCGATACCTCGCATCTGCCGCTGAAGCTCAACACGTCGGGCGTTATCCCTGCGATCTTCTCGTCCTCGCTGCTGCTGCTGCCGGCAACTATCGCAGGCTTCGCCAGCACGACGAACATGCCGCCATGGATCACGTCGATCGTCGCAGCACTCGGTCACGGCCAGCCGCTCTACATGCTTCTCTACGGTCTGCTGATCGCCTTCTTCGCCTTCTTCTACACGGCCATCGTCTTCAATCCGAAGGACACGGCCGACAATCTGAAGAAGCACGGCGGCTTCATCCCGGGCATCCGTCCCGGCGAACGCACCGCGGAATACATCGATTACGTTCTGACCCGCATCACGGTCATCGGCGCGATCTATCTGGTGTTCGTCTGTATTCTTCCTGAAATTCTTGTGTCGCAGACCGGGATTCCATTATCCCTTGGTGGCACTTCGCTTTTGATCGTCGTTAGCGTAACTCTTGATACGGTTGCACAGATCCAGGGGCACTTGATCGCGCAGCAATATGAAGGCCTGATCAAGAAATCGAAGTTGCGTGGAGGGAAGCGGGGGCGATGAGACTTATACTTTTAGGGCCGCCGGGCGCGGGTAAGGGGACCCAGGCTCAGCGGATCGTGGAAAAGTACGGCATTCCGCAACTTTCCACTGGTGACATGCTCCGTGCAGCCGTCCAGGCCGGTACAGAGGTTGGTAAACGTGCAGACGCATTGATGAAGGCCGGCAAGCTGGTTCCGGACGAGGTGGTCAACGCCATCATCTCCGAGCGGCTCGATCAGCCGGACTGTGCCAAGGGCTTCATTCTCGATGGCTTTCCGCGGACGCTGGTACAGGCGGACGCGACGGAAGCCATGCTGAAGGAAAAGGGCCTTGAGCTGTCCTCGGTGATCCAGATCGTGGTCGACGACGGCATTCTCGCGCATCGCGTGTCCGGTCGTTACACATGCGCCAACTGCGGCGCCGGCTATCACGATACGGACAACAAGCCTTCGGTCGAGGGTGTCTGCGATCGTTGCGGATCGACGCATTTCAAGCGTCGTCCCGATGACAATGCCGAGACGGTGGTCACCCGCCTTCAGGCCTATTACAAAGAAACATCTCCTCTGATCGGCTACTACTATGCCAAGGGCAAGTTGAAGTCGGTGGATGGCATGGCCGACATCGATCACGTCACCGGCGAGATCGAAGCGATCCTTTCGAAGCTTTAGGGCTTTGGAAATAAACTTGGCGGGAGCGGTTGCTTTTGGGCACTGATTCCGCTAAACACCGCGCCAACTCGCGAAATTTAATGCGATCGGCGCGGCCTTCCCAAGGAAGTTCCGGGTTCGATCGTTTTGACTTGTTGAGAACCTGAATTGTAATTGCGGCCGTTCATGGCCGTGTAACGAGACACCACTTGCCGGATGGCAACTGGAACGCAAGGAGAATAGGCGTGGCACGTATCGCTGGCGTCAACATCCCGACTGCAAAGCGCGTTGTTATTGCGCTGACGTATATTCACGGGATTGGTTCGAAATTCGCACAGGAAATCGTCGAGAAGGTCGGTATTCCGGCTGACCGTCGTGTCAATCAGCTCACCGACGCTGAAGTCCTGCAGATCCGCGAAACCATCGATCGCGATTATCAGGTTGAAGGCGACCTGCGTCGCGAAACCTCGATGAACATCAAGCGTCTGATGGACCTGGGCTGCTACCGCGGCCTGCGTCATCGCCGTGGTCTTCCGGTCCGCGGTCAGCGCACGCACACCAATGCTCGCACCCGCAAGGGTCCTGCAAAGGCGATCGCTGGTAAGAAGAAGTAATTTCCGGGCGACCGGGGATTGGGAGGCTGGCGGTCTGCGCCGGCCTCTTTTGAGTTTCGGGCAGGGCCGCAAGGTCTCGTTCCGGTGTAGCCGCTGGTATTACGGCGGTGCAGAGATCCAAGAAAGGGATTTTAAAAATGGCCAAGGAAGCCGTACGCGTTCGCCGTCGCGAACGTAAAAACATTTCGTCGGGCGTTGCTCACGTCAACTCGACCTTCAACAACACGATGATCACGATCACCGACGCACAGGGCAACGCCATTGCTTGGTCGTCTGCTGGCGCCAAGGGCTTCAAGGGCTCGCGCAAGTCGACCCCGTTCGCCGCTCAGATCGCCGCTGAAGATGCTGCCAAGAAGGCGCAGGAACACGGCATGAAGTCGCTGGAAGTTGAAGTTTGCGGTCCGGGCTCGGGTCGTGAATCTGCTCTGCGCGCCCTCCAGGCTGCTGGTTTCATGATCACGTCCATCCGCGACGTGACCCCGATCCCGCACAATGGTTGCCGCCCGCGCAAGAAGCGTCGCGTCTGATCATCGCCACTCACAACACCGGTGAGCGGGTTATCGCTCCCGGTGCTTCTCAAGCTCGGTTGTCACGATTGGATGGTGACAACGAACGGAAGGCAAAAATATGATTCAGAAAAACTGGCAGGAACTGATCAAGCCGAACAAGGTTGAGTTCTCGTCGAGCTCGCGCATCAAGGCAACTCTGGTAGCAGAGCCGCTTGAGCGTGGTTTCGGCCTCACCCTCGGCAACGCGCTTCGCCGCGTTCTGCTCTCCTCGCTGCGCGGTGCTGCAGTGACGGCGGTGCAGATCGATGGCGTGCTGCATGAGTTCTCGTCGATCCCGGGCGTCCGTGAAGACGTCACCGACATCGTTCTCAACATCAAGGAAATCGCCATCAAGATGGATGGCGACGACGCAAAGCGCATGGTCGTGCGTAAGCAGGGTCCTGGCGTTGTTACGGCTGGCGACATTCAGACGGTCGGCGATATCGAAATCCTCAACCCCGAGCATGTCATCTGCACGCTCGACGAGGGTGCCGAAATCCGTATGGAATTCACGGTCAACAACGGCAAGGGCTATGTTCCTGCCGATCGCAATCGTGCGGAAGATGCTCCGATCGGTCTCATTCCGGTCGATAGCCTTTATTCGCCGGTCAAGAAGGTGTCCTACAAGGTAGAAAATACCCGTGAAGGACAGGTTCTCGACTACGACAAGCTGAACATGACCATCGAAACCGATGGTTCGATCACCGGTGAAGATGCTGTCGCTTTCGCGGCGCGCATCCTGCAGGATCAGCTTGGCGTGTTCGTCAACTTCGACGAGCCGCAGAAGGAAACCGAAGAGGAAGCAGTCACCGAACTCGCTTTCAACCCGGCCCTCCTCAAGAAGGTGGACGAGCTCGAACTGTCCGTTCGTTCGGCAAACTGCCTGAAGAACGACAACATCGTCTACATCGGCGACCTCATTCAGAAGACCGAAGCAGAAATGCTCCGCACGCCGAATTTTGGTCGCAAGTCGCTGAACGAAATCAAGGAAGTTCTCGCTTCCATGGGCCTGCACCTCGGCATGGAAGTGCCGGCATGGCCGCCTGAGAACATCGAAGATCTCGCCAAGCGCTACGAAGACCAATACTAACGTTCAAACGGCAGGCAATAGCCTGCAAGTGAAGGAGAATAGCCATGCGCCACGGTAAAGCCGGCCGCAAGCTGAATAGAACTGCAAGCCACCGCAAGGCAATGTTTGCCAACATGGCGGCTTCGCTCATCCTGCATGAGCAGATTGTAACGACTTTGCCGAAGGCAAAGGAAATCCGTCCGATCGTTGAAAAGCTCGTCACCCTTGGCAAGCGCGGCGATCTGCATGCTCGTCGTCAGGCGATCTCGCAGATCCGCGACACCGCCATCGTTTCGAAGCTGTTCGACACGATCGCTTCGCGCTACGCAACCCGCAACGGCGGCTACCTGCGTATCATGAAGGCCGGCTATCGCCAGGGCGACAACGCCGCTCTCGCCGTCATCGAATTCGTTGACCGCGACACCTTCGCCAAGGGCGCAGCCGACAAGGCACGCGTCGAAGCCGAAGCAGCTGCTGCTGAAGCCGCTTAATCATTTTCGGTTCGCCGGAAGCAAAACAGCCGGGCTGCAAAGCCCGGCTGTTTTCGTTTGTGGGATTGAAAGAAGGGCCCGCGAAACTGATGCTGCTTCAGCCGGCGGCGCTGGCCGCGCGCGTCCCAGCGCCGCGCCGTCCTTGGCCTCGCTTCCTGCTTCTGGCAATCGGCCTATAGGAGCGATACAGGATCAACAGCAAGATCAGCCCAACATAGACATACTGCTCAAGATCCAGCAGCTTCGTCGACAGCGCAAAGTGCACGGCGCCGCAGGCGGCAACGATGTAGACCAGCTTGTGCAGCCAGATCCAGTTCGAGCCCATCTTGCGGATCGACAGATTGTTCGACGTTACCGCAAGCGGCACCAGCAGCACCAATCCGGCCATGCCGAACATGATGAAGGGACGCTTCAGGACGTCATCGACGACGGCCGACACATCCAGCGCCTGGTCAAGCACCATATAGACGGCGAAATGCATCGCCACGTAGTAGAAACAGAGAAGCCCGAGCGCGCGGCGATAACGCAGGTAGTTCCAGCCCAGCAGATCGCGGGCAGGGCTGACGGCCAGCGTCAGGATCAGGAATCGGATCGCCCACAGACCCAAGAACAGTTCGAAGGTCTTCACCGGATCAGCGCCGAGTTGATCGGTGGCGCCGAGATAGAACGTCCACGCGGCAGGCAGCAGCCCGACCACATAGAGCAGCCAGACCGACGCCGGCTGCCAACGCTTCGGCAGGCTGAGGGACGGGAGGGCCATCAGAAGTTCGCCTTCAGGTCCATGCCGGCATAGAGGCTCGCCACTTCGTCACCATAGCCGTTGAACGGCAGCGTCGGATGGCGGCTGGCTCCGAAGAACCCGCTCTCGCCGATGCGCCGTTCCGTGGCCTGGCTCCAGCGTGGATGATCGACGGCGGGATTGACGTTGGCGTAGAAGCCGTATTCCTGCGCATTGGTCACCTGCCAGGTGTTCTTCGGCTCCTTGTCGGTCAGCGTGATCCGCACGATCGACTTGATCCCCTTGAACCCGTATTTCCACGGAACGACAAGCCGTATCGGTGCGCCGTTCTGGTTCGGCAGCGTCTCGCCGTAGAGGCCGACGGCCAGCAGCGTCAGCGGATGGTTGGCCTCGTCGAGCCTGAGACCCTCGACATAGGGCCATTCCAGTGACTGGAAAATGCCCTTCTGACCCGGCATCTCCTCGGGGCGCACCACGGTCTCGAACGCCACGTATTTGGCGCTCCCGAGCGGTTCGACTTTCTTCAAGAGCGATGCGAGCGGAAAGCCGTCCCAAGGGATGACCATGGACCAGGCCTCGACACATCGCATCCGGTAGGTGCGGCTCTCGATCGGAAACTCCTTCATCAGCGCACCGAGATCGAAGGTTCCAGGCTTGCCCACCATGCCGTCGACGGTGATCGTCCATGGCATCGGCTTGAAGTCGCCGGAATTGGCGATCGGGTCGCCCTTGTCGAGGCCGAATTCGTAGAAATTGTTGTAGCTCGTCACGTCCTTGATGGGGGTGAGCTTTTCATCGACGGTGTATTTGCTGTCGATGGTGGTCAGCGCCGCAGCAGTGGCTTGGCCTGCGCCATAAAGCGCCATTGCGCCGAGCGTCGCGGTTCCAAGAAACTCGCGCCGCCCCATATAGACCTGACGCGGGGTGATTTCCGATGAAGCGATCTTCGGTGGACGGTAAGTGGGCATTCGGAACCTCCTGAGCGTGATCGCTCGGCCTGAAGCTAGAACGCGCGAGCCGCGTCTTTGGATCAATGTTTATGCCCGGCATCCCGTCTGCAGAAAGCCAATTTTTTGTGTATGGTGTTTATGGTGCGCGCTGGTAACAAAATGCCGGCTGCATACGTATATGCCAGATGCCGGGAGCAGAGCCGGGCGTACCGGTTTCGGCCTTCCCGGTAGTGACAGTACATACCGTTTGGATTAGGACAATTCCAAAAAGCAGCGATGTCAGGCTTGCAAGCCTTCTGTGAAGTGCTCGCGGCAGGCGTCGTCAACGACTTCCGGCAATTCGAGGAATACACCCATGCCAGCTTATCGTTCCAGAACCACGACCCACGGCCGTAACATGGCAGGCGCGCGCGGCCTTTGGCGCGCGACGGGCATGAAGGATTCGGATTTCGGCAAGCCGATCATCGCGGTGGTGAACTCATTCACCCAGTTCGTGCCCGGCCACGTCCACCTCAAGGACCTCGGCCAGCTCGTCGCCCGCGAGATCGAGGCGGCCGGCGGCGTCGCCAAGGAGTTCAACACCATTGCGGTCGACGACGGTATCGCCATGGGCCATGACGGCATGCTCTATTCGCTGCCGTCGCGCGAACTGATCGCCGACAGCGTCGAATACATGGTCAACGCCCACTGCGCCGATGCCATGGTCTGCATCTCCAACTGCGACAAGATTACCCCCGGCATGCTGATGGCGTCACTGCGCCTCAACATCCCGACGGTCTTCGTATCAGGTGGCCCGATGGAAGCCGGCAAGGTCGTCATGCACGGCAAGAAGGTGTCGCTCGACCTCGTCGACGCCATGGTCGCCGCCGCCGACGATAAGATCAGCGACGAGGACGTCGCCGTCATCGAACGCTCCGCTTGCCCGACCTGCGGCTCCTGCTCCGGCATGTTCACCGCCAACTCGATGAACTGTCTGACCGAAGCCCTGGGTCTGTCGTTACCCGGAAACGGTTCGACGCTCGCCACCCATTCGGACCGCAAGGAACTCTTCCTCGAAGCCGGCCGTCGCGTCGTGGCTCTCGCCAAGCGCTATTACGAGCAGGACGACGTTACCGCTCTGCCGCGCACCATCGCCAGCAAGGGCGCCTTCGAAAACGCCATGGCGCTCGATATCGCCATGGGCGGCTCGACCAACACCGTGCTCCACATTCTTGCCGCAGCGCATGAGGGTGAGATCGATTTCACCATGGATGATATCGATCGTCTGTCGCGCCGCGTGCCCTGCCTGTCCAAGGTGGCGCCCGCGAAGTCCGACGTCCACATGGAAGACGTGCACCGCGCCGGCGGCATCATGGCGATCCTCGGCGAACTCGACCGCGCCGGACTGCTGAACGTCGATCTGCCGACCGTTCACGCTCCCACCATGCGCGAAGCGCTTGCACAGTGGGACGTCGCCGTGACCGACAACAAGGCGGCTTTCGACCTCTTCAGTGCTGCCCCCGGTGGCGTGCCCACGCAGACTGCCTTCAGCCAGAGCTCGCGCTGGGAAGAACTCGACCTCGACCGCGAAAAGGGCGTCATCCGCGATGCCCAGCATCCCTTCTCCAAGGACGGCGGTCTCGCCGTCCTGAAGGGCAACCTCGCGCTCGACGGCTGCATCGTGAAGACGGCGGGCGTCGATGAATCGATCCTGAAGTTCTCGGGTCCGGCCAAGGTGTTCGAGAGCCAGGACGCGTCCGTCAAGGCGATCCTGTCGAACCAGGTTGTCGCCGGCGACGTTGTCGTTATCCGCTACGAAGGCCCGAAGGGCGGCCCCGGCATGCAGGAAATGCTCTATCCGACGAGCTACCTGAAGTCGAAGGGCCTCGGCAAGGCTTGCGCGCTGATTACAGACGGTCGGTTCTCCGGGGGTACGTCGGGCCTGTCGATCGGTCACGCCTCGCCGGAAGCGGCGAACGGCGGCACCATCGGTCTCGTCCGCGAAGGCGACATGATCGACATCGATATTCCGAACCGCACGATCAGCCTGCGCGTCGATGACAAGGAACTGGCGACCCGCCGCGCCGAACAGGACGCCAAGGGCTGGCATCCTGCCGAGCATCGCAAGCGCAATGTCACCAAGGCGCTGAAGGCATATGCGGCCTTCGCCACAAGCGCCGACCGCGGCGCGGTTCGCGATCTCGGCGATCACTGAACGCGCTGATTAGGAGTCAGCTCCATTATAAACCGGTCGCCTCAAAGCGGCCGGTTTATGTTTTTGTAGCTTTCACCCAGCTGTTTCAGGCGTGTGTCGTAAGCCGCCTGGATGCAGGCAACGTCGGCGCTACATTCCTGCCGCTTCTTCAGCCATGCCGTCTGCTCGTCCTGCATCGTCCCGCGTGAGCCCATGGCCAACAGGCCGGAGAGCAGATCGAAGGTCGTCACCATCTTCACATCGGCGTCGTTGAGCGCGCGGTTGTCGCAGATCGCCTTCTCGTCCGGCTTGAGTTCCTTCGCCTCGCAGTCGAAACTCGCCGCATGGCTGATGCCTGCGGTGCAGAACAGGAAGGCGGCGGCGGTGAGGAGGAGAGGCTTGCTGTGTCGCGTCATGCATGTGTTCCCGTTCGATCGATGATGGCGCCGATGAGCACCATGCCGATGAAGATGATGCAGGCCGCCCAGATGGCAAGGATGAACAGCAGCGCGACGCGGCTCACCGGTCGCGTCAGCCGTTCCGATGCTGTTGCACGCAACTCCACCATCAGCGCCGGTGGAATGAGCCTGACGGCCAGCATGATGCCGGGTGGCACGATGATCAAATCGTCGAGGTAGCCGATCACGGGTATGAAATCCGGGATCAGGTCGACCGGCGAAAGCGCATAGGCCGCCACACCGCCTGCCACCGCCTTGGCGTACCACGGCACCCTTTTGTCCCGCGCGGCAAGCCACAGCGCGACGACGTCACGCTTCAGTGACTTTGCCCAGAGTTTGGCCTTTGATATCAGTTGCATGCCTGTCGTTCCTGACTCAGTTTGGCAAGAACCTGAAGCATCCGGTGAGCAGCCTCATTCGTCCATGCTTCCGCCCTCTTTCCTTTCTAGCGTCGGGCACTACAACGTTTCTAGACTATTATTCTCAGAAGGGATTCTCATGCACGACCTGTTGAAGCGCGCTTCACTGCCGCTGCTCGCTCTGGTGCTTGCACTGCCGATCAAGGCCCACGCACAGACTGCGAAGACTGTCCCGCAGAGCCAGATGGAAATGCAGCTGTCCTTTGCGCCGCTGGTCAAGCAGACCGCGGGTGCGGTGGTCAACGTCTACGCGGAAAAGACCATCCGCCGCCAGTCGCCCTTCGCCGGTGATCCCTTCTTCGAGCAGTTCTTCGGCCAGCAGATGCCGAACCGCACCGAGAAGCAATCGTCGCTGGGCTCGGGCGTCATCATCGAAGCCAACGGCACCATCGTCACCAACAACCACGTCATCGAAGGCGCCGACGATATCAAGATCGCTCTGTCGGATGGCCGCGAATTTCCCTGCAAGGTCGTCCTGAAGGATGACCGGCTCGATCTCGCAGTCCTTAGGGTCGATACCAAAGAAACATTCCCGGCGCTGCGGATCGGGAATTCCGACGCGGTCGAGGTCGGCGATCTCGTGCTCGCCATCGGCAATCCCTTCGGCGTCGGCCAGACGGTCACGTCGGGTATCGTGTCGGCACTTGCCCGCAACCAGGTGGTCAAGAACGAATTCGGCTTCTTCATCCAGACCGACGCGTCGATCAATCCCGGCAATTCCGGTGGCGCGCTGATGAACATGAAGGGCGAACTGATCGGCATCAACACCGCGATCTTCTCGCGTGGTGGCGGCTCCAACGGCATCGGCTTCGCCATTCCCGCCAATCTGGTCAAGGTGTTCCTGGCAGCGGCAGACGCGGGCGTGAAGACCTTCGAGCGCCCCTATGTCGGCGCCACCTTCGATGCGGTCACCTCTGACGTCGCCGATGCACTTGGCCTCGGCAAGGCGCGGGGCGCCATCGTCGTCAAGGTCACCGATGATGGCCCGGCCGCGAAAGCGGGTCTGAAAGCCGGCGAGGTCATCACCGCGGTCGATGGCGTATCCGTCGAGCATCCCGATGCGCTGCTTTATCGCCTGACCACCGCCGGCCTCGGCAAGGCTGTCGATCTCGCCGTCACCGACAACGGCAAGCAGGAGCACGTCAGCATCACGCTCGGCAAGGCGCCGGAAACGACACCGCGCGACCGGCGCACCATCGACGGCCGCTCGCCCTTCACCGGCGCCGTGGTCGAAAACCTCTCGCCACGCGTTGCCGACGAGCTCCGTATGGCCAGCGAAAGCACCGGTGTCGTCGTTTCCGAGCTTAAGGACGGCTCGATCGCCGCCCAGCTCGGCTTCCAGCCGAAGGACATCATCGTCTCGGTCAATGGCGCCGACGTGAAGACCACCCAGGAGCTCGCCACCATGGCTACGAAGGATCCAAGCTTCTGGCGCGTCGAGATCGAACGCGACGGCCAGCGCATCCGACAGTTCTTCCGATGAGCAACGATCTCTTCGCGCCGCGCATACCGGAAGGGGTCGCCAGCCGGCGGCCGCTTGCCGATCGGCTTCGACCGCAGACGATCGCCGACGTCACCGGACAGGATCACCTGACCGGTGAGGACGGCGTTCTCAGGCGGATGATCGAAAGCGGCTCGTTGGGATCGATGATATTCTGGGGGCCGCCTGGGACCGGCAAGACCACCGTTGCCCGGCTTCTGTCGGGCGAGGCGGGGTTGGCGTTCGAGCAGATCTCGGCGATCTTCTCCGGCGTCGCCGATCTGAAGAAGGTGTTCGAATCGGCCCGCCTGCGCCGCATGGACGGACGGCAGACGCTGCTCTTTGTCGACGAAATCCATCGTTTCAACCGCGCACAGCAGGATAGTTTCCTGCCTGTCATGGAAGACGGCACCGTCATCCTAGTCGGCGCCACCACCGAGAACCCATCCTTCGAACTCAACGCCGCTCTTCTCTCCCGCGCCCGTGTCCTGACCTTCAAATCGCATGACGACCAGAGCCTGGCCGAACTGCTGGCGCGGGCGGAGACGGCCGAAGAGAAGGATTTGCCGCTGACGCCGGAGGCAAGGATCAGCCTGCTCCGCATGGCCGATGGCGACGGGCGTGCCGTGCTGACATTGGCCGAAGAGGTCTGGCGCGCCGCACGCCTGGACGAGATCTTCGATACCGAGGGCCTGACTCGCATCGTCCAGCGCCGCGCCCCTGTCTACGACAAGGCGCAGGACGGCCACTACAATCTGATTTCAGCGCTGCACAAGTCGGTTCGCGGCTCCGACCCGGATGCCGCCCTTTATTATCTTGCCCGGATGTTCGATGCCGGCGAGGATCCACTCTATCTCGGGCGTCGGCTGGTGCGTATGGCGGTCGAGGACATCGGCCTTGCCGATCCGCAGGCGCTCGCTATCTGCAATGCCGCCAAGGACGCCTACGACTATCTCGGCTCGCCGGAGGGGGAGCTGGCGCTGGCGCAGGCCTGCGTGTATCTTGCCACCGCGCCGAAATCGAACGCCGTCTATACCGCTTTCAAGGCCGCGACCATGGCTGCCAAGCAGAACGGCTCGTTGCTGCCGCCCAAGCACATCCTCAATGCGCCAACCAAGCTGATGAAGGATGAGGGATACAACGAGGGCTATCGCTACGACCACGATGAGCCCGATGCCTTTTCAGGCCAGGACTATTTCCCCGAGAAGATGGGCCGCCAGACTTTCTACGATCCGCCCGAGCGTGGTTTCGAGCGCGACATCCGCAAGCGGCTGGACTGGTGGTCGAAGCTGAGGAAAGAGCGCAATCCGCGCTGATCAGGACGCGCGTTTCTGATTGGCCGGCGCGGTGATGATCTTGACCGAGGATTCTGCCAACCCGTGATGGCCTTCCATATCGACCACCAGATGCCAGTTCCCGCTTTCCGGAATCGGTACGCGAATGGGCGATTTGCGCGCCACCCCGCCGACATACTTGAAATCGAGAACCTCGGTGAAACGCTGGTAATTCGGCGCCGTCATCAGCCGTACATTGGCAACAGCGTTCAGCGTCACCTCGATGACGGTGCCCGCGCGCTGTTCCTTGAGGTCGTAGTGGGTGAAGCGAAAATTCGGCTTGTTTGGCATAGCATCTGCTCGGCATGGTGTTGAGCAGATCATAGGGAGCGCCAGTTAAAGAAGCGTTTGCCACATTGACGGGAGCGGGCTGTATCACTGCTCGCCTAGGTGGGGCAATGCCGTTTCAATGGACATTGCTACTGCCATCGACAGGCCCGAAGGGCAGGAGCGTGGCGTGGCGCGAAACCACGATCTGCGTCGCATCGTGCGCGCATTCATCCGCAGCGAAATGCACGGCGGCCTGTTCGCTGATAAAAATGCCGCCGACGCGGCCATCCCGATCCTGAACCACCCAACGGCCCGCGACATCGCGGCCAATCGTGAAGCGAGGCGAAGGTTGTCTGCTGGTGGTGGCCGGCAGGACGCGGGATTGAAGAGAAGGCATGGTCTTTCCTTTCAGGGGATTAATTGCCGGCGGAACCGGGCAAGTATGGACGGTGAGGGGTCAGACGGCCTGTCCTTGCGTGCGGCTTTCGGCCAATGCTGTCAGGGCATCGAAGAGTGCCGCTTTCTCGACCGCGTCAGGGCCGACAAGCGGCAGGCGCACATCCGGGTGCATGCCGAGAAGAACATGCAGCGCTTGTTTGACGTTTGCTGGATCACCGACATCGGGAAGCGCCTTGATGAGTGGCTGCAGACGAGCGTCGACTGGCGTGGCGGCAGACATGTTGCCCGCTTTCGTAAGCCGATACAGGGCGGCAAACAGACGAGGCTGAATATTCGTGGCCGATGACATTATGCCGTCGCCACCGCAGGCGAGGAATGCGAGTGCATGCGCCTCGTCCGATGAAAACGCGAGAAAGCGTCGGCGCAGATGCGCTGGAACCGGGCTCGAATTTGGGATGGCATGAACGACGCCGACAATGCTTTGAACTTGCGCCAGGGCAGCAAGACTCTCCGCGCTGAGGCCGCTGGCGCAGCGCGATGGATCGTCATCGATCAGCACCGGCAGCAGCGTCGCGGCCGCCACCTGTTCGAAGTGCCGAATGATACCCTTCTGTCCCGGTTTCGAATAATACGGAACCGTGACGAAAGCGGCATCCGCGCCGAGGTCCTGTGCCTGACGGGTAAGGGCGATCGTGCTCGATGTGGCATTGGTGCCGGTCGCGGCGATGACGGCCACACGCCCGGCGGCCAGGCGTACGCAGGTGCTGATGATTGCTGCCCGTTCGGTGGGTGAAAGCGTCGGCCCTTCGCCGGTCACCGTGCAGACCGCCAGCCCATCGATGCCGGAGCGGATTTGTCGCTCAGCGAGCGTCTCGAGCATGACAAGGTCGAGGCGGCCGTCCCGGAACGGCGTCACCAGCACGGTGGTCACCGTTCCCGGTCGAAGTTGCGTATTCGCTAGCATCGACGCCTCAGAAGTTGACACAGATCACGTAAAGCTCGACGGCGGCAAGCACGAGCCCGAAGATGATAAGGGTCTGCGCGGTGCGCTTTTCGCGCATCTGCCGCTTTCCTGTTGGCGGCCTCGGTCGTCCGGTCGTAGGCTTCGGAAACATGATGTCTCGCATGGCGTGTACCTCCGCATTTTCGAACAGAAATTAATGCCGGAAGGCGTATGAAATCCATTCGGCGCAATTCGGCTCGAAATAGAAATTCCGTAAAGAGGCGGGGATAGCGCAGAAGCGCGATGCCGAAATGGAATCTGATTTCAGTGGCTTGCGACCACTTCCGGAATCGAATTGGGAAGCGCATGAATCAGAATGGCAGCAACGGGCGACGGCTGTTTGTCCGACGGACGAGGGATGCAGATGTCGGACATGCGCCATCCCATTCGTCCTTGCTTTAGAGAGGCAGTGGCAGAAACGTCTGCCAAGCAAGGGAGAGACATATGAGCAAGACAATCACAGTCCTGATCGCAAGGCTGATTTTTGCAGCCGTATTCATAATGGCGCTGAGCTTCAAGTTCTTCGACATGCCGGCGACGGCTGCTTACATCGCTGCCGCGGGCTTTCCGTTCCCGCTTTTCCTCGCCTGGATCGCAGCCTTCTTCGAACTCGGGTTGGCGATTGCCTTTCTCACCGGTCTGTTTTTCGCGCCGGCGGCCTTGCTGGCAGGGATCTATGTCATATTCCTCGCCATAGCCTTTCATGGCCCCGGCCGTTGGAGCGGCAACCAGGCGGAGTTCGGATTCTTCATAGATCACTTCACGTTTCTGGCGGGACTGCTGTTCGCGGCGGCCCATGGTCCGGGCAACGCGCTGGTCGTGAAGATCGGCCGTGAGCGATCGCTAGCAAGGACAGTCTAGCGCAGCAATCCGTCGAGCGCCGGCATGCCAAGCAAGGCGGAAGCGCCAATCAGGGTGTAGCAGATGATCCTGAACGTGCTCTCGCGTGCGAAGCCGAAGAGTTTCGAGCCGAAAAACAGGCCGATCGCGTAGCTCGGGAGGATCACCATCGTCAATGCGAAGACGGTATCGACGAAAAGCCCGCCGGCATAGTAGCTGGCGACGCTGAAACAGGTCGAAATCGCGAAGTAGATGATGATGTTGGACCGGACCTTGGTGAAGTCGGTCTTTCCGCCCAGCCAATAGGCGACGACAGGTGGGCCGCCCAACTGCGCCGCACCGCTGAAGACGCCGGCGACCAGTCCGACAGCGGCGCTCAGAAAAGAATGTGGCTGGCCGTGATAGCGCCACCCCGACATCAGCAGGCCAAGCAACAGCAATGCGACGACGGTGATCGACCAGCGCAACAGCAACGGATCCATCAGCGTCAGAATCGCGGTACCGGCGGGGACGCCGAGCAGTGCGCCGGCGGCCATGGTAAACACCTCGCGCCGGTTGGCTCGCTTCCAGGCGGGCGGGATCATGCCCAGCGTCGCCAGTCCGTCGATGACGAGCAGCACCGGCGAAATCAGCTTCGGTCCGATGATGGCGCCGCCCAGAGGTATGAAGATCAGCGCTGCCCCGAAACCGGAGAAGCCGCGGGCTAGACCGGCAACAAGCGCGATCCCGATCAGCGAATACAGACCGTGATCCGGCATCGCAGCGGAAAACCAGGCGCCTATATCGGTAACAACACCAGCGAATATCACGGGAATCCGACCTCGATCACGAGGCGAGCATCAGGTCCATGTTCTGCACGGCCGCACCGGAGGCACCCTTGCCGAGGTTGTCGAGCAGGGCCACCAGATTGATCTGTGACGCGCCGGGCGTGCCGAACACGAAGAGCTTCATCGTGTCCTTGCCGGCCAGTTCCACGGCATCGACGCGCGCGAGCTTGCCGCTCTCCGCCAACGGGACGACCGTGACGATGTTCTGTCCGGCATAATGCGCCGCCAGCGCCGCGTGAATGCTCTCAAGCGTCGCGCCTGGAGCAAGCATGTCGAGATGCAGCGGGACCTGAACGATCATGCCCTGCGCGAACTTGCCGACGGACGGCGAGAAGATCGGCGCGCGGTCGAGCTGGCCATGGACCGTCATTTCGGGCACGTGTTTGTGGGTCAGCGGCAGGCCGTAGAGGAAGTGCGGCGCGCTGATCGCGTCGTCGCGGCTCTGGTCCTCGATCTGCGCGATCATCTGCTTGCCACCGCCGGTATAGCCGGACACGGCGTTGACGGTGATCGGGTAGCCGTCAGGCAGGATACCGGCAGCGCGCAGCGGGCGGATCAGCCCGATCGCGCCTGTCGGATAGCAGCCGGGATTGGCGACGAAACGCGCTGAGGCGATCTTTGCAGCCTGCTCTTTGCCCATTTCGGCAAAGCCGTAGGCCCAGGAGGGATCAACGCGATAGGCGGTCGACGTGTCGATGACGCGGACGTTGTTGTTGGCCGAGACCATACGCACGGCTTCCTTCGACGCATCGTCGGGAAGGCATAGGATGGCGATGTCGGCGTTGTTCAGCATATCCTCTCGGATGGCAGCATTGCGCCGGTCGGCCTCCGGAATCGAGAGAAGCTCGACGTCGCGGCGGCCGGCCATGCGCGTGCGGATCTGCAAGCCCGTCGTGCCGTGTTCGCCATCGATGAAGATCTTCGGTGCCATTGTCTCGCTCACACTTTCAATAGGTTAGAAAGAAGTCCGGAATCATTTTGTAAGATGGATAAGTCAGCCGTGTGACGCTGTGCTGCGCCGCTCGGCATGCAGGCCCAGCATATACATCGCCACCGTCGCCCCCGCAATGGCGGTGATATCGGCATGGTCGTAGGCCGGGGATACTTCGACGACGTCAGCGCCGCGGATATCGAGCTGGTGCAGACGCTGCAGCACCGAAAGGATCTTCGCGCTCGACGGGCCGCCGGAAACCGGTGTTCCCGTGCCTGGTGCGTAAGCCGGATCGAGGCAATCGATATCGAAGGTCAAATAGGCCGGCGCGCCTTTCGTGTGCGAGATGATTGTAGAAGCAATCTCGCCGGCACTCATTTCCTCGACCTGATGGCCATAGAGGATATTGATGCCGAAATCGTCGGGCGCATGCGTGCGGATGCCGATCTGGATCGAACGATCCGGATCGATGATGCCGTCGCGCACGGCGCGTGCCACGAAGGATCCATGATCGATCCGCCTGTTGTCGTCAAACCATGTGTCCTGGTGCGCATCGAACTGCACCAGCGCCAGCGGCCCGTGTCTCGCCGCGTGCGCCTTGAGGATCGGCCACGTAACATAGTGGTCACCGCCAAGCGTCAGCATGAAGGCGCCGCTATCGACGATCGCTTTCGCCTGCCGCTCGATCGCTTCGGGCGTCTCCTGGTGGTTGCCGTAGTCGAGCAGGCAATCGCCGTAGTCGATCACAGCCATGTCAGCGAACAGGTCGCGGTTGAACGGATATTGCGGGTCGTTGTCGAAGATGGCCGAAGCGCGGCGGATCGCCTGCGGCCCGAAACGCGTACCCGGTCTGTTGGAGGTCGCGGCATCAAAAGGCACGCCCCAGACGACGGCATCGGCGCCCGTGAGATCCTTGGTGAAGCGGCGGCGCATAAAGGACAGCGCGCCGGCGAATGTCGGATCGGTGGCGGCGGAGGTAAGGCTGGTTGCCGTGAAAGCGTGATCAATCGACTTGTTGGCCAAGTCATTCTCCTCTCAATCGATGGATATCAAGCAGCGTCTTGGTCGGGCGCCACGGAAATCTTGAGACCAAGCGCCTTGATGACGCCGAAGAAGGTCGACAGTCGGGGATCGCCGGTTTCGCTGAGCGCCTTATAAAGTGCCTCGCGGGTAACACCGGCATCCCTCGCAACAGAGGTCATTCCAACCGATCGCGCGACATCACCGAGCGCATGGGCGACAAGAGCAGGATCGCCGTCCTCGAAGGCGGCCTCAAGATAGAGTAAGCGTTCCTCGGGCGTTTTGAGATGACCCTGAACGTCGAACCGGATCGTTTCCAAAGGCATTGTCAAATCTCCTTCGCCATCGTCTTCGCCGAGGCGATATCTCTGCTTTGCCAGGATTTATCGCCTCCGCACAGCAGAATGGTTACGGTGTCGCCGGTCTTCGTGAAGTAGACGCGATATCCCGGACCATAATCAACGCGCATCTCGCTGACACCGTCGCCAACCGCCTTTACGTCTCCAGGATTTCCCAGTTCCACTTTGCGAATGCGGGCGACGATACGCAGCCGGGCACGGTCATCGCGGAGCGCGCCAAGCCAACGAGAAATATGGAAGTTTGGCGCACTTCGATCATGTGTGAATTATAATTCACGCATGGGTTTTGTCAAAGCATCGGGCAAAACAAAAAAAAAGGCCGGGCAGAAGCCCGACCTTTCCACATTCCGAAGTCCGAAGCGATTAACGCTTGGAGAACTGGAACGAACGGCGGGCCTTGGCCTTACCGTACTTCTTACGCTCGACGACGCGGCTGTCGCGGGTCAGGAAGCCACCCTTCTTCAGGACCGAGCGCAGGCCCGGTTCGAAGTAGGTGAGAGCCTTGGAGACGCCGTGACGAACGGCACCGGCCTGACCGGAAAGACCGCCGCCGGCAACCGTTGCGATGATGTCGAACTGGCCTTCGCGGGCAGCTGCAACGATCGGCTGGCGCAGAATCATCTGCAGAACCGGACGTGCGAAGTATTCCGCGAATTCCTTGCCGTTGACGATGATCTTGCCGGAGCCCGGCTTGACCCATACGCGGGCAACGGCGTTCTTGCGCTTGCCGGTCGCGTAGGAACGGCCAAGCGAATCGACCTTACGGACGTGAACCGGAGCCGAAGCTTCGGTAACGGTGCCGAGATCCTTCAGGGAGGAGAGGTCAGCCATTCTTAGGCGCTCCTTACGTTCTTCTTGTTCAGCGATGCCACGTCGAATACGACTGGCTGCTGTGCTTCATGAGGATGGTTGGAACCGGTGTAGACACGCAGGTTCTTCATCTGGCGACGGCCGAGCGGGCCACGGGGAACCATGCGCTCAACAGCCTTTTCGAGAACGCGCTCCGGGAAGCGGCCTTCGATGATCTGGCGAGCAGTACGTTCCTTGATGCCGCCGGCAAAACCGGTGTGCCAGTAGTAAACCTTGTCGGAGTACTTCTTGCCGGTGAAAACGACCTTGTCAGCATTGATGACGATGACGTTGTCGCCGTCGTCAACGTGAGGCGTGAAGGTTGCCTTGTGCTTGCCGCGCAGACGCATAGCGATAACAGAAGCGAGACGACCAACGACAAGCCCTTCGGCGTCGATGATGATCCACTTCTTCTCCACCTCTGCAGGCTTCTGGGAGAAGGTTGCCATAGTAGTTACTCTCTTTTGGGTCCCTCGGCCCGAAGGCGAGAGGGCGTTTCTTGTTGCTTGAATTGGGAGCCCGAGGGCGCACCAAAAAGAAAGCAGCCGGGAAGGGCTGCGTTCTGGCGTGTGTATAGAGGCTCACTGCTGGAGCGTCAATATTCGTATCCGTGGAGGCCGGAAAAACAATATAGTAAAATCAATTACTTAGTAATGTGGTATTTGAATACCTCAAATCGGGCGTCTTATGAAGTCGAAATTGGGGCTTGCCTGGCTGGCGATTGGGCAAGAGCACCAAGCAAAGCCTTCTGAAGAAACCGGTGGAACGCCTTTGTCGTCACGGCCAGTTGCATCGCTTCTTCTCGAAATTGCTGATTTCCTGTGGCAGAACGCTTGGCACGCAATCGACAAGCAGGGAGTCAGATCATGGCAGAAGTCCTATCCTTTCGCACTGAGGCAAGCAAAGCGAATGGCGGCTCGCTCGTCCTTCGCCAGCTCGCCGACGGCGTCTTGAGGCTGACGCTGAACAACCCTCCCGCCAATGTCCTGTCAATCGCAATGCTGGAAACGCTGATGGGAGAGTTGCAGAGCGCTGCTGCGGACGAGGCGGTGCGTGTAGTGATCATCGCCTCTACTGGCGATGTCTTTTCCGCCGGTCACGACCTGAAGGAACTGACCGCGCACCGTGCCGATCCGGACGATGGCGAGGCCTTCTTCGAGGAGATCTTCGCGCTTGCTGCCGATCTGATGCTGGAGATTACGCGCCTGCCGAAGCCGGTCATTGCCGAAATCGATGGACTTGCGACCGCCGCCGGCTGCCAGCTCGTCGCATCCTGTGACCTCGCCATCTGCACCGATACGGCGACCTTCTGCACACCGGGTGTCAATATCGGCCTGTTCTGCGCCACGCCGATGGTGGCGATTACTCGCGCGGCACACCGCAAGCAGGCCATGGAAATGCTGCTGACCGGCGAAACCATCGATGCCTCGACCGCCAAGGACTTCGGTCTGGTCAACCGCATCGTGCCGAAGCAGTATCTGACGCAGGTCGTCACCAAATATGCCTCCGTCATCGCGGCCAAGTCGCCGATGGCACTGAGGATCGGTAAGGAGGCCTTCTATCGCCAGCTCGAAATGCCGGTCGAAGAAGCCTACGGTTATGCCGCGGAGGTTATGGTGGACAGCGTGATGACGACGGATGCTGAAGAGGGAATTGGCGCGTTTCTGGATGGTCGCATGCCGGATTGGTCCGGAGAATAAATAGCCGATCTCGCTTCACGGTCCCGTTTGAGCCCAAGCCACTGAGGAGGATCAGGCCAGCTTCAGCAGCAATCCGCCGAGCGCGATAATCACGCCTGCGAGATACCGCCATGGGCTGGCCTTCTCCTTGAGAAACACCACCGAGATGATCAGGGCAAACAGGATCGACGTTTCCCGGAGCGCCGCGACAGTTGCGACTGGCGCCTTGGTCATTGCCCACAGCGCCAGTCCGTAGGAACCGATCGAGCCGGCGCCGCCAATCAGGCCGCGCCACCAGTTCACCTTCACATGCATGGCGACCGCGAAAATCCCGCGCCGTGATATCGCCCAGCTCAATAGCAAGACGGGCGGCAGCAGCGACATCCACAGCGTATAGGACACAGCATTCCCTGAAATGCGTGCTCCGATGCCATCGACATAGGTATAGGTGGCGATGACCACGGCGTTGGCGAGCGCCAGGCGAATCGCATGGCCGCTGCCGCGCTTCGCCTCGAAGGCAAGCGTGAGGATGCCTGCGCAGATCGTCATCGTTCCGATCAGCGCGCCCGTAGACAGGCTTTCGTCGAGAATGAAGCCGCTCGTTGCCGCCACCAGCAGCGGCGCGCAGCCGCGCATCAGGGGATAGACAAGGCCGATGTCGCCGGCGCGATAGGCGCCTGCGACGAGCTGGAAATAGATGAACTGAAGAATGGCCGATGCCGCGATGTAGGGCAGGGCTGCAGCATCGGGAAACGGCAACAGTGGCAAAAAAGGCAACGCCGTGATGGCACCGCCCGCCGATATCAGGCTCGCGTCGAGCGTCTTGTCCGTCCCCGCCTTGATCAAGGCATTCCAGGTGGCGTGCAAAAGCGCGCCGAAGAGGACCAGCAGGATGACGGTGAGGGACACGAAAAGACTACCAGATGGTGTATGAACAAGACGTCATGGATCTTGTTACGCCGTCGCCCGGAAAAAGCAACACGGTCCGCATTGGAAATTGGCGCGGATCAATGATTCTGCTTAATCGATTTTGCAACCATCGGACGATTGGTGTCCTTCGGCGACCATGATGGACGTACGCCAGAAGTTTTAAACTCGTTTTCCTCATTCAACTATGAGGTGTTTCTAACATACGAGTGAACATATCAGGACATAAGCGGGATATACAGTGAACATCTATGGGTATTGGGGGTTTCACCCGTTTAGGTGATGCGCATCGGCAACAGCTGGGCCGGCAGATGTAACGATCCGCCAGTCAAAATTCGTAGGTATTGCATTCATTCGTTAGCGTCAAAAACGACCAACGGAATATCGCCTAAAGCGAGTTATCCGGAATAAAAATCATCCCGTCCAGGTTGTCGATGTTTTGGCAGTTCAGCACCCGACATTTCGGATTGTCCTTGGTCGGAATAGTTGTCCATTCCGCATATTGGTTGGCGTCGCACAGGCGGCTGTTGCGCACGTATCGGTCGAACAGCGTCATTCCGCGAACGCGCTTGGATGGATAGCGCAAGATCACTGCGCCTTCATTGTGAATTGCGGCCCGAGCACGGTCACAGCTGATCGTCTGCGAATTGTAACGTGATATCGCCAGCGCCGGCGTAGCTGCCAGCAGCGCGGCAAGAAGCAGAAGCATTTTTCTCACGGCAATATCCTCCTTTGGTACCGTTCATCCCTATATACGATCAGCCAGCCCGTTGGTTTCATATGATCGGAAATCGGTGCTGCGCAATCGGGAGACAAGTGACATGAACCACGATCACTACGACGACGACTATATCCTCGATATCCTGCAGTCGGTGAAAACGATAGCGCTGACCGGTGCATCGCCCAATCCGGCGCGACCAAGCAACGGCGTCATGGGCTATCTCCAGTCGCGCGGCTATCAGGTCATTCCGGTCAATCCCGGCCAGGTTGGCAAGCACATACAGGGGCAGGAGGTCTTCGGCCATCTCGCCGATGTGCCGACCCCTGTCGATATGGTCGATGTTTTTCGCGCCTCGGCCTATCTTGCCGAGGTTGTTGATGAAGCGCTGGCCATGAACCCGCGCCCAAAGGTCATCTGGGCCCAGCTTGGCGTCCGCGACGACGCTGCTGCCGCGAAAGCCGAAGCAGCCGGCATCAAGGTGGTGATGGATCGCTGCCCGGCCATTGAATATCCGCGTCTGGTCGCCTGAGAAGGAGTAAATTTTTCTCCAAACCCGTCTCGGTTGAAACGTTTGGCGATTAACATTTGCCGCTCGTCGGTTATGCTCCCGCCACAAAGTTCAAATCAGAGCGGGAGGACCTCATGACTGCAAGCGATCCGGGTTTCAATACGTTGGCCGTGCATGCCGGCGCAAAGCCAGATCCGGCGACCGGTGCACGCGCCACGCCGATTTACCAGACCACGGCTTACGTCTTCAATGACGCCGATCACGCAGCGGCGCTCTTCGGCCTTCAGCAGTTCGGCAACATCTACACGCGCATCATGAATCCCACGCAGGCTGTACTTGAGGAGCGGGTGGCCGCTCTCGAAGGCGGCACCGCCGCGCTGGCCGTTGCTTCCGGCCATGCCGCGCAGATAATCGTCTTCCACACAATCATGCGTCCGGGAACCAATTTTGTCGCCGCCAGACAGCTCTATGGCGGCTCCATAAATCAGTTTGGCAATGCTTTCGATAATTTCGATTGGAAGGTGCGCTGGGCCAACGCTGCCGATCCCGCAAGCTTCGAAAGCCAGATCGATGAGAATACGCGGGCGATATTCATCGAAAGCCTGGCCAATCCGGGCGGGACCTTCGTCGACATCGCGGCGATTGCCGATGTCGCTCACAAGCACGGTCTGCCGCTGATCGTCGACAACACCATGGCCAGCCCCTACCTGATCCGTCCGATCGAGCACGGCGCCGATATCGTTATTCATTCGCTGACCAAGTTCCTCGGCGGCCACGGCAACTCCATGGGCGGCATCATCGTCGATGGTGGCACCTTCGACTGGTCGAAGTCGGGCAAGTATCCCATGCTCTCCAGCCCGCGCCCGGAATACAATGGCGTCGTGTTGCACCAGACCTTCGGCAACTTCGCCTTCGCCATCGCCTGCCGCGTTCTCGGCCTGCGCGATCTCGGTCCGGCGATCTCGCCGTTCAATGCCTTCCTGATCATCACCGGCATCGAGACGTTGCCGCTGCGCATGCAGCGCCACAGCGAGAATGCCGCAACGGTCGCCAAATGGCTGAAGGCGCATAGCAAGATCGCCTGGGTGAACTATTCCGGTCTTGAGGACGACCCCAACCATGCGCTCCAGCAGCGTTACTCGCCGAAGGGCGCCGGCTCTGTCTTCACCTTTGGCGTCAAAGGCGGCTATGAGGCCGGCAAGACGCTGGTGGAAGGCCTGCAACTCTTCTCGCATCTCGCCAATATCGGCGATACCCGCTCGCTGGTCATCCATCCGGCCTCGACCACCCACCGCCAGCTGACGGACGAACAGAAGACCGCCGCAGGTGCGGGCCCCGATGTCGTCCGCTTGTCGATCGGCATCGAAGACGTCAAGGACATCATCGCCGATCTTGAACAGTCGCTTGCGAAGATCTGAGATCCAATGGCAAACCAGCTTACCTTCGACATCACGGGCACCGAACCGGAACTCGGTGCCCCGGCCGCGGATCGGCTCCTCGCTGGCAACCCGCAATTCAAGACTTGGAACCTCGAGGAGGCCGATGGCGGCGTCTATGCCGGTATATGGGAGGCGACGCCGGGGAAGTGGCGTATTGTCTATGACGAGTGGGAATATTTCAGCGTTCTCTCCGGCCATTCCATCGTGACCGAGGATGGCGGCAAGGGCGTGCATCTGCGCGCCGGCGACCGCATGATCTTGCGGCCGGGCTTCAAGGGAACCTGGGAAGTCATTGAAACGACTCGCAAGGATTACGTCGTCAGGCTCTGACTAGAGCCGCGCGGTCTTCCACTCGCATGAAGTTGATCAGTCACCACCGGGATTTTACCCGGCGGCAGCAAAAGCGCGAGCAAACTCGGGCGATGAGATCATATCCATCGTACGACGGAGGTTTTCGGAGGCCTCCTTGCCGAATGCCGCGTCGAAGCGCGCCTGCGCATCCTGCCACAGCAAACTGGTTTCCGACCACCGCCGCTCTCCCTCATCGGTGAGGCGCACGCGCTTGACGCGTCGATCCTTGTTATCAGGCACCAGTTCGACAAGACCGTCGCGCAGCAGCGGCTTCAGCGTGTGCCCAAGCGCCGAGAGATCCATTACCATTGTCTCCGCCAGCACCTTCAGCGGCGTTTCGCCGCCGATCTTGATCTGGGTCAGTAAGGTATATTGCGTGATCCTCAGCCCGCTCGACGCCATCACGTCTTCGTAAAGCTGGCCAAGCTGGCGCGAGGCGCGTTTGAGGGCGCCATTGCTGCAATAGCTCCAGACGCCGGGGAGGCTGGTCGTGTCGTTCATTTCGTTTTCTCCGTCGCTGATGTCTCCCGATTGGCTGCGGCGGGTCAACCTTCTCAACGACAATTTTTTCGAAGGCCACTTGCGCAGAGCAACAGTCCTCCTAAATATAGTGGCATATACCAGTTAATCAACAACTCTAAGGAATTCTGCCATGCCTAGCCCCCTTGGCACTGCCCTCATCACCGGTGCCTCTTCCGGCATCGGCGCCACCTATGCCGACCGTCTCGCCAAGCGCGGCTACGATCTGATCCTCGTTGCGCGCGATGCGCAGCGGCTGCGGGCGCTGTCGGAAAAATTGACGCGGGAGGCCGGAGTTAAAATAAGCGTCCTGCCCGCTGATCTTACGGACAGGGCGGCAGTGCGAACCGTCGAGGCGCGGCTGCGAGACGACGAAAGCGTCACCCTGCTTGTCAACAACGCCGGCATCGGTCCCAAGGGTACATTGCTTGATGACGATCCCGACTATCTGGACACCATGATCGAGTTGAACGTGGTTGCGGTCAATCGTTTGGCTGTTGCGGCGGCGCAGGCGTTTGCTGCACGGGGCAGGGGAACGATCGTCAATATCGCCTCGGTGGTCGCCTACATTCCGGAGCGCTTCAACGGCACCTACAGCGCCACCAAGGCCTTCGTTCTCAATCTGACACAGGCCATTCATTCGGAAGTATCCGGCAAGGGCGTCCGCGTTCAGGCGGTTTTGCCGGGCCTGACCCGAACGGAGATTTTCGAACGTGTAGGCGGCTCGTTCGATCAATTTCCGGCATCGATGGTGATGGACGTAGCCGATATGGTGGACGCCGCTCTGGCTGGACTCGATCTCGGCGAACTCGTTACGATACCGTCGCTGCCAAATGAGGCGGATCTGAAGGCCGCCACGGAAGCACGCCTCGCGCTCGGTCCGAATCTGTCGCATGACAAGCCCGCCGGCCGCTATAGCGTCGCCAACGGTTGACATCGGCCGCGCCGCGTCAGCTACGCTCATCGCTTGGTGCGAAGTCGGCCCGCACGATGCCGTGGCGCTGTAGCTTGTCATAAAAGGTCTTTCGCGGAATGCCGAGTTCCGCGATCGTCCTGCGCACATCGCCGTCATTGGCGTCCAGCGCTTCACGGATGATGCTGGCTTCATAGCGGTCGAGCCGATCCGGCAACGGCAGCGTCTCATCAGGATCGCCGGCTTTCGTGATTCGAGCGCTGCCGGCAATCTGTTCGACACCCAGCACGAAGCGTTCGGCAAAATGCGACAGCTCGCGAACATTGCCGGGCCAGTCGTGACCATGCAGATGCCGGTGGACCGCTGCCGACGCGACCGGCATGTCGCGCCGGAACCGCTTGGCTGCCCGCTCGGCGAAATAGCCGAAGAGCAACGGGATATCGTCGCGCCGTTCCCGCAGCGGCGGGATGGAGATCGTCACCACATTGAGACGGTAATAGAGATCTTCGCGAAACTCGCCGCGTTGCCGGGGATCGCCGAGATCGACCTTGGCGGCGGCCACCACCCGCAGATCGACCGGCCGCACCTCGTTGGTGCCGAGCGGCGTCACTTCGCGCATCTCGAGCACGCGCAGCATCTGCACTTGCGTCGACGGCGCCATGCTTTCGATCTCGTCCAGAAACAGCGTGCCGCCGCTTGCGTGCTCGATGCGACCGACGCGCTTCTTCTGTGCGCCGGTGAAGGCGCCCGGCTCATGGCCGAACAACTCGCTTTCGATCACCGTCTCGGGCAGGGCGCCGCAGTTCAGCGCGACGAAGTTGCCCGCCCGGCGGCGTCCCCACTGATGCAGGAGGCTGGCGACTACCTCTTTGCCGCTGCCGGTTTCCCCGGTCACCAGCACATCCACATCGGTATCGGCGATCTGCCGCAGCGTGTGGCGCAGCCGCTCCATCGCCGGCGTCTGGCCGATGAGCGGCAGGTCATCGCGCACCTGCTCGCTTGCCTTGCGAAGCGCGCGGTTCTCCAGGATCAGACGGCGCTTCTCGACAGCGCGACGAACGCTCTGCACCAATCGGTCCGCGGGAAAGGGCTTGCTGATGAAGTCGTACACACCTTGCTGAATGGCCTTCACCGCCATCGGGATATCGCCGTGGCCGGTTACCAGGATGACGGGCAGATCACGGTCCTGCTGCTGCACCCGGTCGAAAAGCTGCAGTCCGTCGATCTGCGGCATGCGGATATCCGACACGATGATGCCGGGAAAGTCGGGCGTTAGCACTGACAGGGCTTCCATGGCCGACGAAAAAGCTGAAACCGCGAAGCCGGCGAGTTCAAGCGTCTGCTTGGTCGCTCGTAGAAGCTCCTTGTCGTCATCGACGAGAAATATCGGGGCTGCGGTCGTCATGGTTTCGCTCTCACCAGATGCACAGTGAAACAGGTTCCTTCATCGGTGCTGGAAACCTCGATACGCCCGCCGTAATCGGCAACGATGTCCTTGGAGATCACCAGTCCAAGACCGAGTCCTTTTTCCTTGGACGTGTTGAAGGGCGTAAACAGCGAGGCGAGAATCGTAGGCGGTATGCCCGGGCCGTTGTCGGCGACCATCACCATCACGTCATCCTCCGTAACCACGGCCGATATCTCCACTTTCGCATCCTCGCGACCTTCCAGTGCCTCAAGCGCGTTCTGGAACAGGTTGATCAGGATTTGCTCCAGACGCACCCGGTTGCCAAGCACCTGCAGGCCCGACGGCGGCGGGCGAATGACGAGCGCCTGCAGTTGCCCCGCAAAGCGGCTCTTTAGCAGCACCACCGCACCGTCGATAACGTCCCGCAGCTCGACAGGCTCCGGTTCCGTCCGCCCCTTGCGGGCAAATGCCTTCAGTTCCTCGGTAATCGATCCGATCCGCTCCGTCAGGGCGGCAATGGCGCCAAGGTTTTCCTTGACCGGCTCTGCTTGTTCCCGGTCGAGGAAGACGCGCGCATTGTCGGCGTAGGCGCGAATGGTCGCCACCGGCTGGTTGATTTCATGCGCGACGCCTGCCGCCACCTGTCCGAGAATGGCAAGGCGGTTGGCCTGCACCAGTTCCTGCTGAACCACCTGCAGCCGCGATTCCGTGTCCCTGTGGTCGGAGATTTCGGCCTGCAGGCGGTCGCGAGCGCGGCTGAGATCCTCGGTGCGGGCAACCACTCGCCGCTCCAATTCCTCACGCATCGACAGTTCGACGGCAATCCGCATGGCGGCACTCTGGCGCCGCCGGAGCAGGAAGGCGGCACCCGCCAGGATTGGCACCAGCACGGCCAAAGAGAGAAGCCGCATCTCGCGAACCGCGGAGGCGATCGGCGCCTCCGTCGGCACCAGATATTCGAGCCGCCACGGCGTCGTCGGCACGCTTGCAAACAGACGCAGATATTCGGCCTCGCCGGTGCCGGGAAGGACGGCGGCGACCAGCGACGTCCCGGGGTCGATAATGCGCGGCCGCATGATCGGCAATTGTGCCAGCGGTGCGTCGCCGAATTGCAGGCTGGCGCGGATGGCCGCAAGATCCTCCTGCGGCACCGGCTGAGCCGTCATGAAGCGCCACGACGGGATACTGGTGACCAGAACGACGCCATGCTCGTCGGTAACATAGACTGGGCGCCGTGCGTCGCGCCAGTCCGTCTCCAACTGGTCAAACTCGAGCTTCACGACGACGACACCCAAAGGTGCCTCGGCGCTGCCGACCCGCCGCGATATATATAGACCCGGCCTATTGCTGACACTGCCGAGCGCAAAATGCTCCGCGGTCCCCTTCTGCAGCGCTTTGTTGAAGTACTCGCGAAAATTATAGTCGTTGCCGATGAAGCTGATTGGTTCCCGCCAGTTGCTTGAAGATATGGCCAGACCATTTGTGCCAATCACGTAGAGCACGGCTGCCTGCGTCCCCGTGACCAGTCGCTCAAGCTTGCGGTTCAGGATATCGATATCGGTGGCGCTGTTCGAAGACAGTGCATTCAAAACCTGCTGGTCTTCTGCCAAGAGCAGCGGCAGCGCGCGGGGGCGCTCGAGAACCGCCATCATCAACGCCACCTTCAGGCTGGCATCGGTTTGGCTTTGCGCGGCCAGCGCGCTGATGGACGACCGCCGTCCATAGAGTTCCGCGCCAATGAAGGTTGCGGTCAGCAGGATGGCCGAGAGCACGAGAAACAGAATCCAGCCGTTCCTTGCCTGTCGATCGACATCGTCGATCGATTGAAAACCGGAAGTGGATGGCGAACTGGTCATCCATTATGATGTGCGTAATTCCGCACATCAGTCAAACGATATCGTGCGAAAAGTCGCGCGTTTTTGCCTGCTGCATTCATTGCTTCACAGAAATCCTTGTTAAATCATGGCGATAATGCGGCGCCGAAAACTGGCATAGCCTTTGCTAACGTTATGTCAAACAGTCCGTTGGCTGTCGATCGAAACGCAAATTGCCCCGGGAGGCCGGTCTGGTTTGGGGCTTATGGAGGACACCATGAACATTGCAATTCCAGCCGCCGAGCCGCGGAGCAAAACTCCATTCTACCTGCACCTCTATTTCCAGGTCGTCGTGGCCATCATTGCGGGCATGCTGATCGGCCATTTCTGGCCCGATTTCGGCGCCAGCCTGAAGCCGCTCGGCGACGCGTTCATCCGCCTCGTCAAGATGATCATCGCCCCGGTCATCTTCCTCACCGTCGCCACCGGTATCGCCGGCATGTCGGATTTGAAGAAGGTTGGTCGCGTTGCCGGCAAGGCGATGCTCTACTTCATCACCTTTTCGACACTGGCCCTTATCGTCGGCCTGATCGTCGGCAACCTGCTGCATCCGGGCGCCGGCATGAACATCGATCCGGCGACGCTGGACGGCAAGGCCGTAGCCACTTATGCCACCAAGGCGCACGAGACGACGATCACAGGCTTCCTGATGAACATCATCCCGGAAACGATCGTCGGCGCCTTCGCGCAGGGCGACATCCTTCAGGTGTTGTTCTTCTCGGTGTTGTTCGGCATCGCGCTCGGCATGGTCGGTGACAAGGGCAAGCCGGTGACTGATTTCCTCACCGCGCTCACAGCCCCGGTCTTCCGTCTCGTTGCCATCCTGATGAAGGCTGCCCCGATCGGCGCGTTCGGCGCCATGGCCTTCACCATCGGCAAATACGGCATCGGTTCGGTCGCCAACCTCGCCTACCTCATCCTTACCTTCTACATCACGGCGCTGCTCTTCGTGCTGGTCGTGTTGGGTGCCGTAGCGAAGTACAACGGCTTCTCGATCCTGTCGCTGATCCGCTACATCAAGGAAGAACTGCTGCTCGTGCTCGGCACCTCGTCTTCGGAAGCAGCCCTTCCGGGCCTGATGCAGAAGATGGAGCGCGCCGGCTGCAAGCGCTCGGTCGTTGGTCTGGTCATTCCGACCGGCTATTCCTTCAACCTTGACGGCACCAACATCTACATGACGCTGGCGGCCCTGTTCATCGCGCAGGCAACTGGCATCGACCTGTCGCTCGGCGACCAGATCCTGCTGCTGCTCGTCGCGATGCTCTCGTCCAAGGGCGCTGCCGGCATCACCGGTGCCGGTTTCATTACGCTGGCCGCGACGCTGTCGGTCGTGCCGTCCGTGCCGGTTGCCGGCATGGCGCTGATCCTCGGCATTGACCGCTTCATGTCGGAATGCCGCGCGTTGACCAATCTGGTCGGCAATGCGGTCGCGACCGTCGTCGTCGCCCGTTGGGAAAATGAGCTCGACGAGACGCGGTTTGCTGCTGCGATGGCAGGCCAGCTGCCGGAAGAGCTCGATACTGCGATCCCGGAGTTGCAGGCGGCCGAATAGGCATCCACCAGGAACCCACGAACAGCCTGCCGCGAGCGGTAGCTGTGCCTCCCAAGGCGATGACCGCACTCCCGAAAGGGAGTGCGGTTGTTTTTTAGCCGATTGGCCAGGTGAGATCGAGGCGATCCAGCCCGTGGAAATGATAGACGTCCTTCACCTCAGGCGTTTTTGCCAGCTTCAAGCCGGGCAGCCGCTCGAAAAGAATCGGTAGCACCACGTTCAGTTCGAGCCTCGCCAGCGGCGCGCCGATGCAGAAATGGATGCCGGCACCGAAGGACAGGTTGGGCGCCTCGCGGCGATCGGGTTTGAACAGGAGGGGATCGCTGAACTTCAACGGATCGAGATTTGCCGCGGCCAGGATCAGGCTGACTTTGTCGCCGCGCTTGAACGAGGTGCCGTCGATCTCGGCCGGCTCCAGCACCCAGCGCTGGAAGATGTGGACGGGCGCGCAAATCCGCAGCGTCTCTTCGATCGTCCGCTCTGTCGTCGCCTCGTCCTTGAAGAGCTCCGCTGCCAAGCAGCCATTGTCGAGGATCATCCGGACCGAGTTGCCGATCTGGTGCACGGTCGCTTCGTGGCCGGCGTTGAGAAGCACGATCGTCGTGGAGACCAGTTCGTCTTCGGTAAGATACTGGCCCTTGTGCTCGGTGTGGATCATGTGGGTCAGGAGATCGTCGCGCGGATTGGCGCGCCGCTCCGCGATCACCGTCTTCACATAGTCCGCGAATTCCTTCGCTGCTTTTTCGGCACCATCCTCGTCTGCACGCGTGCGGCCGAAGAGATACATGCGGATATAGGCATGCGACCATTTCAGGAGCTGCGGCCCCATCTCTTCCGGAATGCCGATCATTCGCGCGATCATCGTCACCGGGATGATGTCGGCAAAGGCCGACAACAGCTCGACTTCGCCCTTATCCGCGAATTGGTCGATCAGCCGGTTGGCCAGTTCCGCCAGCTCTGGCTTCATCTTCTCCACATGGCGGGAGACGAAGGCGCGATTTACGAGCGTCCTGAGGCGTGTGTGCTCCGGCGGCTCTAACTCAAGCAGCGAATAGCGCTCGGCGAGGTCAAAATTGGCGACATGCTGGTCCGGCTCGGGAATGCCGAGCTCTTCGCGGCTGGCGATATGCAGAATCTGCCGGCCGAAGCGGCGGTCGCGCAAAAGGGCGTTCACATGGTCGTAGCCGGTGAAGAACCACTGCTTCTGCTCTTCCCAGTAGAAGGTCGGACAATGAGCGTGCAGCGCCGCATATGCGGCGTTGGGGTTGCCGTAGAAGGCTGGATTGCGGGCGTCGAGAGACACGCGACGTGTGGCGGGGTCAATGGAAATAAAAGGCAATGTGATCATGCTTCGAGGCTTAGCGGATTTGCCAAGCCTCGAAAAGAGAGCACAACCTGTTGTTAGCCTCGGCCAAGCGATCCGACGCGGCGAAGTGCATGAATCTGGTCGTCGAGGGTCGGCACCAGCTCGCCGGTGGTATGGTCCGGCTCAACCGGCGGTGGGGCAGCTGCCTCCGCTTCTCCGAAGATGACCGTGCAGTTTCTGCCGGCGCCCTTGGCCGCGTAAAGCGCGCGGTCGGCGGCCGAAACAAGCTTGTCCATGTTGGCTTCAAGCGGCGAGGCCAGCGCGACGCCGACGCTGACCGTCGCCGGGACGATGGCGTCGCCGGTGCTGACAGGCACCCGGCAGAACTCGGTGCGGATCGTCTCTGCCAGCGCTTCCGCTTCCGTCTGGTCGGCAACGCTTGCGAAAGCCGCGAACTCTTCGCCGCCCATGCGCCCGAAGACGCCTGATGGCGTGAATTGCCGTGCCATGCGGGCAAAGACCGTCAGCACCGCATCGCCGCCCTGATGGCCGAAGCGATCGTTGATGCGCTTGAAGTTATCGAGATCGAACAGCAGCACCGCGACCTGCCGGCGATCGTCGAAGGCTTTTGTCTGGATGCGCGTGAACTGCGCGAACAGGCCGCGACGGTTGAGGACGCCGGTCAGCGTATCGGTGAGGCTGAGAATGCGCAGCTTCTGCTCCGAGCGTTCCATGATCAACCGGAAGGTGAGGGCGCAGGCGAGCGTCAGCAGGAACGCCGTTCCCATCGCCGCAGCGCCGGCAAGGTTCGAGGCCTCGACGTCATCGGGCGAAATGATGCCGATCGCTAGTGCTGTGGCAAAGCACAGGCAGCTCTGGACGATGAAGATGATCGCCAGCTTGGCGCGTGCCGCTTCCCTGTTGAGGCCGGGCGAGCTGACAGCCATGGTCAGCGCCGTCGCTCCGGCAGCGGAAGCGAGATTGTAGAGTGCCACGCGGTTCGGATAGTCGTCGTTTACCCAGGGAAGGAAGACGCCGGCCAGCCAGATTGCCGGCGGCAGCAGGACCCACCATTCGACGCGGCGCTTGTCCAGGGCCAGATATCCCGCAATCCAGGCACTCTGTCCCGCAAGCGCGATGGTATTGCCGATCTCGACGGATAAGATGCTGGGGATGTGGCCGCGCAGCGCGACCATTGCAAACCCGATGCCGCTCAGTAGAAAACCGAGCCCCCAGTAAAGATAAGTCTTGTCTCGGACATTGTGGCGCCAGGCAATGAACGCGACCAGCGCCAGCGTCATTGCCTCGGAGCACCAAATGGCCAGTCCTGTCGTAACATTGAACACGGCAACACCCCATTGATGGGCGCATATTGGCCAAATAAGCTGGTGACTTCCTTAATGAGCCTTCGTGGTGCCCAACGCGCCGCCGGATATCTGGCGATAGGCTTTCCACGAGGTAAATGCCGCCACCGTCAGCGCGGCAAAATTTAGCGTTTCTTCATCTTGCCGGACAGAAAACCTGTGCAGGAACGTATATGGCCTTCACCGTTAATGCCGGTTTCGAAGAATGTCCCTAGAGAAAAGCTATCTAAATCAGGCATAGCTCCCCGCCCTCTTAACGTTATCCCAAGGCGCGTCTTGAAGAGAAGGGTAGGGAAGTTCTATGTAGGGATAAGGCATTTTCTTTGATTCCCGGCGTCGGGCCGGAAAGACGTTGACAAAGGACGCACATGAGAAACCCAGTCGATACCGCTATGGCACTCGTGCCGATGGTTGTGGAACAGACCAATCGCGGTGAACGCTCCTACGACATTTATTCGCGCCTGCTCAAGGAACGCATCATATTCCTGACGGGCCCGGTCGAGGATCACGTCGCGACGCTCGTCTGCGCACAGCTTCTTTTCCTTGAAGCCGAGAACCCCAAGAAGGAAATCGCGCTCTACATTAATTCGCCAGGTGGCGTCGTCACCGCCGGCATGGCGATCTACGACACGATGCAGTTCATCAAGCCTGCGGTATCGACGCTCTGCATCGGCCAGGCTGCATCCATGGGCTCGCTGCTTCTCGCAGCCGGCGACAAGGACATGCGCTTTGCGACGCCGAACTCCCGCATCATGGTTCACCAGCCATCGGGCGGCTTCTCTGGACAGGCGTCCGACATCGAGCGCCATGCCCGCGACATTATCAAAATGAAGCGCCGTCTTAACGAGGTGTACGTCAAGCACACCGGCCGTACATACGACGAAGTTGAAAAGACGCTCGACCGTGACCATTTCATGGATGCGGCTGAAGCGAAGGAATGGGGCGTGATCGACAAGGTCCTCACGTCGCGTGCCGAGATGGAAGGCGATGCACCTAGTCAGAACTAGGGATGGTGTTTTCTCCGCCACAGTTCTATCTCATTTGTGATCGAACTAGGGAATAAACCGAGTGGCGGGTAAACCAATCTCAAGTATTAATGCTATGTTGAATTTTTATGACATAGCATTTGGCTTTGAAGGGGAATTCGTTGCCGCCGGGGCCAGGACGGCCTAGTCTGGACCCGGTTCGTACCCCTTGACGGCCTTGGCCGGCTGTAGCCCAAGTGGGGCAGGCCAATGAGTGGACCGCCATTTCACCTTGAAATGCGGCGTGCTGGAAGGAAAGTGATATGAGCAAAGTCAGCGGCAGCAACGGCGGCGACTCTAAGAACACCCTGTACTGCTCCTTCTGCGGAAAGAGCCAGCACGAAGTCCGGAAGCTGATTGCCGGACCGACAGTTTTCATCTGCGATGAATGCGTCGAATTGTGCATGGACATCATCCGCGAGGAAAACAAATCCTCGATGGTCAAGTCCCGTGATGGCGTTCCCACGCCCCAGGACATCATCAAGGTCCTCGACGAATACGTCATCGGCCAGCGCCAGGCGAAGAAGATCCTGTCCGTTGCCGTACACAACCATTACAAGCGCCTCGCGCATGCCACCAAGAACGGCGAGATCGAGCTTGCGAAGTCGAACATCATGCTGGTCGGCCCGACCGGTTGCGGCAAGACCTATCTTGCCCAGACGCTCGCCCGCATCATCGACGTTCCGTTCACCATGGCTGACGCAACGACGCTGACCGAAGCCGGCTATGTCGGTGAAGACGTCGAAAACATCATCCTGAAACTTTTGCAGTCGGCCGACTACAACGTCGAGCGCGCTCAGCGCGGCATCGTCTACATTGACGAAGTCGACAAGATCTCGCGCAAGTCCGACAACCCGTCCATCACCCGCGACGTGTCGGGCGAGGGCGTGCAGCAGGCGCTTCTGAAGATCATGGAAGGCACGGTTGCCTCGGTGCCGCCGCAGGGCGGACGCAAGCATCCGCAGCAGGAATTCCTGCAGGTCGACACCACGAACATCCTGTTCATCTGCGGTGGCGCCTTTGCCGGCCTCGACAAGATCATCTCCGCCCGTGGCGAGAAGACCTCGATCGGCTTCGGTGCATCCGTCAAGGCCCAGGACGATCGCCGCGTCGGCGAGGTGCTGCGCGAACTGGAGCCGGAAGATCTGGTCAAGTTCGGCCTCATCCCCGAGTTCATCGGTCGTCTGCCGGTTCTGGCGACGCTCGAGGACCTCGACGAGGATGCGCTGATTCAGATCCTTTCCGAACCGAAGAACGCGCTCATCAAGCAGTATCAGCGCCTGTTCGAGATGGAAGATGTGGAACTCACCTTCCACGAGGACGCTCTTCGCGAAATCGCCCGCAAGGCGATCACCCGCAAGACCGGCGCCCGTGGCCTTCGCTCGATCATGGAAAAGATTCTGCTCGACACGATGTTCGAACTGCCGACGCTGGAAGGCGTTCGCGAAGTGGTCATCTCGGACGAAGTCGTCCGCGGCTCCTCGCGTCCGCTCTACATCTACGCGGATCGTCAGGACGAAAAGGCCAACGCCTCGGCGTAAGTATCCTCGTGATATGAACCGTGAATTTAAGGGGCTTGCCGTTGGCGGGCCCCTTTCTATTTGGAAAACGGTGCACGGCACCACTGAATGCCGATAAAACTTGCTGATGACGCCTAAAACCACCGCCGTTGCCGTTGCGAATTCATCCGCCCTTGGCAATTATGCTATGATTCCGTTGGTGTGTTTCGGCGTTGTATTTTAGCCGGTTCGGAAATGGTCAGCGCTGGTCCAGCTAGGCGCGTCATAGTGAGGTGTTCCGTTGTATCATAGCTGTCATGTCCAAGCGGACACGGGCAATGTGGCAGCTTGAAAAGCATAGTTAGAACCTCCACTTGTTACTCAAGTGAGAGTGCAGCCGGCCTTCAGAAGGTTGCGCCAGAAGAGCCCGGAAACGGGACGATGGAAAGGAAATGAAATGACGAAGAAAACGTCAGTTGCGAGCACCGCTTATCCTGTATTGCCCCTGCGCGACATCGTGGTCTTCCCGCATATGATCGTGCCGCTCTTCGTAGGCCGCGAGAAGTCGATCCGCGCGCTCGAGGAAGTCATGGGCTCGGACAAGCAGATCATGCTCGTCACGCAGATCAATGCCAGCGACGATGATCCCGAACCGTCCGCCATCCACAATGTAGGCACCGTCGCCAATGTTCTGCAGCTGCTGAAGCTCCCTGATGGAACCGTGAAGGTTCTCGTCGAGGGCCGCGCGCGCGCCGAAATTGACGCCTATACCGACCGCGAGGATTTCTACGAAGCCCTCGGCCACGTGCTCGAAGAGCCGAACGACGATCCGGTCGAACTTGAAGCGTTGAGCCGCTCGGTCGTCTCCGAATTCGAGAGCTACGTGAAGCTCAACAAGAAGATTTCTCCGGAAGTGGTCGGCGCCGCCAGCCAGATCGATGACTATTCGAAGCTTGCCGATACGGTCGCTTCGCATCTGTCGATCAAGATCACCGAGAAGCAGGAGATGCTGGAAACCACCAGCGTCAAGGCACGCCTCGAAAAGGCGCTCGGCTTCATGGAAGGTGAGATCTCGGTCCTTCAGGTCGAGAAGCGCATCCGCTCGCGCGTCAAGCGCCAGATGGAGAAGACCCAGCGCGAATACTACCTGAATGAGCAGATGAAGGCGATCCAGAAGGAACTCGGCGACGGCGAGGAAGGCCGCGATGAGATGGCCGAACTGGAAGAGCGTATCTCCAAGACCAAGCTCTCCAAGGAAGGCAAGGAAAAGGCCGATGCCGAACTGAAGAAGTTGCGGCAGATGAGCCCGATGTCGGCGGAAGCCACCGTCGTGCGCAACTATCTCGATTGGCTGCTGGGTATTCCGTGGTCGAAGAAGTCCAAGATCAAGACCGACCTCAACAATGCCGAGAAAATCCTTGAAGCCGATCACTTCGGCCTCGACAAGGTCAAGGAGCGCATCGTCGAGTATCTGGCCGTGCAGGCGCGCGCCACGAAGATCAAGGGTCCGATCCTGTGCCTCGTCGGCCCTCCGGGCGTCGGCAAGACCTCGCTCGCCCAGTCGATCGCCAAGGCGACCGGCCGTGAGTATGTCCGCATGGCGCTTGGTGGCGTTCGTGACGAAGCCGAAATCCGCGGTCACCGCCGCACCTACATCGGTTCGATGCCCGGCAAGGTCATCCAGTCGATGAAGAAGGCGAAGAAGTCCAACCCGCTCTTCCTGCTCGATGAGATCGACAAGATGGGCCAGGACTTCCGTGGCGATCCGTCGTCGGCCTTGCTCGAAGTGCTGGATCCGGCACAGAACTCGACCTTCATGGACCACTACCTTGAAGTCGAATACGACCTGTCGGACGTGATGTTCATCACGACCGCGAACACGCTTAACATTCCGGCACCTTTGATGGACCGCATGGAAGTCATCCGTATCGCCGGCTACACGGAAGACGAAAAGCGCGAGATCGCCAAGCGGCACCTGCTGCCGAAGGCCATCAAGGAACATGCTCTGCAGCCCGAGGAATTCTCGGTCAGCGACGATGCCCTGATGGCGATCAGCCAGCAGTACACCCGTGAGGCCGGTGTTCGTAGCTTCGAACGCGAACTGATGAAGCTCGCCCGCAAGGCGGTCACCGAGATCATCAAGGGCAAGACGAAGTCGGTTGCGGTCACCGCTGCCAACATCTCGGATTACCTTGGCGTTCCCCGCTTCCGCCACGGCGAAGCCGAGGGCGAGGATCAGGTCGGTGTCGTCACCGGTCTGGCTTGGACCGAGGTCGGCGGCGAGTTGCTGACGATCGAAGGCGTCATGATGCCGGGCAAGGGTCGCATGACCGTGACCGGCAACCTGAAGGAAGTGATGAAGGAATCGATTTCCGCAGCGGCATCCTATGTCCGCTCGCGCGCCGTCGATTTCGGTATCGAGCCTCCACGCTTCGACAAGTCGGACATCCACGTCCACGTGCCGGAAGGTGCAACGCCGAAGGATGGTCCGTCTGCCGGTGTCGGCATGGCAACGGCGATCGTCTCGATCATGACCGGTATCCCCGTCCGCAAGGATGTGGCGATGACGGGCGAGATCACGCTTCGCGGCCGCGTCCTGCCGATCGGTGGCCTGAAGGAAAAGCTGCTCGCGGCACTGCGCGGTGGTATCAAAACGGTTCTGATCCCGGAAGAAAACGCCAAGGATCTGGCGGAGATTCCGGATAACGTGAAGAACAACATGGAGATCATCCCCGTGTCCCGCATGGGCGAGGTGATCAAGCATGCTCTGGTCCGTAGACCGGAGGCGATCGAGTGGGATGGCACGGTGGAAACGCCTGTGATCGCAACGGTCGAGGGGATCGATGAAACTGGTGCTGCAATCGCTCATTGAGCCTTGTTTGCCACATTCGTGCCCCATTGCTTAAAAACCCTGAAAAGGCTGGCATTTTTGCCAGCCTTTTTTTGTGAAAACCGCGCTGAGACGCTTGCTTTTCCTTGATTTGCAGGGTCTTTGGGGTGCGGCGGGCCTGATGCACCATATTCCGTGCCCGGCTATAGATTTGAGTCGTTTCGAACCATTTAGAAAGGGGTGGAAACATGAACAAGAATGAACTCGTGTCCGCAGTTGCCGAAAAGGCAGGACTCTCGAAGACCGATGCTGCTTCCGCAGTCGACGCAGTTTTCGAAGTTGTCCAGGCTGAGCTCAAGGGCAAGGGCGACGTTCGCCTCGCTGGTTTCGGTAGCTTCACCGTTTCCCATCGCGCCGCCACCAAGGGCCGTAACCCGTCCACGGGTGCTGAAGTCGACATCCCGGCGCGCAATGTGCCGAAGTTCACGCCCGGCAAGGGCCTGAAGGAAGCTGTCAACAGCTAATCGGATTTGCTTGGCTGTCGGACAACGAGACCGGCAACACAGGTATTGGAAGGGTTCGGCGAAAGCCGGACCTTTTTCGTATGTGGAAGGCTTGCCGCAGGCAGCGCTTTGAACTAGGCCTTGGGTGTTCTCAGGGCGGGGTGCAATTCCCCACCGGCGGTAAGGGCGTCAGCCCAAGCCCGCGAGCGCCTTCCTGTTTCGTACAGGAGGGGTCAGCAGATCCGGTGTGATTCCGGAGCCGACGGTCATAGTCCGGATGAAAGAGAATGAGCAGGCTGAAGCGGGGCGGGTCGTCCGCCGCGCAATCATCGTGTTCATGCGTCCTGATTTATGTTAGTCCTTTTGTTCGGATGAATGACATGAATCAGACTTCCCCAATATCCGTCTCCACGTCGCGTGCGCTTGCTGGCGCAAGCTTCATGGTGCTTGCCGGCGTCGTCTTTGCGGTGCTCAATGTCGTCACCCAGTGGCTGACGATGACGCTGGCCTTCCCCTCCGCGTCGGTGGCCTTCTGGCAATATGCCTTCGCACTGATCTTCTCCTTGCCCTTCCTGGGGAAGACCGGCCTGTCGGCGATGCGCACCCGGTATCCCTGGCGTCATATCGTGCGCGTCGTGCTGGCGGCGCTCGGCGTGCAGGCCTGGATTGCCGGTCTTGCCACCGTGCCAATCTGGCAGGCGATTGCCCTTGTCATGACGTCGCCCTTCTTCATCATCCTCGGCGCCCGGATGTTTCTCGGCGAGCAGGTGGGCGCTGCGCGTTGGGGGGCGACAGCCGTCGGCTTTGCGGGCGCCATGATCATCCTACAGCCATGGTCTGACAGTTTCACCTGGTCCGCACTGCTGCCGATCCTGTCCGCGCTGCTCTGGGGAGCTTCGTCGCTGATCACCAAGAGCCTGACCGGCATCGAGAAGCCGGAGACCATCACCGTCTGGCTGCTTGTCCTTCTGACGCCCGTCAACGGCAGCCTTGCGCTCGCAGCGGGCTTTGCGATGCCGTCAGGCATGGCGCTGGCGCTTCTCGTCGGGGCAGGGGTGCTCACCGTTGCCGCGCAATATCTGCTGACGCTGGCCTACAGCGCCGCCGACGCTGCCTATGTCCAGCCTTTCGACGACCTCAAGCTGCCGCTCAACGTCCTCGCCGGCTGGCTGTTCTTCGGCTACGCGCCCGCGGGTTATCTGTGGGTGGGCGCCATATTCATTCTCGGTGCCTCGCTGTTCATCATGCGGCACGAGATGAAGCGGGAGCGGGGAGCGCGCTGAACGGCCGCTTCGAAAAGTCATATCCCTGTCATGCCTCTGTCATGGGCGTCCCGCAAAACGCCCATGTTCGAGTTTTTTCGACGCAAGGGGGATTACATGACAACCTTTTCGCGCAAGGCAGCGCTTGCTGCCGTGCTCCTGACGTCTGTTGCCTTTCCGGCCGCGGCAGAGCCCGTATTCAACCGCATTGCATCCTTCCCGGTGGCATCGAACCTGCCCGCCGACAAGGACAAGCTCTCGACCACCTCGGCAGAAATCATCACCGCCACGGATGACGGCATGACGCTGATCTACAGCGACAGCCCCCTTGGCGCGATCGGCTTCGTCGATATCACAGACGCCAGGGCTCCGAAGTCCGGCGGCGCGCTGATGATGGACGGCGAACCGACATCGGTCACCTCGACGGCCGGCAAGGCTTTGGTCGCGGTCAACACCTCCGAGAGCAAGACCAAGCCTTCCGGTCGCCTGGCGATCGTCGATATCGCGTCGAAGAAAATCGATGCCACATGCGACCTCGGCGGTCAGCCGGATTCCATCGCCTTGAACAAGGACAAGACTCTTGGTGCGATCGCCATCGAGAACGAGCGCGACGAAGACGTCAATGACGGCAAGCTGCCACAGATGCCGGCGGGCGATCTTGTCATCTTCCAGGTAAAGAGCGGCGTCGTCGATTGCGGCAGCATCCAGCATGTCAAGCTGACAGGTATTGCCGGAATCGCGCCGGAGGATCCAGAGCCGGAGTTCGTGTCTTTCAACAGTCAGGACGAGATTGCCCTGACACTGCAGGAAAACAACGAGATCGTCATCATCGACGCCAAGACAGCCAAGGTGAAGACCCACTTCTCCGCCGGCATGACGGACCTCACCGGCATCGACACCAAGCGTGACGGCGCATTGAAGTTCACGGGCGAGCTGAAGGCCGTCGCGCGCGAGCCTGATGCCGTCAAGTGGCTCGACGACGAGCGCCTCGTCGTCGCCAACGAAGGCGACTATCAGGGTGGCTCACGCGGCTTCACCATCTTCGACAAGACCGGCAAGGTCCTTTATGAATCCGGCGCGTCCTTCGAACATGCCGTGGCAAATCTCGGCCACTACCCGGACAAGCGTTCGGCGGCCAAGGGTGTCGAGCCTGAGGGCCTCGAGGCCGCTACCTTTGGTGGACAGCGCTATTTCTTCGTCCTGGCTGAGCGTGCATCGGTGGTTGGTGTCTACAAGGATACCGGCAAGGAGCCTGAACTCGCCCAGATTTTGCCGTCGGGCGTATCTCCGGAAGGCGCCGTTGCCATTCCCGGCCGCAATCTCTTCGCGACAGCCAACGAGGTTGATCTCGGCGAAGACGGTGGTCCGCGCTCGCATGTAATGGTGTACGAGTTTGCCGAAGGTGAGAAGACCTATCCGCAGATCGTAGCTGCCGAAAAGGATGGAAACCCGGTCGGCTTCGCCGCCCTGTCCGGCCTGACCGCCGTTCCGCAGAAGCCCGGCCATCTGTTTGCCGTCAGCGACAGCGTTCTCGGCATGCAGCCGACCATCTACACGATCGACGCTACGCAGAAGCCCGCCGTCATTACCGAGACCCTGGCGGTCAAGCGTGACGGCCAGCCGGCCCAGAAGCTCGACATCGAAGGCGTAGCCGTCGACGACAAGGGCTGGTTCTGGCTGGCATCCGAAGGCAACAGCGAAAAGCTCGTTCCGCACGCCCTCTACCACGTCAATCCGAAGGGCGAGATCAAGGAAGAGATCGCGCTGCCGAAGGAACTGACGGCCAACGAAATCCGCTACGGCTTCGAGGGCGTGACGATTGTCGGCTCCGGCGACGACGCAACCCTGTGGATGGCTGTCCAGCGCGAATGGAAGGACGATGAGAAGGGCTTTGTGAAGCTCGTCTCCTACAATCCGAAGAGCAAGGAATGGGGGGCGGTCCGCTATCCGCTCGACAAGTCCGAATCGGGCTGGGTCGGCCTGTCGGAAATCTCGGCTCAGGGCGACAGCGTCTATCTCATCGAGCGTGACAACCTAGTAGGCGACGCCGCCAAGCTGAAGAAGCTCTACAAGGTGGCGATATCGGAGCTGAAGCCTGCCAAGCTCGGTGGCGAACTGCCGACCGTGAAGAAGATCGAAGCGCATGATTTCATGCCCGATCTGAAGGGCGCCACCAACGGCTACGTACTCGACAAGATCGAAGGCCTCGCTTTCGACGCATCTGGCAAGGCCTATGCCGTGACCGACAATGACGGCGTCGATGACTCCTCGGGCGAGACACTGTTCTTCCCGGTCAATCTCGTCGGCACGAATTAAACGTTACAAACCTCGAAAACGAAATGGCCGGGTCAACGCCCGGCCATTTTTGTTTGTCGCTGAGACGCCTACCAGCGCTGATGGACATGCGGCGCGATCAGCCGCTCGTAGATTTCGCGGCTTGCATCCATGACCTCCTGTGCCAGCGGCGCAAGGCTTGCCGCCGCGGCATTGGCTTTCGCCTGCTCGCCGTTGCGGGCGCCGGGGATGACGACGGTCACCGAATCGCTCATCAGGATCCAGCGCAGCGCAAAAGCGGCCATCGTCACGCCCGCAGGCACCAGCTTGCGGACCTCTTCGACCGCCTGCAACCCCACCTCGAACGGAACGCCGGCAAACGTCTCGCCGACATCGAAGGCCTCGCCGTTGCGGTTGAAGTTGCGGTGGTCGTCGGTTGCGAATGTCGTGTCGCTGCTGATCTTGCCGGAGAGCAGGCCGCTCGCCAGCGGCACACGGGCGATGACGGCAATGTTCTTGCGCCGCGCCTCCTGGAAGAACAGGTGGTCGGGGCGCTGACGGAACATATTGTAGATGATCTGGATGCTGACGACGCCGGGAAACTCGATCGCCTTCAGCGCTTCCTCGACCTTCTCGACGCTGACGCCGTAGCCGCGGATCTTGCCGGCCTTCTGGAGGTCGTTCAAGCCGTCGAATACCTCTGGACGATAGAGCACCTCGGTCGGCGGGCAGTGCAACTGTACGAGGTCGAGGCTGTCGACGCGCAGGTTCGTCAGGCTGCGGTCGATGAAGCCTTCGAGATTGGCCTTCGTGTAGCCGTCGGCCAGATGTGGGCTCAGTCGCCGCCCGGCCTTGGTCGCCACCATCGGACGCTCGCCGCCACGGGCGTCGAGCACGTCGGCGATGATCTTTTCCGAGCGGCCGTCGCCGTAGACGTCGGCGGTGTCGATGAACGTCATCCCGGCGTCGAGCGCCGCATTGAGCGCTGCCCGCCCGTCAGCCTCGCTGACGTCGCCCCAGGCGCCACCGATCTGCCAGGCGCCAAAGCCGATATTGGTCACCGTGTGGGGAAGGTGGCCGAAAGAATGCTGCTTCATGAAAAGTCCTCCTCGTGATTGCTCCACTCGGCACTATCAGTGGACGATAACGGGAACAAGCGTTCGCGAGAGGAGATAGGGCGGGCCACCGCAAGTGTCGTCATCACGGCTTGCTGAAATCGACCCGTACCTTGGCGACCGGAAATGCGAATTTGCTGACCCATGCGGTGTTGAGCAGGGTGCCGTCGGGCATCAGCCGCAAGGTGTCGTGGAAGCGCACGATGTTTTTTCCCACGCCGGGGTCGATATCGACAAGATAGGAATAGCGCGCCACATTCCCGGTGACCTTGACCATCGCCTCGCCGACGACGTCTTCACGGGTGCCGGTATAGCGGCCGGGCTCCGTCTTGGTGAAGTGCCATGTCTTGCGATCGCGCTCACCGTCGGCATAGACGAAATCCTCGCGCAGGCTGAGCACCTTGCCGTTCCAACGGCCAGTCAGCGCCACCTTGAAGCGGCGATCGACGCCATTGATCGCCTGGAAGCGGCCGACAGCGCTGCTCTTGCCTGCGAAGAATGCTTCAAGCCGGAAATCCCGCGCTGCCGCGATGCCCGGTAACAGCAGGAATGAAAGCACAGCGGTGGCGATAAGGCGGTGGGCGTTGCGCATGATGGTTTCCTTGCACGGGACCGGGCAGGCCAATGCAAGGCTTACGCGCGCTCGAGCGCAATAGATCAACGACGAGGGCCGGGCATATTGCCCGGCGCGGGATCCGCCGCTTCAGCTGCTTCAGAGTCGTTTCAGGCAGAAGGAGAAATGCGCGTGTGATTCGACGGTCAGAAATTCGAACTGCCAGCCATAGTCCTTGCAGAACTTCGTGACGGCCTCGACCACGCCATAGACAATCGGCTTCACCGTATTGCCGGTGCAGAAGTCATGTCCCGCGATTCGGCCGGTGCGCTTCACCTTCTTCTCGCAGAGCAGCAGTTCTTGCCATGTCAGCTCGAACGAGTGATCGGTATCGATATAGGCCCAGTCGAGAAAATCGTCCTCGAACTCGGCAAGCTTCTCCAGCGACGTGCCTTGCATAAGGTGCAACTGGCCGCTTTCGATTTCCTTGCCGAACTGGGTGTGGATCTGGTCGAGACCGGAGCTGTAGCGATCCATGCTCCACGGATCGATCAGGTAGAGCTGTGACGGACGATTCTTTTCCAGAATCTCTGCCGTGTACTCCCCGAAGGCGGCTCCGATCTCCACACCGACGCCACCATTCGGAATCCGATAGAGCAACTCGCCGCGATCCGGCAGCAGGCGTGCGTTTTCCATATGATGAGCTGCAAGCTGAGTGCGTGGCATGGCTGCCCGCTGCGCCTGCCGGTCTTCGCGTGTTTTCATGATTCTATCTCTGCCTTGGGCACAGGGAGGTGCCGTTCGATTTGGCCGGAACCTAATCGGCGCGACAAAGATTGGCAACCGGAGCAGAGCTCAAGCTATTGATAATCAGATCAACAAAAAGGGAAGGAAAATGGTGGGCGATGACGGACTCGAACCGCCGACATCCTCGGTGTAAACGAGGCGCTCTACCAACTGAGCTAATCGCCCGCTCGCTGACCGGATCATGTCCGCCGCGTCGGTGGCCGTGATCTATGCGGATCGCGGCAAAACCGCAAGAGCGTTTGTGAAGATTTCTTGATTTTTTTCGACGCTGGCCGATCATTGTCCCGGTTTGCCGCCATTTGTGGCTGTGGAAAAAAATCGGGAAGGGCGCATGCCCATTTCCGCGTTGGTCATGAGAGGTTGTCAGCCGCCCCTCATATAAGGGACAGATTTAGCGCTCCATTTCGTCCGCCCACAAACAAATCGCAGCCTGTCATCGTTTTGTCTCCAAACCTGCTTGACACTCAAATGCGAACCCCTTAGTTAGCCGCTCATCGAAGCGGCACCGCTGCTTTGACAAGGATGCGAAAGCCTCCGGATTGCTTGAAATGAATGCGGGTGTAGCTCAGTTGGTTAGAGTGCCGGCCTGTCACGCCGGAGGTCGCGGGTTCGAGCCCCGTCACTCGCGCCATTTCAATGCAGATGCTGAAAAGCATAGTCCGGGTGTCGTGTCTACAATGCGCGGGTGTAGCTCAGTCGGTTAGAGTGCCGGCCTGTCACGCCGGAGGTCGCGGGTTCGAGCCCCGTCACTCGCGCCATTTATATGTCTCCTCCAATATACGAATTCTCATTGGCTGAACCGGCTGCCCATCGGGTGGCCTCCACTTGTTTGCCCTGCCTTCGATTTGAAAGTCGCATTAGATAGCTGCAGGAATGGCCCCGCACCGCTTTTGGTTTTTGACTGTAGCAAGACAATCACCACGTTTAGGCATACCGACTGGTCGTTCGATGCGCAGTCCTGCATTTCTAGAGGAGCGTAGACCTCAGCGGCAAGGATGGGTGATTTGTGATGTTTCGCACCGGTATGAATCCTCTGTCTATTGCGGCGCGTTTCGAAGCGAAGAACTCCCCCTGAAATAGCCTTGGGGTTGGGTTCGTCTAGGCTTAGACTGTTTGCCGATTGTCAATTGACGGCGGCGAAAAGGGCCGCAAATGGGCGCAAAATTGTGCGGCATAACGACATACCTGCGGCGTCTTAAGGTTTGCGTTCGCCGATATGTTTCACGACAGGGTTGGCGGGCCGCCGCGCCTCCCCAGGAAGAGTCGTATTGTTGCCTCGCAGGTTGCAGCTAATCATCAGTCGCGCTCACGGATCGACGCATCATCCGGTCCGAATTGAAATTATTGCGATTTAATTCAACGTGTTGGAGGCTGTATCGGGTAGCGAATGCGATTCATTGCGTTGCTTGTCAGCCTTAATGGGGATCTCCCTGGACTGCGTCCTTGATGCCTAAACCGGCAATTAAACTCCCAGCCCAGAGCTGCATTTCCTGCTTTTGCGCTATATAAGTCATGCAATATCGAATGGGCTGGCATGCAGGAAAATGGGCGATGCGTTGATTTGTCGCAAAAACAAGGTGCATGGCTAATAATGTCGCACGCGCACAATTGGAATTGACTTGCTAAAGTTCTTGCGCCTTGGCTCTGGCTGCGCTAACCACGGCTTGTTGCAACGCACGTTCGCTTGCCGGGCATTTGCCCAAGCTGCACCTCCCGGTGTCGGCGGCAAGCAGGGATGAACCTGATGACTGGACTTCTCAGTTCCTATATTCCGATCGCCATCTTCATTGCCATCGCCCTTGTAATCGGCCTGTCGCTACTGATCGCGCCCTTCGCCGTTGCCTACAAGGCGCCTGATGCTGAAAAGCTTTCGGCTTTCGAATGCGGCTTCAACGCGTTCGATGATGCCCGCATGAAATTCGACATCCGCTTTTACCTCGTGTCGATTCTCTTCATCATTTTCGACCTGGAAGTCGCCTTCCTGTTCCCGTGGGCCGTTTCTTTCGGCGCGATCGGCTGGTTTGGCTTCTGGTCCATGATGGTCTTCCTTGGTGTGCTGACCATCGGCTTCATTTATGAGTGGAAAAAGGGAGCCCTGGAATGGGAGTAGCCCCAGTCGACAAGGCGCTCGTGGCGCCTCATCCGAAAGGCATCATCGACCCGGCAACGGGCAAGCCGATCGGCAGCGAGAGCGCTTTCTTTGGCGAAATCAACGATGAACTGGCCGACAAGGGATTTCTCGTCACCTCGACGCGTGACCTGATCACCTGGGCGCGTACCGGTTCGCTGATGTGGATGCAGTTCGGTCTGGCATGTTGCGCCGTCGAAGGCCTGATGCAGGTTTCCGGTCCGCGTTACGACATGGAGCGCTTCGGCGTCGCGCCGCGCGCCTCGCCGCGTCAGTCCGACGTCATGATCGTCGCCGGCACGCTGACCAACAAGATGGCGCCTGCACTACGCAAGGTCTACGACCAGATGCCTGAGCCGCGTTACGTGATCTCGATGGGATCCTGCGCCAATGGCGGCGGCTACTATCATTATTCTTATTCCGTCGTGCGCGGCTGTGACCGCGTCGTCCCTGTCGATATTTACGTGCCGGGCTGTCCCCCCACGGCAGAAGCGCTGCTCTACGGGGTATTGCTTCTGCAGAAGAAAATCCGTCGCACCGGAACGATCGAACGCTAGGGAACGACGGGGAGGGCTATCATGAGTGAAGTTTTGAACGAGTTGTCTTCGTATCTCCGTGAGATGCGCGGCGACCTTATTGTCGATGCGTCGATCAGCTACGAAGAGCTGAACGTCATTTCGACGCCGGAAACGATTCTGGCGCTGCTGACCTTCCTGCGTGACGATCCGCGTTGCGGCTTTATCAGCATGATCGACATCTGCGGCGTAGACTGGCCGCAGCGCGAAAAGCGCTTCGATGTCGTCTACCACCTGATGTCGCCGACGCGTAACCTGCGCATCCGCATCAAGGTCGCGGTGGCGGACGGCGTTGCCGTTCCGTCTGCAACTTCGGTCTACAAGGGCGCCGAGTGGTTCGAACGCGAAGCTTGGGACATGTACGGCATTCCGTTCTCCGATCATGCCGACCTGCGTCGCCTGCTCACTGATTACGGCTTCGAAGGCCATCCGCTCCGCAAGGACTTCCCGACCACGGGTTACGTCGAGGTGCGTTACGACGATGCTGCCAAGCGCGTCGTCTACGAACCCGTCGAGCTGAAGCAGGAATTCCGCAATTTCGATTTCACGTCCCCGTGGGAAGGTACCGACTACGTCCTGCCGGGAGACGAGAAGGCTGCGAATTAAGATGAGGCTCCTCTGTCCTGAAGCCTGTCTGCTCGCCGTCTCATGCCAATTGTCAGCGCGGAGCGCGTCGCTATGACTGAACATAACGTTCGCAACTTTACGATCAACTTCGGCCCGGAACACCCGTCCGCGCACGGTGTTCTGCGTCTCGTGCTCGAGCTCGACGGTGAAATCATCGAGCGCGTCGATCCGCATATCGGCCTTCTCCATCGCGGCACCGAAAAGCTGATCGAATCGAAGACCTACCTTCAGGCCGTTCCCTATTTCGACCGCCTCGACTACGTCGCGCCGATGAACCAGGAACACGCTTTCGCGCTTGCCGTCGAAAAAATGCTGAAGCTCGAAATTCCGATTCGCGGCCAGCTCATCCGTGTTCTCTATTCCGAAATTGGTCGAATTCTGTCGCACATCATGAACGTGACGACACAGGCCATGGACGTCGGCGCGATGACGCCGCCGGTCTGGGGTTTCGAAGAGCGCGAAAAGCTGATGGTGTTTTATGAGCGCGCCTGCGGCGCCCGCATGCACTCAGCCTATTTCCGCCCGGGCGGTGTCCATCAGGATATCCCGCACGAGCTGGTCGAAGACATCGGCAAATGGTGTGATCCGTTCCTGAAGATTCTCGACGATATCGAAGGTCTGCTGACCAACAACCGTATTTTCAAGCAGCGCAACGTCGATATCGGCGTCGTGTCGCTTGAGGATGCATGGTCCTGGGGCTTCTCGGGCGTCATGGTTCGCGGTTCGGGCGCTGCCTGGGACCTGCGCCGTTCGCAGCCATACGAGTGCTACAACGATCTCGAATTCGACATCGCCATCGGCAAGAACGGCGACTGCTACGACCGTTACCTGATCCGCATGATCGAGATGCGCCAGTCTGTTCGCATCATGAAGCAGTGCGTCAATCGCCTTCTGGGGGATGCCAAGGTTGGTCCCGTGTCGTCGCTGGACGGCAAGGTGGTTCCACCGAAGCGCGGAGAGATGAAGCGTTCGATGGAAGCGCTGATCCATCACTTCAAGCTCTATACCGAAGGCTACCACGTGCCGGCCGGCGAGGTGTACGCGGCCGTCGAGGCGCCGAAGGGCGAATTCGGCGTCTACGTCGTCGCCGACGGTAGCAACAAGCCGTACCGCTGCAAGATCCGCGCCCCGGGCTACGCCCATCTCCAGGCGATGGACTTCCTCTGCAAGGGCCACATGCTTGCCGACGTGACCGCCGTTCTCGGCTCGCTCGACATCGTGTTCGGCGAGGTTGACCGCTGATGAAATCGCTGGTGTTCGCCACTGCCGTTCTGCTGTCTGCGTCCGGAGCCTTTGCTCAGGACGTCGGCGGCGTTCAGCCCAAGCTTGGGCAGAGCGAAGTGACGCCGCCAGCGAACAAGGCAGCCATGGGCGAGCTTTTGTCCAAGGGTTATGAAATCAAGGCTGCGGTGCCCAACGGCGGAAAGTTCGTTGTGTTTCTGCAGAAAGACCAGTCGGCCTACGCTTGCGAGATGACGTCTTTGACGTCGTCGCAGTGTGGCGCCCTAAACTGACAAGGCGTGAGGAAGAATGTCCGTTCGTCGATTAGCCGAAGATCAATTCCAGCCTGCTGCGTTCGCCTTCAATGACGAGAACGCGACCTGGGCGGATAAGACGATCCAGAAATACCCCGAGGGCCGTCAGCAGTCCGCGGTTATTCCGCTGCTGATGCGCGCGCAGGAACAGGACGGCTGGGTCACGCGGGCGGCGATCGAGAAGATCGCCAACATGCTCGACATGGCCTATATCCGCGTCCTCGAGGTCGCGACCTTCTACACGCAGTTCCAACTCGGCCCCGTCGGCACGCGCGCCCATATCCAGGTGTGCGGCACCACGCCCTGCATGCTGCGCGGCTCCGAAGGCCTGATGTCAGTCTGCAAGAGCAAGATTCATCACCATCCGTTCGAGCGCAACGCCGAGGGCACGCTGTCCTGGGAAGAAGTCGAATGTCTCGGGGCTTGCGTCAACGCGCCCATGGTCATGATCGGCAAGGACACCTACGAAGACCTGACTCCGGAACGCCTGTCGGAGATCATCGACACCTTCGATGCCGGCAATGGCGCAAGCATCACGCCCGGCCCGCAGATCGACCGCCACTTCTCCTCTCCCGAGGGTGGTCCCACGTCGCTGACGGAAGAAGCGCCAAAGACGAAGACCCGCGCCAAGAAGGCGGAAACGGAAGCCGTATCGGCTCCAGCGGCGCCGACCGAGGCTGCCCGCCCCAAAAGCACGGATGCGGAGACCAATGCCGCGCTGAAGACCCCGGTTACGGCGCCGAAAGCTGCTGCCAAGAACGCCAAGGCCGTTGAAGAACAGCCAGGCGTCGCCGCACCGGTTCCGGCAACGGCAAAGCCGTCGCTGGAGGACAAGAACCGTCCGGCCGGTATCGACAAGCCTGCGACCCCTGACGACCTGAAGCTGATCTCCGGCGTTGGCCCGAAGATCGAGGGCACGCTTCACGAACTCGGCATTTTCACTTTCGCGCAGGTCGCGGGCTGGAAGAAGGCCGAACGCGAATGGGTCGATGGTTACCTGAATTTCAAGGGCCGCATCGATCGCGACGACTGGGTCAAGCAGGCCAAGGCGCTCGCCAAGGGCGGCGAAGCCGAATACATTAAAGTCTTCGGCAAGAAGCCGCGGTAAGAGGTGAAGCATGTTACAAGATAAAGATCGCATCTTTACCAATATCTACGGCCTCAAGGACAAGTCCCTGAAAGGCGCGATGAGCCGCGGCCACTGGGACGGCACCAAGCAGATCCTTGAAAAGGGTCGCGACTGGATCATCAACGAAATGAAGGCCTCCGGTCTTCGCGGCCGTGGCGGCGCAGGCTTCCCGACCGGTCTCAAGTGGTCCTTCATGCCGAAGGAAAACGACGGCCGTCCGCATTACCTGGTCGTCAACGCCGACGAGTCCGAGCCCGGCACCTGCAAGGACCGTGACATCATGCGTCACGATCCGCACACGCTGATCGAAGGCTGCGTCATCGCCAGCTTCGCTATGGGTGCGAACGCTGCCTACATTTACGTCCGCGGCGAATACATTCGCGAGCGCGAGGCGCTGCAGGCGGCGATCGACGAGTGCTACGATTTTGGCCTGCTCGGCAAGAACAGCAATCTCGGCTATCCGATCGACATCTACGTCCATCACGGCGCCGGCGCCTACATTTGCGGCGAAGAAACCGCACTGCTTGAAAGCCTTGAAGGCAAGAAGGGCCAGCCGCGCCTGAAGCCGCCGTTCCCGGCCAACATGGGTCTCTACGGCTGCCCGACGACGGTCAACAACGTCGAGTCGATCGCTGTCGCCCCGACCATCCTGCGCCGTGGCGCCGGCTGGTTCTCGGCGCTCGGCCGTCCGAACAATGTCGGCACCAAGCTGTTCATGCTCTCGGGTCACGTCAACAAGCCGTGCACCGTCGAAGAGGAAATGGGCATCACCTTCCGTGAACTCGTCGACAAGCATGCCGGCGGTATCCGCGGCGGCTGGGACAACCTGCTGGCCGTCATTCCGGGCGGTGCATCGTGCCCGATCGTTCCTGCCAAGGACATGATCGACGTTCCGATGGACTTCGACGGCCTCCGTTCGGTCGGCTCGTCCTTCGGCACCGCCGCCTCGATCGTCATGGACAAGTCCACCGACGTCATCAAGGCGATCGCCCGCATCTCGGCCTTCTTTAAGCATGAAAGCTGCGGCCAGTGCACGCCGTGCCGCGAAGGCACCGGCTGGATGTGGCGCGTGATGGAGCGCATGGCCAAGGGCAACGCCCAGAAGCGCGAAATCGACATGCTGTTCGCAGTCACCAAGCAGATCGAAGGCCACACCATCTGCGCGCTCGGCGATGCCGCCGCATGGCCGGTGCAGGGTCTGATCCGTAACTTCCGTCATGAGATCGAAGCGCGCATCGACCAGTATACGGCGAGCGCCATGGATCACGGTGCGGTTCTCGAGGCAGCCGAGTAAGACGATGACCAACGCATCCGACGGCAAGAACAGGGAAGGGGTCGCCGATGTCTCGGCCGACTTCGGCCGTCTTGCCGCCGAGATGATGGAAAATGCCCGCGCTCACCCGCTGGCGCCGCTGATGGTCAATCCGGCCGCGGCGATGGCGGCAGCCACCGCGATCGGCTTCGGCTTGTCCACGCAAATGGCCGGCGCCTTCTTCGGAGCCCTTCAGGGCGCGATGGAAGCGTCGAACAAGCTGGCGGCCGCTCTCGACGAGACGCCGCCGGATGAGGTGAAGCCCGAGGTAGATGTCAAGCCGGAGAATATTCGGCCAACGTTGGAAAAGAGGGCATCGGACAAGAAGGCTCCGGCGAAGAAGGCTTCGGCAAAGGTGGAACTCTCCACTGTGCCAGCATCTGCGACGGTTACGAAGACGAAGACTGCAGTGGCTGCAAAGCCGGCGACGCGAGCCCGCAAGACCGATGATCTCAAGCAGATCTCCGGCATCGGACCGAAGCTGGAGCAGGTGCTGAACGCCAGGGGCATTCGCACCCTGAAAGAGATTGCCGCCTGGTCGGATGCGGATATTGCCCGCGTCGAGCAGGAACTTGGTTTCGACGGCCGCATCGCCCGCGATGGCTGGGTTGCTGAGGCCAAGGCGCTGACGGCGAAGGGTCGCAAGCGGACGTGATGCGGTCCGGTCGCGCACGGCGGCTGGAAGAAAGACAGGACTGAGCGGCGCGGGGAGGGTCCCAATGCTGCGGATGTCGGAGACCGGTTCCCGAGCCACGGGAAGCGGAGACGAAATTGGGACGACACCGGCGCCAGCAGGATCGATATCCGGCCGGGCGGGGAAACGTTGCAGAATAGGTTTGTTTGCCGGCATCCGGTAAACGGAAAACAGGACTAAGTGACGATGGCAAAACTGAAGATTGACGGAAACGAGATCGAAGTCCCGGATCATTACACCCTCATCCAGGCGTGTGAAGAAGCCGGTGCTGAAGTTCCGCGCTTCTGCTTCCACGAACGCCTTTCGGTTGCCGGCAACTGCCGCATGTGCCTCGTCGAGGTCAAGGGTGGCCCGCCGAAGCCGCAGGCATCCTGCGCCATGGGCGTGCGCGATATCCGCGGCGGCCCGAACGGCGAACTGCCTGAGGTCTTCACCAACACGCCGATGGTCAAGAAGGCCCGCGAAGGCGTGATGGAATTCCTGCTGATCAACCACCCGCTGGATTGCCCGATCTGCGACCAGGGCGGCGAGTGCGACCTGCAGGACCAGGCGATGGCCTTCGGCATCGCCGGCTCGCGCTATCAGGAAGACAAGCGCGCCGTCGAGGACAAGTACATCGGACCGCTCGTCAAGACGGTCATGAACCGCTGCATCCACTGCACGCGTTGCGTTCGCTTCACCACCGAGGTCGCCGGCATTGCCGAGCTTGGCCTGATCGGTCGTGGCGAAGACGCCGAGATCACCACCTACCTCGAGCAGGCGATGACCTCGGAGCTGCAGGGCAACGTCGTTGACCTCTGCCCGGTCGGTGCGCTGACCTCCAAGCCTTTCGCCTTCACGGCCCGTCCGTGGGAACTGAACAAGACCGAAACGATCGACGTCATGGACGCGCTCGGCTCGGCGATCCGCGTCGACACCCGCGGTCGCGAAGTCATGCGCGTCATGCCGCGCGTCAACGATCAGATCAATGAAGAGTGGATCTCCGACAAGAGCCGCTTTATCTGGGACGGCCTGAAGACGCAGCGCCTCGACAAGCCTTACGTCCGCAAGGACGGCCGCCTGCAGGTCGCAAGCTGGCCGGATGCATTCGCCGCCATCAAGTCGGCGGTCGCTTCGATCTCGGGCGAGAAGATCGGCGCCATCGCCGGTGACCTCGCTTCCGTCGAGGAAATGTACGCTCTGTCGGAACTGGTAAAGTCGCTCGGTTCCGAGAACCTCGACTGTCGCCAGGATGGGACGGCACTCGATCCGTCGCTCGGCCGTGCAAGCTACATCTTCAACCCGACGATCGAAGGCATCGAACAGGCCGACGCTCTGCTGATCATCGGCGCCAACCCGCGCTTCGAGGCAGCCGTGCTCAACGCACGCATCCGCAAGCGCTGGCGCCGCGGCAACTTCCCGATCGGCGTGATCGGTGAAGCCGGCGAACTGCGCTACGATTACGAATATCTCGGCTCCGGTCCTGACACGCTGAAGGATCTGGTCGACGGCACGCACAGCTTCGCCAAGGTTCTTGGTGACGCCAAGAAGCCGCTGATCATCATCGGCCAGGGCGCTCTGTCACGCACTGACGGCGCCGGCGTTCTCGCCAGTGCCGCAAAGCTTGCAGGCACTGTTGGTGCAGTTGTCGACGGCTGGAACGGCTTTGCCGTCCTGCACACGGCAGCAGCCCGCGTCGGCGGCCTCGACCTCGGCTTCGTGCCAGGCGCCAAGGGTGTCAACGCCGCAGAGATGCTGACCTCGATGGACGTTCTCTTCCTGCTCGGTGCCGACGAAATGAACTTCGACGCCAAGAAGGCCAAGTTCACCGTCTATATCGGTTCGCATGGCGACCAGGGCGCGCAGAACGCCGACGTCATCCTGCCGGCAGCCGCCTACACCGAAAAGTCGGGCACCTGGGTCAACACCGAAGGTCGCGTCCAGATCGGCAACCGTGCCGGCTTCGCACCGGGCGATGCTCGCGAAGACTGGGCGATCATCCGCGCGCTCTCCGACGTGCTCGGCAAGAAGCTGCCGTTCGACTCGCTGAGCCAGCTGCGCGCCAAGCTCTACCAGGCGTTCCCGCACTTCGCGGCCGCCGACGAGATCGCCGAAAGCGACAGCGCCAAGATCGCATCGCTGGCCAAGAAGGCCGGCAAGATGAACAAGTCCGGCTTCGCTTCGCCGGTCAAGGATTTCTATTTGACGAACCCAATCGCGCGCGCGTCGGCTGTCATGGCCGAGTGCTCGGCATTGGCCCGCAACAACTTCAAAGTCGCGGCAGAGTAAGGGCAGGGGACTATGGAATCGTTTCTTTCAACATATGTCTGGCCAGGCCTCCTTATGGTCGGTCAGTCGCTTCTCGTCCTCGTCTGCCTCCTCGTCTTCATCGCCTACATTCTGTTGGCCGACCGCAAGATCTGGGCCGCCGTACAGCTGCGTCGTGGACCGAATGTGGTGGGTCCGTTCGGCCTTTTCCAGTCCTTCGCCGACCTTTTGAAGTTCGTCTTCAAGGAGCCGATCATTCCGGCCGGCGCCGACAAGGCCGTCTTCCTGCTGGCGCCGCTGGTGACAGTGCTTCTGGCGCTGTCGACCTGGGCCGTCGTGCCGTTCGCCGATGGCTGGGTCATCGCCAACATCAATGTCGGCATTCTCTACATCTTCGCGATCTCGTCGCTTGAAGTCTACGGCGTCATCATGGGCGGCTGGGCTTCGAACTCGAAGTATCCGTTCCTCGGCGCGCTTCGCTCGGCGGCGCAGATGGTGTCCTACGAAGTCTCGATCGGCTTCGTCATCGTCACCGTGCTGCTCTGCGTGGGTTCGCTGAACCTGACGGATATCGTTCATGCGCAGCAGAGCGGTATCGGCACACGCATCGGCCTGCCGTCGTCCTTCCTGGACTGGCACTGGCTGGCGCTGTTCCCGATGTTCATCATCTTCTTCATCTCGGCACTGGCTGAAACCAACCGTCCGCCCTTCGACCTTCCGGAAGCTGAATCCGAACTCGTCGCAGGCTTCATGGTCGAGTACGGTTCTGCCCTCTACATGATGTTCATGCTCGGCGAATACGCGGCCATCGTCCTGATGTGCTCGCTGACGACGATCCTGTTCCTCGGAGGCTGGCTGCCGCCGGTTGACGTCTGGTTCCTGAACTGGGTCCCCGGCATCATCTGGTTCATGCTGAAGTCGTGCCTGGTGTTCTTCATGTTCGCGATGGTCAAGGCATTCGTGCCGCGCTACCGCTACGACCAGCTGATGCGTCTCGGCTGGAAGGTCTTCCTTCCGCTGTCGCTGGCCATGGTCATCATTGTTGCATTCGTGCTGAAGCTGATGGGTTCGTGATCATGACGAACCTCGTTTCAAGCAATATTGGAGGTTGAAGATGGCAGGCTTGTCCAACGCTGTCAGCTCGTTGTTCCTGCGTGAGTTCATCAGCGCTTTCTGGCTGACCTTCCGCTACATTTTCAAGCAGAAGGCAACGGTCAACTACCCGTTCGAAAAGGGACCGGTCAGCCCGCGCTTCCGTGGCGAACATGCGCTGCGCCGTTATCCGAACGGCGAAGAGCGCTGCATCGCCTGCAAGCTGTGTGAGGCCATCTGTCCTGCTCAGGCCATCACCATCGAAGCCGGCCCGCGCCGCAACGATGGCACCCGCCGCACGGTCCGTTACGATATCGACATGGTGAAGTGCATCTATTGCGGCTTCTGCCAGGAGGCTTGCCCTGTCGATGCCATCGTCGAGGGCCCGAATTTCGAATTTGCGACGGAAACCCGCGAAGAACTGTACTTCGACAAGGCGCGGCTTCTGGAGAACGGTGACCGTTGGGAGCGTGAAATCGCTCGCAACCTGGCGCTCGACGCTCCTTACCGTTGATTGAAATTGAAATGCCGGGCGGTGCTTGACAGCGTCGCCCAGTCAACATGCACCAGAGCTTCGCGGCAAACGTGAGCGAAGCTTCATCGGGCGGGGGGAGTACCCGGCAGCCCGTGGGAAGATGAAGAAGGCACGAACATGGGTCTGCAGGCTCTATTTTTCTATATTTTCGCCTTTATCGCGATAGCGTCGGCGTTCATGGTCATCTGGTCGAAGAATCCGGTTCACTCGGTTCTGTTCCTGATCCTGGTATTCTTCAACGCGGCCGGTCTGTTCCTGCTGCTCGGGGCTGAGTTCCTGGCGATGATCCTGCTCGTCGTTTATGTCGGCGCCGTGGCGGTTCTCTTCCTCTTCGTGGTCATGATGCTCGACATCGACTTCACGGAGCTGCGCTCGGGCGTGCTGGAATATGCGCCGATCGGTGCGCTGATCGGGGTGATCCTCGCGGCTGAGCTGATCGTCGTGGTCGGCGGCAGCGTTATCTCGCCGGAGATCGCGAAGTCGGTCGCCATGCCGATCCCGGCGATTACCGAGCGCACCAACACCGCCGCCCTCGGCGACGTGCTCTATACGAATTACGTCTTCTTCTTCGAAATCGCCGCTCTCGTGCTGCTGGTGGCCATGATCGGCGCGATCGTGCTGACGCTGAAGCACCGCACGACGGTCAAGCGTCAGAACATTGCAGACCAGGTTGCCCGTAACCCGAAGACCGCCGTCGAGGTGATCTCGGTGAAGCCGGGTCAGGGTCTTTGAGGCAGGCGCGAGCTTAAGGAAACAACACAATGGTCATCGGACTTTCCCATTACCTGACGGTCAGCGCCATCCTCTTCACGCTCGGCGTCTTCGGTATCTTCCTCAACCGGAAGAACATCATCGTCATCCTGATGTCGATCGAGCTCATATTGCTCGCCGTCAACATCAACATGGTCGCCTTCTCGTCGTTCCTGAACGACATCGCCGGCCAGGTCTTCGCTTTGTTCATTCTGACCGTCGCTGCCGCTGAAGCGGCCATCGGTCTCGCAATTCTCGTCGTCTTCTACCGCAACCGCGGCTCCATCGCCGTGGAAGACGTCAATATGATGAAGGGCTGATAAGGCTATGTTTTTATATAAGGCTATCGTCTTTCTTCCCTTGATTGGCGCGATCATCGCCGGCCTTTTTGGCCGCGCGATCGGCGCAAAGGCGTCGGAATACGTGACAACGGGTCTGATGATCATCACCGCGCTTCTGTCGTGGTATGTCTTCATCACCGTCGGCATGGGCCATGTCGAAGGCGGCCCGATCAAGGTCGAAGTCCTGCGCTGGATCCAGTCCGGCGGCATCGACGTCTCCTGGGCTCTGCGCATCGATACGCTGACCTCGGTCATGCTGATCGTCGTCAACTCGGTGTCGACGCTCGTCCATCTCTATTCGATCGGGTACATGCATCACGACCCGCATCGTCCGCGCTTCTTCGCCTACCTGTCGCTCTTCACCTTCGCGATGTTGATGCTGATCACCTCGGACAACCTCGCCCAGATGTTCTTCGGCTGGGAAGGCGTGGGTCTGGCGTCCTATCTGCTGATCGGCTTCTGGTTCAAGAAGCCGACGGCCAACGCCGCCGCCATGAAGGCATTCATCGTCAACCGCGTCGGCGACTTCGGCTTCATCCTCGGTATCGGCAGCGTCTTCGTTCTCTTCGGTGCCATCAACTTTGACACCATCTTCGCCAATGCCGCGGCGTTCGGCCATGAAGGCGGGGAGGGCCACGAAGTCGTGCTCAACCTCTTCGGCATGCACCTCGACAAGGCACATGCGCTGACCGGCGCCTGCCTGCTGCTCTTCATGGGCGCGATGGGCAAGTCGGCGCAGTTCCTGCTGCACACCTGGCTGCCGGATGCCATGGAAGGCCCGACCCCGGTTTCGGCGCTCATTCACGCCGCAACCATGGTTACCGCAGGCGTCTTCCTCGTCGCCCGCATGTCGCCGCTGTTCGAACTGTCTCCCGATGCGCTGACCGTCGTCACCATCATCGGCGCGATCACCGCCTTCTTCGCGGCGACCGTCGGTCTCGTTCAGAACGACATCAAGCGCGTCATCGCCTATTCGACCTGCTCGCAGCTCGGCTACATGTTCGTGGCACTCGGCGTCGGTGCCTATGGCGCCGCCATCTTCCACCTGTTTACGCACGCCTTCTTCAAGGCGCTGCTCTTCCTTTGCGCCGGCTCGGTCATTCACGCCGTCGATGGCGAGCAGGACATGAGAAACATGGGTGGCCTGCGTCCGCACATCAAGGTCACGTTCGTCATGATGCTGATCGGTACGCTCGCCATTACCGGCGTCGGCATTCCGTTCACGCCGTTCGGCTTCGCCGGCTTCTTCTCGAAGGACGTCATCATCGAGGCAACCTACGCATCGCATTCGCCGGTCGCGGGCTTCGCCTTCGCCATGCTTGTTATCGCGGCTCTGTTCACGAGCTTCTATTCCTGGCGCCTGATGTTCCTCACCTTCTTCAACAAGCCGCGCGCCTCGCACGAGGTCATGCACCACGTGCACGAATCGCCGCAGGTCATGCTGGTGCCGCTGTACCTGCTCGCCTTCGGCGCGGTGTTCGCCGGCTGGTTCTTCGAAGGCCACTTCTACGGCGAGGAATATGCCGAGTTCTGGAAGGGCGCGCTCTTCACGTCCGAGCACAACGAACTGCTGGAGCACTTCCATCACGTTCCGGCCTGGGTTGCTTTGAGCCCGTTCATCGCCATGGTCGTCGGCTTCGTCACCGCCTGGTACATGTATATCAAGTCGCCATCGACGCCGGCCGTGCTCGCACGCCAGCATCGGGTGCTCTACCAGTTCCTCTTGAACAAGTGGTACTTCGACGAGCTCTACGACTTCCTCTTCGTCCGCTCGGCAAAGGCCCTTGGCCGCTTCCTGTGGAAGAAGGGTGACGTCGGGGTCATCGACACCTACGGCCCGAACGGCATTGCCGCCCGCGTCGTCGATGTCACCAACCGGGTCGTGCGTCTGCAGACCGGTTACCTCTATCACTACGCGTTTGCCATGCTGATCGGTGTTGCTGCGCTCGTTACCTGGATGATGCTCGGGAGTGCCCTGTGATGACCGATTGGCCTATTCTTTCCACGGTCACCTTCCTGCCGTTCGTCGGCGTGGTGCTCCTGCTTCTGATGAATGAGAACGGCCCGAACGGCCGTCGCAACGTCCTCAACATCACCCTGTTGACGACCGTCGTGACCTTCCTTCTGTCGCTTCTCATCTGGATTGGTTTCGACAACGCGAACCCGGGCTTCCAGATGATCGAGAAGCACGGCTGGCTCGGCACGGGCATCAGCTATCATCTCGGCGTCGACGGCATCTCCATGCTGTTCGTCATCCTGTCGACGTTCCTCATGCCCTTCTGCGTGCTCGCCAGCTGGTTTGCTGTCGAGAAGCGCCTGAAGGAATACATGATCGCCTTCCTGGTGCTCGAAGTGATGATGGTTGGCGTCTTCGTGTCGCTCGACATCGTTCTCTTCTATGTGTTCTTCGAAGCCGGCCTTATCCCGATGTTCCTGATCATCGGCGTCTGGGGTGGCAAGGATCGCGTCTACGCCAGCTACAAGTTCTTCCTCTATACGCTGCTCGGCTCGGTGCTGATGCTGCTCGCCATCATGGCGATGTACTGGCAGGCCGGCACGACCGATATCTCGGCGCTGCTCGCCTATAAGTTCCCGCCGCAGCTGCAGACCTGGCTATGGCTGGCCTTCTTCGCCTCCTTCGCGGTGAAGATGCCGATGTGGCCCGTCCACACCTGGCTTCCCGACGCCCACGTTCAGGCGCCGACGGCTGGTTCCGTCATCCTGGCGGGCGTGTTGCTGAAGCTCGGCGGCTACGGCCTGATCCGCTTCTCGCTCGGCATGTTCCCCGTTGCCTCCGATTTCTTTGCGCCGATGGTCTTCGCGCTGTCAGTCATCGCCATCATCTACACCTCGCTGGTGGCGCTGATGCAGGAAGACATCAAGAAGCTGATCGCCTATTCCTCCGTCGCTCACATGGGCTACGTGACGATGGGTATCTTCGCGGCCAACGAGCAGGGTCTGCAGGGCTCGATCTTCCAGATGCTGTCGCACGGCATTGTCTCGGGCGCGCTCTTCCTCTGCGTTGGCGTTGTCTACGACCGCACCCATACCCGCGACATCGCGGCCTATGGCGGCCTCGTCAACAACATGCCGAAGTATGCGGTGGCGATGATGATTTTCACCATGGCCAATGTCGGTCTTCCCGGCACGTCTGGCTTCATCGGTGAATTCCTGACGCTGATCGGTGTCTTCCGGGTCAACACGTGGGTCGCGCTCTTCGCCGCCACCGGCGTCATCCTTTCGGCCGCCTACGCGCTCTGGCTCTATCGCCGGGTGATCTTCGGCACGCTCGACAAGGAAAAGCTGAAAGCGCTTCTCGACCTGTCGCCACGCGAACAGCTGATCCTCTATCCGCTGATCGCACTGACAATCTTCTTCGGCGTCTATCCGGCTCCGGTCTTCGATGCGACTGCCGCATCGGTCGACCAGCTGATCCATAGCTATTCGGCCGCAGTCCAGGCAGCGCACGATGTTGCGCTGTCGATGAAATGATGACGGGACTTTTGTGATATGACCTCTGAAACACTACTCGCAAGCCTGCATCTTTCGATACCGGAACTGATCCTGGCGATCGGCTCTCTGGTCCTGCTGATGATCGGCGTCTTCTCGGGAGAGCGCTCCGGCCGCATGGTCAGCGTTCTCGCGATCATCCTGCTCGCGGTCGCAGCCCTCTGGCTCGTCTTCGTGCCGAGTGAAGGTCTCGCCTATGGCGGCGTCTTCCTGTCGGACGGCTTCGGCCGCTTCATGAAGGTGACGGCGCTGGTCGGCTCGATCGTTGCGCTGTTCATGTCGCTTGGCCTTGCTAAGGAGAACCAGCTCGACAAGTTCGAGTTCCCCGTTCTGATCGTGCTCTGCACGCTCGGTATCCTGCTGATGATCTCGGCCAACGACCTCATCTCGCTCTATCTCGGCCTCGAGCTGCAGTCGCTGGCGATCTACGTCATCGCCGCAATCAACCGCGACAGCGTCAAGTCCACCGAAGCGGGCCTCAAGTACTTCGTGCTCGGCGCTTTGTCCTCCGGCATGCTGCTCTACGGCATGTCGCTGGTCTACGGCTTCACCGGCCACACGCATTTCGCCGACATCGCGCAGGCGCTGATGGTCGATGGTGCGCGGTCGCTCGGCCTGATCTTCGGTCTGGTCTTCATCCTCGCCGGCATCGCCTTCAAGATCTCGGCCGTGCCGTTCCACATGTGGACGCCTGACGTCTACGAAGGCGCGCCGACCCCGGTCACCGCCTTCCTGGCGAGCGCCCCGAAGGTTGCTGCCATGGCGATGATGACGCGCATTGTCATCACCGCCTTCCAGCCGGTCATGGCCGACTGGCAGCAGGTCGTTGTGTTCATCTCGATCGCCTCGATGCTGCTCGGCTCGTTTGCGGCGATCGGCCAGAAGAACATCAAGCGACTGATGGCCTATTCGTCGATCGGTCACATGGGCTACGCGCTGGTCGGTCTCGCCGCCGGCAACCAGACCGGTGTGTCGGGCGTGATGCTCTATATGGTCATCTACATGACCATGACGCTCGGCGGCTTCGCCATCATCATGTCGATGCGCCGCAAGGACGGAACCGTCGTCGAAAACGTCAGCGATCTCGCCGGCCTGTCGACCACCAATCCGTTCATGGCAACGATCTTCACGATCCTGATGTTCTCGCTCGCCGGCATCCCGCCGCTGGCAGGCTTCTTCGCGAAGTACTTCGTCTTCGTTGCCGCCATCGAAGCCAAGCTCTATGCGCTTGCCATCATCGGTATCCTCTCCTCGGTCGTTGGCGCCTTCTACTACCTGCGCGTCATCAAGCTGATGTGGTTCGATGAAGCAACCGGCGAGTTCGCCCGTGTGTCCGGTTCGCTGCGCCTTGTCTTCGGCGTCTCCGGCCTGCTGGTTCTCGCCTATGTCTTCATCGGCGGTCCGATCGGCGGCGCGGCTGAGCTTGCTGCGGCGACCTTGTTCTGATGAGCTTCAACGCACGGCGCCTGCTGTCGCTTGACGATTTCAGGCACGAGGCGCTGTCGGAGACGTCATCCACCAATAGCGAATGCCTTGCCCGGGCCCGGGCAGGGGATGCCGGTCTCCTCTGGGTGACCGCGCAGAAGCAGACCGGCGGCCGCGGCCGCCGCGGTCGCCCGTGGGTCTCCGAACCCGGCAATCTCTATGCATCCCTCCTGCTGATCGATCCCGCGCCCATGGAGCGCATCTCGTCGCTGCCGCTGGCGATCGCGGTCGCCGTCCATCAGGCGATCCGCATGGTTCTGCCGCCAAGCGCCGACCCGCTGGAAGTGAAGTGGCCGAACGATATCCTGATCGGCCGCAAGAAGACCTGCGGTATCCTGATCGAAGGCGAAGCGCTGCCGGACGGCCGCTATGCGCTCGTTGTCGGCATCGGCATCAACGTCGCCTTCATGCCCGACAATCCGCTCTATCCTGTCACCTGCCTGCGCGAGCAGGGAAGTGCGGCCTCGCCGCAGGAATTGTTCGCGCACCTGTTCTCATCCATGGCCGATGTGCTATCAGCGTGGGATCGCGGTCGTGGCATTCGCGAAATCACCGCGCGTTGGCGCGAGGTCGCCTGCGGCATCGGTGAAAAGATCACCGTGAATCTGCCGGATCGATCGATTTCCGGCCACTTCACTGGAATTGATGATAATGGCCTGTTGCTGCTCGATACGGGGGCAGGCAGGATGATGACGATCGCCGCCGGCGACGTCTTCTTTGGATGATTGGAAAAACAAGCAGCATGGCGAAGCAGGACGAACTGGTATTTCTGCCTTTGGGCGGCGTCGGCGAGATCGGTATGAATCTCGCCCTTTACGGCTATGGCCCGTCCGAGCATCGCCAGTGGATCATGGTCGACGTTGGCGTCACCTTCCCGGGACCGGATTTGCCGGGCGTCGATCTCGTCCTTCCGGACATCCGCTTCCTCGCCAAGGAGCGCAAGAACCTCAAGGCGATCTTCATCACGCACGCGCATGAGGATCACTATGGAGCGTTGGCCGACCTGTGGCCCGGCCTCAATGTGCCGGTCTACGCCTCTGCCTTCACGGCAGGCCTTCTGGAAGCCAAGCGGAACTACGAGAAGTCGACGATGGTCGAGATCCCGATCACGCCGTTCACGGCGGGCACTGTCGTCAACGTCGGTCCGTTCAGCGTTGAGGGTGTTGCCGTCAACCACTCCATTCCTGAGCCGATGTCCCTGGTGATCCGCACGCCTCTCGGCAACGTGATCCACACCGGCGACTGGAAGATCGATCATGAGCCCTCGCTCGGTCCGCTGACCGACGAGGCGCGCTTCCGCCAGCTCGGCGACGAAGGCGTGTTGGCGTTGATGTGCGATTCCACCAACGCGCTGCGCGACGGCGTCTCGCCGTCGGAAAAGGACGTGTCGGCAAGCCTGCGCAAGATCATCGAGAATGCCGAGGGCCGCGTCGCCGTCACCACCTTCTCCTCGAACGTTGGCCGTATCCGCACCGTCGCCGAGGCAGCCGAAGCCGCCGGTCGCGAAGTGCTGCTGCTGGGCAGCTCGCTCAAGCGCGTGGTCGGGGTATCCCGCGACCTCGGCCTTCTCGACGGCATCAAGCCGTTCATCGCCGAGGAGGAGTACGGTTATATCCCGCGCGAAAACGTCGTGGTGATCCTGACCGGCAGCCAGGGCGAACCGCGCGCCGCACTCGCCAAGCTGTCCCGCGACGAGATGCGCAACGTAGCGCTCGCCGCCGGCGACACGGTGGTCTTTTCGTCTCGCGCCATTCCCGGCAACGAGAAGGCGATCGGTGATATCAAGAACGGCTTGGTCGAGCAGGGTGTGCACATCATCACCGACAACGAAGCGCTGGTTCACGTCTCCGGGCATCCGCGCCGTAATGAACTGCAGAAGATGTACGAACTGACGCGGCCGAAGGTTCTTGTCCCTGTGCATGGCGAAGCGACGCATCTGACCGCGCACATGGAACTGGGCTTGCAGTCGGGCATCGCAACCGTGCCGCGCGTGCGCAACGGTGATATCCTGCGCCTCGCCCCCGGAACGGTGGAAGTGATCGGCGAAGCACCGCATGGTCGTATCTTCAAGGATGGATCACTGATCGGTGACTTTGACGAGATGGGTATCGGCGAGCGCAAAAAGCTCTCCTATGTCGGCCATGTCGCCCTCAGCGTGGTGATCGACAGCCGCCTGGATATCATCGGCGAGCCTGACATGGTGGCCATTGGTCTGCCGATTTACGACGACGAAGGCGACGAGCTGGAAGACACGCTCTATGACGCGGCGATCAGCGCCTTCGAAAGCATTCCGCGCGCCCGCCGCAAGGACCTCGACCTCCTGCAGGAATCGATGCGCCGGGCCGTTCGCTCGACCGCCAATCAGATCTGGGGCAAGAAGCCGCTAGTGACGGTCTTCGTCACCAAGGTCTGATCCGATGCTCGGCCGCGTAAACCACGTTGCCATCGCTGTTCCCGATCTCGCCGCCGCGGTGGCGAGCTATCGCGATACGCTTGGCGCAACGGTCTCGGCCGCGCAGGCCTTGCCCGAACATGGCGTCACCGTCGTGTTCGTCGAGCTTGCGAACACCAAGGTCGAACTGCTGGAGCCGCTCGGCGAGGGGTCGCCAATCACGGCATTCCTGGAAAAGAACCCTTCTGGCGGCATGCATCATATCTGCTACGAGGTGAGCAATATCGTCGACGCCCGGGACCACCTCGTTCAGGCCGGCGCAAGGGTGCTGGGGACGGGAGAGCCAAAGACCGGTGCCCATGGCAAGCCGGTTCTCTTCCTCCACCCGAAGGACTTCTCAGGCACGCTGATCGAGCTTGAACAGGCCTGATGCCGCTGCGGCAGAGTGACACAAACACTGCAAACATCACCAAAGCGTGCTGAGGCTGCTTTCCGTTTCCGCCCATTCCGGATTATAATAGCCATGGTGGATGAGGCCGCCGGGTGGGAGATCTTATGCTGCAGACATTTCTACAGGGTTTTGCCGTCTACTTCATCGTCTGGTGGATGACGCTCTTCGCCGTTCTCCCGATTGGGTTGAGAACGCAAGCGGAGGACGACGAGATCGTGCTCGGCACCGTCCATAGCGCCCCGACGCGCTTCCGGCCGCTATTTGTGTTCTCGATGACGACGCTGGTCTCCGCCGTCATCTATACCCTCTGGTACGTTTCTTCGAATTACTTCGGCTGGGGCTTCGATGCTTTGCCGCAGATCGGGCCGTCCTTCTCGAACGTATGAGGGCGATTGCTCAGCATTTGAGCAGAACTGGCATACTGGTGTCATATGTATGTCATCATGCTGCGGCATGGAGGTGTGGTAAGGGAATGAGCACCTGACGTTACGGAAAGAAAGGTAATGTTCATGGTGAAGCCGGCGATCAAAAAGCCAAAAAAAAACAAGGCTAAAAGCCTTGTTTTAAGTATCGCGTGATCCTTAACCGTTGCCGGGGCTGCGACTAGCGCGCCTAAGATCTGATCCTCCCAAGACTTGACCGCGAAATGGTAGGGATTTGAACTCCCTGCCTGTTTTGTGAGCTAAAACTAGCTCAAAGATTGTGCTTTGTCATCAGGTTTTTTTGCATTTTTGCTACACTCTAGCAAATTTTTTCTGTTGATAAGAATTTCGCGCAAGCCATTATAATTCCGTATTTTTCTTTCTTTGTCTGCTGATCGGCCGCCAACTTGCTTCAACGGAAGCCTGTGGAAAGCTGTCGCGGGTTTCCTTCCTGCCGCGAAGCAGTTATGAACGCTGCCAATATTGTGATTGCCTCGATTCCGCGTTTGCGGCGTCTCAACAGCTCTGGAATTCGCCATGCGTCTGTCTCGCTATTTCACGCCCATCCTCAAGGAAAACCCGAAGGAGGCGGAGATCGTCTCCCACCGGTTGATGCTGCGCGCCGGCATGATCCGCCAGCAGTCACAGGGGATCTATTCCTGGCTGCCGCTGGGCAAGCGCGTCCTCGACAAGGTCAACAACATCATCCGCGAGGAGCAGAACCGCTCCGGCGCCATTGAGCTGTCGATGCCGACCCTGCAGTCGGCCGAACTCTGGCAGGAAAGCGGACGCTACGACGCCTATGGCAAGGAGATGCTGCGCATCAAGGACCGGCAGGACCGTCCGATGCTCTACGGCCCGACCAACGAGGAAATGGTCACTGATATTTTCCGGTCTTCCGTCAAGTCCTACAAGGACTTGCCGCTGAACCTCTACCATATCCAGCTGAAGTTTCGCGACGAGATCCGTCCGCGCTTCGGCACCATGCGCTCGCGCGAGTTCATGATGAAGGATGCCTATTCCTTCGACCTGACCCGTGAAGGCGCCGAGCATTCTTACAAGAAGATGTTCGCGGCCTACCTGCGCACCTTCGACCGTCTCGGCCTGCGCGCCATTCCGATGCGCGCCGACACCGGCCCGATCGGCGGCGACCTCAGCCACGAGTTCATCATCCTCGCCGACACCGGCGAGTCGGAAGTCTACAGCCACAAGGATTTCGTCAATTTCGATATCCCGACAGTCGAGACCGACTTCGACGACGTCGCCGGCCTCGACGCGATCTTCAAGAAGTGGACGTCGGTTTACGCCGCCACTTCGGAGATGCATGACGAAGCCGCCTTCGCCGCTGTTCCTGAGGCCGACCGCCTCTCCGCGCGCGGGATTGAAGTCGGCCATATCTTCTACTTCGGAACGAAATATTCCGAGCCGATGGGCGCCAAGGTGCAGGGTCCTGATGGCAAGGAACACGCCGTCCACATGGGATCCTACGGTATTGGCCCGACACGCCTTGTTCCCGCCATCATCGAAGCCTCGCATGACGAGAACGGAATCATCTGGCCGGCTTCCGTCGCGCCATTCGATGTCGTCGTGATCAACATGAAGACCGGCGATGCCGCTTGCGACAGCGCCTGCGAAAAGATCTACGCCGAGCTTTCGAAGGCAGGCGTCGATGTCCTTTACGACGATACCGACGATCGCGCCGGCACCAAGTTCGCAACAGCGGACCTGATCGGCGTTCCCGTACAGATCATTGCCGGCCCGCGCGCGGTCGCGAACGGCGAAGTGGAAGTCAAGGACCGCAAGACTGGCGCCCGCGAAACGATGACCATCGACGCGGCAATCAACAAGCTCTTGGGCTAAGAAGAAGGCGGGAGGCGAAATGGCAGACGCAGCGGTGGGCCAGCGGGGTTCTCAATCCGGCTCGGCTCCGGCCAGCAGGCCATTTTCCGGCTTCGAACGGCTGGTGGCGTGGCGCTATCTGCGCGCCCGCCGCAAGGAAGCCTTCATCTCGGTGATCGCCGGCTTCTCCTTCATCGGCATCATGCTCGGCGTCGCGACGCTGATCATCGTCATGGCAGTGATGAACGGTTTCCGCACCGAGCTGATTTCGCGCATCCTCGGCATCAACGGTCACATGATCGTCCAGCCCGTCGATGGCCCGTTCACGGACTATCCGGCATTGACCGACCGCCTAGGTGCGGTACCCGGCGTCAAGGTGGCCTTGCCGCTGGTCGAGGGGCAGACGCTGGCCTCCGGCGCCGGTGGAGCCGGTACCGGGGCCCTGGTGCGTGGCATCCGTGCCGAGGATCTGTCCAAGCTCAAGACCGTCTCCGACAACATCAAGAGCGGCGACGCGGTCGGCTTCGCGGCGGGGCAGGGCGTTCTCATCGGCTCGCGTATGGCCGACCAGCTCGGGCTGCAGGCAGGCGACAGCATAACGCTGATATCACCGGAAGGTGACGTGACGCCGATGGGCATCAACCCGCGCGTCAAATCCTACAAGGTGTCAGGCATCTTCGAGATCGGCATGTCGGAATACGACGCCACGATCATCTACATGCCGCTTGAGGAAGCCCAGCTCTATTTCAACGCCGAAGGACTGGTGCAGTCTATCGAGCTCTTCGTCGATAATCCCGACAACATAGATGAGCTGCGCCCCAAGGTGGAGGCCGCCGCCGGCCGTCAGATCGCCATCACCGATTGGCGCCAGCGCAACCAGACCTTCTTCTCGGCCCTGCAGGTCGAGCGCAACGTGATGTTCATGATCCTGACGCTGATCGTTCTCGTCGCGGCGCTGAATATCATCTCGGGCCTGATCATGCTGGTGAAGGACAAGGGCAGTGATATCGCAATCCTGAGGACCATGGGTGCGACTTCGGGCGCCATCATGCGGATCTTCTTCATGACGGGTGCGGCCATCGGCCTCGTCGGCACCTTTGCCGGCGTGCTGCTCGGCGTGCTTGTCTGCGTCAACATCGAGAAGATCCGCGAGTTCTTCTCCTGGGTGTCGGGCACCGTACTGTTCGATCCGCAGCTCTATTTCCTCAGCCAGCTGCCGGCCAAGATGGAGGTCGGGGAAACAGTCTCCGTCGTCGTCATGGCGCTGACGCTGTCTTTCTTCGCGACGATCTTTCCTGCATGGCGCGCTTCCAAGCTCGATCCCGTGCAGGCCCTGCGCTACGAATAAGGAATGCTCATTTCATGAAGCGGAATACCGTTCTCAAGCTTTCCGGCGTCGAGCGTCATTACGGCCAGGGAGATACGCAGCTTTCGATCCTGAAGAAGGCCGACCTGACGCTGAACAGCGGCGAGATCGTCGCGCTCGTGGCGCCCTCCGGCACCGGAAAGTCGACCCTGCTGCATCTCGCCGGGCTGCTCGAGCATCCCGATAGCGGTGAAGTCAGCATTAATGGCAACCCTTGCAATGGATTGTCCGATGACAAGCGCACGGCGATCCGCCGCAGCGAGATCGGCTTCGTCTACCAGTTCCACCATCTGCTGCCGGAGTTCTCGGCGCTCGAAAACATCATGATGCCGCAGATGATCGCCGGCCTGCCACGCAGCGAGGCCAAGCAGCGGGCAGGGCAGCTGCTCGACTACATGCGCATCGGACACCGCGGCGCCCACCGTCCCGGCGAACTTTCCGGCGGCGAGCAGCAGCGCGTGGCGATCGCCCGCGCCGTCGCCAATGCGCCGAGCTTGCTCCTCGCCGACGAACCAACAGGCAACCTCGATCCAGAGACCGCAAGCTACGTCTTCGAGGCGCTGGAGGCACTGGTGCGCCAGTCCGGCCTCGCCGCGCTGATCGCCACCCACAATCACGATCTGGCAGCCCGCATGGACCGCCGCGTCACGATTGCCGACGGCAAGGTTGTGGATTTTTAGAGCCGATAGCGGCCTGGTCACGAGATGAGAAGTCTCTAAGCGAGCGGTGGCTCTTGTCTTGTCGTGGTCCGGATCATTGCTCCCGGCCGCAAGCCTTCTGGCCGACATCGTCGTTCCAGTCCGCAACGGCGATCGTTTTCCCGTCCACCTTCGACGTCTTGCCTTTGGTGGTCACCTTGCCCGTCAGGATGTTGTAGTCGCAGGTGCCGTTATCACTAGTGTCGAGTGTATCGTAGTAGCTGTAGGTGTAGCCGGCGACGACGAACTGGTCGTTGCGGTAGGCGATCGTCAGTGTCTGTTCCCAACGGCTTCGTCCGATGCCTGAGTTCTGTGAGTGCACGGCAATTGACCCGCCCGGCAAGGCCTCGATCGAAGGGTCCTGGCCAAACATGCCGTCCAGACTGCCATTGCCCCACACCTTGGCCGGCGCCGTGCTGACGAGCCGCAACAGCGCGTGGTCCTTGTCCCTCAAATAGAGATAGATGCCAATGTCGTCCCCGGCCTCGGGCGGTGCGACGAGGAGGGCAAGATCGCCTTCGCCATCTCCGTTCCAATCGCCCGTCGCCGCAGCAATGATCCTCGCCGGATCGATCTGCTCGGCACGCGCCGTACCGGCAGCAAGGGCGAGCGCGGCCGTTAGGACAAACTTAATCATGCTTCTCTCCGTTTCATGACGATCACAAGAGCGGAAAAGAATCCCATTGACAATAGAACAATAGCGGAACAAAATAGAAACATAAAAGCACAGGAGAGCCAAATGACTGATATGATCCGCGATATCGCAGCATTCACCTCCATCGCAATGTTCATTGCCAGCTTCTCGCTGATTTGCATGGCAATGTAAGAATAACGGGGACCGCATGGCTGTCATGCGGTCCGATTGCATAAGCCTCTCTGGACATCGTCTCCCCCAAATCCGACAATGCATCCGATTCATGCGAATGCGCGGAAAGGCATATTATGGCGGGGACGGAAAAGGACGGCGCGAGCGAGTTCATCGGCGGAACGCCCGGCTTCGTTCATCTGCGCGTCCACTCGGCCTACTCGCTTCTCGAAGGCGCGTTGCCGCTCAAGAAGATCCTCTATAAAGCCGCGGGCGATAGCCAGCCGGCGATCGCCATCACCGATACCAACAACCTGTTCGTTGCGCTTGAGTTCGCCCAGAAGGCGATGGACGATGGCCTTCAGCCGATCATCGGCTGCCAAGTGTCCATCGATATGGAAGATGGTGTCGATACGGAAAAGCGCGGCGGCCAGCAGCAGCTCGTAAAGCTGCCGTCGATCGTGCTGCTCTCGGCCACCGACGCCGGTTACGAGCGATTGGTCGATCTGGTCAGCCGCGCCTATCTCGGCGGCGAGGGCGGTGGGCAGGCGGTCCATATCAAGGCCTCGTGGCTTGACGAACTCGGCACCGAAGGCTTGATCGCGCTGACCGGGGCCTCGACCGGTCCCATCGACATGCCGCTGAGGGACGGCAACGCCGCGGCCGCCGCCAATCGGCTTCTGTCCCTGAAGCAGCGTTTCGGCGACAGGCTGTATATCGAGTTGCAGCGCCAGGGCACCTATGACAAGCGTCACGAGCAGAAGGTCATCGGCCTCGCCTACGAACACGAGATCCCGCTGGTCGCCACCAACGAAGCCTTTTTCCCGACCCGTGACGATTACGACGCGCACGACGCGCTCATGGCGGTGGCGCACAACGCCATCGTTTCCGACGACACCCGTTTTCGCCTGACACCGGATCATTACCTGAAGAGCCGCGCGGAGATGGTGAAGCTGTTCGCCGATCTGCCTGAGGCACTCGACAACACGCTTGAAATCGCCCGCCGCTGCTCCTTCGTGCTGAAGACCCGTAAGCCGATCCTGCCGCGTTTCACCGGCGCGTCCGACGATCCCGATCAAGCCGACCGCGACGAATCGCTGGAGCTTCGCCGCCAGGCCGTCGAAGGTCTCGACATGCGTCTTGCAACGCTCGGCATGTCTCCCGGTTACGAGGAGAAGGACTACCGCGACCGACTGGAGTTCGAACTCAGTGTCATCGAGCGCATGAAATTTCCCGGTTACTTCCTGATCGTTGCCGACTTTATCAAGTGGGCGAAGAATCAGGATATTCCGGTTGGTCCGGGCCGTGGCTCGGGCGCGGGCTCGCTCGTCGCCTATGCGCTGACCATCACGGACGTCGATCCCCTGCGCTTCTCGCTGCTCTTCGAACGCTTCCTCAATCCGGAACGCGTCTCGATGCCCGACTTCGATATCGACTTCTGCCAGGATCGCCGCGAAGAGGTGATCCGATACGTGCAGAAGAAGTACGGCCGCGAGCAGGTGGCACAGATCATCACCTTCGGTTCGCTTCAGGCCCGCGCCGCACTGCGTGACGTCGGCCGCGTGCTCGAAATGCCCTACGGCCAGGTCGACAAGATCTGCAAGCTGGTGCCCAACAACCCGGCCAATCCGACACCGCTGTCGAAGGCGATCGAGGAGGAACCGAAGCTGCAGGAAGAGGCGGCCAAGGAGCCGGTTGTCGCCCGACTGCTCGACATCGCCCAGAAGATCGAGGGTCTCTACCGTCACGCCTCGACCCACGCCGCCGGCATCGTCATCGGCGACCGTCCGTTGTCGAAGCTCGTGCCGATGTACCGCGATCCGCGCTCGGACATGCCTGTCACCCAGTTCAACATGAAGTGGGTCGAGCAGGCCGGTCTCGTCAAGTTCGACTTCCTGGGCCTGAAGACGCTCACCGTTCTCAAGGTCGCCGTCGATTTCGTCGCCAAGCGCGGCATTAAGGTCGATCTTGCCGCGATCCCGCTTGAGGACAAGCTGACCTACGACATGCTGTCACGCGGCGAGACGGTCGGCGTGTTCCAGGTGGAAAGCGCCGGCATGCGCAAGGCGCTGATCGGCATGCGGCCCGACTGCATCGAGGATATCATCGCGCTTGTTGCGCTGTACCGTCCGGGCCCGATGGAGAACATCCCGACCTACAACGCCCGCAAGCACGGCGAAGAAGAGCTCGAATCGATCCACCCTACGATCGACTACCTCTTGAAAGAGACCCAGGGCGTCATCGTCTACCAGGAGCAGGTGATGCAGATCGCCCAGGTCCTGTCAGGCTATTCGCTCGGCGAAGCCGACCTTCTGCGCCGCGCCATGGGTAAGAAGATCAAGGCGGAGATGGACCAGCAGCGCGAGCGCTTTGTCGATGGCGCCGTCAAGAACGGCGTGTCGAAGCCGCAGGCCAACAACATCTTCGAACTGTTGGCGAAGTTCGCCAACTACGGTTTCAACAAGTCGCACGCCGCCGCCTACGCCATCGTTTCCTACCAGACCGCCTACATGAAGGCGCATTATCCGGTCGAGTTCCTGGCCGCGTCGATGACGCTCGACATGGCGAACACCGAAAAGGTCAACGACTTCCGCCAGGATGCCAAGCGTCTCGGCATCGAGGTCATTGCGCCGTCGGTGCAGACCTCGTTCCGCCACTTCCAGACGGGGGAAAGCCGCATCTATTACGCGCTGGCCGCGCTCAAAGGCGTCGGCGAATCGGCTGTCGACCATATCGTCGAGGTCCGTGGCGATATCCCCTTCGCCAGCCTCGAGGATTTCTGCCTGCGCATCGATCCCAAGCAGGTGAACCGGCGCGTGCTGGAAAGCCTGATCTTCGCTGGAGCCTTCGATTGCTTCGGCCTCGATCGCGCCCAACTTTCGGGCGGCCTCGACCGTGTCTTGGGCTATGCCCAGCGCGCCCAGGAGAACAAGCTCAGCGGACAGTCGGATATCTTCGGTGGAGCACTGTCGTCAGGGCCGGAAAAGATCTCGCTTCCGGCCTTCTCGCCATGGCTGCCCTCGGAGCGCCTGCTCAAGGAATTCCAGGTTCTCGGCTTCTATCTGACCGCTCACCCGCTCGATTCCTACGACAATGTGCTCCAGAAGATGCGCGTCCAGACCTTCGCGGACTTCTCCGCGGCGGTGAAGCAGGGCGCCACCAATGCCCGGCTGGCCGGCACGGTGATTTCAAAGCAGGAGCGCAAGACCCGCACCGGCAACAAGATGGGCATCATCGTCTTCTCGGATTCGTCTGGCCAGTTCGAAGCCGTGCTGTTTTCGGAGATGCTCAACCAGTATCGCGATATGCTCGAATCCGGAAAGTCCTTCGTCATCACCGCCACCGGCGAAGAGCGGCCGGAGGGCATCGGCCTGCGCATCCAGACGATCCAGTCGCTGGAGGAGAAGTCGCTGCAGATGCAGAAGGCGTTGCGCGTCTATGTCCGCGATTCCGGCCCCCTGCGTGCCGTCGCCGCCCATCTCAACGCCCGCGGCGATGGTCTGGTCTCCTTCATCGTGATCAAGGAGGACGGCAAGCGCGAGGTCGAGGTCGAACTGGCGCAGAAGTACCGGATCACGCCCGAGATCGCCGCGGCAATGCGCGCGGCTCCCGGTGTCATCGACGTCGAATTGGTTTGAGGCTATCCGCGCGTCAGCGTGATGAAGTCGGTGCCTTGGCCGGTCTCCAGGCCTTGGCCCGTGTCGGAGATCGTCAGCGTCGATCCCGGTGTCAGCATCGCATCGATCCGCTGGCGCGTCTCGTCGGGAATGCTGATGCGCCCCAGCGCGTTGAGGATCCGCGTGCCGGAGATGATCGAGCTTTCGACCTGGCGGATGCCGAGCCGCTTCATAGTCTGGCTCGTCAGCTTGTCGGGCAGTGTCACGCCGAGCCATTCGGTGGTGCCGTCGCCGAGGTTGACGTCGTGGGCGCTGAAGAAATGCGTCCCAAGCGCCAGTTCAGGATTGGCGATCGTCACCGGTGCTTCGAACACCGGCCGGAAACCCTGCCGAACCATGATCACGCCATTCGGCGGCTCGCCCTTGCCGGCGGCCGCGTAGACGGCATGGAGAAGCGCGTCACTGACAAGTGACTTGGCGCTAAGGGGATCCAACGGGTGCTGCTTCTTGAACTCGCCGATCGCCTGAATGGTCGCCGGGCCGAGATAGCCGTCAGCGTTGCCCACGGCGAAGCCCAGCTGTGCCAGATAGGTCTGCAGGTCGAGAATGGTTTCGCGCTGCGCCCGGCGGGTAATCAGGATCTTCACGGGCTGGTCGTTGACCGGCGCCACAATCGGCTGCACCTGCAGCCGCGGCATTGCCACCTCATTCATCGCCACCTGCACCGGCAGGTCGCCAAATGACGGCCGCAGCTCGACGTCGGAAAGTAGTGGCGTCGGTGTGGGTGCCTCGGGGTGGAACAGCATCGGGTGATCAACAGGCTTCGGCGCCAGCTGCGCTTCCGTGATGATGACGGGCACGCCCATCTCGGTCATCTTGTAGAGCTGCTTGGCAAACGCGTCGGGCATGCGCACGCAGCCGTGAGAGGCCGGATAGCGCGGCACCGAATTCGATTGGTGCAGCGCTATACCCGACCACGTCAGCCGCTGCATGAACGGCATCGGCGCGCCGGAATAGATGTTGGATTCGTGGTAGGTCTGCTTCTCGATCACCGAGAAGATGCCGCTCGGCGTGGTATGGCCTGATTTTCCGCTCGATATCTTGGAGGTGGCGATCACCTCCGCGCCGTCGTAGACGGCAAGCGATTGCTTGTCCTTCGAAACGAAGATCTGCAGCATGCGGGCGTCCGTTGCGAGCGCAGGATGCACGAGTGCGGTGGCCGACAGCAAGCCGAGCCCGAAGACGAGACGCGAGAACATTGAACCCAACCAATACGCAATACTAGAAGGCCAAGCGTAAAGGGCGAAACTTAAGGAAGACTTGAAATGGCCGATGTCGAAGCGGCCTCACATATTATTGACCGCGTTTGCCGCCGAACGTATAGCCGGTCTCGACCGCGCCCTTGCCGAACTTGTCGCGCAATTTGTCCATGGCAGCCTCCGCCGCCGCACGTCGGCCCGATTGCACGTCGATCAGGTCGCGCGGATCGGCGCGATGAGGATCGCAGAGATCGGTCACGCCGATACCGATCAGCCGAAACTTGGTTCCATCGGTCTCCTTCTGCAGAAGCTCGATCCCCGTCCGGAAGATGCGATCGGCGAGCTGGGTCGGGTCTTCGAGCTTCCTGTTGCGCGTGCGGGATTTGAAATCCGCCGTCTTCATCTTCAGCACCACCGTCTGGCCGGCAATCTCACCCTTCTTCAGCCGCCACGCCACTTTTTCGGAAAGGCCGCGCAGGACCGGCACGAGATCGTCGTAGCGTGAGATGTCGTCGAAGAACGTCGTCTCCGACGACACGCTCTTGGCCGGATCATTGAGATGCACGTCGCGATCGTCGATGCCGCGCGACAGCCGGGAAAGCCGTTGGCCCATGCTGCCATAGCGGCGCATCAGATCGGTCTCTTCCATCGTCTGCAACTGGCCGATGGTGCGGATCCCGTCTGCCTCCAGCGTCGCGGCAAAGGCCTTGCCGACGCCCCATATCGTCGTCACCGGTCGCGGCGCCAAAAATGACACCGCTTCCTCGCGGCCGATCACCGAGAAGCCACGCGGCTTCTGCAGGTCGGAGGCTACCTTGGCCAGAAACTTGCAGTAGGAGAGGCCGACCGAGACAGTGATGCCGATCTCCTTTTCGACCCGACGGGCAAACTTCGCCAGCGTCCGTGCCGGCGGGTCGTGATGCAGCCGTTCGGTGCCGCCCAGTTCCAGGAACGCCTCGTCGATCGACAGCGGCTGCACCAGCGGCGTCAGCTCCTGCATCATGGCCCGCACCTCGCGGCCGACCTTGACGTATTTTTCCATATCAGGCCGGATGACCACCGCCTGCGGGCAGGCCTCCAGCGCCTTGAACATCGGCATCGCTGAGCGCACGCCGTGGATACGGGCGATATAGCAGGCCGTCGACACCACGCCACGCTTGCCGCCGCCGATTATGACAGGCTTGTCGGCAAGATCGGGATTGTCGCGTTTCTCGACGGAAGCGTAGAAGGCGTCGCAGTCGATATGCGCCAGGGTCAGTCCGTAGAGCTCGTCATGACGGACGAGGCGAGGGCTGCCGCATGATGTGCAACGTCGACCGTCCGCCTTCTGCTCCGCAAGGCAGTCGCGACAGAAGCCGGGTGTCTTGGTGAGGGTAGGGGTCATGGCCGGGAACAAAGGTTGAACATCGCCACGTTACCTTCTAAGCTCCAGAGTCTCAAGAGCGATCGCAACTGACAAGGCATGATTCAACCATGGCAGATGCGGCTTCCTATCCTGGAAGGTCTACGCGTTCGAAAGCGCGGCAGAGAAGTGCCTCCGCATCAGGTCGCCGGCATGGTCCCAGTCGGACGCGGTGAGGATCGACCCGACAGGCGGCGGCGCGAACGGTTTGAAATCGGCGCTGGCCATCATGTTGATCAGCAGGCAGTCGGGCACATGCTCGGCCACCGAAAGGAGATTGCGTTGGATGTCATCGATAAAGGCGACGGGGTGATCTCTGCGGTCGTGAAGAGCGGCGACGATTGGTCCCTTCTGCTCTTCCGAGGCGATCATGTCGAACGACAGGCCGAATCGGTCAAGCAGGTTGCGACGGATGGTGTGATGGCGCGGCGGCATCGCCGTCAGGAAAATGATATCCGCGTCATCGGACAAGGCATGCAGCGTCTCCGCAGCGCGGTTGGCGGGCGTCTGCCAGAGGTTCTGGTTCTCGAAGAACATCTCGAGAAACGCGGAGAACTGCTCCTTGCCCATTTCGCTGCCATCCCGGCGCGAAACGATATTTCCATGAAGCTTGAAGGATCGCGGCAGCAGATCATAGTCGTGCGAGCGAAGAAATGCGGTCAGCGGCGAGAGGAATTCGAGCACGACCTCATCGATATCGCAAACGATCAGCGGGCGATCGCCGAGGCAAACCTGACTGGGATCTGTAACCACGGCCACGATCAGTACTCCCCGGATTCGAGGCCGGCAGGCGAGAAGTGCTGCCATGCCGCATTCAGCGCTTCGGGCGCCGTATCCGTCGCCTGGCAGAAAGCCAGCGCCGTCGGCTCGTGGTTCATCAGGAAATCCATCATGCCGGAGAGGAAGCCGGGATCGTTGATCGCATTGCGGACCTGCGCCGGCTCGACCCCGGTCAGCGCAAGAAAACGCCCGAACAGATCAGGCTCGTTTGCAAGCCAGGCGAGAACGGCGATTGCAACCTCTTGGGGATCGGTGCCGCGTTGCTTTGAAGTCTTGAAGTTGCTCTGCATTTCTTGCGGTAAATTACCTATTTTTCAACTAAATACCGATAGCGTCCCGCCATCGGTTTCATGTGGCCGTTCGCTTGTATCTCATTGCAGTGCGGCGAAACGGTTCTCATGACGGACTTAGGATCGCGTTCCATGCCCAAGCAAGTGATGATTGTAGAGGATAACGAGCTCAACATGAAGCTCTTTCGCGACCTCATCGAGGCGTCCGGTTACCGGACGATCCAGACCCGCAATGGTATGGAAGCGCTTGATCTTGCTCGCAAGCATCGGCCGGATCTGATCCTGATGGACATCCAGCTGCCGGAGGTTTCGGGTCTCGAAGTCACCAAGTGGCTGAAGGAAGACGATGAGCTGCATGTGATCCCTGTCATCGCCGTGACCGCCTTCGCCATGAAGGGTGACGAGGAGCGTATCCGCCAGGGCGGCTGCGAGGCCTATGTCTCTAAGCCGATATCCGTTCCGAAATTTATCGAGACGATCAAGACCTACCTGGGCGATGCCTGATAGATCGGAAAGAAGCCTATGACCGCGCGCATTCTCGTCGTTGATGATATCCCGGCAAATGTAAAGCTGCTCGAAGCGCGGCTGATTGCCGAATACTTCGACGTGCTGACGGCTGCGGACGGTTATCAGGCGCTGGCGATCTGCGATCGTCACCAGGTTGATCTGATTCTGCTCGACATCATGATGCCCGGCATGGACGGCTTCGAGGTCTGCGAACGGCTTAAATCCAATCCGAAGACCTCGCATATTCCCGTCGTCATGGTTACGGCTCTCGATCAGCCGGCCGACCGCGTTCGCGGTCTGAAGGCCGGCGCCGACGACTTCCTCACCAAGCCCGTCAACGACCTGCAGCTGATCGCACGCGTCAAGAGCCTGCTGCGCCTGAAGACGTTGAGCGACGAATTGCGTATCCGGGCCCAGACCGCCCACACGATGGGCATCGACGAACTGTTGCGCGCCGATCAGCGCGGCGAAGAGACCGGCCAGATCATGCTGGTCGACGGTCGCGCCAATTCGCAGGAGCGTATCGTCAAGGCGCTAAAGCCGATCGCCAACGTCTTTGCGATCTCCGATGCCCAGGCCGCTATCTTCGAGGCGTCCGAGAACCAGTTCGATCTTGTTATCGTCAATTCCAACATCGACGATTACGATCCGTTGCGTCTTTGCTCGCAGCTTCGCTCGCTGGAGCGCACCCGTTTCCTGCCTATCCTCATCATCACCGAGCAGGGCGATGACGAGATGGTGGTGCGCGCGCTCGATCTCGGCGTCAACGACTATATCGTCCGCCCGGTCGATCCGAACGAGCTGGTGGCGCGCAGCCTGACGCAAATGCGCCGCAAGCACTACAACGACCGCCTGCGCGCCAACGTGCAGCAGACGATAGAGCTGGCCGTCACCGATGCGCTGACCGGCCTCAGCAACCGCCGCTATCTCGACAATCACATCAGCACGCTCTTCAATCGCTCGATGGCGCGCGGCCGTCCGCTGTCGGTGCTGATCGCCGACATTGATCGCTTCAAGCAGATCAACGACACGCATGGCCATGATGCCGGCGACGATATTCTCCGCGAGTTCGCCAACCGGGTGCGCTCCACGGTGCGCGGAGCCGATCTCGCCTGCCGCTACGGCGGCGAAGAGTTCGTGGTCGTCATGCCCGATACCTCGCCGGAGATCGCCGCTTCGGTGGCCGAGCGCCTGCGCAGCGTCATCGAGATGGCACCCTTCGTGGTTAAGGGTTCAGGGCAGGAGCTGCAGGTCACGGCATCCTTCGGCATCGCCTCGCGCACGCCGCAGGTCATCACGCCAGGACACCTGATGAAGCAAGCCGACGTCGCCCTCTACGAGGCTAAGAACGCCGGTCGCAACCGAGTCGTGGCCGCAGCCTGATCAAGGCTCATCGACCCAGCCGCCGTTTGGTCATCCACAGAAAGTTGAAGAGCGCCGTTTCGGTGCTGTCCATCGATCGGCGCCAAGTAGTGACGCTTGGTCGCATGCAGGCAATCGCCGCGCCTGTTCGACTGCCCCAAGCACAAGCGACACATGCGCATGATGCAATGTGAATCCACGTCATGTTTCGCTGGTATGTCCAGCTGTCTGGGGGATTTCAAACCGCTCCAGGCCGCCGGATCAACCGGAAATTACTGAGCTATATTTCGGCTCTATTCTTGAGCTCAGTTCCCTGTTCTAGACGCAACTGAGACAGGACGAGCTTGAAAGGTGTCCCAAAGCTGGACTTTTAACCATAAAATCAAGCTAATAAATCTCATCATTAAGAATTTGTTGATTTTCTTTCATTTTCGAGCAAATGATCAATACATAAGAGACAAGCGCTCCATATAGGGGTGCGCAGATACCCCATGATGCTCAGGTCCGCCGCATCTCCTGGGTCGTGGGGTCGGTCGGCTGGCATGCAACATTTGCGGTTCCTCGTGCCGCGTTGCCTGTTGGCCGACCCCCATTCGGAACACGCCGTCCTCTCCGTTGAAACGGGCAGGGCGGCGTTTCCATTTCTGCGGTATCCTCATCGTATCCGGCAAAAGAACAACAAAAAAGCGCGCAGCCATATGGCGCGCGCTTTTTTAAGCGGTCCGCAGGATCAAGTGATTACTTGATCTTGGTTTCCTTGAACTCGACGTGCTTGCGAGCAATCGGGTCGTACTTGGTCTTCGTCATCTTGTCCGTCATCGTACGGCTGTTCTTCGTCGTGACGTAGAAAGAACCTGTGTCGGCTGTCGACAGCAGCTTGATCTTGATTGTTGTAGCCTTGGCCATGGTCGTCCTGCCTTTAATGAAATGAAAGCCGTTGGAATCCGTCTAGGCGCCTCGGCTAATTCTGGCGCGAAACTACGAATCTAGCCCGAAAAGTCAACCCCGCTTTCCAATGAAAAGCAGTCGCGCCGTGGAAAGCACGGCATAAATGCCGAAGAACCCGGCAATTGCCCAGGCAAAACCGTTATTTCCGGCCACATCGATGGCCGCGCCGATCACCTGCGGCCCCGCAACGGTGCCGACGGCATAACAGAAAACGAAGGCGGCGTTGGCCGCGGCGAGGTCGGAACCGGTCAGGCGCGAGCCGAGATGGCTGAGTCCCACGGTGTAGAGTCCTGCCACGCAGCCGCCCCAGAAGAGCAGCACGCCAGCCATCATGATCCAGCTGTGAACCAACATCGGCAGCATCAGAGAGCCGATGAGGCCCATGAATGCCATGCCGGCTAGCAGCGGCCGCTTGTCCTTCATCCGGTCCGAAAGCAGACCGACGGGGATCTGGAAGATCATGTTGCCGATGCCCATCACCGTCAGCAGCAGCGCTGCCTGCGTCTCGGTAAAGGAGGCGCGTACGGCGTAGATCGGAAACAGCGCGAGCCCACCGGCCTCGACAGCGCCGAAGATGAACACGGCGGCGGTCGCGCTTGGAACGAGAAAGACGTAGCGCATGAAATGCAGCTCGGGCTTCTCGTCGAGAACAGGGCTTTCGTTGCGGGCTATGAAGATCGGGATGGCTGCGAGCAGGATGGCGCAGGCGCCGACCGCAAAGGGCAGGATGCCATCGCTGCCGAGCACCGAGAAGAGAAGCGGGCCGGCGGCAAAGCCGAGCGACAGCACCGTCGCATAGATGCCGAGTACGAAGCCGCGCTTGGAGGGCGGAGAGGCGGCGTTGATCCAGAACTCGGAGAGAATGAACAACGTGGTGGTGGCGCCGTGAAAGGCGAACCGAAGCGGAAACCACATCCAGAAATCCTGGGCGTAGTAGAAACCGATCGAGCTTAGCGCCGAAATCACCACGGCCCAGATCATCGTCTGCGCCACGCCATAGGAATGCGCAAGCTTGGTGGTGATCGGCGCGGCGACCATGGCCGCGACGCCGGCCATCGCGGTGTTCAGGCCGATCAGCGTCGATGGGATGCCACGCTTTTCAAGAATGATGCTCAGAAGCGGCAATCCAAGCCCGATGGCGATGCCGACCGCGGAGATCGACGAAACAGCGGCTATCAGCGAAGGCCAATGGATTTCCTCGACATGGCCCGATGTGCCGTTTTGCGGCTGAGACATATATCCACCCCTAAAGAACTGATGCGCAAAGCCGCCACCCCACAGCCACTTTGACCGGCACGAGCGTGCCAAATCCAGGTGACGGGTGTGCTTTACAAGATGAACCGCGCTGGCGGCAATGACCTGATTGAGGTGGAAGAGATTCAGTCAAGAAAAGCGTACCATCCCGCGCGTTGGATCGTGCTGTGAACCTTAAGTTACAGCGCACCCGGCGCTGCTACACGCCAAATATGTCGTGATGGTGAATGGTCAAGAAAAGTCGGGTCAGCGTTGGCTTCGGCGACCTGGGATTTCGTATTGGTCCTGCTCGTCGCTATGCCCGCCGAAGCCATGCATCTTCAGCGCCCATTGCAGGCCGATTACGCCGCCCTTGATAGGCTGAATGATAAGAAGGGTGGCCAGCAGCGTCAGCGGCGTCCAGATGGTGAAGGTTAGCCACAGCGGCATCGGCCAGATCAGGTCGGTCATCATGTAGCCGGCGATGATGACGTGCCCGACGATGACGATGGTGATGTAGGGCGGCAGGTCGTCGGAGCGGTGATGATGCATCTCTTCGCCGCAGGCGGCACAACTGTCCACCGGCTTCAGATAGGCCCTGAACAGCTTGCCACTGCCGCAGGCCGGGCAGCGGCCAAGAAGGCCGCGCTTGATCGACTGACCGAGCGGGCGCTTGGTCTCTTCAATATCGCCGTACTGGATCGCCTGGCTGTTCGAGGTGGTCGTCATGACTGCACTTCTCTTTCCGGCGTCCCTACACGCCTATCGACGCCCTCTCGGGGGTCTAGTTCCGGCCATCTTGCGCGCGCGGTTGGCATCGCGTCGGCCGCCCTTGTGGAACGAACGCGTGGCGGTGGGCATCTTGCGCCCCTCGCTCACCATCTCGAACCGAAGCGCGCCGGCCAGCGGAATGGCTTCCACCAGCTTGACCCTGACACTGTCCCCCAGACGATAGCCGAGGCCGGTCTTTTCGCCGGACAGTGCCTGATGCGCCTCATCATAGATGAAGTAGTCCATTCCCAGTGTAGATATAGGAATGAAGCCGTCGGCTCCATAGTCCGGAAGGGCGACAAATAGTCCCGATTTCGTCACACCTCCCACGCGTCCATCGAATTCCTCGCCGATCCGGCCGGCAAGATGATGTGCGATCAGGCGATCGACGGTTTCTCGCTCGGCCGCCATGGCGCGGCGTTCGAAGGTGGAGATCTCGGCGGCGATATCGTCGAGTGCCGCCTCTTCATCAGGCGTGATGCCGCCTTCGCCGAAGCCGAGCGAGCCGACGAGCGCGCGGTGCACGATCAGGTCGGCGTAGCGGCGGATCGGCGAGGTGAAGTGGGCGTACTTCATCAGGTTCAGGCCGAAGTGACCGATATTCTCGGGGCTGTAGACCGCCTGGCTCTGCGAGCGCAGCACCATCTCGTTGACCATCGTCTGGTGCGGCGTGCCTTCAGCCTTGGCGAGAATGCCGTTGAAGTTGTTGGCCCGCATGTTGCCGCCCTTGGCGAGGGTGATATCGAGCGTCGCCAAAAACTCGCGCAGGATCTCTTGCTTGGAAAGCGACGGACCGTCGTGGATGCGATAGATCAGCGGCTGCTTCTTCTTCTCCAGCGTCTCGGCAGCGGCGACGTTCGCCTGGATCATCATCTCTTCGATGAGCTTGTGCGCATCGAGCCGTGGCGGCACGACCACCCGGTCGACGGTACCGTCGGGCTTCAGCTGGATCTTGCGCTCGGGCATATCCAGCTCGAGCGGCTGGCGGCGTTCCCGTCCGCGCTTCATCACCTCGTAGGCGTGCCAGAGCGGCTTCAGGATCGGCTCCAGCAGCGGTCCGGCCTTGTCGTCGGCATTGCCGTCGATCGCGGCCTGGGCCTGCTGGTAGGAGAGCTTTGCGGCGCTCTTCATCATCACCCGGTGGAACGTGTGCCCGGCCTTGCGGCCTTCTTTCGAGAAGGTCATGCGCACGGCCAGCGCCGGCCGGTCCTGGCCTTCACGCAGCGAGCAGAGGTCGTTGGAAATCCGCTCCGGCAGCATCGGCACGACACGGTCGGGGAAATAAACCGAGTTGCCACGCTTCAGCGCCTCGCGGTCGAGTGGCGAGTTCGGACGGACGTAATAGGAAACGTCGGCGATCGCCACTGTGACGATCACGCCATCCGGATTGTCGGGCGAGGGGTCGAGCTCGGCATAGACGGCGTCGTCGTGATCCTTGGCATCGGCCGGGTCGATGGTGATGAGCGGCACGCTACGCCAGTCCTCGCGATGCGACATTGTCGCAGGCTTGGCGTCGTCGGCCTCGGCAACGACGGCCGGCGGGAAAATGTAGGGAATGCCGTGGGCATGGATGGCGATCATCGAGATCGCCTTTTCGGATGACACGGAGCCGACGATCGATAGCACCTTGGCGCGCGGCAGACCGAAGCTGCCGAGGCGAGCGATCTCGACCTCGACCAGATCTCCGTCTTTGGCGCCGCCCTTGTAGTCGGGATCGATCACCATCTCTTCGCCGCGCCGCTCGATCGGCAGCAGGCGTCCGCCGCCGCCTGGCGTATCCTTGAAGACGCCGAGCAGTGCGCCGCGCCGCTTGTCGAGCACCTTGATGATGCGCGCCGTATAGGCGGGGCCACCGCGATCGGTGGCCGGAAAGATTTTCGCCAGAATCCGGTCGCCCATACCGGCGACAGGCGCTTTGCCCTTGCCGTTGCGCCCTGCCGGCGACGAGGACTGGCGGATGGCCACCGCTGGCGCGACGCCCATCTCATCCGGCCATTCCGCCGGACGGCCGATCAACTCGCCGTCCTTGTCGCGGGTGGTGATGTCGAGCACCGTCACCGGCGGCAGCGCGCCGGGGCGGATCAGCGACTTTCGCGTCTTCTGCAGCATGCCTTCCTGCTCGAGATCGCGCAGCAACTGCTTGAGCTCGACGCGGCTGTCGCCCTTCAGCCCGAAGGCCTTGGCAAGCTCGCGCTTGGAGGCCTTTTGAGGATGATCGGCGATGAACCGCAGGATCACTTCGCGTGAGGGAAGGGCGCCGTGCTGGATGGCAGTCGGCTCGGACGCGGCTGCCTTGCCCGGGCGCCCCGTATTGGCGGGACGCTTGCCCGGGCCCTTCGAATGTTCACGCGGAATTCTGGTCACTCTTCGCTCTTTTTCTTCTTGGCCGGAGCCTTGGCTTTTGCCTTCGCCTTCGGTTTGGCAGCTGCCTTGGCGGGCTTGGCGTCGTCCGATGCTGCCGCCTTGGCCTTCGTCGCCTTCGGCTTTGCCTTGCCCTTGGCAGCCGGTGCCTTGCCGGCCTTGGCTGCGATCAGAACCAGCGCTTCCTCGACGGTCAGTGCCTGCGGATCGGTGCCCTTCGGCAGCGTCGCATTGACCTTGCCCCAGTTGACATAGGGGCCATACTTGCCGTCGCGCACGGTGATCGCGCCTCCACCATCAGGATGGTCGCCCAGTTCCTTCAGCGCCGCCGCCGCTGTGCGGCCACGACCGGCCGGACCCTTGCTCGCCTTGTCGGCAATCACCGTCACCGCGCGGTTGAGGCCGATGCTGAAGACGTCCTCGACGTTCTCCAGATTGGCGTAGCCACCGTCATGCAGCAGGAATGGACCATAGCGGCCTATCCCCGCCGAGATCATCTTGCCGGATTCCGGGTGCTTGCCGATATCGCGCGGCAGCGAGATTAGTGCCATCGCCTTTTCATAATCGATGTCTTCCGGCTTCCAGCCCTTCGGCAGCGACGAGCGCTTCGCTTCCTTGCCGTCGCCGCGCTGCACGTAGGGTCCGAATCGGCCAGACCGCAACGTCAGCTCTTCTCCGGTCACCGGATCGGTGCCGAGCGCCTTCGGCTCGGTCGGCGCGCCGCCATCGGCCTCCGCGCCGCCTTCGGAGGAAAGCTGACGGGTGTAGTTGCATTCAGGATAATTCGAGCAGCCGACGAAAGCGCCATACTTGCCGAGCTTCAGCGACAGGTTACCCGTACCGCAAACCTGACAGATGCGTGGATCGCTTCCGTCCTCGCGCTTTGGAAACACCAGCGGCGCCAGTGATTCGTTCAGCGAATCGAGCACGTTGGTGACGCGCAGTTCCTTGGTGTCTTCGATCTGGGCGAAGAAGTCCTTCCAGAAATCGCGAAGAACCTGCTTCCAGTTCAGTTCGCCGGCGGAAATCCGGTCGAGCTTCTCTTCGAGGTCCGCCGTGAAATCATACTCGACATACTTGGTGAAGAAGCTCTCGAGGAACGCCGTCACCAGCCGGCCCTTCGAGTGCGGGATCAGCTTGCGCTTGTCGATGATGACGTATTCGCGGTCGCGCAGGGTCGCCAGCGTTGCCGCATAGGTGGAAGGGCGGCCTATGCCGAGTTCTTCCATCTTCTTGATCAGGCTGGCTTCCGAATAGCGCGGCGGCGGTTCGGTAAAGTGCTGCGTCGAGTTGATCTTCTGTCGCGCGAGGCTCTCGCGCGCATTGATCTCCGGCAGGCGGCCATCCTCGTCGCCGTCGTCGCTCTGTTCGCCGTCTTCCTTCTGATCGGTATAGGCGGCAATGAAGCCGTCGAAGCGGATCACCGAACCGGTGGCGCGAAGGCCCGCCGTCTCGCCCCCCTTGGACGCTGTAATTTCTGCCGTCGTGCGCTCGATTTCGGCCGATGCCATCTGGCTGGAAATGCCGCGCTTCCAGATCAGGTCGTAGAGACGCAGCTGATCGGAATCGAGGTACTGGCGAACCTGGTCGGGCGTGCGGTTGAAGTCGGTCGGACGAATGGCTTCGTGCGCTTCCTGGGCGTTCTTTGCCTTAGTCGAATAGAGCCGCGCCTTCTCCGGCAGATAACGCTGGCCGAACTGGTCGACGATGGCGCTGCGCGCCGCGTCGATCGCTTCGGGCGCCATCTGCACGCCATCGGTACGCATGTAGGTAATGAGACCGACAGTCTCGCCGCCTATCTCGAAGCCTTCGTAAAGCTTCTGCGCCACCTGCATGGTACGCGAGGCTGAGAAGCCGAGCTTTGAAGAAGCCGCCTGCTGCAGCGTGGAGGTTGTGAAGGGTGGTCCCGGGTTGCGCTTGACCGGCTTCGCTTCGACCGTATCGACGACGTAGGAGGCGCCTTCAAGCATCGTGCGCAGCTTGCCGGCGTCCTCGCCGTTGGTGATCGAACGCGGCTGCAACCGCTTGCCATTCGCCGCAACCAGCTTCGCCTCGAACTCGTCACCGCGCGGTGTCTTCAACAGCGCCGAGATATTCCAGTATTCTTCCGAGATGAAACGTTCGATCTCGGATTCACGGTCGCAGACGAGGCGCAACGCCACCGACTGCACGCGTCCCGCCGAACGGGCACCTGGCAGCTTGCGCCACAGGACCGGCGACAGGTTGAAGCCGACAAGATAGTCGAGTGCGCGGCGCGCCAGATAGGCGTCGACCAGCGGCACGTCGATATCGCGCGGATCCGCCATCGCATCGAGCACGGCCTTCTTGGTGATCGCGTTGAAGACGACGCGCTTGACGGTCTTGCCGCCGAGCACACGCTTCTTGTTCAGCATATCAAGGACATGCCAGGAGATCGCTTCGCCTTCGCGATCAGGGTCGGTCGCGAGGAACAGGCCATCGGAGGATTTCACCGCGTCGGCGATGTCCTTCATACGCTTGGCCGAGGCCGTATCGACCTCCCACAGCATCTCGAAATCCTGGTCGGGCAGCACGGAGCCGTCCTTGGCGGGGAGATCGCGGACGTGGCCAAAGGAGGCGAGCACCTTGTATCCGGGGCCCAGATACTTGTTGATCGTCTTGGCCTTGGAAGGCGATTCCACCACTACAACATTCATGATGATTCTCTAAAAATGGATGCCAGCCGGCCTATATCAGGGCAGAGGACCTGCCTTGTCATGGTCGCCGGTTCTCCGACATGGACAGGGAATCCATTTCGGTCAAGTCATTTAAGCGCATTTTTACGCATTGCAACGCGTTACAACCAGTAGACGATGAAAACAATATTGCAATTTCTGATTATTGCGATATCGTTTTTTGCGTGTGGTCAAGACTGCTTTGAACAGCCCCATCAATCCGGGCAAGAGTCCATTCATGACGGCGAAGTACGCAAAGAAAGACACCGGCCGATCCGGCTCCCGCGAGAACATCGCCTTCATCAGGCAGATGCTCGCTGAGTTGCGTCAGGTGGCGGAAAAGGAAAAGGCCGACATGCTCTGCTATCTGATCGAGATGGCTTATGTTGAAGCCGGCGATCTTCACGCTCGTATGTAAGCACTCAGACATCCATTGCAATGGAGACCAACCCGCCTGGGTGTCGATGCAGTCGTCCGGCGATGTCGAGTTCCAGCAAAACGAGATAGACCGCCGACGCGCCAAGGCCGGTATGGCGGATGATGTCGTCGATCTCCACGGGCGTCGGCCCGAGCGCATCGACGATACTCGCCCGATCCGTCTCGTCGGGAGGCAGCAGCGCAGAGCCGTTGTGCTGCTCCGGCTCTTCGGCCAGCGGCGCGCTGAACATGTCGAGCTGCGACAACGGCGCCAGTGCGCCGATCACGTCGTCAGGTGCGGTCACGATCATCGCGCCGTCCTTCAACAGTCCGTTGGTGCCGTGGCAACGCGGATCGAGCGGCGATCCCGGCACGGCGAAGACCAGCCTGCCGAACTCTCCCGCAAGCCGCGCGGTGATCAGCGACCCCGAACGCGTCGCAGCCTCCACCACCACCGTCCCCAGCGACACGCCGGCAATCAGCCGGTTGCGCCGGGGAAAATCGCGGGCTCGCGGCTCCCAGCCGAACGGCATCTCGCTGACGGCAAGCCCGCCATCATTCCATATCTCCTCAAGCAGTCCTGCATTCTCGGGCGGGTAGGGCTGGTCAAGCCCGCCGGCCATTGCCGCGATGGTGCCAGTATCGAGGCTCGCCCGGTGCGCCGCCGTGTCGATGCCGCGGGCAAGCCCGGAGACCACGACGTAGCCGGCGCGTCCGCAATCACGGGCGATCATAGCCGCGAACTTGGCGCCTGATATCGAGGCGTTGCGCGAGCCGACGATGCCGACCGCCGGTCGAGCGGTGACCGAAAGATTGCCTTTCGCCGCGAGCAGAGGAGGCGCCCCGTCGATCTGTTTCAATGCCTGCGGATATTCGGGTTCACCGATGCCGACGAAACGGGCGCCGAATCTTTCGGCGGTCTCGATCTCCTGCAGCGCCTCGCTTTCTGTGGCGATGCGGATCGATCGCGTCGCACCGCCACGCGCGGACAAGCCGGGCAGGGCGGCAAGCGCCGCCTCGGCCGAACCGAAATGATTGATGAGATCGCGAAAGGTGGCGGGGCCGACATTGTCGGATCGGATGAGACGCAGCCAGGCAACACGTTGCCGGTCCGTCAGCGCAATTCCCTTTGGCCTTGCGCTGCGTGCGTCCATCCAGCCTATCCCTTCGCCCCGATCTTGCTTTCCGCTCCGCGCATCAGGCGGGCGATATTCTCTTTGTGCTTCCAGTAGGAGATGATGGTCATCACCGCCATCACCACCGCAACCTTCTCTGCACCCAGTATCCACAATGCAACCGGAATGACAAGCATTGCAACCAGTGCGGATAGCGACGAATAGCGGGTGATGAAGGCGACAGCCAGCCAGATGGCAGCAAAAGCCAGCACCATCAGCGGCGCAACGCCGAGCAGCGTGCCGATATAGGTGGCGACACCCTTGCCGCCCTTGAAGCCGATCCAGACCGGGAAGAGGTGGCCGATGAAGGCGAAGAAGCCGGCAATCAGCGCCGCCTCGTAGCCGAAGAAATAGCCGACGATCCAAGCCGCCGCCGATGCCTTCAGCGCATCGAGCAACAGTGTCGCGGCCGCAAGCTTCTTGTTGCCTGTCCTCAGAACGTTAGTGGCGCCGATATTGCCCGACCCGATGCTGCGCACATCGCCGAGACCGGCCGCCCTCGTCAGCAGCAGCCCGAAGGGTATCGAGCCAAGGAGATAGCCGATGACGGCCGCCGCCAGTGCGATCGGCAGGGTGATCTGCCACGTCGTGAGATCCGAGATCATGTCCCCTCCGGTTTTGATCAGGCCGTCTTCTTATACTGTGTGCACGCATTGCCCGGCGACATAGGTCGCGACGGCCCGCCCGCTGAAGCGCGCGTCCTCGAACGGCGTGTTCTTCGAGCGTGAGAGAAGCATGTCTTTTGACACAAGCCAAGGCTCATCCAGATCGATCAGCGCGATATCGGCCTTGGCGCCCAGCTTCAGCGTGCCGGCGTCCAGTCCGAAAATCTGCGCCGGACGGGTGGACATGGCATCGATCAGCCGCATCAGGCTGACATGGCCGCTGTGGTGCAGCCGCAAGGCCGCCGCCAGCATGGTTTCCAGACCGACCGCACCGTCGGCCGCTTCGCCGAAGGGCAGGCGCTTGGTATCGACGTCCTGCGGATCGTGCGAGGAGACGATGATGTCTATCGCCCCGCGCGCCAGCGCATCCACCATCGCTACGCGATCGTCCTCTGCGCGCAGTGGCGGGTAAAGCTTGAAGAAGGTCCGGTACTCGCCGATGTCGTTCTCGTTGAGCGCCAGATTGTTGATCGAGATGCCGCAGGTGACGGTGGCGCCACGGCTCTTGGCGAGCTCGATCGCCTCGACCGATTCCGGCACGGAGATCATCGCTGCGTGGTATTTGCCGCGTGTCAGCTTGGCGATCCTGAGGTCACGTTCCAGCGGGATAATCTCCGCTTCTTTGGGAATGCCGCCGAGGCCGAGCCAGCTGGCGAACAGCCCCTCATGCATGACGCCGCTGGCGCCGAGATGCTGGTCGCGCGTCTCGCAGGAAATCACTGCGCCGAATTCGCGTGCATAGGTCATCACCCGGCGCAGCACCTGCGCGTCGTGAATGCTGGAGCGACCGTCGGTGAAGGCCACCGCGCCGGCTTCCTTCAGCATGCCGATCTCGGTCATCTCCTCGCCGGCCAGATGCTTGGTGATCGCCGCCGCCGGGTAAACGTTGACGAGCGCCTTGTCCTTGGCCGTCTTCTTCACAAATTCGACCAGCGCGATGTCATCGATCACAGGGTCGGTATCGGGCATCATGATGATCGATGTCACACCGCCTGCTGCCGCGGCACGGCTGGCCGATGCGATCGTTTCGCGATGCTCCGCGCCCGGTTCACCGATATGCACGCGCGCATCCACCAGACCCGGTGCTGCGACAAGCCCGGTGCAGTCGCGCACAGTCGCGCTCGCAGGCAAGGCTTCGTTGATGGCGTCCTTGCCGGAGGCAACGATAATGCCGTCCTTGACGACGATTGTGCCGACTTCATCGAGATTGCGCGAGGGATCGACGATGCGAACGTTGTTGAAGACGATCGAGTTGCTCATGCGCCGGCTCCTTCGCTGCGTGGCCCCTGGTTCTGCGAGATCAGCAGCGTTTCCATAACAGCCATGCGCACGGCCACACCCATTTCAACCTGTTCGGCAATCACGCTCTGCGGTCCGTCGGCAACTTCCGAGGAGATTTCCACGCCACGGTTCATCGGTCCAGGATGCATCACCATCGCATCTTCCTTGGCCGCCTTCAGCGTCTCGGCGTCGAGGCCGTAGAAGTGGAAGTATTCGCGCACCGACGGCACGAACGAGCCGGACATGCGCTCGCGCTGCAGCCGCAGCATCATCACCACGTCGGCGTCCTTCAGGCCTTCCTTCATCGAATGGAACACCTCGACGCCCATGTCGGCGATCCCGGTCGGCAGCAGCGTTGCCGGCGCGACGACGCGCACCCTTGCGCCCATTGCATTGAGAAGCAGGATGTTGGACCGCGCAACGCGCGAGTGCAGCACGTCGCCGCAGATCGCCACGATAATGCGCGACAGCTTGCCCTTGGCGCGGCGGATCGTCAGCGCATCGAGCAGCGCCTGTGTCGGGTGTTCGTGCTGTCCGTCGCCGGCATTGACCACCGAGCAGGAGACCTTCTGCGCCAGGAGGGCGGCGGCCCCTGCGCTCGAGTGCCTGATCACAAGCACGTCGGGCCGCATCGCGTTCAGCGTCATTGCCGTGTCGATCAGCGTCTCGCCCTTCTTCACCGACGAATTGCCGACCGACATGTTCATCACGTCGGCGCCAAGCCGCTTGCCGGCCAGTTCGAAGGAGGATTGCGTGCGGGTGGATGCTTCGAAAAACAGATTGATCTGCGTCAGGCCCCGGAGGGTCGACGTCTTCTTCTCTCTCTGTCGACTGATCTTGACGGCCTCGTCGGCCTTGTCGAGGAGAAAGGTGATATCCTGCTCTGTGAGCCCTTTGATACCGATGAGGTGGCGGTGGGGAAAGAAGACCATGAACCTGCCTCTAAGCTGTCGTCAGCGGCTCTATAAAGAGTGCGTGCGGCGGCGGCAAGCATGCCCTGTGGGCAAAGCGCGCTCTCCCCCTGCAATTTTGTCGCAACTGGGCTAAAGCTGGTGCAGCGTGAAATCGAAACTTCCGGTTTCCCTTTGTCTGCCTCTTGCACTAGAAGCGATTCATGACACCCGCCGAAGAAAAACTCGCCGAACTCAACCAGCCGAGCCTGTGGTCCGGCATCAATGCCTACAGGTCCGATCCGCTGATCGTCGACCTCACCGGCGCCCTGCCGCGCGGCATCCGCGACGATCTCGACAATATGGGCCGCTATGTGACCTCACCGGAAGCGCAGGAGCTGGCGCGCATGGCAAACCAGGGCGTGCCGCAATTGCGCACTCATGGCCCGCGCGGCGAACGTCTCGATGTCGTCGAGTTCCACCCAGCTTGGCATGCGTTGATGCGCCGTTCGATGTCCGTTGGCTTGCATTCCTCCGTCTGGGATCCGCAGGCCGATGCCGAGGCCAAGGATCAGGCGCACAAGATCCGCGCTGCCCGCTTCTATCTCTCCGCGCAACTCGAGACCGGCCATCTCTGCCCGATCACCATGACGTCAGCATCGGTTGCCGCACTCTCGGCGTCGCCTGCCGTACAGAAGGACTGGGCGCCAAAAATCCTGTCGCGCAAATACGACTCGTCCAACAAGCCCGCCATGCAGAAGTCCGCCGTCACTATCGGCATGGGCATGACGGAAAAGCAGGGCGGAACGGATGTCCGCTCAAACACCACCTCCGCCGAAAAGGTCAGCGACGGCATCTATCGCCTGTCCGGCCACAAGTGGTTCATGTCGGCGCCGATGAGCGATGCCTTCATCATGCTGGCGCAGACCAAGGAGGGCATGGGCTGCTTCCTGGTGCCGCGCCTGCTCGAAGATGGCTCGGCCAACGGCCTGCAGTTCCAGCGCCTCAAGGACAAGCTCGGCAACCGCTCGAACGCCTCGTCCGAAGTCGAGTTCAACGACACCTTCGGCTTCATGCTCGGCGGTCCCGATGCCGGGGTTCGCACCATTCTCGACATGGTCACGCTCACGCGCCTCGATTGCGCGCTGGCATCGTCCGGCATCATGCGCGCCTCGCTCGCAGAAGCCGTGCACCACACCCGTGGCCGCAGCGTCTTCGGCAAGATGCTGGTCAGCCAGCCGATCATGACCCGCGTCCTTGCCGACATGGCGCTCGACGTCGCGGCCGCCACGGCGCTGTCCTTCCGTCTGGCCGACGCCTTCGACCGCGCCCGCGGCAGCGCCGAGGAGGCCGCCTATGCCCGCGTCATGACGCCGGTCGCCAAGTATTGGTGCTGCAAGATCGCCCCGGCGCTGATCTACGAAGCGATGGAGTGCATCGGCGGCAGCGGCTACATCGAGGAGCGCCCAATCGCCCGTCATTATCGCGAGGCTCCGGTCAATGCGATCTGGGAAGGGTCCGGCAACGTCATGGCGCTTGACGTCCTGCGTATCCTGAACCGTGGCAAGGACCTGTTCGAAACCGTCTTCGCCGGTCTCGCCCGCGATCTCGGCCCCGCCGGCAAGAAGACCATCGACGTGCTGCGCGCCGCCATGGCGCTTTGCGAACGCGACGAGGGCGCCGCCCGCCTGCTGGTCGAACAGCTGGCGCTGGCAGCCGGTGCCGCAGAACTCTACCGGTTGGGGGCAGGGCGCATCGCCGATGCCTTCATCGAAACCCGTCTCGCCGGCGGCTGGCGCTCCACCTACGGCATGCTCGATAGCCGTTTCGATGCCGGCTACATCGTCGATCTCCTCTATCCGCCGGCAAGCTGATGACGACAATACGCCAAGCCCAATCAGACGATCTCGACCAGATCTACACCATTTCCCTTGTCACCGGCGATTCCGGCCAGGATGCCACGCCGCTGCATCGCGACGGCAAGCTCATCGGCCATATCTACTCGGCGCCTTACGTCGTGCTGAGCCCCACGACGGCATTCGTGGTCGAGGATGCCGAAGGCGTGGCAGGTTACATCGTCGGCGCTTACGATACCCGAGCGTTCGAAGCCCAGCTTGAGCGTGATTGGTGGCCGGCGCTTCGAAACGCCAATCCAGAGCCGCAGGGCGATCCGGAATTGTGGGACGCCGACCAGAAGCGCATCGCCGCAATCCACCATCCGTCTTTTGCACCGGCAGCGATCATCGATGTTTTCCCTGCCCATATCCACATGAACCTGCTGTCGCGGCTGCGAGGTCAGGGAATGGGCACGAAGCTGCTCGACACCTGGCTGTCGCAGGCTCGCCGCGACGGCATCACAGCTGTACATCTCGGTGCAAGTGCCACTAATGCCGGCGGCATAGGTTTCTGGGGCTCGCGCGGTTTCGAGCGCCTGGGCCCGCCGCTCGTCGAACCGTCGGAACGCACCGTCTGGTTCGGGCAGATGCTGTAAAGACGTTCTGCAGATTTCCTCTGAGTTGATCTCGCAGGCACTCTGGAAAACTATCCACAATCTTTCAAGGGGTTGGCCGTTGCCGGTTGAAGGTGGCGTTGTTACTCACCGATGAGTGACAACCAAGACTGAGTCCCTGATGCTGAATGATCCCATGGTCCTGACCCCAATCGCCGACGCACCGCAGGCCGAACCTGAAAAGCGCGTGCGCGATCGCGGCGCGACGGAGAAGGCGATCCTTGCTGCGGCAAAGGCCTTGCTGGCGCAGGAGGGTTTCCAGAACTTCGGCATTAACGCGGTCGCCCGCGGAGCCGGCTGCGACAAGCAACTGATCTACCGCTACTACGGCGGCCTCAATGGTTTGGTCGATGCGATCGGCGCCGATCTCGGCACGTGGGTCAAGGATCGCATCCCTGAGGACACCGGCGGCATGTTCCTGCTGACCTATGGCGACCTGATGGAGCGGCTGTCGCTGCTGTTCCTCCAGGCGCTGCGCGACGATCCGCTAATGCGCCGCATCGTTGCCTGGGAGGTCTCCGAAAACACCGAGCAGGTGAGGCGGCTGTCGGAAGCACGCTCGAAGGCGCTGGCAACTTGGCTGGAGCGCATGCGCGGATCGCTCGCGCCGCCGAAGGGTGTCGATCCCGTGGCCGTCAACGCGATTCTGATCGCCGCCATCCAACACATCGTCCTTTCCGCGTCGGCAGGTGGGCAGTGCGCAGGTCTCGCGCTGAAGACGCCAAAGGACTGGGAAAAGGCCGAAGCCGCGCTGAAACGCATCGTTCGCGGCGTTTACGGCTGAGCAGCGGCAGGATTTTCCACAGGCCCTAGCGTGGCCGTTAACCTTAACAAATGGTTTACATTGCGCGCAGACGGTTAAGAAGACAGGTTACCGGACAGTTTCAAAGTTTTGAGTGTCTGGAACCATGGGAACGAAAATCGCGAGAATCATGTTCCTCGTTGCCGCGATGATGTTCTTTGCCGTGCTCGCGCTTGATATCGCCGTGCCGGCCCTGGTTCTCAGTGTGATGGCATTGTCGACATGGCTGGTCTCTTTGGATCTCCCATTCGCGAAAAGGCAAAGAGGGGCGGCCGCATGAAGTGGTTCCTGATCTTCTGGGCCGGTCCGATCGTCTTCTTGGCGGGCTGGTATTGGCTTTCCTATTACGACATGAGTTTCGGCATTTTCATGCTGACGCGTCAGGCGCATGATCTGACGTTCCAGGTCTACGCCAACATCCTCGGCATCCCGCCAGAAGTCATTCCGCCGCTGGTTGCCCGCGCCATTGCCGTCGACAGCCTCATCGTCTTCGCCATCCTGGCGTTCCGCAAGCGCCGGAAGATTGCCACATGGTGGCAGGCGCGTCAGTCTTCCAAATTGTCCGCTGCTGCTCTCGCCAGCAAGGACAGCCTGTCCAGAGCCCCTTGAAGAATGAAGCTGGCCGCCGCCGAATCGATCCGTTCGGCTCGCTTGGCCCGCGAGACGTCCATCTCCAGCAACGCCCGTTCGGCCGCTACCGTCGATAGCCGCTCGTCCCAATAGACAAAGGGCACGGCCGTCTTCTGCTCCATGTTGCGAACGAATGCCCGGGTCGCCTGAACGCGCGGACCGGCCGACCCATCCATGTTCATAGGCAGGCCGATGACAAAGGCCGCCACCTTCTCCTTCGCCGCAAAAGCCAGCAGCACCTCTGCGTCGATGGTGAATTTCTCGCGCTTGATCACCGTGCGCGGCGTCGAGAAGCGCCGACCAAGATCGGACATCGAGAGCCCGATCGTCTTGGTACCGAGATCGAGGCCGGCTATGGCTTCGTTCGGCTGCAGCGCTGCCGCCAGCTCTTCGATCGTCAGCACCGTCATCGTCGTTTCATCCCGTCAAAAGAAATTGAAGCCGCCGCCGCTTTTCTTTGCGGCCGCATGGGATATGTGCATAGCGATCGAAACAGGCTTTTGCATCATCTAATACGAAGGAGACATTTCATGAAGATCACATGGCTAGGCCACGCCGCCTTCCGCATCGAAACGGCAAAGGCGATCGTTCTTGTCGATCCGTTCCTGACCCATAATCCGAGCTTTGCCGGTCAAGACCTCAAGGACGCGACCAAGGGCGTCACCCATATCCTCCTGACCCACGGACACGGCGACCACGTCGGCGACACCATCCAGATCGCCAAGGAAACCGGCGCGGCGGTTCTTGCCAATGCCGATCTCTCCGCCTGGCTCGGCCATCGCGGCGTCGAGAAGCTGGAAATGGCCGGCACCGGCGGCACGGTCGGCTTCGACGGCTTCAGCGTCACCCTGACCCAGGCGCATCACTCCTCAGCCCAGATCACTGAGGACGGCGTCTCTCATTCGCTCGGCAGCGCCAATGGCCTGATGATGCATTTCGACGGTGAGGCGTCGGTTCTCCATATGGGTGACACCGATATCTTCACCGACATGGGCCTGATCAACGAACTGCACCAGCCGGATATCGGCATCGTCCCGGTCGGCGACCGCTTCACCATGGGCGGTGCCGTTGCAGCATTGTCCTGCCAGCGCTTCTTCAATTTCAAGCAGGTCATTCCCTGCCACTACGGAACCTTCGGTCTGCTCGACCAGACGCCGGAGAAGTTCGTCAAGGGCATGGAAGGATCGAAGACTGCGGTTGAAGTGATGAAATCCGGCGGCAGCCTGTCGATTTGACATAAAACGTTTAGTCGTTGCTTGTGTCCCGCGGTTGCTTTCACCGCGGGACATTTTTTATGGACGAAAAACAAAAGCACTCGGTTCACTCGACATTGCGTGAAAATATTATTGAGCACCTTTTCGCAGGGGAGTTGCTACGCCGGCTTTGGCAGCACGACATTTTTGACGCAGAAATACTGAAGAGCGAGTTCGATGCTGGCGGCTACGATCTCGTTCTGACCTACCAGAACGTGACGCGACACATCCAGTTGAAGGTGAGCCGAGAGACCGGATCAAGGACGGAGATCAATGTCAGCATGCGATTGGCAGAAAAGCCAGGCGGTTGCGTTGTGTGGATTTTTGTCGACGACGCTTTGAATCTGAAGGCATTTCGATGGTTTGGAGACCCGGCAGGAGGCCCCTTGCCGAACATTGCCGACAAGAAGGTCCTCAAACACACCAAGGGCGATGCTAATGGAATAAAGAACGTCCGTCTGGGCCATCGTGTGATCAAGCAAAGCAACTTTGATACCGTTGCCGACATCGACGATCTGTTGAGATGCCTGCTTGGCGATGCGATTTTGAGCTGAAAGGCCCGTTGCACACAGCGGGCATGGCCTTTATAGCGGGTGGAAACGTCCTACCCGGAGAATACCATGTCCGTCGACCTAGCCACCGTTAAGCGCGTCGCGCGCCTTGCCCGTATTGCCGTCTCCGAAGACGAGGCAAACCGCATGGTCGGCGAGTTGAATGGCATTCTGGGTTTCGTCGAGCAGCTCTCCGAGGTCAATGTCGAGGGCGTCGAGGCGATGACCTCGGTCACGCCGATGCTGATGAAGAAGCGCACCGACGCCGTCACCGATGGCAGCAAGGCCGCAGACATCGTCGCCAATGCGCCTGTTACCGATCAGAATTTCTTCCTGGTGCCCAAAGTCGTCGAATAGGCCTTTCCGCCGCTTTCCGACTCCGTTGCCATTCCAGATTTGAAGCGAACCATCATGAGCGAACTCACCAGCCTGACCATTGCCGAAGCCCGCACCAAGTTGCGCGCCAAGGAGATCAAAGCGACAGAACTCACCGAGGCCTACATCTCGGCGATCGAAGCGGCCAACGACAAGCTCAACGCCTATATCAAGGTGACGCCTGAAAAGGCGCTGCAGATGGCCGAAGCCTCCGACGCCCGCATTGCCGGCGGCAAGGGCGGCGAGCTTGAAGGCATTCCGCTCGGCATCAAGGATCTCTTTGCCACCGAAGGCATCCACACCCAGGCCTGCAGCCACATCCTCGACGGCTTCAAGCCGCATTACGAATCGACCGTCACCCAGAACCTCTGGGACGACGGCGCCGTCATGCTCGGCAAGCTGAACATGGACGAGTTCGCCATGGGCTCCTCCAACGAGACGTCCTTCTATGGTCCCGTCATCAACCCGTGGCGTGCCGAAGGCTCCAACCAGCAGCTGGTTCCAGGCGGCTCCTCCGGTGGCTCGGCCGCTGCGGTGGCTGCGCATCTCTGCGCCGGCGCCACCGCCACAGACACCGGCGGCTCGATCCGCCAGCCGGCCGCCTTCACCGGTACCGTCGGCATCAAGCCGACCTACGGCCGTTGCTCGCGCTGGGGCACCGTCGCCTTTGCCTCGTCGCTTGACCAAGCCGGTCCGATCGCCCGCGACGTCCGCGATGCTGCCATCCTCCTGAAGTCGATGGCCTCCGTCGACGCCAAGGACACGACCTCGGTCGATCTGCCGATCCCCGACTACGAATCGGTTCTCGGCCAGTCGCTGAAGGGCATGAAGATCGGAATTCCGAACGAATACCGCGTCGAAGGCATGCCGGAAGAGATCGAAACGCTCTGGCAGCAGGGCATCGCCTGGCTGAAGGATGCCGGCGCCGAGATCGTCAACATCTCGCTGCCGCACACCAAATACGCGCTGCCGGCCTATTACATCGTCGCCCCCGCCGAAGCTTCGTCCAACCTTGCCCGCTACGACGGCGTCCGCTACGGCCTGCGCGTCGATGGCAAGGACATCGCTGACATGTACGAGAAGACCCGCGCCGCCGGCTTCGGCAAGGAAGTCAAGCGCCGCATCATGATCGGCACCTATGTGCTGTCGGCAGGCTACTACGACGCCTATTACATCCAGGCACAGAAGGTCCGCACGCTGATCAAGCGCGACTTCGACCTCGCTTTCCACGCCGGCGTCGATGCCATCCTGACGCCCGCGACCCCGTCGTCGGCCTTCGGCATCGCCGACGAGGATCTGGCTGCCGATCCGGTCAAGATGTACCTCAACGACATCTTCACCGTCACCGTCAACATGGCCGGCCTCCCCGGCATCGCCGTCCCCGCCGGTCTCGATCACAAGGGCCTTCCGCTTGGTCTGCAACTGATCGGCAAGCCGTTCGAGGAAGAAACGCTGTTCAAGACGGCCTACGTCATCGAACAGGCTGCCGGCCGGTTTACGCCTGCCAAGTGGTGGTAAGTGGGCTGAAAATTCGTAAAATGACGGTCGCCGACTACAAGATGGTCGGCGAAGTCGGTTTCGCAGCCTGGAGAACCAGCTGCGAAAGCGAGGAGGGTTTCAGGTGGCAAGCCATTTCCGAGGCTGCCCGCAGCGGCTTTTTCGCCTATCCGACCGAGGCGAAAGGCGATGTCGTCGTCGCCGAACTTGCCCGCAGGCTCGTAGGTTGGGGTGCTCGCGAAGGCGATCGGGATTGCATCTCGGACGTTTGGGTCGATCCTGCACATCAGGGAAACGGCATCGGCTCCGCCTTGGTTCGGCATTTCCTGAACCAGATCGCCGAGGAAGGCTACGCGGTCGCAAGGATCCACACGCGGGCCACAAACGTCGGTGCTATCCGGCTTTATGAACGCCTGGGTTTTTCGGTCGTCTGGCGTGGCACTGAGTTCAACGCCGCGCTCAAAATTCCGCTCGAAAAGGTACATCTGGAAAGACGTCTGGACCAGCCGGGCTAAGTAGCAAGGAGGCTTCACGGGTATGTCTGACCTGAAACGTATAATCGATGCGCTTGATCAGTTGGCCGAAGCCGGTTTTGCCATGGGAGCCGAATGGAAGGTCGTGCACGATCTCTGCCAGGCTCATGAAGGCGAGCAGATCTTCGATTGGGGACATGCGCTTTGCCATCGTGTCGAGGGCGACGAATGGAATGCCGGCTACTGGTATCGTCGGGCCGATAAGGCGGTTGCGCGCGGTTCGTTTGCCGAGGAATGGGCGGCAATGAGAAACGTGCTGCTTGGGTGAGGAGATCGGCACCACATACGCGATGCCGATCCCTGTTCATCTGTTGTCCAGCTGCGATCGAACCAGCCTCAATCCGCGGTCGGTGATGCGGTATGGCTGCCCCGTCTGCGATCTGATCGCCTTCAACTGCTTGAGCTTGCGAAACAGCGTGAGATCGAACCCGGGATAGATCCATCCTTCGCGGGTGAAGCAGACCACTGCTTCGATCCTTCGTCTGTCGTTGCGCTCGATTTCGATGCGGCCACCCTGGGCCAACAGGTGCAGAATACGCTGCTCCGTGCGTGGGATATCCATGGAAATGTTGATCCGGTCTTGCGCCGTCGAAGGCGCACAAAAAACGATCCGGCATCCTTTTGGACGTCGGGGCTACGTTTTTGTCGGGCCCATGCGCGCAAGAAAACCTGCGGGCAGGGCCTTTACCGGGTCTCTGATGACGAGTTCAACATGTGATTTCGATAAGGCCGATATCGGTGGTCGTCAAGTATTCGTCCGTTTTGCGGCGCGGGATAAACCGGACTTCACGCTAGGGAATGCTTTGAAAACGCCCGATTCAGTGGTTTAATTTCAGTGCTAACCCGGAGATTTCATTGATCGGTATCCGTAATGCCCATGAAGGTGAAGCCGAAGTTCTGAGCGAGATCGGGCTCCGTGCCTGGCAAAGGGCCATGGCGCCGATCGGCGAGGCCGACGCGATGGCGTCGGCCGCTCGCAACGCTTTTTTGAATTTCGCCGAGACGCGCTGGCTGACGATCACCGTCATAGAGTGGAACGGACATGTCGCCGGCTGGGCCGCGCGCGAGGATCTGGATGAGAGCATTTCCGATTTCTGGATCGATCCTTCTTTCACGGGGCACGGCCTTGGCTCCGCACTTTTGCAGTCTGTCGAAAAGGAAGTCGCGGAGCAGGGGTTGGACAAGGTGACGATGCAGACCCACGCAGAGAACAACGAGGCGATCAGCTTTTTCAAGAAGAACGGCTACGCGATTCACTGGCTTTCGATTGCCTACAATCCAAAGCTCGACCGCGACGTACCGTCCGTCGGCCTATCGAAGTCGATGGCAACGGGCGCAGAGGGTGGCTACGGCGCCTTCTAGACGATACCAGTGAACCTGCCTGATATAGCGCAGCCGACAAATGCAACAGCCAGCAGGTGAAACACCGCGATCGCCATGAGGTTCGAGCGAAACGGCTCCTTGCGCGTCTTGTGCCGCAGCAGTTGCTGAGCGCTGATCGCGCCGGGGCTGCCCGCCAGGAAAGCCAGTGTCAGAAGCGTGTTTTCGCTGATGCGCCATTGCCCGTAACGCGCCGCCTGCTTGTCGACGAAGTAGATCGCGAAGACAAACCCGTTCCACGCTGCGAACAATGCGATGATTTTGATGAGATCGGCCGTCGACATCTGAAGGATGTTAGCGCCGGCACGTTAACAACCGAAAAATCCCCGGCAGCCATGCTGCAAACGTCCGGCGCATGCCGAAAGCCTTGCACCGGAAGGTCATTTCCGTTACCTCACCAGTTGAAAAGAATAGCCTCAAAAGAGCATCTCCATGACCCTTGTCGACGTTCGCACGCCTGATCCGAAACGCTTCATTCCCGGCGCCACTGGCGATTGGGAAGTCATCATCGGCATGGAAGTCCATGCGCAGGTGCTGTCCAATTCGAAGCTGTTCTCCGGCGCCTCGACCGAGTTCGGCAAGCCGCAGAATTCCAACGTATCGCTCGTCGATGCCGCCATGCCCGGCATGCTGCCCGTCATCAACGAGGAATGCGTGGCCCAGGCGGTCCGCACCGGTCTCGGCCTCAAGGCGCAGATCAACAAGCGCTCGATCTTCGACCGCAAGAACTACTTCTATCCCGACCTGCCGCAGGGCTATCAGATCTCGCAGTTCAAGGATCCGATCGTCGGCGAGGGCCAGATCGTGATCTCGCTCGGCCCCGATCGTCAGGGTCAGTTCGAGGACATCGAGATCGGCATCGAGCGCCTGCATCTGGAGCAGGACGCCGGCAAGTCGCTGCACGACCAGCACGCGACGATGTCCTACGTCGACCTCAACCGTTCGGGCGTCGCCCTGATGGAGATCGTCTCCAAGCCCGACATGCGGTCTTCTGACGAAGCCAAGGCCTACATGACCAAGCTGCGCTCGATCGTGCGCTATCTCGGCACCTGCGACGGCAACATGGACGAAGGCTCGATGCGCGCCGACGTCAACGTCTCCGTGCGCCGTCCGGGCGAAGGCTTCGGCACGCGCTGCGAGATCAAGAACGTCAACTCCATCCGCTTCATCGGCCAGGCGATCGAATACGAAGCCCGCCGCCAGATCGCCATTCTCGAAGACGGCGGCTCCATCGACCAGGAAACCCGCCTGTTCGACGCCGGCAAGGGCGAGACGCGCTCGATGCGCTCCAAGGAGGACGCGCACGACTACCGCTACTTCCCGGATCCCGATCTTCTGCCGCTCGAATTCGACGACGCCTTCGTGGCGGCGCTGAACGCCGACCTGCCGGAATTGCCTGACGACAAGAAGGAGCGCTTCGTGCGCGAGCTCGGGCTGTCGGTTTACGACGCCTCGGTGCTGGTGTCGGAAAAGGCGATCGCCGATTATTTCGAAGCCGTTGCCGAAGGCCGCGATGGCAAGATGGCGGCCAACTGGGTCATCAACGACCTGCTGGGCGCGTTGAACAAACTCGGCAAAGACATTGAATCGACTCCGGTTTCCGCCGCCCAGCTTGGCGGCATCATCGACCTGATCAAGGCCGAGACCATCTCCGGCAAGATCGCCAAGGACGTGTTCGAAATCGTGCTCACCGAAGGCGGTGACCCGGCCGAGATCGTCGAAACCCGCGGCATGAAGCAGGTGACCGATACCGGCGCCATCGAGACGGCCGTCGACGAGATCATCGCCGCGAACCCCGATCAGGTCGCCAAGGTACAGGCCAAGCCCGCGCTCGCCGGCTGGTTCGTCGGCCAGGTGATGAAGTCGACAGGCGGCAAGGCAAACCCCCAGGCCGTGCAGGCGCTGGTCAAGGCCAAGCTCGGCATCGTCGAGGAGTAGTGGTGTATTTCGTCCGCACCGCCAGCGAGCGCGATCTCGACAAGGTTCGCGCCCTGCTGGTCGAAACCTTTCATGCGACCTACGACGCGCTGCTCGGCGCGCCGAAGGTCGATGAGCTGGTCGCAACACTGTTTTCACCGGCGGCGCTGAAGGCGCGGCTTGCCAACAAGAATGCCGAATTCCTGGTGGCCGATAGCGGCAAGGACATCGGCGGCGTCGGCTATGCGGCGATGTCTAGCGAGATGAGCAAGACGGCCATGCTGCATCTGCTCTACGTCAGGCCTTCGCTGCAGCGCGAGGGCATCGGTCGCGATATCTTTGCTGAGCTCGAGACCTGCTTCCCGGCAGCCGAGATCATGCGGCTCGAGGTCGAGCCGCGCAACGAACCGGCGATCGATTTCTATCGCCGGCTGGGTTTCACCGATGTCGGCCAGAACGACAACAGCGGTCCTGGCCAATCCGGCATCCCGGCGCTGATTCTCGAGAAGCCGCTCGCCAGCTACTGAAGCAGCCGCCATGAACGCAGATCTCATCATCCGCCACGCCCGCAAGGACGACCTTGTGGCGTTGATCGCCATGTTCGCCGCCGATGATGTCGGTGGCCACGGCGATACGGTCGATCCTGGCGCACTGCCGGCCTACCGGCGCGCATTCGAAACGATTGCGGCATCGCCGGATCAGACCCTCTACGTCGCCGAACTGGACGGCGAGGTGGTCGGCACCTTTCAGATATCGATCACCACCACGCTCACCGGTCGCGGCGCCTCGTTCATGATCATAGAAGCGGTACAGACGCGCGACGATATGCGCGGTAAGGGCATCGGCGCGCGGATGATCGAGCTCTGTATCGCCGAGGCGAGGGCGCGTGGGCTGCCGCGGGTGCAACTCATCTCCAATGCCAAGCGCAAGGACGCCCACCGCTTTTATGAGCGGCTCGGCTTCGAGCCCTCGCATCTCGGGTTCAAGATGGCCTTGAAATGAGCGGCTACCCTGTCGGAATCACTGGACAATAGGCTTGGCTGGCGGCATAAGCGAAGGATCGAATTCTGGTCCCGCTCGCTGTCAGGCAAGCACAAGGAAAAGACATGAAAACTCTCCTCCTGCAGATCTTCACCTGGTGGAACGGTCAGACGATCGGGACGCGTTTCGCGACCTGGCGTTTCGGCAAGCGCGTCGGTGAAGACGAATTGGGCAATGTTTACTACGAAGGCGGCACGACCTCCTTCGGCCTGCCGCGTCGCTGGGTGATCTACAAGGGCTATGCCGACGCTTCGGCGATCGCGCCCGGTTGGCACGGTTGGATGCACTATCGCACCGATGTGCCGCCATCCAAGGAAAACTACGTCGCCAAGGACTGGCAGATCGCCCACCGCGCCAACCCGACCGGCTCGGCACAGGCCTATCGTCCGCCCGGTTCGCTGGCCGTTGCAGGCGAGCGCCCACGCGTGACGGGCGATTACGACGCCTGGACACCCGGCAACTGATCGGGCCATCCGGCCCCGTATTTAGCCACATTTGACCTATACCCGCAGCATGGCCGCAGACACTGCGGCCTTCGATTTTGAAATGCGGTGGAGACAGAAAGATATGAAGCTTTTCACGCGGAACCATGTCCTGCGTGCCGCCGGGGTTGCCCTGGCGCTTGGCTCGTCCTTTCTGCCGCAGGCGGCCTTCGCCGCCCGCATCGAGAACCCGGTTGCCGTATTCTCCGGCCTTGACAAGATCACCGGCCGCATCACCACCTTCGACGTCTATGTCAACGAGACCGTGCAGTTCGGCGCCCTGCAGGTAACGCCGAAAGCATGCTACTCGCGCGACCAGAGTGAAGTGCAGAAGATCGATGGGTTCGTCGAGGTCGACGAAATTACCCTCGACCGCAAGATTCGCCGCATCTTCACCGGTTGGATGTTCGCCGACAGCCCCGGCCTCAACGCCGTCGAGCACCCGATCTATGACGTCTGGCTGAAGGACTGCAAGGCGCAGTCCGACGTCCCTGCGCCTGACAAGGCTGCCAAGTAATTTCCCAATGAAAGCTTAGAATTCCAGGTGCGGCGAATCCATCGCCGCCGCGAGCATGTGCTCGTATTCGTCTTTCGGAACGTCGATCGCGCCGAATGTCTTCAGGTGCTCGGTAGTGAACTGGGTATCTAAAAGCTTGAAGCCGCTGTGGCGCAACCGCCCAACAAGATGCACGAGGCAGATCTTGGAAGCGTCGGTGCGCCTGGAAAACATGCTCTCGCCGAAGAACGCCGCGCCGAGCGACACGCCGTATAAGCCGCCGACCAGCTGATCCCCGTCCCACGCTTCCACGGTATGGGCATGTCCCATCCGGTGCAGGGTCGAATACAGCGCTTTGATCGTCTGGTTGATCCAGGTGCTGGGCCGGCCCTGCGTTTCCTCGCCACAGGCGGCTATGACGGAGTCGAAATCATTGTCGAAGCGGATCTCGAACGGCTTTCGCCGGACCGTCTTCGCAAGGCTTTTGGAAATGTGGAAATCGTCAAGCGGCAACACGCCGCGAATGTCCGGCTCGACCCAGAAAATCTCCGGATCGTCGGCCGATTCCGCCATCGGGAACAGCCCAATGGAATAGGCGCGCAGGAGAATTTCCGGTGTGATGCCTGGAGATTTCCTGCGCGACCCTGCCATGGCGGTTAGCTAGTCTTGGCGGCCAGATACTGTTCCAGCCAGTGGATGTCGTAGTCGCCGTTGGCGATGTCCTGGTTGTCGACCAGATCCTGGAACAGCGGCAACGTCGTCTTGATACCGTCGACCACGAACTCGTCGAGCGCGCGGCGAAGACGCATCATGCATTCGACGCGGGTGCGGCCGTGCACGATCAGCTTGCCGATCAGGCTGTCGTAATAGGGCGGGATCTTGTAGCCCTGATAGACGCCCGAATCGATGCGTACGCCAAGGCCACCCGGCGCGTGGAAATGGGTGATCGTGCCGGGCGAGGGCACGAAGGTGCGCGCGTCTTCGGCATTGATGCGGCATTCGATGGCGTGGCCATGGAAATGCACTTCATCCTGGGTGACGGACAGGCCGCCACCGGAGGCGACGCGGATCTGCTCGTGCACGAGGTCGATGCCGGTGATCGCTTCGGTGATCGGATGCTCGACCTGAAGACGGGTGTTCATTTCGATGAAATAGAACTCGCCGTTTTCGTAGAGGAATTCGATCGTGCCGGCGCCGCGGTACTTCAGCTTGCGCATGGCATCGGCGCAGACTTCGCCGATCTTCATCCGCTGCTCGACATTCAGCGCTGGCGAGTTGGCTTCTTCCCAGACCTTCTGGTGGCGGCGCTGCAGTGAGCAGTCGCGTTCACCGAGATGGATGGCATTGCCTTCGCCGTCGCCGAACACCTGAATTTCGATGTGGCGCGGCTTGCCGAGATACTTTTCCATGTAGACAGCTTCGTTGCCGAAAGCGGCAGCCGCTTCGGTACGGGCCGTCGACCAGGCTTCGATTACGTCGGCTTCCGACTTCGCAACCTTCATGCCGCGTCCGCCGCCACCGGCCGTCGCCTTGATCAGCACGGGGTAGCCGATTTCGGCCGCCGTCTTGATGGCGTCTTCCTCGGTCTTCACTTCGCCGTCGGAACCCGGAACGACGGGAATGCCGAGTTCCTGTGCCGTCGTCTTGGCGGTAATCTTGTCGCCCATGATGCGGATGTGCTCCGCGGTCGGGCCGATGAAGGTGATGCCGTGAGCTTCGAGGATTTCCGCGAACTTGGCGTTCTCCGACAGGAAGCCGTAACCCGGATGCACGGCGTCGGCGCCGGTGATTTCGCAGGCCGCAACGATCTGGTGAATGTTCAGATAGCTGTCGCGCGATGGCGGCGGGCCGATGCAGACACTTTCGTCGGCAAGGCGCACATGCATGGCGTCGGCGTCGGCGGTCGAGTGAACCACGACGCAGGGAATGCCGAGCTCCTTGCAGGCACGAAGCACGCGAAGGGCAATTTCCCCGCGGTTGGCGATGAGGATTTTCGAGACCATGACGTCCGCCTTATTCGACGACCACGAGAGCTTGGCCGTATTCGACGGGGCTGCCGTCCTCGACAAGAATTTCGACGACCTTGCCCGACTTCGGTGCAGGGATCTGGTTCATCGTCTTCATTGCTTCGATGATGAGCAGCGTCTGGCCTTCCTTGACCGTCGCGCCGACTTCGATGAAGGCGCGCGCGCCTGGAGCAGGCGCCATGTAGACGGTGCCGACCATCGGTGCGCTGATCGTGTTGGCGGGATTGCGGGTTGGCGCAGCCGGAGCGGCGGCGATTGGTGCCGCTGCAGCAGCCGGGGCTGGCGCATAGGCCGGCGCCATCGGAGCCTGAACGTACTGCGTGTTGCCAGCGCGCGAAACGCGGATGCGCAGATCGTCCTGCTCGACTTCGATTTCCGTCAGGTCCGTGTCGTTGAGGATGTTCGCGAGGTCGCGGATCAGTGCCTGGTCGATACCGTTTTTCTTCTCAGCCATGAGTGTTTGCCCTGTCTTCTTTTTATGCCGTGATGGTCTTCAGCGCGTGGAGCGCCAGAATGTAGCTATATGGTCCGAAGCCGCAGATGACGCCCTTAACCGCAGGCGCAATCATCGACTTGTGGCGAAATTCTTCCCGTGCATGCACATTGGATATATGGAGTTCGACCACGGGAATGGAAATGGCGCGGATCGCATCATGAAGCGCAACTGACGTATGCGTATAGGCGCCGGCATTGATGGCGACGCCGATTGCCTTGTCGCCCGCTTCGTGAAGCCAGTCGACCAGCACGCCTTCGTGGTTGCTCTGACGGAAGTCGATCTCGACGCCCAGCTCGCGCGCAGCCGACTTGCAGTCCGTCTCGATGTCCTGAAGCGTTTTGCCGCCGTATATGCCGGGCTCTCTTTTGCCAAGCATATTCAGGTTAGGCCCGTTCAGGACGAAAATGGTTTGCGTCATCGAGTGTTCCGTCAAATGTGCGAGGGCAACCTATAGACTCACCAAAGGCTTAATGAAAGCCCTTTGGATAAGGCAGCCGGAATCGCGCCACTTTTGTCCACATGGCTGAAACGCCTCGATTTTGGCGATTTGATGGGCGGCGTCTCAGCAGCTGGTCTTGCCGCAGGTCCGCATGTTCTTCACCTTGGTTTCCAGATCATCGAAACCGACGGCGCCCTGCACCAGCTCGTTGCCGATCACGTAGGACGGCGTGCCTGTGATGCCGAGGTTCTGCGCCAGCGTGTAGGCTTCCTGCACGGAGGCGTCGCTCGGGCTTTTCGCCATCTCCGCCCGGATCTGCTTTTCACTGACGCCGAGCGACTGCGCAACCTCGATCGCGCTTGCCTCATCGGCACGGCCATCGCTGGTCAGCAGGGCAACGTGGAATTTGCTGTATTTTTCCGGCGCCAGTTTGCGGAACGCATCGGAAACCTTGTGGGCGGCAACCGATTCAGGCCCGAGGATCGGGAATTCCTTGAGGACGAAGCGAACGTTCTGGTCCTTCTTCAGCATCGTCTCCATGTCGGTCAGCGCGTGACGGCAATAGCCGCAATTGTAGTCGAAAAATTCGACGATGGTCACGTCGCCCTTGGGATTGCCGATCGTCATGTCGTACTTCGAATCGAAGATGGTCGACTTGTTCTCGGCGATTGTTGCATTCGCTTTGACCAGTCGCGCCGATTCCTGCTTCTTCTGCAGAGCTTCCTGCACATCGAGCATGATCTCCGGATTTTCGATCAGATACTGCTTGATGAACTCCCCGAATTCCTTTTTCTGCGCATCGTCCAGCGCCGACGCAGGCTGAGCGGCCGAGGCAACGGAAGCGGTGAGTGCCAGCGCGGTGAAGATTTTCGGCAGAATGGTCATGATATCCTCGTCTTTGCGGATGATGTCAGTCGTTCGGTGCTTCGGATACCACGGTTCCGCTAACGGACGCGATGCGAAGCAGCAAAATACGGTGCATCCCGCCGTCCTCAAACAGGATTTTTCCCATCGGTCCGGTGATCGCGGGATTGTGAAGACGTTACCAATGCTGCATTTGTCTGGCCGCGAACAGAGCCGAGAGAGAATACCGCATTGTTTTCCATTTCCAGACGCAGCGAAGTCGAGCCCTTTCACGCCATGGATGTTCTGGCCGAAGCGACCAGACGGCGCGCAAGCGGTCGACCGGTCATTTCGATGGCCGTCGGCCAGCCCTCGCATCCGGCACCGCAGGCCGCACTGGAGGCGGCGAGGGCCGCGCTCGACGAAGGCAGGATCGGCTATACCGACGCGCTTGGTACTGCGCGACTGAAGCATGCGCTTGCCTGGCATTACAGGGACCACCATGGTCTGGAGATCGACCCGCTGCGGATCGCCATCACCACGGGATCGTCGGCTGGCTTCAATCTCGCCTTCTTGTCACTCTTCGACGCAGGCGATGCCGTGGCAATTGCCCGGCCCGGATATCCCGCTTATCGCAACATCCTCGGCGCCCTCGGCCTGAAGGTCATCGAGGTTCCGGTCGCGGCGGAAACCGGGTTTACGCTGACGCCCGAGAGCCTGGAAGCCGCGCAAAGCGAGAACGGCGTCCGTCTCAAGGGTGCCCTTCTCGCAAGTCCCGCAAATCCGACCGGCACAGTCACCGGCCGAAAGGCCCTGACCGCGCTCGCCGAGTACTGTTCCACCAACTCGATCGCCTTCATCTCCGACGAAATCTATCATGGGCTGACTTTCGCCAACGAAGAGACCACCGCGCTGGAGCTCACCGATGAAGCCATCGTCATCAATTCATTCTCGAAATATTATTGCATGACCGGCTGGCGGATTGGCTGGATGGTGCTGCCCGAACGCCTGGTGCGCCCGATCGAGCGTGTCGCGCAGAGCCTCTATATCTCAGCCCCGGAATTGTCGCAGATCGCCGCCACTGCCGCGCTGGGTGCTGCCGCCGAGCTTGAGGTCTACAAGGCGACCTATGCCGCCAACCGCGACTTCCTGATGCGACGACTGCCGGAAATGGGTCTGCCGATCGCGTCTCCGATGGATGGCGCATTCTACGCCTATGTCGATGTGACGCGCTTCACCAACGACAGCATGGAATTCGCCAAGCGCATGCTCTCGGAGATCGATGTTGCCGCCACCCCCGGCCTTGATTTCGATCCGCTCGAAGGACACCGATCATTGCGCATGTCTTACGCCGGTTCTGAAGCCGAGATTGTCGAGGCGGTAGAACGCATGGCAGGATGGCTCAAGTAAAGCCATCCGTTTTCAATGCGCTGCCGGTGTTTTCGGATTCTTCTGATGAATTCCGAAAAACGTATGGAGAGGCCCCGCAGCGGCTCGCTATGCCGCTGCCTTGGTGTTTTCCCGATCAAGCCGGGATACCAGCGCCAGTATGGTTTCCGACACCGGTGTTGCGACCGACGTCAGTCGCCCAAGGGCGACGACCATGCCCACAAGCGGCACGATCTCGAGCGCCTTTCCGGCGAGAAGATCCTGCAGCATCGATGTCCTGACCGGTCCGATCTGTTTAGCCATATCAAGCCGCTCTTCGACCGACATTCCGACATTGGCGCCGAGCGCCTCGCCGACGGCCTTGACCTCCTTCATCACCTTGCCGATCTGGTCGGTGGTCGCATCGTCGGACATCAGCTCCGACATCGTCGAACGCGTCAGCGCGCTGATCGGGTTGAACGAGGTGTTGCCCATCAGCTTGCTCCAGATATCGTCGCGGATGCGCGGCGAGGGCGTGGCGGTGATGTCGGCGTTGTGCAGCAGTGATACGATGGCGGTCAGATCTGCGCTGATCTCGCCGGAAGGCTCGCCCAGTATGAAGCGTCCCTTGTTGCTCAACCTGATGACGCCGGGTTCGATGACTTCGGCGCCCTGATGCGCAACGCAGCCGATGATCCGCTGCGGCCCGATCAGCCGCCACAACGCGCCGGCGGGATCCAGTTCCTCAAATTGCAGTTCGGCAAATTCCGGATGCTCGTCGCGGTGAAAATACCACCACGGTATGCCGTTGAGGATCATCACGACGCGGGTATCGTCTTTGAGCAGACCCGCCATGCCCTCGGCCGCCGGGCCGAGCTGGTGACCCTTCAGGCCTGTGATGATCAGATCCTGTGGTGGCAGGTCGGCCGGGTTATCGGTCGCAATGACTTTCGCCGTAATCGGTGCTGGCAGGCCGGGCTCGTGAAGTGTCAGCCCCTTGTCTCGGATGGCCGCCAGATGGGCGCCGCGCGCGACGACTGAAATAACGACATCGCTTCCGAGAGAGGAGGCCAACTTCGCCGCAATAGCGCCGCCCAGCGCCCCGGCACCGTAAACGCAAATAGTCTTGATGGACATGAAACGCTATCTCCGCAATCACTTGAGCGCGTAGAGATAAGCCATCTTTCCATGAAGGCGAATGATTTTTTGGTCGTTGAAGGCGCGCCGATGCCTGACGTCAATGATGGTCAGGTAGGAGGTCGTTGCGGCGCAATTCGTCGATTGCCGTCACGGCATCTTCAGCCGACCAGCCAGCCTTGAGAGCGGCCGCGATCATCCGCAACTCTGCTTCCGCCTCGATCTGCAGGAAGAGCGGTTCGAGCGCCTCCTGGGCGGTCACGATGTGGTCTTTCGGAGGGGCGATGGACTGGCGGGAGGCTAACATAGGCATGTGCGCGGTACTCCTCTCGTTGGCAGGCTTGAATCAACCTAATGCGACATCATCGAAAAAGGTTCCGGATAAACTTTAGAAAGTTCTGCATCTTGTTCTTTCGCCCCGGCTCTGCCTTCTTGCGCCCTTAGGCTGATGCGCGATTCGGACCCCGATAGAGCGGCGGAGCCGACACCAGAGATGCGCACGAAGGAGATTGCGATGACGAACGCCAAGAACGGGATTTCCGAAATGCGGCCAAGAATTACGGTGATCGGCGTCGGTGGCGGTGGCGGCAACGCCATCAACAACATGATCGCGGAAAGCCTGGAAGGCGTTGAATTCATTGCGGCCAACACCGATGCGCAGGTGCTCGCCACTTCCAAGGCCTCCCGCCGCATCCAGCTTGGCGCGCATGTGACCGAAGGCCTCGGCGCCGGCTCACTACCGGAGATCGGCCGCGCAGCCGCCGAAGAATCGATCGACGAGATTATGGACCATCTGGCCGGCTCGCACATGTGCTTCGTCACCGCCGGCATGGGCGGCGGCACAGGTACCGGTGCGGCGCCCGTGATCGCCCAGGCCGCGCGCAATGCTGGCATTCTGACCGTCGGTGTCGTCACCAAGCCGTTCACCTTCGAGGGCAACCGTCGCATGAAGACAGCCGATGCCGGCATCGAGGCGCTGCGTCAGGCGGCCGATACCGTCATCGTCATCCCGAACCAGAACCTCTTCCGCATCGCCGATGCCAAGACGACGTTCGCCGATGCCTTCATGACCGCCGACCGCGTGCTGTTTGCCGGCGTTGGCTGCATCACCGATCTGATCGTCAAGGAAGGCCTGATCAACCTCGATTTCGCCGACGTGAAGTCGGTCATGCGCGGCATGGGTCGCGCCATGATGGGCACCGGCGAGGCATCGGGCGAAGAGCGCGCGATGAAGGCTGCGGAAGCGGCGATCGCAAACCCGTTGCTCGACGACATATCGATGCGCGGCGCCAAGGGCGTGCTGATTTCGATCTCGGGCGGTTCCGACATGACCCTGTTTGAAGTGGATGAGGCGGCAAGCCGCATCCGCGACGAGGTTCAGGACGACGCCGATATCGTCGTCGGCGCTATCTTCGACCGCAATCTCGACGGCAAGTTCCGCGTATCGGTCGTGGCGACTGGCCTCGACGGTGCGGGCGCCGGTGTTTCGGCTGTCCAGCCGGGCGCTCCGTTGGCCCAGGGCCTTCCGCCACGCACACTTCAGTAGGTCGAGCTTCAGCTCCTTTTTACCAGCCGCGCGCTCTCCCGAGCGCGCGGCTTTTTCGTGTCTGCGCTTCAGCGATTGTGGAGCAGGTTGCTGGAAAGCGGTGAGGCCGCGCCCTAAGTAATGCTGGCCCCCAGTTGCCTTCAGAGGCACTCCCAAATTTCAGGAACACCAATGTCCCAAGACATACATCCCGTCTGGCTCATCACCGGTTGCTCGACCGGCTTCGGCCGTGAACTTGCAAAGCTCACCATTGCCCGCGGCTGGCCGACCATCGTGACCGCGAGAGACAAGGCGCGCGTCGCCGATCTGGTCGCCGGCCATGAAGCCAATGCTCTCGCCGTAGATCTCGACGTCACCGATCCCGCCCAGATATCGGCGGTCGTAAAGGCCGCGCAGGACCGCTTCGGTCGCATCGATGTCCTCGTCAACAATGCCGGCTACGGCTACCAGTCGACGATCGAGGAAGGCGACGACAAGGAGATCCGAGAGCAGTTCGAGGCCAATGTCTTCGGCCTCTTCGCCATGACCCGTGCGGTGCTGCCCGGCATGCGCGAACGCCGCCGCGGCCACGTGATCAACATCACTTCGGTCGCCGGTTTCATGGGCTTTCCCGCCTCCGGCTACTATGCCGCCAGCAAGCATGCGGTGGAAGGCATGTCGGATGCACTGGCCGCCGAAGGAGCGCCGCTCGGCATCAAGGTTACCTGCGTCGAGCCCGGACCTTTCCGCACCGATTGGGCCGGTCGTTCGCTGCGCCAGACCGAGAGCAAGATCGCTGACTACGCAGAAACGGCTGCGGCGCGTATGCGCCAGACGTCTGGCTACAGCGGCCAGCAGCCGGGCGACCCCATCCGCGCGGGCGAGGCGATCATTGCCATCGCTGAGGCCGAGAATGCGCCACGCCATCTGGTACTCGGCGAGTTCGGCTATAACGCGGTGACCGGCAAGCTCCGGGAGCGTCTGGCCATTGTCGAGGAATGGAAAGACACCAGCCTCGGTGCCGATTTCCCCAAGGCCTAGCCCATGCAACCGGGCGCGGCATCATCGTCGTGCCCGATCGCCTGCTGCGTCACACGCGCAACCATTGACCGGCAGCCATCAAGGCGTGATGCTGCCGGTGCTTGATCGCGGACGAACAGGCATGGGGCGTGAAGGAGAGTTTGATGGCGAAAGTCGCATATGGTCTGGCAGCGCTGCTGATCCTGGGCGGTCTGGTCTGGTCTGGATGGGGCAGGGCAGTGGCTACTTCCCCTATCCGGCTGAGAGTTTCATGATCGATCAGACGCCTTGGATCTACTGGGGCGCGCTTGCCGTGGCCGCAGGCCTTGTTTTGATTGTCGTCACAAGGCGCAATAGAAGCCGGTGGTGAATTGGCCGGCCTGAACATCGCGGCGCCCATGTCGTGATCGGTTCGTGCTGCTGAAAACAAATTCGCCGGCGACGGGGCATCGGAAGCCCACTCGCCGGCGGAAATAGAAGCAGTCAGAAATGTCAGGCGCGGCGCAGGCGCGCTTCCGGCAGCTCGGGGCGGGTGCCGTCAGGCGCGCGCAGGCCGCGATGCTTGCTGACAAAAATCCATTCGACATTTCCAGGCTCGAACGGGCGGCGCGGATTGCGCAGCGCGAGACGACGCTCCGCGAGGCTGCGCGGCAGCGTGTCCATCATGTCGTTCATGAACGTATCGATGCAGTCTTTCCAGCGTGGCGAGACGGAAACGTCGATGCCGCCGAAACGATGGAAATCAGGGTGTCTACGTGAATAGCATGCACCGATCATCCAGGCATGCTGCTGCTTTAGGAAACGCTCTTTAATAGTCATTCGTAGTCTTTTTCATTCCTTGGCGTCATCGACGACATCTGCTTCGGGGCGATCGCCTCCATTCGATCGTTCCGTTGTCCAGCTGCCGTCTGCACGCTGATATGTAATGTCCGCATCCTGGCCACCGAGCTGTTGACGCCCTGCGGCGTTTTGGGCCGCTGCCAGTGCTTCTTCGTGAGTTGGGAAAGTTTCCGACCAAACGTCACCCAAGCGGTAAGCCCAGGCGCCATCATGTTCGGAGACGTGGTAACTAATCGACATTGATTGTTCCTTCAAGGATTTTTCGCAACAATCTGCACGGTCGGTTTCCGGCAGGTCGGAAAGAAGGAACGTGGCCGGTTCGTGCTTGTTCCGCAAAAGCCCGTACCGCCGCACGCCCGGCGTCCGCAAGCGCGCGTGCCGGTATAATATGCAAACTGCCGAATGCGCTTGCGTTCAGGCGGAACGCTTCATAGGGTTGAGACGTTGATGGATTCGTTCAACGCATTTCAGTAGGAATCATATGCGCGCTCAGTCGAAGCCGTTCGTTGTTGAAATCAAGTCATCCCGCCGTACCGATCGCAGCCAGCCAAAATCCATTTGGGGAAATCTCGATCTCGCTGCCGTAGCAGAAGAGGTCGCAGACGACGTGCCATTGCCGGCCACGGCAGTGTCGGCGGATGCCAAGACGGCACGCTAGGTAACCGGCAGGAGCGCGCCCTGTTTTGAAGGCCGCGCTCGCCACACTACGTTTTGTTCTCAGATATCGTTCTTGAAGCTACACCGGCTCGCAGGTCATGCCATTGCGTTTGGCATTGGCGACGCAATCGCGTTGGTTGACGTAAGCCTCCGACGATGATCCGACAATCTGACCATTGCGCGCGGTACGCCGCCAACGCCATCCGTCCGTTGCGTGGTAGATCTCCCAAGTGTCACCGTTCGCTACGCAGCTTGGCATGTCTCTCTCCCATTTGTGTTGACGCACAAGGGCTAGGCCATTCCTCCAATCATCGCCACGAATTGACCGCAACTGCAAGGTGGCGGTCATTTGCTATGCGGTTGCATTCAGCCATTCGAGCTTCCGCTTGCGAACCATCTCGCGACTTGGGCGTTGTTTGAACATCACACGCTGAAGGAGAAGAGCAATGGCTAGGATTGATGACGGCAAGACATCGCTATCGCGTGAAGAAGATTACCGCGATTTCGAGGAGCGCAATGTCGATGAAGGCTGGCCCTATTCGGATCAGGCCGGCGCTGTTCCGAAAACGGTTGAAAACCCCGGCTACGGCGAAACTGCCGCAAATTCCGACCAGGACAGCAATGCCGGTTTCCGCGTCGATGGAATTGACAAGGACGGCAACGAAAATGGTCTGAAGGATTCGCTTCGTGCGGATACGATCGACCGCGATGAGAGCGACGATCTTGAGGCAAGAGTCTCCGACAACATCGAGAATGTTCCCGAAGTCGATATGAACAGTATCGACGTCCACGCCGACGGCCACACGGTGACAATCGAAGGCTCTGTCGAAACCATAGGCATCGCCCGCAAGGTCGAACTCGCCGTCGCCTCGGTCGATGGCGTCCGCCATGTCAGGAACCGACTGCAGACGACGGGTGTCGATGCGATGTGATGGCGGCGACAAGCCTGAAATGACGAAGGCCGCCTGCTCTTTCGAGCGGGCGGCCTTTTATATGACGATTAGGCTACAATAGCCATCGATCAGCTGCAACCGCTCGTCGCGCCGCATGTGTCGCACTTCTCGCAGGTGCCGTTGCGCACCATCGTGAAGTTCTGGCACTCCGAGCAAATATTGCCGGTATAGCCCTGCATGATCGAGCGTGCCCGACGTTCGGTTTCGAGCTTCTTGGCCTCCGTCTTGGCCGATGCGGCATCCGCCGCGGCCTTGTCGGAGAACAGCGCCGTTGCCTGCTGCTGGCCCTCGCTGGCGATCTCCTCGATCACTTCCTCGGCAATCTCTTCCGCAAGTTCCTTGGCGCGCTCTTCGTATTCGCGCTTGAAGGACACGATTTCGGAGGTCGAGATCGCGACGGTCGGTTCGATCTTGCGGGCGGCAGCGCCTGCGAACGAGGTGACCGTTGCGCCTGACGAAGCACGTGCCGGGGCAGCGGTTGCCGAGCCCTTCGGCTCGCCGGAGGCCTGGCGTTCGTTGTCGGAGACCAGTGTCGGCTTGTAGCCGCGCGTCCAGCCGGTGGAAACGAGGTTGGTCTTGCCTTCCTGGATGCCCTTGCCGAGCGCCGTCTGCGAGAAGTCCGACGTATCGACATGCGCCAGATCGTGGCGGCCGAGGTAGGAGACGGCGAGTTCGCGGAACACGTAGTCGAGGATCGACGTGGCGTTCTTGATCGCGTCGTTGCCGATGACCATGCCGGCCGGTTCGAACTTGGTGAAAGTGAAGGCCTCCACATATTCCTCGAGCGGCACGCCATACTGCAGGCCGAGTGAAATCGCGATGGCGAAGTTGTTCATCATCGCACGGAACGCAGCGCCTTCCTTGTGCATGTCGATGAAGATTTCGCCGATACGGCCATCGCCGAATTCGCCGGTGCGCAGGTACACCTTGTGTCCGCCGACGGCAGCCTTCTGGGTGTAGCCCTGGCGGCGGTTCGGCAGCTTTTCGCGTTCGCGGGTGACGCGTTCGACCACACGCTCGATGATCTTCTCGGTGATAGTGACGGCCTGGGCGGCGACCGGCTGCTGCAGCAGATCGTCCAGCGCATCCTCATCATTCTCGTCTTCGATCAGCGAGGCGTTCAGCGGCTGCGACAGCTTGGAGCCGTCGCGATAGAGCGCGTTTGCCTTGAGGCCGAGCTTCCAGGAAAGCATGTAGGCGCTCTTGCAATCGTCGACCGTCGCATCGTTCGGCATGTTGATCGTCTTGGAGATCGCACCCGAGATGAACGGCTGGGCAGCCGCCATCATGCGGATGTGGCTGTCGACCGAGAGATAACGCTTGCCGATCTTGCCACATGGGTTGGCGCAATCGAACACGGCGAGGTGCTCGTTCTTCAGGAACGGTGCGCCTTCCAGCGTCATCGCGCCGCAAACGTGCACGTTGGCAGCCTCGATATCCTTCTTGGAGAAGCCGAGGTGTTCGAGCAGGTTGAAGCTCATGTCGCCGAGCTGCTCGTCCGAAACCTTCAGCGTCGTCTTCAGGAAGTCGGCGCCGAGCGTCCACTGGTTGAACACGAACTTGATGTCGAACGCCTGCTTCAACGCGCCGTTCAGCGCCTCGATCTTCTCATCCGTGAAGCCCTTGGCCTTCAGCGAGCCGGGGTTGACGGCCGGTGCCTGGTTCAGGTTGCCATGGCCGACAGCGTAGGCTTCGATCTCGGCAATCTGGCTTTCCGAGTAGCCGAGCGTGCGCATGGCTTCCGGAACGGCGCGGTTGATGATCTTGAAGTAGCCGCCACCGGCGAGCTTCTTGAACTTGACCAGCGCGAAGTCAGGCTCGATGCCGGTCGTGTCGCAATCCATGACGAGACCGATCGTGCCGGTCGGCGCGATGACGGTTGCCTGCGCGTTGCGGTAGCCGTGCTTCTCGCCGAGTTCCAGCGCCTTGTCCCAGGCGCTCTTGGCATGCGCTGCGAGATCCTGGTCCGGGTTTTCCGAATGGATCAGCGCCACCGGGTTGATCGACAGGCCTTCATAGCCCGTGGTCTCGCCATAGGCAGCGCGGCGATGGTTGCGGATAACCCGCAGCATCGCTTCGCGGTTCTGCTTGAACATCGGGAAGGGGCCGAGCTCGGAGGAGATTTCCGCCGACGTGGCGTAGGAGATGCCGGTCATGATCGCGGTCAGCGAGCCTGCGATGGCGCGGGCGTCGTCGCTGTCATAGGGAATGCCCGACGACATTAGCAGGCCGCCGATGTTGGCGTAGCCGAGACCGATCGTGCGGTATTCGTAAGAGCGCTCGGCAATCTGCTTCGACGGGAACTGCGCCATCATCACCGAGACTTCGAGAACCACCGTCCACAGGCGAACGGCGTGTTCGTAGTCGGTGATGTCGATGCGCTTGGTGGCGGCATCCTTGAACTGCAGCAGGTTCAGCGAGGCAAGGTTGCAGGCCGTGTCGTCGAGGAACATGTATTCCGAGCAGGGGTTGGAGGCGCGGATCGGGCCTTCTGCCGGGCTGGTGTGCCAGTCATTCATCGTCGTGTTGAAGTGCAGGCCCGGATCGGCCGATGCCCATGCGGCGTAGGAGATCGATTCCCACAGGTCGCGTGCCTTCAGCGTCTTCATGACCTTGCCGTCCTTGCGGGCGGTCAGGTTCCAGTCGCCATCGTTTTCGACAGCGCGCAGGAAGTCGTCCTTGATCGAGACCGAGTTGTTGGAGTTCTGGCCGGAGACCGTGAGATAGGCTTCCGAATCCCAGTCGGTGTCGTAGGTCTTGAACTGCAGATCCTTGTAGCCCTGGCGGGCGAACTGGATGACGCGGCCGATATAATTTTCCGGAACTTGGTCCTTCTTGGCAGCGCGCACTTCGCGCTTCAGGGCAGGGTTCTTGTTCGGATCGTAGCAATCGTCATTATCGCCTTCGCAATTGACGCAGGCCTTCATGATCGCCTTCAGATGGCGATTGACGATCTTCGAGCCGGTCACCAGAGCCGCGACCTTCTGCTCTTCCTTGACCTTCCAGTTGATGTATTCCTCGATATCGGGGTGATCGATATCGACCACGACCATCTTCGCCGCGCGGCGGGTCGTGCCGCCAGACTTGATGGCGCCGGCAGCCCGGTCGCCGATCTTCAGGAAGCTCATCAGGCCGGAAGAACGGCCACCGCCGGAAAGCTTTTCACCTTCGCCGCGAAGATACGAGAAGTTCGAGCCGGTGCCGGAGCCGTACTTGAATAGGCGCGCCTCGCGAACCCACAGGTCCATGATGCCGCCTTCGTTGACGAGGTCGTCTTCGACGGACTGGATGAAGCAGGCATGTGGCTGTGGATGTTCGTAGGCCGACTTCGACTTGGTCAGCTTGCCGGTGAAGGGGTCGACATAGAAGTGACCCTGGCCGGGGCCGTCGATGCCGTAGGCCCAGTGCATGCCGGTGTTGAACCACTGCGGCGAGTTCGGGGCGACGCGCTGCGTGGCCAGCATGTAGGCAAGTTCGTCGCGGAATGCGGAGGCGTCTTCTTCGGACGTGAAATAGCCGCCCTTCCAGCCCCAGTAGGTCCAGGTGCCGGCAAGACGGTCGAAGACCTGGCGTGCATCGGTTTCGGAACCGTACTGCTGATCCTTCGGCAGGTCCTTCAGCGCGGCCTCGTCGGCAACCGAACGCCACAGGAAGGAAGGAACGTCATTTTCCTCGACCTTCTTGAGACGGGTAGGGACGCCAGCCTTGCGGAAATATTTCTGTGCCAGAATGTCGGCGGCAACCTGCGAAAACTGCGCGGGAACGTCGATGTTCTCGAGGCGAAATACGATCGACCCATCCGGGTTCTTGATCTCGCTGGTTGCCTTGCGGAATTCGATAGCCGCGTAAGCGCCCTGATCTGCCTTCGTAAATCGGCGTTCTATGCGCATGTGCCTAAACCTTTAGCTCGCGCGCCCCGTCCCCGTTGACCAAGGCGCAAGTTTCCACGTCCGGCGGCGCCGGGAAGAGCGCAGCCAGTTTTCGTTTCCGTATCGTCACAGGAGTGTCATCCGGAGGTGATCATCCTGTATCTTGTGGTGATGTTGGCTGCAACGACTAAATATAGTGTTAACAGCCTTTTCTCGCCAGCCCCAATGTTGCTTTTTAAAGGCGGAAAAAGCCGCGCAGGAACTCGTCACGACGACCGACCCCTCATAGGTCCAAAGCCGTGATTCCATGCTCGATTTTCAGTGAGAACCGGCCTCGTTACGCCCGGTTCAGTTGCCGCCGCAACATCGAAATCCATTAACGTGAAAACAGGCGATTCCGTCAAGGGCTGGTTCTTAACGAAGTGTTCACCACAAGATATTGTGGATCGCCCTGTGGAGACTGGGGAAAAGTCAGTAGGGCAAGCTTTTCAATGGCTTGCCGCCGAAAGCGAAAGAGGGATGCCAAAACGAGATAAAAATACCGGCTATGGTCGATTTCGTGGTGGCATTTCAGGGCCAAATGAGCCTTGCGATTCGTTGAGCCGGATTCGCCCTAGAGCGCATCGATGGCGATGGTGACCGTGGCGGTACCGATGGCATTGCCGCCTTCATCCCGAATGACGAAACTTGCCTGCGTTTCCAGCAGTTGCGTGGCATCGTCGCGTTCCGCACGGTCGATGAAGATGTCGTCAGAGTCTCTACCAAACGTCTTCAGGAACTTGCTTTCGTCCCCCTGCCAGTAGTCGTAGGTCGCGACGCTCTGGCCGACGTTGAGGCCATTTCGATCCGTCACAAAAATTTCCACAATCGTTCCTTGCGAATCATTCTGCTTGGATTTGAGGTATCGCGACACCGGGCTGTTGAGCAGCCGCGACACCATCTGCCATTGCCCGGTCTTGATCTCGGTGCGGTAGGTATTGTCCAGTACCTGGATATCGGAGCTGCTGACATCGCCGAACTTGGCGTTCTGCGCTTTGATCGCGGAGCGCACGATCGGCTTGTAGACCATCGGCCTCACCAGCTTCTCGACATACTCCCGAACGACGGACATATAGGCGGGTTCCGCGGAAGCGGCACGGGGATGCGTGTTCAAGCACAGCCCGAAAGCTGCGATCAAGCCGATGAACCGCCAACGCTGCATCTTCGTTCCAGTGTCGCTCGTGCGACCGCCCTAGTGACCCAACAATCACGCCGCGCCCTTGCCGCCTGATGTCGCGTCGATAATACGGCGGACGGCGAGGGTCTGACAGCGAATTTCAGGATGTTAGTAAACAAAGACTGGAACAATTTAAAGTTGCTTCAATCGTCAATCTGTTACCAGACTGGAAAATCAGCCTTTGCTGGTCTTGGCGATCGGCTCCTGATAGCTGAATCCCATATCCCATGGGAAGTAGATCCAGGTATCCTGGCTCACCTCGGTCACAAAGGTATCGATGGTCGGCACACCCTGCGGTTTTGCGTAGACGCAGGCGAAATGCGCCTTCGGCAGCAGCGTCCGGACTTCCGATGCGGTCTTGCCGGTATCGGTCAGATCGTCGACCACAAGCACGCTCTCACCGCCGTCGACAAGCAGTTCGGAAGCGATGCCCTTGAGCAGCAGCATCTCACCCTGGTTGACGTAGTCGTGATAGGACGCCACGCAGACGGTTTCGATCAGGCGGATGTTCAGTTCGCGCGAGATGATCGCGGCAGGCACCAGCCCACCGCGGGTGATGCAGACGATCGCCTTGAAGTCGCGATTGAGGCCGGCAAGACGCCAAGCGAGCGCGCGGGCATCACGGTGGAACTGATCCCAGGAAACGGGAAAGGCTTTATCGGGAAGGGACATTTTCTCGCTCCGAGGCATGAATGAAGACACGCCGGCTTCCGGCGGCCGGACGCGCTTCCGTTCATCGGGTCAAACGCAAATCGCGCAGCCGAGACTGCGCGATGGAAGGACCGAAGCCGGAGCTCGTCGTCGGTCGTGGCAATTAGCGGAATCTTGCCGCAAAACGCAAGCCCCGTCTTGTCGGGCCTTCCCGCGGCCATGTCCGTTCTCTCGCTATCTCGAAAGCAGGGTCATGGCCGTCATCGAATGCAGCAGCGTCTTCGTCGTGCCGCCGAAGATCATCTGCCACAGGCGCGAATGCGTGTAGGCCCCCATCACCAGCAGGTCGATGCTGCTGTCGGATAGACGGTTCTCGATCACGGCGGGAATGTTCTTGTCCGTTGTCGTTGCCGTGGCGAGCGTGACATTCACTCCGTGCCGCGCAAGCGTCGCGGCGATATCGGCGCCCGCTACTGCTGCCGATTGCGGCGTGTTCTCGACAGGATCGACGGAGAACACCTCCACCGCATCCGCCGCCTTCAGAAACGGCATGGCGTCGAACGTGGCCCGCGCGGCTTCCTTCGATCCGTTCCAGGCGATCAGCACGCGCTTGATCGGTTTCGGCTGGCGGATGACGAACGGGATCATCAATACGGGACGACCGCTGTCGAGCAGGAAGGTATCGACATCGACATGGCTGTCGGAAGGCTTTGCCGGGTCGGCCTGCGATGCAATCAAGAGATCGCTGCTGCGGGCGCTTTCGATCAGCGGCGCCGAACCGTATCCGGCGGACGACGAGAAGCTGCGCCATTCGAAGGAAACGCCCGCAGCCTCGGCTTTCAGCCGCACGATGCGCTCGACCTCGACCGTCTCCGCGTGCGCCATGTCCTGCAGTGCCTGCACGGCGACCGGATCTGGGATCTCCATCGGCGCGACGAGGGGCACCACCGAGATCGTCTCGGCGTGAAGCCCGATGACATGGGCATTGTTCTCAGCCGCGATCGCGAAGGCGAAGTCGGCGACAGCGGCGCAATTGTCGGCAGTATCGAGAATGGCAAGAATGGTTTTGTAAGACATCTGTATCTCCCTGCACGGATAAAATAGTCCGTTTGATATCAATGCGCTTGGCCGGGGTTTGTTTCCTTGACCTATGTCATCCCGCCGATCGCCCTAGGCCTCCGCGGAATGATTTTCGCCGACGGCGCGCTCGCGTCTGATGCCGTCGATCATCGCTTCGACGTCGGCGGCAGCCGCCTCGATCACCGCTTGGGAGCGGCCGCGCACGACAATCTCCGTCGAGAATTTCTGTCCGACATAGCGAGGATAGGAACCGATGCTGGTCTCCGGATGGGCTTTCTGGATCGCCGCAAGCGGCGTCCCGATGTCGCCCTCGCCATAGGGGCAGGAGACGGCAACCGATAGAACCGGCGTGCCGGTGCGCAGCGTCGGAATGACGGCATCGACCATTGCCTGGAACACCTGCGGAACGCCTGCCATCACATAGACATTGCCGATGACGAAGCCTGGTGCCGTCGAAACAGGATTGGGGATGTGGGTGGCGCCAACAGGCATCCGCGCCATCCGCTGGCGCGCCTCGGTGAACTCAAGTTCGCGGCGCTTGTACATGTCGGCGAGCAGGGTCATCGCCTTTTCATCATGGGCGCAGGCGACGCCGAACGCCTTGGAGACCGCATCCGCGGTAACGTCGTCATGAGTGGGGCCGATACCGCCGGAGGTGAAGACATAATCATACTTCGTCCTCAGCGCATTCAGCGCCTCGACGATCGCCTCCTCGTCATCGGCGACGATGCGCACTTCTTTGAGATCGATGCCGGCCAGAAGCAGCATGTCGGCGAGGTGGCCGATATTCTTGTCCTTCGTCCGGCCGGAAAGAAGCTCGTCGCCGATTGCCAGTATCGCCGCGGTCACAATCTGTTGGTTCATTGCAGGTCTCTGTCTCTTCGCTGGTGTCAGTTCGAACTTATAGCAAATAGGGCGAACGGGAAGTCTTGGGACACGCCGCTCGCCCAAGCTCCGAAAAAGTGAATGCAAACGCGAAAAGGATGGCAATCGTTGAACAGTCCGTTTCCTCGCCTATGGCTGGCCGTATCAGGTGCTGTGCTATAGCTATTGCCGGGACGCAAGATGCGTTGCGAGGCAGTCTTCATGATACGCGAATTCATCAAACGGATTCTGATCGGCGCGCCAACCCCGGCGCCCGCAGCACCGAAAAAAGAGGAAACTCCGAAAATGGCTAAGGTTCTGGTACTTTACTATTCGTCTTACGGCCACATCGAGACCATGGCCTATGCCGTCGCCGAAGGTGCGAAGTCGGCAGGCGCTGATGTGACCGTCAAACGCGTGCCGGAACTGGTGCCGGAAGAGGTTGCCAAGGCATCGCACTTCAAGGTCGATCAGGCTGCCGCCGTAGCCACGCCGGACGAACTGGCGGACTATGACGCGATCATCGTCGGCGCCGGCACGCGCTTCGGCACCGTTGCCTCGCAGATGCGCAATTTCTGGGATCAGACGGGCGGCCTCTGGTTCGCCGGCAAGCTGGTCGGCAAGGTCGGCTCGGTGTTCACCTCGTCCGCCACGCAGCACGGCGGCCAGGAATCCACCATCCTCGGCTTCATTCCGACCTTCCTGCACCAGGGCATGGTCGTTGCAGGTCTTCCCTATGCTTTCCAGGGACAGATGGGCGTGGACGAAATCAAGGGCGGCTCGCCATACGGCGCTTCGACCATCACCGACGGCGACGGTTCGCGCCAGCCTTCGGCTGTCGAGCTGGACGCGGCTAAATTCCAGGGCGCTCACGTCGCCAAGCTCGCTGCCAAGCTGGCCTAAGTCATTGCACGAGAATACAAAAAGGCGCGACCCTTGTCGCGCCTTTTTGTTTATGAAATCAGCTTGCGTCGTTTGTCTGGTCAGGTCTTTCAGCCGTAAATCCCATGGAACCCGGCTGTATAAAACACCAGTGGCACCCCAAGTACCGCCAGCGCAATCAAGAATGCAGTGCCTGTTCTGAACAGTTTCAGGCGCCGTGTTCTGGCACCATCCCAATCGTAAACCATCGTCTTACTCCCACAACAAGACAAGCTTTACAAATACACGCCCTAAAGCCGCAGCTTTTCTGACGGCCGCATAGAAACACATTCTGGCGTTGTAAGAAAGAGATATTGTCGACAACGCCACCGCGACTTGGCGCGACAATCCGCGTTACTCGACGATGCTTGGTGTTACCTGCATATCAGCGTGAAGCTGGTGCGGGCGGCGGGGGTCGAACCCGCACAGCCAAGGCCGAGGGATTTTAAGTCCCTTGCG
>UCIT01000051.1 GCA_900472625.1 Hyphomicrobiales bacterium | reverse complement strand
ACTCGCTGTGGTCGCGCTGCGCCCTTGCCCGCCACGTCGCCTGACGTTCGGCCAACGATCTTTTCTGCTTAATTGATAAGCCCGGCAGCCCGCTGCCGGGCTTCCTTGTCGATGGCGAACACGTCGTCCATCGTCGCGGCATCCGGCAGGTCGATCAGCATGTCCATCACGGTTTCCGTGACATCGGCCATCGCCAGGAAAGACAGGCGACCGGCAATGAAGGCTTCCAGCGCCACTTCCTTGGCCGCGTTCAGCACCGCACCCTGCACGCCGCCGCGCGTCATCGCCAAGCGTGCCAGCCGCAGGGCCGGGAAGCGTTGCTCATCCGGCGCCTCGAAATCGAGCCGCGCCAGCTTGGCGAAATCGAGCCGCTCGATCGGCAGGTTCGGCCGGCGCGGATGCGCCAGCGCATAGCCGATCGCGGTGCGCATGTCTGGGGCGCCGAGCTGCGCCAGCACCGACCCGTCGGTATAGCCGACCATCGAATGGATCACAGACTGCGGATGTACGATCACCTCGATCTGCTCCGGCGACAGACCGAACAGGTGTCTGGCCTCGATCATCTCCAACGCCTTGTTGAACATCGATGCGCTGTCGATCGAGATCTTCAGTCCCATCGACCAGTTCGGATGCGCCCGTGCCGTCTCGACGGTGACACCGGCCATCTCCTCGATCGACGCCGTGCGAAACGGTCCGCCGGATGCGGTCAGAATGATCCGCTCGACGGCATGGCGCTGGTTTTCCTCCAGCACCTGAAAGATCGCATTGTGCTCGCTGTCGACGGGCAAAAGCTTGCCCCCGCCGCGGCGCACCGCCTCGACGAACAATCCGCCGGCTGACACCAGGCATTCCTTGTTGGCAAGCGCGATATCGGCGCCCTTGCGGGCGGCGGCCAGCGTCGGCGACAAACCAGCCGTTCCGACGATCGCCGCCATCACCCACTCGACGTCGAGTTCCGCCGCTTCCATCAGGCCGGACTGACCGGCCGCAACCGCGATGCCACTTCCCGACAGTTCGCTCTTCAGGGCTTGATAATGCGCCTTGCTCGCCGTCACTGCGACTTTCGCGTTGCAAGCCCGGGCTTGAGCCGCGAGAAGTCCGACATTCTCGTTGCCGGTGAGCACGGAAATCTCGAAGTTTTCCAGCCCGCCCAGATGCGCCACGACATCGAGCGTGTTCTTGCCGATCGATCCGGTCGAGCCAAAGATGCTGAGGCGCCGAGGCCCGTTTCTGCCCATGATCATGCGGGTTTTGCCTGCGTTTTCTCGTTCGCAACGGCTCTACAGGGGATTGCAAACAGCGGCAAGTGTGCACTGCAGCAGATTTTTGATGGTGAGGGGTTTACATCCGCGGCCGTCGATGTGATCCTCATAACATTCCTTCGGGACAGGAGCAGCGGCAACCGCTTCGGTTGCAATTTCCGCTCTCCGGCTGCGCAAGATTTCGCGCATGCTTCCGCATTCAGGCCAAGGCCGGACGCGATAAAAAACCAGAACGAGACATCGGGTTTGCAGAGCCTGGCATCATTGCGCCTTCTGCTGTGCGCCCGAATTCGATCAAGGGATACGGCCATGAGAACGACCAGCAGCTTATTGCTCCTGCCCGCCGCGCTCATCTCGTTTGCACCGCGCGCGTCTGCAGAAAACCTCGTGATCTGGACACCGGTCAAGGTGTCGGAAACATCCTACAAGGCGCGGATGGGCTTCCGCCTGCCCGCCGAATGGGAGACCAGCGCCGGCGCCGAGATCGGCCTTGCCTCGACAAAGGGCGGCGCGCTGGTTTCGAATTCGGAACAGGCCATGTTGTGGGGCAAGATTACCAAGGTCAGCGTCACGCCCGCCGCCAGTGCGGAGCGCGCTGCAAGTGTGCTTGTCGATACGTTGAGAGGAAATGGTTCGCTGATGCTCAGCCGTTCGAGAAGCTGGATCTTCTCAGACTCTCTCGACATGCAATCGACACGCTTCGTTCAGATTCGATACGACGCGGTCGATATGCGCCAAGCTTTCGTGGACACGTCGCAGTCGCTGAAATTCATCCAGCCCTGGACAGGAACATCACTATCTGCGGCTGCGACGATGACCGGAATAGACGGCAGCCTCTCAAGCTCGCTTGCCCTCAACCAGATCATCATTCCCGATCTCAATCTCAGCGCCACGATCACCAACCCGGGATCGTCAGCGCAGACGGGCAGCATAAATCTGAACTACCGGGTCAGCTGGTAGCGCATCGGGTCCAACCGCATGATGATGCAAAGCCGATCAACCGGCGAAGCGCTCCATCAGGAATGTCGAGCCGGCCACGCGATCCGTCTTCGGCGTCGCGGTCGTGCCACCGGGCTGGTAGCTGAAGGCCAGCAGAAAGCTGCCGACGACGAGATAAGCGGCTGTGAGAATTGTGAGCTTCGTGGACATCGGGACATCTCCTTTGTTAGCGAATGAACGCGGAGAAACGCCGGAAAGTTCCACCCTTACGCCGAAGGCGGTAAATCCTTGGCTAGCACAAAGATTGATGCTGGATTGATCCGGCACAGAACGAAAAAAGCCGCCCTGAATGGCGGCTTTTCTCAACTCTTGCGAAGACTATCCGCGTCAGCTCAACCAGCTGGCGTCAGCGTCACCGAGGTGCCTGTCGCAGCCACGTTCAGGCCGAGCTGGCCGGTCACGCTGATCGTCTGCAACTGGATCGAGCCGGACGTGCCGCCGAACAGGACGTTGGCGCCAACACCGCCGGCAAGCGTCGCTTCGGCGGTGATGCCCTGATAGAGGCCACCGAGCGAACCGCGGTGATAGCCGGCCGTCGGTGCAAAGACCGCCCAGACCAGACGGCCGCGGGTGGTGAAGCCGAGATCGACGCCCATCTTGCGGATCGTGCCGCTGTAGTGATCGACCGTGCCGCCGCGCGTGCCGCTGAACACGCAATCGACGGTCTTGGCCGAACCGATCACGTAACCGACACCGCCGCCGACGTCGCAGGTCAGGACGCCGATCTTGACGCCATCGCGCTGATCCGGCTCTTCATAGGTGGTGACCAGATCGGCTGCTGAAACCGATGTGGCGAAAGCCTGCGCCAGCGATGCTGCGGCGACGAGCGTTGCGAGTGTCTTGTTCATGGTGGTCTCCTTGGTACTCTGATGGAAAAGATAGTGCCTTGTTATGACTTACCAACCCCGATCGTATGAACAAAATTAACAGATTCACAAAATCGAATATACGGGGCTTGATTCGCTACATGCGTAGAGATTTCGGGCGGCATTCAGGCGGTTGCGAAATTAAATCCGATCCATGCTCGAATGCGGTCTGAAATCGCGACGTGTTGTTGATATCGGGCGAAATTTGGCGGGAGCGCCACCCAGTCGCGCCATGGCGAAAAGGGACCCCGCGATGCGGGATCCCCTGCGATTGAATTATTGAACGTCCGGGCAAGCTTCGCTGACCGACGCGCCACCACTACCGCCCCGGGTGGCCGTTGTGCTGGGAGCAGGCTGCGGTGGGCAACGGCTGCGATCGACCGTGCCTGTCGAATTCGTGTTGACGCCGGGCGTCGTGCTGTAGGTTGCGTTGGGGTCGACCACGCCCGGCGACGTGCCGGTCGTGTTCGGAGCATCCGCTGTCGCGCCACCGCCGCTATCGACGGTGCTGTTGCCGATCGTCGCTCCTGACGGGCTTGGGTTCGACTGGGCCATCGCGACCCCGCTTGCCAGGCCAAGTGCCAAAATCGACGTTGCGATCAACTTCGCTTTCATGATGCTTCTCCTTCTTTCGTGTCTACGGGGGAATGAACGAGGGAGCGCTGTCATCGTTCCGAAAAAATGCCGGCGTCTTTGCGGACGCCGGCCAGTTTAGGGTCGAAACTCAATCAGGATAGGGGTTGCGACCCTGGGGTAGAAAGTCGATCGGCTCAGGCCTGCCAGTCGTCCGTCGCTGTCTGCGCGGCTGGTGTCACCGGGCTGTGGTCGAGCGAGTAGGCGTGGATATAGTCGATCTTCATCTGCGACCCGTCTGCAAGATCATCCGACGGGGTTCCGGCCATGCCCCCGATCGCCAGATTGACAAGCATGTACATCGGCTCGTGCATGTCGTCGGGCGTATCGGCATGAGCCACCGCCACGTCGTCGAAGTACCAGACGATCTGATCCTCGTCCCACAGCACGCCATAGGTATGAAACCCGTCGGTGCTGGCGACATTGACCGCCGTCTGGTCCATCGTATGGGTTCCGCTCGCCGCCGAATGCGCCGTCACATGCACCGTGTTGGGGTCCTGGCCGCGCATCTCGACAACATCCAACTCCGGCGGCCACGAGCCGTCTTCCGGCAGCAGCCAGAAGGCAGGCCATGCGCCCTGATCGTCGGGCATATCGGCGCGGATTTCGAAATAGCCGTAGGTCTGGGAAAAGGAGGAGTGCGTGTTCAACAGGCCCGACGTGTAGTCATAGCCATCGACCTGATCGGCAATGGCTGCGGGCGTCTGCGCGGCGGTGATCGTCAACACACCATCCTTGACGGAAAACGGATTGACCGACGATGTGCCGGCATAGGCGGGATTGACGTACCACTGCTCCTCGCCATTGTCGGGCAGCGTGCTTCCCTTTTCGGGCGCCCACCAGAATTTCGCATCCCATGTCCCCGCGTCACCGCTGCGCAACGACAGGCTGTTGAACTCGTCGCCGAAAGTCTGCGTCAGCGCCGACCGGTCGAGCGTCAGCTGGAACTGGTCGGCATTGAGGTCGGAGGCCGCGGTGTTGGCGAGAACCAGGCTTTCGCCGCCCCCGAGATCGATCCTGAGGTCGCTCCCCTCCTGTGTCGAGTGGCTGAGCACCTGGTCGAAGCTGGTCAGCGAGTAGCTGTTGAAGCGGATCGTGTCGTTGCTGCTGAAATCGACGATCAGATCGCTGCCATTGCCATGCGTGATCAGGAAGGTATCGGCCCCGCCACCGCCGATCAGCACGTCATTGCCGGCGCCGCCATCGATCGTCTGGCTGCCTGCCGCGCCCGATATGATGTTGTCGGCGCTGTTGCCGAACGCATAGCGGCCGTCCCCCGTCACCGTGAGGTTCTCGAAATTCTCCGGCAGCGTGTAGCTCATCCAGGTGTTGATCGTGTCGACGCCGCCGCCCGGCGCCTCGACGGCGCGGTTGATGCTGGAATAGAGGTAGTAGATATCGTCTCCCGTCCCGCCCTGCATGGTGACGTTGACGGAACTGTCGCCCCATATGCTGTCATTGCCCGCCGTGCCGTTCAGCACCGGGCCGGAGCCGGTGGCTGACAGCCAGGCAGTGGACGTCCCGCTGTAGAAAAGCGGCAGGCCTACGGCGTTCTCAATCGACTGTGTCATCGTCATCTCCTTGGGTTGTCCTCCCGTCAGGCTTGTCCTCAAGGGGCATCAAGCGACACCCGAGAGGCAGATACTGGAGGCTCGTTCCCCTCCCTCCAGCGAAATCCAGTGTCAGCCGGGCGCGATAGCCCCGCCATTCAGCGCTCCCTCATGCCGCCGCCGTATGCGGCAATGCCTACTCTTCCCGAAAAGCCCTGGCGGCCTGATCGGTGAATGGCTTGGCGAGATAGGCAAGTGCTGTCCGCTCCCCCGTCTCGATGAACGCCTCGACCGGCATGCCCGCGACCGGCACCAGCTTTCCGAGCCTTTGCCATTCCGCAGCCGGGATATGGACGCGCACCCCGTAATAGCTCTGGCCGGTCCGCTGATCGGTCGACAGATCGGCCGTGATGCTCTCGACGCGGCCGTTCAACTCCATGGTGGTGCGCTGGCTGAAGGCCGAAAGCCGCAAGGCGACCGCCTGCCCGACCGCCACCTGATCGATATCCTGCGGCGCAAGCCGCAACTCCGGCGTCAGCGCGTCGGCATCCGGCACGATCTCCATGATGTCGGTGCCGGCCTTGACCACGGCGCCGGCCGCGTGGACGGCAAGCTGATGAACGATGCCCGCCTGCGGCGCCCTGACATCGATATGCTTGAGATCGTCTTCGGCGGCGACCAGCCGCTCGGAATATTCGCCGGTATCGCTTTGTGCCTGCCGCAGCTGCTCCGACACTTCGCTGCGCCGGTCGTCACCAAGCTGGATGATCTGCAGCTCGGTTTCGGCGACCTTGCCCTTCACCTCCGCCGCCGAAGCGACAAGGCTGCCCAGTTCGCCGGTCAGGTCCGCCGCATCGCGCTGCAATGCATAGACCCGCGTCGCCGGAATGATGCCCTGCTGCAGCAGAGGCTGCAGGCTCGCAAGCTCCTTGCCGATGATCGCGATCGCCTGCCGCTTGCCGTCCTGCTGCGCGGCGAGACCATCGGCCTGCTGCCCGAGTTGGCGGATGCGTTCGCGCAGCTGCGCCTGCTGACCCTGCAACGAGGCACGCCGATCGGCAAACAACCGGCGCTCGCCCTCGATCAGCGTCGCCCGCTCTTCGGCCGCCGCCATATTGACCAGATCGGGAAATGCGAGCGTCTCGCGCCCGTCGCGCTCGGCCGACAGCCGGGCAGTGCGTGCCGCGAGCTGTCGCAGGCGCCGCGATACGATCGCAGCCGTCGCCCGCGCCTGGGTGTCGTCGAGGTGCAGGAGCACCTGCCCGGCCTCGACCCTGTCGCCGTTGCGCACGAACAGCTGCCCGACCGTGCCGCCCTTCAGATGCTGGATCGGCTTGATGTAGCTGTCGACGACAAGCGTGCCCGAAGAAATCACCGCGCCGTTGAGATGAACGGTCGCCGCAAGGCTGCCCAAGACCCCGACCAGAACGATGACCGCCGCCAGCGCCAGCAGCGCAAGCCGCCGGATCGCCCTCTCGGCCATCGGCGCGCCCGGAGCCTTCGTTCCACCTATATCTCCCATGATGCCGCTCATCCCGCAGCCCTCCCGTCGCCTGCCCGCCCGAAACGTACCGGCAGGAACGCCGCGGACGCTGCCGGCACAGGCTGCTTCGCGACATCCTGCTTCGGCCCGAAACTTTGCATCTGGCCCTTGGCGAGCACGAGGACCTTACTCACCCCGGCAAGCGCGCTCGGCCGATGCGCGATGACGATCGCCACGCCGCCGCGCCGGCAAATACCTTCGATCGCTCGCGTCAGGGCCGCATCGCCCTCGGTATCAAGATTGGCATTCGGCTCGTCGAGCACGACCAGAAACGGGTCGCCATAGAGCGCACGCGCCAGCGCCAGACGCTGCCGCTGGCCGGCCGAGAGCATGGCGCCCTGATCGCCGATCGCGGTATCGAAGCCATCGGGCATCTGCACGATCATGTCGTAGACCCCCGCCGCCCGCGCTGCCGCGACGATCGCATCCGAGGTCGCGGATCGGTCGAAGCGGGCGATGTTTTCGGCAATCGACCCGTCGAACAGGCCGATCTCCTGCGGCAAGTAGCCGATATGGCGTCCCAGCGCCTCCGGCTCCCATTGCGACAGAGACGCTTTGTCGAGACGCACGGAGCCGAGCGTCGGCGCCCACAGCCCGACCAGCCCGCGCGCCAACGAGGACTTGCCCGACGCGCTCGGTCCGATGATGCCGATCGCCTCGCCCGCCTTGACCTCGAAGGACACACCGCGCACCACGGCGACGCTCGATCCCGGGGCGGCAAGATGCAGCTTGTCCACGATCAGCGTCTCGCAAGGGCTCGGCAGCTCCACCTCCGGCCCACCCGAAACCGCCAGATCGCCCAACCGCGCCAGCCGCGACCAGCCCTGCCGGGCTGCGGCAAACCCGCGCCACTGCCCGATCGCCAGCTCCACCGGTGCAAGCGCCCGGCTGACGAGGATCGAACTGGCGATCATGATGCCGCCGGTCGCCTCCTGGCGGATGACCAGCACCGCGCCGACCGCCAGCACGCCCGATTGCAGCATCAGCCGGACGACCCGAGACAGGGTCGACAGCGAAACGGTGATCCGCACCGTGCGAAACTGGCTTTGCCGATAGCGAAGATTGATCTCCGACCACCGATCCTCCAGCCGCCGCACGAACCCCATCGACGCCACCGTCTCGGCATTGCGCCTCGTGGCCTCGGCAAGCGCCATCCGCTCGACGCCGATGCTGGCGGCCTGCTGCGCCGGCTCTCTCGTTTTCAACTCGGCCAGAACGGTCAGCAACACAAGGATCAGCGCGCCGGCGAGCGCCGCGGCACCGATCCAGACGTGGAAGAGGAAGCAAAGCCCGAGATAAAACGGCATCCATGGCAGATCGAACAGCGCGGTTGGCCCGGGACCGGAGAGGAAGCCGCGCACCATGTCGATGTCCCGCAACGGCTGCATGCCCGCCTCTTCGCCATTCCGGCGTGACGGGGGCGCTGCGAACGAGCGGAACACCACGGGCCCGAACCGCTCGTCGACCGATTGCCCGAGCCGCGCGAGCACCAGCGAGCGGACCAGCTCCAGCACCCCCTGGAAGGCAAAGAGCGTCAGCGTGATGATCCCCAGCCCCACCAAAGTCGGCAGACTGCGCGCTGGAATGACGCGGTCATAGACCTGCAGCATGAAGAAGGAGCCGGTCAGCGCCAGGAGATTGACGAAGCAACTGGTGAGCCCCAGCGCCAGCATCGCACCACGCACCGACGAGACGGCTGAAATCAGGAAAGGGCGGGATGTCTTCGCTTCGGATCGGGGCAACGGACCTCGCTGGCATGTTCGGCTTGGCAGTGATGGCCGAGCATGGACCAGATCAGTAGACAGGTCGCGCTCTTTCTATGGTTGTGTTTTACTAAGAAAACTCACTGTTAACGCGATAAGCATACCAATACGGCGCACCGTCCCGATATGACGCGAACCCGTTCGGGGTTGGTACAGATGCCCAAAATTTATGTTGTTTAGCAGAGACTTAACAACAGAGCGTCATCGCAAAACCCGATCTTCACGCCCCTCTAACGATGATTGCCGATCACTCGAGCGAATCACGTTGACCTGCTTCGCGGTATCGCGCCTGCTAATTGAGGCAAGGCCTCAAATGCCGGTTGATCGATGAAGGCAGTCGAGTTATGCAGAAGCGCTGTCCACGTAGCTCAGCAGGATAGAGCACAGGATTCCTAATCCTGGGGTCGGAGGTTCGAATCCTCTCGTGGACACCATTTTCCTATGAAATCAGGCCGTTACAGCACGTCTCGGCCCACCGCCGTTGAAAAAGGGACCAGGCATGGCCGGATCCCTCTTCACGTGCCCTCACTCGCCAAGCCGCTGCTCCGCCAACCGCACCCAGTACGAGATTCCGTGGCTGATGGCTTCGTCGTTGAAATCATAGGCCGGGTTGTGCAGGCCGGCGGTGTCGCCGTTGCCGATGAAGATGAAGGCGCCCGGGCGGGCGTTCAGCATGTAGGAGAAATCCTCGCCGCCCATCATCGGGTCTATGTCGGCATTGACGTTGGCGGCCCCGGCGATGTCAGTGGCGATCTGCGTGGCATGCACGGTCTCCGCCTCGTGATTCGAGGTCACCGGATAGTTGCGGTGGAACGCAATCTCCGCTTCGGCGTCATGCGTTGCCGCGATGCCGCTGACGATCTGCCGGAAGCGGCTCTCGGCCTGATCGCGCACCGCCTCGTCGAGCGTCCGCACGGTGCCGGCGAAGGTCGCCTCGTTGGGAATGACGTTGTGGGCAAAGCCGGCGTTGAACTTGGTCACCGAGACGACCACCGAACGCAGCGGATCGACGTTGCGCGAGGCGATCATCTGCAGGTTGGTAATGATCTGCGTGGCGATGACGATCGGGTCGATAGTGCGGTTCGGCTGTGCCGCGTGGCCGCCGCGGCCCTTCACCGTCACGGTGAATTCGTCGGTGGCCGCCATGATCGGCCCCTTGCGGATCGCGAACTGGCCGACGGGCAGGCCCGGCATGTTGTGCATGCCGTAGACCTCCTCGATGCCGAAGCGCTCCATCATGCCGTCCTTGACCATCAGGTTGCCGCCACCGCCGCCCTCTTCGGCCGGCTGGAAAATGACGGCGACGTTGCCGTTGAAATTGCGGGTCTCGGCCAGGTATTTGGCCGCGCCCAGCAGCATTGCGGTGTGCCCATCATGGCCGCAGGCGTGCATCTTGCCCGGCGTGGTCGAGGCCCAGGGCTTGCCCGTGATCTCGGTCAGCGGCAGCGCATCCATGTCGGCGCGCAGGCCGATGGCGCGCGATCCCTCGCCGCGCCCCTTGATCAGCCCGACGACGCCGGTGCGGCCGATGCCGGTGACGATTTCGTCGACGCCGAATTCCTTGAGCTTCTCCGCCACGAAGGCCGCGGTGTTCTCGACCGCAAACAGCAGTTCCGGCCGTTCATGGATATGCCGGCGCCACTCGGTCACTTCGTTCTGAAGTTCGGCGGCTCTGTTCAATATCGGCATGCTTGCTTCCCTGGTAAAAATTGGAACGTGAAAATCGAAAGCGACGGCAATGAACGGTGGAGATATCACGCCTCGCGAAGAAGTTAGACAATGACCTTTGCCATGTCATGGCCATATACGTTAAATAGGGGAAACTTTCGAGACATCCGGAAATCTTTAAGGACAAACCGTGTCGACGCGCCAGAACCGCTTGCTTGCCGCTTTGCGGCCGATCACCCTCGCCGCCTCCGCAGCCACCATCGCTGTCTCCGCGACGTCTGCGGCCTATGCCAATCCGCATATCCTGGTGGATGTCCAGAGCGGCCGCGTGCTCGAGCATGAGGAAGCCTTCCGCAAGTGGTATCCGGCATCGCTGACCAAGCTGATGACGATCTACACGACCTTCGACGCGATCCGCTCCGGCCAGATCAGCATCGACACCCCGATCGCCATGAGCAAGCGCGCCGCCGCCCAGCCGCCCGCCAAGATGTATTTCAAGCCCGGCCAGAAGCTGACGCTCGACAGCGCCCTGAAGATCCTGATCGTCAAGTCGGCCAACGACATTGCCGTGGCCGTCGCCGAGGCCGTCGGCGGCACACAGGAAGCTTTCGTGCTGCGGATGAATTCCGAAGCCGCGAAGCTCGGCATGACCGACACGCACTTCATCAATCCGAACGGCCTGCCCGGCAAGGGCCAGTATACGACCGCCCGCGATCTCGCGATCCTGTCGGTGGCGCTGCGCCGTGATTTTCCGCAATATGCCAGCTACTTCGCGCTTGAGGGCATCACCACCGGCACCCAGAACATCCCTGCAATCAACATGCTGATCGGCCGCTTTGCCGGCGCCGACGGCATGAAGACCGGCTTCATCTGCGCATCCGGCTTCAACCAGATCAGCTCCGCGACCCGCAACGGCCGCACGCTCATCTCGGTGGTGCTCGGCACCGACAGCCTCGCCGCCCGCGCCGACGCGTCGGCCGACATGCTGCAGAAGGGGTTCACCGCCCAGTTTCCCGGCGCCGACACGCTCGGCTCGCTGAAACCGTACGGCGAAGGCCAGGACCAGGTCACCGACATCACCGCCGAGATCTGCAGCGCCAAGGGCGCCAAGGTCCGCAGCGAAACGCGCGACGAAGTCGGCCGCATGAAGATCCACTCCCCCTATATTCTCGAGCGGGACCACGAGCCGACCTTCTCCTATGCCGGCCTGATCCCCGGCCAGAACGAACCGCAGCCCGACAAGCTGGCGACGGCCGATAGCGCCGGCGATATCGCCAACGTGCCGATCCCGATGCCGCGCCCCACGTCCTTTTAAGGCCAGACCGACATGAGTGCACCCGCGGACCGGATTCCGGTCACCATCCTCACCGGCTTCCTCGGTGCGGGAAAATCGACGCTGCTCAACCGCATCCTCAAGGATCCGGCCATGAAGGACGCGGCCGTCATCATCAACGAGTTCGGCGATGTCGGCATCGACCATCTGCTGGTCGAAAGCTCCGGCGACGCGATCATCGAGCTCTCCGATGGGTGCCTGTGCTGCACGGTGCGCGGCGAACTGGTGGATACGCTGGCCAACCTGATGGACGCGATCCAGACCGGCCGAGTCAAGAAGGTCAACCGCGTCGTCATCGAAACGACGGGGCTTGCCGATCCGGCGCCTGTCATGCAGGCGATCATGGGCAACCCGATCATCGCCGAGAATTTCGACCTCGATGGCGTCGTCACCATTGTCGATGCCGTCAATGGCTTGCAGACGCTCGACAATCACGAGGAGGCGGTTAAGCAGGCCGCCGTCGCCGATCGGCTGATCCTGTCGAAGCAGACCATGGCCTCGCCTGACGTCCTCGACCGGCTGAGGGCGCGTCTGCACGCGCTCAATCCGCGCGCCACGCTGATGGATGCCGACGACCCCGCGACCGGTACGGCCGCCACGCTCGTGAACGGCATCTACGACCCGGCGACCAAGAGCGCCGATGTCAGCCGCTGGCTGCACGACGAGCATGCGCACGAAGCGCATCACAATCACGACCATGGGCATGATCACCATCATGATCACGGGCACGATCACGGGCATTACCACGGCCATCACCATCATCACGCCCAAGACGGCCAGAACCCGCACGACGTCAACCGCCACGACGCCTCGATCCGCTCCTTCTCGATCGTCGAAGACAAGCCGATCGATCCGATGGCGCTCGACATGTTCGTCGATCTGTTGCGGTCGGCGCATGGTGAAAAGCTGCTGCGCATGAAAGCGATCGTCTTGATGTCGGATCGACCGGATCGCCCGCTGGTGCTGCACGGCGTACAGAGCATCTTCCATCCGCCGAGCCGCCTGCCCGCCTGGCCAAACCCCGACGACCGGCGCACACGCATGGTGCTGATCACCAAGGATCTGCCGGAAGCCTTCGTCAAGGACCTGTTCGACGCCTTCCTCGGCAAGCCACGCATCGACACCGCCGACCGTGCAGCCCTCAACGACAATCCGCTGGCCATCCCGGGAATACGGCTTTAGCACTCGGGAATAAGCTTCTAGGCAAGAGCGCTCGAGGCGCTATCCCTTGCGGATCAGGAAGCGGTGACCTTCATCGGTCTTTTCGCTCTCGACCAGTTCGTGACCATCTTCATTGCAGAAATGCGGAATGTCGATGCCGGCAAGCGGATCGGTAGTCTCGACACGGATAAGCGCGCCTGGCGGCAGGGACGCTATCCTCTTGCGGGTCTTCAGAACGGGCAGCGGGCATTTCAGCCCGCGCAGATCGTAGGCGATGGCAGTCAAGCCATCACTCCTTGGTCCAGAACTTCCAGAAAGGCTTCTTGGAAGCGACTTCGACGGAATCCGGCTGCTCGACCGGCGCAAACGCCGTTGCCATCTCGCTCTGCGGTGCCAGCGGGCTCGGCGTCGGCACCGGAACGGATGCCGGATTGACGAGCGCCACGTCGGTGGCAGCAGCGACCGTAGGCGAACCGGCAGGCGTCGAGCCTGTCACGGTGTTTGAAGCGACAGACGTTGCCGTCTTCGTCGCCATCATGCCCTCGAGCTCGGCGACCTTCATCATCTTGCCGGCTTCGAGCGAGGTTCCGGTCGGCGCGTAGGCAAGTTCGCGGCCCTTGCGGGTCTTGGCGACGACAGCCTTGCGCTCGGCTTCCGAGGGGTCGTACCACGCCAGACCATCGAATTCCTTCGACGCCTTGGCATAGGCGAGATCATAGGTCTTGCCGTAGGAGGCGAGCGCGGACGCCAGAGCAGGCGGCGTCGACATCTCGGGGCACTTGCCGCCGGCATTGAAGGCGCCGGACGCCTGCTGGTTGAAGACGTACTTCTTCTCGCAGACGTTGACCTCGGGCGGACGCTTGGTGACTTCGAAATTGTCGTAACCGACCTTCAGCATCTTCCAGAAGTCGATGTTCTCGTTCATCCGGTGCTTGAACATGTTGTCGGCGGTCATCCGGAACGGATAGGCCTCGAGCTGCACGGTCGACTGGCCGCCCTTAAAGGCGTCGCGGGCGAAGGCATAAATCTCGAGAACCTGCTGGTCCGTCATCGAGTAGCAGCCCGATGACGAGCAGGCGCCATGGATCATCAGATCCGTGCCGGTACGGCCGTTGACGGCGTCGTAACGGTTCGGGAAGCCGGTGTTGATGGCGAGATAATATTTGGAATTCGGGTTTAGATTGGCCTTTGTCAGGTTGTAGAAACCTTCCGGCGCCTGCCGGTCACCCTGCTTCACCTTGGGACCGAGACGGCCCGACCAGGCGCAGATCTTGTAGTCGGTGATCTTCTCGAAGCGGTTGTCCGTCTTCGCCTTCCAGATCTCCAGCACACCTTCTTCCTTGAAGATGCGGACCATGATCGGCGAATTGCGGTCCATGCCCTTTGCTGCCATCTCGTTGAGGATGCGCGGCGGCAGCGGCTGTTCGACCTTGTTCTTGACCTTGGAGAGGTCGATCTGCGTGGTTTCCAATGCGTCGTTGCAGCCGGCCAGAGCCAGCGCCATCAGGGAAACATAGGCAAAATGACGAATGCGCATTCAAACTAGCCCAATTACGAGATGCGACCCAATTCGTTGAACAGGTCTCAAGTAAAGCGAATCATTGGCCCATTCTGGTTTACAAAACCTTAACGACCATGCCGCGCACCCACGACCCCCGCAAGTACCAAAGCTATTCATAACACTATTGTGGCCAAGGTTTGGCCTCAATCGACAGTAAGCCGCAGAGCTTGCTTAGAGATTGCGGCCCATATTCAGGAACTTCTGCCGGCGATCGTTGCGGATCTGCTCGCCCGAGCGGCTGGAAAGCTCGCCGAGCGCATTGGCGATCACGTCGCCGGTCGCGGCAATCACGCTGTCCGGATCGCGATGCGCGCCGCCGAGCGGTTCGCCGATGATGCCGTCGATGATGCCGAGCGCCTTCAGATCCTCGGAGGTGATCTTCATGTTGGTCGCCGCTTCCTTGGCGCGCGCCGAATCGCGCCACAGGATCGAGGCAGCGCCTTCAGGCGAGATCACGCTGTAGATCGCATGCTCAAGCATGTAGACGCGGTTGCCGGTGGCGATTGCAATCGCACCGCCTGAACCGCCTTCGCCGATGACGACGGAGATGATCGGAACCTTGAGACCGAGGCACATTTCCGTCGAGCGGGCGATGGCTTCCGCCTGGCCGCGCTCTTCGGCACCGACGCCCGGATAGGCGCCCGCGGTATCGACCAGCGTGATGACGGGCAGGCCGAAGCGGTCGGCCATTTCGAGCACGCGGATCGCCTTGCGGTAACCTTCAGGACGCGCGCTGCCGAAATTGTGCTTCAGGCGGCTCTTGGTGTCGTTGCCCTTTTCCTGGCCAAGCACGGCAACCGGCTGGCCGCGGAAGCGGGCGAGACCGGCCTGGATCGCAGCATCCTCGGAAAACTTGCGGTCTCCGGCGAGCGGTGTGAATTCCTGGAACAGCGTCTTGGCATAGTCGACGAAGTGTGGCCGCTGCGGATGACGCGCGACCTGGGTCTTCTGCCAGGCATTGAGCTTCGAATAGATATCGACGGTCGCTTCGCGAACGCGAACTTCCAGCCTGCCGATTTCATCGGATGTGTCGATGCTCTCGTCTTCCGAGGCAATCTTCTTCAATTCGATGATCTTGCCTTCGAGGTCGGAGATCGGCTTTTCGAAGTCGAGATAATTGTGCATGAGGTGCGTTTCCGTTCCTTGTGCCCGGGGCATTTTGTATCTGGCTGCCCTTGTCGCCGGTCCTAATCCTGCTTTTTCGCCTGTTTGGCAAGGGGGTGGTGCGTTTGGACCAGTTGCTGGAGCCTTTCTTCCAGTACATGCGTGTAGATTTGCGTGGTGGAAATGTCCGAATGGCCAAGCAGTTCCTGCACCACGCGCAGATCGGCGCCATTGGCCAGGAGATGGCTGGCAAACGCGTGCCGCATCACGTGTGGCGAGATCATAGATGGTGTTAGCCCCGCCCGGATTGCTAGGTTCTTGAGGTCGCGCGCAAACACCTGCCGCGCCAGATAGCCCTCTTTCGACGCCGCTGGAAACAGCCACGGGCTTTCCTGTGGATGTTTCGAGGCTGCCGTCTCGGCGGCCAGCATCCGGCCGTAGAGCTTCAGCGCCGCGATCGCCGATTGCGACAGCGGCACCAGCCGCTCCTTGTTGCCCTTGCCGCGAATGATCAGAAACCGCCCTTCCTGATCGAGCACCCGCGCCGGCAGCGAAACCAGCTCGCTGACACGCATGCCGGTGGCATAGAGCAGTTCCAGCAGCGCCAGCATCCGCAGTCGTTGCAATTGCCCGGGCGCCGGATCCTGTGCCTCCTGCTCTGCCTGCACCAGCAACCGGCCGACCTCGTCGACGCCCATGGTCTTCGGCAGCGGTCGGCCCTTTTTCGGCGCATCGAGAATACCCGTGGGGTCGTCGGTGCGCAGGCCCTCGGCGTAGAGAAACTTGTAGAACTGCCGCATCGCCGCCAGCCGCCGGGCCTGCGACGAGGTCTTGAAACCCTGCGCTGCCAGCGATGCCAGATAGGCGGAAAGATCGGGAGACGACGCCTCGGTCAGTCGCACGCTTCGGCCGTTCAGAAACGAATGCAGGTCGTCGAGATCGTGTTCGTAGGACGACAGCGTGTTGGCCGCGGCACCCCGCTCGGCGCTCATCATCTCCAGAAAGGATTCGACGTGGACGCGGCTGAGATCCCTCATCGCATCACTTCTTGGCCGGGCTGATGGCACCGGTGGCGGGCGGATTGATCCGTTCTGACGGAATACGGATCGTTACGTCGCGCTCCTTCGGCTCGACGAACGTCACCAGCGCCCACATCGTTCCGTAGATCGCTCCGGCGATGACCGCCAGCACGGCTAGAAATCGGAACAGGCTCGGCATTCAATAACTCCCTGGCTTCGCTTCTTTATGAAGAAGCCTGTTTGCAAGTGCAAGAAGCAGCTTTTGAACCATGATTCCCTTGCCCGCGACTTGACGCTACACCTGCATTTGTCGATACCGTTCGCAAACAAAGTGTGAATGGACCAATGAGCGACCCTGTTCTGATCGTTGCCGATAGCCTGAGAGACAGAGCTCGCGCTGCGCTCGGTTCGCGCAATCTGATCCTCGTTGGCCTGATGGGCGCCGGCAAGTCATCGGTGGGACGCATCGTCGCAACCCAGCTCGGCATCCCCTTCATCGACAGCGACGCCGAAATCGAGCGCGTCTCGCGCATGTCGATATCAGAGCTGTTCACCGCCTACGGCGAAGACGAGTTTCGGGCGCTTGAGGGACGGGTGATGAAGCGACTGCTGAAGGGCGGCCCGCGCGTCGTCTCGACGGGTGGCGGCGCCTTCATCAACGATCGCACCCGCAGGCACATCAAGAAGGGCGGCGTCTCGGTCTGGCTGAAGGCCGAACTCGACGTGCTATGGGAGCGCGTCAACAAGCGCGACACGCGTCCGCTGCTGAAGACGGAAAATCCGAAGCAGACGCTGGAAAACCTGATGAACGCCAGATACCCGATCTACGAGCAGGCCGATCTCACCGTCATTTCGCGCGATGTGCGCAAGGAGCAGATGAGCGACGAAGTGCTGAAAGCCCTGATCGACGCCAGAACCGAAAGTGCCGCCTGATGACCGCGATTGCCGCCTCCACCGACCGCAAGGTTCACGTGCCGCTCGGCGAGCGCGCCTATGACATCCTGATCGGCCCCGGCCTGATCGCTCGCGCAGGTAGCGAGATCGCATCGCGCCTGAAGGGCCGCAAGGCTGCGATCATCACCGACGAAAACGTCGGACCGCTCTATCTCGACGCATTGGTCGAGAGCCTCAACGCCGCTGGCATCGCATCGTCCTCGCTGGTCCTGCCGGCGGGTGAAAAGACCAAGAGTTTCGAACATCTGATGACGGCCTGCGACAAGGTTCTCGAAGCCCGCATCGAGCGTAACGATTACGTGATCGCGCTCGGCGGCGGCGTCATCGGCGACCTCTCGGGCTTCGTTGCCGGCATCGTCAGGCGCGGCGTCCGCTTCGTGCAGATCCCGACGTCGCTGCTGTCGCAGGTCGACAGCTCCGTCGGCGGCAAGACCGGCATCAACAGCCGCCACGGCAAGAACCTCATCGGCGTCTTCCACCAGCCCGACCTCGTGCTGGCCGATGCCGACGTGCTCAACACGCTGAGCGAACGCGAATTCCGCGCCGGCTATGCCGAGGTCGCCAAGTACGGCCTGATCGACAAGCCCGATTTCTTCGCCTGGCTGGAAGCCAACTGGCAATCCGTCTTTTCGGGCGCCGCCGCCCGCACCGAGGCGATCGCCGCAAGCTGTCAGGCAAAGTCCGACGTCGTCGTCGCCGACGAGCATGAGAACGGCCAACGCGCTCTGCTCAACCTCGGCCACACTTTCGGCCATGCGCTGGAAGCCGCCACCGCCTATGACAGCGCTCGCCTCGTCCACGGCGAGGGCGTGTCGATCGGCATGGTTCTGGCGCACGAATTCTCGGCCCGCATGAACCTCGCAAGCCCCGACGACGCCAAGCGCGTCGAGCGCCATTTACGCGATGTCGGTCTGCCCACCCGCATGTCCGAAATCCCGGGCACGTTGCCGCCAGCCGACGTGCTGATGGACGCGATCGCCCAGGACAAGAAGGTCAAGAGCGGCAAGCTCACCTTCATCCTCACCCATGGTATCGGCCAGTCCTTCGTCGCCAATGACGTTCCCGCTTCCGAAGTGTTGAGCTTCCTCAAGGAAAAACACCCGCAATGACCCTCGAAGGCACGCTGGCATTTCTTTCCGCATACTGGCCGGAAATCGTTTCCATCGTGGCCCTCGTCCTCATGTCTGCCTTCTTCTCCGGCTCCGAGACGGCGCTGACGGCCGTGTCCCGCAGCCGCATTCATACGCTTGAGGCCAACGGCGAGGAACGAGCCGGCATCGTGCGCGAACTGATCGAGCGCCGCGACCGGCTGATCGGCGCACTGCTGATCGGCAACAATCTCGCCAACATCCTGTCGTCGTCGATCGCGACAAGCGTCTTCCTCGGCCTGTTCGGCAATTCGGGCGTGGCCTGGGCGACGCTGGCGATGACCATCATTCTCGTCATCTTCGCCGAAGTGCTGCCGAAGAGCTGGGCGATCTCCATCCCGGAGCAGTTCGCGCTCAAGGTCTCGTTTGCCGTCAAGGCCTTCGTCGCCGTCGTCGGTCCGCTTTCCTCGTTCGTCAACCGGATCGTCCGCTTCATCCTCGCCCGCTTCGGCATCAACCTCTCGCGCGAAGTCTCCATGCTCTCGGCCCACGAAGAGCTGCGCGGCGCCGTCGATCTGCTGCACCGTGAAGGCTCGGTGGTGAAGGCCGACCGCGACCGCCTCGGCGGCCTGCTCGATCTCGGCGAGCTTGAACTTTCCGATATCATGGTCCACCGCATGGCGATGCGCGGCATCAATGCCGACGATCCACCCGAGGTGGTCGTCCGCACCATTCTCGACAGCCCCTTCACCCGCATGCCGCTCTGGCGCGGTTCGACCGACAACATCATCGGCGTCGTCCACTCCAAGGATCTGCTCAGGGCGCTGGCCGAACGCGACGCGGAGCCTGAGCATCTCGATATCGTCAAGATCGCCCAAAAACCCTGGTTCGTCCCCGACAGCACCAATCTCGAGGCTCAGCTCAACGCCTTCCTGCGTCGCAAGCAGCACTTCGCCGTCGTCGTAGACGAGTATGGCGAGGTCCAGGGAATCGTGACGCTGGAGGATATTCTGGAGGAGATCGTCGGCGATATTTCAGACGAGCACGACATCGAGATGCAGGGCGTCCGTCAGGAGGCAGACGGCTCTGTCGTCGTCGATGGCAGTGTGCCGATCCGCGATCTTAACCGCGCGCTCGACTGGCAACTGCCCGATGAGGAAGCAACGACGATCGCCGGCCTCGTCATCCACGAATCGATGACCATTCCCGAAGAGCGCCAGGCCTTCACCTTCTACGGCAAGCGCTTCATCGTCATGAAACGCGACAAGAACCGCATCACCAGACTGCGCATACGCCCGGCGGAAGAGAACGAGGTCAATCCGACCTGATCCTCTTTCGACATCCCTTTCCAATTGCACGCTGTGGGAGGAGCCCGGCGGGCAGCATCATTATGGATTTGACATGTTGTTTGATATTTTCTGGCGCTCCGTCGTCATCGGCATCGGCGCAACGGTCCTGATGGACATCTGGTCGATCGCGCTTGCCAAGGGCGCCATACCGAACTGGGCACCGCCCGGCCGCTGGCTCTGGCATGTTGGCAAGGGCAAGGTCTTCCACGACGACATCGGCAAGGCAGCGCCCTACAAGCACGAGCTCGCGCTCGGCTGGATCTTCCACTACGCGGTCGGCATAGCCTACGGTATCCTGCTGGTGTTGATCACCGGCCCCGGCTGGCTGGCCGAACCGACGTTCCTGCCGGCCTGGATCTGGGGCATCGTCACCATCGCCGGCGGTTGGTTCCTGCTGCAGCCTGGCCTCGGCATCGGCTGGGCGGCGTCGAAGACACCGAACCCCAACAAGACCCGCTTCCTCGGCCTCGTCGCCCACACCGTTTTCGGCTTCGGCCTCTACGCGACGGCGCTTCTGATTCGCTGAGCGAACACCTTTAAAAACGACGACACCGCGCCCATATGAGGCGGGGTCGTCCTACCAGCGCACCGGCTCTCCGGGCGCCGCCGGCTCGACCGCCAGCGCATGCAATCCTGCATCCAGTTCCGGCTTCAGCAGCTCCGTGATCGCCCGGTGACGCGCCAGCCGTGACATGCCGGCAAACGACGCCGACACGATGCGAACCCGCATATGGGTCTCGCCGGCGCCGGTAATGTCAGGGTGATGGCCGGCGTGCAGATGGCTTTCGTTGATGACATCAAGCCGCTCCGGCGAAAACGCCGCCGTCAGCTTGTCTTCGATGGAGGATTGAACCGTCATGAGCCGATCTTGCAAAGTTGAGAAAAAGGTTCCCACCAAGCCTGCAACATTCCCGTTTGTCAATTCTTGTCCTCACCTATTCTGAGCCCCATAATTAGCGCCGTCATGAGACTTGATTCCAAATACTTCGACCGAATCCGCACCCGCCGCAAACGCGAGCCGGAGCCTGAACTGGCTCCTCCGACCTGCCAGTGGGACGGGTGCGACAAGAAAGGCGTGCATCGCGCTCCCGTCGGACGCAATGCCGAAGGGCAGTTCTTTCTGTTCTGCTTCGAGCACGTGAAGGAATACAACAAGGGCTACAACTACTTCTCCGGCCTCTCCGACAGCGAGATTGCGCGCTACCAGAAGGAGGCGATCACCGGCCATCGTCCGACCTGGACTGTCGGCGTCAACAAGTCGGCCAAGGACAGCCCGATCCAGTCGGAAGTCCGCTCCGGCGCCTACACCCGCGTCCGCGATCCCTTCGGCTTCGTCAAGGACGCCAAGAGCAACGGTCCGCGCTTTCCGGAACAGCGCAAGCTGAAGACGCTGGAATCGAAGGCCTTCGACACCATGAACCTAGCCGCCAACGCCACCGCGTCGGAGATCAAGAGCCGCTACAAGGAACTGGTGAAGAAGCACCACCCGGACGCCAATGGCGGCGACCGCGGATCGGAAGAGCGTTTCCGCGCCGTCGTCCAGGCCTATCAATTATTGAAGCAGAGCGGTTTTTGTTAATTCCCGTCCTTGCTCTTGGACTTCAATCGGGTATGGTCCACATCGGCTGAGGCCGCAGGCAACCGCGGCACATCTTTCTGCGTTTGCCCCACAGGCGCCTTGGCCACTTCCGGACGCGGCGTTTCTTGTCCGGGACTATGGTCAAGAATGCTCGCAGGCGATGACGTCGTCGCTGCCGAGGTTTCGTTTCAGTCCCGGAGAAGCATCGCCGACGTTCAGACATGAGCGCGCGTGGACTTGATCTTCGCCGCCGTGATCGCAAAACGAGCTGAGACAGTATGGCAGGGTGTCGGCCACCCGCCTTGGAGACATGATGAGCAAGATTGACCTTGATATCTCGGAACTTCCGGACACCACCGTTTCCGTCAGGGAGGTCTTCGGCATCGATTCCGACATCCGCGTTCCGGCCTACAGCCAGGGCAGCGCCTATGTTCCGGATTTCGATCCCGACTACCTCTTCGATCGCGAAACCACGCTCGCCATCATTGCCGGATTTGCTCATAACCGACGCGTGATGATCTCCGGCTATCACGGCACCGGCAAGTCCTCGCATATCGAGCAGGTCGCCGCCCGCCTCAACTGGCCGTGCGTGCGCATCAACCTCGACAGCCATGTCAGCCGTATCGATCTCGTCGGCAAGGACGCCATCGTCGTCAAGGATGGCCTGCAGGTCACCGAATTCAAGGACGGCATCCTGCCCTGGGCCTACCAGCACAACGTCGCGCTGGTCTTCGACGAATACGACGCCGGCCGCCCGGACGTGATGTTCGTCATCCAGCGCGTACTGGAATCCTCCGGCCGCCTGACGCTGCTCGACCAGAGCCGCGTCATCCGCCCGCACCCGGCCTTCCGCCTGTTCGCCACAGCCAACACCATCGGCCTCGGCGACACCACCGGCCTCTACCACGGCACGCAGCAGATCAACCAGGCGCAGATGGACCGCTGGTCGATCATCTCGACGCTGAACTACCTGCCGCACGACCATGAAGTGAACATCGTTGCCGCCAAGGTGAAGAGCTTCGGCAAGGACAAGAACGGCCGCGACACCGTCTCCAAGATGGTCCGCGTCGCCGACCTCACCCGTGCATCGTTCATGAACGGCGACCTCTCGACCGTCATGAGCCCGCGTACTGTCATCACCTGGGCCGAGAACGCCGAGATCTTCGGTGATCTCGCCTTCGCCTTCCGCGTCACCTTCCTGAACAAGTGCGACGAACTGGAGCGTCCGCTGGTTGCCGAACACTATCAGCGCGCCTTCGGCGTCGAGCTGAAGGAAAGTGCTGCCAACATCGTTCTGGGGGCCTGAGGCTAACGGATCATGGCAGCGCGTGGTGACAATTCGAAAGCAAAGCCCGGTTCGCCCGTCGACGTGGAGCCGTTGCGCCGGGCGATAACCGGCAGCGTCCGCGCCATCGCCGGCAATGACGAGGTCGAGGTGACCTTCGCCAACGAGCGGCCTGGCATGACAGCCGAGCGCATCCGCCTGCCGGAGCTTTCCAAGCGCCCGACGGCGCACGAGCTGGCGGTGACACGCGGCCTCGGCGATTCCATGGCGCTCCGGCTCGCCTGCCACGACGACAAGGTGCACGCGACGATGGCGCCGCAGGGCTCCGACGCCCGCGCCATCTTCGATGCCGTCGAGCAGGCCCGCGTCGAATCGATCGGCGCGCTGCGCATGGAAGGCGTGGCAACCAACCTGCGTTCCATGACCGAGGAAAAATACGCCAAGGCGAACTTCTCCGGCATCGAACGCCAGGAAGACGCCCCCGTCGGCGAGGCGGTCGCGATGATGGTGCGCGAAAAGCTCACCGGCGAGAAGCCGCCGGCCTCGGCAGGCAAGGTGCTCGACCTCTGGCGCTCCTTCATCGAGGACAAGGCCGGCAAGGATCTCGAGAACCTGACCGGCGTGATCCACGACCAGCAGGCCTTCTCCAAGGTTATCCGCAACATGCTCACGGCCATGGAAATGGCCGAGGAGTATGGCGACGACGACAGCGAATCTGACGCAGACGACCAGTCGGACCAGGACGACCAGCCGAGCGGCGAAGAACAGAACGACGATGAAGTCGACGAGGACGCCGGCTCCGATGCCGCCCCTGTCGAGGACAGCGAAGTCGCCGACGAGCAGATGGAGGACGGCGAGACCGAAGGCGCCGAGGTCTCCGACGACGACATGCAGGAAGAGGGCGAGGACGATTCGGAGACGCCGGGCGAAACCCGCCGCCCGAACACGCCCTTCGACGACTTCAATGACAAGGTCGACTACCACGTCTTCACCGAGGAATTCGACGAGACGATAACCGCCGAGGAACTGTGCGACGCCGCCGAGCTGGAGCGCCTGCGCGCCTTCCTCGACAAGCAGCTCGCCCATCTTCAAGGGGCAGTCGGCCGTCTTGCCAACCGCCTTCAGCGCCGTCTGATGGCGCAGCAGAACCGCTCCTGGGACTTCGATCTTGAAGAGGGTTACCTCGATCCGGCGCGCCTGACGCGCCTGATCATCGACCCGACGCAGGCGCTCTCCTTCAAGAAGGAGCGTGACACGCAGTTCCGCGACACCGTCGTGACGCTCCTGATCGACAATTCCGGCTCCATGCGCGGCCGCCCGATCACCGTTGCCGCCACCTGCGCCGACATTCTGGCCCGCACGCTGGAGCGCTGCGGCGTCAAGGTCGAGATATTAGGCTTCACCACCAAGGCCTGGAAGGGCGGACAGGCGCGCGAACAGTGGCTCGCCAGCGGCAAGCCGCAGACGCCGGGCCGCCTGAACGATCTGCGCCACATCATCTACAAGTCGGCCGACGCCCCCTGGCGCCGCGCCCGCAGCAATCTCGGCCTGATGATGCGCGAAGGCCTGCTCAAGGAAAACATCGACGGCGAAGGCCTGATCTGGGCCCACAACCGGCTGCTGGCCCGCCGCGAGCAGCGCAAGATCCTGATGATGATCTCGGATGGAGCGCCGGTTGACGATTCGACGCTGTCGGTCAATCCGGGCAACTATCTGGAACGTCACCTGCGCGCGGTCATCGAGCGCATCGAGACCCGCTCGCCGGTCGAACTTCTCGCCATCGGCATCGGCCATGATGTCACGCGCTATTACCGCCGCGCCGTGACCATCGTCGATGCGGACGAACTGGCCGGCGCGATGACCGAACAGCTGGCCTCTCTCTTCGAAGACCAGCCCGCGCAGCCGCGAGGCGGCCGTGGCCGCCGCGCCGGCTGATCGCGCATGGGCGCTCTCGCGCTGCTCGCCCGTAACTATCGCGCACGGGCGCTGCTGCTGGCGTTCGGACTTGCAGCAGCCCCGAACGCGATGGCGGACACGCTGCCGGCAGCGGTGAAGAGCAACATCATCACGCGTTTCAAGATCGGCTCTAACGAGACAAGGTTCGGGCCTTTCGAATTTCTGGGCGGCCTCGAGATGGTCTCGCCCGAGCGGCTGTTCGGCTCGCTCTCGTCGATCCGGTTCCGCGACGACCACACGCATTTCGTCGGCGTGCTCGACACCGGCCACTGGATGACCGGCCGCATCGAGCGCGAAGCATCCGGAAAGCTCTCCGGCCTCGCCGACGTCGAGATCGCCACGATGCGCAACGGCGTCGGCCAGAGCTTCGAGGGAAAGGGCTTCATGGATGCCGAGGGCGTGGCGCTGCATGGCGACCGCGTGCTGGTCTCCTTCGAGCAGCAACACCGTGTCGACAGCTATCCCGATCCCGGCTTCGAGACCTCGCGGGCGACAGGCACGATGCCCCTGCCCTTCCAGCGAAAGCAGCTGCGCGCCAACCGCGGCTTCGAGACCGTGGCCGTGTCGCCCATGGATAGCCCGCTGAAAGGCGGCACGCTGATCGTCGCCGAACGCAGCCTCGATGACGACGGCAACGCCTATGCGGCCATTCTCGACGGTCCGCTGAAGGGCAAGCTGACGCTTTCCCATTATGGCGACTTCGACGCCACCGACGGCGCATTCCTGCCGAATGGCGATCTTCTCCTGCTGGAGCGCCGCTTCAACATGGCGGAGGGCATCGGCATGCGCATCCGCCGCATCAAATCATCCGACATCAGGCCCGGCGCCGTGATGGACGGCGAGATCCTGATGCAGAGCGATTTCAGCGACCAGATCGACAACATGGAAGGCCTCGACGCCTTCAGTGCCGCCGACGGCACCACCCATGTTATCATCGTCTCCGACGACAATCACTCGATCCTGCAGCGTAACCTGATGCTGGAATTCCGGCTGCTGGATAGCGACAAGACCACCGCCGCCAGCGCGGTAGCGCCTGCCGCACAACCCTAACCTAAAGCGGTATCTTGATTCTGAAGCGACCTGTTTTATGGTTGCATATGAAAAAACATATGCGATTCATGGTTGCCATTATCGTCATGAGCCTGCCGACTCCGCGCATGGCTTCCGCTTGCCCCTTAGAGGACATGTTCAGGTTCTGCATCGTCTATGGCGACCGCCTGGACATCCTGCATCAGGGCGCCGCGCAAGGCAGGTGGGCATTGTATCAGGGCGACAAACGCACCCCGCCGCTTTCCGGGCCGTTCACCGGAAACGAACTCTATACCATGCCGAGCGGCCTGCAGTTCTTCGTCAGCTACCAGAACTATACGGATCTCTTTTCATCAACCTGCTCGCTCAATTTCGCGGCTGCCACGATAAAGAAAGAGGTCGATGCCCTGCGTTGCTCGCCGCCGGAGCTTGCGGATTTCGAGGCGGCGCTGTCGGCAGCGTCATTGGGCAAGCTGACGAAAGAGCGCAGACCGAATGGCGCCACCTACCTGATCGAAGGCCATCATCGTTGGATGACGGCCTTCGTCTCGAATGAGGATGCCGCGCAAGGCTTGGTCAACGGTTGGGTCGAGACATCGGTCCTTCACCCCGACAGAACCACCGCCGCACGACCCGATATTCGTTGACACCGGGCCGGGTGGACGTGCCGCGCGCTAGGCAGTCTCAACCAAACCGGCACCGCCACGCTCATCCCTCGAAGTAGGCCGGACGATCCAGATCGGCGATCAGTCCCAGATGCGTCGGGTTCCAGCCGAGAACGTCCCGCGTCTTGGCGCTGGACGCCCGGTTGTTGATCGAGGCGAAATGGGTGAACCAGCCGAAATGCTCGGCCGCCTCTTCAGGGGCTTTCGAGACCACGGGCAGGCCCAGCCGTTTGCCGATCACCGCGGCGATCTCGCGGAACGCAATGCCCTCCTCGGCCACGCCATGATAGCGCGCACCCGCGGCAGCCTTTTCCAGAACCAGCCGATAGAGCCGTCCGGTATCCAGACGATGAACCGCCGGCCAGTGGTTCTGACCCTCGCCGATATAGGCCGAGACACCCTTTTCGCGCGCGATGCCGATGACGATCGGCACGAAGCCGTGGTCCCCGTCGCCATGCACGGAGGGCGGCAGCCGGACCACCGAGGCGCTGACGCCATCCATCGACAATGCCGTCTGCTCCGACACGCGGGGAATGGCGGCGGAAGACGGCGCCGCCGCATCCTCGGTGGCGACGGTCCCCGGCGCGATCAACCCGGTGCCCGACGTCACGACCATGTGCTTGCCCGTGCCGGCCAGCACGCTGCCCATCGCCTCGATGGCGCGCCGGTCGATCTCGCAATTCTCCTTGAACTTCGAGAAATCATGAATGAAGCCGGTATGGATGACCCCATCCGACGCGGCCGTGCCACTGCGCAGGCTGTCGATATCCTCGAGCTCGCCGCGATGCACATCGGCGCCTACCGCCCTCAGCGCGGCCGCCGATGCGTCAGAGCGCGCGAGACCTAGAACCTGATGGCCGGCCTGGAGGAGATCCTGAACGACGGCGGAGCCGACAAAGCCCGTGGCACCGGTAACGAAAACGCGCATGATGATTTCTCCTTGGCTGCTCTTCGACGACCGCCGCAGCAATCGTCTCGAAGACAGGCTAGGAGATTGGGATTATACGGTCTATGCTGTATAGTCCGCCATATCTTTGCAATCGTCCGGAGTTTCCGATGGACCCGCTCTCCAATGTCCTGTCGTTGCTGAAGCCGCAGAACTATCTCTCTGCCGGAATGGAGGCTGGTGGCGACTGGGCGATCCAGTTTCCCGACCAGCAGGGCGGCATCAAGTGCGGTGCCGTCGTCTCGGGAGAGTGCTGGCTCGCGGTCGATGGCGGACCCGATCCGGTGCGGCTCACCGCCGGCGACAGCTTCCTGCTCCCGAGTGGACGCCCCTTCCGGCTGGCCACCGATCTTTCGCTGGAGCCGGTCCCGGCCTCGAGCATTTTCTCCGGCCCGCGCAAGGGCAGCATCGTCTCGCTGAACGGCGGCAACGACTTCTCATTGGTTAGCAGCCGCTTCGGCCTTGCCGGCAATCACGCCGACATCCTGCTGCGCATGCTGCCGCCGATCGTGCTTTTGCGCGACAGGGAAAGCCAGGCGGCGCTGCGCTGGGCGGTCGAACAGATGATGCAGGAATTGCGGGAACAGCAGCCCGGCGGCTTTCTCGTGGTCCAGCACCTTGCCCACATGATTCTGGTACAGGCGCTGCGCCTGCACATGGCCGAGCGATCGGGCACCGGCGTCGGCTGGCTCTTCGCGCTGGCCGACAGGCAGATGAGCACCGCGATGAACGCCATGCACGACGATCCCGCCCATCGCTGGACGCTGCAGCAGCTTGCCGCCCGCACCGGCATGTCGCGATCGACCTTCGCACAGAAATTCAAGGAGACGGTCGGCACCTCGCCGATGGAATATCTCGCCCATTGGCGCATGCTGCTCGCAGGCGACCGCCTGCAGAACTCGAGGGACCCGATTTCGGTCATCGCCCCGTCGCTCGGCTACGAATCCGAGGCCGCCTTCAGCACGGCGTTCAAGCGGGTCATGGGTTGCTCGCCACGGCAGTATAACCGCGGCAGTCCGGCAACGGCGGCAAGCCTGTCGCCCGCCTGAGAGTGGATCACCGGACGCCGACCGCCGGCGTTGGCCGCAGAACGCTCATCAGTGCGCCGTAGGGCAGCAGCATCACCAGGCCGACCAGCAGCTTCACCCAGAAATCGCCGATCGCCCAGGAAATCCAGCGCGGCGCCTCGGCCGTGAAGATGCCGAGGATGGGCGACGCCTCCAGCGCGAACGGATCGTTCGGGCCGAGGAAAACGAAGAGCGCGGCAAACGAGAGCGAGAAGAAGATCACCGTATCGAGCATCGCGCCGAGCAGCGACCCCACCAGCGGCGCCCGCCACCACGCCTGACGGCGCAGCCGATTGAAGAGCGCGATGTCGAGCAACTGACCAGCAAGGTAGGCCGTGCCCGAGGCGATGGCGATACGCGGAACCGAGGTCACGAACGACAGCGCGACGCCGACCACGAAGCCTGCGAACACGACCCTGCGGGCGGCCTTGGGGCCGAATTGCCGGTTGGTAAGATCTGTGATCAGGAAGGCGACCGGATAGGTGAAGGCACCCCAGGTCAGCAGATCGGCAAGATTGATGCCGGCGAACGCCGCATTCAGCGGGAACTGCACGAGGAAGTTCGAGGCGACGACGACAAGCGTCATCAGGGCGACGTAAACGAGGGTATAGCGCATCTGAAGCATTTTTTTATCCTGGGGTATGCCACCAGTTGGAGGGATGAACCGGCAAAGCAAAAGGCTTGTACGGATTATCCGTCCAAGCCTTTTGAAGCCGTATAGCAGAAGGTCGAGCGCTGCTTAGGCAGCTGCAACAGCCGTTTCAGCAGTCTTCTTGACGATCTGGCGGCGCAGCAGACGAGCGCGCATCGACAGATCACCTTCGCTTGCCTTGATCAGGAAAGCATCGAGACCACCGCGATGCTCGACGGTACGCAGAGCAGCAGCCGAAACGCGAAGACGGTAACGCTGGCCGAGTGCGTCGGAGATCAGCGTAACCTGGCACAGGTTCGGGAGGAACCGGCGCTTGGTCTTGTTGTTGGCATGGCTGACATTGTTGCCAACGAGGACTGCCTTGCCGGTCAATTCGCACATGCGGGACATGGGACACCTATTCTTGTTTTTCTCGGCCACCGATTGCCGGCTCGCGCAAAGTCAAGCTTGCAATCCAACAGGCCATGATTGGAAAGTTGCGGTTCTATAATCAGACAGACCGGGCGCGTCAAGCCAAACCTTGGCGTTTCCCGCAATTCGGTCAAAAAGCTCGTGTTTTCTTACCGCCAAGACAGGCGTATAGACCGTATCCGACGGCCTGACCAGTGCGCCGGAACAAGGTTCAATTCATGGCTCATTCGGGCAAACGCATTTTCATTTCCGCCTTGGCCGCACTCCTCGCCGTTCCGGCCGGAGCCGCCGAAGTCGTCCACCGCACGGAGTACAAGGTCGCGCTCGGCATCATCACCATTGCCCGCGCCGCCTTCATGACCCGGATCGAGGACGACAAGACCTACCGGGTGTCCGGCGACATCAGCTCGGCCGGCCTCGCCGATCTGGTGACGACGATCTCCGCCAAGACCAGCGTCGATGGCGTGATGCGTGGCGACCGCATGCAGGCCTCGCACTATCTGCTCTACTACAAGAGCGGCAAGCGCGCCCGCACCTACGATGTCCGCTACACCAACGGCAACATCACCTCGACGACAGTCAAGCCACCGCGCCTGCCGCCGAAGAACTGGGTCAACGTCCCCGCCAGCGACATGCGCGCCGTGCTCGACCCGATCTCCGGCCTGATCTTCCCTTCCGATACCAATGTCTGCGCCCAAAAACTGCCGATCTATGACGGCGAGATGCGCATGGATCTGGTGATGTCGCCGAGCGGATCGAAGGATTTCTCCACCGAAGGCTTCACCGGCAAGGCCACCGTCTGCAACGTCCGCTTCGTGCCGCGCTCCGGCTACAAGAAAGGCCGCAGCGACATCGACTATCTCAGCAAGAGCAGCCGCATGGAAATCTGGTTTGCCAAGGCCGACGCCGCAAATGTATATGCTCCAGTCTTCGTTCGCATCCCGACTCAATACGGGCCCGTGACGATCACTGCAGTCAAATATGGCGCTAGCTGACGGAGCAACTGTCTCCGCAAAGGGGAACAGATGAAGCTTCGGGCAACATTGATCGGGTTCACGGCCATTCTCATGTGGTCGTTTCTGGCGCTCTTTACCGCTGCCTCCGGCAAGATGCCGGCATTTCAGCTGACGGCGATCTGCTTTGCCATCGGCAGCATCCCCGGCATCGTGGTGCTGATCCTCAATCCCTCGCGCCTGGCGCTGCTCAGGCAGCCGGCCAAGGTCTGGCTGGTCGGGATCGTCGGCCTGTTCGGCTACCACTTTCTCTACTTCACGGCCCTGCGCAACGCGCCGGCTGTCGAGGCCGGGCTGATCGCCTACCTTTGGCCGCTGCTGATCGTCGTGGGCTCGGCGCTGCTGCCGGGAGAAAGATTGCGCTGGTATCATATCGTCGGAGCGCTTGCCGGCCTCTGTGGCACGTTCCTGATCATCGGCAAGAACGGGATCAATTTCGACGGCGCCTATGCGCTGGGCTATGGCGCGGCGCTGATGTGCGCCTTCACATGGTCGGGGTATTCTCTGCTGACGCGGCGCTTCGATGGCGTCTCGACCGACGTCGTCACCGGCTTCTGCCTGGCGACCTCGCTTCTGTCGCTCGTCTGCCACCTCGGCCTTGAAACCACCGTCTGGCCGGAAACAGCCTTCGAGTGGATGGCCGTCGCAGGCCTTGGCCTGTTTCCGGTGGGCGCCGCGTTCTATGCCTGGGACTACGGCGTCAAGAATGGCGATATTCAGATTCTCGGCGCGGCAAGTTATGCCGCGCCGCTTTTGTCTACGTTGATCCTGACGATCTCAGGCTTTGCCGAACCCAGCTGGCGTATCGCGCTCGCCTGCCTGCTGGTGACAGGCGGCGCGATACTGGCTGCTCGGGAGATGTTTCGGAAAAAGGCTGCACCGACAGAACCGGCTGCCGCCTAGCGCATTGCGATGACCATCTTGCAAAGCTTCACGAGGCTGCCATCAAAGCCGCCGCCAGCGCGCAGAATGTCCTTGCAGCGAACCTTCATCTTCGCCTGATCGGCCGAAGACATGTCGTTGAACGCCTGCAATGCCTGACGGTTATTTCTGCCGTTCGGGTTATTCGGATTGTTTGGGTTATTCGGGTTGGTCGGGTTGCGCGGATCATCGGGATCGATACCAGGCAGACCAAGGTTGAGGTTCAGCAGCGTATTGGTGCCCAAAGCCACCTTAGCCTTAGCGCCGAGCAGGCCCGGACCGCCGACATTCGCATCAACGCCGGTGTTGAGGCCTTTGGAGCCGCCGATGCTGGCTGTGTTGCTGACGCCGAGACCGCCACTACGACCACCTACGGATGTATTTGTGCCAATGCCGCCAGAGCCGCCGACGGACGCCGAGACACCGAGACCACCACTAGAGCTAGAACCGACATTGGCGTTGACGCCGCTGGCCCCACCGACAGATGCTGACGCAACGTTACCACTACCGCCGACGTTTGCATTGACGCCGCTGGCGCCGCCGAGCGATACGCTCAGGCCATTGCTGGTCCCAATGCTGAGACCATTGCTGCCACCCACATCAAACGCGCTTGCCGGCAGCGGAGCAATGATTGCTGCGCAGCTAAGGGCCAAAAACGCGAATTTCGATGCACTGTACTGCATTCCAACCTCCACGAGATGCTGCCGTGGCCCAATGCCCGGCAGTGAGAAAATGAGAGAAAGGAAGCGCGCTTTCCTAGAGCGACGAGCTGCTGCCAAGAGCGGCAGACACCTCGCCTCTTCATGGATATAAGCATATGCGCAAATTCTAACATTTCAACGTATTTCGCGTATAGGTTTTGTTAGCTTGGAAAGACAGCTAACATATCATGAATAGCTAAAATGCATTATGAGTACAACCAGGATCATATGTCCCACATGCAGGCGCCTCGAGGACCGGTCTGGCACGGGATGTAACATTGAGGCGAAACCGCGGCAGCCCATCTGTCTCCGTTTGGGATCGAACCGGGAATACATGCACGCATAGATATGTATTATCGCGCTATTTCGCGCAAACAGAAATGAAACAGCCGGCACCGCCTAAGGGTAATGCCGGCTGTTTCTGCTATTCTGATATGACGATCAGAATTCTTCCCAACTGTCCGCCGCCGCAGCGGTTGCGCCATGGGCTCTGGCGACGCGAGAGACCAGATGGAGCGCGGGAGACGGCGCCCCTCTTGAGGATGGCCTGTGGGCGTAGGCCTCGCTCAGGCGGAACTGCGCCAGCAGTCCGCGCAGGGTCTCCGCTTCCTGCGCCAGCTTGTGGCTTGCCGCCGTGCTTTCCTCGACCATCGCCGCGTTCTGCTGCGTCGATTGATCCAGCTGGTTGACCGCCTGGTTTATCTCCTTCAGCCCGGTCGCCTGTTCCTTGGAGCCCTCGACGATGGCCGCCACGTTGACGTTGATGTCGTTGACCTGGCTGACGATCGTCTCCAGCGCCTTGCCGGTCTGGCCGACGAGATCGACGCCGTTGCGCACAAGTTCGCTCGACGTGGTGATCAACGACTTGATCGCCTTGGCAGCGCTGGCGGAGCGTTGTGCCAGTTCGCGGACTTCCTGGGCCACAACAGCAAAGCCCTTCCCGGCCTCACCGGCGCGCGCCGCTTCCACACCGGCATTCAGCGCCAGCAGATTGGTCTGGAAGGCGATATCGTCGATCACGCCGATGATGTTGGTAATCTCGCGGGAGGATTGCTCGATCTGATCCATCGCCGCCACCGCATTGCGAACCACGAGACCCGATTGCTCGGCGCCCTGTTTGGTCTTGGCCACCAGCTTTCCCGCCTCGTCGGCGCGATGGCTGCTGTCGTTGACCGTGGTGGTGATCTGCTCCAGTGCCGCCGCCGTTTCCTCGATCGAGGCCGCCTGCTGCTCCGTCCGCTTGGAGAACGTATCGGCGGTCGAGCCGATCTCGCGGGAACCGGCCGCGATCGCATGGGCATTCTCGCCGACGGTCTTCAGCGTCTCCGAGAGCCGGCCGATCGTGGTGTTGAAATCGTGCCGCAACTGTTCCATTGACGGCACGAAAGCGGTATCGACGGTCTTTGTCAGGTCGCCCTCGGAGAGCCCCCGCAGGTGCTGGCCGAGCTGGCTGATGGCGCTCATGCGGCTGGTGACGTCGGTGGCGAACTTCACCACCTTGTAGACCTTGCCGTTGGCATCGGTGATCGGGTTATAGGCCGCCTGGATCCAGATTTCCTTGCCGCCCTTGCCGTAGCGCACGAATTCGTCGGCGATGAACTCGCCCTGCGCCAGCCGTCTCCAGAAGTTGGCATATTCCTCGGTGCGGGCATAATTCGGTTCGCAGAAAATGCTGTGGTGCTTGCCGGCGATCTCGTGCAGCGAGTAGCCGAGACCATTGCAGAAATTCTCGTTGGCGGTGATGATCTCGCCGGTCGGCTTGAACTCGATCACCGCCTGCGAACGCGAGATCGCATCCAGCTTGCCGGCATCCTCGACCGCCCTGTTCTTCGCGTCGGTGATATCGGAGGCGAACTTCACCACCTTGTATGGCTTGCCACGCTTGAACACCGGATTGTACGAGGCCTGGATCCAGATCTCGCGGTTGCCCTTGGCAATCCGCTTGTAGGCGCCCGCGTCGTATTCGCCACGGCCAAGTCGCGCCCAGAAATCGCGGTATTCCTGCGTGGTCGTCGATGCGGGATCGCAGAACATGCTGTGGTGCTTGCCGACGATCTCAGAAAGCCCGTAGCCGAGCGCATTGCAGAAATTCTCGTTCGCCTTCAGCACATTGCCTTTCAGGTCGAATTCGATGATCGCTTGCGACTTCGATATCGCCTCGAGGATATGCCCCGAATCAGACGTCAGACCGAACATTCCCATCCCCTCTTGCTGCGACGCCAACACCGGGCGGCGCGTTCTGTTAGAGGGTTCTCCGGTTGCGCATTTCCGGTCGATTTGCACTTTGCCAGAGGCAAAGCTGCATATATCCCTGATCGCATTACACGAAGCCCTCACAACCGATGATCATCCCGGGAGGGTTAACGTTTCGTATCCAAGTAATAGCTAATTTAATATACGGCACCCTCAAAACTCATGATGTATTTCTTGCATAAAATACACGCCACAACAGAAACGCAGAAAGGGCGCCGATAGGGCGCCCTTTCCAGATACATAACGCTCTCCCGTCGGGAGAAACGGTAGAGTTTATTCCGAAGCGGCTTCGGCCAGTTCAGGCGCGTCGCCGGCTGCTGCATCGCCTTCGGCCGCGGCTTCACCTTCGGCGCGACGCGGACGGCGCGGACGCGGGGTAGCGCTGCGGCGACGCGGCTGCCGCGTCGTTGCCGCACCGCTTTCCTCATCCATCGAAACCTCGGCAGGGATGCCTTCGATCTCGGGCTGAGGGCCGGTACCGTCGATCACCTCGGGCTGAGGTGCAGCGGCAACAACTGCCGGAGCAGGACGCTCCTCGCGACGACGTGGCTGCCGCGGCGTGGGCTGCTCGTCGCTGCGGCGCGGCTGTGGCTGCGGCTGCTCTTCGCTCACCGGCTGAGCCTGCACCTGAGGCTGCTCGTCGCTCGTGTTGTTGTTGGCGTTGTTGCGACGCGGCTGCTCGTCATTGTTGCGGCGCTGGCGCTGCTCATCGTTGTTGCGGCGCGGCTGTTCGTCCGAACGGCGCGGCTGCTCGTCGTTATTGTTATTACGACGTGGCTGCTCGTCATTGCGGCGCTGCTGATAGTCCTGCTGCTGGCGCGGCGGCTGAACCACGACGGCGTCGTCGTTGTCGGAGCCGTCCATGTCGTCGCCATCACGCTCGGAGCCGTCGCGATCATATTCGCCACGCTCGTCGCGCTGTCCGCGCTCCTGCATCTGCGCCTGGGCGGCAGCAATGATGCGGTAGTAGTGTTCGGCGTGCTGCAGGTAGTTCTCGGCGATCACGCGGTCGCCGGAGCTCTGCGCATCGCGACCGAGCTGCGCATATTTTTCAGCGATGTGCTGGGCAGTGCCACGAATCTTCACATCTGGGCCGGAGCTGTCGTAGGTCCGCGTCAGCGGATTACCACCCTTGCGGTTGAAGTTGTTATTATTGTTGTTGTTTCCGCCACCGCCGCCGCCATTGTTGTTGGTACGCCCGCGACCGCGTTTGTTCTGCTGTCCTGGCCTCATCGATCGTTCACCTGAATTCTCTGTTTGTGTGGAGTGATGGCACCGTCAGCCGTGGCCGGATCAACCGACTCAGGGCTTTTGTGCCGCAAGCATAATGCGCCTTTGCGCCAACCTGCCGCTTGTTCTCAAGTCAGTTTGACTGATTCACGCATTGGGTCGTGTTCAACCTTTGAAGCTCTCGTTTAAGAGAGCGGACCCCCGAGGCCGAGCTAGCTTCGAACGACTCGTCGTTCTGACCTATCTCTCCAATACGTGGGGGCAACCTATATTGCTTCCCGTTTAAATCCAAGCCTTTTCTTCGCAATGCCACCAATGGACTACGCAATACAGTCGTTCGCAGCCTCTCACTTGCGCGCGAACACAAGCACGCGGTCGTTCTGTCCGTAATCCTTTACGGATTCCAGGCATTTGAAGCCTTCGGCCTCAAAAACACCGGTTACATCGGTCCGCTGATCGTAGCCTATCTCCAGTCCTATGACACCGTCGGGATGCAGGAACCTTGCAGCATCCTTGGCAATGGATCTGTAGGCGTCAAGCCCATCCTGACCGCCATCCAGTGCGGCAGCCGGATCAAATTTTCTCACTTCGGGAGCAAGAGTGTCAACGACACTGGTAGCTATATAGGGCGGATTTGAGACAATCGCGTGAAACGTTCCGTGGATATCCCCGAACCAGTCCGACTGGACGGCCTCGAACCGGTCCTGCAAGCCGTTCCGCGCCGCATTGGAGCGCGCCGTCGTCAAGGCGTCCTCGGATATATCGCTGCCGATGCCGGAAGCTTCGGGACACTCGGCGAGCAGCGCAAGACATATCGCCCCTGTTCCCGTTCCCATGTCGAGTATGTGGATACGCCCCGCGGCCTTTGCAAGGTCGCGCAGATAGGGGAGCATCGTGTCGACAAGGATTTCGGTATCGGGCCGCGGCTCCAGCGTCCCCGGGGAAAGCGACAGCGGCAGGCCGTAGAACTCGCGCTCGCCCAGAATGCGATGCACCGGCTCACGCCCCAGCCGCCGCTCGATCGCAGCGGCGATGCGGCTCTCCGTCTCGCCGGAGACAGGCTCGTTGCCGCGCGTCAGCATCTCGGTGGTCGACAGGCCGAGCAGACCCGAAATCAGCACCCGCGCATCGGCCGCCGGATCGTCGATCCCGGCTTCGGTGAAGCGCCGGCGGGCCTCGGCCAGCCATTGGGAAACCGTCGAACAGACCTGTTTCCCGCTCTCGCTCATAGCGACTGCTCGCCGAGCTGCGCCAGCTGGCTTGCCTGGTAGTCCGCCATCAGCGCATCGACGATCTCGTCGATCTCCCCGATCATCATCCGGTCGAGCTTGTAGAGCGTCAGGTTGATGCGGTGGTCCGTCACGCGGCCCTGGGGGAAGTTGTAGGTGCGGATGCGCTCCGAGCGGTCGCCCGAACCGACCTGACTCTTGCGGTCGGCGGACCGTTCGCTGTCGGCGCGCTGGCGCTCGGCGTCATAAAGCCTCGAGCGCAGCACCTGCATCGCCTTGGCGCGGTTCTGGTGCTGCGATTTTTCCGAACTGGTGACGACGATGCCGGTCGGCAGATGGGTGATGCGCACGGCCGAGTCTGTCGTGTTGACGTGCTGGCCACCGGCGCCAGACGAGCGCATCGTGTCGATGCGGATATCTTCCTGGCGGATCTCGATATCGATCTCCTCCGCCTCGGGCAGCACGGCGACGGTCGCCGCCGACGTATGAATACGCCCGCCCGCTTCCGTTTCCGGCACGCGCTGCACCCGGTGGACGCCACTCTCGAATTTCAGCTTGGCGAACACGCCCTTGCCTGTGATCGTCGCGATGATTTCCTTGAAACCACCGGCCTCACCCTCGCTCGACGAGAGAACCTCGACCTTCCAGCCACGGGCGGCGGCATAACGCTCGTACATGCGAAACAGGTCGCCGGCAAACAGCGCCGCTTCCGATCCGCCGGTGCCGGCGCGGATTTCCAGGATCGCACTCTTTTCGTCGGCCGCGTCCTTCGGCAGCAGCAGGATCTGGATTGCCTGCTCCAGCGCCTCGATCCGCTCCTTGACGTCAGGCAGCTCCATTTCGGCCATGTCGCGCATCTCGCGATCGACCGTCCTGTCCTCCAGCAGCGATTCCAGATCCTTGAGCTCGGCCAGCGCCTTCTCGTAGTCGCGGATCTTCATCACGACGGGTTGCAACTCGGAATACTCGGAGGCAAGCTTGACGTAGACGTCGGCTGCGGGGCCGGCCGACATGCGCGCTTCGATCTCGCCGAAACGACGTTCCAGCTCGCGCATCTTTTCAACGGGAAGTGTAGCCACAGTCGAACTCCGTATTTTCAGGCAAGCCCTCATCCCTGTGCCACCTAGGGCTTTCGCCCACGGGATGTCACAGGGATCCAGCAGCGTCGCGTCTGCGACGCAAAAGACTCTTTCCAGCCCAAGGGCTTGGGCTGACTGGATTCCTGTGACATCCCGTGGGCGAAAGCCCTAGGCAGCACAGGAATGAGGATAGAGGGGCTCATACCGCTTTCCAGCGAGGTCAGCAACAGAAGCGGCAACGTTGTTTCTACAGCGGGATATTGTGCGCGTCGGCGAAATGGGCAAGCAGCTCGCGCATCGAGGTCGGCGTCTTGGTGTCGTCGAGCGCCTCGTTCATGACGTGCGCCAGCGCCCCGACATCGAGCCCGAGCAGCATCGCCTTCACCGGCCCGATCGACGCCGGCGACATTGACACCGAGCGGAAACCGATGCCGAGCAGCGCCATCGCCGAAATCGGCTTGCCCGCCAACTCGCCGCACAGCGTCACCGGCGTCTTGTTGCGCTCGCCGGCACGCACGATGTCGCGCAGGATGCGCAGGAACGGCTTGCTTAGCGTATCGAAGCGATCGGACACGCGCGCATTGCCGCGATCGACCGCCATCGCGAACTGGAACAGATCGTTGGAGCCGACCGACACGAAATCGACCGCTGCCATCAGTTCGTCCATCTGCCAAAGCAGCGACGGCACCTCGAGCATCGCCCCGAACTGCAGCTTGCGCGGCAGGCCATGGCCGAAGCGGGAGAGGTGCTGCACTTCCTTTTGCAACAATTCGCGCACCGCGGCGATTTCCGATACCTCGGTCACCATCGGCACCATCATCTTCAGTTCCATGCCGGCGGCGGCCTTCAGCATGGCGCGCAGTTGCGTGCGCAGCAGGCCCGGCCGGTCCAGCGACAGGCGGATCGCCCGCCAGCCGAGCGCCGGGTTTTCTTCCTCGTGGCCGCGGAAATACGGCACCACCTTGTCGCCGCCGATATCCAGCGTTCGAAACGTCACCGTGCGTCCGGCCGCCTGCTTCAGCACATTGCGGTAGAACTGCTCCTGCTCTTCCGCCTTGGGAAGCGTCGAGGCGATCATGAACTGCAGCTCGGTGCGGAACAGACCGATGCCTTCCGCGCCAGATTCAGACAGCTGCGGCAGGTCGACCAGCAGGCCGGCATTCATCTGCAGCGATACGCGCTGGCCATCCTTGGTCAGCGGCTCGACGGCGCGCAGCGCCCGGAACTGCTCCTGCCTGCGGGCGCGGAACCGCACCTTTTCCTCGTAGGAGCGCTGATGCTCCGGCAGCGGCCGCAGATGCACGTGCCCGCCGTCGCTGTCGATGATCACGGCATCGCCGTTTTCCGCCAGCGCCACGATACCGGCCGCCTGGCCGATGACGGGAATGCCCATCGCACGGGCCACGATCACGACGTGGCTGGTCACGGCACCTTCTTCCAGCACCAGGCCGCGCACGTTGGCGCGCGGATAATCCAGCAACTCGGCAGCGCCCATGGCGCGCGCCAGAATGATCGCATCGGCCGGGAAGCCGTCGCCCGACGTCCGGCCGGTATAGCCGGTCAGCTGCCTGAGCAGGCGGTTGGCCAGATCCTCGAAGTCGTGCATGCGTTCGCGCAGATACGGATCGGTCAGGCGCATCATCCGAGCCTTGGTGTCGCTCTGCACCTTCTCGACCGCGGCTTCTGCCGTCAGGCCGTTGCGGATCGCCTCTTCCAGCTTGCGCACCCAACCCTGGTCGTGCGCGAACATCCGGTAGGTCTCGAGCACCTCGCGGTGTTCGCCTTCCATCGACATGTCGCGCTGCGACAGCAGGTCGTCGATCGAGATGCGCAGCGACCCCAGCGATTCCGCCAGCCGCCGGATTTCCTTGTCGGCGTCGTCGTTCAAGAGATTGGTGACGACGATGCGCGGCTCGTGCAGCACGACATAGCCGAGGCCGATACCCTCGTTATAGGTGTCGCCATCGAAGGTCACAGACCGCGTCAGGTCGAGTTCGAGGCCGGGCTTGGTCAGCTTCTTGAGTTCGCCGGTGGCGATCATTTCGGCCAGCACCATCGCCGTTGTCTCGAGCGCTTCGAGCTCTTCGTCGCGATAGTTTCGGCTTGCCTTGTTCTGCACGACGAGAACGCCGAGCGAGCGGCCGGCGCGCAGGATCGGCACGCCGAGGAAGGAGTGATAGATCTCTTCGCCGGTCTCAGGCAGATAGCGGAAGGCCGGATGCGATTGCGCGTCCGACAGATTGAGCGGCTGCGCCGAGGCGGCGATCGTGCCGACGAGGCCCTGGCCCATCTTCAGCTGCGCCAGGTGGACGGCTTCGCGGTTCAGACCCTCGGTTGCATAGAGCTCGAGCACGCCGTCCGAGCGCAGCACATAGGCCGAGCAGACTTCCGCCACCATGTTGCTGGCGATCTGGCTCACGATCCGGTCAAGCCGCTCCTGTGGCTCCAGCGGCTCCGCCATCAACTCGCGCAGCCGCTTGAGCAGCACGCGCGGACCGCCGGATAGGTCTCTCATTGCGTCTCAAGCTCCAAAAACAAAGGCAAAAGTAGCCCGGCAGAGTGCCGCGCCACTTCTCAACTTGTACGCGCGGCAGGCCTGCGAGGAATCAATTCTTATCCAGACCGTAGCAGGAATGCAAAGTCCTGACAGCGAGTTCCGCATAAGGACCGTCAATCAGGATAGAAATCTTGATTTCAGACGTGGTGATCGCCTTGATGTTGATGCCTTTCTCGGCAAGTGCCTTGAAAGCGGTCGCCGCGACGCCGGCGTGGCTGCGCATGCCGATGCCGATGACCGACACCTTCACCAGGCCCGATTCGTTCTGCACGACGTCGTAGCCGATCGATTCCTTGTGCTCGCCGAGCACCCGGATCGCCTTTTCGACATCGCCCGACGGAACCGTGAAGGTCATGTCGGTCTTCGAGCCGTCTTCGGAAATGTTCTGGACGATCATGTCGACATTGATGTGGTTCTCGGCCAGCGGTCCGAAGATCGCGGCGGAGACGCCCGGCCGGTCGGCAAGACGGCGAAGCGAGATCTGCGCTTCATCCTTGGCATAGGCGATGCCGGTGACTACTTCCTGTTCCACGATTTCTTCCTCGTCACAAATCAGCGTTCCGGGCGGATTCAAGAAATCACCCATGCCCGGAGCATCGGGATCTTCAAACGACGAGCGCACGAAGGTGCGCACTTTGAACACCATGGCAAGCTCGACCGAGCGAACCTGCAGAACCTTGGCGCCGAGCGACGCCATTTCGAGCATTTCCTCGAAAGCGATCTTCTTCAGGCGGCGCGCCTGCGGCACGATGCGCGGGTCGGTCGTGTAGACGCCGTCGACATCGGTATAGATGTCGCAGCGATCGGCCTTCACCGCGGCAGCGATCGCCACCGCCGACGTATCCGAACCGCCGCGCCCGAGCGTCGCGATGCGGTTATCAGGGCCGAGGCCCTGGAAACCCGCGATGACGGCAACCTGGCCTTCGCCCATGCGCTTGATGATGTCGGCGCCGTCGATCTCGAGGATGCGCGCCGCGCCATGGGCATTGTCGGTGCGGATCGGGATCTGCCAGCCCTGCCAGGAGCGCGCATTGATATCCAACGCCTGCAGCGCGATCGCCAGAAGACCCGACGTCACCTGCTCGCCGGAGGCGACGACGGCGTCATACTCGCGCGCATCGTAGAACGGCGAATTGCTGCCGGCCACCTTCGGCGTGTTCTGCACCCAGCCGACCAGCTCGTTGGTCTTGCCCGACATGGCGGAAACGACGACAGCCACCTCGTGACCGGCATCGACCTCGCGTTTGACGTGGCGGGCAACATTGTGGATGCGGTCCAGATCAGCGACGGATGTTCCGCCGAACTTCATTACGATGCGTGCCATAAGCCTCTACCACAGCAAACCGCCGGGAGAGACGAAAGCCAGACCCGGCACGACGAAGCCTCGCGAAACGACAGGGCCGAAGAGCCAGAATTCTTTAGTCTGGAACCCTTCTAAAGCCTTGTGCACAAGGGCTCAAGTTGCGGCGTCTCTTAGCGAGTTTGTCCGGGGGTGGCAAGGTGGGGAAAGGAGAATGACGGCTCCTGTTGCACGCGGAGTTTGCAGCCCGCATTCCGGGCGATGATCCTTCGGGAGAGAACGGCGATGATGCCGACGACGCGACCCTAAGCATCGGCAGGTCGCGGAGCGTGCGGCCCGACGACAAGGCCGATCATTGCCAAAGTTTAACTTCAGACGGCGCACCGGCTGTTGCACTGTCGATCGAACCATTTGCGACATGCGATAAGGAAACACGACGATATGGACAGCAAGATCGAGAGCGTACTCGCCACCTACCATGAGATGCTGGAGAAGGAGCGCGGCGCTCCACGCGTCGAGGCACCGGGCGGACGCGATGGCGGACGGGACATGCGCATGCGCGCCGTCGGCCCGCGCACCGGACAATTGCTGAACATTCTCGCCGCAAGCCTGCCCAATCCGACCATCCTCGAACTTGGCACCTCCTTCGGCTATTCCGGGATCTGGCTGGCTGAGGCGGCACAGAGAGCGGGCGGCCGGCTGATCACCATGGAACTGCATGGCTACAAATCCGAATTCGCCCGCGACATGGCCGATAAGGCGGGTCTGGCCGACGTCATCGACTTCAGGGTCGGCGATGCGGTGGAGATGATTTCGCGATTGGAGGTCGGCATCGACTTCGTGCTCGTCGATCTCTGGAAAGACCTCTATCTCCCCTGCCTCGAAGCCTTCTATCCCCTGCTCAATCCAGGCGCGATCGTCGTGGCCGACAACATGATCCGCCCGGGCAACGACGACGTGAAGGCCTATGGCGCAGCGATCCGGGCAAAACAGGGAATATCGAGCGTTCTGCTTCCGGTCGGCAGCGGCCTGGAAATCAGTCGTTTCGAGCCATAGCATCCGGGCGAGCACCCCCACCCAGGTTTTGTTGGCAAAGGTTCACCGCGCACGAAAACGCGTTCGTGATCGCTGAACCTTCTTCAAGTCGCCGCCGGTAATTTTTCCTTCACGCACAGCGGATAAGCCGCGGGCTCCGCCACAAGGAATTGATCTCGATGAAACTCTACTTTGCCTCCGGCACCTGCTCCTTCTCGCCGCACATCATTCTGCAGGAACTGGGCATGCCCTATGATCTTGTCCGGGTGAACAACAAGACCAAGGAGACTTCCGAGGGGAACGACTTCCGCACCGTCAATCCGAAAGGCTATGTCGCGGCACTGCAGCTGGAGACCGGCACGGTGCTGACCGAAGGTCCGGCGATCGTTCAGTATCTCGCCGATCTCAAGCCGGAAACCGGCCTGGCGCCTGCCAACGGCACCTTTGCCCGCTCGCAGCTGCAGGAATGGCTGAGCTTCGTCAACAGCGAGATCCACGCCGGCGTCGGCCCGCTCTTCAATCCGGCCTTTCCGGAAGAGGCCCGTACGATCTTCAAGGACAAGCTGGCAAAACGTCTTGACCTGATCGCCGACCGCCTCGCCGACAACGCCTATCTGATGGGCAACACCTTCACCGTGGCCGATGCCTATCTCTTCACCGTATTCGGCTGGTTCCCGCATCTGGCGATCGATCTCGGCGCCTGGCCCGCCATTGCCGAATACGTCAAGCGCATCGAAGCCCGCCCCTCGGTGGCAGCTGCGCGCGCCCGCGAAGCAGACATCGCGTTGGTCGCCTGATCCGCTGATCAAAAAACCGGAATGGAGAGGCGACGGGAGGCGATCCCGTCGCCTTTTTCATTCAAGTGAACGGCGTAAAGATTGGATTCAGCATTTTTTGGTAATGTCCCGTTAGCAATACCCTTTGATGTTCCCGGTGCCGCCCATCTGGCCCTCGGGCTTGTAGTGAGTAACGGGTTCCCAAATGCGTCTATCGGCCGTGCCAGCGATCTTCCTTGCATGCTTGACCGTATCGAGCTGCACATCGACATCCGGCCCCGACGTTCTGGCCTCTGCCGCCCCGTCGCGCGAGACAACGGCCTCCGTCTCGCCACCGGCCGCCGTGCCGTCTGCGCCGGTGCCCTCGGCCGACGTCGGCGCCGCCGCTCTTCAGCCGCATCAGGAAGTGCTGGCTTGGGCCGGCCCGGTGCCGGAATCGACAGCCTTCGCATCCGCCGATCGCGCCGTTGGCGCACCGCTTCCGGCTGAGCGCCCGATGGTGTCCGCGCCAGTGAACCAAGCGGTGAACGCACCCCGCGACACAAGGGTCGCGATGATGGTGCCTCCGGCACGCCCGCCGATCATGGAAGCGCCAGACGAGGACGTCGTCGAAGCCCCGCGCACCCGCAGCAGGCTGTACAGCCGCCAGTTCCGCGATGCCAAACCGATCAATTTCGGCCGATCTTCCCCGCACAAGCTCGCAGTCCACGGCGTCGACGTCTCGCGCTGGCAGGGCGACATCGATTGGCCGAAGCTCCGGAGCCAGGGCGCCAACTTCGCCTATATCAAGTCCACCGATGGCGGCGACCACCTGGACCCGATGTTCAAGACCAACTGGCGCAAGGCCAAGGAAGCCGGATTGAAGCGTGGTGCCTACCACTTCTTCTACTGGTGCCGCACCGCCGGCGAGCAGGCCGACTGGTTCATCCGCAACGTTCCGCGTGATCCCGACGCGCTGCCGCCGGTTATCGACGTCGAATGGAACGGCGAATCCGCCTGCAAGCGCCGCCCGTCACGCGAAAATGTGCTCGAGAAGATGCAGGTCTTCATGGACAAGCTGGAGCGTTACTACGGCAAGCGCCCGGTCATCTACACCGCGCCCGATTTCTACGCGGACAATCTGCAGGGCGCGTTCCCGAACCATCCGTTCTGGCTGCGCTCGGTCGCCGCCCATCCCTCCAAGCGCTATCCCGGCCGCAAGTGGGTCTTCTGGCAGTATTCCGGCTCGGGCCTGTCGCATGGCGTCGAAGGACGGATCGATCTCAACGTCTTCCACGGCAGCCCCGATCAATGGCTGCGCTGGTCTTCCGGGCGGCCGGGCAACTCCGTCGTCGCTTCCAACGACTGAGGCGAGGTTTCGCGCCATTACCTGGAGTAAGGTTGCGAGCACATGGTCGCAACCTTTGCGCTATTGATGCCGAGTTGATCGCAACAATTATGCCACACTACTAAAAATCGGGTGATGCAGATATTTCCAAGCAAATGTAACTGTGATTCTTCTTCAATCATAAGTATGCGGCGTAAAATGATTCGCGAATGTCTTTGATGCTGAATGATTTGGCGGAGATTCCGAATGGAAAGTCTTGATATTGAAAGCTGGGCACTGGCGCGCGCCCATCATATTGTTCTGAACGAAGGGCTCAACCTCGCCAAGGCCGCCCAGGACCTCGACCGGAAGCGGTCACGTTCACTGGTCTACGAACTGCGCAAGGTGATAACGGCGGCCATTCTCGAAGCCCACGCCGCCTCCCGTAAAACCGACGCGATCTCGCAGGGATAGCCAAACCGGATCGATGGTCGCGACGATCGTCGATAGCCCGTCAATTACCTGAGTACAACAATCGCCCACAATTATCACGATTATAATTTCAATAAACAATAATAGATTGCAAACGGCTGACGCCGTGCCTATGATCCGGCAGGGCATCGGCAGGTACCGACGTGGCTTTGCCCGACAACGCAGGGAGAAGCTGGCGCCGGGAGGTCGATATGGCAGTCATCGCAGGAAAATCGATCCAGGCTGCCGATCGCTGGACCCGGCTGTGCGATGTGAAGCAGGGGCAGAAGTACGACTTCCTTGCCTCGGGCACCTGGATCGATTGGTGGATAGAGACAGACGCGGATGGCTATGAAAAGCCCTGGCTGGCGCCGTTCAGGGCAGCACGGCGTGCGCCGCGCGAGCCCTGGTTCGCCCTCGTCGGCACCATCGACAAGGATTTGTCCACTGCCTTCGGGATCGGCAGCAAGCTGAGCTGGACGGCCCCAAAAACCGGCACGCTCTGGTGCTTCGCCAACGACGTCGCCGCCTGGATGTACTGGAACAACAAGGGCGCAATCGATCTCCAGTGCACCACCCCGGATTAGGCGGCCAGCCGAGGTTGCCCCCGAAACAGGGCTGATCCAGCCAGATTGCCTGCGCAACCGTCTTTCCGTGTCCTCAACGCTCGAAAGGTGCAGTTGCATCATCCGCGCGAAACGGGCAGCCTGATGCGCGCCGGAGCACCGCCTGAACCGGGTGCCCCGGACACCGCGGTCGCAGACAGGCCTCCGATACAGGGCGGATCCGATCATGACGCGCATGCAGCACATCGGTGTCGTTCTTGGCCTGGCGCTGGTGGCAGCCTTCACGCTGCTGCGCGCCAGCGATCCGCCATTGCTGCGCCAGCTCCGCGACATCACCTTCGACGAGTACCAGCGCATCACGCCCCGGACATTTGAGAGCATGCCGGTGCGGGTCATCGACATCGACGAGGCGTCGCTGCGCGAATTCGGCCAGTGGCCATGGCCGCGCGACCGGCTGGCGCTGCTGGTGCAGCGGCTGTCGGACATGGGGGCCGCATCGATCGCCTTCGATGTCCTGTTCGCCGAGTCCGACCGCCTGTCGCCGCGCTCGATCATGCGTGATGTCGGCGGCGTCGATCCCACGCTGCTCAGCCGCCTGCCCGACAATGACCAGATTTTCGCCGAAGCCATTGCCGGGCACCCGGTCGTTCTCGGCTTCGGCCTCTCCACCGACGGAAGCTATCGTCCGCCGGTCAAGGCCGGCTTTGCCTTCACCGGCGAGACCCCGTTCAAAGCCCCGCCGCGGATGAAGGCGGCAACGCCGATCCGCCCGCAACTGCAGATCAACGCTGCCGGCATCGGCCATATCAGCCTCAACCCCGGCACCTATTCCTCTGCCGTGCGCCGCATTCCGCTGCTGCTCAGCGACGGCCAGCAGCTTTATCCAAACCTGGCACTCGAAGCCTTGCGCGTCGCCCAGGGCGCATCGACCTATATCGTCGCCTCGGCGCCCGATGCCGCCGACACGCTGACATCGATCAAGGTCGGCGACTTCGTCGTGCCGGTCACCGCTTCCGGCGAACTCTGGCTCTACACCAGCCGCGACGCCGCCGAACGCTACATCTCCGCCGCCAGGGTGCTGGACCCCGATGGCCCTTCGGCGGAGGTTGCCGCCGCCATCCAGGGCAGCATTCTCTTCGTCGGCACCTCCTCGGCCGGGCTGCAGGATATCCGCACCACGGCGCTCGGCGAAAACGTCCCCGGCGTCTCGATGCACGCACAGACCGTCGAGCAGATCCTCTCCGGCCATTTCCTGTCGCGCCCGGATTGGGCCGATGGCATGGAGATCCTGCTGATCGCCGTGCTCGGCACCTGCCTGGTCATGGTCACCACCTTCGTCAGCCCGGCCGTCGGCCTTGCCTGCGGCCTGTTGATCACGGAGCTCGCCCTTACCGCCTCGTGGGTCGCCTTTTCCGAATGGGGTCTGCTGTTCGATCCGCTGGCGCCGATCATCGCCGGCTCTATCATCCACTTCGCCGCCACCTCGTTCCGCATTCTGGTGATCGATCGCGAGCGCCGCGAGGTGCGCCGCGCCTTCGGCCAGTATCTGTCACCCTCGCTTCTGCACCGCATCGAGCACAACCCGGATGCCCTGCGCCTCGGCGGCGACGACCGAGAACTGACGGTGATGTTCGTCGACGTGCGCGGCTTCACCACGCTCAGCGAGCGCCTCCAGCCGGCCGAGGTGGTGCGTTTTCTCAATACGCTGCTGGACGCCCTCAGTCGCCATGTGGTCGCCCACGAAGGCACGCTCGACAAATTCATCGGCGATTCCATCATGGCCTTCTGGAATGCCCCAGTGGATGTCGCCGATCATCCGGCCAAGGCGGTGCGCGCCGCGCTTGCCATGCGCGAAACGCTGGCAGGCCTCAACGCCACCGATGCCTTCGGCTTCGGGGCGGACTACACGGTCGGCATCGGCATCGGCATCCACACCGGCCTTGCCTGCGTCGGTAACATGGGCGCCGAAAGCCGCTTCAATTATTCCGCCGTCGGCGATGCAGTGAACGTCGCGGCCCGCATCGAGGGCTGCTGCAAGGAAGTGGGCTTCGATATCCTCGTCTCCGAGACGACAGCGGCAACCTTGCCGACCTTCGCCCTGCTCGATGCCGGCGCGCTGGGCCTCAAGGGCAAGAGCAGCCGCGCACGGCTATACGCCATCGTCGGCGACGAGACGGTCGGTCTGTCGGCAAGCTTCGCGCTGCTCGAGACAGCCCACCAGACCCTCGTCGAGGCGCTTGGCAGCCGCTCGACGGACAACAGGAAGCTGCTGGCGAGAGCACGCCAGCGCGCCCAGCCGTTCGCGGCCGCCTTGCCGGAATTCTACCGCCGCCTCGCCCGCCGAGCCGACCATTTCCGGGAAGCGCCGACTGAGAAGATCGATCTCCCGTCCGAACAGGCGTCGTGACGGGATTTGTACAAGGTTGCGGAGTAGCTTTCTGTCGGCAGAGACGATCTTCTAACCGCCGCGCGGCCTGTGAATGCGGACTCGATTGCCGTCACCACCCCCGCGACCGCCACCGCTCCAGTCACTGCCGCGCCGGCTGGCATGCTCGCGGCTGGCCGACAAGCTTGCGCCATCGTTCGCGGACGCGGCCCCTGCCTGTCCGCTGTGTATTCGACCAGCTTGACCAGAGTTCATCTGCGCACTCTGCGACCGATCGCGCCGCGCATGATGATCGCGACGGTCGCCGTTGGCGGATGCCCGGTCGATATCACCGTTCCGCCCCCGATGACCGCCCACCTGCTCTCTGCCACCGCGATCTCCCTGCCGCCCAAAACCTGCATGCCGCTCGTCCCGGCGATTGTCACGATCGACGAAACGGCCGCTCAGCTGACCCCAGCCACCGGCCCGATCCTGGCGATTTCCCCAATGATGATCGTGCCTGTCGTGCGGGCCGCCCCAATGATGGTGTCGATCGGAGTGGTGCTTGTCGTCATGATGGCGATGATGTTTATCCGGCTTTTGGGGCTTCTGCGGAGTCTCCGGTGGCGCCAGCCGTTGCGGTGCCGGCGCGACTTCGGGAACGACTTGACGATCCGGATCCCGCCGGTCCACCCGGATGCTGCGCAGGCCGCAACTGGTGCGGATGTTGCCGAGCGGGCCGGAAAGCTGCTGCGCGCCGGACAGGAACGGCAGCGCCTTCTGGTTCCGCAGCGTGCGAAGTGTCGCCTCGTCCACCGTACGCGGATCGGATACCCCGCCGCCGCGGGAGGCGATCACGCAATCGCACTGCTGCCGGAGCTGCTTGCATCCGCCGGCGCCGCAAAACTGCGCCGAACCGTTGAGCAGCACCATCGCCGTGGTGCCGTTCGGCGCCACGTAGACATCGAACGCAGTGCCCCTGACCCCGATCGTTCCCGCCGGTGTCACGATCGAATAAGCCGATGACGACGAACTGCCGCTGATCCAGCGAAACGTACCCTTGGCCGCCTTGATGGTGAGCTTCTTGACCGACGTCGCGTCGTCATAGACGTAGCTGTCGATCACCACCGACGACCCGGCGCCCACGGCGAGCTTGGTACCGTCGCGAAAGACGAATTGCCCGAGACCGCCGATCGAGGTTCGGATGCGCTCGTCACGATGCACAGGCGCCTTGACCACTAGCGGCCCGTTCTCGCCGGTCACTTCCGTCTTGATCAGCGTCGCCTCGCCCACCGCCACCTCCGCGCGGGCGGCGGGCGGGCAACACATAACGAGGCCGAGCACCGCGGCCGAAACATTACGCAGACGCAACATGGTCTCACCCTCAAGAATACATTAACAATATCACAATGTGATGATGGACGTCGCCTTATCCTCTTGGAGGAACCGCGGGCTACCGGCGCGGCGGCGCGACACAGCCGCTCACCTAAGGGCTCACCCCTTGACTTCGCCTGTGGTTCGTCCGACTTCAGTCCTCACGAACCAAGGAGCATGACGATGACGGAAGCGGCAAAAAGCACGATCGACCAGAGCGAAGTGGACCGTTTCTCAGCCATGGCTGCCGAATGGTGGAGCCCGACCGGCAAGTTCAAGCCGCTGCACAAGTTCAATCCTGTCAGGCTCGGCTATATCAGGGACAAGGCAGCGGAGAATTTTGGCCGCGACGTGCGCAGTGCCCGCCCGCTTGAGGGCTTGAGGGTACTCGACATCGGCTGCGGCGGCGGGTTGCTGTCCGAGCCGGTCGCCCGCATGGGCGCGACGGTCGTCGGCGCCGACCCCTCCGAAAAGAACATCGGCATCGCCTCCACGCATGCGAAGGCCTCGGGCGTGCCGGTTGATTACCGCGCCGTGACGGCGGAGCAACTGGCCGAAGCCGGCGAGACCTTCGATATCGTGCTGAACATGGAAGTCGTCGAACACGTGGCCGACGTCGAATTCTTCATGACCACCTGCGCGAAGATGGTCCGCCCCGGCGGCCTGATGTTCGTCGCCACCATCAACCGCACGATGAAGGCCGCCGCGCTCGCCATCTTCGCCGCCGAAAACGTCCTGCGCTGGCTGCCACGCGGCACCCATCAGTACGAAAAGCTCGTCCGCCCCGAGGAAATCGAAAAGCCCGTCACGGCCGACGGTTTGACGATCATCGACCGCACCGGCGTGTTCTTCAACCCGCTGTCGAACCAGTGGAACCTGTCTAAAGACATGGACGTGAACTACATGCTGCTGGCAAAGCGGCAGGCGTAGGAACGCGGGCCTCGGCTAAACCTTCAATGTCAGAACATGTGCCAGGAGATCACCCTGCGTCTCGGCGTTGCGTGTAGCGAGATCCTTGACCCGGGCGCGATCGATTTCGGTCTCGCCGCCATCAGCCCCGAACGGTCGTTTGAAGGTAAAGCCTCGCGCGCTCGGTCCATGATCGGCCAGATGCTCGAACCGCTCGACGGCCTCGGTCCAGTCGGGTCGATGCTGCGCATCCACCCACCACAAGACCAGGGCCGGCCATGAAGCCTTCACGTTCCAGTGGCGAGCATGCTTCAGCGCGTCGGCATGTACGCCGCTATAACTGAAGGCCATCAGCGACTCGATATCGGCCCAGAGCGATAGAGAAGACGGCGCGCTGTCGAAGCCACTAACTTCGATGAATCGGGGAAAGACTTGCCTTCCCCAACTTCGCGTGCCGGGTTCGCCAGCGTAACCCGATCGGCCGATGAAGCCGCATGCACGTCTCGCTGCCTCGAAATTGGCAGGCTCGCGCAGACGAAAGCCGTCGACGGCATCGCTCTCGAAGGGCGCCACGTGCAAACCGAAGTTATACATCGCAAGGCGCACCGCCGATTTCATCCTAGTTCACATCGTCAGGCAGCACCGGCAGCGCCGCGATCTCGATGCCTTCGTCAAGCAGCGCCCGCGCCTCATCCGGCGTCGTCTGGCCGATGATCCCGCGCGCGTCGGCTTCGCCGTAGTGGATCTTGCGCGCCTCTTCGGGGAAGCGTTCGCCGACATCTTCCGAATTGGCCTTGATCGTGCTCACGGCTTCCTTGAGCTTGGCGAACGCCTCGCGGCGCACAGCATCCATGGCGACGGTCTGCATCTGGTCCTTCTTGCGCGCGGTCGAGACCGAGGGCGCCATCAGGATCTTGGAGACGGACGCCGAGTTGCAGACCGGACAGGTCAGGAAGCCTGAAGCAACCTGACGATCGAAATCGGCACTTTCGGAAAACCAGCCTTCGAACTCATGGGCATTGTCGCAATGCAGGGAATAGCGGATCAAGCGGCCAGGCCTCCGCACACATCCCCGCCAGCCGCGCTGGCGCGACCAATGCTCGAACCGGTATCGATGGAAACCTTGCGGCGCATCGGCTTGTCCTAGGCCGCCAGCAGCGGATCGAGCCTGCCAGCGCGATCGAGCGCAAACAGGTCGTCGCAACCGCCGACGTGCTTGTCGCCGATGAAGATCTGCGGGAACGTCGAGCCGCCATTCGCCTTGGCGATCATCTCGGCGCGGAATTCAGGCTTGGATGTCGCATTGTTCTCGACGAAATCGACGCCCTTTTCGGTCAGAAGGGACTTGGCGCGGACGCAGTAGCCGCAGCCATCGCGCGTGTAGATCGTAACGGGTACCATAAGGGCTCCAGGCAAAGGCATTTATCTCTTTGTCATATAGTTTCTGCAAGCGCCCTTGCAAAGGTCAAAACCGTGATATCGGCGGCGCCCGCCCTGCGCAGGGCCCTTGTGGCGGCGGCAACCGTGGCGCCGGTGGTGTAGACATCGTCCACCAGCACCAGCCGCTTGCCGAACACGTCGCCCTCCCGCCCCTCCGCCACCGCGAAGGCGCCACGCACATTGTCCTCGCGCGCCCGGGCGCCGAGCCCCACCTGCTGCCGGGTTCGACGGATGCGCAGCAGGGTCGCCGGCAGAAACGGCCGTTCCGCTTGCCGGGCCATGTGCCGGCCCAGTTCCGCCGCCTGGTTGAACTTGCGCAGGAACATCCGCGTCCTGTGCAGCGGCACCGGCAGGATCGCGTCGCAAGCGGCCACCGTCCCGTCGGAGGCACGCAGCATCCATTGCGCCATCATCGGCGCCAGATCCGTCCGGTCGCGATATTTCAATCCATGCACGAGGGTGCGCACAGTCTGGTCATGAAAGGCCGCCGAACGCAGCCTGTCGAACGGCGGCGGATTGGCGATTGCCTCGGCACTCAGGATGCCAGGACCAAGATCATGCGAAAAGGGAATGCCGAGAACCTCGCAATAGGGTCGCTCGATGAAGCGCAGAGCTGACCAGCATTTCGGGCACAGTCCACGATGGCGCCCGGTCGATGTTCCGCAGACCGCACAGGCCGGCGGATAGACCAGATCGACGACGGCCTGCAGCGGCCGCAGCAGCAGCGCCCTGTCCAATCGTGCCAGACCTTCGAACGGTTGCAACCCCATGGCGAGAGAGTAGCCGATCTCGCGCTTGAGGAAAATCGCCTTGCCGCACGCCTTTTGCAGGATTATGGACGTCGGCCATGGATATCATCTTCGACACAGCAAGGATCGAGCAGAACCGGCATCGCGCCCTGCGCAACAACGATCCGAAGGCGGCCTTCCTGCTCGATATCGCCGCCGAGGAGCTGGGCGAACGCCTCGCCGTGGTGGAACGCACCTTCGAGCATGCCGTCGAATTGCACGGCGCCAGCGGCGCCGCCGCCCGCGCCGCGCAGGCAACCGGCAAGGTCGCCGCTCTCACCCGCGTCGAGAGCGAGAGCGCCTACGCGAGCCCAGATGACGCATTCATCGAAGCGCCGCTGGAGATCGTCCCGCTCGAACCGCAATCGGCCAACCTGATCATCGCGCCGCTCAGCCTGCACCTGACCAACGACACGCCCGGCGTTTTCATCCAGATCCGCCGCGCGCTGCGGCCCGACGGCCTGTTTCTCGCCGCCATTCCGGGCTCCGGCACGCTCCAGGAGTTGCGCGAGGTCCTGCTCGCCACCGAGGTCGAGATGACCGGCGGCGCCAGCCCGCGGGTTATCCCCTTTGCCGATGTCAGAGATGTCGGAGGCCTGATGCAGCGCGCCGGTTTCGCGCTGCCTGTCATCGACGCCGAGACCTACACGGTCCGCTACGATTCGATCTTTCCGCTGATGCGCGATCTGCGCGCCATGGGCATGGCCAATCCGCTGGCGCAGCGCAGCCGCAAGCCTTTGTCACGTGCGTTCTTCCTGCGGGCGGCGGAGATCTATGCCGAGCGATATGCCGATCCGGACGGCCGCATTCGTGCGACCTTCTCGATCATCTACGTTTCAGGATGGGCGCCGCATGAGAGCCAGCAGAAGCCGCTGCGGCCGGGCTCCGCCAAGATGCGGCTCGCCGACGCCTTGAAGGTCGAGGAACACAAGCTCAAGCAGTAGGTCGAACTGATCTCAGTTGACCAGTGTCATGCTGTTGGCTGTCTTGAGGAACAGATTGCCGACATTGTTGCCGATGGCGCCGACGCCGGCGAGGATCGCCACTGAAATGACGGCGGCCAGGAGGCCGTATTCGACGGCAGTGGCACCTTTGAGATCTGCGATGAATGCCCTGAGATGTCCCATCGTCCGTCCTTTGCGTATTATCGCAATTTTGTTGTCTTCACTGCCAAGAGCCCCTCGCCCTCAGCAGCCAACTCCGCCGCCATAGCCCTGAACGACGCAGACGGAGCCGGGCGTGTCCTGAAGGACGCTGCGACGGATCGTGTAGCGCTTGCCGTTTTCGGTCTTGGGACCACTCTCTGTCTTGGGAATCGAACCTGTCGTGATGGTATCGAATTCAGGCGGCGCACTGGCGAACACGCTCGACTTCGACCTGTCGGCGAGCATCGGTGTCAGAATGAGGGTCAGTGCCACGACAGCCGTACCAAACAGCAAGGCGATATTCAGCGCCCCCGTCTTGCGTGAGGAAACCGAAGCCTGCTCTTTCTCCCGAACTGCTTTCCAGAAATCGTCGTCCATGCGTCAAGCCTTCTACACACATGCCAGTTGCTTGATTGAGGCCGATCTTTGGCAGAAGGTGTTAAACGATCGATTAATATCCACAGCCAAATCGGCACATGAATTCTAATATTGCAGAAATCTCTAAAGTAGGTCCTGCAGAACCGGAATCAGCGGTTCGTCGGCGGGCGGCATCGGGTAATCGCGCAGAGCCTGCGGCTTGACCCACTTGATGGCCTGTCCTTCCTTGCCGTGCGGAATGCCCTCGAAGCGTCGGCAGACGTAGAGCGGCATCAGCAGATGGAATTTTTCGTAGGTGTGGCTGGCGAAGCTGAGCGGCGCCAGGCAGGCGACTTTCGTGGTGATGCCGAGCTCCTCGTGAAGCTCGCGCACCAGCGTCTCCTCGGGCGTCTCGCCGGGCTCGACCTTGCCGCCGGGAAACTCCCAGAGACCAGCCAGCGATTTCCCCTCCGGGCGCTGCGCCAGGAGGATGCGGCCGTCGGCATCGATCAGCGCGCAGGCGACGACGAGAAGAATGCTGCGGACCGGCTCACTCATGAGGTCAGATCCCGTCGCCAGTAGGAATAGCGGTAGGCCTCGGTGAAGCCGAGCTGCTGGTAAAGCGCGATCGCCGGCACATTGCCGTTCTTGACCTGCAGCCAGGCGGAGCGGGCGCTGCGCATCCGCGCCCAGCGAAGCGCAGACGTCAGGATTTCCAGCCCCAGCCCTTCGCGGCGGCGCTGCGGCGTGACGGAGAGCGACATGATGCCGGCAAGGTCGTTGTCCTGCACGCAGAGAACGGTCGCCAGCGGCCCCGTCGCCGGATCCTCGATCATGAACAGCCCGGATGGCGGCTTGATCGCGTTGATCACTTCGGCCAGCGCCGGTTTCAGCTTCGGCGACACCTGATCGGTCGCCAGGTTGGCATCGACGAAGCGGCTGATGTCGTGCGTTGGCAGATGGTCGAGCGTGTCGGGCAGTTCGGCATTGGTCAGATCGCAGGTCATGACGATCGTCTCGTCGAACGGCGTCCAGTTTTCCGCCTTGATGACGTCGATCAGCACGGGCGAGGCCAGCGGCGTCTGCCTGAGCACGGCGGGACGGCCATAGGCCTCGAACTTGCGGCTGGCCTTGGCGAGGCGGATCTCGACGTCGCGATGGTCGGACGGGTCGAGCGGCACGATCGAGTTCAGCCGGTTCGACGGATGCCCCGCCGTCAGCCGCACCTGCCAGCTGCCGTCATAGACCACTGACGAGGCGGGCCAGGCCCGGAAACCGACAGCTTCCAGCCGGCGCACCAGCGGCAGATTTGCCTTCTTGGGGGATGTTTCGGTCAATGCAAACTCAGCTCCGGTAGTCACCGTTGATGGCGACATACTCCTTTGTCAGGTCGCACGTCCAGACCGTTGCCGTTCCATTGCCGAGGCCGATTTCGACCTTCACCGGAATATCCTGCTTTTTCATCACGTTGGACGCGGCCTCTTCCGAGTAGCCCGCATCGCGTTCGCCATTGACGGCAACGCGCACGTCGCCGAACCAGATGGCGAGGCGGTCGCGATCGGCCATTTCGCCGGATTTGCCGACGGCCATGACGATACGACCCCAGTTGGCGTCCTCGCCGGCGGCTGCGGTCTTGACCAGCGGCGAATTGGCGATCGACAGCGCGATCACCTTGGCGGCGGCATCGCTTTCGGCGCCGGTCACGGTGATCTCGAGCATCTTGGTGGCGCCTTCGCCATCGCGCACGACCTGCAGCGCCAGATCCTTGAGGAGATCGTTGAGCGCGGCGCGGAACGAGGCCAGCCGCGGATCGTCAGCGGTTTCGACACGCGCCTGGCCGTCTTCCGCGGCGGCACCCGTGGCAAACAGCATCAGCGTATCGGAGGTCGACGTGTCGCTGTCGACGGTCATCGAATTGAAGGTCGGATCGACGCCCGCGGACAGCATCGCCTGCAACGCTGCCGGTGCGATATCGGCGTCGGTGACGACGAAGGAGAGCATCGTCGCCATGTCGGGCGCGATCATGCCGGCGCCCTTGGCGATGCCGTTGATCGAAACTGTCACACCGCCGATCTCGGCTGTGCGGGTCGCAACCTTCGGATAGGTGTCCGTGGTCATGATCGCCTTGGCGGCCTCGAACCAGAAATCGCCGGTCGCATCCGAATAGAGCGTGTCGAGCACGCCGGAGAATTTGGTGGCGTCGAGCGGTTCGCCGATCACGCCCGTCGATGCCAGGAAGATCTCGCTCTCGCTGCAGCCGACGGCTGATGCGGCGGACTTAGCGGTCAGCGCGGTGGCGTCACGACCCTTGGCGCCGGTGAACGCATTGGCATTGCCGGAATTGACGACGACGGCGCGGGCGACACCGCCGGCCAGGTTGGCGCGGCAGAAATCAACCGGCGCCGAAGGGCACTTCGAGCGGGTGAAGACGCCGGCAACGGAGGCAGGCTTGTCGAACACCATCATCAGCACATCCGTGCGGTTCTTGTACTTGATCCCGGCGGACGCGGTGGCCATGCGAACGCCGCGCAGCGCGGGCACGGAAGCGAAGGTTTTCGGGGCGAGCGGGGAGACGGAACCGGACATGATGATCGACCTGCAAGAAAGGGATATGGAAGGGCCCGGAAAAACCGGGCCCTCGATGGATGATCTTACTGCTGGGCCGAGGCGGCGGGCGCATCGCCCGGCTGCGGCTGCTTGTTGGCGTCCTCGTAACCCTTGCGCAGGGCTTCGTCCGTGATGTCGATCTTGGACTTTTCCTTGGCGGCGGTCAGAAGCGCAAGATACTTGTCGCGCATGACGAGCTGACGAACCTGATCCTTGACCTGGTCGTAGGCCGGAGGAGCGGCGTCGCGCTTGTCCTCGACGAGGATGACGTGATAGCCGAAATCGGTCTTCACAGGGGTCTTGGTGTAGGTGCCCTTGTCGAGCGCGAAGGCTGCGTCTTCGAATTCCTTGACCATGCGGCCCTTGGTGAAATAGCCGAGATCGCCGCCGTCAGCCTTGTTCGGGTCGGTGGACTTTTCCTTGGCCAGATCGGCAAAGTTCTTGCCGGCGTCGAGCTGCTTAATGACGTCCTTGGCTTCGTCCTCGGTCTTCACGAGGATGTGGCGGGCGTGCACTTCTTCCTGCTTCGGAAGGGCTGCGACTTCCTTGTCGTAGCGTGCCTTGACTTCGGCGTCGGTGACGGTGTCGACGACGTGCTTCTTGAAGTAGGCGTTGTGCAGCTCGCGGTCGGCGAGATACTGCATGCGCTTCTTGAATTCGTCCGACTGGTCGAGCTTTTCTGCCGCTGCGTCCTTGGACAGCAGCTTCACGTCGATGGCGGCCGACAGGGCGGCGACCTTTTTCTGGTCGTCGGGCAGCTGCGCCAGCTGCGGGTCGAGGTTGGCAATGGCGAGGTCGAGTTCCGACTGATGGATATCAGCATCGCCGACCTTGGCAACAACTGCATCCGGCTTGTCTTCCGCACGCACCGGCGCCTGGAAGGCAACGAATGTAGCAAGCGCCATCACGGCGATTCTGTTGTAGTTCAACATCAAATATTCCTTCACAGTTAAACCACCGGCTTCAACTTCATGAATCCAGCCTGAAACAGCCATCAACACTGGAATGTGGCCTTTCTATATCAGCCAAATCCGTTGACATCATTCGACCCCCCTCTTATCTGTCACGCACCCTCGCGTCCAGAAAAGTTTCCTGGCGTTTCGATCAGTGCGCCCGAAATTCGGCCGGGCAGCCCAGACGAAAAGTCCGGGATGAATATTCAGAAAGGACCACTCGTATGGTCAGCTTTGGCGGTATAGCCCGCAAAATTTTTGGCTCTGCCAATGACCGCCGCGTGCGGTCCTTCACGCCGAACGTCGCCGCGATCAATGCGATCGAGGAAAAGACCAAGGCACTGTCAGACGAACAGCTCGCCGCCCAGACCGTGGAGTTCCGCAAGCTCCTCGCCGAAGGCAAGACGCTCGACGACATCCTTGTTCCGGCCTTTGCCGTCGTGCGCGAAGCATCGCGCCGCGTGCTCGGCATGCGTCCCTTCGACGTCCAGCTGATCGGCGGCATGATCCTGCATTCCAATGCGATCGCGGAAATGAAGACCGGCGAAGGCAAGACGCTGGTCGGCACCCTGCCCGTCTACCTTAACGCGTTGTCGGGCAATGGCGTCCACGTCGTTACCGTCAACGATTACCTCGCCCAGCGCGACGCGGCCACCATGGCCCGTCTTTACGGCTTCCTCGGCCTGACCACCGGCGTCATCGTGCATGGTCTTTCCGACGAGGAGCGCGCGGCGGCCTATGCCTGCGACATCACTTACGCGACCAACAACGAGCTCGGCTTCGATTATCTGCGCGATAACATGAAGTACGAAAAGAACCAGATGGTTCAGCGCGGTCACAATTACGCGATCGTCGACGAAGTGGACTCGATCCTGGTCGACGAAGCGCGCACGCCGCTGATCATCTCCGGCCCGCTCGACGACCGCTCGGACCTCTACAACACGATCGACGCCTACATTCCGCTCCTCGTCGATAGCGACTACGAGATCGATGAAAAGCAGCGTTCCGCCAACTTCTCCGAAGAAGGCACCGAGAAGCTCGAGAACCTGCTGCGCGACGCCGGCCTGCTCAAGGGCGCCGGTCTCTACGACATCGAAAACGTTGCGATCGTCCACCACGTCAACAACGCGCTGAAGGCTCACAAGCTGTTCCAGCGCGACAAGGACTACATCGTCCGCAACGACGAGATCGTCATCATCGACGAATTCACCGGCCGCATGATGCCGGGCCGCCGTTACTCGGAAGGCCAGCACCAGGCGCTCGAAGCCAAGGAACGCGTGAAGATCCAGCCGGAGAACCAGACGCTGGCGCAGATCACCTTCCAGAACTACTTCCGCATGTACGACAAGCTCGGCGGCATGACCGGTACGGCGCAGACGGAAGCCGAGGAATTCGGCAACATCTACGGTCTCGATGTCATCGAGGTACCGACCAACCTGCCGATCCAGCGTATCGACGAGGACGACGAGGTCTACCGGACCTTCGAGGAAAAGTTCAAGGCGATCATCGCCGAGATCAACGAAGCCCAGAAGCGCAACCAGCCCGTGCTGGTCGGCACCACCTCGATCGAAAAGTCCGAACTGCTCGCCGAGATGATGCGCAAGCAGGGCTTCAACAACTTCCAGGTTCTGAACGCCCGCTATCACGAGCAGGAAGCCTATATCGTCGCCCAGGCCGGCGTGCCCGGCTCCGTCACGATCGCCACCAACATGGCCGGCCGCGGTACCGACATCCAGCTCGGCGGCAACCTCGACATGCGCATCGAGCGCGAACTCGGCGAAGTAGAGCCCGGTCCCGAGCGTGATGCCGCGATCGCTGCGATCGTCGAAGAGATCAAGGTTCTGAAGCAGAAGGCGATCGAAGCCGGCGGCCTCTACGTCATCGCAACCGAACGTCACGAAAGCCGTCGTATCGACAACCAGCTGCGCGGCCGTTCCGGCCGTCAGGGCGACCCCGGCCGTTCGAAGTTCTACCTGTCGCTTCAGGACGACCTGATGCGCATCTTCGGCTCCGACCGTATGGATTCGATGCTGACCAAGCTCGGCCTCAAGGACGGCGAAGCCATCGTCCATCCGTGGATCAACAAGGCCCTGGAACGCGCCCAGAAGAAGGTCGAAGCCCGCAACTTCGACATCCGCAAGAATCTTCTGAAGTATGACGACGTTCTCAACGACCAGCGCAAGGTGGTCTTCGAGCAGCGCGTCGAGCTGATGGAAGCGGCCAACATCTCCGAAACCGTCTCCGACATGCGCCGCGAAGTGATAGAGGACCTCGTCCAGAAGCATATCCCCGAACGCGCCTATGCCGAACAGTGGGATGCCGCCGGTCTCAAGGAGCAGGCCAATGCCGTGCTCAACCTCGACCTGCCGATCGAAGACTGGGTCAAGGAAGAAGGCATCGGCGAAGACGACATCCGCGACCGCCTGACGGAAGCGGCCAACGCCGTCTTTACCGAGAAGTCGGAGCGCTTCGGCGACGACATCATGCATTACGTCGAGCGTTCGATCGTCATGCAGACGCTGGACGCGCTCTGGCGCGAGCACATCGTCAACCTCGATCACCTGCGCTCTGTCGTCGGTTTCCGTGGTTACGCCCAGCGCGATCCGCTGCAGGAATACAAGTCGGAAGCCTTCGAGCTCTTCACCTCGCTGCTCAACAACCTCCGCCAGGCCGTTACCGCCCAGCTGATGCGCGTAGAGCTGGTGCAGCAAGAGCAGCCGGAACCGCCGGCCATGCAGGCCCACCACATCGACCCGAACACCGGCGAAGACGAATTCGCCTCGGTCTACCAGGCCTCGGAAGTCATCGTTGCGCCTGAAAACCGCAACCCCGACGATCCCGCCACCTGGGGCAAGGTCGGCCGCAACGAGGTCTGCCCTTGCGGCTCGGGCAAAAAGTACAAGCATTGCCACGGTGCTTTCGAGCAGGCCTGAGGCCAGCCGTGACCTGACATCGAAGCCCTCGCGCCAGACATGACGCGGGGGCTTCTTCGTATCTGCCGGCATGACGTCACCGGGACATTCACAACTCCTGATTTCATGATCCGCGCAAATTTCAGCCGCAAATCCGTCATCTTGTTCCCCGAGCTTGCAAGCCGATCGAATGTGATTGCAGCGTAAGGAACGCCATGAACACAGCCACCCGGACCGTCCCCTATTTCAGCCAGTGGGAAACCGCGTCGATGACGCTGCCGGTTCTGGCCGAAGGTGCGAGCGCCCTGCTGCGCGATCCGCTATGGCGGCAATCCGGCGCCGATACCCCTGAAGAATATGCCCGCTGGGCGGTCAACATCTGCGGCATGGCCTGCCTCAAGATGGCGCTTGCCGCGCGCGGCGAGCTGCACCGGACGATCGATCTGGCGCGCGGCTGCACCGCCTTCGGCGGCTACGTCGTCAACGAGACGGGCGACACCATCAAGGGCCTGATCTACGCGCCGTTCGTCACCTTCGTTGCAGAAAGATTCAACCTCCGCGCCGAAACGATCACCGGCCTTGCGACATCTGGGATCCCCGATGTGCTCGCCAAAAACAGCGCCTTCATCGCATCGGTCAACAGCCAGATCCGCTGGCCGGACCGCGCACCGCCGACAAAGGGCGGCCATCTTGTGCTGGTGACGGCGGCCACACCGGACACCATCCGCTTTCACAACCCGTCCGGCCACGACGAGGCCAGCCAGGCCGACGTCGAATTGCCGATCGCAACCTTCGATCGCTTCTTTGCCAGTCGCGGCGTGGCCATCACGCTCTGACACCACGACCATCCATCCTGAGGGGGATCCGCCACCATGCCGACTAAAGACATATCGCCATCTTCAGACAGCCGCCTGCGCATCGCCATCCTGTTCGGCGGCCGCTCGCCGGAGCACGACGTCTCGATCCTCTCGGCCACCAATGTCGTCGGCGCGCTCGATCCTACCAGGTACGATGTGCTTCCGATTTTCGTGACCAGGGAGGGACAATGGCTGCTCATCCCTGACGGCACGGAGCTAAAAACTGCCGCGAGGGTCGAGGAAGCCGTGGAAATCAGCCTGCTGCCTGGCGGACAAGGACGCCTGCTTGCCATCCCCGCAGGCGCGCAGCCTTACGAGATTCCCGCCATCGATGTTCTGTTCCCCGTCCTGCACGGCATGCATGGCGAGGATGGCTCGGTGCAGGGGCTGGCGGCCGTTGCCCGCGTTCCGCTGGCCGGCTGCGGACTGCTAGGCTCTGTCACCGCGATCGACAAGGACATCGCCAAGCGCCTTCTGCGGGACGCCGGCCTGCCGGTGGCAACGGGCGTCTGCATCGATGAACGCACCGTGCCACGCTTCGAGGACCTCGTCGAAACGCTCGGCCTTCCGCTCTTCATCAAGCCGGCCCGCCAGGGATCCTCGGTCGGCGTCAGCAAGGTCAGGAACAGCGCGGAATTCACGGCGGCACTCGCCGAAGGCTTCAGGCATGACAGCAAGCTACTCGCCGAGGAGTTCGTCGCCGGCCGCGAGATCGAGTTCAGCGTGCTCGAACATGCGGATGGCGAGATCTTCGTCTCGCTGCCCGGCGAAATCGCCCCGGCCGAAAGCCACGGCTTCTACAGCTACGAGGCCAAGTATATTGACGAGGATGGTGCTGCCCTGCGCGTTCCGGCGCAACTGCCGAAGGAGATCGAGGACCGGATGCGCGAGACCGCGGGCCGCGCCTTCAAGGCGCTCGGCTGCGACGGCATGGCGCGGGTCGATTTCTTCCTGACGCCCGACATGTCCTTCGTCGTCAACGAGCTCAACACCATCCCCGGCTTCACCGATATCAGCATGTATGCCAAGGCGATGGCGGCATCCGGCATCAGCTACCCCGCGATTCTCGACGTCCTGATCGGCAGGGCGATAGCGCTTGGCGGCAGGTAACGGCCCGCTGAGAAGTTAAGCCGTTTTATCAAGTCACAACCGTTTCTTAACGCTGCCGTGCCACTACTCTAAGGACGATTTGCCAGAGAGTTTTGCGTGTCCATTATGGCGGTCATCGAGACAGCGGAAAAGATGCTACCGGCGGGCCTGCGTCCTGCGGGTGGTCGCGTGCTGCGCATTCTTGGCGACGTGCTGACCGAACGCGGCGAGAAGGCCGCCGCCCGCCGCATGGCGCTGACGGCCTTTGCCATCCGCGTCATCAGCGCCGCCCTCGCCTTCCTCTCCCAGATCATCCTTGCCCGGCTGATGGGCGAATACGAATACGGCATCTTCGTCTTCGTCTGGGTGTTGATCGTGCTCTTCGGCGATCTCTCCTGCCTCGGCTTCCACACCGCCATCGTCCGCTTCCTGCCGCAGTACAAGGCAACAGGCGCCTTCGAGGAAATCCGTGGGCTGACCGGCACGGCCCGCCTCTTCGGCCTGCTGTCCGGCACATTAGTGCTGGCCGTCGGCATGATCGCGCTGCACCTGTTCGGCGACCGCATCCAGAGCTACTACGTCGTGCCGATCTTCCTCGGCCTGCTCGCCATGCCGATGATCGCGCTCGGCGATATCCTGGAGGGCACCTCCCGCGCCAACCACTGGCCGGTCATGGCGCTGAGCCCGGTCTACATCATCCGCCCAATCCTGATCATCTCCTGCATGCTGATCGCCATCGGCCTCGGCGCCCCGCACACGGCGGTAACAGCCATGCAGGCGGCGCTTGTCGCCACCTATCTCACCGCGCTCGGCCAGTATGTGGCAACCCTCATCCGCCTGCGCCGCCATTATCACGCAGGGCCGCGCAAGATCGATTTCCTGAGCTGGCTAAGCGTCGCCCTCCCAATCTTCCTGATCGAGGGCGTCAGCTTCCTACTGACCAATTCCGATGTCGTCGTCGTCGGCATCTTCCTGGAGCCGCACGACGTCGCCATCTACTTCGCCGCCGCCAAGACCATGGCGCTGGTGCACTTCATCAACTTCTCGGTCAAGGCCGCCTCCGGCCCGCGCTTTTCCAGCATCATCGCGGAGGGCACGCGCCAGCAGCTGGCGGCAGCCGCCATCGACGCCGCCAGGTGGACCTTCTGGCCGGCGCTCGGCGTCGGTCTCGTGGTGCTCGCCGCCGGCCATCTGCTGCTGTCGCTGTTCGGCGGCGCTTTTACCGCCGGCTATGTGCTGATGGCCATCCTGCTCGCCGGCATCCTTGCCAAGGCGCTGGTCGGCCCGGCCGAAACGCTGCTGATGATGTCGGGCAAGCAGAACATCTGCGTCGCGCTCTATGCCGGCGCGCTGACGGCCAATGTCGTCCTCAACGTTCTGCTGATCCCGCACTTCGGCATCGAGGGCGCAGCAATCGCCACCGCATCGGCCATGGCTGTCGAAGCCGTGCTGCTACATCTCGCCGTGCGCCACGCGCTCGGCATCGCCCTCTTCGCCTTTGCCAAGCCGGCTGTTGCCGGCAAAGACATGGAAGCCTGACAGTATGGTGCGCACTCCTCCCGGTTCCCAGACGACAGACGCCACGGCAAACCGCATGGTCAACGAGCTGGCATCACTGAAATTCGACGTTCCGCAGGCCGAAGCCCGCGTCGAGATCGGCCGCCCCGGGCGCGAACTCAGCATCTACTCGGGCAAGCTGGGCTACGACCTGCAGGACGAACTGGACTTCCTCTCCAACCGCGCGCTGGAACCCAACGTCTTCTTCACCGGCCGCTTCCTCGCCCCCGCCATGCCCCGTCTCGACGATCGCGAGGTCAATTTCGCGCTGCTGCGCGACCAGAACGACACCCGCAGCCGCCTGCGCGTGCTGATGCCGTTTTCGGTCGAAAAACCCGGCTTCGCCGTCGGCCCGTCGATCATCCGGGTCTGGGCCAACAGCTTCGCGCCGCTCGGCACGCCGCTGCTCGACGGGGAAGACGCCGCCGAAACGCTGGACAACCTGTTCGAGNNCCGGGTATTCTGGTGCTGCCCGACCTTCGCCTGAACGGCATTTTCGCCCGCATGGCCCGCGCCGTCGCCATCGGCCGCAACCTGCCGATCGCGACGACCAATCCCTATGAGCGCCCGATGCTGCAGAGCGATGAGGACGCCACCGCCTACCTGCGTCAATCCGTCTCCTCCTCGCATCTGCGCGAGATGCGCCGCCAGTGGCGCCTGCTCGAGGAAAAGGGCAGCGTCGTCTACAACGTCGCCCGCCAGCCGCGCGATATCCACCTGCGCTTCGAGGAATTCCTGGCGCTGGAAGCCGGCGGCTGGAAGGGCAAGAAGCGCAGCGCGCTGGTCACCGACCGCCTGCACACCGCCTTTGCCCGCGAGGCGATCTCCAACCTCGCCGCCGTCGACGCCGTGCGTATCCATTCGATCGATTTCAACGGCAAGTCGATCGCCTCGACCGTCGTGTTGATGATGTCGGGCGAGGCCTATACCTGGAAGACCGCCTATGACGAGGCCTATGCCCGCTATTCGCCGGGCAAGCTTCTCATGGGTGAACTGACGGAATGGCATCTCGACGACGCCAACATCATCCGCTCCGACAGCTGCGCCGTTCCCGATCACCCGATCATGAGCCGCTTCTGGCAGGAACGCGAGGAGATGGGCACGATCGTCATCGGCCTCAACCAGAACGCCGACCGCGACGTCCGCCAGGTCGCCGCTCAGCTGCATCTCTACAGCAGCACGCGCAATGTGGCGAAGATGCTGAGGCAGAAGATTCTGGCGCTGGCCGGGCGGGGGTAGTTGGCGGGGTTGGAGTACTTGGCACCCCCCTCTGCCCTGCCGGGCATCTCCCCCACAAGGAGGGAGATCGACTCGCGGCACGCTTTCCGCAGAACGTTAAGGTTTGAGCGAGCAGATGCGCCCAGCCAATCTCCCCACCTGTGGGGGAGATGCCCGGCCAGGGCAGAGGGGGTGCCACACGGCACAACGCACCACAAAACCCCGCGCCGGAGAAACTCCGCGACGGTTTAGGCATGCCGGGAATGGGCAGGCGACGGTGGAAATCAAGATAGTAATGTCAGGCGGTGTCGCCTGCCCGATCGCATGAAGGTTTCCGGATGTTCCAAGCCGACAGGAGCGTCTCTCGGCCCTTCCCTTACGGATGGATGGCGTGTCCTGACGACCCATTCACCCACCTCCTGCAACCATCACCGAACGCCGGGCTTGCGCCCTGATGTGTCAGATCCGGTTCGCGACCCGGCTCCCTGTCCAATGACCCCATTAGTATGGGTGGGACGATCCAACAGGGGATCGCCGGGGAAAATGCAATCGGCAAACGCCTGAAATCACGGAGAGATATCTCCTCGCGCAAGATTATTGTCCCCGCGCCCCTACTCCGCCACCGCCCGCTCCCGCAACATCCGCCGTATCACCTTGCCCGACGTCGTCATCGGCAGCGCATCGACGAATTCCACCTCGCGCGGATACTCGTGCATCGACAGCCGCATCTTCACCCAATCGCGGATGTCGGCCGCCAGATCGGGGCTGGCGGTGATGCCGGGCACCAGCACCACATAGGCCTTGACGATCTCGGTGCGCAGCGCGTCGGGCTTGCCGATCGCCGCCGCCATCTGCACCGCCGGATGCCCGCTCAGACAGTCCTCGATCTCCGCCGGTCCGATCCGATATCCCGAGGACGTGATGACGTCGTCGTCGCGCCCGAGAAACGTGACGTAGCCCTCGGCATCCTGCCGTCCAAGATCGCCCGTCAGCAGCCAGTCGCCGGCAAACTTGCGCGCCGTGGCCTCCCCATCGTTCCAGTAGCCGAGAAACATCACCGGGTCCGGCCGCGCGATGGCGATCTGGCCCGCCTCGCCCACCGGCTGAACCATGCCGGCGTCATCGACCACCGCCACCCGGTGCCCCGGCACCGCCTTGCCGATCGCGCCCGCCCGGCTGACACCAAAAGCAGCGCTCGACGACAGCACGAAGTTGCACTCCGTCTGGCCGTAGAATTCGTTGACGCCGATACCGAGCGTGCGCTTCACCCATTCGTAGGTCTCCGCCCCCAGCGCCTCGCCAGCCGCGCCGATGGTGCGCAGCACAAGCGGATACTTTTCGCGCGGATCGGAGACCGATTTCATCAGCCGCAACGCCGTTGGCGGAATGAAGCCGTTCTTCACCTTCATCTCGGCCATGATCCGATAGGCCATGTCGGCATCGAATTTCTGCGCCGGCGAGGAGACGACGGGCACGCCGAGCATCAGGCTCGGCAACAGCGCGTTGAGCC
>UCIT01000114.1 GCA_900472625.1 Hyphomicrobiales bacterium | reverse complement strand
GCAATCCGCTCAACCAAAACAACCCGCCCAGGCGGGCGTTTGGCGTTCGCAGAACGGACGATCGATATGACTGCCTTCGGACTGTTCAAGCTTGCTGATATACTTTCATTCTCATGCGCCACCCGTAGAAACAGCGGGTAGAGGCACAAGCTTTGCGACAGTTTTATATCGGTTATGTAGATGGTCATGGTAATTTTCTTCGGCCAGCTGCACTCAATATTTCCATGTTCGCCTGGCACGGGCCTCTCGCCGCCAAAAATCATGCTCGGCGCTGATTGCGTCGTAGACATTGCCCAATTACACTTCGGCAGACCGAATCTGTAACAGGCTTCGGTCGAGATCGGGTTGGTGTTAACTCGAAATTAAAGACTGCCGAATAAGAATTTCATTGCTTGCGATAGGTCTGTCCTAGAACGCTGTAAAATCGGCCTGCATGTTGCGGTGTCGGACGAACAGTGAAATAGCCGGATATCTTCGCGATCATTGGCGTAGGGATCAGAGCCATCTTTGGCTCTGGGCGCATGATGCCCCTCCGATGCGCTGGCTCGTGCGAGCCATGTTTAGTTCAATATGATTTTCTTCCGACCGGAAACCTTGATCGTCGCCTTTGGTGGCGACTGGTCAGCGCTTTGCATTGATTGCGAAGCGCGGGTCCATCTTGGCGTCGGAATGGGAATAACATTTTTTGATACGCTAACACGAGGGGCGCTCGTCTATGACTTCCATTGTTACTTCCCTGACGGTCAATCAGATCCGGGCACTATCGACGACCGCAATCGCGGGTCTTTCCTCCGACGATATCGCGGCGCTGAGCACGGCGCAGATCAAGGTGCTGAGCTCAACGCAGCTCGGCGCGATCGAAACGCGCGACTTCGGGGCCTTGACATCGACGCAGATGGGCGCCGTATCGGCAGCCGCGATCGTTGGCCTCAATATGGACCAGCTGAGCGTACTTTCCACCATACAGCTCGGCGGCTTGTCGACGTCGCAGGTTGCAGCCCTCTCGACCACGGAGGTTTCGGGCCTTTCTTCGGCCCAGCTGAAGGCGCTGACATCGACGCAGATCGGCGCGTTGAATTCCAAGCAGCTCGCAGCCCTCGACTCCGCAGATATTGCGGCACTGACGACCGATCAGGTCGCCGCTCTGAAGACGAGCCAGATCGCTGCGCTCAGCAGCACGCAAATCGCATCCTTCTCGACCGCACAGGTGAGCGCGCTGACGAGCGTTCAGGCCCGCGCCCTGACGGCAAGCCAGCTTGGCGCGCTGTCGTCGGCAGATATCGCGACCTTCACGACCGACGAGATCGCCGCCATCAGCACGAAGGCGCTGGCTGGACTGACCACAGACGGTCTTGCCGGCCTGACGACGCTTCAGGTTTCCGTCCTGCAGACCAGTCAGATCGCCGTGCTGAACAGCACCCAGCTGCAGGCTCTGTCGAGCAGCCAGCTTTCGACGCTGAGCTCCACCCAGCTTGGTGCGTTGAACTCGAAACAGATCGCCTCGCTCAGCACCGATGAAATGACGTATCTGACCACCGATCAGGTCGCGTCGCTGAAGAGCACCCAGATCGCGGCGCTGAACACGGCGCAGATTGCGGCGCTTTCGACCGGCCAGATCACCGCCCTGACCAGCACGCAGACGGGCGCACTGAGCTCCGCCCAGCTCGGTGCCCTCTCGACGGCAGATATCGCAACCTTCACGACCGACGAGATCGCGGCACTCAGCACCAAGGCGCTGTCGGGTCTTTCCTCGGACACGGTCGCCAGCCTGAAGACCGAACAGGTCGCCGCATTGAAGACCGGACAGGTTGCACTGCTCAGCAGCTCGCAGGTCGCAGCATTGTCGAGCGCTCAGATCCAGGCGCTCAGCACCGATCAGGTCGTCGCGCTGAATTCCAAGCAGCTTGCAGCACTGACGACCGCTGAAGTCGCAGCCTTCAAGACCGATCAGATCGCTGCTCTGAAGACAAGCCAGATCGCGGCGATGAACAACACCCAGATCGCGGCGATGTCTTCCGATCAGATCAAGGCGCTGGGTAGCGCCCAGATCGGTGCCATGACATCAGCCGAGATCAACGCTCTTTCCACGGCAGACATTGCAACCTTCACGACCGATGAAATCGCTGCGATCAGCACCAAGGCGTTGGCCGGGTTGTCGAGCGACAATATCGCCGCACTCAGCACAAGCCAGGCGGCAGCGCTGACGAGCAAGCAGGTCTCTCTTCTGAGCAGCACCCAGGTTGCTGCATTGACCACGGCCAGCATCGCGGTTCTCACCAGCGATCAGGTCGGTGCACTGAACTCCAAGCAGGTTGCTGCCCTGACGACCGGCGAAATCGCCGCGCTCACCACGGCCAACGTGGCTCTGCTGAAGACCGCCCAGATTGCGGCACTCAGCAGTGATCAGATCGACGCGATGACCTCGGGTCAGATCACGGCGCTGACCAGCGAACAGGCCGGCGCTCTGTCGTCCGTCCAGTTGGCTGCCATGTCGACCACTGATATCGTCTCCTTCACCAGCGACGAAA